>NZ_CAUPZS010000001.1:0-373558 GCF_963515715.1 uncultured Clostridium sp.
CTTGTAAAAAGTAATGAACTTATAAGGGTTGTTGAAGATAAGATTGGAGAGTTGAATTAAAATATTAAAAATAATTGTAGTTTAACTTATAAGCCTGTACTGCTCAAAAAAGCTGATAACTTTAATGAGTAATGCAGGCTTTTTATCCGATGACTACCATCCGTAATACTCACATCTTCTACAAGTGGGAGATAACGGATGGTACGTCCCTGGATAAGTTCTTCTAAGCTTCAGTTGGAGTAAGTATTCCTTTTAAGCAAACTCCATCTGAAGCTAAGAGTCACTTGATAGCTGTTAGTTTAATTTACTATTTATTATAGACATAACATTATTTTTAAATCTATTAAGTTCAGATTCGGCATTTTCTAAGCTATTGCCTTTAACTGCAATATAAACTTTCATCTTAGGTTCAGTTCCAGAAGGTCTTACAACAAACCAAGAGCCATCTTCTAAAACAAACTTAAGAACATTTGACTTTGGAAGATTTATTTCCTTCTTTTCACCATTTGTTTCTTCTACACTTAGCTTATAGTCAAACTTGCTTATTACATTAACTCCATCGATGTCTTTAATAGTTGAATTTCTTAAAGCATCTATACAAGTAGAAATTTTTTCTTGACCTTTTTTTCCTGCAAGCTCAATTGAAATAAGATCTTCTCTAAAGAATCCATATTTTTCGTATAATTTAATTAATGCTTCGTAAAGACTCATTCCACGATTTTTATAGTACAATGTCATTTCAGCAATAAGTACTGATGCAATAACAGCATCCTTATCTCTTACGAAAGTCCCTGACAAATATCCATAGCTTTCTTCAAAGCCAAATAAATACTCTTTATCTTTATTAACTTGAAATTCTTGGATTTTTTCACCAATATATTTGAATCCAGTTAATACATCAATTAATTCAACTTCAAAGTCTTCAGCGATTCTTCTAGCACCTTCTGTAGTAACTATTGTTTTAATAATAGCTCCGTTTTTAGGTAAAGTTTTAGTTTCTTTTAAAGAACTTAATATATAATGAGTTAATAATAATCCTACTTGGTTACCTGTAAGAACCTTGTAATCCCCTTTGCCTATATTAACTACAGCACCAATTCTATCGCAGTCTGGATCAGTACCAAAAATAATATCTGGAACTTCTTTCTTAGCCATTTCCAATGCCAATTCGAAAACTTGAGCTGATTCTGGATTTGGATATGGGGCTGTTGGAAAGTTTCCGTCTGGAGCTTCTTGTTCCTTAACAACCTTAACACCTGTATATCCTAACTCAGATAAGACTCTTCTTACTGGAATATTTCCACTTCCATGAATTGGAGTATATATAATCTTTAAATCCTTAGCGTTTTCATTAACTAAATTTTCTCTTATAGTTAATGATCTAACTTTATCTATGTAGGCTTTATCTACATCTTCTCCTATATAATTAAGCAGTCCATTCTTCAAGGCTTTTTCTTCAGAAATAGTCTTAATTTCGTTAAAGTCGTTTATATTATTAACACAATTAATTATCTTGTCTGCTTTAATATCAGTTACTTGACCGCCAAACTCATCATAAATTTTATATCCGCTGTACTGTTTTGGATTATGGGATGCAGTTATAACTATGCCCCCTTGGCAACCTAAATGTCTTACAGTGAATGAAAGAACTGGGGTCGGTCTTAAACTATCATATAAATATACCTTTATACCATTGGCACATAATGTTAATGCTGCTGCCTTTGCAAATTTATCTGACATATTTCTTGAATCATATGCAATAGCAACTGAAGGATTAATAAAGTTTAAATTCAAATAATCTGCAAATCCTTGTGTTGCCTTAGATACAGTATAGATATTCATTCTATTACTTCCTGCCCCTATTACACCTCTTAGCCCACCAGTGCCAAATTCTAAATCTTTATAGAATCTATCTTCAATTTCTTTTTCGTCCTTTATATTTCTTAACTCATTTTTAGTATCGTCATTAATAATTTTAGAGTTAAGCCATGCTCGATATTTTTCTTGATACACTTCTGATACCTCCTTAGCTTTCATATAAATCTATTATACAGTAAGCATACAAAATGACAATAATTACAAATTTAAAACTTTAGAAAATAAAAATGAAAGTGACTATAATAGTATGTTTTAAATAAGGGGAGATGGTGCATGTATCCAATTAAATTTAAAAATTTATATTATGAAAAGATATGGGGTGGAAGAGACTTAGGAGAGTTCAGAGATAACTTGCCAGGGGGAAACATAGGTGAAAGTTGGGATATAGCCTGTCATTCTAATGGTATGAGCATTGTGGAAAATGGAAAACTCAAAGGCAAGAGATTTGATGAACTTATAAAAGAATATGGAAAAGAACTATTAGGAGAAAGCTTTGACGGTGGGGAGTTTCCTTTATTAGTTAAGTTAATAAATTCTAAAGAGAAATTATCTGTTCAAGTACATCCCAATGATGAATATGCAAAAAGAATAGAGAATTCTTTGGGAAAAACTGAGGCTTGGTATGTAGTAGAAGCAAAAAAAGGTGCTTCTATTATAGTAGGTACAAAAGACTGTGATAAGGAAATATTTAAAAAAGCAATTGAAGAAGGAAGAACAGAGGAGTATTTAAATAAGATTCAGGTTAAGAAGGGAGATTGTTTTCTTATAAATAGCGGTCTTGTACATGCTATTTGTGAAGGGGTTATAATAGCTGAAATTCAGCAGAATAGCGATATAACATACAGGATATATGATTACGGTAGACCTAGAGAGATACATGTAGAGAAAGCTTTAGATGTTATTGATTTTGACTTAAAAGCAATAAATGCAAGTGAGAATAAACTAGATGAATTCTATGGATATTCTAAAGGTGTTTTATGTGATAGCGAATATTTTATAATTGAAAAATATATAATTAATGAAATTCTTCGAGAAGAAAGTAATACAAGTAAGTTTTATATTTTTACATGTGTAGATGGATATGGAATTATAACTTCAGAAGATGGTACTATAGTGAAAATCCATAAAGGGGATAGTATATTAATACCAGCTGCTCTTGGTAAATATGCTATAGAAGGAAGAATAACATTATTAAAGAGTTATATAAAAAATAAGAGGAATAGCTAATGAATATAGCTATTCCTTCTGCTTTTTATTAAACTTTTATAGGTTTCACACGATATTTATTAATAAAGAAAGTAGGTGTTAATATGGATATAGGTGGATTATCTATTGCTATGAGTGGTAGTAAGGTTAAACAACAGGCTTCGTTAGCTTTAATGAAAATGGCTATGAACCAAGGTAAAGAAAATGCCAAAGCTATGACAGAAATGATGGAGAAATCAGTAAATCCTAATATCGGTCAGAATTTAGATGTTAGAGGCTAATTTAAAAACCATAAGCTTTAAGGCTATCAATTTAATTGATAGCTTTTTATATTGGGAAAGATCTGTAAACTTGTTTCCAAGTACTACGATAATATAGATAGGTAAGGAGGTGGAATAGTGCTAATTAATAATATATATACTTTTTCCTCTAGTAATAAAATAAATTCTTTTAGAAAAAATAAAGGAACTGTATTAGAAAAGGTTTCTTCAGGTAGAAGAATAAATAGAGCTGCAGACGATGCAGCGGGATTAACCATTAGTGAGAGTTTTAAAGCTCAAGTGAGAGGACTTTCCCAGGCGGAAAGGAATATACAAGACGGAATATCTATGCTTCAAATGGCAGATGGAGCTTTAGACGACATAACCAAACATCTCCATAGAATGAAGGAGTTAGCTGTACATGGGGCTAATGGAACTTTAACAGAAAGTGATAGGGATAATTTAAACAGTGAATTTAAGCAACTTAAGGAATCTATAGATAGCATAGCAGAGAATACTGAATTTAATAATATAAAGCTGTTAAAGGAAGATAAAACTATTACATTACAAGTAAGAGATACACCATACACCACTATGGGTATTAAGTTATACTCCGTAAACACAGATAGTTTGAATATTGACAGCAATAATTTAGCAACATCAGAATCCGCAGGCAATTCTATAGAAGGATTAAGAGAAGCATTGGCAAGAATAAATGAAGTTAGAGTTAATATAGGATCATATTCTAATAATCTTCAACATGCACTAAGTAATACTACCAATGCAAATGAAAATACAACAGCATCTCTTTCACGTATAAAAGATGTAGATATGGCGGCTTCTGTTATGAATATGGTTAAAAGCGATATACTGTCAAAGTATAGTGAGATGCTATATAGCAACGTTAAAGGAAATATAGAATCTATAAAAAATCTAATATATTAGCAAGTGTAGAGTGGAAGTACGCTGGAAGAGAAGTTTCAAATGAATTAGGTTGAAAAATTAAAGGACTAGTTTCAATAAAGCTAGTCCTGTATTTCTATATGTTCTTTATGTTCTATATGTTCTATATGCTCTTTGGATTCAGATTTAATTTCCCAATGAATAACAAAAGTTAATATTGCTCTAAGTGCAACGATAGAAGCTAAAATATACATTTCATCTAAAGTTCTTACTACAACGGTTTTGAGTATCTCTCCACCTAGTTTAAACTCTAAAGCTAAGGCTAGAGCATTGGCTAGATCAATCTTTATTGCAGGGTTAATCAATCTTTCCTCAGATTTTGTTGCTGCCTTTATATACTGAAAAAAGGCTTTTCCTGCACCAAAGATTATAATAAATGTACCCATAGCCTCAAGTAAATGAATTACTAAAGGTATAAATGTTCCCATAAATGATTCTAGATGCATGTCCCATTCTCCTTAAATAAATTATACTATTCTATTCATATAGATTGTACCACAATTGTATACATTATACAATTGGAAAAGTTTCTTGTGAAATAACAATAAAGTAAAGTATAATATGGAGGTCATTGCACAGGAGGTAAAAGTATTGTTGTAATAAGAATCCTATGTTATAATTTAAAAATGTTTAATATACAATAAAATTATCTGGAGGGTATTTATGAACATAGAAGCGATGATCGAAAGAATAAACTATTTATATAAAAAGGGCAAAGAAGAGGGATTGACTGAAGAAGAGAAAATTGAACAAAAGGAATTAAAAGAGAAATATTTACAAAACTTTAGAAATAATTTTAGAGCACAGTTAGAAGGCATGGGTAGAGTTTCTAACAAAGAAGATAAAAATTAAGCTAATGTTAATATTGTAGCTCAATCCAGTATATTTTTTATGATAATAATGTGCTATAATAGAAGTATAAGGATGTGGAGGTGCGCAATGGAAGAAAAGCTACTAGTTGGTCATGAAGTTGTTACAAAAATCCAATCAAGAGCTATAGCTATTAAACTAACATCAAAAGATAGACAAGTAATAAAAGAGGCTGAAGAAATTTTAGAAATTATTGAAAATATATTGAAAGATAATACATTAACTTTGAATGAAAAAATTGAAAAAAAGATGAGAGACACAAAATTTAGCGATCCTGAAATGAATGCTAATCTGTATATTTTATATAGAAAGTTGTCAGATGGCAAGATAAGCCCAAAAGATGCTGAGGCTCTATTCCAATTATATATAAATACTGAGCCTTTTGATAAAAAAATATATTAAAGAGTCCATAAGTGATAAATATGGACTCTTAGGATAAATATAGATTCTTTATACTATTTTTATTATTTCTACGTCATAATTTCCATCAGGAGAGTTTACAGTTACTCTTTTACCTATTTCAAGCTTATAAAGAGCTTTACCTAAGGGAGATTCTATGCTGATTTTCATATTTTGTAAATCAGATTCAACTGAACTTACCAAGGTCACTTCCTCTTCTTCTTCTATATCATAGAATTTTACAATAGCCTTTTTATTGAGATCAAATATATTTTCCTCTGAAGAACTTTCCACCACAATAGAATTTTTTAGCTGAGCTTCAAGTTCTAAAATTCTAGTTTCATTTAAAGACTGATCATCTTTAGCAGCGCTATAATCGGCATTTTCACTCAAATCTCCTTGTGCTCTAGCTTCTTTTAGAGCAGCTTTAATTTCCACTCTTTTTACTATTTTTAGGTATTCTAGTTCATCTTCTAATAGTTTCTTTGCAGATTTTGTAAGAATTACTTCTGACATTTTTCAACTCACTCTCCTATCCATTAAGGTCATGTTATAATTTTATCATTAATATATTATCTTATTCAATATTTTTGAATAAAAAAATAATTTTATAATATATATTGTTGATTTTAAGAATAAGTAATATAATATAAGTAAATATTTTGCTAGTTAGAGTAGGTTTTGCGCGTCAAGTGCTAGTGGACAGGAAGTTGCCACTAGACGAAGAGACCAAAAGTTTTTTCAGGTTTTGCGATGCAATTACCGCATTCCGCTAACGTTGGCTAATCCTTTCTCTACGGCAATTATTATTAATATTGCATATTTTGAGAGGAGGTGGGGATATGACAAAAACTCGAAAGTTAATATTTATTAGTTTTTTTATTGCGTTACAAGTAGTTCTTACAAGATTTTTAGGCATCGAAACCCCGATAATTAGGATTAGCTTTGGATTTTTACCTTTAGCTATGACAGGAATGCTGTTTGGACCTGTATGGGGAGGGGTAGCTGGAGCTGTAGCAGACTTATTGGGAATGGCTATTTTTCCGAAAGGTGCTTATTTTCCAGGATTCACATTAAGTACGGCTCTTTCCGGGGCGATTTACGGCTTATTCCTTTACAAAAAGTCTAAAAATTTAGTTAATATTACCCTTGCAACAGCAATAGTTGTTATTTTTGTTAACTTGGGATTAAACTCATTATGGTTGTCTATGATAACAGGTAAGGGTCTATATGCATTAATTATTCCTAGAATAATTAAGAATTTAATTGAATTACCAGTAAGAGTATTTGTTATATATGTATCATGGAAGTCCATTGGCTCATATTACAATAAAACGTATACAGATGTAGCGGTTTAATCAAAATTTACTGAAATTTAGGAACAGTTCTAATCTTATATAAGATTAGAACTGTTCTTTTTATTTGACAATTATAATAGTTGGTAATATTGTTATATATATAAGTAACTAACTAGAATGTGGAAGGTGATTTTGTGAAAGTTATAAATGAAAATTGGTATAAAAGATTTAAAGCCTTGATGAATATGATGTTGGCGAATAATGGGATTATATTTGCATTAGTTTTTATATTACTTAATGGGTCTTTGATATCTATATCTTTGATATCAAAAGTGAGAGCAAAAGAAGGTACCATGTTTTTTGCTATAGTTTTTTTAATTATATTTTTTATTTCTATTTGCGCCTTTACTGGGAATTATATAAAAAATCTATTTCATTATTTAATTTTAGGCTTTAAAAGAAAAGAATTGGTTAATAACTTATATTTAATACACGGGATTATTTCTTTTATAATTTCATTGAGCACAATAATTTTTTTAAACACTATGGTATCTAGCGGAGAGTTTTTTATTTATTTTAATTATAAAATGAAAAAAGAACCTATAGTATCTACACTAATAATCTTCATTACCTCTTTCATAATTTTATATTTTATTTGTATTTTTGCTTCTTATTTAGCCATTGAACCCAATAATAAATTAATTATTTTTATAGGTCTGCATAATGCTATTAGATATTTATTTAAAATCGATATAGTAGGTATAATAATAGATTTTTTAATGGAGTACATATTTATCAATACATTTACAGCTTATATAATAATTATTGCAACAAGCTATATAATATATAAAATATGCTTAAAAAATATAATGGAACGTGATATAGCTTATTAAGACAGTTAAAATTCAAAACTGATATGACTATAAAATGAGATATTTTTTAGACTAGAGAGGTGATAAGTATTTGAAAATTGTTTTAGACAATTTGAAACCTATATATATTCAAATAGCTGAAGGTATAGAAGACGACATTCTAAATGACCTTATTAAAGAGGACGAGCAGGTTATGTCTACCAATCAATTTTCAGAAGTATATGGCATAAATCCTGCTACTTCAAGAAAGGGGATAAGTATTTTAGCTGATGAAGGTATACTCTATAAGAAGAGAGGAATTGGTATGTTTGTTAAACCTGGAGCTAAGGAATATATTAAAGAAAAGAGGAAAAAAGGTTATTTTAATGAATTCATACTTAAAGCTATAAAAGAAGGGAAAAAAATAGGAATATCCATTAGAGAAATAGTAGATATGATAAATGATTATGGGGAGGGGAAGAATGAGTAGGACATTAAAACTATGGTTATTTCAAACCAAGATAGAGGCTAGAAATAACATTTTTCTAATTGTTTACATGATAATAATGTTCATATCTTTAATATTTAATAGCCCACCAAAGGGTTATTCACAATATGCAAGTTATAATCAGATTACAACGATGGTTAGTTTCATTATATTGTTTTGGAGGCATAAAAAAACCTTAGAAACCTTTTTAAAATTAGGTGTAAGTAGACGTAAATATTTTAAGCTTAAAATATTTAAAAGTATCATTATAATTTGTATAACCACAGTATTAATATCAGCGCATTTTTACATGTATTCTTCAGGAAGTTCAAGTATAAATACAATGATAAAAATGATAAGGCACTATTTTATGTATTTTTCACTTTTATTTAGTGTGAAAATTTCTTTTGAATTACTATACAATAGTCATTATGCTATTGTAGGTTATGCCATGATGTTTTTTTATTTTATACTATTTTTCAGCTATGGAACTTGGATTTCATTTTGGTATGTGGAAGACATACTTAAACTGTCCCATGTATTTTTAAAATGGACAATACCAATAATTATATTCAATTTATGGATGAGCTATGTATCGCTTAAAACTATTGAAATAGATTAAGTTTTTGGGGGAGATATAAAATGGATTTAGCAGTAAGAATTAGAGATTTAAATAAAAGCTTTGGTAGAAATTTAATTTTAAATAATTTTTCTTTAGATATAGAAAAGGATAAAATTTATGGTTTGGTTGGTAAAAATGGAGCGGGAAAAACTACTTTGTTAAAAATAATTAGTTGTCTTTATGTGAGAAACTCAGGGGTGCTGGAGGTCTTCGGAGAAGAACCCTTTGAAAATGAAAAGATTTTGTCGCAAATGTGTATGACAAGTGATGCAGATAATTTTATCCCAGGGATGAATGCTTTTGAAATATTTAAAATGGCAAAGTTATTTTATTCTAATTGGGATGAAGATTTTAAAGAAGAATTGATTGGAGAATTTAACTTAGATACATCAAAACGGTACTCAGATCTTTCCAAGGGAATGAAAAGTGTTGTAAATATAATAGTAGGATTAGCATCTAGAGCTCCTTTAACTATTTTTGATGAACCCTATTCTGGACTAGATCCTACTAATAGAGATATGTTTTACAAAATTTTATTACGTGACTATGAAGAAAACCCTAGAACTATAATATTTTCTACTCATTATCTAGAAGAAGTAAGTATGCTATTTGAAAAATTGATTATAGTTGATAAAGGTAAGTTGCTTCTATGCGAAGATGTGGATGAGTTAAAGGAAAAATCCTTATATTTATCTGGAATCCCTGGAAGTATTGATATGATAAATGAAAACTACAATATTTTAAGCATGGAAAAGGTTACTGGTACGGAATTTATATCTATATTTCAAAAACTAAGCCAGGAAGAAAAACAAAGTTTAGTGGAAAAAGGATTTAGTATAGAAAGTATGCCTTTGCAAAAATTGTTTATTAACTTAACTTCTAAAAAGAAGGTGAGGTCCAATGGATAAAATAAAAATAAATAGAATAAAAACACTTTTAAAAGCTAAATATTCTAAGGGGTTAATAGTATTTTTTTTAATGATTCTTTGGATGTTATCTTTTTTCATTGCATATCTTTTACCTTATGAAATTGGAGAAAGTTTTAATCAAGAGCTATTATTTTACTACTATCCTCTATCTTTAATATGTTGGTCCTTTGTTCTAGAGGGAGTAAGATTAAAAGAAGGAAGTAAATATTTAAGATTAGGAATAATACGAAAAGATTTTTTGATAACCAGTATGGTAATAGAAAATATAATTATTTTCATAATGGGATTTTTTATTTCTTCAAATATCTTTATATTAATTGAGGGAACTAGTCTTTCATTTTTGGGTTTTTTTATAAATAGAAGCTTAATAGGTATTTTAAAATTAACATTACTAAACTATATATTTATAAATTTTAGTATAGGTTTAGGTAGATTTTTATTTATAATACTAGATAAATTTATATTTGCTTGGATTAAGGGACTTATTTATCCAATAATATATTTTATATTCATATCATCATTTATGAAAAAATTTAATTACGCTTTAATTCAATTAGATTATAAAAAATTATTAATTCCTTCCATAGCTATAATGATAGTAATCAACTTATTTTATTATAAAATTTGGTTAAAAAAAGATTTGATATAAATCTTTAAGAATAAGAATTGAAAAATACAAAATAATATATAGTAATAAATATATTTTGAGAGGAGAATAAATTATGAAACCATTTAGAGGAGATAAACACCAAAAAAGTGGTAAAAATGATGGCGTAAAGCCACCAGACAGAATGAGAAAAAGAGATGAAAAAAATCCTCCTAAATTTGAAAATTTTAAAGGAGAACCTATAGAATAGCTTGAAAATTAAGAAGTTATTAATTTTATGTATAAAATTTACAAAACTTGTTAATAATTAAAATGGTTAATGAATCACATCAACTTAATATCATTTTAGGCCCCTATATAAAAAGAGAACTGCATCCCCCTTTTAGCAGTTCTCTTTTTATATGGGACAATGTAGATGTTTGTTTATATAAAAGAAATTAATATATCTTAAGTATTTAGGTTTTAGTCGATTTAATTTTTGTTGATAGATTAAACATAGTTTGAAGTAGTAAATTTAATTTTGTATAATTAACCATATATATTAGTACTTAAGAGGAGGAATGTTTGTTTTGATAAAAAAAATTAAAGATAGAGAGCCTAAAATACACAAAAGTTGTTTTGTAGCTGAAACTTCTCACGTGATTGGAGATGTTACTTTAGAAGAAGGTGTTAATCTGTGGTTTGGAAGTGTATTGAGAGGTGATACTAACAATATTATTATAGGTAAAAATACCAATATACAAGATAATAGTGTTTTACATGTAGATAAGAATCATCCATTGATTATAGAAGAAAATGTAACAGTAGGCCATGGTGCTATATTACATGGATGTAATATAGGAAGTAACTCTTTAATTGGTATGGGAAGCATTGTATTAGACGGTGCTGTGATTGGGAAACACACTTTGGTTGCTGCAGGGAGTTTAGTTCCCCAAGGAAAAGTGATACCGGATGGTGTATTATGCATAGGATCGCCAGTAAAAGTCATCAGAGAGCTTACTGAGGAAGAAAAAACAAACTTAACTCAAAGTGCTCTTAACTACGTAGAATTATCAAAAGCTTACAAATAGAATAACTAAGAACCAAAAGAATTTAAAATATTCACCTTATATTAAAATAACTGATTATAAATTTTAATAATGGCCATAATTATTAAAAAACAGGTTAGAGGTGGAAAAATGAATAAGGTTTTATTAATTGGTAGGCTTACTAAAGATTGTGAATTAAAACAGATTGGAGAAGAAGGCAATTTGTTGATAAATTTCACCATAGCTGTTCAAAGATCTTATGTCAACAATAAAGGTGAAAGAGAGGCGGATTTCATACCGGTTTCCTACTGGAGAAAATCTGCAGAAACATTAGCTCCTAACTTAACTAAAGGAAGACTTGTTAGTATTTTAGGTAGAATTAATGTGAGGTCCTACACAAATGCAAATGATGAGAAAAGATATATAACGCAAGTAGTAGCAGAACAAATTAACTTTATGGAGCATAGCAGAGTTGATGAAGAAGTTAAATAATTTATAGGAATAAACCCTTGCAAAAAATGTGAGGGTTTATTTATTCAGGGTAAATAAAAATTAGGACAAAACTTTTAAAGCTTGTAAAATTTTAGAATTACAATCAATAGGTATTTACGATATGTATATATGAATATTTGAAAATATATCTGTAAAACATAGAAGAGCTAAGCATGTAGTGAAATAGCGACTTTTTTCGGAGCGGCTTCACTATGTGCTTAGCTCTCTATTTCGCACAACAAATTAACTCTGTAGAAACTTACAGCTGTAAAATATATTGTAAAACATAAGGAAACTAAGTATATAATTAATTATGTTGAATTATAATTTTCAATGTAGCGCAATTCTTCTGCAAGTTGAAATACATTAAATTAAATACTATTATATAAGTAAAGATAAAATTTATTGGCTTAGGAGGAATAAAATTATGAAAATAGTTATACTTGAACCTTTAGGATTACCAGAAAAAGAAGTAGTCTCTACCTTTAGAAACATATTAGGTGAGGGACATGAATTAATAATACATAATGATAGAGTTGATGATATTGAAAAATTGAAAGAAAGAGCTGCTGGTGCCGATGTATTAGTAATTGCTAATATGCCTTTAAAAGGAGAAGTTATTAGATCAGTGGATAATTTAAAATTAATATCTGTAGCTTTCACCGGTGTGGACCACGTAGATTTAGAGGCTTGTAAAGAAAGAAATATTTTAGTTTGCAATTCAGCAGGATATAGTACAAGCTCTGTTGCTGAATTAGCTTTCGGATTAATTCTTTCATTATTAAGAAACATAGTTCCTTTAGATGAGAAAACTAGAGAGGGAAAAACTAAGGATGGATATTCACAAAGGGATTTATGTGGAAAAACTCTGGGAATAGTAGGTGCTGGAGCTATAGGACTTGAAGTAGCTAGAATAGGAAAGGCTTTTGGATGCAATGTTATAGCTTATAATAGATCTGCTAAAAGTAGTCTAAAAGAACTTGATATTAAACAAACTACCTTAGATGAAGTTTTATCTCAAAGTGATGTAGTATCTATTCATGTACCTTTAAATGAAAATACTAAAGGCTTAATTAGCAAAGAAAAGATTTCTTTAATGAAAGAGAGCTCTATTTTAATAAATACTGCTAGAGGACCTATAATAGATAATGAAGCTTTAGCTGAAGCTTTAAGAGAAGGAAGAATTGCTGGAGCTGGTATTGATGTTTTTGATATGGAACCACCTCTACCATTAGATTACTCATTATTACATGCTCCAAACGCAGTAGTTGCACCTCATGTAGGTTTTGCAACAAAAGAAGCAATGATTAGAAGAGCTAAGATAGTTTTTGAAAATATATTAAAATGGTTAGAAGGAAACCCTCAAAATATTATGTCAAAGTAGAATAACTATGTATTGATACAAATAGTTGATTAAATACCATTGATGTATTGTAACTTTAAATTGCCATGCTCTAAAATATTTTGCTAAAGAATGCTTATTTAATTACGATAAAATATAAAATGAATACGTCAATGGAGTGATAAAAATGAGATTAAGTCATAATTTACCATCATTAAATATATTCAGAGAATATGTAAAGAATACAAAGAAAAATAGCCAAGCATTATCTCGAATATCCACAGGGGAAAAAATAATAAAAGCTGGAGATGATCCCTATGGTCTATCTAAAAGTGAAAGAATGAGGATTCAAATAAGAGGCATGCAAATGGCTCAAAGAAACCTTCAAGATGGTGTTAGCATGCTTCAAACAGCGGATAGTGGCCTAGATTCATTAAATTCAATAACTCAGAGAATGAGAGAACTTACAATACAATCTGGTAATGGTTGTAGTGATGAGGATAAAAAAATAATTAAAAGTGAAATGGATGAAATGATAGAGGCTTTTAAGACCATTGTTAGCAACACGGAATTTAATGGAACCAAACTATTAAATGTGGATGAAGATAGGCTGATGCAAATTGGAACTAACGTTGGAGATAATATGGATATTCCTTTAGTGAATTTATCTCCTGATAAAATAGGAGTTATGAAGAAGAATGATTCAGGAGAGCTGGAGCTAAAAACACTTCAAGATTTAAAAGATAAAGACATATTAAGTGAGGATTTTATCGATAGTTCATTAGAAATCTTAGATGCTGTTTCAAATAAGCTTGTAGATGTAAGGAGTAAGTATGGCGCCATTAATAATATGTTTGAAGGCGAATACGATAATTTAAGTGAATTTGAAATAGGGGTTACAGAGGCGGAAAGCTCAATTAGAGATGCTGATGTAGCAGAAGAGATTATAGAATTTGCTAAAACTGGACTATTAATGGAAGCGGGTAATGCAATGATGGTTCAATCAAATAAATTACCGCAAGAAGTTTTAAGGATACTGGAAAATGTAAGAAGTAGATAATATTTTATGAGAGATTGTCAAAAAAATTAGACAATCTCTCTTCTTTTATCTAAAAATAGAATATTATTAGATAAAAAGCTAAAATTTGCTTTGCTATACTTATTTAGCTAATGTAAAATATAATTAATAAGGAAATGTACTTTAATATGTCCACATATTACCTGACAATGTTCTGGATTTTGTCTATATATAAGGCTATAAAACAAAAAGTTTAATTTAAATATAAAATAAATTAAAAAAATTTAAAATATGTGTAGAATTTAAATTGAAAATATTGTATAATGAGTATGTAAAATTTAACTTGTATATTATTGTAAAAATAAATAGATTTAAACCATTATTTGAAGAAATTTATAACTATTAGATATTATATGAAATTAATTAAAATTTTATGTTATATGGAGGATGATGTTAATGAAGGTTGATAATAGTTCCATGGATAAAACGAACTATAATCTTATAAGAAAAGCTTTAGATGCTTCAACAAAAAGAAGTGAAGTTATAGCAAATAACGTAGCAAATGTAAATACGGCAAATTATAAGAGGAACTATGTCGTTTTTGAAGAAAATTTGAAGGGTGCTTCTGAAAAATTGAATTTAAAGAATACGAGTAAAGCTCATATTAATGTGGCTTCCTCAGAAGGAGAAGTAGAAGTTAAGAAAGATGAGACATCAAGTATGAGACAAGATGGTAATAATGTAAATATTGATTTAGAAAAAGTAAACCAAGCATCAAATAATTTAATGTATAATGCTTTGATAAGTCAAATTAATAATAGATTATCAACAAAAAGATACATAATAAATGGTAAATAAATGGGGGTGGATTAACTGTGATAAAAGCATTTAACAACATGAGAATTAGCGCTAGTGGACTTTCAGCAGAAAGGTTAAGAATGGATACTATCGCTTCAAATATAGCAAACGTATCAACTACAAGAGGAGAAGATGGAATGCCTTATAGAAGAAAGGTTGCTATATTTCAAGAAAATTTGACAAATGAATTAAATAAAGAAACAAGAAAAAATGAAGAGCAATTTCTTGGAGTGAAAGCTGTTGGGGTTATAGAAGATAACTCAGAACTTAGAAGTGTGTACGACCCCTCTCATCCAGATGCAGGAGAAGATGGATATGTACTAATGCCTAATGTTAATGTTTTAAACGAAATGGCAGATATGATTGCAGCTACACGGTCCTATGAAGCTAATGTAGATGCTATTAATTCAGAAAAAAGTATGTTTATGAAAGCTTTAGAAATTGGAAGGTAGGTATTAGAATATGAGAATAAATGAGTTTACTCCAAATCCTAAAATATTTGAGGAAATGAGCTTAAATAAAAATAAGGATACAAAAAATGTAGAAGAAGATAAAGATTTCATGGGTCTTTTAAAGAAACAGTTAGATAGTTTAAATGATAAGCAGATTCAAGCTGAAATATCAACGGAAGCCTTTATAAAAGGTGAAGAGACAAATATACATGATGTAGTACTAAATGCTGATGAAGCAAAGATGTCCATAGAATTGGCAATACAAGTTAGAAATAAAATAGTAGAAGCATATCAGGAGCTAAGTAGAATGCAGTTATAGTAAGGAGTGCTATAGATGAACAAGCTATCCCAAGGGGTAAATAAACTTAAAGAAACTTTAGGCAATTTAAGCAAGAAAAAGAAGATAGCTTATGGTGCAATATTTATAGGTATAATATGTACATTAATTTATTTAGGAATAACTCTGACTAGTACAAAATATTCTGTTTTATTTTCTAACATAGATAACAATGACATGGGATCCGTTTACAATAAACTAAAAGAGAAGAAAGAAAACTTTAAGGTTGAAGGTAATACCATATTGGTGCCTAGCGAAAAAGTTGATAGTTTAAGAATGGAGATATTGTCAGAAGTTCCTATGAACAGTGGAAGTCAAGGTTTTGAGTTATTGGATAAAAGCAAATTTGGAGCTACAGATGCTGAGATGAAAATCAATTATCAAAGAGCATTACAAGGTGAACTAGAAAGAACTATAAAAAGTTTTCCTGAGATAGATAATGTAAGAGTTCATTTGGTTTTACCAGAAGATAGTGCTTTTATAAAAGATGAAACCCCAGCTCAAGCTTCCTTGACATTAAAACTTAAACCATATAAAAAGCTATCGAAGGATCAAGTTAAAGCAATTGTAGCATTAGTTTCAGGAAGTGTTAAAAATCTACCAAGAGAGAACATTGAGGTCAATGATACTAATGGAAGTCTTACTAAGGATTTATATGAAGATGAAGAACCAGATATGGCAGGGGCGGCAGAAAAACAACAGGCCTTAGAAAGAGAATATGAAAAAAATTTAGAAAATAAAGTAATTAATATGTTAGAAGCAGTTTATGGAAAAGATAGGGTAAGAGTAAAAGTTAGTGCAGATTTAAACTTTGATGCTCATGAAAAAGAAACTACAATATATGATCCTAAGAATGTAGTGGTTAGTGAAAATTCTATTAAAGAAATTACAAATAATAATGAGGGCCCTAATAGTGGAAGTCCTGTAGATGATAACATGGGAAATAGGGCAGAAGATAATGTGAACAATGGAACTACAACTCATGAAGAAATCACTAAAAATTATGAGGTGTCAAAGGAAAACAATAAATTAATCAAAGCTCCTGGATCAGTAGAAAGAGTTACTGTATCAGTAATATTAGATGGAGTTTTAGATAATGCCACTAGAAATTCTGTAACTAACGCTGTTTCATCAGCAGTAGGATTGGATAAAGACAGAGGAGATCTTGTAAGTGTTGAAGGATTACCTTTTGATACTGGAGCTAAAGATGGTACTAATAAAGATCTAGATGATATGGAAAAGGATGCAGAAAAGGCAAGGAAGATGAAACTTTATACAAACTTAGGAATTATCGCAGGAGTACTATTACTATCACTTATAATATTTATTGTTATAAGAAGAAGACGAAATAAAGATGAGGACGTGGAATTAGAGGGAATAGATGTAGTATTGGATGATGAAACACCAGTAGAAGAGGTACCAAAGTTCAAACCGATACAGTTAGATATAGAAGATGAAAAATCACATATAGAGAAACAAATTAGAAAATATGCTACCGATAAGCCAGAGCAAGTTGCAGAAATAATTAAGGCTTGGTTGGCAGAAGATGAGAGGTGATGGCATATGGCTAGAGGTGGAGATTCAAGTAAATTAACTGGAGTTCAAAAGGCAGCGATATTATTTATTACACTAGGGCCAGAAGCATCTGCCGCGATAATAAAGAAATTGCCTGAATCTGAAATACAAAAGATAACATATGAAATAGCTAATATTACTGCTGTAAAGTCAGAGCAGAAGGAAAGAATATTAGATGAATTCATTCAGATGAACAAGGCAAAAGATTATTTGACAGAAGGTGGCATAGAATATGCAAGGAACTTACTTGGAAAAGCTTTAGGAAGTCAAAGAGCGCTAGAGATTTTAGAAAAAGTTACAGAAGCTACTCAGCAATTTAGGCCCTTTGCTATAGCAAGAAAGGCTGATGCTGCTCAGTTATTAAATATTATATCTAACGAGCATCCTCAAACAATTGCTTTAGTTCTTTGTTATCTTCAACCTGATAAATCAGGGCAAATACTATCAGAGTTGCCTGAAGATTTACAAGGAGAAGTGGCTTATAGAATTGCAACTATGAATAATACTTCCCCTATAGTTATAAAGGAGATAGAAAAAGTATTGGATAATAAACTATCTTCAGTTGTAAGATCAGAAATGAAATCTATAGGAGGAGTTCCTACTATTGTTGACATATTAAATCAAGTTGATAGAACAACTGAAAGAAACATTACAGAATCACTAGAAAGAGAAAATGGTGAATTGGCTGAAAAGATTAAGGCATCAATGTTTGTTTTCGAAGACATTGTTACATTAGACGATGTTTCAATTCAGAGGGTTTTAAGAGAAGTAGAGACAAAGGAGTTAGCATTGGCTTTAAAGGGATCTTCGGAGGAAGTAGCAAATACAATATTCAGAAATCAATCAAAGAGAGCGGCTGCATCATTGAAGGAAGATATGGAATTCTTAGGGCCTGTTAGAATTATGGATGTTGAAAAAGCTCAGCAGAAGATAGTGAGTATTATAAGAAGACTTGATGAAGCAGGAGAAATAGTAATATCAAGAGGTGGGGAAGATGCAATCATTATATAGTAAGGTGTTAAAGAATACCACCGTAATAAATAACGGTAAAAAAAAGATTGTTACAGAATATACACCACCAGTAAATGCTGCAGATATTATTGAAGAAAAACAAAGAGAAGATAATGCAAAAGAATTCATAGAAAGCTATGAGAATCTAGCAAAATCAATGCTGGAAAATGCAAGAAGAAAAAGTGAGCAAATTTTATCTAAGGCTTATGAAGACGCTGAAAAAATAGAAGCAGAGGCATATCCTATGGCTTATGAAAAAGGATATGAAGAGGGCAAAAAAATAGGATATGATGAAGCTTATAAATCAGGCTATGAGGAAAATATTAAAAAAGCTAATAAAGAAAGAGAAGAGTTAATTAAGAATGCTCAAAGTATGTCCAATGAAATAATTAATTCGGCAAAAGAAGAGTATATTGAGTATTTAGAAGAGAAAAAAGTAGAAATAAAAAAATTAATAAAAGAAATTATTGAGTCAATTATAGCTAAAGAATTTAAAGAAGAAGATGGCTTGAATTCTATGGTTATGGAGATATTAGAGGAAGTAAAAGCTTCTAAAACTGTGATTATTCGATGCAATAATATATATAAAGATGAACTAGAAGAGAATATTTCCAAATGGAAAGAGAACAATGCTTTTAGAGGAGATATATTTGTAATTAAAGATGATTCATTAGAAGAAGGTAATGTTTGCATTGAAAAGGATAACGGAAAGATAAATATAAATAAAGACTCAATATTTAAAAAGATAGGGGAAATCCTCAATGGTTAAATTAAAAAATATCTGAGGTGTTTAAATGGAAATGCTAGACTTTAAGACTATAAAAAAGAGAATAAAAGAAACTAGCTTTTACGAAAGAGAAGGCATAGTAAAGAAAGTCATTGGATTAACCATTGAAGTGGAAGGCATTAAGGCTTTTATAGGAGAGGTATGTACTATATATAATGAAAAAAATACTTCTATTGTATGTGAAGTGGTAGGTTTCAAAGAAAATAATGTTATATTAATGCCTCTAGGTGAATTAACTGGAATTGCTCCAGGATGTAGAGTGGTTCCTTCAGGAAAACCTCTAAGTGCAAGGTGTTCTAATGAACTCTTAGGAAAGATATTAGATGGATTAGGAGAATCATTAACTGAAGATGAGTTAAGAGGTGGAGTGTTCTATCCTTTGGATAAAGAACCTCCAGATCCTCTAAAAAGGAGAAGAATTAAAGATGTAATTTCTACTGGAGTTAGAGCAATTGATGGATTTTTAACTTGCGGTGAAGGACAAAGAATAGGTATATTTGCAGGTAGTGGTGTAGGTAAAAGTACTACTCTTGGTATGATTGCAAAATATGCTGAAGCAGATGTGAATGTTATATGTTTAATCGGAGAAAGAGGAAGAGAAGTACTAGATTTTATAGAAAAAGATTTAGGCCCAGAAGGAATGAAAAAAAGTGTAGTGGTATGTGCCACTTCTGATAAGCCGGCTTTGGTAAGAATTAAGGGAGCTTTCACCGCTACAGCTATTGCGGAGTACTTTAGAGATCAAGGGAAAAAAGTAATATTAATGATGGATTCGGTAACAAGATTTGCTATGGCTCAAAGGGAAGTTGGACTTGCTATTGGAGAACCACCGGCTACAAAAGGGTATACTCCCTCTGTATTTGCCATGCTCCCTAGGTTAATGGAAAGAGCAGGCATGTCGGATAAGGGTTCTATTACAGCCTTCTACACAGTTTTAGTAGATGGAGACGATTTTAATGAACCTATTGCAGATGCTGTAAGAGGAATTTTAGATGGACATATTGTCTTATCTAGAGCTTTAGCTGCTAAAAATCATTATCCGTCCATAGATGTATTAAGTAGTATTAGCAGACTTATGTCTGAAATAGCCGATGAAGATCATAAGATGGCTGCTTCTATTGCAAGAGATTTAATAGCTACTTATAAGGAAGCTGAAGATTTAATCAATATAGGTGCATATGTAAAAGGAAGCAACAAAAAAATTGATTTAGCCATTGAATATAACGATGAAATTAATTCCTATTTAAAACAAGGAGTTAATGAGCATACAACTTTTAAAGATACTGTATCTAGAATTGTAAATATGTTTAATTCTTAATGAAAAGGTGATCTTATGAAAAAATATAATTTTAGACTTCAAAAATTACTAGATATGAGGATAAATAAAGAAGAGGAATGCAAAAGAACATTCCAAAAGGTTCAAAAGGATAAATTTGAAGCTGAAAGTAAATTAAATGACTTAAAAAATAGCTATAAAAAACACAATAGAGTTGAACAAAAGGGTACAACTATTGAAAGAAAGATGAGACAACAATATCTTAGCACATTATCTAATTCAATTAATGTTGCTACTACAGATTTAGAAAAAAAGATAAAGGTAGTAGATGATGTTAGGGTAGAGTTGAGACAAAAACAAATGGATAGAAAGACGGTAGAAATATTAAAAGAAAAATCTTGGCAAAGTTATCTAAAGGAGCAAGAGTTAATTGAACAAAAAACAAATGATGAATTTGCTCTATACGGATTTTTTAGAAACTTGAAAGGAGGTGAGTTAAATGATAGATAGTATAGATATTATGTTAAATAAAACTACTTATAAAGCTAATGATTCCAATCATAAAAAAACAGCTAACAAAGAAAAAAAGGATTTCAGTAGTATATTGAATAATTTTAGTGAAGTGAAAAAAGAAAATAAGGTGAATTTGCCTAAAAAAACTAAAGAAGCTTTGGTGACAGCGAATTCGAAGGATAGCCAATCTACTGATACAGATAAAATTAATCCGGAAAAATTAAAGGAAGAATTAAATTTAAAAGATTTAGACGTTGAAGATTTAAGCATTAGTGAATCCTTAATTTTACTACAGTATTTGCTTGATACGACTAATGTAGACATGCCTCATGAGGCCATGGCTGAAAAGATTGAAGGGATTATAAATGCTGTAATTACAGAAGAGTTTATAAATTCCAGTGATAAAAATTCAAAAGTAGATTTTATTTTAAATAATCTATTAAATAATAAAGAACTAGTCAATGGAGAACTACTTGAAGAAAATAAACCTTTAATAAATGAATTAGTTAAAAAAGTAGAAAGTGACTTTAAAGAAATTATTAATCTAAAATCTGAAGAAGGATTCTCCGATGTAAATTTGGTTCAAAAGATAAAATCTGAAATATTGGATGGAATAAAGAATAAAGACATAGTAAAAGATGATGAATCTACAATTAAGTCTGACATAATCAAGGAAGAAATGCCTGTAAATTTAGCAAATAGCTATAAAATGGGAAAAAATAATGAAAGTGATCAATTTTCAGAGTCTGATGATAAACATCAAGGGAAGGAAGAGAAATTATTATCTAGCATTATAAATAATAAAGAAGAAGATAAAATATCTAAATTTATTAATTTAATGCCGAATAATAAAAACTCTTTAGAAGTTTCAGCAAAAGAATTTAAACTTGAAGAAGTTGTGATAGGAAAAGAAACTATGGTTAGAGATATTGTTAAAGCTGTAAAGTACATGGATACTGGTAATTTAAAAGATTTAACAGTAAAAATTAACCCTAAGGAATTAGGTGAAGTAGTTATAAGCATAACTATGGAAAATGGAAAGATGAAGGCTTCTATTACAGCTAATACAAAAGAAGCATATAACTTAATAAATTCAAACATGAATGACATAGTTAATAAACTTGAAACTTCACAAATCAAAATTCAGAACTTCACTTTAAATCTTTATGAAGATACTACCTTCTTTAAGGGAGATGGAAAAGGTCATGGAGAAAGTCAGAATAATCAAGGAAGAAAAAATTCATCCTTGAGTGCTATCGACGATTCTTTAGATAGTGATGATGGATTAGGAAACATAAGTGAAGATTTAAGAAATGTAAATACTTTAGCTTAGGAGGGAGAATGAATGTCAGACATACTAATATCTCAAAAACTAAATTCCCTAGCAGGCACACAAACATCTAAAGGAAATTTCCTTAAAAAAGATGGAGAGGAATCAGATACACCAATATCTGAAAAAGTTAATGCCAACACAGGTACGAAAACTTCCAGAGGGACTCCTATTAGAAAACCAGGAGACGATATGGATAAGAATGCTTTCTTAAGAATTTTAGCTGCTGAATTATCCAATCAAGATCCAATGAATGCAAAAGATGGAACTGAATTTGTTACGCAAATGGCACAATTTGCTTCCATAGAACAAATGTCAAATTTAAATAGCAACATGAGATTTGTTGGAGCAACCTCTCTAATAGGAAAAGCTGTAATGTTAAATAAGTTTGATTTAGATGGTAACTTATATATGGGTAAAATTACTGGTGTTTCTAGAGATGGAGATAGCATCAGAATTAATGTGTTAGTTGGATACGAGGAAAACGAAGATGGTGAAACCATTGCAGTAGTTAAGCAGTTTATGCTTGAGGATATACTTGAGGTTATAAATGTCAATGAAGCACCAGAAGAACCAGGGGAACCGGAAGAACCGGGCGAACCAGAAGAGCCAGGTGAACCAGAAGAGCCAGGTGAACCAGAAGAACCGGGTGAAATACCAGAAGATTAAGGTGAGGAAAGTAAGGTTGAGTAAGTATGAGCTATAGAATTATAAATGGAAAAATGCAGTATGTTCAAGAGCTGCAACCATATTCTATCTCAAATAATGTAAAAAAAGTTAATAACCACAATGGATCTGTTAACTTTAATGAAATTCTACAAAATGAGATTAATAAAGAATCAGATTTTGTCATATCTAATCATGCTAAACAAAGGTTATTAGAAAGAAATATTGAGTTTAGCCAGAATGATCTAAATAAAATAAGAGAAGGTATAGATAAGGCAGAAGAAAAGGGATGTAGTGAAGGGGTAATTTTATATAAAGATATTGCTCTTGTAGCTAGTATAAAGAATAGAACAGTGATAACAGCAATGAATAAAGATGAGAGTCAAGGGAATATATTCACAAATATCGATAGTTTAGTAATATTATAGAGGCTGGACCTTCGGGAGGCCTAGTTCTGCTGAATGATTGATGCAGGACAAGATAAAATTAATTTTGGAGGTTGGAAAACTATGTTAAGATCAATGTATTCAGGTATAAGCGGATTAAAAGCTAATCAAGTAAAACTAGATGTAATTGGTAACAACATTGCCAACGTAAATACTACTGCATTTAAAACTCAAAGGGTTAGATTTCAAGATATGTTAAGTCAAAATTTAAGAGAAGCTACAGGACCAGGGACTAGCACAGGAGGAACAAATCCAAGCCAAGTTGGATTAGGTGTTCAGGTTTCAGGAATTGATACTATAATGGAACAAGGTAACATGCAATCAACTGGTAATGCATTTGACTTTGCAATAGATGGAGATGGATATTTTGTTGTTGCTAAAGGTAAAACTGGAGAAGAGGCAGGGGTAGAAGTAACAGAAGATGGAACCATAGATACTGAAAATGAAGGTGTAGGAGATTATGAAATGTCCTATACAAGGGACGGGTCATTCACATTAGATGAATTTGGCCAATTAGTAACTTCTGATGGATATAGGGTTATGGGATATGAAATTACTGGAAGTGAAATTACATACGATGAAAGTGGTAGACCAGTAATAGAAGAAGCAGCTGATGTTAATGGAGAAAATGGAATTACTGCTACTAATAAGTTGGTTCCATTAGCTATTCCTGATGAAGTAGCTGGAGAAAGAGTTAAGAGTTTTACTGTAGATAAAAATGGAGTAATAAAAGTAACATTAAGTGGTGGGAGTATGAGGGCAATTGGTCAAATAGGAATGGCTAGCTTTAAAAACCCAGCTGGTTTAACAAAGGAAGGTAAGAATTTAAATTCATCCTCAGCAAACTCAGGACAAGCTGTTTTTAGAAGTGGTGTTGGAGCTGAAAATAGCAATGAAAAGGGCTATGGAAGCATTAATCAATCAATGTTAGAAATGTCTAGAGTAGATTTAGCAGAACAGTTTACAGAGATGATTGTTGCAAGTAGAGCTTTCCAAGCTAATGGTAAAGTTATTACTACAGGAGATGAAATACTTCAAGAACTAGTAAACTTGAAGAGATAGTTTTTTAAGTAGTTGAGAATTGAGAGTTGAGAATTCTTAATTCTTAACTCTCAATAAAAAAGGGGGTGAGTTTATGATTGAGGTAACAGGTCTTGATAATAAAAAAATTATATTGAATGCAGATCATATAGAAAAAATGGAAAGTGTACCAGAGAGTGTTATCACTCTTACTAATGGGAAAAAATACTTGGTTAAAGAAACTATTGAAGTTATTGTAGAAAAAGTTGTTTTATATAAAAGAAATATATTTACAGTAAATATACAGGAGGCATCTAAAAGATGAAAAAGAGGGACGTATTGACAGTCATAGGTATAGTAGTTGGATCCTTTGCCATGTTATGGGCTATGGCTATGAAATCTCTTACAGAATATGATTTTGGCCAGCTTAAGCTATTCTTTGATGTAGCTTCTATATTGATTACTATTGGTGGATCCTTGTGTGCCATGCTTATAACATATCCTTTAAGCTATTTTAAAAATCTAATGAATATAATGGTTCAATCCTTTAAGGAAAGTGAAAAGTCAAGTTTAGATATAATAGGACAATTCATTGAATTATCTAGAAAGGCTAGAAGAGAAGGATTGCTATCCTTAGAAGATGAAATAAATCAAATAGATGATGATTTCTTAAAAAAAGGTTTGCAAATGGTTGTTGACGGAATTGAACCTGAAACCATTCAGGATATTCTTGAGCTAGAAATATCTGAAATGGAAAGAAGACATAAGATAGGCGCAGATATGTTAAGAGCTTGGGGAGGATATGCTCCAGCTTTTGGTATGTCAGGTACATTAATAGGACTTATTCAAATGCTTGGCAGTCTTACAGATTCAGGCCAAATAGCTGGTGGTATGGCAAAAGCCTTAGTTACAACTTTTTATGGTTCATTGATGGCCTACTTATTTTTCAATCCAATGGCGGCAAACTTAGCATTAAAGAGTGATGAGGAAGCATCTATTAGAGAAATGATGTTAGAAGGAATATTATCAATACAATCAGGAGTTAATCCAAGAATTGTTGAAGAAAAATTAATTTCTTACTTATCACCTGAAGAAAGATCAAATTATGCTGTTACTGTATCTAAAGAAGGGGTGGCAGAAAATGGCTAGAAGGAAAAAGAATAGTGGAGATAGCGTAGGTGGGGGTAATGAATGGATGAATACTTATGCAGATACAGTTACCCTGCTATTAACCTTCTTTGTATTGCTTTATTCTTTCTCTAGTGTTGATGCTGAAAAGTTTCAACAAATTGCATCTGCATTTCAAAGCGTTTTATCTGGAAATTCAGGACAAACTATATTTGATTTCAATATGAAGAATGGAGATGTTCCCCTTGTAGGAGAAACTATTGAAACTGGTTTAGCAACAGGGGGTAGAGAAAATGAACTCTATGATAAAGTAAGGGATTATGTTCAAAAGAATGATTTGAAGGAAGCTGTAACAATAAAAAATGATTCTAAGGGTGTAATACTTGAATTAAAAGATAGCATTTTATTTGAGACAGCAAGTGCTGAAATAAAAGAAGATAGTAAACCAATACTAGAAAAACTTAATAAATTAATTATAAATTTTCCAAACTCAGTTATAGTTGAAGGTCATACAGATAATGTACCAATAAAAAATTATAAATATGATTCTAACTGGGAGCTTTCTACAGCAAGAGCTGTTAATGTTTTGAGATATTTTGTTGAAGTTAAAAGGCAAGATCCCGATAAATTTACAGCAGCAGGATATGGAGAGTATAAACCTATAGTTCCTAATGACACGGATGAACATAGAGCTAAAAATAGGAGAGTTAATATAGTAATAGTTTCTTTAGAAAGGAAGCCTGATGGTAAATGAGCGAAAAGAGTTTAGAAAAAACTAATAGTAATAAGATAAAAATAATTTTAATTGTTTTATGTCTAATTGTAATAATAGGAGGAGGAGCCTTTGGGACCTACGTATTTCTAGCAAACAAAAATTCCAAAGGAAATTCGCAAATGGCCCAAGATCCTAATATTAACATCAACATGAATAACAATAATAATTTTTATAGACCAGCGGTATCAAAGTATACATATGATTTAGGAGAATTTTTATTAAATCTTTCAGATACAGATGATAGGAGATTTTTGAAAGCTACAATTCATTTAGGATTTAATAACAAGAAGATGTTAAAAGAAATAGAAAAGAAAAAACCAGTTATATTGGACTCAATAAATACTGTTTTAAGAGATAAAAAACACGACGATTTTTCAACTAAAGGAACAGAAGATATTAAGGTGGAATTATTAAATAAAATCAATCCTATGTTTGAAAATGGATTATGTGATAATGTGTATTTTACAGAAATATTAGTTCAATAGTAAGTAATCTATAGCGAGGAAGTATAAGTATGAATGGAGATTATCAATTTATAGTCACTTTATTAAAAATATTAATATTCTTGCCTTTTATACTGCTACTAATATATACTTCATTAAAAATGGGTGGAGATAAGTTACAAAACATCCAAAATGGTAGGTATATGAGAATACTTGATCGGTTACCTTTATCAAAGGATAATGCAATACTTGCAGTGAAAATTGGAGATAAAGGCTACATTGTATCCTCATCCAATGGTAAAGTAGAAATACTTTTACCTCTTGAAGAGGAGGAAGTGAAAAAATTGGAGTCTTACAAGGTAGATATAAATATTTTGCAAAAATTAATGAAAAAGGAAGATAAACTATGAAACAGAAGAAAAAAATTTTATTGCACATTGTTGGATTGACAGTTTTTTTCATGATGTTAACTGTGTCTACTAAAGTATTTGCTGCTCCGGCTCAAATACCAGTACCAAAAATTAATATATCTGTAGATGGTACTTCTTCACCTCAAAATTATGTGGATAATATAAAGCTTTTAATACTTCTTACAATATTAACTCTGCTTCCATCAATTATTGTTATGATGACTAGCTTTGTAAGAACTATTGTAGCATTAGGATTTTTAAGAAATGCCATGGGAACGCAGCAATCGCCACCGAATCAAGTTATAATTGGACTAGCTTTATTTCTTACTTTTTTTATAATGGCTCCGGTATATAATGAAATTAATTCAAAGGCGATAAAACCTTTTTTAGAAAATAAAATCAATCAAGAGGTGGCATTTGAAGAGGGGGCTAAACCCCTTAGAGAATTTATGTTAAAACAAACAAGACAAAAGGATTTAAAATTGTTTTTAGAAATTGGAAAGGTCGGAGAAGAAGTTACAAAGGATAATGCTCCGCTATATGTTGTAATTCCTGCATTTATAATTAGTGAATTAAAGACTGCTTTTCAAATAGGATTTTTACTATACATACCCTTTTTAATAGTAGATTTAGTTGTTGCTAGTGTACTTATGTCTATGGGTATGTTTATGCTACCACCAGTTATGGTTTCAATGCCTTTTAAACTTTTATTGTTTGTTATGGTAGATGGATGGTATTTAGTAGTAAAATCTTTAATTTTGAGTTTCAAATGAGGTGGTTAAATGAGTGAAAATTTGGTGCTAGGAATAATGAAGGATGCTATAACTACTGGATTAATGATTTCAGCTCCAATTCTTATAACATCCATTGTTGTAGGCTTGATAATTAGTATATTTCAAGCTACTACTCAAATTCAGGAGCAAACATTGACCTTCGTACCTAAACTGATTACTATAGCTTTAGTAGGATTACTGACTGGTAGCTGGATGTTGCATCAATTGGTTAATTTTACTGAAAGGATATTTGAGATAATATCTAATATAGTTCATTAAATTAGTAAGTAGGTGTTGTTTTGATTAATGTAGCATTCTATACAGCATTAATAATGGTCTTTTTAAGGTTTATAGCTTTTTTTACTGTAACACCTGTATTTTTCCCTAAAGGCACTCCAGCTATGGTAAAGATAGGATTTGTATTAATTTTGTCTTTTGTAATACTACCGGGAATAGATTATTCTTCAGTAAATACCATAAATGATATTTTCCCGTTTATAGCTAGTGGAATAAATGAAATAATTACAGGGTTAACCCTTGGATACATAACAGAGATATGCTTTATGTCTGTAAGAATGGCAGGAAATTTTATAGACGTACAAGTTGGTTTCTCAATGATGTCAATGCTTGATCCAAACACAAATACTAATTCAACTTTGCTAGAGAGGCTACTTTATTGGTGCAGTTTAGTAATGTTTTTTATCCTAGATGTACACCATGTATTAATATATCAATTAGTAGGAAGTTATAAATCAATTTCTATAGGAAAATCTTTACTTTCAGATTCTTTATCAGGTTTAGTAACAAAAATATTTATAGATTTTTTTAGCTTAGGTTTGAAAATAGCAATACCAGTAGTATTGATAATTATAATAACAGAATTAACCTTGGGGCTTATGGCAAGAACTGTACCGCAGTTAAACATAATGATACTAGGGCTTCCGGTAAAAATATTAGTTGGATTAACTACATTTACTTTTGCATTACCTATTTTTATTACTTTAATAAAAAGTAGTTTTATAAAAATACCGGAATTGTTTCAATCGATTTTTAACACTATACCATTTATTTTTATTTTTGCCTCAGATGATAAAACTGAAGATGCTACACCACATAAGTTAAGTGAAGCTAAGAAGAAAGGACAGGTAGCTAAAAGTAAGGATGTAAACTTAGCGTTGACTCTTTTGATATCTACTTTAGTTCTATCCTTTGCAGGAGAATATGTGGTGGGAAATTTAAAAGGAGTTATGACTACCTTTTTAAATGAATTTTTAAACATGGAATTAAACTACCAAACCTTAGGGAATATATTAATAATAATATTAGGGAAATTAGCCCTAACTATTCTTCCTATTGTAGTGCCTATAATGATAATGGGGATCTTTGCAAATTTCATTCAAACGGGCTTTATATTGACTAAAGAACCTTTAAAGCCAGATATAAAAAAATTAAATCCCATTAATGGGTTTAAGAAGATGTTTTCAATGAGATCTGTTGTAGAATTAATTAAAGCCGTTTTAGTGGTAACTATAGTTGGAGTTGTAGGATATAAATTTATTAAAAATAATTATATATATATAGTAAATTTATATAATTTAAGATACCCAGTATTGATGGAGGCTTTTGGTGATTTAGCTCTTAAAATATTTTTTAAAGTAACTCTTGTAATGGCAGCTATAGCTTTATCAGACTTTACATTTCAAAAATTTCAGTTTAAAAAAGAAATGAAAATGACTAAGCAAGAGGTAAAAGAAGAATTCAAGCAAATGGAGGGAGACCCCCAAATAAAAGGAAAGATAAGACAAAAGCAAAGGGAAATGGCTATGAGAAGAATGATGCAGGCTGTTCCAGATGCAACAGTGGTAATAACCAACCCAACTCATATTTCTGTTGCAATAAGATATAAAGAAGGGGAAAATAAAGCTCCAGTATTAGTAGCCAAAGGAACGGATTTTGTAGCATTAAAGATAAAGGAAAAGGCTAAGGAAAGTAATGTTCCTATAATTGAAAATAAACCATTAGCTAGACTTATATACAATGAAGTGGAACTAGATAGCGAAATACCTGTGGAAATGTATCAAGCGGTAGCAGAAGTTTTAGCAATAGTAATGAAGATGAAATAGTTAAGGCGGTGTTCTCTTGGAAAATTTTAAAAAAAGAGTAAATTTCAAAAATAATATAGATGCACTAATAGCTTTTGGAGTAATTGCTATAGTTATGATGATGATTATACCATTACCTGCTAAAGTACTGGATGTTTTAATTGCAGTTAATATTACTATTTCAGTAGTTATACTTCTTATTACAATGTTTACTACAGAAGTATTACAATTTTCATCCTTCCCCACATTGTTATTAGTTACAACCCTTTTGAGATTGGGATTAAATCTATCTTCTACAAGACTAATACTAAGTGAAGGAAATGGTGGAGAAATAATTGCTGCCTTTGGTAGCTTTGTAATTGGGGATAACTACGTAGTTGGAATTATAATATTTTTAATTATAATTATTGTTCAATTCATGGTAATTACAAGTGGTGCTTCAAGAGTTGCAGAGGTTTCCGCTAGATTCACATTAGATGCAATGCCTGGTAAGCAAATGAGTATTGATGCTGATTTAAACTCAGGTCTTATAGATGAAAGTGGAGCTAGGGATAGAAGAAAGAAGCTACAACAGGAAGCAGATTTTTATGGAGCTATGGATGGAGCCTCTAAATTCGTAAAAGGTGACGCTGTAGCAGGATTAATTATAACTGCTATAAATATTGCCGGTGGTATAATAATCGGTAGCTTAATGATGGGAATGACAGCTGGTGATGCAGCAAAGACATTTACTAGGCTCACTGTTGGAGACGGATTAGTTTCCCAAATTCCTGCACTTTTAATATCTACAGCATCAGGTATGTTGGTTACTCGTTCAGGAAGCGATGAGAACTTTGGTAATTTAGTTGGCAGGCAGTTAACTACATTTCCAAAGGTAATAGCTATGGCTTCAGCAATACTGTTCTGTTTGTTTTTAATACCTGGACTTCCTAAAGTTCCATTCTTTATACTGTCAGTTGCTAGTGGTGTTGGAGCATATTTTTTATATAAAGATGAAAATGAAAAAATTATTCAACAAATAGAGCAGGAAAATATAGAAATAACAGAAATAGAGAGCAAAGAACCAGAGAATGTAATGAGTTTAATAAATGTAGAAACTATGGATATAGAAATAGGATATGGGTTAATTCCCCTTGCTGATGAAGGTTCAGGAGGAGATTTGCTACAGAGAATTACTTCCGTAAGAAGACAATGTGCAATTGAAATGGGCATAATAGTGCAGCCTATAAGGATTAGAGACAACCTTCAATTAAGAACTAATGAGTATGTTATAAAGATAAGAGGAACAGTTGTAGCTAAGGGAGAGCTTATGCCAAATATGTTATTGTGCATGGATCCAACAAATGGAGAATATGGTATAGAGGGAATTAAAGCTATAGAGCCTGCATTTGGACTTCCAGCTATTTGGATAAACCAAGATAGTAGAGAAGACGCAGAAATAAAGGGATTAACAGTGGTAGATCCTACTACAGTTATGGTTACTCACTTGACAGAAACTATAAAGAATAACTCTTATCAGCTTATTGGAAGACAGGAAGTTAAGATGGTGATCGATTCAGTTAAGGAAAAATACAATGCTGTAGTAGAAGAGTTAATACCAGATTTAATGACAATTGGAGAGATACAAAAGGTTCTTCAAAATCTCTTAAAAGAGAGGGTTTCAATTAAAGATATGGTAACAATTTTAGAGTCTTTAGCTGATAATTCTAGAAACACTAAAGACATAGAACTTCTTACTGAATATGTTAGATTTACATTAGGAAGAAGCATATGCAATCCATTAATTGATGAACAGGGGGCAATAACTGTTATTACCTTGGCGCCTAATATTGAAGAGGTTATAGGAGAAAATATTCAAAGATCTGTACAAGGCTCTTTTCCAGCCATTGATCCAGATACCACAGGAAAAATTTTAAATTCTTTAAAAGAAACAATAGAAAGTACATTCTTCTATGAAAACCAGCCAGTAGTCTTAGTTTCACCTAAAATAAGACCGGCATTTAGAAGACTTACAGAAATGATTTTCCCAGGTTTAAATGTACTTTCAATAAATGAGATACCAAATGATATAGAAATAAAAACTGAAGGAGTTGTGACAATATAAGATGGTTATTAAGAGATATATTGTAAACAACATGAATGAAGCACTTACGAGAATTAGATATGAACTTGGAAAGGATGCTATAATTATTAGCCAAAGGAAAATAAGGCGTCCGGGGTTTTTAGGTTTTTTTCAGAAGAAGGCTATTGAGGTTACAGCTGCTATTGATAATAGTACCAAGGAAGAAAAACAAGAAAAACAAGAAAAAGAAGACAAAGAATCAATGGAAAGCGGAATAGATATTTTAAAAAAGATAGTAGAAAAAAATAAAGATGAATCTAATACAAATGTAAAACTAAGTTATTCTAAAGATGATGATCAAGATAATATCTATAAAGAACTTCAAGAAATGAAAAGTATGATGAATAAAATTGTAAACAATTCATCTTGTGAAAATGAAGAAAAAGATCCCCTTAAAATGATGTTAGAAAAGGCAGATTTGAATGATAACACTATAAAGTCATTGATTAATAAAGTTAATAATATGGAAGATGACATTGATTCTATAGAAAAAGTTAAAGAAGCTTTAAAAGATGAAATTCATATATCAAATAGTGCTACAGACGGGGTTATAGTTTTAGTAGGACCTACAGGGGTAGGGAAAACTACAACCATAGCGAAACTAGCAGGAAGCTTGGCATTAGTTCAAAAGAAAAAAGTTGGACTAATTACAATTGATACTTACAGGATTGGAGCTGTTGAACAGCTAAAAACCTATGCGGATATAATGAATATACCTTTCAAAGTAGTATTTACTCAAAAGGATATGGATGAAGCTCTAGAGTCTATGAGGGACTTTGATACCATATTAATAGATACCACAGGAAGAAGTTCTAAAAATGCTATGCAGATATCAGAATTAAGAATGCTTATAGACAAAATACAAACAGAAAATATACACTTAGTGATCAGCGCTACCATTAAGAATAAAGATATAAATAACATAGTAGAAGGCTATAAAATTCTTGGGTTTAATAATGTCATAATAACTAAGCTAGATGAAACAACATCTTATGGATCAATATTAAATATATTAGAGAGTGCGAAAAAACCTTTAAGCTATGTTACCATTGGACAAAGTGTACCTGATGATCTTAAAATACTCTCGAAAGAAGAAATAGCTAATTTAATATTAGGAGAGGATAATATATGCTAGATCAAGCGGCATCACTAAGAAAATTAGCAAAGGAAGTAGAAGAAAAGGAAGCAGAAATAAGTAATAAAGGACCTAAAGTAATTACAGTAACCTCTGGCAAGGGAGGGGTTGGAAAGAGTAATTTTGTTGTGAACCTTTCTATTGCCCTACAAATGAGAGGGAAAAAAGTTTTAATATTTGATGCTGATGTTGGAATGGGAAATGATGATCTTTTAATGGGATTTTTACCTAAATATGATGTTAAAGATGTAATATTTAATAATATGGAGATTGAAGATGTAATAATTGAAGGACCACATGGAGTAAAATTATTACCAGGAGGCTCTGGATTTACAGCTATAGAGGATATTCCAAAAGAAAGAAGAGATAAGTTTCTAAGAAAACTAACCTCTTTGGAGAATCTAGATTATATTATTATGGATACAGGAGCAGGTGTCAGCAGAAATGTATTGGGATTTATAGCATGCTCTGAGGAACTTATTGTAATAACAACTCCAGAACCGACTTCTCTTACTGACGCTTATTGTTTATTAAAAGTAGTCAATCACTTTAAGATAAAAACTTCTGCAAAGGTTGTAGTAAATAAAATAATGAATTTTAAAGAAGGGATAGGAACTTATAATAAGTTTAACAATACTGTAAGTAATTTTTTAAATATTAAGTTAGATTATTTAGGAGCCTTATCCGAAGATAAAAAGCTTGTCGAAGCAGTTAGAAAACAAAAACCATTTGTGATAAGTTTTCCCAATGCTGAGGTATCAAAAGAAATAAATGATATTGCTACTAAAATATTGGGAGAAAAAAATACAGAAGAGAGAGCAGGAGCTCAAGGATTATTTAAAAAGTTGTTTAGTATTTTTTCATAGGGGATGGTATTATGACGGATAATATTAAATTTTCAGTAAACAGTAAAATTGAAATATTGATGGATGATGGTATATATAAAAGCGATATCCAAGATATTTCAGATAGTTACGCAGGAATTAGTATACCTGTAAGAGAGGGTGTATATTTACCTTTAAAAAAAGGTGAGCTAATAAATGGAGTGTATTACACCCATAAAGGAGTTTACAAATTTACTACTGTAGTTACAGGCAGAAAAATTGATAGAATTATGATGGTTCTTATTGACCATCCAAAAAAATTTGTGAAGATTCAAAGAAGAAATTTTGTAAGAGTATCGATAGTATCAAAAGCTTGCTGCTCAGTAATAGATACAGGTAGGGATGTTGAGTTTTTCGACGGTTACACTTTAGATGTAAGTGCAGGAGGTATGAAATTATCAACTTATAAGGAACTTTATGTAGGAAATATATTAGCAGTATCATTATTACTAAAAGATGAAGAAATTCACGTAAAGGGAAAAGTAATAAGGGTAGAAAAAGAAAACAAAAAAAATATATGTGGAGTTTCATTTATAGATGTAGATGATAAAACTGTAGAAAAAATAATTAGAGTATTATTTCAAATTATGAGGGAGCATAGGAAAAATGGACCAGGGGGGTATTAGCTATGAGTGCAGTTGCAATTCCGGAAATGAAAGAAGAAATAGTAAAACAGTATATACCACTTGTAAAATATATAGCTTCTAGGATTATTATTGGGAAGACTAGATATATTGAATTTGAGGATTTAGTTAGCTATGGAATGATTGGACTTATGGACTCTATAAATAAATTTGACAAAAGTAAGGGAATGAAGTTTTCTACTTATGCTTCAATCAGAATAAAAGGTTCTATGATTGATGAATTAAGAAAAATTAGTCCCATATCAAAAGGAGCTATAGATAAATTAAATAGATACAATGAAGCAATTGAGACATTACAAAAGAAAAATTTTAGAGAGCCTGACATTATAGAAATTAGTGAAGAGCTAGGTATGACAATTAAAGAAGTGTCTCAAATTGAAAATTACATAAACTATATATCCGTAGTTTCTTTAGAAGATTTAATATTTTCAGAAGAAGATGATATCCCATTAATAGGAACTATTGTGGATGAAAAAAGTCCATGCCCTGAAAAAGACCTAGAGGAAAAAGAAATGTTAGAATATTTGCAAAGGGCATTAGAAAATCTAAAAGAAAAAGATAAGACAGTGCTGTCTCTCTACTATTATGAGAAATTAACGTTAAAAGAAATAGGGAAAATTTTAAGCGTTTCAGAGTCAAGGGTTTGCCAACTCCATAGTAGAGCTTTAGTAAACTTAAGAGGGGAATTAAAAAGGTTGAAATATAATATAGAAAACTAATATAAGGTGATAGTATGACTATAGTTTTATTAATTATTGGTTTGTTTTTAATAATTATAAATGTAATTGCCATAAAAAAAGAAGAAAAATCTTTTTCAAAGGTTATGAGTGATGCAGAAGGAAATGTTAATAAATATTCCATTGAAATATTAAATTTAAGAAGAGAAATGGCAGAAACTATCTTGCAACTTCAAATGGAAATAGAGGATTTAAAAAAGGCTATAAACTATAAAGATACAAAAATTGAAGAGCTAGAGGAAGAAAAGTTAATAGAGAAGAATGAAGAAAAATTAAAAAAAGGATTGGAAAAAAAAATAGAAGAGAAAATAGAGGAAAATAAGGTCGAAGAGAAGAATAATGTTAAGATAGATGAAGTAAAGAAGTTAATAGACAAAGGAATGGATTTAGATCAAGTAGCACAAGAGCTTAAAATAGGCAAGGGGGAATTATTATTAATAAAAGAATTATATTTAAAATAAAAAAAATAATATATTTCCTAAGTGATAAAAAACTTCTCTTAGGTGTAGGCATTGGAATAGTATTTACTACAATGCTTATGGCAGGAGCAAAAATAAACTATCAATTAAGTCCATATGAGATCGAGAAGAGAGCTCGTTTTATGGGAATGGAATATCCCCAGGAAATGAAAGTAATAATAGATAAGGAAGTGAGCAAATGATAAGAAGTATTTATACAGCTGTTTCAGGTATGATAACTCAGGAAGGGAAACAGGATGTAATCACTAATAATTTAGCTAATGTCAATACTATTGGTTTTAAAGGAGAGACTTTATCTGTGAAGGAATTTGATAAGGTGCTTTTATATAATTATGATAAAAGTATCAATGGACAAAACTATAGACAAGATTTAGGAGAGATTAGTTTAGGAAGTAGAATTGATGATGTAAATACTAATTTTACTCAGGGCTCCTTTGAAAAGACCGATAAAGTAACGGATTTCGGCATGGAGGGTAGAGGTTTTTTTACCGTTGAAAGAAATGATGGAATTGCTAATAATAGATATTATACTAGAGACGGTTCCTTTCATATAAATAGCAGAGGATATCTGGTAAATAGTAGCGGAGACAATGTTTTGGGTATTAATTTAGATACAAGAGAAATTGAACCAATAAGAGTAGAAAGCGATAATTTAGCATTAGATGGAGAGGGAAATTTAAATGTAGATGGTTCACCATCCTATAGATTCTACACTTGTGATTTTGGAGAAGGAAATAATGTAAGTGAAGATTACAGTGCATTAAAAAAAGTTGGGGATAATCTTTACGCAGGAGAAAATGCAAGACAAGTGAATGATACAGTTATAAATCAATATAATTTAGAGAAAGCAAATGTTAACGTTATAAAAGAAATGGTAGAAATGATGACGGTAATGAGAAATTTTGAAACTAATCAAAAGGTAATCCAATCTTTAGATGAAACCTTAGGTAAAGCAGTAAACGAATTAGGTTCAGTAAGATAATTTGATTGTAAGGGTGGTATAAATGCTTAGAATACTTTGGAATGGTAGAAGTGCAATGACGGCTCAACAGGATAAATTAGACTCAATATCAAACAATTTATCTAATGTGAATACTGAAGGGTATAAGAGAGTGGATGTAACCTTTAAGGATCTTATGTCCGAAACATTAGATAGGAGAGGATACCCTGTAAACGGAGGAGAGAATAAAAATTTAACCACTGGCACAGGAGTGAGAACCTCTAACTGGATAAGAGATAAAAAGCAAGGTAGTTTATTAGAGACCAATGCAAAAACAGATTTGGCTATAGATGGAGAAGGATATTTTAGAGTATTGACTCCTCAAAACGAATATAGATATATAAGATCAGGAAGCTTTAATGTAGATACCAATGGAGATATTATAGATAAGAATGGTAACAAACTTTCCATAGAATTATATGAAGAAGATTATGAAAATGATGAACCAATTAAATTTACAAAAGATAATTTTGTTATTAAGGAAGATGGTACTTTATATGTTAAAACTAAAGATTTAACAACTGGAGAAGGATTAAGAGAAGTAGGAAGATTAAATATATATAATGCTATTGGAGATGATGCTTTTTTATCCGTTGGAGATAACCTTTATATGGCAAAAGAAGGGGTTAATCCAGTAATTTCAGATTCTAACATACTTCAAGGATTTGTAGAAGGATCTAATGTAGATTCTGCTAAGGAAATGACTGAAATGATATTATCTCAAAGGGCATTTGAATTTGGTTCAAGAGCAATTAAAGCTGCAGATGAAATGTGGGGAATGGTTAATAATTTGAGAGGAAGATAATTTTTAATTGAGAATTGAAAATTGAGAATTTAGTGAAGAGCTAAAAGTTAAAAGTGAAGAGTTATGGATGAGATTCCTTCCATTTACTCTTCACTTTTAATTCTTCATTAGCTAAGTTTTCGTATGATTATAAAGAAAGCCACAAAAGAAATCATACAAATGCTATAAGCTATACTTAAGTAGTCTTTAATGCAAATATCATCTATTTTATTAGTATATTCACCATAACTCTTTATATAGTCTGTATTGTCATTGTTAAAGTAATAGTAGAAGTTAACAGATTCTATATAAGCAGCTAAAATATCTACATTTAGCAAAGGTTTCATGAAAAAATTAATTAAGTAGTCTCCTTTAAAGTCTATGGAGAATTTTTTATTTCTACAGATGTAAACTATATATAAAACCAATTGAACAAGAAAAGAAGGAACTATAGTAATTAAATTAAATAAAAAATTAAATAAGGCTATGTTATTTTGTAAACTTATGTTATAGATTAGGGTATATATTAAAGCTACATAATTATTAAATATTATTATATAGATAATTGGAGCTATAAAGCCACAAACAATAGAACGAGATATAAGAGAAATTGAGTCGTAAAAATGTACTTTCTCTCTTTTTTTAAGATTTTTTCTTTCTGTATTACTTATATCAATAACTATAAAGCTAGTTATAAAATTTAAAATCTCTTTATTATTATTTTTATATAAAAAATAAAGTAATACAAAGGATAATAAGTAAAAGATTGTAATTAGAAAATCCTTCTTTAGTACCTTTCTAATTTTTAAATTTAGAATATAAAATATATGCTGTCTATCAATTTTCCATAAAAGCAAACTTAATAAACATCCAAATAAGTAACCTACCCCATCTTTTCATCCCCCAAACTAATTTATTTATTTATTAATATGCAAGGGGACTACCTTTAATTCTAATCTTGTAATTCTTCTATACTGACCTTTTTAATTTTTATATGAAAAGATTCGTCTTCTTCCTCATCCATTCTTGTCATTTCATATTGATTATTATAAGGTTCATTAGGATAATACATGTCCATTATAGAGTCAGGGTAGGGCTTAATAGGATAAAAATATTTACAATACATAAAAACTCCTCCTATAAATTAATCAGTATTATTATATGTGCCCTACTTACATATGTTTACTATTTTTGCAAAATATTAATTATTTTCCGTAGCTGCCGCTGTTAATGGCGGTATAACTTGTTTCTTTCTAGACATAACACCAGGAGCATAAATGCTGTTTCCAACAAATTGTTTGTTAAATGCTTTAGCTACTAGATCCTTTTCTTTACCCGTAGCTAACAATTCAGAACCATCTTTAAGTAGATCAGTAACTATTAATATTAATAAATCAAAGTTTTCAACCTGATTCTTATTCTCCATATAGCTTACCATCTCATCTTTTACTAAATCAAAACCTTCTCTATCCATAGTTATTATCTGACCCACTCCAACTTTAAGTGAACTCATTTTAAATACTTTAAAGTCTTGGTTGAATATTTCATCCATAGTCTTTCCTTGCATGGAGGTAGCAGCTTTAAACATTTCTTGAGCAAATTTATCTGCATCTATATCTGCTATTTCACTTAATCTCTTCAACATAATTTTATCCGTATTTGTAGAGGTTGGTGATTTAAATAGTAAAGTATCAGAAATAATAGCGGAAGCTAGAATTCCAGCTATTTTCTTAGAAGGTCTTATACCATTTTCAAAGAATATAGACGAAACAATTGTAGCAGTACAACCAACGGGTTCATTTCTAAAGTAGATTGGCGAACCTGTTTGAATATCTCCAATTCTATGATGGTCAATTATTTCTAGGATTTCAGAATCCTCCAATCCAGGAACAGATTGGGATCTCTCATTATGATCAACTAGAATTATTTTTTTCTTGTTTTTAGAAATAAGGTGATATCTTGACACGCTTCCTAGTACTTTGTTTTCTCCATTTATAACAGGATAGCTTCTATATCTAGTTTCTATCATAATATCCTTTGCATCTTCAATTAAATCTTCTTCATCAAAGACTACTAGATTTTCGCGAGACATAACATATTTTACTGGTATACTTTGAGGAATTAATCTTGCCGCTGTGAAAGTATCGTAAGGGGTTATGATGATTGAACAACCTATTTCTTCTGCTTGTTGTAAAATATTATCGGTAATTTCATTTTTACCTGTAATTATCATAAGTGAAGCCTTGCAGTCTAAAGTTATCTGCTGAGCATCTTCTCTATCTCCACATATAACAATGTCACCTTCTTCAATTATTTCTCCAGCATGATCTGGGTGCATTGCAGTAATTACTATTTTACCTGTAAAGGGCTTTATATTTTTACTTATATAGATAGATTCAGCAGAAAGAGTTTCCATTATATTTTCTAAAGTGGTATTACTTTTTGAAAGTACAGCATTATCCCATATGTCCATATATGTAGAAGTTATATTGGTAATGGATGCTAATCCAATTAATTTGTCATTATCATCTACTACTGTAAGAGTTTTTACTTCATGTTTCTTCATTAATGACCAAGCCATCTTAAGTGATGTTTCAGGATGGATTGGAGGCATAATATCAAATTTTAAATCTTTGATTTGAGGTTTTACTGTTTCTATAAATTCTGGAGAAGATACTCCAAAATAATCTAGTACAAATTGAGTTTCTCTATTTAAATCACCAAGTCTAATTGGTATTGCGTTTAAACTTGTAGTCCTGTTTTTAAATTCAGCATAGGCTATTGCAGAACAAATTGAATCTGTGTCTGGGTGTTTATGACCGCTTATATAAACTTTTTCCATTATAAATTTTTCCTCCTCTTTTATGTAACTAATCTTAGTTTTATCTGAAGTTAAGAATCGTTTAACCTAGATAATGATACCAAAAATATATAAAAATTTAAAGTAAATAATATTTTAATGTTTTACTTCATATATTTATTGTGATTAGTATTAGCTATTAGCAGGGGGGATAATCATGATAAATGAAAGAGAAGTTTATTCTGGATTAGATTCCAGAGAAGCGGAAAGAAGATTAAAAAAATATGGACCCAATATATTGGAGAGCAAAGAAAAGGTGTCACCTTTAAGGATATTTCTCCAGCAGTTTAATGATGTTATGGTTTGGGTATTAATTGTAGCAACATTAATTTCTGGTATTATGGGGGAGAAAGCAGATGCAATAACTATATTAGTTATAGTAGTAATGAATGGTATTTTAGGGTTTATTCAAGAGTTTAAAACAGAAAAATCTTTGGAAGCATTAAATAGTTTAGCAGCTCCAACTGCAAAGGTAATTAGAGATGGAGTATTAAAGGTTATAAATGCAGAAAATTTGGTAATAGGAGATTTAATTGTTATAGAAAGCGGGGATAGAATACCCGCAGATTGTATTTTAATTGAAGACTTCTCTTTAATGTTAGATGAATCCTTGCTCACAGGAGAATCTGTTGGAGTTAATAAAAGTAGTAAAAATAAGGATAATATGTTTATGGGTACGGTAGCTCTTACAGGAAGAGGTAAAGGAAAGGTAATTTCTACAGGCATGGGTACTGAAATGGGTAAAATAGCGGGAATGTTAAAGAATATCGAAAAAGATAAATCGCCGCTGAAAGAGAAACTAGATGCCCTAGGAAAGTTATTAGTAGTATTATGTGTAGGCATTTGCATTGTAGTAACAATAACAGGAATAAGCAGAGGACATGATAAATATCAAATGTTTTTATTAGGAGTAAGTTTGGCTGTAGCAGCTATTCCAGAAGGGTTACCAGCTATTGTAACTGTAGCCTTAGCCTTAGGTGTTTCTAGGATGCTTAAGAAGAATGCTTTAGTGAGAAGATTACCAGCAGTGGAGACTTTAGGATGTACTTCTGTAATATGTAGTGATAAAACTGGAACTTTAACAGAAAATAAAATGACAGTAGTCGAAATATTTTGTAATGACAAGCATCATAAAGCTGAAAAGGATTCAATATTTCCTAATATGCTTTTAAAGAAAGCTGTTACATACTGTAGTGATTGTAATGTTGATTATAGAGAAGAAAAAATAGAAAAAGCTCTATCAGGAGATCCAACAGAGAAGGCTCTTATTAAAGCATTTGTTAAGGATAGTAAAGATATAAGAGATATGACAAGTAGAGGAAAGAGAATAGGAGAAAAATCATTTACTTCAGAAAGAAAAATGATGTCAGTAGCGGTCAAAGAAGGAATAAATACGAATCTATACTTAAAAGGTGCCCCCGAAAGAGTTATAGATAGATGTAAGTATATAATTATTGATGGAGATACTAGGTTATTTACATCTCTATATAAAAACAAAATTTTAAAAGCAGTAGAATCTATGTCTTTTAAAGCTTTGAGATGTATTGCAATTGCATATAAACCAGACGTTAATTTTAAAGGAAATAGAGTAGAATATGATGAAAAAGATATGGTTTTAATAGGCGTTGTTGGTATAATTGATCCACCAAGAAAAGAAGTTAAAGACGCAGTATTTAAATGCAGAATGGCTGGTATAAAACCTGTAATGATAACGGGAGATCATAAAAATACAGCCTTTGCAATAGGTAAAGAATTAGAAATAGTAAAAAATGAAGAAGAGGTTATGACTGGAGAAGAATTAGATAAAGTAGATGATAAAAAGTTACTCAATATAATTGATAATATAAAGGTATTTGCAAGAGTAAGTCCTAATCATAAGTTAAGAATCGTTAAGGCTTTTAAAAGTAAAAATAATATAGTGGCTATGACGGGGGATGGAGTAAACGATGCTCCAGCAGTAAAAGAAGCGGACATAGGAATTTCTATGGGAATTTCAGGGACAGATGTAACAAAGGAAGCATCTTCGATGATACTTTTAGATGATAATTTTGCTACAATTGTATCTGCAGTAGAAGAGGGAAGAGTAATATATGATAACATTAGAAAGTTTATTAGGTACTTATTATCCTGTAATTTAGGGGAAGTTTTAACTATGTTTTTAGCTTCTTTGCTAAATCTTCCTACGCCTATGTTGCCTATTCAAATATTATTTGTAAATTTAGCTACAGACGGACTCCCAGCTATGGCTTTAGGGATAGACCCAGCAGATATAGATATTATGGAGCAAAGACCAAACCCCAAAGACGAGAGCATTTTTGCAAGAGGACTTAAGGAAAAAATTTTAATTAGAGGAACATTAATAGGTATTTGCACTGTTGGAGCATTTATTATGGGATATATGTATAATATGGATTTAAAGACTTGTAGAACTTTAGCGTTGTGTACATTAGTTATGTCTCAATTGATACATGTGTTTGAATGTAGATCAGAAAGGCACTCTATTTTTGAAATTAAGCTTTTTACAAATTTATATCTAGTTGGGGCAGTGGTTGTTTCAATAGTAATGCTACTTGGCATACTATATATACCGTTTTTACAAAAAATATTCCATACTGTGGCGCTAACCTTAGCCCAGTGGGTTATAGTAATATTTTTATCTAGTGTAATAGCCTTCATAAATAGTCTTTACTTACTTTTATCGAATAGAAAAAAATAAAGGGAAAAATAATAAAACAGGTCTAAGGCCTGTTTTATTTTTTATTTATATTTTGTTTTAACCTTTTGAACTTTTGGTTCTTTACCTTCAATAGGAACTAAATCTTTTTTAGTAGTTAGATTTCTTATGTTCATTATTTCAATTTGCTCTCGCTTTTCTTTTCCTTTTTTACCTTTTAAACCTTGAACTAATACATAATTACCTTGAGCAATTTGAATAAAGTCAATTTTTTTGAACCATCTACGTTTCTTATAAACACATTTAGTTATATTTTTACTTCTATCAGGCTTTACTAGTAGTGTAACAGTCATTCTATAAAGAATACCCAAAAAGGATTTTTCTTCTACTTTAACGGAGACTACATTACCTTGAATTTGAGCTAATCTGTCCCCATATTTTTTTATATAATTTTCTGCATAGTATTTATTTAACTTATCTGTAAATCCCATATATGTATGACTCCTTTGCATTTGATTTAGCTATATTATACCATAGTATTTACAATTTTAAAATAAGGAGATATTAGTTTTTTCAATTATAGTTTAACCTTCTTAAAGATATATTATTTAGTATATTATAGCTTAAGTAGAAGTATATTAAATCTTCTGGATTTCATAAGAAAATAGTAAGAAGAAATAGAATAAGTTGTAAATTTTTAATAGTTATTATACAATGAGTTTAAAGTGAAGTACAAAGTGAAGTACAATTGGAGGGATATTATATTATGAATAATAAATTAGCATCTTTCATAGATCATACAGTGTTAAAGCCTGAAACTGGAATTGATAAAATTAAACAAATTTGTGAGGAAGCTTTAAAATATGAGTTTGCCTCAGTGTGTATTAATCCATGTAATGTTAAAGTTGCAAGTGATTTGTTAAAAGGAAGTAAGGTTAAAGTTTGCACTGTTATAGGATTCCCTTTAGGGGCTAATACAACTGCTGTAAAAGTTTTTGAAACTGAAGATGCAATAAATAGTGGTGCTGAAGAAATAGATATGGTTATAAATGTTGGAAGACTTAAGGATAAAGACTATGAATACGTAAAAAGAGATATAGAGGAAGTGGTTAAAGCTTCTAAAGGAAAAGCATTAACTAAAGTAATTATAGAAAATTGTCTCTTAACAGAAGAAGAAAAAATAATAGCATGTAAACTTTCAAAGGAAGCGGGAGCTAACTTTGTAAAGACATCCACTGGATTTTCTACAGGTGGAGCTACTCCAGAAGATGTAAAATTAATGAGAGAAACAGTGGGAACTGCTATGGGAGTTAAGGCTTCTGGTGGAGTCAGAACTTATGAAGATGCAGTGGCTATGATAGAAGCAGGTGCTTCAAGAATAGGAGCTTCAGCTTCTGTACAGATTTGTGAAAATAAAAATCCTAGCAAAGAGGAGTTATACTAAAAAAGGCATGTAATCATTACATGCCTTTTTATATTGGGTCATTATTAAAAAAATGTTACTAAAAAGCAATAAGTAGAATATTAATATATTAATGGTATGAATAGGGGGGATATTAATGAGCGAGTTAAATGTAAACCATGTAAAATACTCCATTGATTTTAGTGACATTAAAGCTATAGACGGAGAAGAATATTTGTTAGGATATGAGGATGTATATAAAGATATAAAGAGAGCCTTAGAGATTGATAAAGAAGGATTTAATATATTTTTAATAGATGATTTTTCAAAGGATAAACTTAATAAAATGATTAGATATATTGAAGATAATTTACCCGATAGTCCACCTAAAGATGTATGCTATTTTATTGGAACAGAAAGTAGAAATCCTAAAGGAATTTTTTTATCTAATGGACAAGGGAGAATATTTAAAAAATATTTAGAGGAAATACAAAAAAACTACTCTGAAAAAATTTACGATTTTTATAATACTTCTGATAATAAGGAAAAAGAAAAGCTACTAGAAAAAGTACAAAAAAATAGAAGTGAATTAATAGGTGAGATGGTTAAAGTTGCAGAGGAGAGCGGTTTTGACATTAAATTTACTGGTGGAGGATTTACATTTATCCCCATTAAAGAAGATGGTAATGCTATGAGCGAAAAAGAATATGAATCCTTAGAAAAAGAAAACAAGGATGACATAATAAAGAAGGTATTTAAACTAAAAGAGAAGGCACAAAATATATTAGATAAAATAAAAGACAGTGAAGAAGAAGGTATAGAAAATATTAAAGAATTGATGGAAGAATACTTAGAAGAGTGCTCTTGTCAAATAAAAGAAGATTTTAAAAAAGGTTTAGATGGAGAAGAATGTGCAATTAAATGCTTGGTAGATGTATGCTCAAAGGTTGAAAAAGCATTAGTAGATAATTACTCAATGAGTTATGAAGAAGATGAAGAGGAGATAGGAGAGATAATATATAAGTACGGAATAAATGTAATTGTCGATAATAGTAACAATAAAAAACCAATATGCATTTACGAAGATGATCCTAATTTAAGCAATCTACTAGGTAATATCGAATATGAAAATAAAAATGGAGTTTATGTAACAGATATAAGCTTAATAAAAGCAGGATCTATGTTAAAAGCAAATGAAGGATGCCTTATATTAAGAATGAATAATTTGTTAGCTAATACATCTTCATATTATTATTTAAAAAAAGCTCTAGTCAATGGAAAGGTGGATATTGATTATAACAAAGGATATTTAGAACTTCTGTCCTTAAGTGGAATTCATCCAGAACCAATAAAAATTAATGCAAAGGTTATACTTATAGGAGATTATGAAGTTTATGACATATTATATAATCATGATGAAGATTTTAAGAAGATTTTTAAAATGAAAGCACAATATAATCCTTATATTAAAATAGATGATAAAGCAAAAATCTCTCTTTTAAAAACTATAGATACCATATGTAAAGAAAATAATATATCACCTTTGGAAGATGAAGGGAAAAAGGAAATTGCAAAATATCTTTCAAGGAAGGCAGAAAGTAAAGATAAATTGTACTTCAACATTGAAGAGATAGAAAGAGTAATTTTATTAGCAAATAATCAAGCTATCAATGAAAAAGCTCAATGCATAGGAAAAAGCCATATAATTAAAATAGCTTATGATGAAGATATGATTGAAAAAGAAATATTGGAAGCTTTTGAAGAGAAAAAGCTAATGATAAATGTTAATGAAAGATTAGTGGGAGAAATAAATGGGTTAACAGTGTTAGATGCAGGATATTTTTCCTTTGGGAAACCCGTTAGAATAACTTGTAGTTGCTATAATGGAGATGGAAATATAGTGGATGTTCAAAAGGACAGCCAGCTGAGTGGAAAAATTCATAGCAAAGCTATAAATATATTAAAAGGTTTTATTAATAATCTAATAGGTGGATATAATAAAATTCCAGTAGATTTTCATTTAAGCTTTGAACAAGTTTATGGCAAAGTTGACGGAGATAGTGCCTCTGTTGCTGAGATTATAGCAATGCTGTCTTCTTTGAGTAAAATAGGGATTAAAAATAATATTGCCATAACAGGTTCAATGAATCAAAAGGGAGAAGTGCAGCCTATTGGTGGAGTAAATGAGAAAATAGAAGGTTTTTTTAAGGTATGTAAAAAGTTAGACAGCGTAAAAGATAAGGGTGTAATCATACCCTATTCAAATATAAATAATTTGGTATTAAATAAAGAAGTAGAAGAAGAAATTGAAAAGGGTAATTTTAAAATATATACTATGAAAACCATAGAAGATGCAATTAATATTCTCATGTGTGATGAAGATATAGACTACAAATATATAATGGATTGTATTGAAAAAGAATTGAAAAAGTATGTTAAAAAAGTAAAGTAATATTGACTAAAATAGAAAAATAAAGTAAAGTATACATAGGATATCTATGCATAGCATTCCTATGTATACTTTTTATTTAAAATAGGAGGGGATTTTTTGAAATTTAATAAGGAGCTATTAAAGGGAAGTACGGAAACTTTAATTCTTAGTTTAATAAAGGATATTCCCATGTATGGTTACCAAATAATCAAAGAATTAGAAATGAAATCTACAGGAGTATTTTTATTGAAAGAAGGTACCCTTTACCCTATACTTCATGGATTAGAAGAAAAGGGTGTAGTAGAGGCATTTTGGAATGAGGGAGAGAATGGGAGAAAGAGAAAATACTATAGGATTACAGAAAAAGGTAAAGGCTATCTAAAAGAAAAAGAGGAAGAATGGGAGTTTTTTAAGGGATCCGTAGATAAAGTGCTATGGGAGGGGATAGTATGAGGATAGGAGAAGATAAAAGAGTTAAGGAATACTTACATAATCTATTGTTAGAGATAAAAAATAAGGAAGTACATGAAGAGATAGAACTGGAAATTACAGGACATATAGAAGATTTGTATGAGACATATGTAGATGAAGGATTGGGCGGTGAGGAAGCTATAAAAAAAGCAATTCTAGAAATGGGAGATGCTAAGGGAATAGGGGAGAAATTAAACAAAATTCATAAAGGAAAAGTAGAATGGAGCATAGTAATTCCATCTATTTTAATGTGTTTATTTGGGATTTTTTTAATGTTTTTTATGGTAGGCTATGTTAATAATTTTCCCCAAATCATGGCAGAAAAAACTGTGGTATCATCTATAATGGGATTTATAATTGCTGTAATTTTGTATATATTTGATTATAGAAAAATAAAAAAATATTGTGGAAAGATATTTATTGCAGCTAATTTAATATTATTAATACAATTATTATTCCCACCTATAAATGGTGCAAAGAAATTTATAACAATAGGGCCTATTACTATAAGTACTCTTCAAGTGTATTTATTTTTAATTTGTGTATCTCTACCTGGAGTTTTAGAAGATGTTAAAGCTAAGAATAATAAAGTTTTATTTCGTTTACTAGCCATATATGCTATTCCATCATTATTAATATTCTTAATTCCTTCTGGGATTGATTTTATAATATATACCTGCATATTTATGGTGTTATGTATAAGTAATAAATTTCCAAGGAAATACATTGTTTTAATGCCCGCGGTATTCATTGGGGCAATAATTATACTATTTGCTAGTTCTCCTTATAGGATAAACAGGTTAATTTCTTTTATAAATAAAGATCCTAATGGAATGGGGTATATATATAATCTGATAGATAGCTTAATAAAATCCTCTGGAATTTTAGGCAATGGCATAGATCAAAACATACAGCTTTTACTAGGAGTCGGTACAGACTTTATATTTCTTTATATTATATACACCTTCGGATGGATACTTGCATTGAGTTTCATAGCATTAGCGGCATTTTTTATAATCCGCATGTTTGCTACTGCAAGAGTTGTTAAGGATAATTACGGAAGATTAATTTTAATGTCTTTCGGAACACTATTTTTAATACAGTTTAGTTGGAATATACTTATGAATTTAAACTTAATTCCAGTAATGGGTATAAGTTGTCCATTCATAAGCTATGGTGCAACATCCATGTTGTTAAATATATCTTCGATTGGACTTATTATGAGTGTATATAGAAGAAAAGATTATTCACCAATAATAATAAACTAACAAGAAAAGATAAAGAGGGAATAAAATTAGCTATAGCTGTTGAAAGGTTCCCATTAAATTGTTATAATAACTATGTTTCATTGGACGGTGGGAGGAGAGTTATTATGACTAAGAGAATAGCTATATTAGGTGGGCCTAGATGTGGCAAAACCACTCTTATTCAACAGCTGTATGTAGATATGAAAATCATGGGCTTTAGTGTAGGATGTGCTACTGAATATAGTACTGAATATTTAAGAGATAAAGGTATGATAGAGAGTATTGCTGAACAATATGGAATATATTTAGGACAAGCGTTAAGGGAAGAACAGTTAAATTGTTATGATTATGCTATAACAGATTATGCTACTTTTGTACCTTATATTTATGGAAGATTTATGCTTGGTTCTAAAAAAAGAAGTGAAAAGGAAATTGAAATATTAAAAGATCTCTATTGCCTTGCTATAAAGGACTTGCCTAAATATGAACATATTTTTTATGTTCCAAGAGAATTTGGATATGAACAAGATGAAGTAAGATGGCAGGACGAAGAGGTGGCTAAAAAAGTAGATGATGCTATATTGTCATTTTTAAATGCAGAAAATGTTCCTTATAAAATAATTAAAGGAAATACTAAAGAGAGAAGTAAAAAAATTATTGAAGAAATAGGGATAACCTATTTAACTGATAAAGAAGCTTAGAATTAGAAGTTAAGAGTGAAGAGTGAAGAGTAATGGGAAAAATTCCTTAAGGAATTTCTTAATTATAAGATTTAAGAATTCTCTGCAAGGGAATTCTATCCTGTATTCTTCACTTTTAACTTTTCACTCTTAATTTACTAGAATATATTATTAAGCAAAAGACTAGTTCCTTTAGTTATCATGAAATTAAAAAATAATCCGATGATCCAAGCAATAGAGGAATATATAGAGCATTTTATTATTTGTATTTTAAAGTTTAATTCATTATTTTGCGAGATTTTTATGCATTTATAGGAAAAGTACAAAAATAAACCCCAAGGTATAACACTCTCGATTAATAATATAGGGATTAAAAAGCATATGCCTATAAATATATAACACCATCTAGGAAAATTCATCATAATATTTCCCCCTATTCTTTAAAAAAGTTGCTTCTTATTATTTTGTCACTATAGTCCAAACCTTTAATATAAAAAAGTTTATCTTCTTCAGATATATCATCTCCAATGTATTTTCCGCGAGAAGTTATCACATAGTTTTTATTTGTATTCAGTAGATTTCTTCCAAAGGATGTATACATATAATCCTCTTTTTCAGCTCCCATAAGGTAAGCTAGAGTAGGGAGCATATCTACTTGTCCACCAATGGTAGATATCTCTTCTCCATTTAAATCCTTAGAATATATAATGAATGGAACCTTTAAATCGTTGTTTTCTAATTTATATAAATCCATTGTATCTTCTATTTCATCACTAAAAAATTTATGCACCCCTTCATGATCCCCATAGATAACTAATACTGAATTATCTAATAAACCTATTTTTTCAAGAGAATTTATAAAGCTACCTATTTGGCTATCTGTATATGCTATGGATTGAAAATATTTTCCTAGTCTTGACTCATCTAAGCTTTTGGGAAGGTTTAATTTTCTATGTTCTTCTGGCATATAAAAGGGGGAGTGACTTGTTAAAGTAATTGAAAAAGAATAAAAGGGCTCAGGTTGATTTTTCAATAAAGGAATCAATTGATTTAAAAAACTTTTATCGCTTAATCCTAGACCAATTACCTCATCCATATTAAAATAACTTGCATCATAACATTCATCAAAACCTATAGATTTTAATGAATTTAGCCAATTCCAATAGGAACCTTTATCCGGATGTACTGCTAAGGTTTTATATCCTAATCTCTCCATAATATTAGGTAAGGAATTGATGTATGTATTATTAGGATATCTAAAAAATGTACTCCCAATTCTTAAAGGATAAAGAGAGGTATTAGCTAACAATTCTCCATCGGAGGTTGTACCGTTATGAGTTTGTTCATAAAAATTATTAAAATATAAGCTATTGCTTAATAAATTATTTAAATTAGGGGTTATTTCTTCTCCTTCAATTTTTAAATTTATGACGAAATTTTCTAGAGATTCAACTTGAAGTAGTATTAAATTTTTATCCTTTAAAATACCCTTATATTTATTATTTGGAAGGGGTTCAGCTTTTTTATTAATCCAGTTATTAACCTCTTCCTTTTCAGCAGTGCTCATTATATAGGGTTTACTATCTTTATGATAGTTATAAAAATCAAAAAGATGATATCCTATAGGGGTTAAGGATGCCATGGTTTGATTTTGTGTCCAGCTCCTTTTAAAAAGCATTTGATTTGGATATCCCTTATTTAATATATCAACTTTATAGTGAGCATATATTAAATATAAAATTGGAATGAAAAATAAAAGAACAAAAGAGGGTATATTTCTCTTAAAACCTTTGTACTTTTCTAAGTTTTTTATAGAAATAAAAAGCAAAAAAAATATATCTAAAATAAAGAGTATATCTATAAATCTAAACATGGCAAAAATACTACCACTTAAATTTTCTAAATTTGCAGTAGTTTTAATCATATGGAAAGTTAAAAAAGAATGATTACTTCTGTAATACCATAGATCTCCAATGTATATAAAGCTTAGTAATAGGTTTAAAACAATATTACATATAGCATGGTTAATTCCACTAAATAAAAAAGAAATGCTTAAATAAATTGAAATAAATGATAAGTAAACAATTATTGGTGGAATGCTGTGAAAGGTTAAATTAGAGATGTTTGTCCCTTTATAACTAGATATTAGAAGTATAAATAAAATAGTTTTAAATAGTATGAAAAAATAATTGTATTTATAAAATTTGGAAAATATATTCTTCATTTTTTTGACATCCCTTCTAATGCATATAGAATAATACATTCTACATTATACTACAAAAGCACTTATATTATAATGTTTTTAGTTGAAATAAAGCAATTAGTAGAGTATAATCTTAAAAGGAATTAACTGAAGTGATGAAAGGATTGTGTACATATATGAAATTAGGAATTGTTGGATTACCAAATGTGGGTAAGAGTACTTTATTTAATGCCATTACATGTGCAGGAGCAGAAGCGGCTAACTACCCATTTTGTACTATAGAACCTAATGTAGGTGTAGTTACTGTACCAGATAAAAGATTAGATGTATTAGAAAAAATTTATAGTACGAAAAAAAAGATATATGCAACTATAGAGTTTTATGATATAGCAGGTTTAGTTAAAGGTGCTAGTAAAGGTGAAGGATTAGGAAATAAATTCTTATCTCACATTAGAGAAGTAGAATCTATTGTTCATGTGGTTAGATGCTTTGATGATGGAAATGTAGTGCATGTAGAAGGGTCAGTAGATCCAGTTAGAGATATAGAAGTTATAAATCTTGAGCTTATATTGTCTGATTTAGAAGTGCTAGAAAGAAGAATAGAAAAAACAAATAAGCTAGCAAAGAGCGGAGATAAAAAAGCTAAAGATGAGATGGCTTTAATGGAAAGAATAAAAGCACATCTTGAAGAGGAAAAGCCAGCTAGAACATTAGAAGTAACTGAGGAAGAAGAAGAAATAGTTAAAGGATTCTTTTTAATTACCTCAAAGCCAGTGTTATATGTATGTAATGTTTCAGAAGAAGATATGATATCTGGAAATACAGAAAATGAATATGTAAAAAAAGTTAAAGAATATGCAAATAAAGAAAATGCTGAAGCTGTAGTTATTAGTGCAAAAATAGAAGAGGAATTATCAACTTTAGATGAAGAAGAAAAATCAGAGATGCTAAAGGAATACGGAATTGAAGAACCAGGGCTTTATAAACTAATCCAATCTAGTTATAAGCTACTAGGATTAATGAGTTATTTAACTGCTGGAGTTCAAGAGGTAAGAGCTTGGACTATTAAACAGGGAACGAAAGCACCACAAGCAGCAGGTAAAATACACACGGACATTGAAAGAGGCTTTATAAGAGCTGAAATTATATCCTATGATAAGCTAGTAGAATGTGGTTCAGAGGCAGCAGCAAAAGAAAAAGGATATTATAGACTAGAAGGAAAAGAATATGTAATGCAAGACGGAGACGTTGTAAATTTTAGATTTAATGTATAAATTCACTTTAAACTCTCAGTTATAAAAAGGTATTTAATTATTAAAACAAGGCATAATACATTATGAAACCAAGAAGAAGGGAAAGATGTTTATGCCAAAAGATAGCCAGCCAGATAATAAAAAAGCTAGAATGGAAAAATCTAATTACCAAACACCAATAACTAGGGAAACAGCTAAAAATAGCAATAGAACAACTAAAAAGCAATCAGCAGAAAGAGGACAGTAAAATGTCCTCTTTTTTATATTTTACAGAAAATTAATATAAATATATAAAAACCTATTGACCATTACCTAACGTCATGGGTTAAAATGATTATTAGAGGTGAGTAATTTGTATAAGGAGGATGAAGAATTATATACCGTAGGCCAATTTGCTAAAAAAGCTGGGGTTACCATTAGAACTTTAAGATTTTATGATAAGATAAGTTTACTTAAACCTTCTAACTATAGTGAATTAGGATATAGACTTTATAATAAGCAAGATTTCGGTAGGCTTCAAAAAATCCTTACATTAAAATTTATAGGTTTATCTCTTGAAGAAATAGGGGATATTATGAAATATGATATAGATGATAATGATTTTAAAAAATCCCTTAATATTCAAAAAAAAATCATAGAAGAAAAAATTCAACATATGTTCAATGTACTAAAAGCTATAGATGAAACTTTAGTTATGGTACAAAAAGAAGATAATTTAAATTGGGATAAATTTATAAATGTAATTAATTTAATAAATATGGATAAAAAATGGATTGAACAGTATAAAAATGCCTCGAACTTAAGAGCTAGAATAAACATACATGAAAAGTTTAGCAGTAATGCCCAAGGGTGGATGCCATGGTATTTTACCAAGCTTAATATAGCAGAGGAAGCTAATATACTAGAACTTGGGTGTGGTGATGGAAGTCTATGGTTGAAAAATATTGATAAAGTACCTAAGAGTTGGAATATAAGCCTAACGGATTTCTCACAAGGTATGCTAAATGATACAAGAAATAATTTGGAGAAATGGGAAAATAGGTTTAACTTTGCTGTGGTAGATGCTCACGATTTGCCTTATAGTGATGGTAGCTTTGATATTATAATAGCAAATCACATGCTTTATCATTTAGGAGATTTACACAAGTCTCTATCAGAGGTGAAAAGAGTATTAAAACCTGGAGGGCAATTTTATGCTTCTACTGTAGGGAAAAACCACATGAAGGAAATGAGAGATATAATAGCACAGGTAGATAAGAGTTTGCTTGATATGGAGGGTTTTACTCTTACAGAAAAATTTCAGCTTGAAAATGGAGAGGACATACTTAAAAGTTGGTTTAGAGATATAGAAATGGATAGATATGAGGATAGTTTAATGGTTACTGAAAGTTCTGCTATCATGGATTATATATTTTCTATGCCAGGTAATATAAAAAACAATTTTAGTAAAGATAAATTTACTAAACTAGAAGATAAGATGAAAAAAATAATAAAAGAAAAAGGTAACATATACATAAGCAAAGATACAGGCTTTTTTAAAGCTATAAAATAAATATGATTATAATATAAAGGAGTGTTAATTATGGGAAAAAAGATACCTTTTTCACCACCAGATATAACTAGAGAAGAAATTGATGAAGTGGTGAAAGTATTAGAATCAGGATGGATTACTTCGGGACCAAAAGTTTTAGAATTTGAAGAATCCATGAAAAAGTTTTGCCAATCTAACTATGCAGTAGCGGTTAATAGTGCAACGGCTGGAATGGAGTTATTATTAAAGGTATTGGATATAAAAGAGGGAGATGAGGTAATAACCACACCTTATACCTATACAGCAACTTCAAATGTTATAGTGCATAGGGGCATAAAACCAACCTTCGTTGATGTAGAAAAGGACAGCTTTCTGATTGACATAGATGCAATTGAAAAAGCTATAACTCCTAAAACAAAAGTAATTATGCCAGTGGATTATGCAGGTGTACCATTAGATTATGATAAGCTTAAAAATATGTTAAAGAGAATAGGAAGAGAGGATATAATAACTATATGTGACTCAGCCCATTCCTATGGAGGAGCATATAAAGGAAAAAAAGTAGGTACTCAATGTGACTTTCACGTATTCTCCTTTCATGCAGTAAAGAATTTAACTACTGCTGAAGGAGGAGGAATAACTTTTAATGATAATAATTTTAAGGGAAAAGAAGATTTGCATAGAGAACTTAAAATAACAGCTCTTCACGGACAGACTAAAGATGCTCTTTCAAAGATGAAAGCAGGAGCATGGAAATATGATATAATAACAGATGGATTTAAATGCAATATGACAGATATTATGGCTGCTATTGGAGTAGTTCAGATGAAACGCTATGAAAGCATGATAGATCATAGAAGAAAGATATTTGAAGTTTATAATAATAATTTAAAAGACAAAGAATGGGCTATTATTCCTTTTAGTAAAAATGATATAATGGAATCGTGTTACCATCTATATCCTTTAAGAATAAAAGGTTTTGAAGAAGAAAGCAGAGATAAAGTTATTCAAACTTTAGCAGATAAAGATATAGCTACTAATGTACACTTTATACCTGTTCCTATGTTAAGTCTTTATAAAAACTTAGGATATAATGTTCAGGATTATCCAAATGCTTATGATCAATATAAAAATGAAATAAGCTTGCCAGTATACTCTACTTTAGCATTAGAAGATGCCGATTATTTAGTTAAAGAGCTTATAAAAGCTGTAGAAGAGTTATTATAACTTAGAGGAGGATTATTATTTATGGAAGTTAATTTTTATACGTCTCAAAGAGAATATTCAGCTAAGAGGGAAGAATTTCAACAAGCCATTGAAAATGTACTTAAGGATGGAATAGCTACTCTTGGCCAAGAAGTTAAAGATCTTGAAAAATCAATAGGAAATTTTACTGGAGCAAAGCATGCAATTGGAGTAGCATCAGGAACAGATGGTTTGATTCTTACATCAGACATATTAGGATATAAGAATGGAAAAGAAGTTATAACATCACCATTTACTTTCCTAGCATCCACATCTTGTATAGCAAGATATGGTGGGAAGCCAGTATTTGTAGATATAGATCCAGAAACTTTTAATATAGATACTACAAAAATAGAAGAGAAAATTACAAAAGATACTGTAGGATTGCTACCAATTCATCTTTTCTGTCAAATGGCTAACATGGATGATATAATGGATATTGCAAAAAAACATAACCTATCTGTATTAGAAGATGCTGCAGAAGCCTTTGGAATGAGATGGAAAGGAAAAGGAGACACTTATAGACATGCAGGAGCTATAGGAGATATGGGGATTTTTTCATTCTTCCCAACTAAAACTTTGGGAGCTTATGGTGATGGAGGAATGATTATAACAAATGATGATAAATTAGCTGAATTGACTAAAATATATAGAGTTCATGGAGCTAAAGCAAAATATCATTATGAATACATAGGATATAATTCAAGATTAGATACAATGCAGGCAGCCATACTACTTGTAAAAATGAGATATATTAATGAAGCTATTAAGAGAAGAGAAGAAATAGCAAATCTTTATAAAGAAAGATTAAAAGACATAGAAGAATTAAAGCTTCCAATTATTAAGGGAGATCAGATGCCGGTTTATTATGTATTTAATATACTTTGCGAAAAAAGAGATGAATTAAATGCATTCCTAAAGAAAAGTGGTATAGGAACAAGTATTTACTATCCAATGCCATTGCATCTTCAAAATTGCTTTAGTTATTTAGGATATAAAAAGGGAGATTTCCCAGTAGCTGAAAAAGTATGTGGAGAAATTCTTGCTTTACCAATATATCCTGAAATAAAAGATGAAGAAGTAGAATATGTATGTGAAAAAATAAGAGAGTTTTATAAAAAATAATAAAGTAATAAAATAATAATGAAAAAGACTGTTGATAGCATGTGTTATTAACAGTCTTTTTATTGTTGGGAAAAACTATAGAGGATAAATAAAATATAAAATGAACAAAATATTATTGAACTCTAGGAAAGGAGTGAATAGCAATGGGAAAGAAAAAAGATAAACATGAAGCTTCTGTAGAGTTTGCTAAAGAATTATTAGGAGAAGGAACGGGAATGGAAGAAATAGTTGAGAGAACGGGATTAAATCATTCTCAGATAAAAAAGGTAATGTTAAAGATGGAAAGAGGAGTAATAAATAACTTAAAGTAGATAAGGAGAGATTCTTGTGGCGTTAAAAGATATAAATGATAGAGAGAATTTTATAAATAAGTTAGAGGAAAAATTTAATGGAATAGATAGGGAAAGCGAAATATCTATACTTCAAAATACTCAAGAATTAGGTAACTCTTTAAGTTTTAATAATATGATAACTCCCAGACCATTTCCATTTAATGAAAATGAAGAAAATTCCCATTAATGAACTTTATGGAAGGCTATTTCATTGCTTTAGACAGTGGAATAGCTTTGGATTTTTTTGCCATTGTATTTCATTAAAAATTTTATTAAAAAATTTATTAAAATCACTTTAAAAGAAGGAATTTTTGGTTTATTATAGAATTGTACATATAGTGGTTGAAAGTGGTTTAAAGTGGAGGAAAATAGTTTGTAGGGGTGTAAAAATGTTTATAGGGGAGTACATACACGGAATTGATTCTAAAAATAGAATAATAATCCCCTCTAAGTTCAGAGAAAACCTGGGTGATAAATTTATTTTAACTAAGGGTTTGGATGGATGTCTTTACATATACCCTATGGAAGAGTGGAATATATTAGAAGAGAAGTTGAAAAAACTCCCTTTAACAAGTAAAGATGCCAGAGCTTTTTCCAGATTCTTTTTTTCAGGAGCTAATGAAATAGTAGTAGATAAGCAAGGAAGAGCACTTATACCTCAGAATCTTTTTGAGTATGCTAATATACAAAAAGAAATAGTAAGTATAGGTGTACTGAATAGAATTGAAATTTGGAGCAAAGAAAAATGGGAAGATTATAATGAATCTAATATAGATTTCGATGAGATTGCAGAGAAAATGAGTGAGCTAGGAATATAAATTAAGAATGGAGTAATATATATGGAATTTAATCACGTATCAGTATTATTAAATGAATGTTTAGAAGGATTGAATATAAAAGAAAATGGTATATATGTAGATTGCACATTAGGTGGAGGAGGACATTCATCTGAGATACTAAAAAGATTATCAAAGGAAGGTACTTTGATTGGAATTGATCAAGATGAAGATGCTTTAAGAGCTGCAAAGGAAAGACTTAAAGATTTTGATAATGTAATTTATGTGCACAATAATTTTTATAATATCGATTCTATATTAAATGAATTAAATATAGATAAAGTGGATGGTATATTAATGGATTTAGGTGTTTCTTCCTATCAATTAGATAGAGGAGAAAGAGGCTTTAGCTATATGAAGGATGCTCCATTAGATATGAGAATGAATAGAAAAGAAGAAGTAGATGCTTATTATATCGTAAATAATTACTCTGAAAAGGATTTGGAAAGAATAATTAGAGATTATGGTGAAGAAAGATTTGCAAAAAGAATAGCTAAATTTATAGTGGAAAAAAGAAATACGCAGGAAATTAAAACTACAGGAGAATTAACAGAAATAATCAAAGAAGCCATACCTGCTAAATTCAGGAGGGAAGGGCCTCATCCAGCAAAGAGAACATTTCAAGCTATAAGGATTGAAGTGAATAGAGAATTGGATATTTTAAATAAAGCCGTAGAAGACAGCGTTGAGCATTTATCTGAAAATGGAAGAATAGCCATTATAACGTTTCATTCATTAGAAGATAGAATAATAAAGAATAAGTATAAAGATTTAGAAAATCGTTGCAGCTGTCCTAGAGACTTTCCTATATGCGTATGTGGTAATATACCTAAATTAAAAATAATAAGTAGAAAACCTATAGAACCATCAAAGGAAGAAATTGAAATAAATCCAAGAAGTAGAAGTGCAAAATTGAGAGTGGGAGAAAAAATATAAATATATGTTCTAATTAAAAAAGGGAGTGAATAAAGTGATAATAACTGATAAAAATGAATACATAAATGGAAGTACCGTACTTGCTCCTAATTCGTATCCAAAGGTGAAAAAGGATACGAAAGAAAAGGTAACTATTGATAGAAAAGCTTTGATCGAAGAAAGAAACAAAAGAACTAAGAGTAAACTTAAAGTTATAAGAAATATATCGCTTGTATTCATAGTAGGAGTAACAATAGTAGGAAGATATGGCCAAATATATAATATGCAAAGACAATTAAATACCTTAAACACAAAAATAAGTGATATAAATAAAGATAATGAAAATTTAAGAATAGAGCTTGTAAAATACAGTAACTTAAGTTTAATTGAAGAAATAGCTACAACTAAGCTGAAAATGATTAAACCAACAAAAGCAGATATTATGTACGTTGATATGACAAAAGATGCAATAAAAGAAGGAGAGAATGTGAATAAGAAATAGCAAGAGATTTTAGCGGAGGTATAATTTTGAACAAAAAAGTATACAGGGATAGAGTTAAAATAAAGAAAAGAATGTTTTTAATACTGTTGGGATTATCTTTTGCATTTATTGCCCTTATAGGAAGGCTTGGATTTTTAATGGTATACAAGGGTAAGGAGTATAAGAAGTTAGCTATTAACCAATGGACTAGTGAGGTGAAAATAGCGGCTAAAAGAGGACGGATTTTAGATAGAAATGGGAATGAGCTCGCTATTAGCGCTAATGTTTATAGAGTAGACTTGGATTTAAATACTCTAAGACAAACCATGAAAAAGAACGAAATTACTGATAAAGAAGTAGCGTCACAATTAGCCCAAGCTTTAGAAATGGAACAGGATGATGTTCTAAAAATTATAAATAAGAAGTTTCCTAATGGATTACCATACGGTTCTGCTACCTTAAAGAGAAGAATAGAGAAGCCCATAGCAGATAAAGTAAGAGAGTTAAATTTAAGAGGAGTATTAGTTTCGGCAGATACAAAGAGATATTATCCTAATGATAACTTTTTAGCTCATGTATTAGGACATACTAACTCCGATGGGGATGGTTTAACTGGAATAGAAATGCAATACAATTCAATATTATCAGGAAAACCAGGAAATAGAATAGCTGAAATGGATAGCGCTAGAATTAGTGAACTGCCATATGTAATTTCTGAGTTTACTGAGCCGGAAAATGGAAAAGATGTTGTTTTAACAATAGATGAAATGATTCAACACTTTGCAGAAAAAGCTGCTGACCAAGCATTAAAGGATAACAAAGCTAAAGCGGTTACAATTATAGTTACGAATCCTAGTAATGGAGAAATATTAGCAATGGTCAATAAACCTGATTATAATTCTAATAATCCTTGGATAGAAGGTAAGACTGGAGACGAGCTTCAAGCAGCATGGAGAAATAGAGCAGTTAGTGATACTTTTGAACCTGGATCTATTTTTAAAGCTTTAACTATGTCGGCAGTCCTTGATGAAAAAATATCTCCGGCTGGTGAAACATTTAACTGTAATGGGTTTACTACCATTGGTAAAAATACAATAAAGTGTTGGAATTGGTATAATGGAGGTCATGGTTCTCAAAGCCTTGAGGATATAATAAAAAATTCCTGTAATGTTGGTTTTGCAGAATTAGGAAGAAGATTAGGAAAAGAAAAATTAGCTTCATACATAAATAAATATGGATTTGGTCAAGTAACTGGCATAGACCTTCCAGGAGAAGCTAAAGGTATAGTAAAAAAGGCAGATAAAATGGCTGAAATAGACTTGGCTACTATAGCCTTTGGACAGGCAAATACCGTTTCAGCAGTACAATACATTACTGCTTTTAATGCAGCAATTAATGGTGGAAAATGGATAAGGCCACACTTATTAAAAGAAGTTTCTCATTATGATGAGGATACTAATAAATATATTGTAGATAAAAAATTTGATAATTATGGAGAAAAGCAAATAATTAGTACTGAGACATCAAAAACTTTAAGAGGCTTTTTAGAGAAGGTTGTAACTGAAGGAGGAAGTAAGAATGCTTTTATAGAAGGATATAGAATTGGAGGAAAAACAGGTACAGCCCAAAAACCTATTGGGGGCAGATATGTACAGGGTAAGTATATATCTTCCTTTGCTGGAATGGCTCCAGTGGATGAACCAATAATTTCATTACTTGTATCTATAGATGAGCCTGATCCATCAAATTATTATGGAGGGCAAATAGCAGCGCCAGTTGGACAACAGGTATTTAATGATATTTTTAATTATTTAGCACTGAAGAGTGATGCTACTTCTGAAGAAGTTGCAGAAAGCCTTAAGAAAGATGTGATAATACCTGAAGTAAGGGGATTAAAGAAAAGTGAAGGATTAAAGGTTTTAAAAGATCAGGGTTTAGATTATAAAATTGATGCAGAAGGCGAGTATATTGTGGATATAAACCCAAAACCTGGATATACTGTAAAAGAAGGAAGTAAAATACTACTTTACACAGGAAGCACTGATAATTATAATAAAGTAGTAGTAGTTCCTAGATTAACAGGATACACAGCAGAAAGAGCTTCTCAAATTCTTGATAGTATAGGGCTTAAAGGCAGCTACTCAGGATATGGATTGATTTATGAGCAGAACATAAAAGAGGGTCAAGAGGTCAATAAAGGAACTACAGTGTACCTAAAATTAGAAGAAGTTATTGAGTAATATTACAGTGAACGGCCATTTCCGTTCACTGTTGCATTGTAAACTTACATAGTGGTTTTAAGAGGTGAAAAAATGAAGTTAAATGAAATATTAAATGGAATTGAATATGAAGTAGTAAGAGGAAATATAGATATAGATATTTCGAATTTGCACTATAATTCTAAAAACATGCAAAATAATGGTTTGTTTATTGCTATAGAAGGATACAGCACCGATGGGCATAAGTATATTAAATCTGCCATTGAAAGAGGGGCAACAGCTATACTTTGTAGCAAGGATATTAACGAAGAAATAGAAAATTGTACTATAGTTAGAGTTAAAAATGGAAGAAAGGCCATGGCTATACTTTCATCTAACTATTATGGTAACCCAAAAGATAAACTGAAAATAATAGGGATTACAGGTACAAATGGAAAAACAACATCAACTTTTATGATAAAATCTATATTAGAAGAAGGCGGCTATAAGGTTGGTTTATTAGGTACCATAGCAAACTATATAGGTGATAAAAAAATTCATGCTGAAAGAACCACACCAGAATCTTTAGAAATTCATGAGTTGTTTAGGGATATGGTAAATGAAGGGGTTGAATATTGTGTAATGGAGGTATCTTCACACTCTCTATATTTAGATAGAGTATATGGGATAGAGTTTGAGGAAGGTATATTTACTAATTTGACTCAAGATCATCTGGATTTTCATAAAACTTTTGAGAATTACTATAATTCTAAGCTTTTACTATTTAAAAATAGTAAAAAATCTATAATTAACATAGATGACGAGTATGGAACAAACATATTAAAGGACTTATCTAGTTCTTATTACACCTATTCAATTGAGGGTAAAGGAGATTTAAGGGCGGAAAATATTGAGATGCACTCCAGAGGTATAAAATTCTCCGTAGATTATAAAGGACAAAGAGAGGATATAGATATCCATATACCAGGAAGATATAATATTTCAAATGCATTAGGTGCAATACTTTCTTGTTTAAATGAAGGAATTTCCTTAGATATAATTAAAAGAGGATTAGAAAAACTACCAGGAGTGCCTGGAAGATGTGAAATAGTAACTAAAAGCTATAATTTAGGTTATGAGGTAATTGTTGACTACGCTCATACTCCAGATGGATTAGAAAATATATTGAAAAATGTAAGAGAATTTACTGAAGGAAGACTAATTAGCATTTTCGGATGTGGTGGAGATAGAGATAGAGGCAAAAGACCAATAATGGGTAAAATAGGAACGGAACTAAGTGATATATCTATAATAACCTCAGATAATCCAAGGACAGAAGAACCATCAAAAATAATTGAAGATATAGTAGCTGGAGTGGACAAAGATAATTATATAATTGTTGAAAATAGAAAAGAGGCAATTAAAAAGGCTATGGAAATAGCTGAAAAAGGTGACGTAATTGTTTTGGCTGGTAAGGGACATGAGGATTATCAAATATTAAAAGATAAAACTATACATTTTGACGAGAGAGAAGTTATAAAAGATATAATAGAGGAGCTTTATTAAAAAAGGGAAGGGGTCTTTTATTTGGAGTTTTTGAGTATAGATGAAGTAGTTAAAGCTATTAATGGAGAAATGGTTAAAGAAGGTAATTTCTTTAAGTTCAATGGTGTATCCACAGATACTCGTAAGATTGAAAAAGGAAATATATTTTTTGCATTAAAAGGAGAAAGTTTTAATGGCAATAGTTATATAAATGTTGCAAGCGATAAAGGAGCTACTCTATGTATTGTTGATGAAATTATATTTGATAAAGAAAATATAAAAGAATGTACTTCAATAATAAAAGTGGAAAATACTAGAAGAGCATTGTTAGATTTAGCGGAATATTATAGAAGCAAATTAAATATAAAAATAGTAGGAATAACAGGATCCACTGGAAAAACTTCCACTAAAGATTTGACTGCTGCTGCTCTTAGTTCAAAATATAGAGTTTTTAAAACAGAAGGTAATTTTAATAATGAAATAGGATTACCCTTGATGATATTTAAATTAAATAATGATTATGATATTGCAGTTTTGGAATTAGGTATGAATAACTTAGGAGAAATTCATAGGATGTGCAAAGCAGCGAGACCAGATATAGCGTTAATTACTAATGTTGGCATATCTCATATAGAGAATTTAAAAACTAGAGAAAATATATTAAAAGCTAAGTTAGAAATTACTGATTTCTTTAATGAAGAAAATGTACTTATTGTAAATGGAGACAATGATTTACTGAATTCTTTAAGCAGTGATGAGTTTAATATTATTAAAACTGGTTTTAATAATAGAGGCGATTATTATGCTCACCATATAATTTTAAATGAAGATAGTGTTTCATTTAAAGTGTCTGAAGAAAATAGTGGAGAGAATGAAGACATTGAAATAAACCTCCCAGGAAAACACAATGTGTGGAATGCATTATTGAGTATAGCTTGTGGAAGAGTTTTAGGCATGAGCTTAAAAGAAATTAAAGAGGGACTTAAAAATAATATAAACACCACTGGTATGAGACTTGATATAATTAGAGAAGAAAAATATACTATAATAAATGATTGCTATAATGCAAGCCCTGATTCTATGAAAGCAGGAATAGATGTTTTAATAAATATTAAAGGTGAAAGAAAAATAGCTGTTTTAGGAACAATGAAGGAACTAGGGGATGAAGCTTATAATGCACATAAAGAAGTAGGTAAATATGTGGCTGAAAAGGGAATAGAAACCTTAATTACCCTTGGAGAATTCAATAAAGCTTATGAAGAAGGATATATAAATGAAACTAAAGATATAAAAAAAGAAATTCTAAGTTTTAATGACGAAGATGAAGTAATTAAATTTTTGAAAAGTTATATTAAATATGGCGATGTTTTGTTGTTTAAGGCATCACGAGCTATGAAATTTGAAGGTATAATTGAAAAATTAAAAACTAAAGAATAAAAACGCTTGAGGAGGTGACTTTGCTCTAAAACGGAGCATTGATATAATGAACAGTAAAATAATATATTCAGTACTTGTAGCATTCTTTTTTTCAATAATTGGAGGGCCAATATTAATTCCAATACTTCATAAGCTAAAATTTGGTCAAAGTATAAGGGAAGAGGGGCCAAAAAGTCATCAAAGAAAAGCTGGAACTCCTACCATGGGAGGAATAATATTTATTATATCTTCCATAATTTCTATGATAATACTCGTAAGAAAGCCAAGTGATGAGGCTATGTTTGCCTTATATGCATTTTTGGCTTTTGGAGCAATAGGATTTATTGATGACTTTTTAAAAATAGTACATAAGAAAAATTTAGGCCTTAAAGCATATCAAAAAATGATATTACTACTGATTGTTTCCTATGGATTCGCATATTACGCTGCGAATAACCCAGATATAGGAACTTCAATAATAATGCCATTTACAGGGAAAACTTTTAATTTAGGTATCTTTTATATACCTTTTATAATTTTTTATTTTACAGCTACAACCAATGCGGTAAATTTAACGGACGGTTTGGATGGACTTGCTACTTCTGTTACGATTCTTGTAATGACTTTTTTTGTAATAGTAAGTTATAATATGGGCTACTATACCTTATCGATATTTTGTGGGGTTGTTGCTGGAGCATTACTTGGATTTTTAAGATATAATGCTTTCCCAGCTCAGGTTTTTATGGGAGATACTGGTTCCCTAGCTTTAGGTGGAGCTGTAGCAGCTGTAGCTATGATATTAAAATTACCTTTATTACTTATACTAGTAGGTGGTATATATGTAATAGAAACTTTGGCAGTTATTATTCAAATAGTATATTTTAAGCTTACAAAGAAAAGATTTTTTAAAATGGCTCCACTTCATCATCATTTTGAATTAAGTGGGTGGCATGAAACGAAAGTTGTGTCTGTATTTTCAATTGTAACAGTTATATTGTGTATGATAGCATTTTTATCTTTTTAATAATTGGTAGGAGGTTAATATGAAGAAACTCCAAAAGAAGATGGGAAGTATAGATTTTTTTCTGTTTTGTGTAATTATGCTTTTAGCTGCTATTGGCGTAGTAATGGTATATAGCGCTAGCTCTTACTTTGCTTTTTATAAGGAGTCAGATGATATGTTCTTTTTAAAAAGACAAGGTGCTTTTGCTATACTAAGTTTTATATTTATGATAATAACCATAAATATTGATTATCACTATTATAAGAGATATACAAAATTACTCATGGTAATATCTACTATATTGCTATTAGTGGTTTTTGCCTTTCCGGAAATAAATGGTGCTAGAAGATGGATTGCATTAGGACCAATAAATATACAGCCATCTGAAATCGCTAAGTATATGATAGTTGCATATTTAGCAAAAAGCATTGAGGCCAAGGGAGAAAAGATAAGAAGTTTTACAAAAGGTGTATTACCTTGCCTTATAGTGGCAGGAATTTATGCAATATTGATCTATCTTGAAAAGAACTTAAGTATTGCAACGGTGGTTATGGCGGTAACTTTCTTTGTATTATTTATAGGTGGAGCAAAATTTATACATCTTCTTATAGTAGTTGCTCCCGTAGCAGTAGCTGGTTTTGCGGCTATAATGTTGGTGCCTTTTAGGAGGGCAAGGTTTTTTTCCTATAAAAATCCTTGGGTAGATCCATTGAACACAGGCTATCAATTAATACAATCTTTTTTAGCTCTAGGATCAGGAGGTATATGGGGAGTAGGTATTGGTCAATCAAGGCAGAAATGTTACTATATACCAGAACCTCATAATGATTTTATTTTTGCAGTAATAGGTGAAGAATTGGGGTTAATAGGTTGTACCTTTATTATAGTTCTATTCATACTTCTTGTATGGAGAGGAATTGTTACGGCTGTAAAGGCAAAGGACACTTATGGAACTCTATTAGCTATGGGAATTACTTCCGTAATAGCAGTTCAGGCTCTTATAAATATAGCTGTTGTAACAGGCTCTATACCGGTTACAGGAGTACCATTACCTTTTATAAGTTATGGAGGTTCATCTTTGCTTGTAAACATGACGGCAATGGGAATATTATTGAACATATCTAGACAGAAAAGTAATATGTAATAAAATAGCATTGCAGCAGTGCAATGCTATAATTTTGTTTAAAATTAAATTTAAATATAAAATTTAATGAAATTAACTTTTAAAAATGTTATTATATATGTATATTCTATAATTACGAAGGTGGAGATGAAAATGGGAGAAGTTATACCTTTTCGGCCAAAAGAAAAAAATGAACTTATAATGAGAAGAAGAAGAAAAAAATTTCTAAAAAAAAGCATCATTTTTTTTCTTTTTCTTATTTCTACCCTTATTGCTTTATGTTTAAAACATCCATTTTTTAATGTGAAAAACATTGAAATACAAGGTAATAAAAATATTTCGCCGGATATAGTAAAAGAGCTGTCTAATATATATATAGGGAATAATATTTTTTATTTAAATATGGATGAAGCTAAAGAAGGTATTGAAAGTAACCCATATATAACTAAGGTTCAAATTTCAAGAAAACTGCCTGGCACTGTAATCATACAAATTAATGAAAGAGAGGCAGTATTCTATGGAAAAACATCGGATGAGTATGTTATAATTGATAAATATGGAGTAGTTTTAGAAAAGAAGAAAGATATTAAAGATATGAATTTAGTAAAGCTTCAAGGTTTTGAAGTGGAAAAATCTCAAATAGGAAAACATATTGTGGTGGAGGGTGAAAGAAAATTAAAAGCTGTAAATACTATAAGTAGTTTGCTTGCTCCTAAAAAAGATAATTACAATATAGCTCAAGTAGATATAAGTGATATTAATAATATACAATTTGTATATAAAAATATTGTTATTAGGATGGGAAATGAAGAGGATCTAGATGTAAAGTTAAATAAAGCTTTTAATATAATATTACAAAAAGAAGAGTTAAAAAATGCTAAGGGATATATAGATGTAAGCTTTAAAGGTAATCCCGTAGTTTATATAGAGAATTAGGAGGAAGGCCTATGCGTAAATGGAATTCACAAGTAAGCGTGGCTATGGTCTGCGCTATACTAGGTTTTATGCTAGCATATCAGTTCAGGGTATTATATAAAAGAGAGCAGTTAGGGGTAAATCCGTATAATACTACAGATATGACTGCTCAGATAGAGCAATATAAGAAGGAAAGAGAAAGCTTAAATAAAAAAATTAATGAAACACAATCAAAATTAAAAGAGTACGAAGAATCAGCAGCAGGAAATGATGATAGAACTAAAGCTCTTTTAAAAGAATTAGAGGATACAAGGATTACTACGGGAGCCACAGACGTTGAGGGAGAAGGTGTAATAATTTATTTAACTCCCAATAGTGGACTGTTTGGTAATATAGATGCAAAAATAACTGATAGGCATCTTGTTTATTTGGTTAATGAATTAAGATTTGCAGGAGCGGAGGCTATTTCAATTAATGATATCAGAATTACAGGAAGATCTGGTATTAGAATTTCAGGTAATAGTATTTCCATAAATGGGGAAGATAGAGTATCTCCATCTAAAAGAATTGTAATAAAGGCTGTAGGGCCTAAGAAGAACCTTAAGGACATGCTAGATTTTCCTGAAACTTTTGCGGATTTTAAGGGAATAACTGAAATAAAGTATGAACCATCAGACAAAATAAACATAGAAAAATATAATAGATCATTCAAATTTGAATATGCGAAGCCTGTACAAAAACAATAAATTCTTTTAATTCAGGGGTGGTTGAAAAATGATTGCATTTTTAGGATTAATAATAGGTGTAGTGGTAGGAGCAATTTGGAATATTAATATTCCAGAAAAGTTTTCTCCATACATGTCAGTTGCTATATTAGCTTGTTTAGACTCTGTGTTTGGAGCTATTAGAGCTACTTTATCAAAAAATTTCCAAGCGGATATTTTTATATCAGGTTTTTTTGGCAACTCAGTGCTGGCCGCTGCGTTAGCCTATCTTGGAGATAAGTTAGGGGTGCCCATTTATATTGCAGCAGTAATAGTATTCGGAGGAAGAATATTTGATAACTTTGCTATCATAAGAAGATTGCTTATAGAGAAAGCTAAATCCCATAATTGAGGTGATTATATATGAGAAATAGCGAAGCCAGTGTATTTGTTTTTATTGCTTCAATTATAATTGGTATACTTATATCTATGAATATAAGCCTTACAAGAGAAAGTAGCATTGTTTTTTTAAGTAGTAAGGAATATCAAGATGCTTATTCTTATAGAAACCAGTTGGTTAACAACGTAAGTAATTTACAAAAAGAGTATTTAAAGTATTTAGATAAGCTACATAGTTATGAAGAAAATATTATAAATAGAAATAAAATAATTGAAGAAATAAATAAAGAGTTAGTTGAAAATAAAGAACTAATTGGGTTTTCAGAGTTAGAAGGTGAAGGGATCAAGATCTCATTAGCGGATGCTACTACTGAGTTTGTAAATGACCCTATAGAATATGAATCAAGATTGATACACGATAGAGATATGATAAATGTAGTAAATGATTTAGTGAATGCTGGTGCAGAGGCTATTTCTATTAATGGAATAAGATTAATTCCCTCTTCAGGTATTTTTTGCAACGGAGCTTTTTTAAGGATAAATGGAATTCAGATAAGTGCTCCATTTTATATAAATGTTATAGGGAATAAGGAAGCATTAAAAAGCTATATGTTAGATGAAGCAAATTATTTAAGAATTTTAATGTTTAGAGAAATACAAATAGAGGTTAAAGAAGAAGAAAAAGTGAGAGTACCAGCTTTTCAGGGGAAATTAGAATATAAATATGGCGAATCAATAAAAAAATAATTAAAGGAATTTTATGTTTTATGAAGAATAATAAAACATAAGATAGAATAATAGTCTAAGGGGCGATGGAATTGACGATTACAGAAAATATAAAAGAAGTTTACAAAGGCATAAGAGATGATGTGACGGTAATTGCAGTATCAAAGACAAAGCCACTTGAGGATATTAAAGAGGCTTATAACTCTGGAGTAAGAAACTTTGGGGAAAATAAGGTGCAGGAACTAATTTATAAAATGGATAATTTCCCTCATACGGATGTAAACTGGCACTTGTTAGGACATCTTCAAAGAAATAAAGTTAAATACATTGCGGGCAGAGTTAATTTGATTCATTCTTTAGATAGTGTAAAGCTATTAGAAGAAATACAAAGACAATATGAAAAACAAGAAAAAATTGCTGAAGTTTTAATTCAAATAAACATAGGAAGAGAAGAGAGCAAAACTGGAATATTTATTGAAGATTTAGAAAATATGCTAGAAAATTGTGGAAAATGTAATAATGTTATGGTAAAAGGATTGATGGCTATAATACCTATTGGGGACGAAGAATCCTGTAGAAAATATTTTAAAGATATGAGAAAAATCTTCGATAAATTAAAAGAAAAAAAATATAAAAATGTAGAAATGAAATACCTATCCATGGGAATGTCGGCAGATTACAAAGCAGCTATAGAAGAGGGCGCTAATATGGTTAGAATTGGAGAAGGTATTTTTGGTAAAAGAGATTATAGTATATAGGAGGAAATAAAATGGCAAACATATTAAATAAAATGATGGGATTACTAAAGTTAGAAGATGAATACGATGAGTTTGATGAAGATATGGAAACAGAAGAAATGGAAGAAAGTGAAGACGAATTTGAACCTATATTGCAATCTTCAAGTAAAAAGCCAGGAAAAGTTGTTAGCATACATACCGCTTCTACAGCAAAAGTAGTTATTGTAAAACCTTCTACATATGACGAAGTAGTAGATATTTGTGATAATTTAAAAAGTAGAAAAATTATTGTTGTAAATTCTACAGCATTAGAACAAAAAACTGCTCAAAGATTATTAGACTTTATAAGTGGTGCAACTTATGCATTAGCTGGAAGCTTAGAAGAAGTAGAAAAGGGAATATACATAGTATCACCATCTAATGTTGAAGTTGATACCACACTAAAAAGTGAGCTTTCAAGTAAGGGATTGTTTGCTTGGACTAAATAATTAGGGGGTAAATAATGAGAGGACTATCATACAGTATTATAACTAAATTTTTCAATGTAGTAGAATGGGCAATACTTATCGATGTTATATTATCATTTATTCCTATGAACAATAGTTTCACTCAGATTATAAGAACAATTACTGAACCTCTATTGGCTCCAGGCAGAAGAATTCAGGAATTGATATTACCTGGATTAATGATTGATTTTTCACCTGTTTTTGCATTGTTTATGCTTAATATTTTAGAAAGACTAATATTATCTATAATATTATGATAGATAAGACCTCTTTTTTAAATGCTATGGAGTATGAGGATAAAAACAGGATTTCAAATATTTATGATAAAATTATTTTAGCTAATAAAACAAATAGGGGGATATATACAGAAGATTTTTATCCTCCCAATCTTTGGAGAAAATTAGAGCAACTGCAGGGAGTTTTACCGATAAATGTTTATAGCAATGGAGTTTTTAAAGAAGCTGAAAGAAGAATTTTGGTATTCTCTCCCGAGGAAATCTGGTATTACCCATTAAGTTTAATAAGAATTGTAAATTTATCTTCCTTCTCAACTCCAAGCCATAGAGATTATTTAGGAGCTTTAATGTCTTTAGGTTTAAAGAGAGAAAAGTTTGGAGATTTGATAATTAAAGATGATAGTTGTTATCTACCTGTTAAAGAAGATTTAAGTAAATATATTATTGAAAACTTAAAAGGAATAGGAAATTGCCCTTGCAAAGTTGAATTAATCGATGTTTATACAGAGGCAATACCTGATTTCGAATTCAAAGATTTATTTTTAATTATAACCTCTAGCAGAATTGATTGTATTGTTAGCGCTTTAACTAACTTATCTAGAAATAAGGCTACAGAATTAATTGAAGGTGGTAAGGTGCTAATAGACTATTCAATTATAAAAGATAAGGATAAAATTCTATCTAATAATTCCATAGTTACAATAAGGGGATATGGAAAATTTAAATACATAGGTGAAAATGGATTTACAGGTAGTGGAAGGATGAAAGTTAATTTTAAAAAATTTGTTTAATACGAGGTGTTTGGCATGAAAATAACTGCAATGGACATTACGGGTAAAGAATTTAAAAAAGGCTTCAGAGGTTATGATATGGATGAGGTGGATGAGTTTTTAGAAGAAGTGGCAGAAAGTTATGAAACTTTATATAAAGAGAACTCATCAACAAAGGAAAAAATAAGTTTGATGGAAGAGAACTTAAATCATTATAGAAAAATGGAAGAAACAATACAAAACACATTGTTGCTAGCCCAAAATGCTGCGGATCAGTCTAAAAAATCTGCACAACAAGAATCTGAATTAATTATAAGAAATGCTAATGAAAATTCAAGGAAGCTATTAGATAAGGCTCATAATGATGTAGTAAAGATAAATGATGAATATGAGAAGCTAAAAAATGAATTTATTATGTTTAAAAACAAGTTTAAGAATTTTATGCAATCTCAAATAGAAATGTTTGAAGACATGGAAAAGGATTTCATGAAAAATTATAATATTGGCAGCATAATTGATTTGGAAATGCCTAAGGAAAAAGAAATTGATGATTTAAATAAGGAAATATCCTTTGATGAAAAAGAAAATATTATAGAGGATATTAGAAATGATAGTTTTGAAGAAATAAAGAATTTTTTCGTTGAAGAATAAAGTCTCGCTCACCACAGAGTGAGATTTTTTGCATGTAAATAAGTAAGTCAAAGGAGGTTTTTATGAAGGAGTTAGAAATATTATCCCAAAAACCCTATAAAGTGTATATTGATAGTAATTTAGATAAATTATCTAAGATTTTAGAAGAACATAGAATTAAGCACAAGGCTAAATTTTATTTATTAACTGATGATAAGGTTTATGAATTATATAAAGATAAGATAGAAATGTTTAAGGACATTTTTCAAGTAGATATTTATTACTTTAATAATGGAGAGAAAAGTAAGAACTATAATACTGTAAATGATATATATTCTTTTTTGATAGAGAAAAATGCTAATAGAAACAGTATCCTAATAACATTAGGAGGAGGAGTAGTAGGAGATTTAGGAGGATTTGTTGCTTCTACCTATATGAGAGGGATTAAATATATCAATATACCTACTACCCTTTTATCACAAGTAGACAGTTGTATAGGTGGTAAGGTAGGATATAATTTTAATGGCGTAAAAAACATTATAGGAAGTTTTTATAATCCAGAGTTTGTATATATATCCACTAATTTTTTGAAAACTTTAGATAAAAAACAATTTATTGATGGATTAGGAGAGGTAAGTAAGTATTCTCTTATTAAAGAAGGGTCAATGCTTGCATATTTAAGAGAAAATTCAAAGGGTATTTTAGAGAGAGAAAATGATAAAATGCTCTATTTAGTTAAAAATTGTTTAAAGATAAAAAAAGATATTATAGAAGAGGACTATAGGGATTTAGGAAGGAGAAATATTTTAAACTTCGGTCATACAGTTGGCCATGGATTAGAGATTGCCTCCAATGGAAATTTAAGTCACGGTGAAGCTGTTGCATTAGGTAGTTTAGTGGCTTTAAAATTGTCAGAAGATATTTTAGCTTTGGATAAAGAAACTTATAAAGAGATGGAAGAGGTTTTAGATAAGCTTAATTTACCTACTAAACACAAAGTTGACAATTATAAATTATTTATGTATTCTATTAATCATGATAAAAAAAATGATGAAGATCTAAACTTTGTATTACTTAATAAAATTGGAGATCCTAAAATAAAAATAAAAGTAAGTAAAGAACAGTTATATAGTGCTTTAAAGAATAGTATAAGCAAGGGGGAGTAAAAATGACTATAGGAATAATTGGTGCAATGATTGAAGAGGTAGAACCACTGTTAAAGGATTTAAAATTAGAAAGAAAATTAGTAAAGGCAGGCATGGAGTTTAACCATGGAGAACTTTGGAATAATGAAGTAGTCATAGTTAAAAGTGGTATAGGAAAAGTGAATGCAGCAGTATGCGCTCAAATATTGATAGATGATTTTAATGTAGATGCAGTTATCAATGTAGGAGTTGCAGGAGGCGTAGGAAATGATGTCTATCCAGGTGATGTAATCATCGGAGAGAACTTAGTTCAGCATGATATGGATTCAACGGCTTTCGGGGAAAAGAGAGGGCAAATTCCAAGATTAGATACTTTTGATTTTAAGTGCGATGAAACTCTACTACTTAAGGCAAAAAGAGCTTGTGAGAAAATGAATAATTGTAAGTACTTTGTGGGAAGAATTGTAACTGGAGATCAATTTATAGCTGACTCAGATAAAATTAAATGGTTAAGTGAAGAGTTTTCTGCATTAGCTTGTGAAATGGAAGGAGGAAGTGTGGCACAGGTATGTCATTTAAATGATATTCCTTTTGTAGTTATTAGATCAGCGTCAGATAATGCTAATAACGGTGCACACATGGACTATGAAAAATTTAAGCCGATTGCAGTCAATAATTCAGTAACTATACTTAAAAACATGTTAGAAACTATGTAGGTGATAATTGAATGAAAGATTTACTAGTAGATTTAAAAAGTGGGGAAAGGATAAAGGTAAAAGTAGGGGATATTGTTATAGGTGGAACCGAAAAAGTTTTTATATCTGGTCCTTGCTCTGTTGAAGACTACGAAACTATGAGGAAGATAGGAAAAGAATTAAAAAACATCGGAGTCCATATTCTAAGAGGTGGTGCATTTAAACCTAGGACTTCTCCTTATGATTTTCAAGGGCTTAAAGATGATGGACTTAAAATTATAAAGGCAATAAGTGAAGAGTTTAATATGCCTTTTGTCACAGAAATAATGGATACAAGGGATGTAGAAAAAGCTATTGAATATATTGATATGATCCAAATAGGGTCCAGAAATATGTATAATTATAGTCTTTTAAAAGAAGTAGGAAAAACTGATAAACCTATTTTGCTTAAAAGGGGTATGAGCGCAACCTTAGCTGAATGGTTGTATGCAGCTGAATACATCATGGCAGAAGGAAATATGAATGTAGTTTTATGTGAAAGAGGTATAAGAACCTTTGAAAGTTATACTAGAAATACACTAGATTTAAATAGTGTAGCAGTAATAAAAGAAAAATACAGGTTACCTGTAATTGTAGATCCAAGCCATGGTACTGGATTAAGGGAATTAGTACCTAAAATGAGCATAGCATCAATAGCTACTGGAGCAGATGGTCTTATAATTGAAAGTCATATTAGTCCCGACAATTCTGTATCTGATGCAAGGCAAACCGTATCAATAGATACTGTAAAAAGCATAATGGATAAATCATTATTATTGGAGAGATTGGTATGATAGATGATATATTAACCCTCTGTGGATATAAAGAAAATGTCTGTGGCACTTACACTTTGCCAGGGGATAAATCTATAGCCCATAGATCACTTATAATTGGGGGACTTCCTAAGGGAGAATATAAAATTTTTAATTTTCCCAATAGTAAAGATTGTGAAGCTACTTTGAGTTGTATGACTAAACTAGGTCTAAAGGTTAAAAAAATAGATGATATACTTTATGTAGAATCTCCAGGGTACCTAAACTTTAATAAGAAAGTGGAAGAATTGAACTGTGAGAACTCAGGAACTGCTGTAAGGCTGTTATCAGGAGTATTAGCAGCGTTAAATATAGAAGGAAGATTAACAGGAGATATTTCCTTAAGCAAAAGACCAATGGATAGAATAACTATGCCATTAACAAAAATGGGGGCAAATATAGTTAGCAATAATGGCAATCTTCCTTTAATTTTTGAAAAAAGCAAAGGGTTAAAAGGAATGGAGTATAATATGCCTGTAGCTTCTGCTCAGGTTAAGTCCTGTTTGCTTATTTCAGGATTTTTATCTCCTGGAATCACTGAGGTGAAAGAAAAATTACCCACAAGAGATCACACAGAAAGGTTATTTAAATACATTGGAGCGGATATAGATGTTGTAGATGACCTTATAAAAATAAAAAATTCTTTTATAAAATCTAAGGATATTACTGTGCCAGGTGATATATCTTCAGCAGCTTTTCTAATTTCTTTAGCCTTATTAGGCAAAGATAATTTTATAAAAATAGAAAAATTACTTTTAAATGAGAGAAGAAGAAAATATTTAGATATATTAATAAAAATGGGAGCCAATATAAATTATATGGTTGAAGATATGGTAAACAATGAAGAGATTGGTACAGTTGAAGTTAAGAGTAGCAATTTAAAAGGTTTAATAATAAAAGAGGAAGAAGTACCACATATAATCGATGAAATACCAATATTATCTATTCTAGCAGCTTTTAGTCAGGGAGAAACTATAATAAAGTCTGTAGAAGAACTGAAGTACAAAGAGAGCAATAGAATAGAGGCTATAATAAGTAATTTAAATAGTTGTGGTATAGAAGCTTATTTTAATTCTGGAGATCTAATAATTAAAGGTGGAAATAGTTATTTTAATAAAGATATAAATATAGATAGCTATAATGACCATAGAATTGCTATGAGTTTTTTAAGCATAGCTATGAGAAATCACGGTAGGACAAAAATAAAAAACTGGAGCTGCAGCGAAATATCATTTCCTAATTCTATAGATTATTTTAAGGACTTTATTAGAATAATTTAATGAATTAAAGAAAAAATAATTATAGTTACAAAAATCTATGAGGAGAAAGGGGTTAACTATAATTATGGATAATAAAAGCATGGAAATGTATAAAAGGAGATTGCTGGAGGAAAAGAAAGATGTAGAAGATTTATTGTTGCTTATGAAAAATACGGAGACTATAGATTCCAACAGTGAAATGTCCAATGAGTTATCTGTATATGACAATCATCCTGCCGACGTAGCAACTGAATTATTTGACAAAGAAAGAGGATTGGCCCTTAAAGGAAATGAAATGAACATATTAAACAAGATAAATTCAGCATTGAAGATGATAGAAGAAGGAAGTTATGGAAACTGTAAAAAATGTGGTAAAGAAATTAATGAAGAGAGATTAAAATTTATACCTTACGCAGAATATTGTGCGGATTGTCAAAAAGAGGAAAACTACCTAGTAAATGGAAATTTACACACAAGGGATTTTGCACCTAAGAATAGGGCCTTAGAAGAGTTTTACACGGGCTTTAACCGTTTAGGAGAAGTAGGATTCGATGGAGAAGATAGCTATCAAGGGGTAGGTAGATATAATAACAGAGAGAAGATATATGATGAATATTATGAAGATGAGGAAGATGGAGTAGTAGAACCAATTGAAAGAATAAGTAATCAACAATATAAAAATACTTTATATTAGTGAATAATGAAGAGGTTAGGATAGAATTTTGATCTTTGAATTAAAATTTTATCCAATACCCCTTCTCTTTTCACTTTTAATTTTTCACTTGAAATAAAAAAGTGGGGGTGTTCTAATGGAAATAATAATTATAATTTTAGGCATTGTCATAGATAGGATTACTAAGTTTTGGGCTGTTAAAAACTTGTCATCGGGAACAGATATGGTGATCATTAAAGATTTTTTTCAATTTTCATATTTAGAAAATACAGGTGCTGCTTTTGGAATATTTAGAGACAAACTATTCTTTTTAACGGGAATTACATCTATAATAACAATTGCTTTAATGGTATATTTATTTAAATATAAGCCAACAAGTATTTTACTTAGAATTAGTTTAGCGTTGATAATAAGTGGAGCTATAGGCAATCTTATTGATAGAATCCAATATAAATATGTAGTGGATTTTATACTGATTCATTATAAAGATAAATATTATTTTCCAACATTTAATGTAGCGGATATCTTAGTTACATGCGGTGCGATTTTACTAATATTTTTTATATTAAAGGAAGAAAATTATGGAGATAAAGGAATTTTTGATAAATAAGGATTTTGAAAATACGAGATTGGATGTATTTTTAACAGAGCATTTAGATGGAAAATCAAGATCATTTATACAAGGACTTATTGAAAAAGAAGAAATAAAAGTAAATGATAAGGTGAAAAGAAGTAATTATAAATTAAAAGATGGAGATATAGTTACCATAAGAATTCCTAATTCGATTCCCTTAAATGTGGAGGGGGAGGAAATACCTTTAGAAATATTATATGAAGATAATGATGTTATAGTAGTTAATAAATCACAAGGCATGGTGGTGCATCCGGCTCCAGGTAATTATAAAGGTACTTTAGTTAATGCACTAATACACCATTGTAAGGACTTGTCTGGAATAAATGGGATAACTAGGCCTGGTATAGTACATAGAATTGATAAGGATACTTCAGGGGTGTTAGTAGTAGCTAAAAATGATATTGCTCACAACAAATTAGCTTATCAACTTAAAGAACATACTATGACTAGAGTTTATGTTGCATTAGTAGAAGGAGTTATAAAAGAAGATGAGGGAACTATAGATGCCCCACTTGGAAGACATCCTGTAGAGAGGATAAAAATTTCTGTAATTCCTAAAGGAAGAAGGGCAGTTACCCATTTTAAGGTCTTAGAACGTTATAATTCAAATACCCTTGTTCAGTGCAAGCTAGAGACAGGAAGAACGCATCAAATAAGAGTTCATATGGCTTACATAGGTCATCCATTGGTAGGTGATCCAGTGTATGGATATAAAAAACAAAAATTTAATTTACAAGGTCAAATGCTCCATGCTAAGAAATTAGGATTTATTCATCCCACAAAGGAGGAATATATGGAGTTCGATACAGATATACCTGAACATTTTAAGAAAATATTAGGTGTTTTAGAAAAGTAGTTGCATTACTCATTTTAATATGGTATGATTTAATAAATTAAAATTCCTTTAAATGATCCAGAGAGATTATAAGGCGTTAATTAAGAGAGATGTAATTAGGTAATTGTTTAGAATTTTACGCCTTGACTCTACAATGGGTCAAGGCTTTAATTTTATATTTAATTAAAAGCTTATGGTTAAGAGGTGAAGGGTTTATGAAACTTAAGGCATCTATATTAGACGATAAATCTATAAAAAGGGCTTTAATAAGAGTATCTCATGAGATAATTGAAAAAAATAAAGGCGTAGAGGATATAGTGCTAATCGGTGTGAAAAGAAGAGGATATCCTTTAGCAGAGAGAATATCAAAGAATATAGAAAATTTTGAAGGAACAAATATACCTGTAGGAAGTGTAGATATTACACTATACAGGGATGATTTAACAAGCATCGATGCACAACCACAGGTAAGTGATGAAAAAATAGGTGTGAATGTAAAGGACAAAAACGTAATAATAATAGACGATGTTATTTACACAGGAAGAACTGTAAGAGCTGCTATTGATGCAATATTTAAAAATGGTAGACCTAAAATGATCCAGCTTGCAGTACTTGTAGATAGAGGTCATAGAGAATTACCAATAAGGCCTGATTATGTAGGTAAGAACATACCAACATCAAAGAGCGAAATAGTTTCTGTAGAAGTAGAAGAAATTGATGGAGTGGACTCAGTAAAGATTTATGAAATATAATATATAGATAAAAATCAAAAATCTTTTAAATTAGTTCAGTGAGACTAAAAAGGGAGGAATAATATATGAAAAATTATATCGATGTTAATGAAAAATTACCCATTAGTAAAACAATACCACTAAGTTTGCAACATTTATTTGCTATGGTAGGAGCGACTATTCTAGTACCTATGCTAACAGGGATGAGTCCATCTATGGCACTTTTCTGTAGTGGTGTGGGAACGTTAATTTATACCTTATGTACTAAAGCTAAGCTTCCAGCATATGTTGGATCATCCTTTGCATTTATAGCACCCATGACCGTTGCATCTGCAAGTTTTGGACCTAATGCTATGTTGTCTGGTATAATTGCCGCAGGATTAGTTTATGTAATTGTAGCTTATATAATAAGCTTAACAGGTACAGATTGGTTAAACAAACTTTTACCACCGGTAGTTGTAGGTTCCGTTGTTTTAGTTATTGGATTAGGATTGGCAGGGGTTGCTGTTAATTGGGCAGGATTGAATTCAGGATTTATAGACCCTTCAATGGCGCATGTACCAAGATGGGCATGGATAACAGTATCAGTGATAACCTTAGGTATTGGTATATTTGGGACAATGTATTTTAAAGGGTTTTTAGGAGTTATTCCTATCCTCATATCAATGATTGCTGGATATGCAGCAGCTTTAATGTTAGGTGTAATACCACCAGAAAGTATAGCTAAAATTACAAACGCGAAGCTCTTTCAATTACCACCTTTTATGTTGCCAAAGTTTAATATAAATGCCATGATATTAATGGCACCTGTAGCTTTTGTAACATTAGCAGAACATATTGGACATGTATATGTAACTAGCAATGTTATAGGAAAAGATTTTACAAAGGAACCAGGTCTTCACAGATCCATACTTGGAGATGGATTAGCAACTGTTTTTGCAGGTTTTGCAGGAGGCCCTCCCAATACTACTTATGGTGAAAACATTGGAGTTATGGCAATAACTAAGGTTTATAGTGTATGGGTAATTGTAGGTGCTGCAATAATAGCTATAATACTGTCTTTCATAGGACCTGTATCAGCTATAATAGAAACAATGCCTATGCCAGTTATGGGCGGAGTAAGCATTCTTCTATTTGGTATAATTGCATCTTCAGGATTTAGGGTTTTTGTAGAGGACAAAGTAGATTTTAGTAAAAAAAGAAACCTTGTAATAGCTTCAGTTATAATAGTTCTTGGAATAGGTGGAGCAGGAATTAACTTTGAGTTGAATGGTTCACCAGTTGAAATAGCAGGAGTTGCTTTAGCAACTTTAGTTGGAATAATATTAAATTTAGCACTACCAAAACAAAGTAAAACTGAAGAAGATGAAAATATAGATGAAAATAACAGAAAAACAGTAGCTTAGCTACTGTTTTTTTTATTGGTTTTATATATAATTAAAGGTATAAAGGATAGTGAACCTAAGATTGGAGGAAATATTAATATGGTAGAACTATTAAGTCTATGTGGTGTAATAGATTCTGTCGTTACCATAATGGCAAAAATGGCATTTATATTTTTAGCCTATAAATCTATATATGCTATGAATGTTTATATAAATAAGAATAATAAATAAGCATATAACTTATTGCTATGAAAATTTATAATAATAGAAGGTGAGAGTAATGAAAATATATTCATGGAATGTAAATGGGTTAAGGGCAATAGCTAAGAAGAATTTTTATAGTTGGATAGAAGAAGAAAAACCGGATATATTGTGTATTCAAGAAACAAAAATTCAAGAAGAACAGTTAAAAGATGATTTAACTAATATAGAAGAGTATAAATCTTATTTCAGCTTTGCAGATAAAAAGGGATACAGTGGTGTAGCTACTTACACAAATGTACAACCACTAAAAGTTGAGAGAGGTATACATATTGAAAAATTTAATAATGAAGGAAGAATATTGGTGACAGAGTATAATGAGTTTACTTTGCTAAATATATATTTTCCAAATGGGCAGATGAATGAAGAAAGGCTTCAATACAAATTAGATTTTTATGATGCTATGCTGGAATATTGTAACTCATTAATTAGTGAAGGAAAAAAGTTAATAGTATGTGGAGATTATAATACTGCTCATACAGAGATGGATATAAAAAATGCAAAAGCAAATGAAAAGACATCAGGTTTTTTACCCATTGAGAGAGCGTGGATTGATAAATTTATTGAAAATGGATACACAGATGTTTATAGATATTTATATCCAGATAAGGTTGAGTACAGTTGGTGGAGTTATAGATTTAAAGCTAGAGAAAGAAACACAGGATGGAGAATAGATTACTTCTTTGTATCAAATAATATGTTGCCTTATATAAAGGATGCTAAAATATTAACGGACGTGATGGGATCAGATCATTGTCCTATAATGATTGAGGTTCTTTAATTGAAAATTGAGAGTTGATAATTGAGAGTTAAACTAAGGATTCTGCTTAAGCAGAATCCTCAATGATTTACCTTAATTTACTCTCTCAAGTTTTGGTTCCTCAGGAGTTATATATATAGTTTTATTAGTATAATAAATTACCATGCCTGGTTTAGCACCGTTTGGTTTGTGGACATTTCTTATTTCAGTATAGTCCACTGGAACATTAGAAGAATCTTTTGCTTTACTGTAATATGCTGCAAGATTTGCCCCTTCCTCTAAAGTTTTATCTGTAAATTTCTTTGAGGTTTTTATAACTACATGAGAACCTGGCATGTTTTTTGTATGCATCCAAATATCATTTTTATTTGCAAATTTCAATGTTAAATAATCATTTTGAATATTGTTTTTTCCAACATATATATCTATACCTTCAGAAGAAAGGAAATGTATTGGTTTGCTTATAGAATCCTTTTTCTTCATATCCCTTTTAAATTTAATATATCCTGCTTCCATAAGCTCCTTTTTTATCTCATCTATACCTTTATAGTCTTCTAGGTTAGCTATGTTTGTTAGAACTGATTGGAGATATTTTATTTCTTCTTCTGTAGCTTCAATTTGCTTTATAGAAATCTCTTCGGATTTTTTTAATTTATTATATTTTCTATAATAGTTTTGTATATTAACAGAAGGTGTTTTGTTTGGATCTAATAAGATATCTATATATTCTTCATCTTCATTATAGTAATTTAAAACTTTTATCTCACTATCTCCAGGTTTCATATTATAAATATTTGCAGTAAGTAGTTCTCCCCACACCCTGTATTTTTCTTTTTCTTTACATTCTTCTAAATTATTATTAAGCAGATTTAATTTTTTGTAGCATCTATCTAAATTATTATTTATAAGTTTTTGAAGGTTAGAAGTTCTGCTATGTAGCCTATCTCCTTTATCTTTATCTGCATAATATTTATCTATCAATTCTGAAGGAGTAGAAAATTCTTCTATAGAATATCCTTCTAAGTTATATAATTTTAAACAATAAAAATCCTTATTTCCATCTGAATTTTTGTAAGAGGCAAAATAAAAGCTAGTAGTTTTTATAAGGTCGAATATTTCTGAAAGTTTTTTATTTACTTCTTGTAAGTTATTCATATGTAATTCTATATCACTTTTTATAATCCTAAAATGAATTTCTTTGGAAAATTGACTACTTACTCCTTCAAATACCTTTGCAGAAAAATTTTTATCAAATTTAACATTTTTTTCTGATACAAAGGTACGTAAACTTTCGTAGTTATAATTTAGAGGATTCAATTTATTTGAGCTTGGTGGAAATACATAAGGTATTCCAGGGTAAAGAGACCTAAAGCTATTCATATTAGGAGTGACATGTTTAATGCTATCCATTATAATATTATCTCTTTCCCTTATTAATGTAATATTACTATGCTTACCCATAATTTCTATTACTAGAGTGTAGATGCTATTAAAGCCGAGCTCATCTTTGCTTTCAAAATCTAAAAATATTACTCTATCAGTATTTAGCTGACGTATATTTACTAATCTAGAGCTATTCAAGTGTTTCCTTAGAAGCATACAAAACATAGGAGGGGAGAGTGGGTTCTCCTTAGTAGCATTAGTAAAATGTATTCTAGGATAAACAGGACTAGCGCTTATAAGAAGTTTATAATTAGATCTATCTTTTCTAAGTAGTAATATTAGTTCGTCTTTTTCAGGCTGATTAATTTTTTCTACTTTACTATTTATAATTGAATTTTTTAATTCTTCTGATATACTATATAAAAAAATACCGTCTAATGCCAAAGTTATCATCCTTTCAAGTGTAATTATGAATAATAGTATAACACTATAAAAAATTAAAATAAAGTTGAATTTGTTATTGATATTACAGCTTTAAAATAGTAAACTATTTCTGGAGTTTAGGAGGGGATTAAATGAAATTTATAAAAATGCATGGAAATGGCAACGATTTTATTGTTATTGAAGATTTTCATAACAATTTACTGAAAAGAGGAGAAGAAATAGCTAAGAAGCTATGTGATAGGCATTATGGTATTGGAGGAGACGGTTTAATATTAGTAAGTAATAGTAAAATTGCTGATATAAAAATGGATATTTTTAATGGGGATGGCTCTTATGCTTCAATGTGCGGAAATGGAATAAGATGTTTTGCCAAATATGTATATAATGAAGGAATATGTAAAAAGGATATAATTAAGATAGAAACTGGAGATGGAATAAAGTATGCTATGATAAATGTAAGGAATGGGGAAGTTACTGATATTACTATAAATATGGGGATGCATTCTTTTGATCCAAAAGAAATACCTGTATTGTGTGATGAAGAAGTTATAAATAAGTCTATAGTGGTAAATGGAAAGACATATAATATTACATCACTTTTCATGGGAGTACCCCATACAGTTATATTTGGCAATCTAGAGGAGTTTGACGTGATAGAAGGTAGCTATATTGAAAAGCTAAACTTATTTCCAAAGGGAACAAATGTTAATTTTTGCGAAGTATTAAGTAAGGATAGGATAAAGGTAAAAACATGGGAACGGGGACCGGGTATAACTCTTGCATGTGGTACAGGAAGTTGTGCAAGTGTAATAGTTGCAAATAAGGTAGGATTAGTGGACAGCAGGGTGCAAGTTGATTTACCAGGAGGAACTCTTTTTATAGAAATTACTCCTAATGGTACAATGATGACTGGACCAGCAGAAATTGTGTATAATGGAGAAATAGATTTATAAGATGCCATCAGTATCTAAGTTTATCTCCTTATTGATGACTATGATATTAGCCCTTACCGCTTCATCCTGCAGCAAAACAAATGAAGAACATTTTGGAACTAAAGTTAAAGCAACTAATTTTAAATTTAACGATGTAATGATTACTGAGAATAAGGATGTTAAATCTAATATTTATAATATAAATAATAATTCCCTTGCTAAGGTTGATAGCTTAGAATATGTATCAGAAATTGCATATAAAAAAGACGAGGATTTATATATTCTATTATCTCACGATAAAGATGAAATAAAAAAGAATAGCATAAACATATTAAAGAATGATAAATTGACTAATATAAATGAATTTTATTATGCAAGAGATTTAAGGATTTCTCCTAAAGGGGGTAACCTTGCGTATAGGAGTTATTCTAGCCAATCATTAGATAGCGCTGAGGGTTTATCTTTATATAAAATTGATACTAGAGAAAAGATTCAATTTAATAGTAGTGTACTGGTTTCGGGAAATTTATTTCAATGGATAAATGATGATGAAATATTATATTATGGTGTTTGTGACGAAACGAGAACTACTGCAGTATATAAATATAATATTAAGGATAATAAAGAAGAAATATATACAAAATTACCTAAGGGTTATTACACTTATTTTTTACCCTATAAAAACAACCTAATGATTTTAGCAAGAGATTTAAATCAAAACACTATTTATCTCTATAAAAAAGATAGTGATGAAATTATTTCCATAAGTGAGTCCATAGAAGAAATATATGATGGAGCTTATAATAATATTAACAATACTATATATATTATAGGATTAGAAAAAGGCAGTGGATTGCCAGCATTATATTCAATAAATTTAGAAAACAATAAAGTTGAGAGAGTGACTTTCGACTTTCCAGCAGAAGTAGATCCCTATGGAGGATTGAGAATAGACCATGAAGGATTAGTTTATTATTGTGGCTATACAGGATTAGATGATCAAAATAACGAAGTGTTTAAATACAATCCTAAGGATAACTCCAATAGCTTAATATCGATAAATGCATCAAAATATAGAATAATAGGAAGCAATTAGTTGAAAAACTGTAACAAATAAGATTTGGTACAGTTTTTCTTTTAAATTCAAAAATAAGAGTATGTTCAATGGTTTATGGAAATTTTTGTTTAATATCTTTGTAAAGGGATATAATGTGAAATAAATGATAAGAAGAAAGGAGGCTTAGGGAATGCTATCTTCATCTGTAGCTTTTATAGATCATATATTAACGGAAGCTATAAAGAAAGGTGCAAGTGATATTCACATCGATCCTTGTAGTGATTATATAAGAATTAGATATAGAATTCACGGGAGTATATATGATTTTCATAAATTGCCTCTAGAAGGATACGAGAAAGTAGTAGGAAGAATTAAAGTAATGTCGGACATGGATACTATTGAAAAAAGAATGCCTCAAGAAGGAAAATTTCAATTTGAATATAAAGAAGAAATCCATGATATAAGGGTATCTATATTACCTACTATAAAAGGAGAAAAAGTATCTATTAGAATATTATATAATACATTTAAAATTATAGAATTAGGTAACCTAGGTTTTGATGAGGAAGAAATAATAAAAATAAAAAAATTATTGAGTTATTCTAAAGGGATGATATTAATAACTGGCCCTACTGGTAGTGGAAAAACAACTACTTTATATGGGATGCTAAATGAAATATATAATGAAAATAATAATATAATTACCTTAGAAGATCCAGTGGAATACTCTATTGATGGAATTAACCAAGTAAATGTAAATAATAAAATAGGATTTACTTTCTCAAAAGGATTGAAAAGCATAATACGGCAGGATCCGGATGTTATAATGGTAGGGGAAATAAGAGATGAAGAAACTGCTGAAATATCTGTAAGAGCATCCATAACAGGTCATTTAGTCATGTCAACTATTCACACTTCAGACGCTCCAACATCTTTATTAAGGCTGATAGATATGGGTATACCTAAATATTTAGTAGGGGATTCAATTGTAGCTGTTATAGCTCAAAGACTGATAAAAACACTTTGTCCATACTGCAAAGAAGAGGACAATAGTGTGAAATTAGGAGTTAAAATATTTAAAAGTAAAGGGTGTGACCTTTGCGATAATGTAGGATATTTGGGTAGAACTTTAGTATATGAATTAATGGAAGTAGATGAAATACATAAGGATATAATAATTAACAATTTTTCCATTAGTGCACTTAGAAATCATAGTATAAAATCTGGAATGAAATCTATAAAGGTTAGAGCAATGGATTTAGTTGAAAAAGGGATAACCTCATTAGAAGAAGTAAATAAGTTATAAATAGAAGGGGAGGATAATAATACTAAATAAATTAAAGTTAAAAAGAAGGGCTAATGAAAAAGATTTATATATCATATGCAGTGAAATATCCTCTTTACTAAATGCCGGATTAAGTTTACCATCAGCTATGGGTTTGATGGAAGAATATTTTCAGAGTAATATCAATATGAGCCTTAAAAACATAAAGGAAAAATTATATTTAGGAGAGAGCTTTTACTCCGCCTTAAAGGATTTTGAAACAATATATCCTAAATTTTATATAGAGATGATAGGAGTAGGAGAGGAATCAGGAATATTATCAAAAACTTTAGAAAGATTAAGCAATTATTATAAAAGACAGTTCCATATTAAAAAGGAAATTAGAAAAATGCTAATTTATCCATTATTTTTACTTATAACAGCTAATGTAATTATATCATTTCTAGTAATTTATATTTTACCTCAATACATTAATATGTTAAAAGAATTTAAAGTTGATATTCCTAAAGTTACATCAATATTCTTCTTTGTTATCACATCAATTTACAAAAATCTTTATATTATAATACCAACTATTATCATATCTTTTTATTTATTAGCTATCTCATTTAAAAAAGGAAACGAATTATTACATAAACTTATATTTAAGATTCCCTACATAGGAAAAACCTATAAAAAACTTCAAATATCTAGAGGGTTTCTAGCATTAGCATTTATGCTAAACTCCGGTATAAATATTGTAAATTCTGTAGAAAAAGCCTCTAATACATTAAATAGCATTCTATTAATTGATATGTTTGATAAATCTAAAAAATATGTTCTAAGAGGGGGAAGCTTTAGCAAATCCTTAAATGATTATAGATTGTTAGATAAGAAGCATATTATTCTAATTACTTCAGCAGAGGAAAAAGGTGAATTGCCAGAGATGTTACATAAACTCTCATCTATGGACGAAGAGGAAGTTCTATATTCATTTTCTAAATTAGCAAAATATATTGAGCCAGTAATTATTACTATGATGTCTTTGCTTGTTGGAGGGCTAGTGTTTATATTTATATTTCCAATAGTAAACTTGATGGATTCATTAATTGGAATATAAATTACGGAGGTTTTAAAATTGATTAACATTAAGATCAAGATTAATAGTAAGAAAAAGGGATTTACTTTAATAGAATTATTATTGGTAATGTCCATAATGATTATATTTATGAGCATGTTAATTCCAAAATTTAAGGGATATAGTGCAAAAGCTAATTATATAAAAGCTGATAATATTGCAAGACAAATATATTCGGCTGCGATGATTAGCTATGCTGAATCAAATGGAAAGTTTGAAAGTGATAAAATAAAGGGGAATATTGAAGAATTAATCGGTATTATTAGTGAAAAAGATGAGGATTATGATTTAGCTGTGAATACTTCTAATGACAATGCATTAATATGGTTTAAAATAAGTGACCAAAATTATTGCGTTAATATAGATAATGAGGGATACAAGTTAGAAGTAAAATCTAGATATGAATAGGAAGATGAAAAGTGGATTTACGGTAGTTGAGTTAATGTTATCTATAACCTTCTTCATTGGAATTTTAGTGATGTTTAGATTCAGTTATGTGGGATTTAATAGAGTATTTAATAAGGTAGACGTGATTAATTGTAATAATTCAATTTTAAGCTTTGTTAATACAAGTAAGCAATATTGTAGAGAAAATTATATATTAGGAAGGGTATACTTTTCTAAAAAGGAGAATACTATGATGTTTTATACAAACATGAAAAAATTAAATGAATATGAACTACCTAAAGGATTTCAGTTTACTTTTGTAAATGCTGTAAATAGTGAGATAAATATAAATAGATTTGGCAGAACTAGCAATGGGTGTACTATAAAGTATAGAGATAGGAACAATGAAGAACAGGAAATAACTATTTCAGTGGGTACTGGGCATGTTCAAATCAAATAAAAGAGCTTTTTCTTTAGTAGAAGTAACAATAAGCATATCTTTGTTTACAATTTTATTTATCTCATCAGCATTAGTAACAATGAATTATTTAAAGTTAAAAAACTATAATTCAAATTTTAAAAACTCCATATATTTTTTGGAAGGGCTAAAGAATACATTAGAATATAATGCTTGTGCAGAGGATATAGAAACTATAAATAATATTTCACCGATTTATTTTTATGGAGAAGATATGAATGTAAAAAACTTAAAATCAGGAAATTTATATTCTTTGGGTAAGTTGAAATTACCAAGGGATAAAATGCCATATATTCTATTAGATATTACAAGAGAAGATGATGAAAACCAAGTATATGAAATAGATATATTATACATATTTGGGGATAAATCTTATGAATATAAATTTATAAAGGAATTAGAGATTCTATGAAGAAGGGGTTTTCAACAATTGAAGTTATTGTATATATAAGTGTTTTTACGATGATATTTGTATTGACGGGGAAAAATTTAACTCTTCAATTGTATAACTATAGAAAGAATATGAATTACAAACAAGAAGAACTTTATGTAGATCAAGCATTTATTTATATTGAAGAGAAGCTAAAAGAAGGAGATCATGTAGAAATATTAAAAAATAAAAGTGATAGTGAAATAAAAATAGTTACAAAAGGAGTTAGTGATTATATTAAATATAATAGAGGAAAAATTATAATCTCCTATGGTAAAAGTAATTATGGGCCAACTAATAATATAATGCTAAATGTAAAAAACTTTTTAGTGGAGGATATAGAAAACACTGTATATATAAATATTATTACTATGAGTGGAAAGGAATATGAAAGATGTTTTGGTGTAAAAAAAGAGAAGGATTTATAATTACATATACATTTTTTGTAGGGCTTTTGTGCTTAATAATTTCATTTTACTTATTATCCATGGAGTATACTATATACAAAAATAACTATTCACTGTTAAAATATATTATGAAAATGAAGTAAAATATATGATATTATAATAATATCTATAGTAAATAGAGGAGAGGATGTTATTAATATTATATTAATTGGTATGCCAGGATGTGGAAAGACCACATTAGGTAAAAAACTAAGTAAATCAACAGGATATAATTTTATAGATACAGATTTATTAATAGAAAAAAAAGTTGGTCTATCCATAACAGGCATATTTAAGAAAAACGGGGAAAAGTACTTTAGAATATTGGAAAAAAACTTGCTTTGTGAAATAAAAAATTATGAAAATCATATAATTTCTACTGGAGGAGGTTTTCCCATATATAACGACAATATGGAAGTGTTAAACAGCCTAGGATTAACAGTTTTTTTGAAAGTGCCTATAGAAGAATTGATGAAGAGAAATTTAACTAAAAGACCTTTACTAGTAGGAAATATGGAAGAAAAACTAAAAGAACTATATAAAATAAGATTACCAATTTATAATAAAGCTAAACTTATAGTAGATAATTATAATATATCACTGGATGAAATTATAAAATCAATTATAGATAAAATGAAATAATTGTACAATATTATTTGCAAATAAGTAGAAGTTTTGATAAAATATCATTGTTCAAATGTATTCCAGTTTATATAAATAATTCATCGAGAGGGATTGTTAAATGTGCAACCATTGAAATTATTGATAATAAATGGACCTAATTTAAATTTACTAGGCACAAGAGAAAAGGATATATATGGTAATCTTACTTTAGAGGATATTAATAATATTATAAAAGAGAATACTAAAGATGATGATATATATATAGATTTTTTTCAAAGTAATTGTGAAGGAGAGATAGTTACTGCTATTGGTGAAAGTATAAATAAGTATTCGGGAATTGTAATAAATCCTGGAGCCTATTCACATTATAGTATAGCAATCTTAGATGCTATAAGAGGTGTTGATATACCTATTATTGAGGTTCATTTAAGCAATATATATGGTAGAGAGGAATATAGAAGAAAAAGTATTACTGCAGAAGGTTGCATTGGGGTCATAAGTGGCTTTGGATATTATGGATATATTATGGCTGTAGATGCATTAATTAATAATATTAATAAAGTTATTAAACCTTAAAGATACATAGGGGTGAAAAAATGTATAAAAATAGAATTGATAATTTAAGAAATTCAATGAAATCTAAAGAAATAGACGGAATATTATTGATTGGAGATCACAATAGAAACTATATATCAGGATTTACTGGTGACGAGAGCTATGTGATAATAGGATTAGAAAAATCGGTTTTTATAACAGACTCAAGATACACTCAACAAGCTAAAGAACAAGTTGAGGGAATGGAAATAAGAGAATACAAAGGTAAAATAGAAGACTTTTTGAGAGATACAATAGCAGAGTTAAATATAAGAAAAATAGGATTTGAAGAAAATATTATTACGTATAAAAACTATATTGCATACAAAGAAAGCTTTAATTGCGAAATGGTTCCACTTGAAGGAATTATAGAAGAATTAAGAGTTATAAAGGACAATGATGAAATAGAATGTATAAAAAAAGCGGCATCTATTGCAGATAAAGCTTTTGATAAGATACTACAATTTATAAGACCAGGGGTATCAGAAAAGGAAGTAGCTGTAGAGCTTGAATACTGGTTAAAAAGATATGGAGGCTCAGGACTTTCATTTCCTTCCATAGTTGCTTCTGGTGAAAGATCAGCATTACCACACGGCGAACCAACGGATAAAGTCATTAGAATGAATGATTTTGTTACGCTAGATTTTGGTTGTATTTATAAAGACTATTGTTCAGATATGACAAGGACATTAGTTATGGGTAATGCTTCAGAAAAGATGCTTCATGTATATAACACAGTTTTAAAAGCACAAGAAGAAGCTTTAAAAGCAATAAGACCTGGACTTACAGGAACTGATGTCGATAAAGTGGCAAGGGATATAATTACATCAGAGGGTTATGGAAAATATTTTGGTCATGGACTTGGCCATGGAGTAGGTAGAGAAGTACATGAAAATCCTAGAATAAGTCCTGCAGGATCTAATGTTTTGAAACCAGGAATGGTGATTACAGATGAGCCTGGTATTTATATTCCTAATGAGTTTGGAGTTAGAATTGAAGATTTAGTTTTGGTTACTGAGGATGGATATGAAGTTCTTTCCAAGTCACCAAAAAATTTAATAATAATATAAATTTAATAAGTATTAACTTACCTGATAAGGTTATAATATAAATGAATTAATTGTTTTGGAGGGATTCTTAGATATGATATCAGCAGGAGATTTGAGAAAAGGTACTACATTTGAATTAGATGGACAAGTTTACACAGTTGTGGACTTTTTACATGTTAAACCAGGAAAAGGAGCTGCTTTCGTTAGAGCGAAGATGAAAAATGTTATTTCTGGCGGTGTTACAGAAACAACATTCAACCCAACTCACAAACTTCAAGAAGCTGTAATTGAAAGAAAAGAAATGCAATATTTATATACAGATGGTCAGCTATACTACTTTATGGACCAAGAAACTTTTGAGCAGATTCCATTAAATTTTGAACAGGTTGAAGAGGCAATAAAATTCTTAAAAGAAAATATGTTTGCAGTAATTAAATTTTACAAAGGAGAAGCTTTTTCAGTTGAAGCTCCAAACTTTGTTGAATTACAAATTACTCACACTGAACCAGGTGCAAAGGGGAATACTACAACTAACGTTTTAAAACCAGCTACTGTTGAAACAGGAGCAGTTGTTCCAGTTCCACTATTCGTTAATGAAGGAGATGTTATAAGAATAGACACTAGAACTGGTGAATATATGGAGAGAGTTTAGTCAATAATATAATTAACGTATTTTGGTAACGGCATACGATTCGTATGGATAATGACTAAATTTTAGAAGAGTTCAAATGACACTAGTAAAATCAAGGCTTCACAGGGGAAGATAAATGATACATATGATGACATACGTATTTTAATCAATCTGTGATGGCATATGACACCTTTAAATGTATGTATAGAAATCGTACATTTGGAGGTGTTTTTTATATGGAATTAAACAGTATTATTAAGGAATTTTGTTTTGAATGTGAGGTTAGAAATTACTCACCAAAAACAATTAAAGTTTACAAAAACAATTTGGATTTATTTAGTACATATCTAAAAAATGAGTTTAACATTAGTGATTTAGAAGAAATTAAAACAATTCACATTAAAAAATATTTTAAGTTTTTAACTCAAAGAAAACTTAAACCCAGTTATATTAATATTATACTTAAGAATTTAAGGTCACTATTTAGATATTGTGTAGATGAAGAGTATATAACTGAAGACCCAGCATTGAAAGTTGGTTGGCAAAAAGAAGGCAAAACAATAATACAAACTTTCAATGATAGGGAAATATTAAGAATGCTAGATGCTTATAAATTTTCAACTTATTTAGAAGCAAGAAATAAAATGATTATTGCTTTTCTAGTAGACACTGGTGCTAGGAATAATGAAAGTTGCACTTTATTGTGGCAAGACATAAAGGACAAGGTAATATTAATAAGAGGTAAAGGAAACAAAGAAAGACAAGTAAGTGTTAGTCCTTTGTTGAGAAGGTACATGTTCAGGTACGAAAGAATTAGAGAGCATTATTTTAAAAATAAAATATTAAAATATGATAACTATTTTTTAAGTAATACAGGAAAGCCTTTAACAACAGAAACAGTAGAAAGAGTAGTAAAAGAAGCTGGAAAAAGAGCAGGTGTTAGAGAGGAAATAAGATGCTCACCACACACAATACGTCACTGGCACGCCCAAGAGCAGCTAAGAAATGGACTAGATGTATACTCGTTAAGTAGACTATTGGGGCATGATAGCATAACTATAACTAAGAGATATTTACAAAGTATTAAAGATGAAGATATTATAGATTTAGCTTTAAAGACAAGCCCTTTGATGAATATAAGAGGAGGTAGATAGATAATGACTAAGAAAAAGTGGTATCAACACGTAAAACCGTACATAAAAGACCTATTTTTAAGAAAAATACTACAAGCTAATCTATCACCTCAAGCAACAAAACTTTTATTAATATTAAAAGGACATAAAAATGGTTCTACAGGGCTTTGTTGTCCATCACAGGCACTTTTGGCTATAGAGATGAGTAAATCTATTAGAAGCATTCAACGTTACTTAAATGAGCTTATAATGAGTGGAATAGTCGCAGTAGAACGTATGGGGAAAATGATAAGTAATAAATACTACTTGCTTATAGATGATGATTTAGAAGAGTTTAAAGAGCAATATGCTGAATCGAGAGAAGTAGCTACAAATATTAAAGATAAATGTAACAAGTACATAAATAAAAACAACGGTAAGAAGCTACAAAAAGGAACTTGGGATTATACTGGTAGAGGAACAGATTATTATACTAACCTAGCAGATAAGTTATTGGGATTAACCTAAACAAAAAAAGGAAAAAGCACTTGCAGAACGGGCAATTCTGAACAAGTGCAAACAACTTAATATCACAAACTTTTACACTTACTATTATACCAAACTTTTTTTAAAATATAAACAGGGTAAGTGTATTTGTCATGTAAAAAATAATTCGAAAATCATTATTAATTAATATTTGTATTTTATTATAAGTGTTTTATGTTTTTAGATAGTGTTTTTTAGATATGAACTACTAAAACACTCATAAAAGAATACAATCTAGTGTGATTTATATCTGATTACTCATAGTGACACGACATTCATGCTATACGGATGCGACAAAGTTAACAAAAAGTGATACGACAAGGATGTAACGGAAATATATATAACTTTCTTAATATATAATATTTAATAGATTTTACAACCTAGATAAAACAACAGATAGAAGAATTGAAACTGGAAGAGGGAAAAGAGTTCTCCCCTTTAAAGGGGAAAACCTCTAATATCAAGGGCGGAAGACCTTATAAATTAAAATTTAAAATAAATACTAACTTATATTAATATATTCATTAGAAATACCAGCTATCTCATATACAGTATAGGCATTTAAATTTAAACATTCAGAAATTAAATCATCTAAATTAACTACGTCTATAGAAATTGTTGCAAGTTTACTTTTTTTTAATTTAGAACAATATTCCAAGCAGTTTTTATGAGCTCCATTCAAAGTTACTATAATACCAGAAGAAACGTTATCAGCTATCATAGCACCACATAATTTTTGTGCAATTGGTCTTCCGACTTTATCTTTTTGATGTTTGCATTCCAAATAAACAACTTCTCCATTTTTTCTTAAAATAACATCTTTGCCTTTATCATTTGTTTTGGAAGTTACTTCGTATGTATAATCTCCGGCTAAAGCAAATAATTTAGCTGAAAAAATTTCAAAATCCCACCACTGCATATCGCTTATTGCACTTTTTATTGTATATATATCACTGTTAAATAGATTTCTAGGAGTAATATTATTAGAATCATTTGTACTCCAATTTAATAAGTAAATTATAAAAATTAATATAACAATAACTATAGCTATAGTTATAATAAATTTAATAATAGAACATCCCCCCATAAAAGTAATTAATAAAATTATATTAGTTATTATTATTAAATATGATGTATAATTTATATCCATAATATGGTAAAATGATAGTTGAAGATGGGGGTGAGTGTTAAAATGAAAATAAAATTTATAGAAGAAAGTAACCAAGATAATGTTTTGATGGAAACAGTAAACACAGAAATTTTAAGTGCTGTATTTGCTAAATGTACACAAATACAAATTAGCAAGGAAAATGAAATATTGACATGTGAATATAATTATAATGTTTTAAAAGTATTGGAAAATGAAATAGATATTTATGTGACTATTACAGATAGTATTTAAATAAAGACTAGGAAATTAATCCTAGTCTTTCGTATTCAGTTAAATCTTCTATGTTACAGTTAAAACATGTACAAACATCATGCAAAGGGGTATAGGCAATGTAAATCCTATGAAAATGGCTAAATGCATTAAAGAATTAGAACGGATTTATGGAATTAAAAATGGAGGAGATAGAGGGAATCAATATAAAAAGGCAGAACCGAATAATTCGGATGTGGTACGAACACAAAGACAACTTGCCGAACAAATAGGTGTTAATCAAGATACACTACTTAACTATAAAAAACTTAACGACCTAATACCAGAATTGCAGTCACTAGTTGAGAATGGCACTTTAAAAGCAACTACAGCATATAAAATATGGGCTAAAATGCCACCAGAAGAACAAGAAACGTTTTTTAATGATATTGGTCAAGAGAAGATAAAAAAGTTAACTTATTACCAACAGGATATGACTTGGTTAAGTATATCTGTGAAAATGGATTAAGGGCAGATAAAATCTATTTACACACAGATAATCCTGTTGGCAGAGAGAATATGTATCAAACATTAATAGGGGCAAGGAGAAGAGGTTTTATAGATAGTAGTATTAAGATTTATAATTATCCGTTTGTTAAAAATAAATATTCTGAAAGGTAATAATGTAGACTTATATACTCGTTGATTTAGTATAAAGTGACTATTTTTTTATAAGGGTATTTAAAGAAACTATATTGTATTTTATTGAAAAAATTCCTTATATGGATGTTTGTTATACATTCTTGGTATAGCTTTTTCAGCTCTTTTTATAATTAAATTCTCATCTATATGTTTAATAATAGAACTAATATTCAAATCAAATAAATAACTAAGTTCTTCTAATGAAAAACCACTTTCATATAATTTTCTTATAATAGACTGCCTTATAAACTGCATATTGAGTTGCTTTTTTTTATCTTCTTCCAAATTTAAATTATCAAATTTATTATTTACTATATTATGAAATGTGGAACGAGTAAGTTTATCATATTTGCTATCATATTTTGTGCAAAAAATATAACTACATTTTATTTTAAGCTTCTTTTTTTCTTTTATGATATTGTTAACTAAACATTTCATGGGTTCGGTTAATAAATAAGTTTTTTTATTGACTTCAATTATATTCTTTTTGAAATTAATATCGGATTCTTTTAAGTTTATTATTTCATTTATTTTAAATCCAAGTAAGATAAGTATAAAAATTAATTTATTTCTGGAAGAATTGCTCTTATCATTATAATTATTTAGCATTGCTTCAATTTGAATGTTTTCCAAATATAATTCATTAGTTTTCTTTTTTCTTTTTAAATCAATTTCTGTTATATAATTTTTAATGTCAAAATTTTTGAATGAATTTAAAGAAATCTTACTCGTATCTTCAAGGTAATTTACAAATTTAAGTATATAATTATATTTAGACAAAACGGAATCTTTTTTTAGTTTATCATCTTTTTTATTGTTCAAATAATTTATGAATTTCTTGAAATTGGATATAGAAAAATAATTTAAATCATATGAATCAAATGATGATATCAAGTATTTAACGAACATATTATAAGCACTCCAATATTGAAGCTTGCTTGAATTAGACATGCCGCTTTTATCAATAACATCTAAATCAAATTCCTTCCAGTTTAAATAATAATTAGTAGTTCTTTTTATAAATAATGAATCAAGTGTGAGAAACTCATACATTAATTTGTTGTTACGTTTAGAAACATTAGTAGGAATATTAACTAAAAAATATTCAAGTACAATTTTTTGATCAGGGAGAGTATCTAATTTGTCATTTACTAAAATATAATGATTTCCGTTAGTTAATAATCCCCAGCTAATATTTTTATCATGTAAATAAGAGTTAATCTGGCGAATATCTTCTTCAAATAAATCGAGATTTTTCCCTTTTATTTCAATATAAAAAGTATCTTTTTCTTTATTCCTTATATTAATACCTATATCAACTCTTTTGTCTTTATATTTTTTATTGGGGTTAACTTCATAACTAAAATCATCAGAATTATAATTTAAAAGGTTAAGAAACTCAAGTATTATCTTAATTTTTACTGTTTCTTCATTAGCATCTGAGGGCAATCTTTTGTAAGCAAGTTTTATATCATCTAAGGTTTTTTCACGCATATGAATTCCTCCAAATAATTTATTTTATTGAGAATAGTATATGAAATAAAATAAATTTTAATACACAATTAAACAAAAAAAGACTAAACTCTCAGGCTTAGTCTTTTTTGTTCCATTTAATTTCATATCCAATTATTTCAGCAATTTGTTTACATTCACTATACTTAATAGTTCCTCTTGTTAGCTTATTAGATAAATTTTGAGTTGTTGTATCAGTACCGTATTTTTCATTCATGGCCTTTACTATATCTGTCAATGTCCAACCAGATAAAGCAATATAGCTTTTTATTTCATTTTTTATATCAATCAAATAATCACCTCCTGAATCGATTATACCATATAGTTTTGTTGTATTCAAATATGAATAAAAATATTTAAAAAAGTTTATAAATAATATTGACATTTTAAACTATGGAGTGTATTGTTAAATTATAACGAATAGCAATTAATTAAAAAGGTAATTTGGAGGGATAATCTGATATGAGTATTAAAACATTGCAGCAGTTTATGAAATTCGCAAAAGAATTTTCTATAGAGCTTACGGCAGAAAATCTAAAGAAATTTAAAAAGTGTAGTTTGCAATAGCTTATTATGAACACAAAATAATAAAATAATTAGATGGAGGAATAAAAAATGATTTACGCGAAATTAAACAAGGATTATTATGTAGAATTCGCTAGGGAGGAAAGTGTTAATCTAATAGATTTTAAGAGTCTTTTAGGATATGCATCATGGGCTGGTAATGTTCCTACAGGGATGGTACAAGTTAAAGATGGCATAGTTTTAGTAGAAGAGGGTGGTAATATAGAGTTATTGATAAACGCAAATAAGCCAAACTCAAAAAATGTATTAAAGAAATGGCAATAACCAGTTTATGAATAAAGAGGATGACCCAAATAATTTGGGTGTGGCAAAAATTCAATCAGATTTGGCTAAATAGTTAGAAAATCCAATGGAAATAATTTCGCTTGGGAACAATCAATTTAAAAATTCGGAAATAATTTCCGAATTAAATAAAACTCAAGAAGAATTGGCAGAGGAGATAGAAAATCAAATCCGAATAATTCGGATGGGGTACGAAATAATTTCGCAGTTTCCAATCAAAATAGCTTACCGAATAATTCTACAAGCAAAACACAAAAGCAATTATCAGAACAAATAGGTGTTAATCAATATGTTGGTGATTTGAATAATTCCAATGACAAAAAAACTCAAAAACTATTAGCAACTAATTTTGGTAGATTAAAAAATAATCCAGTCAAACAAGGCAAGATTTACAGTGAATATGAAAAATTATGTGGAGTGAGACAAGGAAATAATCAATATAGCTTAGGACAAAATGTCCGAACCCAAGAAGATATAGCTAAAGAATTAGGTGTAGATGCTAGAACAATAAGACGTTTAAAAAAACTTCAACAATTATCTCCAGAGTTACAACAACTCATAGAAAATGGCTAAATGCATTCAGGAATTGGAAAGAATTTATGGAATAAAGCATGGTGGTGCAGGAAGTTCCCATACAGATAATCTTAATGGAAAGACTCAAAAAGATTTAGCAAATCAATTAGATATTAGTCAACAGCAACTTCAAGATTATAAAAAACTCAACGACCTAATACCAGAATTGCAGTCACTAGTTGAGAATGGCACTTTAAAAGCAACTACAGCATATAAAATATGGGCTAAAATGCCACCAGAAGAACAAGAGGATAAAATGTCCGTTTGCCAAGAGAAGATATGATATTGGAAGATTTAATATGTACAAACATCATGCAAAGGGGTATAGGCAATGTAAATCCTATGAAAATGGCTAAATGTATAAAAGAGTTGGAGAGAATTTATGGGATAAAGCATGGTAATAATCAGAGGACTTTGAATAATTCAAACTCCTTAACGCAAAAACAATTAGCAGAGCAGATAGGAGTTGACCAATCTCAACTCATTAACTACAAAAAACTTAATGACCTTATACCAGAATTACAGTCACTAGTTGAGAATGGCACTTTAAAAGCAACTACAGCATATAAAATATGGGCTAAAATGCCACCAGAAGAACAAGAGGACAAAATGTCCGTTTGCCAAGAGAAGATATGATACTTGAAGATTTAATATGTACAAACATTATGCAACGTGGAATAGGTAACGTAAATCCTATGAAAATGGCTAAATGTATTCAGGAATTAGAGAGAATTTATGGAATAAGGCAGGGGAGTGCTGGAAAAAGAAGTTTAGACCAAAATAATTTGGGTCTAAAAAATCAACAAGATTTGGCAAAACAAACCAAAATAATTTGGGTTTGAAAAAACAACAAGATTTGGCAAAATAAATAAATATTACAGATGAGCAAGAAAAGACATGATATACTAAAGCTATTAAATGTTTTTAAATCACAAAAAACAAGCTATTTTTTTACACCCTTTTGTAAAGGGGGATAGGTTAAGCTAATAGCTATTTTACACCCCTTTGGGATGGGGGTCAATTAAGCCGTAATAAGAGTATAATAAATATAATAAGAGTATAATAAATCCCTAGTACGCACTAAAGTGCTACTAGCCGACTTGATTTTATTTTGGGCTTTTATTTTTATAAATTTACCAAATAAATTTTATATTGAGAATTATAATGAAAATGGCAAGTTTTGATTTTACATACCTCTAAAACCCAGTAATACCAATGCTTTTAGGAACTAATATCTTCCTTGTATATGGTAATATAATCGTTGATAATGCTAGGTTGCAGCGATTATAAAATAAAACCTAAATGAAAAGTATTATAAAATCAATAAAAAATCATAATGTAACGAAATATAAAATTACCATAACCATTGATATAACTGCATTTAGAGGTGTTTTTTTATCTCAACTACACCTGTGTATTATGTAATACATAAAACAAAAAAATAGAAAATATAATAAAAAGCGATAACGACCGTCAAAACTTATTTATCAGTATGAGTAAGGAAATACAATAAAATCAATAAAAATAACTAATTTAGGAAAACGTAATAAGTCTGAAAACCATTGATATGATTACGTTTAAAGGCATTTTTTTTAAAATTGTGCCGTTTCCTATAGTGTAAGAGAATATCGGCACTAAGAAATGTGAAAAATGCGGAAGCTATATTAAGTCTAAATCAAATAAGACTAAATACTGTCCCTCATGTGCTAAGGAAATAAAAAAAGAACAAGATAGAATAGCAGATAAAAAATACAAGAAAAAGCTAAAAGCGAGAAAATAGAAACACCATCTAAACCATTGGTATTGTTGGGATTAGAGATTTGTTGGTTTTTTCGGTATATGAAGAGAATTAGTATTATAAAAGATGTGCTAAAGAAGTAGATAGAGAAAAAGCAAGCAAAAGAATGAAAAAAATTAGAGATGCTCGAAAAGGTACTTATTTATCAGTATGAGTAAGGAAATACAATAAAAAACTAAAAACTTTACCATTTAGAAAAGCCAATTAAAGCATTGATATGAAAGGGTTTAAGAGTTTTCTGATATTTTCGGTATATGAAGAGATAAAAATAATATAAAAAAATGTGAGAATTGCGGAAGCTATATTAAGTCTAAATCAAATAAGACTAAATACTGTCCCTCATGTGCTAAGGAAATTGAAAAAGAAAATACAAAAATAAGAGTAAGAAAATATAGAGAATTACATAATATAACGAAATAGAAATACCATCTAAACCATTGGTATAACTAGGTTTAGACAATGTTTGTTAAGTTCCTATTAGGGAAGAAACATCTAAATATACAAAACCCAAGAGATATTTTAAACCTAAATTTTCACGTTTTTTAAAAAACATATGCCGTAAACCCAGTAATACCAATGCTTTTAAGAACTAATATCTTCCTTGTATATGGTAATATAAAATAAATAATTTTAGAATTTTATTTAGTATACTGATTACCTTCAGTGTATTTAACTGTCTGGGAACTTTTATATATCACGGAAACTATCAGTATGCTAATTTAGGTTTTTTGTTTACAGAATTAAAATTAACGATTGAAAGGTGTGGAATTTATTATGGAAATAAGAAAAAAGTACTATAACATTGAAAAAAGGACACTTGCAGAAGCATTAAATTTCATGGGCTTTAAATACTATAAATTTACTGGAGATAAAGGTATACCAATCTATGGGTTTGAAGATACAGAGCTATTTAGAAAAGCAATGAATGAATTATTTAATTTAAGAAAAGCAATTTATTGCAAATAGCAACAGAGGTGAGGTATCAATTGGATGAAAGTTATCAATTTGGAAATTGGAAAAGAATATAAATATAAGGAATTATGTGAGTTACTACAAGTAGAAGAAAAAGGTCGAGGGAAATCGAGGGAATTACAATTTGAAGATTGGAAAAGGTATTTTGATTTTTATAAACCTAATCCCAAAGGACAAAAATTTATAGTTAAAGAAGTATATTCAGAACCTAAAGAAAAAGTTGATGGTAGAGGTAAATCTGAAGGCTCTAGGGGAAATAATACAGGAGAATATTCACCATATATAATTCCTATATTAAAAAATTATTTTAATTGGGCATATGGACAAAATTCAAATGGAATATTCTACACGACAAATAATAATTTAGCGAAAAAATGCGGATTAATAACAGATAATTATTTATGTGCTAGAGATAATAAATCTATTTTTATCAATTTGATGAAAAAAGAAGGATTAATTAATAATGCAGCAGTTTATCATGTTTTTAACAAAAGCAAGGATAATTATAAAGGAATAATAAAATATAATTTAGATAAATTGGTTAAAGAGGGTAATATTGAGTATGAATATAATTGGCTAATACAATTTTGGAATGATAAAGATAAAAAAGAAGCCAGATTGGTTGATGAAGATGAACTTAAAATAATTGAACAAATTCAAGCAGAATTAAAAGAAAAAATGGGACTGGAAGATATATCTAATATTTATTATTCAGAGAAAACAATGAAAGGATTTTATTTTGAATTTGACAAACTTATTAAAGAAAGAATAAAAGATTGTGCTAGGATTTTTAAAGGATATCAAATTACAATTCATAAAAAATATGAAGAGATTGATACTAAACAAATGAATATTAAAGTAAATAAGATATTTAGAAATAAAATATATAAAAATTTAAAAAAGTCAGCTGATAAAGTTAAAGAAGAATTAGGGGATTATTGGGGGCTGCCTAACCCACAATGGAAAAGTGGAGATAAAGCTAGATTAGATTCTTCATATTTGAACGATTGTGAATTAATAATAGATAATTTATTAAAACTTAATTGGGAAAAGATTGAGCGGAAGATAAATGAAATAAAAAAAGAATATAGAGAACAACAATTACAAAATCAAATGGATGCTAAAGAATTAATTGAAATGGGTTTGTATTCTGAAGGAGAATTAGAGAGTTTAAATTAAATTTGTAAAATCTAAACCGTTCACCTCTTAAATTATCCTTATATATAAATATTACACTAATTATATATAAGGATAATTTGAAAGGTGAACGCTTTAAAAATGATTAAGGTATATATTTATAAAAATATAAGAACAAATATATACAATGGGGTTGGGTTTGGGAGGGGAAATGTAAAGGAATGTTTGAGGTACGAAAACATGACTTTCCCCTATCCCAATATAGTTTTGGCAATAAATAATATATTTTATAAAATGAAGTCTTAGAAAAATAATCTAAGGCTTTTTTATATGCAAAAAATTAAATAAGTTGTACGTAATCTTAAAACGTACTGAAAAAGAAAGGATTTGAACAATAAAAAATTTATTAAAAGAAGTAAAAGGAAATATTTATGGAATGGGGATTTACTGTTTTAAAGATATAAACGGTAAAATACTCTATGTAGGCTCTGGCATGATGAATAATAGGTTACAAACACATCTATATAATTTTAAAAGAGGATTATATGAAGACACTAATAAAAAGGTACTACAACATACATATAATTGTGGGAATTTAATATTTGAAGTGTTGCATTTTTCCGAGAATAATACTACATATTTGAACGGTACTGATGATGAGAGAAAAGCAATACAGACGGCATTGGAAGTTTTAGAGCAATTTTATGTAGATTTATATAAAGATACTATATGTAATAAAATAGAAAGAATTACTAAAACAAGTAGCAGCCCAAATAGATTAACTACACACAAACGAAGGAAAGCAAATTTAGGAAATAAAAATCCAAATGCAAAATATAGCGAAAAAATGATAGCTGAAATTTTATGGTTAAAGTTAAATGGATATAAACCTAGAGAAATAGAAGAGTTTTACAAAGATATTAATATCAAAAGTAATTATATTAGTTCGATAGGTACATACAAGTGGATACATACAGAGCCTATAAAACCAGACTTTATAAAGGAAAAAGCGTCTTAATAAACGTAAACGCATACGTAAAAAAAGACGCTGAAAGAAACACCATAGAGTAGAGGGGAATTTTTTCCCTTCTTACTATCTCTACTATCATTATATATCATTTTGAAATAAATTGATAGTGACTTATACCTAAATTGGTTATATATAGATATATTATTAAGGCGTTAAAGGGTAATATTATAGAATATAAAAGGAAATTAGAAAGGGTGTGTTAAGATGACTTGCATTAAAGATATTGAGATTGCTAAATTAGAACTAGAGTTGGCTAATAGGAAACTAAGGCGTCTTAAAGATAAGGATTTGAGCAAGTAAATAGAGGAATTTGAGAATACTTGTAGAATATTGGATATAAAGGGAAATATATTTAATGTTTAGGGGGAATGGGAGTGGGTATTGTTTTACATTTAAAAAATGGAGAAAAGATAATTCAAAATACTTTAGATAGTAGGGTATTGAATAATTTATCAGAATTTTGTAAAGAAAAGTTAATAAATGATCAACTTAATTTAGAGAAATAAGTGACAATTACTTATGATAAGGATAAGGAAAGAACAATAAAGCTAAGTGATTTAAAATCTATAGAAATTGAACTAATATAATAGCTTATTTAAAGGCATCCATGTTGGGCACTTTATATTATTTTACACAAATAGATAATTTTAGAAGGAAATTTGAAACTCCTGTCGAATATGGATAAAATTGCACAAAATAAATGGCAGGAGTGGTAGTATGAAATTTAGATTATTAGACGTTCAAAAATATAAGTTTGATAAATATTGTAAAATGTTTAGTGAATGGTTTAATGATGAAAAACCAACATTTGAAAAAATTAATTATAACAAACTAATAGATATGATTTTTGAAAAATATAATGATATGGATTTAAAACAGAGAAAAGTAGAAGAACTATTGTTGAATGATAGAATAAATGAATATAATTTTATGAAAATCAATTTCGATATTTTTATAACTATTATATTAACTCTTATTATTTCTATGGTTGCAGGGAGTTTATCAAAAATATCTGGAGAAGATGGATATGCTTATTATAAGATATTTACTAGGTTAGTATTAGTTTTTACAGGAGCTATAACATATTTTCTAATATTTGAGAGTCGCTCTAAAATTAGGGACACAATTAATAGAGGGTTTTATGCCTTATGCTTAAATATTTTGCAGGATGTTATAAAAGAAGAATTAGAGAGTAAACAGGAATATTTAAAAGAAATAGCTGCTACTAATGAAGATGATATGAAAGCAAAACTTGATGACATAACTCAAGATATAAAAAGTATTAAGAGATATATTGGTATTAAGTAATTAATAAAGACATAATTTTATTGCAAGTCTAGTGTTATAATTATATGTACGACTTTATGAGAGGATGAGAATAGAAGTGAAATTAGATGCTAAACAAAGAGTTCTTGTTGCAATCTATACTGAGTATCAAAAAGACATACCTAATATGGAAGAAACAATAACTGGGGAAAACTTAGAATTAGATGAAGAGGTATTTGTTATGGCTTTGAGAAAGCTAGAAAACGAAGGACTAATTCAAAACATAGAATTTTTATGGGGTGACGGCGAGGTTCAATATTTTGGATTTGGTGATATGTTGATTTCATCTTATGGTATAGATTATGTTGAACAGAAACTAGGTATAGATAAAACATTAAGTGGGTTAGATAAGGTAAAATATATTATAGCAAAATCAGGAGAATGGGGAATAGAACAGCTTAAAGACTTTGGTGCAAAAGCAGTAGCTGAAATGGTTAAAGCTAATATGGGAATTTAGAAACACTTACTTTTTAGTAGGTGTTTTTTATTTCGTAGAAAGTGGGTGAGAGATATGGCGAGTAGAGTTATAAAAGATGAAATTAATAGTAAATTAAATGATAAACAAAGATTATTTTGTATTGAATATTTAAAAGATTTAAATGGACTACAGGCTTATAAAAGAGCTTATGGTGAAGAATTAGATGATAATACTTGTAAGGTTAATGCTAGTAAATTACTAACAAATGCTAACGTTAAGAAGTATATAAATGATTTATTAGACGAATATAGAGATAATATAGATGTAACTGTAGGAGAAATAGTGGCAAATATAAAAACGATGGCGTTTGATAAGGATGCAAGATATTCCGATAGGATTAAAGCTTCTGAACTATTAGCTAAGTACAAACAAATGCTAATTGAGAAGAAAGAGATTACAGTTAATGATAATAATATTAATATAACATTGGAAGATGAATAGTAGATTAATCTTTATTATAATGTCAATACCAACTAATTGAAAAAGTTGGTATTGGATAAAATGACATTAAGCCTTGATATTACTAATGTTAAAGTGATTTTAAAGAAGAAAAATATAAAACCTCTTGAAATGAATACCAACTAATGATAATATCATGGTAGAAAGTTGGTATTAAAAGAGGGGGATTTTATTATGGCAAGATTAAAAAGTGATGGAATAGCAAAAGCAGAAACTGTAGAACCTATAAAAAATATTAAGGACATTAAGAAAATAAAACAATATCTACTAGGCAAAACTAATAAAAGAGATTATATGCTGTTTGTAGTAGGAATTAATGTAGGTCTTAGAGTAGGAGACTTATTACAATTAAAAATATCCGATATTATGCATATAGATAAAACATTTAAAGATAAAATTACTATCAATGAAGAAAAAACTAATAAGGTAAGAACATTTAAATTAAATAATAGTGCTAAAGAATCAATAACACTTTATTTAAGTAATATTGAATATAATCTAAATGATTACTTATTTAGTAGTAGAAAAGGTAATGAACCATTAAGGGTAGATAGTACACATAAGATTATAAAGAGCATGATGAGAGAATTAGGGATTAAAGGTAACTATGGAACACATACATTAAGAAAGACATGGGCATATCATACATACATTAATAATAGTAGTAATCCAATGATACTTCCTATGTTACAAAAAATGTTAAACCATAGTAGCCAAGCTGTTACACTTAGGTATATAGGCATAGAACAAGAAGAGATAAATGATTTATATGATGGTTTAAATTTGTAGCCAATAATGGCTACTTTTTTTATGCGATTTTATAGGGTGGGGGTACTTCAGTACTGAGTCATAGGTGGATTACACCATATAAAAATATTTATTTTTTATTTTTTATAAAAGGGGGGTGGTTAATAATGTCAGCACCATTAAATATAAAAATATCTAAGAAAATCTTTAATGAAATATATTTACCACAGTTACAAAACTACAGCACAAGGTTTAATGTTTATTATGGAGGTGCTGGTTCTTGAATCTGGTAAATCTAAGTTTGTAGTACAGAAAATGATATATAAATATCTTACATTTTCTAATAGAAAATGTTTGGTAGTTCGAAAAACTGGTAATACACTAAGAGATTCTATATTTGCAGAATTTAAAACAGTTTTAGCTGATTGGAAATTATATAATAAATGTGAAATAAGAGAAACATTATTAACTATTACACTACCCAATGGAAGTCAATTTCTATTCAAAGGGTTGGATGATAGCGAGAAAATTAAATCTATATCAGGTGTCGATGACATCGTTGTTGAAGAATGTACAGAAATAGATATGCAGGATTTTAGTCAGCTGAATTTAAGGTTAAGGTCTAAAAATCCATACAACCAAATCCATGTTATGTTTAATCCAGTTTCCAAGTCAAAGTGGGTATATAAAATGTGGTTTGAAAATGGATACAACAAAGAAAATACAATGGTTTTAAAAACTACGTATAAAGATAATAAATTTCTTCCACAAGATTATATAGAATCTCTTGAAGAGATGAAAGATAAAGACCCTGTTCATTACAGAATTTATGCACTTGGAGAATTTGCTAGTTTAGATAAATTAGTTTATACCAATTGGAGGGATAAAGAATTTGATTATAAAGAAATAATTAAAAATAATGCTAATTCTAAAGCCTTATTTGGACTTGATTTTGGTTACATTAATGACCCTTCTGCGTTTGTAGCTTTAATAGTATTAGAGGATAAAAAAGAGATTTATATTTTCGATGAATTCTATAAAAAAGGATTGCTTAATAATGAAATAGCAGAAGAAATTAAGAAAAAAGGTTATGCTAAAGAAATAATTATAGCAGATAGCGCAGAACAAAAATCTATTGAAGAAATAAGAAAAGAAGGTATTACTAGAATTAAACCAGCTAGAAAAGGCAGAGATAGTATTCTTAATGGGATACAGTTAATCCAGCAATATAACATAATAATACATCCAAAATGTGAAAATATAATAGAAGAATTAAAGAATTATAGTTGGCAGAAAGATAGAGAAACCAAAGAGTATATAAATAAGCCTATAGATACATATAACCATGCGTTGGATGCACTTAGATATGCTTGCGAGTGTTTACAAAAACGTGGCAGATTAAGGACAATGAGTGATAGTAAATTAGGATTATAGAAAGAAATAGAAAGAGGGTGATAAGATGAAAATTTGCATAGATGTAGATAGTGCACATGTGCAAAAAGAGTTGATTACTAAAATAATCAATATACATAAACAAGAATTACCTAGATTGCAAAGATTAGAAAATTATTATATAGGCAAACAAGAGATAGAAAATAGAATTTTGGAGTTGGATAAACCAAATAATAAACTAGTAACCAATTATTGTTCTTATATAACAGATACATTAATTGGTTTTTTTATGGGTTCTCCTGTAATCTATTCTAGTTCTAATAAAGAGTATTTAGAAACTTTAAAAAGGATATTTAATTTAAATGATGAGCAGGAAGTAAATATAGAATTAGCAAGAAAACAAAGTATAAAAGGCACAGGGTTCGAAATGGTCTATATTGATGAAGATAATAACATTCGCTTTGATGTATTGGATACTGATGAAGTTGTTATGATTTATGATACTACAATAGAAGCGAAACCATCTATGGCTATTAGATACTACAATGCACATAATTATATAGAAGATAAAGATATAACTAATGTAGAAGTTTATACTAAAACAAATGCATTCTATTATACAATGGATAACAATAATCTAACTTTAGTAGATAGTAAAGAACATTACTTTAAAGAAGTGCCAATAATTGAATACTATAATAATATTTATAGATTAGGCGATTTTGAAAAGATAATCTCTTTGCAAAATAATTTAAACCTTACTGGAAGTGACTTATCCAATGAATTATCTTATTTTAGAGATTGTTATTTAAAATTAATAGGATTAGAAAGAACAAAAGATGAAGATATAGCTAAAATGAAAGAAAACAGGGTATTACTATTAGATAGTGACGCAAAAGCTGAATTTATGACCAAAGAAATCAATGATTCTGTAATACAGAATCACTTGAAAAATTTAAAAGAAGATATACATAAAGTAAGCTATGTTCCAGATTTATCTCAAGAGCTACCTGCTAACCTTAGTGGTTCAGCTATTAAGCAAAAATTCTTTAATACCGAACAGCTAATCGTGTCTAAGGAAAGAAAGTTTAAGAAGGCATTACAAACTAGAATTAGACTAATAACTAGCATATTAAATCTTAAAGGTGCTAATTATAATTGGGAAGATATAGAGATTAAATTTAATAGAAATTTACCTATAAACAACGTAGAACTTGCAGATGCAGCTATAAAATTAGCAGGTGTAACGAGTAGAAAAACTCTACTTAATTATATAGCAGGATATATTGGGATTGACGATGTAGATAAAGAAATGGAACAAATAGAAGCTGAGAATAAGACGCTAGATTTAGATTTGATTCCTGAAGATAGAAGTGATCTAAATGAATAATAAAAAATATTGGGAACAAAGAATAAGTAGAGTTATGAGAGATATTTATAATGCACAGGAAAAGAAAAACATAACTTTATTGCAAGGATATAAAAAAGCACTTAAAGATGTTAAGTTAGAAATCGCAGATTTATATATTAGAATGGGGGACAATCCTTCTTTATCTGAAGGCTACAAATATAATAGACTTAAAAAAGTAGAGAAACAGATAGAAAATATAATTAAAGATTTAGGGAATATAGAACAAAAATTTTTCGATGAATCTTTAGAAAATAATTACATTGAAGCATCTAATAGAGTTATTAAAGAATTCGAAAAACACATAGGGATTAATTTTAATAAGGTTGATAGAGCTACGATAGACAAAGTATTAAGTTATCCTTGGAGTGGTGCAGATTACTCTAGTAGAATATGGAATAATAAAGATAAGTTAATAAATGAATTAAATGAAACTCTAACAAGAGGATTGGTACAGGGTGCTAGTTTAGTTACTTTAAGTAAAGAAATAAAAAGTAAAATGGATAGTGGAGCATATGAATCTTTACGTTTAATTCGTACAGAGGCAGCACATATTGTAAATACTGCTTGTATAGATAGGTATACAAAAAGTGAAATGGTAGAAACGGTAATGTGGTGGGCTAGTGAAGATGAGAGAACTTGTTCTATCTGTGGAGCATTACATGGACAAGAATTTACTTTAGGTAAAGAAACTATGAACCCAAATCACCCAAATTGTAGATGTTGTTGGATACCTATAATATAGTCTTTTACTTATTAGACTTTAAATAAATATGGACAAATAAATATTCTACATAGACTTAAAACTTAGGAGGTAATTTTATGGAAGATAATACGAATTTAAATACTAAACAACAAGAATCTAGTGCAGTAGATTCTAATAAAGAAACTACTAATTCTATTGCAACAGAGGAAGCAATAGAAAAAACATTTACACAGGAAGAATTAGACAAAATAATAGAAAAAAGATTAACTAGAGCATTGCAAAAAGCAGAAGATGAAAAAGTAGAAGCTGAAAGACTTGCAAAGATGAGTGCTGAGGAACGTACTAAAGCTGAATTTGAAAAAGAAAAACAAAAGTTTGAGGAAGAAAGAAAGCAGTATCAGAGAGAAAAGTTAGAATTACAGGTTATAAAGGAATTGGGTACTAAAAATTTACCAGTAGAATTTAGTAAATACCTACTAGGTAATGATGCTGAAACTTGTATAAATAATATTAAAGAATTTGAAGTGCAGTGGCAAAATGCTATTAAAAAAGCAGTTAATGATAAGCTAAAAGGTAATACACCAAAAGCAGGAAATGTGGGTAAAACAATTAATAATAACACAAGTGATTTTATAAATGTAATAAAAGAAAACCAAGTGGCAAGATAGACCTATATGGTCTTTTTTATTGTCTTTTTTCGAGATTTGCAGACGTTAAAGAATAAATTATCAAAATAAAATTAATAAAAAGGATGGTAGATATATATGGCAGATACAACATTTTTAAAGGATAATTTACAAGGATTTGTTCCAACAGAACAAGCACAAGGAATAATGAAAGATGTGGCAAGAGGAAGTTCTGTTTTGAGGCTTTCTAAAGTTGAACCAATGACGAGTGAAAAAAAGAAATTTAGCATAATGACAGAAGGTGCAGGTGCTTATTGGGTTGGAGAAACAGAAAGAATTAAAACCTCTAAAGCAGAATGGATTTTTCCAGAGATGGAAGCTAAGAAGTTAGCAGTAATTATACCTGTAACAAGGGAAAAACTTAATGACACAACTATAAATGTGTTCGAAGAATTAAAACCAACCATTGCAGAAGCTTTTTATAAAGCTATAGATGGAGCATGTTTATTCGGCACTAATTCTCCATTTACTAAAAATATTTTTGAAGTTGCTAATACAGCAGGAAATAAAGTAGTATTAGGTACTAATAAATCTTTAGATTTAGATGTTTCCGACACTATGGCTCTAGTTGAAGCAGAGGGTGAAGACATAAACGGATTTGTAGCACATTATGGACTTAAAAATTCTTTAAGAAAATTAAGAGATGCTAATGGAAATGCACTGTTTGTTCCAGGAGTAAACCAGAACGAATTGTATTCTAATCCTATAGAGTTTAGCAGAAATAATGCATTTGATAAAACTAAAGCTGAATTAATAGCAGGTAACTTTAATTATTCTCTAGTTGGTATTAGAGAAGGCATTCAGTATGAAATATTAAAAGAAGCTACATTACATACTGTAACAATGTCCGATGGCAAACCATTATCTTTAGCAGAAAATGATATGGTGGCAATTAAAGCAACAATGAGATTAGGATTTTTACCAATCAAGGACGAAGCATTTGCTTTATTAACTCCAAAAGTAGGGGAATAATAATATTTAATATTTAGAGGGGTAATACAAGCCCCTCTTTTATATAGGAAGGTGATTAACTTGAAAAAATATACAAATGGTAAAAGAGAAATATATGCTACAGATAAGGCATATGAAGTAATTTATAAAGAACAAGGATTTAAAGAAAGAGATAAGGTTGAAAAAGAGGTGGTGGAGAATGTTAAACCTACAGAAAGTAAAAACACTATTACAAATAGAGGACGAAAATCTAAATAATTATATAGAAACCATTATACCTAACATAGAGCATTTTGTAAGGGATTATATACATTTGAAACAAGAAGAAGAAATACCTATAGGTTTAGAATTAGCAATGACAAAAATGATTGAATATAATCTTACAGACGCAGGGAGTAAAAGAAGGAAAATAAAAGATGTTGATATAGAATTTAATACAGATTATCCAACTAACATTTATAAATCTTTAAATAAATATAGAAGGTTGCAGGTGATCTAAATGAATAAAACTAAAGTAGCAAGAGAAGTATACAATTCTTTTAAGGAACACATGCAAGAAATAAAAATATTTAGAAGTGGACTAAATGAATATAAGGAAAAAGTAGATGATTTATATGTTAGTACAATAGAAGGTTATTATAGTCTAGGTAAAAATCTAATTAGTATAAATTACAGTGATGCAGGAGCAATAAACAAGAATTATAATGAAATGCTAAGTGTAATTATTACAGAAGATAGTAAAAAAGTTAAAAAAGATGATTATTTTTGTTTAGATAATGTAAAATACAGAATAATTAATATACAAAATGTACTGGGTATTTATTTAGATTTTACTTTAGAGAGGGTGTGATGGTGTATGGATTTTAAAATAAATTTTGAAGATGTAGTGGAAGGATTATCAAAATTAGAAATAGATACTACAGGTGAAATTGATAAATATGCAGATAAAAGCGGTATGAAACTTGAAGCATATGCAAAAAAGAATGCACCTTGGCAGAATATAACTGGACGGGCTAGGCGTACCCTTAAAGGTGGCAAAGAGTGGAGTGGAAGCGATAAGGTAGATATTTATATTAGTGGAAATATGGAATATAGTACGTATTTAGAGTATAAGAATGATGGACAGTATGCTATTTTAAAGCCTACAATAGATGCTCTATCTAAAGAGATATTGCAAGGGTTTAAGTTATGAAGACAGGTAAAGAAATGGCTACTTTAAAATATAAAAATGATGGATTACCAAATAATGTAGAGCCACAAACACATTATCAAGAAATTTATTTGAACCTTAAAAGTAAAGGGTTTGACGTATATGCTCCAGAACAAAAGCGTGATAAATGTATTAAACCTTATGTAGTAATCAAAGAAAATGGACAATTTGCTATGGCTGGGAATGTAGCAGGATATAATTTAGTACAAATATTTTGTTATTATCCAAAAGACCAATGCAGTCAATTAGAATTTTTTGTGGACAACGTTAAAACTGCATTAGATAAAATAGATTTTTTAAGACCAACAGGAAACCGAAGTCCTGTTTTATTCTTTGAAGAAATACAGGCATATGGACAAAGTATGGAGTATCAAATATTCCATAAATTTAAATAATGAAAGTGAGGTAATAATATGGAAGGTAAAACTTTAGTTAACGTTGTTAAATGCTATATAGAAAATGAAAAAACCAATGAAAGATTCGATATAGCAGATACTGCATCCGAAGTTGATGTAGAGCCAATTTTGAATGAGGGTAAAAGAGATATATTAAGAGTAAAAAATAGAATATTAGCAGTTAATGAAACAGAGGATATTGTTATAGGCTACAAACTTAAATTAAAAGATAATACATTTAATATAAAAGTAATGGAAATTGTAGACGGTGGACATATGGAAGGTAATAAGTATGTAAGTATTCCAGCAGGGCAAGTTGTAGACAAACCTTTATTTACTTTAGAAGTTATAACCGAGGAAAAGGATTATTCTAGGACTACAGGGTATACAAAATTTACATGGAAGCATTGTAAAGGTAAAGTACCTAAATTTTCTATTAAAGATGGAGAATTTATTGTTCCAGAGTTTGAAGCTGAATCTATTCCATTTAGAGGTGAAACTCCTGTAGAGATAGAATTTATAAATTCTTTAGAACCTACACCAGAAACACCAGAAATACCATTGGAAGATATAGGAGTAGAAGGGGACAAAGTAGAAGATAGCAATACAGATGTAGGTGTGGCAATAACTAATAGAGTAATTTGGACTTTTAAAGAGCAAATTAACCAAGATGATGTTACTAAGGATAACTTTACTATAAAAAGAAAATCTGATAATTCTGTAGTGCAAGGTAGTATAACAATAGATACTACTAAAAAAATAGTAACATTTGTACCCACAAGTTTAACAATAGACACGGTTTATATTGCAGAAGCAAAGGCAGTTAATAAGTTAGATACTAGTGGGAAAACTACTGCATTAAGTACAGAATTTAAAACTATAAAAATTAAATAATTAGGAGGAATATAGATGGAAGTAATAAGTTTAGAACAATTAAAGCAGATGGCAGAATATGATGTGATAGAACTACCAAGATTTAAACCAGAGATACCTTTTAATGTAAAAGTTAAGAGAGTATCTCTTTTAAATTTAGTTAGAAAAGGAATTATTCCTAATAAATTATTAAGTGCTGCCGAAGAATTATTTTATGGTAAACAAGCTAGTAAAGGGAATGTAGATTTAGCACAACTAACTAATGTTATGTTTATAATGGCAGAAAATGCTTTAGTTGAGCCTTCTATTAAAGAATTAGAGAGTGTAGGATTAGAATTAACAGATGAACAGATAGTAGCTTTATTTAATTACACACAACAGGGGGTACAAGAATTAGAATCCTTTCGTAAAAAGCCAGAGGATACTAAGTGTGATAGTGATGGGGAAACAGTATAAGATAAGACCGAGTGAGGTTATAGGGCTAACAAATGATTATGAAGCATTTTGCTTTGATGAAGCATGTACTTACATACTAAATGAAATGTTGAAAGAGAATGCTAGAGAACCTAAGTTTATGGATAACGAAAAGATAAATAAAACAAATAATAGTGATGTAATAGAGTGGTTGAATACTAATAACAAAAATTAGTGTTCAACCATTTTTTATTCCCTAAAATGGGGAGGTGAGAATATATGGCAATTGCAGTAGGAACGGCTATTGCTTATTTAACATTAGATAAAAGTGGATTTAAGAACGGGATAAAGAGTGCAGGGGAAGATTTAAAGGCATTTGCTACTGGCACAGGTGGAGCAGAGGATAGAGTTAAAAGTTTAGGCAATGCACTAACAAATACGGGTAAAGCTATGACTAAACCGAGTATTGCAGCAGGTGGATTTTTAACTATGGCAACTAATACTGCCATGGGATTTGAAGAACAGATGTCTAAAGTACAAGCCATTTCTAACGCTAATGGAGAAGAGATGGTTAAACTAAGCGATTTATCTAGGAAGATGGGAGCTGCTACTAAATTTTCTGCAAAAGAAGCAGGAGAAGGCTTAGAGTATATGGCTATGCAAAAATGGTCGGTTACTAAGAAATTGGTAGCATAAAACAGAACGTGAATTCGGGGAAGGCTAAGGTTTAATTTGATTGTTTTAGATGTAAATAATATAATAAATACGTATGGAGGGGTATTGGTTATGCAAAAAACTTGTAAAATATGTGGCGAAACAACAGATATCTCTAATTTCAATAGAGATAAAAGCTATAAAGATGGTTATGAAAGTAAGTGTAAAAAATGTAGAAAGAATGCTAGAAAAAAGCATAAAAATATATGTAAATTATGTGGAAAAGAGTTTGAAAATATAAAAAAAAGCACCAAGTATTGTAGTAAAGAATGTCAAAGTATAGCACATAAAAATAGAGTAGTAACCAAATGTTCTTATTGTGATAAAAAAATTGAAATTGTTAGAAGTAAAGAAGGAAAACAAGACAAGTATTATTGTAATCAGAAATGTAGAACAGAGCATTTAAAAGAGTTAATGAAGGAAAAAAACAATCCAAATTACAATAGAATTAAACATAATTGTAATGGTTGTGGCAAACTGATATTTGTAATACCATATCGATTAAAAACTCAAAAATATATATTTTGCAGTAATGAGTGTTATAAAGAAAACATAGGCGAATATTTTACAGGTGAAAATAATTCCTTTTATAATCATAAAACTTATATATGTGAATGGTGTAGTAAATTATTTAAAAGGACTCCTGGACAAAATAGAGGGAAACATGTATTTTGTTCGCAAGAATGTTATTTGGAGTATAATAGAATAAAAGAAAGAACACAGGAAGTAGAAGTTAAATGTGCTTATTGTGATAAAAAGTTTAAAATATGGAAATCAAGACTAAATAAATCAGAAAGGATATATTGTTCTATAGAATGTAAAAACAAAGGTTGGGGGAAATATTATTCTGGAGAAAATAGTCCAGCATGGAATCCTAGTTTAACTGATAAGGACAGAATATTACAAAGACATTACCCGGAGTATTATAAATGGCGTGATTTAGTATATTCTAGAGACGAGTACATTTGTAAATGCTGTGGAGATAATAGAGGGCATAACCTTAATGCACATCATATATATAATTATATGGAACATGAAGAATTAAGACTCGAAGTAAATAATGGAATAACTCTATGTGATAAATGTCATAAAGAATTCCATGATACTTATGGATATACAAATAACAATAAAGAACAATTAGAAAAATTCTTAAATAAACATTAAGCACCTTAATTAATGGGGTGCTTTTATTATGTATAAAACAATCAAAGTAAACTATGCTAATCCCGAGCCAAGCTTAGAAGGAAACTTCTTTGAAGGTGTAGAGACTAGATAGAATAACCTAATTCATAAGAAATGGTGAAATATCCACGAGTGCGTTCTACCTTAACACATAATGGTGAAGGTAAAGAGATAGTCCGATACTCCGTTGGAAACTCGGAGAGTATAGGATAAAGAGCCTATGCATAACAATTGATGGCTGGTTGGAAAACTAACGATATGTTAGATGGGTTACCGGGGATACTTGATCTTGCGGCAGCTTCGGGAGAGGAGCTTGGAACTACAAGTGATATTGTAACAGATGCACTTACTGCTTTTGGATTAAAAGCTAAAGATAGTGCATACTTCGCAGACCTATTAGCAAGTGCTTCAAGTAACAGTAATACTAATGTTAGTATGCTTGGTGAATCATTTAAATATGTAGCACCAGTAGCAGGTGCTCTTGGTATTTCTGCTAAGGATACAAGTTTTGCTTTAGGTTTGATGGCTAATGCTGGGATTAAGGGAAGTGCCGCCGGTACTGCCTTAAGAAGTTCTTTAACAAACTTAGCTAATCCTTCTAAAAATATGAAAGATGAAATGGAAAGGTTAGGCATTTCTTTAATTGATTCCAATGGAAAGGTTAAAGAAGGAAAGGTATTGTATGATGAACTTAGAGAGAGATTTAGCAAATTAACTGATGCCGAAAAAGCACAATCAGCAGCTATAATATTTGGTAAAGAAGCTATGAGTGGAATGTTATCTGTTATAAATGCTTCTGATGCTGATTATAGTAAGCTTTATGATAACTTAAATAAGAGTGAAGGTGCAGCTAAAAAGATGGCTGATACTATGCAGAATAACTTAAAAGGACAACTAACTACTCTTAAATCAGCATTTGAAGAATTGCAAATATCTTTGGCACAATCTGTATTACCAATTTTAAATGAAGTAGTCCAGTTTGTAACTAATTTAGTAAATGCTTTTAACAATTTACCACAGCCAGTTAAGAGTGCTATAGGAATAATAATAGGTAGCATTGCATTGCTGAGTCCAGTATTTTTAGTTTTAGGTAAGTTGGTTAAAACTGTAGGAAGTGTGATAGGGGTATTTAGTAAACTTGGAAGTGCAGTTAAAATATTTGCTAAATTACCTGGATTAATAACACCACATACTTTGTTAATAGTAGGAGCTATAGCAGGAATAGGATTAATAGTATTCCAAGTTATAAAACATTGGGAAAAATTTAAGGAAAGTGCAGATAAGATTTGGGGTGGAATAAAGACTATAATAGAATACTGGGTTAAAGGAACAATAGAGTTTTTAAGAACAGTATTTATAAGTATTCCCAAAAAATTCTTTGAGTTTGGTAAAAACATAGTAGGCGGACTTATAGGTGGACTTAAATCCATGATAGGTTCTGTAACAGATACAATAGGAAATATAGCAGGTAGTGTAAAAAATGGCTTTAAAAAGTTACTTGGAATAAATTCGCCATCAAGAGTTTTTTTAGAATACGGTGCATTTATAGGAGAAGGACTTATAGAAGGTATAGATGGACAAGAAGGTGCTATAGATAACAAATTTAAAGGTTTAGCAAGTAAAATTAAAGGATTAGGCAATGTTAGACCAGAGTTACAAGGACTTAATAATTTTGCTCTAAGTGGTGCTTATGGTGGCAGTTATGGGTTAAGCAATATAAGCAATAGCAGTAATAAACAATTAAACTTCAATCCTAACATAACTATGCACGTAAGTATAGCCGATACAGGAGCAAAGGGAACAGAACAATTAACACAAGAATTAAAAGGAATGTCTGAAGTAGCATTAAAGAATAGTATGGTGGATTTATTCATGCAAGATGCAATAAGAAATTAGGGGGTGGCTTAGTTGAATTTTAATTTACAACTTAAATATGATAATAATGTTAATACAGGGGCTATGATAACTAATTATAAGCCACCTGTTCCTACTCAAAAAAGAAAAGGAAACAAAAGTTTAACAGGGTATACAGTATTCCAGAAACCTATAAAAAGCGATACCTTGATTAGATTTAGTGTAGCCTTTGAAACTCATACACCAGAACAGATTAATAAATTTAAAGAGTTTAGAAGGAAATATAATGAAAGATTTATATTTATTGATGAATTTGGAACAGAATATAGAGGATATTTTCAAAATAATTTTGATATAGACACACCTATTGAGGGAGATATTTATTATATGAGTTGCGAATTGCTATGTCCATGTGACATTACTGGTTGGAAAGCAGGTAATGATAATGGATTATAGAGTTGAAATATATAAAAAGAATACAGGAGAAAAAACAGAATTTAAAAGAACTGTATTATCTTTATCTATAGATAGAAGATTAAGTATGCAGACCGCAACTGCCAATGTGGCTATAGATAATGGTAATAATATAGATTTATTCAATTTTGGTAGTAGTGGAGGTATTATAGATAACTATAATACCGTTAAAATCTATATAGATAATAAGATACAATTTACAGGAATAATTAAAAATTACAGCATTAATGAAGATAATAAAACTATTGAAATATCTTGCAGTGATATGAATGTAAAGCTACTTAAAGCTATTGATGATGGACAACCTTATATAATTTATAAGAATATAAAGGCAAGTAATATGATAATAGATTTAGCACATAGAGCAGGAATTGATGATGTTGTAATAGATATAGATGCAACTAAAGATTATATAGTTAAAAATCTAAAAATACAGTATGATACACAAATAAGTGATGTAATAGATGAAGCATTAGCAACTTTAGAAGCTAGAGCAAGAATATTAAAAGACGGAACTTTCAAAGTTGAAAAGCTCTACCCATCATATAAGGCAAGTGATGTAGAAAATAATATAAACTATAATTGGTATTATGATAACTTTATAAAAATAAGTAGCGCAAGTGGTAAAAGAAATACAGAGACTTTGTATAATAGGGTATTAGTAAGATATGATGTGAAAAATTACACAATATTTGAAGAGCCGAAAATGATTGAATATTTAGGTGGAGAAAAGAGATTTAAAGAAGTGGATAGCCCTTTAAGTGATACTTTAGATAAAAGACAAATAGTAGCTAATAGATTTTTATTAGATAGTTGGAGAGAGAATACTAATTTAGACGTAGTAGGGACTAAAGGAAATGCAGATTTGGATTTAGGACAAATAGTAAGATTAAAATTAGATAATATTCTAGGACACTATATGGTAACAGGGATAAGAACAGAACTAACAAGTGATGGGAACTACATAGACCAAATAGTCTTAGATGGGATGAGAGAGAATACTAATATAGCACAACTTTCTACAGGGAATTACACTATAAAAGAAGGTGAATAATGTGAGGCAGAATGATTTTAGAAAACCTGTTAGGTATATTATTGACCAAGAATTAAGAAAACGTGATTTAAGAAACAAAATATATATGGATGGGGATGAAGAATATAAAGGTGAATTACCTGAATACCCTTGCCGACTTGTTAGAAATGAAAATAAAAAAGTAATTAAATGTATATATGCAGAAAACACAGAACTACAATGGGAAGAAGAATTGATAAGAAATAGAGAAGGTAAGGTATATAGAATAAAAACAACTTACCCAGATGGAAGTTTTAAGATATTAGAATTATTTAAGAATATAGATAACAAAGTAGAAACAATAGAATATGTATAAAGGTAGGTGATACTATGGGCTTGCCTAGTTATGTAGTAAATTTTGATGAGCTTTCCGATTTAATTAAGGATTACTTACAGAATGGTATAAGTGTAGATATAGGTGATATAACTTTCTCTACTAAAGATATGGAAAAGCTATTAAATGAAATAAAGGATAAGATACAAGACGTTGATTATAATGATTTAATTAATGCACTCAACGCTTTAGGTATTAAATTAGATGGGTTAGCTGGTAATTTAGGTATAAGTGGTACACAGAAAATATATGGTGAAATGTTAGAGATTCCAGCAGTATTAGGACAACATATTATAAAGTTTACAGCACCTAAAAAAGCCAGAGTTACAGGAATAACTTATTCTTTAAGCACATGGAATTTACAGGATTCATGGGATTTAGTTATTGGAGGAGAAAAGCTATTTGATAAAGTGAGGACAAAAGAATATGGAGAACATAAATATTTTAATGTGTTTTATCCTATAGATGCAGGACAGATAATTAAATTTGTATTTAATAATGACAGTGGCTCTAGCAAAGTATTATGGGTAGATTTTAATATATTGGAGGATTCCTAAAATGAGTTTGCCTAAATATATTGTAAACTTTGAAGAGCTTACAGATGAATTAAAAAAGAGATTGCTTGAATTAATAGATGATGAGTTAAGAGATAAATACCCGCAGTTAGATACAAACAATATAGAAGCACTATTAGAGGATATAAAAGAATTACTACCTAGCGTAAAATATGAAGGATTAAAAAATAAGATAGAAAATCTTGTGTTATACAAACATGAGGGGAAGCCAAAAATAGAAGGTAGATTATTAGATATTCCACCGATAACTAAAGAAAACAAGGCAGAATTTAAATTTGATAAGGATGTATTTTTAACAGGGATACATTTTAATCAGACGGGTTGGAAAAAAGAAGATAGATGGGACTTAATAATAGATAAAAATAAAATAATAAATAAAAGCACTATTAAAGAAATAGGAGAGCATAAATACTTTAGTACATTTTTAGAAGTAAATGCTAATACACCTGTTTCTTTTATTTTGCACAATAATAGTGGTAACAGTAGGCAAACTATGCTGGATTTAGAGTATATAGAAGGTACAAAGGGTACAGAGGTCATAGAGCCACCAAAGAACCCAGATATAGAAGATATCCCTAATTTATGGGATATTGCAATAAGAATGCAATGGGAAAACAATTCTCCAGCAGACATAGATTTACATGCTGTTATGGGGAAGATACATGTTTACTTTGGAAATAAAGAAAAAAACAATTTATATCTTAATTTTGACTATGTGGAGCATATAACAAACAATAATCCAGAGATTATTTCTGTAAAGGGTAATAAAAATAAAAGGCTGAAAATATATGTAAACAATTATAACGGCGTTATGTTGAATGAAACTGTAGAAATTAAAATATACCAAAAGAAAAACTATGGAAATAAACTTCTTAAAACATATAATCTTAGTGTAGGAGTAGACAGATTAAAGGCTCATGGAGTATGTGAAATAGATTTAAAAACACTAGAAATAATTGAGATAGATGATGAAGATATTAGATTACTAGGAGGTAGATAATATGGCAACAACAGAGAGTTTTTATTATGTTGAAGGTAATACAAGTGTAAAAGACATAATAAAAAGTATAAGTAAAGAAATAACACAAAATGCAGACATTTATAAATGGAACTTAATTTATCCTATAAAAATTGAGGATATTAAGAATTTTAGCTTATTAAAGGCTACAACATCTTATGGTAAAGAGTTTTATGCCAGATTTGAAAGAACTGCGGCATTGACACCTACGAGCGAAGAACAAAAGCTATTAGATAAAGAAAGGTATTCTAAACCATTTACAGAAGATGAAATAGTTTTACTAAATAGATATGTTGAGAGTATGCCTTTTACAAATGCTGAAAAAAATCTTATAAAGAAAAATCCAGATGCATTGACAGTAGATGAACAAGCACAAATGCAAGAGTTGAGAATTAAAAAGAAGATAAACGATGATAGAGAATTATTTTTACTTAGAAAGTATCACAATGGTGAAAGCTTAACTACAGGAGAACAAAATGAATTAGATACATTTAGAAATGTTCACAACCTTACAGGAGATGAATTAAAAAAGTGGAATGATTTGAAAGCTAATAGAAAGTTGTTTACAGATACTATAGTTCTAATAATGTATAAGCAATACGCTGGTTCGGAACTAAGTGCAAGTGAACAAAATAGTTTGGCGAGTTACAGAAGTAGTATGGAATTAACACAAGCTGAAAAAGAAAAATTAGCTTTACTTAAAGGGCAAATGGATAATAGAAATCATTTATACATCACTATAGGTAAAGAAGTACACGATACAAAAAGAATTGAAGAAATAGATGGAAAGCAAACTGAAATAGACGTTAAGGATTTAGCAGAAGAAACTTGTAGTGTTCCAGCTAGATTAGCATGGTATAAACAGTTACCAAAAGAAATAGGAGAATGGTTGCCTGTGCAATATTGGTTAAATGTAACAAAGGATGCAGTAAATATTGTACTACGTGGAGACCCAAGTGCAGATAATTACCCTTACTCTAACTATTTAACAAGTTATGCTTATATAGGAGCAGTAAAACCAGTAGAAGATAGTGCTTATACAGATGATGATTATAATTTTGGGATAACAACAAGTTCTGATATGAAACCATTTTTTACGAAGAAATTTGGAGAAAGAACTGCAACTGGAATAACAGATGTTTGTATGGTAGGTAATAAAATAGGTATGCCAATGCAACCACATTATCCAGGATTTTATACGACTCATTCATTTATGGATAAATGTAATACAGAGGGTTCGAGATGGAATCATAAAAAGCATCAATTCTCCGATATAACTTTAGTCCATCCAATAGATATGGAAAGAGGAAAAATGGTTAATGTACTTGCAGGAGATGGTTCAGCTATTTACGATATGGATAAATTAGTTTATAAAAAGGGTACTGATGAAGAAGAAAATTATAAGAAGTTTAAGATAACAGCACCGTATAGCTTTTTAAATAATAGTGCTAACAATCTTTATGTATTAGCTATTAAATGTTATAAAATAACTGAATAGAGGTGATTTTAATGCCCCTACATACAATTCCCCTATGTAGTTTTAGTTATGTAGGGGATGCTCTTTCTGGAGCTACTCTTAAATATGATACAAGAAATAAGGTCGAGAAGGAAAAGCTTAAACTAGCGTATAGAAAAAACCATTTTGAAATTGAAAAAAGTGATAGCCAACTACTTTATAAGAATTCGATTAATAACTTTGAAGGTTTTATAGGCGAAAAATTATTATATGAAGATAGCATAAACTTTTATAAAAATACTGAAATTAAAAATATAGAAAAAGAAGATAAGAATATTGATTTAAATACTTGTAAAGAGGTAAACAAAGAATATAAAAGTATTGAATTAGCAAAATATAAAGATTTGAATAGGGAAGAAGTTAATGTTAATAAGAACTTATCATTAGATTTAGCAAAACAAAATAGGGACTTTTATAAAACTAATGATATTCAACTCAAAACTATCTCTAAGGACAAAAATATTATAATTAGCTCTAATAAGGAATTGGATAGAAATAAAAATATGGTTGGCATAAATAAACATAGCAATCTGAGTTTTGATATAGATAATATTTTAAATCTGAATATAGCAGATGCGTCTATATATTTGAATAGGCAGATTGAACAGGGAATATATATAAATACACTATTAGAATTAGAAAGACTAAACTTAGAAAAAGAAATTATAAAAGAAAATGTAGCATATGTAGATAGATGGAATAGCAAAAACTTAGATATAATCGAAGATAAGATTTTGGATAGGTTAAAAGTTAGAAATTTACATGTAGCAAATGGTCTATTATATTTATTTAAATTCCAAGAATATAGCATTTTTAATTTAAATACTATTTATGCTGAGAGAATTGATATTAAAGGTATAGATAATTATTCTACAATATTAACGTATAAAGACAGTATTAAAGATATTCACAAAATGGAACAATTCAATTTATTATATAAACACTTATTAAAAGATATGTATAAAGCTAAAAATGGACAACTTTTATATAAGGATTATAAAAAATCAATATTTAAAGATAGTGTTGAGTTTTTACATAAAGACATAATTAAAAGATTATTAAGACCTGAAGCAGCCTACTTAAATAAAATAAATTTTATGAGCATTTTTAAAAGTGTTGCTAACTACTTAGAATATAGTAAAGAAAAGACTATATTTAAAAATATAGAGAAAGAATTAAAAGACGCAGAAGTTACAGATATATCTAAGGAAAAACTATATAGCTTATTAAAATATAAAACGGATATTTATAGACCATCTAATATAATAGGACTTGATGAAGGATTTATAGATATATCTAAGAACATCTATAGCACTACAGATTTAGAAGTTATAAAAAGATGGTGGATTTTAGGAGCTACTAAACCAACAGACCTAAAAATGCTACCGTTTGATTACGGATATAGAAACAATCCTTTACAAGTAAATAGAAGAGATAGAGAATATGGTTGGTCAATAGAGCAGGACAAGCATCCTATTTCATATATGCCTTACTTAGAGGATTTACAAGGAATAGATTTAAATTATGGTTTAGATGAAATGAACCTATCCATTGAAATAATGCTTGATATGGTAAATATTGTAGGGATGGTAGTACAACATAGTGCTAGTCAGTTTGCTAATGCTTCAGGACAAGAAGCTATAGAATTTATAATGGAAGTGTTGTTGGATTGGCTAAACGTAGACACTACAATACAAGAAATGCAATCTAAAGGTTCAAGAGGGCATTATTTAAGAACTTATAGATGGATAAGATGGGAAGCTGAAAAGGTATGGTTTATGGCGGACAAAGACCATAGCATAGATAGAATGAAGGGAATCAAGTATGCAGTTATGTTATTTAGCAATTTACTTGATTACATGAAATATCATCATTTTAATATTGTACCATTATGGAGAAATTTAAAGGCTATGGATATAGAAAGGCAGTTTAATAGACAAGCTGTGAATGGAGATATAATGAAAGATTTAGATAAAAACAAAGGCAAAAGACATTATTTATTAGAAACACAAAATTTCAAAAGAAAAAACTTTTTAGGAGGTAATTAATTATGGCAGGTTATTATAACGGGGTATCAAATGCGAATCAAGGAATATTTAATAATCCAAGACAGAAGATGTGGGCGGTATTTATATACAACAGGGCAGTTTATGGAACGTCCTCTCTAAAACTAGAGTACACAACCAATAGTTTTGATGAAGCTAAAACTTATGCCAGAGGTAAGCTTAATAACGGTGTAAAAATAGATGATATTATAGTTACAGAAATAGTTCCAATAGACACAGTTATTACACCTTAGGAGTGTGATTAGATATGAAACTTATAAAAGTAAAAGATGGATTAATAGAGGTTGAGAATTTTTTCTTAACCTCCTCTTTTAATGATTTTGCTCGTAGTACAAATATTACAAGAGATATTAAAACAGGAAAGTTAAAACTAATTTCTAACAATAAAATTGAAAGAAAATTTAATTATGATGAGTTTGTGATTGAACTAGAAAAAGAGAATTTTAAGAGCATGAATGATTATGATTACTCTATGTTGTATTTAGGAAACAATGATTATACTTTTGGTATTAAAGATAAAAAAATAGATAAACAAAATAAATATTGGAAGATATTAAAAAAAGATAATTATATTCAAGCCTATAGTAGTTCAGATGGATTTAATTATGAAAACATAGGGGGCATGAAGTTTGATGAACCCATTACAAAGCAAGGATTTATGAAGTATAGTGAAGAGGATTTTATATTAAATAAATATATTGTGTATGATAATCCTTATGTTACAATTCAGAATTTGCCTAAAAATACAGTAGCAGAATTACATGATTTAGAAGGTAATTTATTAAAAACTAGAGTCTTTAATGCAGATTTAGAATGTAGAGTATTTATAGATGGCAATGTACAGGGATATTTTATATTTAAAGACCAAGAAGGTAATGAGATTTATAAATCAGTATATTTACAACTACAATATGGTGATGTCTATGTTTTAAGTCCTTATAATTTTGAAATTATATACCATGGTAATGTTATAACTAATGTAAATCCAGCACTATTACAAGATTTAGAAGAACTTATCACTATTAAGAATATAGGAGATAAGGACTATAAAAATATTAAAATAGGTACTGAAACATCTAGTAATGACTTAATACAACTTAGTTTTGACGGTGAAAATTATGAAGATTATTTAACAATAGATAGCATAAATAAGAATGAGAGTAAAGATATATTTGTAAAAATAACTAAAAACGCAGATAATCATGGTTTTAATGTTAGAGATTTTAAACTTATAATAAATGAATAGGGGTGGAGAGTAATGAGTGATTTTTTTAATGTTACTTTAGATAAGGATATAGTTTTAGATGACAGCACAATATCAAATAAAACAGGTTGGTCTAGTGAAAAAATACATAGAGAAATTGTAGATAAAAGAATTACTAAGTTTGAAGAATTAGAAGATGTAGATGTAGTGAATAGAAAGGATAAACAATTAGTAGCCTATTCCGAGGATACAGGCAAGTTTACGACGATTGATGGAATAGATGCGGGAGAAATAGTTGGAGCAGGGATGAAACAGATAAATAAGATGGGCATAGTTGGAAGTCCTTCAAAACCACGAGTAATAAACATTCCTATTAATACCATAGATTTTAAAGTACCTAGAGTTAATTTACTTAAATATGATGTTGGTGACCAAAATATTATAGTAACTAAAAATGAATTCACTAATAGCGAAGCAAATGATTTTATTGAAGATGATATGATGGTTTTTGATGGTAAGGCACATTTAAAAAAAGAACATCTGCTTAAATTTGAAGTTAAAAGAGAATTAGGAAATAAAATAGAATATGGTGTTACATTCAATAAAAATGACTTTAAAAAAGTTGAGAGATTCGATGTAGAAGAAGATGGAGTAATAAAGAATTTAAAAGTTACTGCAATTCCGCATGATAGAATATTAATTCCTAAAGGTGATATGAATCTAAGTAATGTAGAGAATATGAATCATTTTAAACTAGTAGCAACGGGCAAAAACATGAAAATTGTTTGTAGTGTAGATAGTGGAAAGACATGGAAGACATTTAGAGGCGAAAAATGGGTAGATATCAATTTAGAATTAGAAGAAGTAAGAGAAAAAGGAATGACTATAGATATCTTTAATAAAATTAATGATGTATTTTGGAATGAATTACTTTCAACTAAGAAGATAAGATTTGCTTATTTATTTAGTGAAGATAGTTTTGCAGATAAAGAAGAACTAGATAATTTAGATTTGCAATATGACGGACAAGGAAAGTGGGTACAAGCTAAAGAAGATACATTCGATGTAGTGTATGCTAGTAATACGTTATTGCAGATATATGTAAAATTTGATGGAGATATAAAAATAAATTATTAATGCAAGAGGGAAGGTATTACGCCTTCTCTTTTATTTTTATAGAAATGATTGAGGTGAGAAAGGTGGTTTAATATGATATGGAAAATATGTTCATAGAAGTTTTAAAAATAAGTCCTGCATTAGCACTGTTTGGATTCTTTTGTTGGCAAGTAATGAAGAATTATAACTCTCTTGTTGAGTCTGTAAGAAATGAAAGCGTTCAAAGAGAAGAAAGGCTTCAAGTTGAAAGTGGGAAAAGAGAAGAAAGATATCAAAATACAATAGATAAAAACCAAGAGATAATCAAAGAGTTAGCTAATAAATTCAATGTTGTAGAGGAAGTTAAAAAAGATGTTCAAGAAATAAAGGTAATATTAAATAAATAAAAGAGGTGAGGAATTATGTTGCCTATTCAAAAGATGTTAATAAATTATAATTACTCTAAAAGAAATGAAAAGATTAGATATATTTGCATACATGATGTAGGTGAGGTTTCAACTGCTAAAAACAATAGAGATTATTTCGCAGGAGGTAATCGTGGAGCAAGTGCAGACTTCTTTATAGATTCAAATAATATAATACAGGTAATAGATTATCACAATAATTATAGTTGGGCAGTTGGAGATGGTGGAGGAAAATACGGAATTACTAACGCAAATAGTGTATCTATAGAAATGTGTTTAGAAAGTAATTATCAGCCTTCTGATGAAACAATACAAAATACGATGGAGCTAACTAGATATTTAATGAAAGAATTAAATATTCCTATTGATAGGGTTGTAAGACATCATGATGCTAGTGGAAAGAATTGTCCTCAATCTTTTAGCTCTAACAATTGGACTAAATGGAACTGGTTTAAAAGTCAATTAATAGAGAAATACCTATATAAAAAAGGTGATTCCGGAAATGGAATTAAAGAGCTTCAACAAAGTTTAATTGAAATAGGATATAAACTTAATGGTGAAGCAGATGGAATGTTTGGAGAAAGCACATATAAAGCAATATTAAATTGGCAACAACTACATACCTTATTAAGACAAGATGGAATTGCTGATGAAAATACATTAAAGTCTATAAATGCAAAAGTTGAAGAATTAAAAAATAAAAAAGAAGCACCTGATAATAAATTACATAAGGTTCAAGTGGGCGCTTTTAAGAATAAACAATATGCTGAAAATCTTTTGGAAGAACTAAAAACAAAAGGATTTGAAGGATATATAAGGGAGAAATAAAGATGTTTGACTTTACAGATTTAGCATTTATGACAGGAATAGTAATGGCTTTATCAGAAATGTTTAAAAGATTTGGCGTTAGTTCTAAATTTATACCAGTATTAAATCTCCTGCTAGGTATAGCTGCTGGAATGGTTTATGTATTTCCGCAAGATACTAAAACTGCTGTTTTATCTGGTATTATTATAGGATTAACTGCGAGTGGGTTATATAGTGGAGCGAAGAATGTTTCAGAAGGTTTACAAGAAGAGTAGCATAAAATTAATAACTACAATAGAAATTAAGCCATGAATTAGGAATTAATCTAACCCATGGCTTTTTTTACTTATTAAATTAATAATATAACTAAAAAGGTATATATTTTTTTTTCTAATATATTTAATAGCTTTCTTAAATGTTGTATGTTACTGAAATAAAAGAAAAAATATAATTAAATTAAAGTAAAAATAATAATGAGTTATTTCAAGTCTTTGCAAATTATTCTATATATTGTTATAATTAGTGTGAAGGGGGGAGGAATAATGAATGAATGGGAATCCTTTAAAGAGGGATGGAGAATTATAAAAGAACAATTTAAACCAATATTTATAGGAATAATGGTTTTTATGCTAGGTCTATTTATTAGTGTAATTTTAACAAGATCAGGCAGTGATACTGAATTTATCTTATGGGGAGTTCTTTATTTAAGTAGTGTTGTCGCTGTTTGTACATCAATAATTGTGAAAGCTATAAAAAACAAAGAAATTCAGTAAAGAGTAGATATTAAATATCTACTCTTTACTGAATTTCTTAATTTTGTGGAAGTACTACACCATCTCTAACTTCACGTTTTGCTTGTCCCATAGTATTAGTTCCAATTCCAAAAGTTATAGATGGAGCGCCTTTGATAGCTATTGAAGGAACAATGAATGCATAACTATGTCCATATTCTGTTATTACTTCAAATGTCCTTATGTCTGAATCATTATATATTTCTGTATAAGCATAGCCTTCTAAACACTTGGCATAAGGGCCTGCATTAGCTACATCTGTAAAAGGAAAATTAATTTGAAAGCCAGCACCTGCTGTGAACGTAGCATTTTCAGTTCGAATTATTTTTGTAGTTCCATTAGAGTTATCCTTATAGTATAAATTAGCATATGTTCTTGCTCCGTTGCTATTAAAACCTTTACTCCATGCTACAGCTATAGCATCGGTGAATTGTTGTATAGGAGTTGATAACCATTGCCATCTCACTTGGAGGTTAGCTGAAGTCTTTGCAGAATTGTGCACGTAACCATTTATGCTTATAGTGTATATCACTTCGCCGCTTGCTGCTCTTAATTCAGCTTCAGTACCTTTAAAGTTTTTTATTATGTTAATTTGTTTGTCATTATATCCCATTAATTTAAGTTCATCAGCTGGTAATTTTGATTTTTCCTTTACATTTTCAGCCATTAAAGAAATAGAGTTTTTAACATTTTGAATTTCCAATGTTGAAAGTCCTTTTTCTTTTAAGGAAAGTTCATCTTGAGATTCTAATTTTTTTAATGCATCGTACTCATTTATTATTACAGTTTGAGTAGAAAGAGTATCTTTTGGAATAGGTTCTTGAGCAAAAACGCTATCAGTCATGAATATAAAACTCAATATAAAGACCGATAGAATGGATAAAATATTTTTTTTGTTCTTCATTTTTTATTCCCCCTTGATTAATTGTAATTTTAATTTAAATTAATTATATAATATATTTTTTAAAAAAAATGTAGAAATGGGAAGAATATGGGAAATTTAACAATTTGTTAACATTATCCATCTTTTTAAATTTTTATTTTAATAGTATTAATAAATTATAAAAAGTGTTTTTAAGTTATTTATTGAGGGCTTCCTTTAAAATCTCTTATATGCAATATGGATAAAAGAATGGCCCTGGAATTAATCCAGAATCTATTTTATCAATAATACTAACTACGAAGACAATTTAAAAAAGCATACTAATACTTTTTAACTTGTATTAGTATGCTTTTTCAAACTTAATATTTAATCAAGTGAATTTTAAGGTGTTTTATATTAGTAATATATTCACAATTAATATATATGTTACTAAATAAGACAGTAAAAATTATAATTAAAAAGTGCAATATATAATACTACTAGCTCCGTTGCCCAATAATAAAATACATTGCACTATTGCCCCATTAGTATTGATTATGACATCTTTATAAGAAAGTATTCGTAAAATTTGACATTAAGCTAAATCTTTTATCTTATAAGTAATATCATTATCACACCTACTAGGACACATAATTCAATTCTTATAAAAGACTTTTTCATGGTTTCACCTCATTATGGACTTTGCTCATAAAGTTTTATAAAAAATTGTTATATAATATGTAGGAATTTTTTAAATTGAGGTTGATTCTTCAACTAAAATCTTTAGAGAACTCATGTTATATTAAGTCATATTTTAAATTTAAAATTAGCTTATTGTAAAAAATAAGTAATGATGGTATACTTTTAATTGGTTAAGATGTTAGTGATACATATATGATGATATACATACAATTAAGGTTTTGAAGTCAAATGTCGGTGAATATATGGAGAGAGTTTAGTCAATAATATAATTAACGTATTTTGGTAACGGCATACGATTCGTATGTCGTTATTAATTATAATAAAAGGGAGTGGAAATATGAGTTCAATTAGCTCTAAAGTATCATATCTAAACGGATTGATAGATGGACTAGGTGTAGATGAGGGAAGTAAAGAAGGAAAAATAATAAAAGAAATGGTAGGTATTCTTCAACAAATTGGTGAAGAAATGGAAGAAGTAAAAGATTCTCAAAAGGACATGCAAGAATACATAGATGTGTTAGATGAGGATTTAAATTCATTAGAAGATGAATTATACGACGATGAAGATTATGAAGATATTGATGACTTTATCGATATGACCTGTGAAAACTGTGGAGAGACAATATATGTTGATTCAAATATACTACAATCTAAAGAAAATATAGCTTGTCCAAATTGTCACAAAGATATCTTATTAAGCAAAAACTGTTGTGGCCATGAGGAAGATTGCGATTGTTAATAATTATTTTAAAAATAGCATCCATATAAAGGATGCTATTTTTTATTTTTTTAATTTTCTATGTCATATTTTTGTTAAATCTAAAATACCTTTTAATAAGAAAGAAAGGAGGATAAAAATGATAAACACTAAAGAAATAATTAATATATTACCAGAAAGCATAATAAGCTTAGTTAATTTAGAAAAGATGAAAGGTCTACAAGAAATAAGAATAAAAGCGGGAAAGAAGACAATCTTACAATTAGGAGATCAGGAAATTATTACAAATTACATAGCTACCTTAGAAGATATTAGAGCAATTTTGCAAAGAATTAGTAATTATTCTATATATGCCTATGATGAAGAGATAAGACAAGGTTATATAACCGTTAGAGGCGGCCATAGAGTTGGTATATGTGGAACTTGTGTAATTGAAAAAAACACCGTAAAGACAATAAAAGATGTGGCTTCTTTAAACATTAGAATATGTAATGAAATAATAGGTTGTTCTAATAAGGTGTTTAATTACATTATTGAAGGAGAAGAAATATTAAATACTATAATAATATCTCCTCCACGGTGTGGGAAAACCACGCTTCTAAGAGACCTTGGGAGAAATATATCCAATGGAGTAAGAAGTATAAATTTTAGTGGTAAAAAAGTATGTGTAGTAGATGAAAGAAGTGAATTAGCATCTTGTTATAATGGTATTCCTCAATTAGAGATTGGTTTGAGAACGGATGTATTAGATGGCTGTCCTAAAAGTGAAGGAATTATGATGCTAATAAGAAGTATGTCTCCGGAAGTAATAATATGTGATGAAATAGGAACAACTCCAGATATGGAGAGTATTATTAAAGCGGCGAACTCTGGAGTTTCTATAATTACTACTATACATGGCTATGGCATAGAAGACTTGTACGCAAGAGAGGTATTTAAAAACATAATGGAAAACAATATTTTTAGCAGAGCTGTTGTGTTAAGCAATAAAGAGGGCGTAGGTACTATAGATTACATTTATGATTTTAAGCAAAAAAATCATATTTATAGGGGGTAATATGTTAAAAATAATTGGTAGTTTGATGGTGATAATATCAACAACATGGAGTGGGTTTTTATATGGAGGAAACTTTAAGAAAAGAGCATATCAATTAAAGGAGCTGCAAAGATGTATTTATCAGTTGCAAAATGAAATAATTTACACCTATACTCCTTTACCGGAAGCATTCTTAAATATTAGTAAAAAGAGTGTATATCCAATGAGTAATTTTTTTGACTCTATATCAAGGTTGCTGTATTTAAATAAGGTAAATAGTGTATATGATGGATTCCAAAAAGCCTATGAAGAAGTAAAAAATATATTAAACCTTACAAAAGAAGATACAAATATATTATTTAACTTAGGTAAAAGTTTAGGGGAATCAGATATAGAGGGACAGAAAAAAGTCTTTGCTCTTTCTTTGGACAGCATTAAGAATCAAATAGAGGAAGCAGAAGTATTGATGAAAAAAAATGTGAAAATGTATAGATTTCTAGGTTTTTCCATAGGTATGATGATAGTGATTATATTCATTTAAAGGGGGATATAAATGTTAGATGTAAATTTGATTTTCAAAATAGGTGCAGTGAGTATGTTGGTAATAGTATTAGATAAAATATTAAAGACAAGCGGATATGATGATTATGCTGTTATAACAAATTTAGCTGGATTGGTAATAATACTTATGATGGTGATTAATCTAGTGAGCAAACTATTTAACGTTGTTAAGACCATGTTCCAGTTATAGGAGGATAATATGGAAATAGTAAAGATAGTGGCTTTTGCCTTCTCTGCACTGTTTATTGTTCTGGTAGTAAAGGATGCTAAGAAAGAAGAATTAGCCATACAGATAAGTATATGCGCCGGGATAATTATATTTCTATTCATGATGAATAAAATAACAGCCATTATTAATTTGCTTCAACAGTTATCTTTGAAGGCGAATATAGACTTTATTTATTTGACTACTGTATTTAAAATTCTAGGAATATCATATTTGGCTTCCTTTTGCAGCGAAATCTGTAGAGATGCAGGACAGGGAAGTATTGCTTCTAAGGTTGAATTTGGTGGGAAAATATTAATTTTAACCTTAGCTATTCCAATTTTAATGGCTGTTTTACAGTCAATTTTGAGAATAATGTAGGGGAGAGATATGGAAAAATATTTTAAAAGATACTTGATTATGATAATAGTGTTTTTAAGCATTTTTTCTTTAAAAGGCTATGTTGTACAAGCATCTCCAGTAGAAAATACTAAAAATAGTGAGGTTGAACAATTATATGACTACATAACAAACATGAAAAATGAACATGAACTTTTAAAAGATATGGATGCTAAATCCTTTGTTAGTAACTATATGAAGAAGGGAGAGGGAGGATTTTCCGTTGATAAATTTATTAAGGCAATAACTACATACATATTAAGGGAAATGATAGTATCTTTAAAGCTAATGTCTACTTTAATAGTAATTTCAATTGTTTGTGCATTGATAACGAATTTAGAGAAGGCTTTTAGTAATGAACGGTTGTCAAATATAGCTTATTTTGCTTGCTATGCATTATTAATTGTTATTATGGCTAGAAGTTTTTATGTAGGTGTTCAATTGGCAAGAGAAACAATAACGAGAATGTCGAATTTTATGCTAGCTTTAGTTCCTGTGTTAATAATGCTTCTAATGGGGATAGGCGGAATAGCTGAAGCAACAGTTATGGATCCAGTGGTAATAGGAGCGGTGAATATAAGTGCAAGAGTATTTTCAAATATATTAATACCTTTAATTTCAGCTACTTTTGTACTTCAGTTTGTAAATAATATAACAGAAGAATTTAAAATTGAAAAGTTAACAAAATTATTAAATCAAGTTGCCTTATGGGGTCAAGGAATATTGATGACCATATTTATTGGAATTATGAGTGTAAGAGGTATATCATCAAAAACCTTAGACCAAGTAGTGGCTAAAACAGCAAAATATGCAGTAGATAATTTTGTGCCAATAGTAGGGAAATGTTTGTCTGATGCTGTATCCACCGTTGCAGGTTATTCGTTACTTTTAAAGAATGCTTTGAGCAGTGTTGGGCTAATAATATTAATACTTATAGTTATTTTACCTGTAATAAAAATAGCATTGACAGCTCTACTTTATAAAATTACTGCAGCCTTAATTGAACCTATTGCTGAAAAAAGATTGGTTAATAGTATAACTTCTGCAGGGGATTCACTTATATTAATTACTTCTTGTCTTATTTGTGTATCGGTAATGTTCTTTATAATGATCTCTATAATTGCTACAGCGGGTAAGATGGCCATGGGAGGGTAGGCAAATGATAGATATTTTAAGAGAGTGGATTATAAACATAGCATCTTTAATACTACTTATAACAGCTGTAGAAATGATTTTGCCAGATAATAGTTTGAAAAAATATTCTAAATTTGTACTAGGATTAATATTAATGACAGTGTTAATAAATCCAATAATTAAAATGTTTAATAGAAATTTTGATATAAGCGTATATAGCCAAAATATATCTAGAGTAATATATGATGAGGAAAAAGTTAATTCAATTCAAGAATATAAAGAAGAAAGTTTAAAAAATACAATATCAAACTTTGAAGTGAATGTAGAGCAAATTATTGGAGACAAATTAAAAGATGAGTTCAAGCTTTCAAATATTAAAACAGAGGTTCAGGTAGAGTATATTGATGAGGATAATAGTTTTAATATAAAAGATATAAAAGTTGGTGTTAAGGATGGAAAGGTTCAAAAAGTGCAAAAGGTAGAGGTAAATGTAGGTGAGAAAAAACCAGAGGAGAAAGAAAAAAACAAGCTTTATGATGACATTAAAACTTATTTATCTAAAGAATTAAAAGTGGAGGAAAATATAATTACTGTTTATAAGTTATAAAGGGAGGTACATTATGAATTTAAAAAAAATCTTGGAAAAGATAAAAAATATGGAAAATAAACCTTTAGTAAACAAAAATGTTATGAACTTAATAATAGTATTTCTTATGGGGGTGCTTATATTACTCACTGCTAATTTATTCAAGACAACAGCTACCTCTATGAAGGGAAATTTAATTCAAAATGATAAAAATAAGGAGGAAGTGAGTACTGATGGAATGATAGAAGAACCAACTGGAGAGCAAGCAGAATCAGAACTTAAATTTGAGCTGAAAAACATACTTCAACAGACAGAAGGAGTAGGAAGAGTAGAGGTAATGATATATTTTTCTAGTGGGGAAGAATATGTGCCAGCAATTAATATGAACGACTCAACTAATACTACTGAAGAAGTAGACAATGAAGGAGGAAGAAGAAATACAACTCAAAAAAACAGCGGCACTACTGTAGTTATGACAACTCAAGGAGACAAAACTGAACCTATGATTGTTAAAAAAAATAAAGCTAAGGTAACAGGGGTGTTAATAGTTGCCGAGGGAGCAGAAGATAAAGTTACAGAATATAGGATAAGAAAAGCGGTTATAAATTTATTTAATATATCTGATAACAAGGTGAATGTTTATCCTATGAAAAAGTAGTATATATTTTAAATTTAAAGCATATAATTTTGTAGAAAGATAGATGGGGGGAATAAATTATGAATAAAAAACAAGCGGCAATAATCGTAACCTTATCAGCACTAATAGTGTGTATGGGATTATTGGCTACGAGACTTAATAATCCATTGTATGTACAAGGAACTGGAGAGAAAAGTGCAATATCGCTAAAAAATAATGAAAAAGATAAGGTAGGAGTAAACTCAAATTACTTTGTAGAAGCAAAGATGGCTAGAGATAATACAAATGCTCAAGCCTTACAAGATTTAAAGATTATAATGGAAGATAAGAACATATCACAAGAGCAAAGAGACAAGACAGCTGAAAAATATACATCACTGTCAATGGCGTCAAGTCACCAAAATAACATAGAACTTAATTTACAGGCAAAAGGATATGAAGATGTGATTTGCTTAGTAAGTGATGACAAAGCTACTGTTATAGTAAAAGCCCAAGAAAAACTTACCGACAAGCAAGCAAAGGAAATACAAAGCGTGGTTATGAGTGAGACGAAAATTAAAGATGTAGAAATTCAAGAAATGCAATAGTAATTGTAAAAGATATATCTATTTGATATAATATACCTTAAGATTAAGCTTTTGCTAAGGTAAAAGAAAAAAAGCTAGGGGGTATAGAGTGTGGAAGAATCAGTAAAAAAAGAAATGGATTTAGGAATAGTTAGAATATCAGATGAAGTAGTTGGAGTTATAGCAGGGTTAGCTACTACAGAAATAGATGGGATTGTAGGTATGAGTGCTGGTGCTGTAGGAGGTATAACTCAAATATTGACAGGAAAAAAGAACCTTTCAAAAGGAGTGAAGGTTACGGTAGGAGAAAATAGTGCTACTATAGATCTTCATGTAGTTGTAGAATATGGAGTGAAAATTCCAGATACAGCCCTAAAGGTTCAAGGAAATGTTAAAAAAGCAGTAGAGACAATGACTGGTTTAACAGTTTCAGCGGTGAACATACATGTTCAAAATGTTATTATTCCCAAAAATGAAGAACCAGATGCATTGGAAAATGCATAAGAATCGCCCTCTGATATCAGAGGGTGTTTCCATATTGATAATAAGTTAGTATAATTATGAATTGTTTGATAATAATTAATTATAAGCATTAACTAAGGATTAACTAAGCATTAACTAGGAGGATAAAGGATGAATAGAAAAAAAACAAGAGAATTAGCAATGAAATTATTATTTGAAATGATAATTAAAAAAGAAACATATTTAGAAGTAATTCAAGATTTAAAGGATGCTAACCAAAAGGAAGAAAGGGATATAGATCTTTTTGGAGAAAAAGAAGAGGTTGATCCAGAAGATTGGGATTTAGAAGATATAGACATTAAGTATCTAACTAAAGTATTAAAGGGAATAGAAGAAAATAAAGAGGAGCTAGATAAGAAAATAGAAGCCAATTTGAAGAATTGGAAAATAAGTAGATTAGCCAAGGTGGATTTAGCAATACTTAGATTATCTACTTATGAAATTTTATTTGAAGAGGACATTCCTATTAAAGTTTCAATAAATGAAGGAGTGGAATTGGCTAAAAAATATGGTGAAGACAAATCATCTGCATTTATAAATGCTGTTTTAGATAATATAGCTAAAGAAAACAATAAGGAGTGTTAAATAAATGGGAGTGCCAATAGATGGGAAAAGAATTGCAGCAGAATACAAAGAAAGATTAGGATTATTAGTGAAGGAAAGGGCAAAAAAAGAATTGAGACCACTATGTATTGCCAGTATATTGATTGGCGATGATAAAGGATCAATTTTTTATATGAATAATCAAAATAAAGTTTGTACAGAAATTGGAGTTGAATATAGAAAAATAATTATAGATAAAAGCACTCCACAAGATGAAATATTAGAAACTATCCATAGACTAAATGAGGATAAAAATATTAATGGTATAATAATTCAACTTCCTCTACCAGCTAATTTAGACGAGGAGATTATTGTTAATAAAATTAATCATTTAAAAGACGTAGATGGACTTACAGATATCAATGCAGGTAGATTTTATAAGGGAGAAAAATGCTTTGTACCTTGCACATCTCAAGGAATAATGGAACTTATTAAAAGTACGGGAATAGATATAAGTGGAAAACGAGCTGTGGTTTTAGGTAGAAGTATTATAGTTGGAAAATCTATCGCGCAATTATTGGTAAATGAAGATGCTACAGTTACTATATGCCATTCAAAAACAGTAAATGTTAAAGACATATGTAGAGAAGCAGATATACTAATATCTGCCATAGGAAGACCTAAATTTGTAAAAGAGGATTTTATAAAAGAGGGAGCAGTAGTTATAGATGTAGGCTTTAACGTGGTTAATGGGAAAATGGTGGGAGATGTTGATTATGAAAATGCAATTAATAGAGCAAGCCATATAACACCTGTACCAGGGGGTGTAGGCTCTATGACTCCTATAATGCTTATTAAAAATACATGTGTGAGGGATTAGAAAATGAATATTAAAACCCTGTCTGTTTCTGATGTAAACAATTATATTAAAAGGGTAATAGATAATGATTTTATTTTAAATAATACTTCAGTAAAAGGTGAAATTTCAAATTTTAAACTACATTCTTCAGGTCATGCATACTTTTCTTTAAAAGATTCGGGAAGTAAGATTAATTGCGTAATGTTTAGAAGCTATGCTCAAAATTTAAAATTTAAACCTGAAGATGGAATGCAAGTTGTGGTAAAAGGAAGAGTATCTCTTTATACGAAAGAAGGTACTTATCAACTTTATTGTGAAGATATGCAAAGCGAAGGACTTGGAGAACTATACATTGCATTTGAGAAGTTGAAAAGCAAGTTAGAAAAAGAGGGGTTATTTGATACAAAATATAAAAAACCAGTTCCTAAATACGCTAAAAAAATTGGAGTAGTAACCTCTCCTACAGGAGCGGCAATTAGGGATATTATTAATGTCACTAAAAGAAGAAATGATAAAATTGAGTTAATTATATATCCATCTGCAGTTCAAGGCATAGGCGCAAGTAAAGAGATAATAAGAGGCATTGACAAATTTAATAGTATGGAAGATATTGATGTAATTATACTTGCTAGAGGGGGAGGTTCCATAGAAGAATTATGGGCTTTTAATGATGAAGAATTAGGAAGGGCTATTAGTAAATCTAAGGTTCCTATAATAACCGGTGTAGGCCACGAAATAGATTTTACTATAGCTGACTTTGTAAGTGATAAAAGAGCACCAACTCCATCTGCAGCAGCTGAAATAGCTGTATTTAATATTGTAGATTTTAAGAATGCAATAGAATATAATATAAAAGATATTAATACTCATATTATCAATAATATAAAAAATAAGCACAATAAAGTAGAATTACTAAAAAGAACTCTAGAACATAATAGTCCAGAAAAAACTATTGTGAATGAATATAAAAAGATAGAGACATTAATAGAGAGATTAAATTTAAGAGCAACATTAGATTTAGAGAAAAGAAAAGAGACTCTAGGTAAGATGAATGCATTACTAAATGCACATAATCCTCTTAATGTCTTAAATAAAGGTTATGCTATAATTCAAGATGATGAGAATAAGACAATAAGTGATATAAATCTTATTAATGACGATAAGAACATAACAATAGTTATGAAAAATGGAAGGGAAAATTACAGAGTGAAAATAATATAATATAAAAATAAGAAGGATGATGACATATGGCTAAAAAGTTAGAAAGTTATGAAAGCCTATTAGAAAAATTAGAAACAATAGTAGAAATCATGGATAAGGAAGAATTATCATTAGATGAGTCCATGAAAAGGTATGAAGAAGGAATAAATATTTGTAATAAGCTCTATAAAGTTTTAAATGAAGCTGAAGGCAAAATTAAGATATTAACAGAAAATGGGGAAAAGGATTTTCAAACGGAGGATATTTAGTATGAATATTGAAATTATAAAGGAAGATATCGATAAATGGCTATTAGATTATTTTAATGATAAAGGAAAATTTAATAAGACTATTTACGAATCTATGAGATATAGTTTAGAAGTTGGAGGGAAAAGAATAAGACCTATTTTAATGATTCTTACATACTCCCTCTATAAAGATAATTATGAAGAGATACTTCCTTGCGCTTGTGCTTTAGAAATGATACATACCTATTCTTTAATTCACGATGATTTACCTTGTATGGATAATGATTCTTTGAGAAGGGGAAAGCCTACTAACCATATTGTTTTTGGAGAACCTATGGCTCTTTTAGCTGGAGATGGCTTGTTAAACGAGGCATTTAATATAATATTAAATGAAGCTTTAACTAAAGGAGAGGCTTGGCTTAAGGTAGGAAACGTAATAGGAAAATCATCAGGAATAGAAGGAATGATAGGGGGGCAGGTAGTAGATATACTATCTACTAATGAAACTGTAACTGAAGAAGAACTATACTATATGCATAATAAAAAAACAGGAGAGTTAATAAAAGGGGCAATATTATCTGGGGCAGTATTAGGTGAAGCAGAAGAAAGAGAATTAAGCATATTGAAGAAATATGGAGAAAAATTAGGCTTGGCTTTTCAAATTAAAGATGATATTTTAGATATAGTTGGAAATGCAGCTATTTTAGGAAAGAGTGTAAATAAAGATAGCGATCAAAACAAAACAACTTTTGTAAAAATCTATGGACTAGATAAATGTAAAGATATGATGAATAGCTTAACAGAAGAGTGTATAGAGTTGTTGAGTAATATAGACGCAGATACAATTAATTTGAAAAATTTAACTTTATTTTTACTTAAAAGGGATTATTAGAACATTGACTTTAGAAATTTTATAATGTAAAATGTTGAAATATCGACAATTTTTAAATTGATAGTAAGGAAATTAATATAAATAACATTAGAAAATAAGGGAGAATGTGGTGCAGTATTCTAGTCAGGTAAGTATCCTTTGAAGGCGGGGCTAAAAATCCGTCAAAGGGCATATCGATGAAGTTCCTTGTGCTGGCTTATGACGCCCAGTTATGGGCTGGTGCTGGGAGTAAGGAAGATGGGGCGGCCGCAATGGCATGCGACAACTGACCCTACTTTCGTGGAGACCATTATTTGTGTTTTAGGTTAGTCGCCTATTATACGGTAATGGATTAAACCTGCATTGTGGTGTAAAAGCTATGTGCAGTGTAGCCTGCCTTGAGTAGTGTGGGGAGAGGTAAAATCACCTTTAAACTTTGGCCGAAGTTTTTTAAGGCTTTGCTTGCTGAAACCTACGTTGCAAAAGAGGCTAGGGGGACGCCTAACTGTTGAGGAAATCTCCTAGACTGTTCCGTGGTGAAGTATCTTGAGGATTGCAGTGCGGACTAAGTGGCAATCCAGTCCTACTTTTGGTAACAAAGTAGACAGAATATTAAAGGGAAACCGTCAAAATGGCGACGTTTTGGTTATTCTGTGGGAAATCCTACTGGACCTAAGCCGCAAGTTTTACTCGATATACTACCACTTTTTCCCTAAATTATTTAGGGGGAAGGATTTTGGATATTTATCCGAAAAAAGAAAACAATAAAGAAAGTAATAAAGAAAAAAAGAAAGATGAAAAATCCTCTATTGCTAATAAAAACAATAGGTGGGTTTTGAATATTATTTTTTGGACAATATTAATATCAGGAAGTGCGAATCTTCTTTCCGATGTGCTACTAAGAAATGTTAACATATTAGTAGCTTTTATTATATTAATTATTATTATATTTATTGGTATAATATTTGATATAATAGGAGTAGCTGTAACGGCAGCTGAAGAAAAGCCTTTTCATGCAAAAGCTGCAAAAAAAATTCCAGGGGCTAAGATAGCTGTAAAGCTTATTAGAAATGCGGATAAGGTTTCTAATTTTTGTAACGATGTTGTGGGGGACGTATGTGGTATTGTCAGCGGATCTGTTGGCGTATTAATTCTAGGTAAGGTAACCGAAAGTTTTTCAAACCTTAATGTGACCATTACCTCTGCATTGATTGGTGCATTGATAGCAGCTGCTACTATTGGTGGCAAAGCATTAGGAAAAAGTTTTGCTATGAACGAATGTGAAGCTATTGTAGATAAGGTTTCAAAAATAGTTGATATAATTAAGAAGGATAGATAAACATGAGAAAAATATTAGATGATTTTAATGATATAAATAAAATTGATATAAATAAAATTAAAGAAATGTCCCTCGAGGAATTAGAACAATTTTCAAAGGAAATTAGAACTTTTCTAATACAGAATGTTTCAAAAACAGGTGGACATTTAGCTTCAAACTTAGGAGTTGTAGAATTAACCCTAAGTTTATACAATGTTTTTGATTTTAATAAAGATAAGTTAATATGGGATGTGGGACATCAAAGTTATGTACACAAAATATTAACTGGAAGAAAAAATCAATTTGAAACTTTAAAACAATATGGTGGATTAAGTGGTTTTCCTAAGAGAAGTGAGAGTCCTTATGACCACTTTGAAACTGGCCATAGCAGTACTTCAATTTCAGCAGCTCTCGGAATGGCTAGAGCTAGAGATTTAAAAAAAGAAAATTTTGAAGTGGTTGCCGTTATTGGTGATGGAGCTCTTACTGGGGGAATGGCCCTTGAAGCCTTAAATGATGCTGGAGATAGAAAAAGTAAAATGATTATAATATTGAACGATAATCAGATGTCTATAGACCCGAATGTAGGAGGATTATCTGAATATTTAGGGAGATTAAGGGTAGAACCAAGTTATAATAGACTAAAGCAAGATGTGGAAAGTGTATTAAATAAAATACCTAATGTTGGAAAAGGTATGGCCAAAACTTTGGAAAGAGTTAAAAATGGTATTAAACAAATGGTAGTGCCAGGAATGCTCTTTGAGAATATGGGAATAAAATATTTTGGGCCTATAGATGGGCATGATATAAAAGAATTAAGCAGAACACTGAAAAAAGCTAGAGAAATTAATGAACCAGTATTAATTCATGTAATCACTAAAAAAGGCAAGGGATATAGTTTTGCAGAATGCAATCCAGGAAAATTTCACGGAGTTGGTCCCTTTGATTGTAAAAACGGAGAGACAAATGGTGGTAAATCTTTAAGTTATTCAAAGGCTTTTGGTGACGCTATGGTTAAAATTGCAAAAGAAGATGAGACAGTCGTGGCTATAACCGCTGCAATGAAGGATAGTACTGGTTTACAGGAATTTGGAGATAAATTTAAAGAAAGACTATTTGATGTGGGAATAGCAGAACAGCATGCTGTAACTTTAGCTGCGGGAATGGCATCACAGGGTTTGAAACCTGTTTTTGCTGTATATTCAACTTTTTTGCAAAGAGCATATGATCAAATTCTTCACGATGTTTGTATTCAAGATTTACCCGTGATATTTGCTATAGATAGAGCAGGATTGGTAGGAGCGGATGGGGAAACTCATCAAGGTGTATTTGATTTATCTTATTTGTGTCAAATGCCTAATATGACTATTATGGCTCCTAAAAAAGTCAGTGAGATTGAATACATGCTAAGATGGGCACTAAAAGAAAAATCTCCAGTTGCTATAAGATATCCAAGAGGTGGAGATAATAATATAAACTTACCTCATTTAAAAAATTTTAAAAAAGGTAAGTGGGAAGTATTAGAAGATGATGGAGATATAGTAATAATTGCGGTAGGAAGAATGATAAATCAAGCTTTGTTAGTTAGAGAAAGATTGTTGAATTCAGGAATAAAGGTAGGGGTAATTAATGCTACCTTTGTGAAACCATTAGATGAAGAACTGTTAAGAGATTTATGCTACAAAGATAAAAAAATAATTACCTTAGAGGATAATATTTTAAATGGTGGGTTTGGTTCCACCGTATTAAGTTTTGTAAATAAATTAAATAAAAATAATAAGATTATAAATTTAGGTTTTAAGGATGTATTTGTTCCTCATGGTTCTGTAGATTTATTATTCAAAATTCATGGCCTGGATGTAGATGGTATTGTAGAAAGTGTATTGAAAATTTTATAAGAAAAGGAGCAAAACATGGCTGATAAAAAAAATAGGCTAGACGTTATACTAGTGGAAAGAGGCTTATTTTCTTCAAGGGAAAGGGCGAAGGCTAGTATTATGGCAGGAGAAATATTTGTAGACGGGATTAGAGTTGATAAATGTGGGGAAAATATAAAAGAAGATGCGAAAATCGAATTTAAAGGGGAAAAAATGCCTTATGTAAGTCGAGGAGGGTATAAACTCGAAAAGGCTATAAATTCTTTTGATATAGATTTGGGAAATAAAGTATGTATGGATATAGGTGCTTCTACTGGAGGATTTACTGACTGTATGCTGCAAAATGGAGCTAAAAAGGTGTTCTCTATAGATGTAGGATACGGTCAACTGGCTTGGAAATTAAGGGTAGATGACAGAGTTGTTTGTATGGAAAGAACAAATTTTAGGTATATGACTCCAGAAAATATAGGAGAACAAGTAGACTTTGGTAGTATAGATGTTTCTTTCATATCTTTAGAAAAAATAATTCCCCCAGCTATAAATATTTTAGGAGATAAGGGAGAAATGGTAGCCTTAATAAAGCCGCAGTTTGAAGCAGGTAAGGATAAGGTTGGGAAAAAAGGTGTGGTAAAAGAAAAAGATACTCATAAGGAGGTAATACTGAAGATAGTTAACTTTGTAAAGAGTTTAAATTTAAAAATAAAAGGCCTTCAGTATTCACCTATAAAAGGACCAGAGGGAAATATAGAGTATTTAATTTATTTTACTAAGGATAAGGATTGCATGGATAATTTTTCTTTAGAGTTTATTGATGAAGTTGTAAAAATGTCTCACAGTAATTTAGATTAGAGGTAAATTATGAGAAACATAGGTATTAACGTAAATACAAATAAAGATATTGAAGGTAATATACTAAATAAATTAATAAAAATATTAAAGGATAACTCTGAAAACTTAAATATAAAAATATTTAAAGACTCTATAGGATTAGAAGAGAAAAGTACTTCAGAATTAGACGTAGTTATAGTATTAGGTGGAGATGGGACGATTCTCAAAGCTTCTAAACATTTAGGTAAGTATGATGTACCAGTTCTGGGCATTAACATTGGACATTTAGGTTTTTTAGCAGAGGTTGAAAGTTCCTTTTTAAACTTAGCAATAGAAACCCTTTTAAAAGGGGAATATGAAATTGAAGAAAGAAAAATGATTCAATGTAGAATACCTAATAATGAAAATACTTTTATTGCATTAAATGATATCGTTATAACCAAAGATGTAACAGGTAGAATAGTGAAATATAAAATAGATATAAATGATAACTACTATACTACATTTGTTTCAGATGGAGTTATTGTATCTACTCCAACAGGTTCCACAGCATACTCTTTATCCGCAGGAGGACCTATAATATACCCTACAATGGATGTTATATGTGTAACTCCAATATGTAGCCATTCCCTAGGAATTAGAAGTATAGTATTGGAAGGAAATAGTATTATAAATATAAAAATGGATAAAAAACTTGATAGTGTTTATCTAGCTATAGATGGTCAAGAGATTATTGATTTAAAAACTATTGATAATGTTGTCATTGAACCATCACCCTATAAGTGTAAGATTATTAAATTAAACTGTTTTCAAAACGATTATTTTACCTTGTTAAGAAAAAAACTACATTTATAATTTGAAATAAGTAGGTGATATATTTTGAAAGTAACTCGTCATGCTAAAATACTGGAGTTAATAGCTACTAAGGATATTGAAACACAAGAAGAATTGGCAGATGAATTAAGAAAATCTGGAATGAATGTTACTCAAGCTACTGTATCTAGAGATATAAAAGAATTAAAGTTAATAAAAGTATTATCCTCTAATGGAAATTATAAATATGCTACAATTAGTCATACAGAAAACTATTTATCGGATAAATTAGTTAGTATATTTACTCATTCTGTAGTTAGCGTAGAGAATGTATCAAATTTTGTAGTTATAAAAACATTATCAGGATCTGCTTCAGCAGCGGCAGAAGCTATAGATTCTTTAAGATTCGAAGGAATTGCGGGCACAATAGCAGGGGATAATAATATATTTGTTATGGCTAGGACTCCAGAGCAGGCCATAACAATAACTCAAAGGATGAAAAAAATGATTAAAGAATAGGAGGTAAAAATGTGCTTCTTCAGTTAAATATTAAGAACTTTGCCTTAATTGAAGATTTAAGTATTTCTTTTGATAAGGGATTTAATGTATTAACGGGTGAAACTGGGGCAGGTAAATCTATTTTAATTGATGCTATAAATTATGTATTAGGGGGAAAGTTTAATAAGGATTTAATAAGAACTGGAAAAGATAAAACTTTCGTTGAAGCTATATTTACTTTAAGCAATGAAAAGACTAAAAGTGAGCTTGTAAAGCAAGGTATCGATTATGAAGATTGGATAATCATAAGTAGAGAAACATTTCAAACAGGTAAAAGTATTACAAAAGTAAATGGAAGATCCATATTGCTTACTAATGTAAAGCTTATAACTCAAACTCTATTAGATATTCATGGCCAACATGAAAATCAAAATTTATTAGATTCTATAAATCATATTAATTATTTAGATGCTTTTGCAGGAGAAGATTTAAATAATTCAATGTATAAATATAGAAGTATTTATGATGAATTGAAAGTAATAGAAGATAAAATAAAAGAGCTTTCAGGAAAAGACGGAGACAGAGAGAAGTTAATAGATTTTTTAAAATACCAAATAGAAGAAATAGAGAATGCTAAATTAAAAGTTGATGAAGAGAGAGAGTTAGAAGAAAGATTTAAAATTCTTTCAAATGCTGAAAAAATAAATAAAATATTAAATTATACATATGAAATTTTATACAATGGAATGGGAGAAAATAGTTCTATTTTAGATACTATTAACTATATAACAAGAGATTTAAAAAGTGTAGAAATGCACATGGAAAAAATAAAAGAAATATCTCAAGGACTGGAAGAAGTTTATTATAATATTGAAGAAAAAGTACATAATATAAGAGACATTAAAGATTCAATTTATTATGATGAGGAAGAACTCAATAATATAAATAGCAGATTATATCAAATTGGAATATTGAAGAAGAAATATGGAAATGATATTAAAGAGATATTAAGCTATAAAGATAAGATAAAATTAGAATATGATGAGCTAGTAAATAGTGGACAAATAATAGAAGAATTAAATGAAAAAAAAGAAAAAATTATTGAAAAACTAAAAATATATGGTAATGAAATCCACAATATAAGGAAAGAAAAGGCTAGATTGCTAGAAAAGGATGTAAAAAATCAGTTAATTTATATAGGTCTTGAAAAAAGTAATTTTAAAGTAGGGATAGAATTAAGGGATTATTTTAGCGAAAATGGAATGGACAAAGTTCAATTTTTAATTTCCACGAATCCTGGAGAACCGGAAAAACCTTTGGAAAAGATTGTTTCAGGAGGAGAATTAGCTAGAATTATGTTAGCCTTAAAAAGTATATTTGTGGGAAAAGATGAAATTCCATCAGTAATTTTTGATGAAATAGATACGGGAATAAGTGGAAGAGTTGCTCAAAGTGTTGGAGAAAAAATGTACTCAATCTCAACAAAGCATCAAGTGTTTTGTGTGACGCATTTACCTCAAATTGCTTGTATATCAGATCATCATTATTTGGTTAGTAAAAAAATTATAGAAAATAAAACATATACTCTAATCGAAAAATTATCTATAGAAGAAAAAAGAGAAGAGATAGCTAGAATGATTGGAGGTAGCCAAGTAACTGAACTGACATTGAAGAATGCAGAAGAAATGGTGAAATTAGCGGACAGTAAAAAAAATCAGATATAATTTAAAATAAAAAGGTTACAATACTAAATGTTATTGTAATCTTTTTTATTTTTTGATTTATAAAATGAGAGTATTAAGGTAACTAATGCCATTTATGCATTGAAATTATAGCATAATAAGAACTCTAAAAGGGCAACTTAATTATGAACATTTAATAGAAACAGGAGGTGCAATAATGAAAAAAAAGGTAAAATATAAATTTATTAATAGTTTAATAATATCCGTCCTGTTAATATCTTTATGTGCTTATTATAAAGCTTTTAGAATACCAACTACTATGTTTATTAGAGAGGGTGAAATGCTAAAATCTAATAATATAATAAGACTAGTAGAAGATAAAAGCATAAAAGCCTCGCAAGGATTTGAAACAAAGGATAGAAATATAGATGTAAGTATTTTAGGATTACTAAAGATTAAATCAGTTTCATTAAAATCTGTACCTAAAGAATTATCTGTATATCCTGGAGGGCAGCCAGTAGGAGTTAAACTAAATACAAAGGGAGTTTTAGTTGTGGCATTATCCGATTTGGAAACATCTACTGGCAAGGTAAATAGCCCTGCAGCTGTGGGTGGTATTGAAATTGGAGATAGTATAATTAAAATTAATAATGAGGAAATAACAAACTCTGAAAAAGCAAGTTCATTAATCAATGGTTGTGAAGGAAAAACTATGGTAGTTACATTGGAGAGAAGAGGAAATACTTTAACTAAAAATATTGCTCCTGTAAAAACAAAAGATGGAAATTATAAAATAGGTTTATGGATAAGAGATTCTACAGCGGGAGTAGGAACTTTAACTTTCTATGATGATAAGACAGATATATTTGCAGCCTTAGGACACCCAATAACGGATGCGGATACAGGAACTATGTTAAATATAAATTCAGGAGAAATAGTTAATTCTTCAATAATTTCTGTAAGAAAAGGAGTAAAAGGTACTCCTGGTGAATTAAAAGGTATATTTATTGATGAAGATGTAGTTTTAGGTGAAATAAAAAAGAACACAGAATGTGGTATATTCGGAGTTAGCAATATGTCTTTAAAAAATAAATATAGTAAAAAGATGAAGATTGCTCTAAGAGATGAAATCAAAGAAGGGCCAGCCCAAATATTAACAACGATTGACGGTAAGCAACCTAAATTGTATAATATAGTCATAGAAAAACTATTACCTCAAAGTACTATGGGGCCCAAAAGCATGATAATTAAAGTAACTGATAAGGAATTGTTAGAAAAAACAGGTGGCATAGTTCAAGGTATGAGCGGAAGTCCTATAATACAAAATGATAAACTAGTAGGCGCTGTAACGCATGTATTGATAAATAAACCAGATACAGGATATGGAATATATATAGAGTGGATGATAAAGGATTCTGATATATTGAAATAAAAATAAATAGATAGCCATAATGCTATCTATTATTTTTTATTTTTATAAATTTTTTCCATGTTTTAGAAGGATTTTCTATAATCTTTGTCGAACTCTATAATTGCTAAGATATGGGAATTTATTTAGAAAAGGGGAGTATAATTATGGAACATTCAAAGATTACTGTAGTAATAGCTGATGATAACAAAGAGTTTTGTAATATTTTAAATGATTACTTACTCAATCAAAGAGATATAATTGTTGTAGGAGTCGCAAAAGACGGAATAGAAGCTTTAAAACTAATAGAGGAGAAAAAACCAGATTTAGTAGTATTAGATATAATCATGCCACATTTAGATGGTTTGGGCGTTTTAGAAAGACTAAATGGTATGAATATAAATCCAATGCCTAGGATAATAGTTTTATCTGCTGTTGGTCAAGACAAAATAACTCAAAGAGCAATAACATTAGGCGCAGATTATTATGTAGTGAAACCTTTTGATATGGATGTATTTACAAAAAGAATAAGACAGATGTTTAACAATACCATATCTAGTGATGAAATAAAGAGAACTGTTCCTGTTTCTGAACCAGCTAATATAAGAGTAAATAGAAATGAACCAATAGACTTAGAAGCGGAAATAACTAATATAATACATGAAATAGGGGTTCCAGCACATATTAAAGGGTACATGTATCTTAGAGAAGCTATAACTATGGTTGTAAATGATATGGAACTATTATCAGCAGTTACTAAAGAACTGTATCCATCCATTGCTAAAAAGTATAACACTACAGCAAGCCGTGTAGAAAGAGCCATTAGACATGCTATAGAAGTAGCTTGGTCAAGAGGTCAATTGGATACTATAAATAGAATTTTTGGTTACACCATACATAATGGAAAAGGAAAACCAACTAATTCTGAATTTATAGCAATGGTTGCTGATAAATTAAGATTAAAAAATAGAGTTGTATAAGCGAGGGATATCAAGGGTTTAGGTTGTGTATACAGTATACGAGTAAACCAACTAACAACTTTTTAGAGCAACTTATATATTAAATTTAAAAAGGACACTTTTGTATCAGAAATAACTAATTTTGATATGGAGGTGTCTTTTGTTTTGCCTAGAATTAAAAAAAATTTAATGACTTTAGATGATGCTTTAGAAGAATTTATGATTAATTGCACAAATAAAGATCTAACTAAAAAAACCTTAATGAGTTATGAAAGCACATTAAAATTATTCTTTAAGTACCTAGAAGAAGAATTTAACATTAGTGAGGTAGAAAAAGTAGAAGAAAAACATATAAAGGAGTATTTAGATTTTACTAAAGAAAGAGGTAAATATTCTTTTGTTACAGATGTAAAAACAACTGATATTAATAGACCTCATAACCGTACGGATTTTGGAAAAGAAGTAAGTATTGGGACAATAAACAACTATCTTAGAAACATAAAAGTATTTTTTAACTTCTGCTTGGAGAGTAAGTACATTAAAATAAGCCCTACAGCAAGAATAAGGCAGTTTAAAGCTACTAGAAGACCAAAGGAAGATATTACAGATGAAGACTTTAGAAAGCTTATTAAAGCTATAGATACAACGACGTTTCATGGACATAGAGATTATTGTATCTTTCATCTATTAATGGATACCGGAATGAGAATAGGAGAAACATTATTTCTTAATGAAGAAGACGTATTGTTAGATAAAAGAGCAATTTTTATAAGTGCAGATATCGCTAAAGGTAGAAGGGATAGATATGTTTTTTATTCTGTTACTATGCAAAAAATTTTAACAAGATGGATTGATTATAAAGATAGGTATTTAAGCACGAATTTATTATTTCCATCTTCCAGGAATAACAAATTAGAAGTACCTAATATAGATGTTATTGACTATGAGCTTTTAGAGGATGGTGATAGTGTAACTAAAGGTGGACTTGGAAGAGCTATTGTTGGTGGTGCCCTATTAGGCCGAGTTGGAGCTATTGTCGGAGGAACCACAGGCAAGAGAAAAACTAAAACAGTAATTAAGAGTTTAAGAATTAAAGTAACTGTTAATCAAACAAGCAATCCTAGTGTTTATATAAATCTAATAAACACAGAAACTAAATCTAGTTCATTTATATATAAAGCAGCATACACATCAGCTCAAGAGATACTATCAATGTTCTCAGTAGTTACTAATGAAGTAGAAGATCAGCAAGAGAGTAGGACTACTACAGTATCTACAGCAGATGAATTGATTAAATTAAAAGGTTTATTAGATGATGGCATATTAACACAAGAGGAATTTATGGCAGAGAAAAATAAAATATTAAGCAGATAATATAAAATCAGCACTTACTTATGTAGGTGCTTTTATTATGTCTAAAGATGATATAACTAATATTGAATAATACACCAGAGGTATAACATAATCGAGTTAAATTGCGACGCGAAAGTTCATCGTAATGTATGGTGTTTTCAAGTTAAAAAAGTTCAACCAGCTGGTGCATTTTTTATTTTAGATTGACAAATTTTCATATATCGTCTATACTGTAAAAATAATGCAAATATTAATAAAGAAGGGTTTAAGAGGTTAGAACAGATATTAATTTTGAAGAATATGAAAATTTAATTGGAAAACTAAGTAATCTAAAAGTAAGAGAATGGTATATTTACCATGATAAAAACATTGTCAATAAAATAGATAAATCATTAGCAATAAAAGAGCAAGCTATAGAGGCTTATTTATTAAGAAATAAATATAGAATGCAAGCTAGAAAATTAATGAAAGATAGAAAGTTAGCGGCATATTTGGATATTAATAATTCTAATTTACCATTTGAGTATTATGAAAATAAATATTTAAAACAAGGATACACTGGTAATTTACTTTATAGAAAAATATTAGAAGCTTCAAATAGAACAAATAAAGAAGTAAATAAACAATTAGGAATAATATAATAAGAACTAAAAGATATTTAATAAGGTGTCTTTTTTAGTTTGCAATAGTGAGCATTTATAGATATGAGTATTTACAAATGGCTATAAATAAGAGTCTATCAGTATAAATTGATAAAATTGTAAATAAGATAATTTTTACGACATAAAACTAAATAAATATTTTAAAGGCAAGATAATGGACCATATAGGTCTTTTTATTTTGCCTATTTTTAAGGAGGATTGAAATGGATAAGAAAGAAATATTTAATAGTATATTTGTTGGAGCAGGGACATTCTTTACCTATGCGTTTGGGCTTTGGGACACTGTTCTTATAGCTCTTGTATCATTCATGGCAGTGGATTACATAACGGGGACTATAGCAGGTGCTATTAATAAAGAGCTTAATAGTAACAAAGGTTTTAATGGATTGTTAAGGAAGTTTACAATATTACTTGTGATAATACTTGCTGTACTTTTAGATAGATTGTTAAGTAACGGAACATGGGTATTCCGTACCGCGGTAGCTTATTTTTATATAGCAAATGAAGGATTAAGTATTGTTGAAAATGTAGCTAAATGTGGAGTGCCTTTCCCAGAAAAAATATTGAACATCTTAGAACAATTGAAAAATAAAGAGATTAAAAAAGAAGGTGAATCTATTGAAAATAAACGAATCTAATCTAAAATTTAAAAGCTTAACCTATGGAAATAATCCAAAATCAATTGTACTACATCATGCAGAAGCTTCAAAGTGTAGTATAGAAGATATTCATAGGTGGCATTTAAATAATGGATGGAGCGGTTGTGGATATCATTATCTAGTCAGAAAAGATGGAAGCATATGGACAGGCAGACCAGAAACATCAGTCGGTGCTCATGTGGCTGGATTTAATACTAATAGCATAGGAATATGTGCCGAAGGGTCTTACATGACTGAAACCATGCCTATAATGCAAAGAAATTCTGTAATAGATTTATGTAAACATTTATGTAATAAATATGGGATTGATAAAATATATGGTCATAGGGAAGTAGGAGCTTCTAATTGTCCAGGAGCAAATCACCCTCTAGAAGAGATTAAAAAAGCTGTGTTATCTAATAAGGAGATAAAGTCTTATATCAGATTAGATGGCGGGGGATATTCCTCTTATAAGAATGGGGCGCCAGGTATTAATCTTATAATAAGAGATTATTCCCAAGACATTGTAAGAGCATTTGCTTGGGTAGATTCTGACCAAAGAGCTAGTTGGGCCTTTGACATCAAGCCTCCTAATGATAATTATACAAAGTTATTTAAAAATACTAGCAAAGTAGTAACAAAGAGAAATGAAGGATATTCTTTCTCAAAAAATTCCACGTATAAGCTTAAAATTAAAGCATATAATAAATTCGGACAGGTTGTAACGGAAAGTTACATAGTTCTTAAAGTCCCAAAAGCATAAGTAAAAAGAGCCATGGATTAGGTTAATTCCTAGTCCATGGCTTTTTTTATTTTATCAATATTAATATTATTATTTCATATAGCGTTAGCAGCTTAAGAATAATCATACAATATTTGTATATAAGTATAAAGTGTGGAAAGAAATTATAAATATAAAGCTGTAAGGAGTGATTATTATAAAGCGTATAGTAAGATTAGGTACTGTCTTTGCTATAATTGTAACTCTTTCATCTTGTTCGTTTAGCTCAGATAGTAGGGAATCTTCTAAAAATAATAGGCAATCAGTAGAATCAGCACAAATTCAATCTATTGAAATGGTTCCATCGACCAAAGAAATAGTAAATACCTTATGCGCAGATGAATTTCAAGGGAGACTAATTGGTTCAGAAGGAAATGAAAAAGCTGGAGAATATATTGAGAAAATTTTTAAAAATATAGGGCTAGATCCTTATTTTGATGGTAGTTATTATCAAAAATATTATCAGAAAGTTAACAGCACTTATAGAGGGGAACGAAATAATGATAAACTAAAAATGGTTAATAATGTTGTAGGATTTATAAAAGGTAAAGACAGTGGTAGTGCAGTAGTAATATCGGCTCATTTTGATCATATAGGATATGTAGATAGTAACATTATTAGAGGAGCATTAGATAATTCTTCTGGAGTATCGGCCTTGATAAAAATAGCACATGAATTAAAAGAAAAATCTAAGGAAAAACCATTTGATATGGACATAATTTTCTGTGCTTTTAATGGAGAAGAAACTGGACTTAGTGGAAGCAGGGCATTTGTTGATCAAGTTAATAACATGTATTATAGTATGTATAATGTTAATATAGATTCTATAGGTGCAAAAGAGGGAGGTAAACTTGCATTAAAGAATAAAAGCAAAGTGTCTAATAAATTATATGATGCGGTAAAGACTACTTTTAAAAAGAATAACATAATTTTCGCAGATAATGGGGTACTCGGAACAAGTGATCATGCAAGTTTTGAAAATAGAGGAATACCAAATATTTATATAGTACAAGAAAATATAAATGAATTAATTCATAAGCCTACAGATATTCCAGACATTTTAGATTATGAACAAATAGACAAAGTTGCAAATGCTTTATGTGATTTTATAGAAACAAATAATGGAGTAATATTTTTAGATTAGTAATTAATAAGAAAAATAATGAAAGACTTTGCCAACAAACATAATTTATTCTGGTTCATGTTTAAAGTTAATAACTTTAGTCCCCATTGAATTTGTTAATATAGTTACAGTTTCTCTACCTCTTGGGGGATTATGTGGTCCAGTAAAGGTTATAACTTGTATGGTTATTTCATACTCAAATTTATCAGGTGTTTTTTTGATGTTTAGTATTTCCATATCCTCAAACTGTTTAGGTTGACCATAATATTTAGTTATTTCATCTAAGATATATGGATATAAAAGAGACTTTAAACTTCCTTCATATAGTTCTTGTTGATTGATATCCATAGGCTGATTGAGATAAAAATTATTATGTGAATAAACATTTTTTGAACTAAAACTTAATAATAGTATTAATACAGATGGAATAATTATTTTTTTCATATAAACAACTCCTTGTATTATAGCTTGTGTAGAAAAGATTAATTTATTAAAGGAATCTAAAGAAGGTAGCTTAGAAAACTAGGCTACCTTCTTTTATTTTGTAAATAATGCAAATTAAAGATTTAATATTTTGATAAAAGTAGAAAAAATTAATTTAAGAGTAACTAGTAAAGGAAAAATATTAGTATAAACTAATAATGAAATAATTATGGAGGTGATTTTCTTGAAAAAGTCTATATTTGTTATAGTTATTTCAATAATGATAGCTATAAGTATATTTTCTTTTAATGCTGTATATGCGTTAGATAATAAACCAATATTATTTATGGTCAACACTTACAGACCACCTGAAGGTTCAAGAGAAGAATTATATCAAGATATTTTTTTTGCATTTCTTGAGCCATATATCAGTAAAGCAATAAAAGATTACTATGGTAAATCATATAATTTTGATAATTGGAACACCGATATTTTAAGTGTTGAACGACCTAATGGTAATCGTACAGAGCTTTTCATCATTAAACTGCAAGTAAATCCATACATTGGTGCACATAACACTGTAGGTACTGACAATATTACTTTTAGAGTAAGCTCGGGAGGTAAAGTTAAAATTGAAAAATTTGAACATATTAAAAGTTACATTTCCCATGATTGAGATAGTATTTATACTATCTCAATTTTTTAGTTCGTCATTTAACTCTTTCCTTCAAGAATATGGTAACCACTTTCTTACATGTGAATATTATAGTATTATGCATATTAATTTATATGAATTGTTTAAATTTATCTTAGAAACAATTGTAAGATTCTATTGAAATCTACCATTGATATCTCTTCATCATAGAGATTAAAAATTCTACTAAGATAAACAGTTATCTCTTATCAATACTCCGTTTTATCCACAACACTAATAAGAACAAATGAAGTATGGTGACATTCTCCTCATGAAATATGCAAATGTAACTGCAGAATAAGCTGCAGTTACTGCTTTTTATAAGAAAAAGACATCCATTTTTGGATGCCTTCTTTTATCAATTTTGTGATTTCTATTATAGAGACCTATAATGATATATTAAAACTTAATCTTGTAGTGTCTATCTCGCTTTGTAGTATCTTTCAAAGTTTTAAGGCTTTACTATAAGCACTAAATATAAAAAATAAACTCTCACCATTTCATCATCTGTCTATATTATTATATTTTGTAATATATATTTTGCTACAACATAACTCGATTGCAAATTAAACATACTAATCACAAATAATTGTAATTCGTTGTGGAGATATTAATAACGAGGTGATTAATATGTTTAAAAAATTATTAATTGTATTATTCTTTTCCTTTATATTCATAAATCCAATACATGTTAATGCTGAAGATTTTAAATATGTTCAAATTTTTGACCCAGAGCAAGATAAAGTTGTGAAAGTAGTCCAATCAAATCCAGAAATTCAAAATATGATTACAAGCTGGATTACTAATATAAAAGGATTATATAAAAACGACCCCATTACTGACGATGGATATGTGGTTAAAATTCCTTTAGATCCCATTGTTAAAGTGAACTGTGAATACTTGAATGCATCTGTAAGTGAAGTCTATATTTTAATTCCTGAAAACGAACCACCCTGTTATCTGATTTTTGAAAACGAAAATAGATTATTAAGCCTTGTATTCAATGGTGATATAGACATGTTGTCAAAAATTTTAGATTTTGAACTTAAGAAATAAAGAGAATAAATAAAATGGATATCTGGTTAAATCAATATTTTATTACTTTTAAAGGAACCCATAATTATTCCTTTAGTTCTCTTAATAAGGATAAAGTCTAGCTATTGTAATTTATGATAGTTAGACTTTATAACTCAAAAACGATGTAAGTTCAACCTTACATCGCTTAATAAGAAGAATGTTCATTAAACACTATTGATTTTGCTTTATACATTTCCTCGTCCCAAAAGTATTCAATATTAAAATGACCAAAGAGGCCTCCGTAAACGCTATCATCTCTCATCACATAAGCTCCAATAGTCGCAAATAATTTTCCATCTTTTATAGAGTATTCTATGGACTCAATACTAGCGTGCGGTTCACGAGGATTATCGTAATTATACTTGGAAATGTTGATGTTATATTTCTTTTTCCCTGTAAGTATAGTCACGTTGTTATCATGCTTCTCTATTTTCACATGGAACTTAATAGTGAATTCGATAGGTTCAACTGGAGCCTCTTCATATCTTCGATATGGGTCGTGTATTTGATTTAGAATATGAATATCTTTAATAGGCTTTCCAGGACCAGCAACATCATTATTTAGCACGATAATAATATCCTCTAGCGTGTCATTGTTTATATCTTCTTTATATAATCCAGGTTTATATTTTCCATGATACCAACTAGGGAAATTATAAACGTATTCACCCATATCGCCAATTTGAACGGTAAAATTCCTATAATCTATCCAACTTAATTTATCCGCTATTAAGTAAATTCTTTGGTACCACACATCTGATGGTATGCTTAAAAGTACAACTCGGTCAGTTGCATAGACATTTTGAAAATTATATGTTAATAATGATAGAAACATAAAAAAACACACATTAAATTTTTTGAACATATTTACACCCCTTTTGTACTTAATATATCCAATAGGAATATAAAAAACACAAAGAGTAAAATATGTATACTTCCTCAATCCAATAATTCTTAATCCATGACTTAACTGGATTGCTCTAGTTGTTATTACATTAAAACTATTTAATCTTTTAAAAAGAAGAGAAAAAAATATAATAGCTATAAAAAATATAATAGCTTAAATAAAAGTAGTACTGACAATGAGATAATAATTAAGTTTTCAGCACCATTGGATAAGAGTACAGTTAATGATGACAGCTTTGAGTTAGTTAACAAAGATACATTAGAGAAGATAAATCTGTCATATGAGTTCTTGGATGATAAGACAGTTAAATTAAAGCCTAAAACTACTATAAAATGTGGTGAAACATACTTATTAATTGTTAATAATAATATAAAAGACATACATGGAAAATCACTGAGACAAGGCGTGTTAACTGAAATATATGCCAAAAATTAGATTTATTTTAATAGGCTAGCTAAATACAGCTAACCTATTTTATTTCAACATAAATTACCAATTAGATTATCATGAAGATAAAAGGAATTTTTAAACAATTCCGGAATGTTTACGCATAATGGTGTTATGAGGTGGTTATGCAAGCTTTATATCTAAACTTCCGCTACCAATAAAATAAACCTTGAAATTACCCCAGGGTTTATCTTTATCTATTTGATAACTAAATTATATTTATCTAAACTTTTACATACATCAACTCTTATAAATGACTTTTTCAATTGGATCATTTCATTATGATCCTTTCTTAATTTTAAGATATTAATCAATACTTTCAAACCTTTACGAAACATTTTATATATTGCTATATAATAATGTAAGAATTTTTAATTGGTGCTGAAAAATATTTATAAAATTGGTTGATTCTTCTAAATCATATTGATATACTTTTTATATACCTACAGGCAACTGATTAGGTGATATTTAAACCGACTGATACAAGGGTATATTTAATATATTAAAAAGTTGAAATCATTGATATTACTAGTCTTACGCCATACACAATGGGAAAGGAAAACCAACTAATTCAGAATTTATAGCGATGGTTGCTGATAAATTAAGATTAAAAAATAGAGTTGTATAGATGTTTGTAATTAATATTGACACTGATAAACTTTTATGAGATAATCTGAAAAGAATTGAATAGCTAGTACTTTTAATGCAGTCCAGTGAGGCTGACAAAGGTATCAAGTGGAAAAAGTATATACTTTTTACTGGGTATTTATGGACTTTTGTCGGTTACAAGACAAAAGTCTTTTTTGTTGTGCTAGTTGTTCCACATTATATGAATGGAGGAATAATAAATGAGTACAAATTCAAAAAAAGATCACGATTTTTCTCTTACTGCAGTTTCAGAAAGTGATAAAAGAGGTTTTTTATCAATGCTTGTGGTTATGCTAGGATTTACATTTTTCTCTGCAAGCATGTTAACAGGAGGTGCACTGGGAACCGGTCTTACATTGAAAAAATTTTTATTAGCTGTATTATGTGGTAATTTAATTTTAGGAGCTTACACAGGGGCTTTAGCGTATATATCTTGCGAAACAGGTCTTTCAACTCATCTTCTTTCTAAGTATTCTTTTGGAGAGAAAGGTTCATATTTAGTATCTTTTCTTTTAGGTGCTACACAAATAGGATGGTTCGGTGTAGGAGTTGCAATGTTTGCGCTTCCAGTAGAAAAAGTAACTGGTATAAATCCTTATCTTTTAGTTATAATATCTGGTGTTTTAATGACTTCTAGCGCATATTTTGGAATGAAAACTTTAACTATACTAAGTGCAGTAGCAGTTCCTGCTATTGTAATCTTAGGAAGTTATTCAGCTATAACAGCTACAAATGCTATAGGTGGCTTTTCAGCATTTATAAGTTATCAGCCAAAGGAAACATTAGCATTTACTACAGCTTTAACTATGTGTGTTGGATCTTTCATAAGTGGTGGAAGTTTAACTCCTGATTTTACTAGATTTGCAAAAACTAAAAAAATTGGAGTGTCTACTACTGTATTAGCATTTTTTTTAGGTAATTCTTTGATGTTTATCTTTGGTGCAGTGGGAGCTGCTGCTACAGGTAAATCAGATATATCTGAAGTTATGTTTTTACAAGGGCTTATAATACCAGCAATTATAGTATTAGGATTAAATATTTGGACGACAAATGATAATGCAATATACTCTTCAGGATTGGGATTTTCTAATATAACTAAGTTACCAAAAAATAAACTAGTTATATTTAATGGTTTAGTTGGAACTGTGTTTTCATTGTGGTTATATAATAACTTTGTAGGGTGGCTAACATTTTTAAGTTCAGCTATTCCAGCTATAGGTGGAATAATAATTGCAGACTTTTTTATAATAAACAAAAAAAGATATTCTCATATAGAAAACACTGAATTTAAAAATGTCAATTGGGTAGCAATAGTAAGCTGGGCAATAGGAACCTTAGCGGCAAAATATATACCAGGAATAGCACCATTATATGGAGTTATAGGAGGAGCATCATCCTTTGTACTTATTAACAAAGTAACTAATACTAAAAATGAGGAAAAAGAAGAAAAGATTGCTGCATAGTTATAGAGGAGGTAAATATGTTAATTAAAAATGTAAGGATTAGAAATAAAGAAGGATTGTATAATATATTAATAAAAGAGGATAAAATTAAATCCATTTCTCAAAATATAATAGGGGAAGAGGAAGAGGGAGAGATAATTGATGGAAAGGGAGGGCTTGTCCTTCCACCTTTCATAGAACCACACGTGCATTTGGATGCTACATTAACTGCGGGAGAGCCACGTTGGAACATAAGTGGAACTCTTTTCGAAGGAATACAATGTTGGGCTGAAAGAAAAGAACTTTTAACTAAAGAGGATGTAAAAAATAGAGCTAAAAAGGCTTTAAAATGGCAAATTTCTAATGGAATACAGTTTGTTAGAACTCATGTAGATGTTACTGATCCAGAGCTGACTGCACTAAAAGCAATGCTAGAAGTAAAAGAGGATATGAAAGAATGGGTTGACCTTCAGATTGTAGCATTTCCTCAAGAGGGTATACTATCTTATCCAAATGGAGTGGAGTTATTAGAAGAAGCCATAAAAATGGGAGCGGATGTTATAGGAGCGATACCTCATTTTGAATTTACAAGGGAATATGGGGTGCAGTCTATTGACGAAATATTTAAGTTGGCTATAAAGTATGGAAAATTGATTGATGTTCATTGTGATGAAATTGATGATGAGCAGTCAAGATTTATTGAAGTATTAGCAACTAGAGCATATGAATATGGTATAGGTGAAAAAGTTACAGCCAGTCATACCACTGCAATGCATTCCTATAACAATGCTTATACCTATAAACTATTTAGATTGCTTAAGATGTCAAACATAAATTTTGTAGCTAATCCATTAGTAAATACCCATCTTCAGGGAAGATTTGATACCTACCCAAAAAGAAGAGGAATTACTAGAGTGAAGGAATTCTTAGAAAATGGAATCAATGTATGTTTTGGTCATGATGATATAATGGATCCTTGGTATCCATTGGGAAATGGGAACATGCTTCAAGTTTTATTTTTAGGGCTTCATGTATGCCAACTTATGGGATATGATGAAATTAAAAATTCAATGGATTTAATCACCATGAATAGTGCAAAGACCTTGAATATTGAAGATAAATATGGAATAGAAGAAGGTAAAGAAGCCAACCTAATTATTTTTTCACAAGAAGATGAATTCAATACCATAAGACTTCAAGAACCAGTATTATATTCAATAAGGAGAGGGAAAATAATTTCTACGAACTCAAAAATTAGTAGAAAAATATATACTTCAAAAGAAGAAATTATAGATTTTAAATAGTGAATAAACCTAAAGGTAATTAATTTACTTTTAGGTTTATTAATTATATAATGTTAAAATATGCCACCATATTTTAAAAGAGGAGGTAATATTATGAAACCTATGGTATATATAGCAGTGCCAGTTCCAAGAAAAGTAGAAGATTACATTGGTGAGTATTGTAATTATAGAAAATGGGAGGGTGAAAATCCAATTAGTCGAGAAGAGCTTCTAAAAGAGATAAAGGATGCAGAAGGAATATTATTAGACAGTGGTACAGGAGGAAAAAGCGATGAAGAATTTTTAGCCCATGGGCCAAAAGTAAAAGTAATCAGCAATGTTTCTGTTGGATACAATAACTTTGATATGGATATTATGAAAAAACATAATATAATAGGTACTCATACTCCATATGTTTTAGATGATTCTGTAGCTGATTTAGCTGTTGGACTAATGATTAGTGCAGGTAGAAGGATAGCTGAACTAAATAATTATGTAAAAGAAGGAAACTGGAATAATGCTATAGGAAAAGAACTATTTGGAGAGGATATTCATCATAAAACTGTGGGGATTATTGGAATGGGGAGAATAGGTAGAGTTATAGCTAAAAGATGCAAATTAGGATTTGATATGGACATTGTATACACTTCTAGAAGTAGAAAAGTAGATATTGAAGAGGTATATAATGCAAAATTTTATTCATTGGAAGAATTATTAAAGGTTTCCGATTATGTAATAATAATAACACCATTAACAGATAAAACATATCATCTACTTGATTACGAAGAGTTTAAAATGATGAAGAAAAGCGCTATTTTTATTAATATATCAAGAGGGCAAACTGTTAACGAAGAAGGATTGATAAGGGCGTTAAAAGAAAAGCTAATTAAAGGAGCAGCTCTAGATGTTTTTGAAAAAGAACCTGTTGATAAAAATAATCCATTATTGAGTATGGATAATGTGGTGGTTGTTCCTCATATAGGCTCTGCTACACAGACTACAAGATATAATATGGCAATGACAGCAGCAGAAGATTTAGTAAAAGCCGTTACCGGAAAAATTCCAAAGTTTATTGTTAAATAGGAAAAGAAAACTAAAAAGTTTTCTTTTCCTTATTTAATGTTGCTTTTATTTAGTAGTAGGAAGAATTCTTCTGAAAATTTCCTCTACCTCAGTACCAAACTCAGAGAAAGGTCTACCTTCACCTATTCCTTTCCCTATGTTTTGAATTCTTTGAACGATATCCACATCTGCTGAAACTGCAACGGTTTTAATTCTAGAGTCAGTACTTTTAACTTTGTTTTCAACTTCTGTTTTTAATTTATCAGTAAGACTTCCCTCTACATTTTTGTCCATATTAACTCCAACTAAAGCTCTTTCATTAGAAATAAGAACATTAGCGCTGCTGATCCCTTTTATAGTTGTCAATTCTTTTGCAATCTTATCAGCTCTTTGAGTTAATTCGGCTGTGTTTCCTGTAGATGGTGTTGTAGTACCAGGTGGCGTTGTAGTACCAGGTGGTGTTGTGGTACCATCCTGTGGTGTTGTGGTACCATCCTTAGGCATAACTTGATTGCTTGGTGCTGGTGTAACTGGTTTTTTGGCAGTGTTTCTATTACCCATAGTACCACAAGCTATCATACCTGAAGTTAAAACTGTTGTTAGTAATAAAGCTAATATTTTTTTGTTTTTAATATTATTCATTAAAATCACCTCGTATATATTATTGGCAAATAGAATAATTTTTATTTAACAAAAAAATATTTAATCATATACTAATAGAATTAATCATAATTATAAAAAGATGGATAACAAAGGGGGAAAAAATATGGTAACCAGAAAAATTACTGATGGAATCAATAATCATATGGGCAAGAACTATGTACTTTATATAATAAGTTTAGCTTGTATTTTTTTGGGAATTTTATCTGGCATGTATAGTGTTAAGCATATGGGAGATGTTTATAAAAGTGAACTTGCAAATTATTTAAGTAGTTTTACTGATTTTTTAATAAATAAAAATGTAGATTATAAGGCAGTATTATTTCAAACAATGAGCAATAATATACCTTTCATGGTATGTATTTGGTTTTTTGGTATGACCATAATTGGAGTACCGCTAATACTAATAATGAATATAGTGAAGGGATATACTTTGGGATTTACTATTAGTTTTATAGTAAATAGTATAGGTAGTAAAGGGATTGCTATATCTTTGTTGGGCATTTTACCACAAAATTTATTTTACTTGCCATGTATAGTGATTTCATCAGTAATTTCTATGGAATTTTCACTTCATTTTTTAAAGGAAAGAACGAACAGACGATATAGAGATGCACTTGCTAGTAGAATAGTATCATATTCCTTATGTTACATAGTTTTAATTTTTATTATGGTTATAGGATTTTTCTTTGAAGCTTATATTACTCCAAATATATTAAAATTTTTTATAGTATAAGAATTGGGGGGTAATATATGGAAAAGGATAATTATTATATTATAGAGTTTTTAATACTTTTATTAAAATCCTTCACAATACTTTTGTTCTTTGGAGATTTTTTACCAACAGTTTTAGATAATATATTTTATAATTATTTTAGTAAAAATATAGTATATGATAATAGTATTTTAGTTAACAATATAATAATTAAGAACAAAATGATCATATACAATTATTTGATTATCTTTGACGGATTTTTAAAAATGTGAAGGTATTTTTTATTTTTTGTTGAATAGTTTAATTTATAGAATAATTGTTACAAGTGGGAGAAATGCTTATGGATAAATTAATAGATAAATATACTAATAATCTTTTGAGTAAAAATTTAAGTAAAAATACATTAGATGCTTATATAAGAGATGTAAATAGATTCGAGGAATTTGTTAATAATAGAAATGAAGAATTATCAGCAGTGGATGAAATTACAATAATGGCTTACGTGCAAGAACTTAAAAAAAATAAGAGGGCTAATTCTTCTATTGTAAGAAATATAGTATCCATAAGGAGTTTTTATAAATTTTTAAAAAGAGAAGGTATAATTGATGAAAATCCAGTAACTAATTATGAAATTCCTAAAGTTACAAGAAATATTCCCAAAGTCTTAACAATAGAAGAAGTAGACAAGTTGTTAAGCTCTCCAGATACTAGCACTGAAAAGGGTTTGCGAGATAAGGCAATGTTAGAGGTTATGTATGCAACAGGTGTAAAGGTTAGTGAACTTCTGAACATAACCATATTTGATATTAATTTGAAATTAAGTTATATTAAGTGTAAAGGAAGTAAAAATAAGGAGAGGGTAATTCCTATAGGTTCTTATGCTGTTAATTGCTTAAATGACTACTTGAATATAAGAGCTTCGATAAATTCAAATAATTTAGATTACTTGTTTTTAAACTTACAGAGTAGTAAAATGACGAGACAAGGCTTTTGGAAAATAGTAAAAGAATATGCAAAGTTATCTGGAATAAAAAAAGAAATAAATTCTTATACATTAAGACATTCTTTTGCAGTTCATTTATTACAAAATGGAGCAGATATAAAATCCGTTCAAGAACTTTTAGGTCACAGTGATATGACAACTACTCAAATATATTCAACAATATCTAAAAAAAGTAAAATTGCAGAGGTATATAAAAACACTCATCCAAGAGCATAATAAATAACAAAAGGGAGGATAAAAACATGAACTTAGAAAAGATAATGGAAAGTGTAGAATTTGTAAAAAATAAAGTTAAGAATACGCCAAAAATTGGTATTATATTAGGGTCAGGATTAGGAGACTTAGCAGAAGAGATAGAAGAAAAAGTTTGCGTAAAATATGAAGATATACCAAATATGCCTAAATCAACAGTAGCAGGTCATGCTGGACAGTTTGTCTTCGGAAAACTTGAAGGTAAAGATGTTGTAATGATGCAAGGTAGAATACATTTTTATGAAGGACACCCAATGGAAATATTAGCTTTACCAATTCACATTATGAAGTATATGGGAGTTGAAAAATTAATTGTAACAAATGCGGCAGGAGGAGTAAATAAGGAGTTCAATCCTGGAGATTTAATGGTAATTACAGATCATATAAATTTTGCTTTTACTAATCCTCTTATAGGAAAAAATGATGAAAAAATTGGGCCTAGATTTCCTGATGTAAGTAATGCCTATGATAAAGATTTAGTAGAATTAACTGAAAGCATTGGAAATAAATTAAATATAAATCTTAAAAAAGGTGTATATGTTATGATGACGGGACCTACTTACGAAACACCTGCTGAGGTTAGAATGGTAAGAATTTTAGGTGGAGATGCTGTAGGAATGTCTACTGTACCAGATATTCTTGTGGCTAAACATTGTGGACTTAAAACATTAGGAATATCTTGCATAACAAATATGGCAGCAGGGATTTTAGATCAACCTCTTTGTCATTCGGAAGTTATTGAAACTTCAAACAGAGTGAAAAGTACCTTTACATCGCTAGTAAGAGAAATTATAAAGAGCATATAGTGAAAGGAAGGTAGCTATGAACTTATTGGATAAGATAAATAAAGCAAAGAAATACATAAAATCAATTGAGGATTCTCCCATAGATATTGGTATTATTTTAGGTACTGGACTTGGAAGCTTAGCTGAAGAAATTGAAAATAAAAAAACTATGAAATATGAAGATGTACCTGGATTTCCCGCATCTACAGTAGTTGGGCATGCTGGAGAACTCATAATAGGAGATTTAATGGGGAAGAAGGTATTAGCTTTAAATGGAAGGTTTCATTATTATGAAGGCTATTGTATGGAAGATGTAACCTTTCCAGTAAGGGTGATGAATGCGTTAGGTATAAAGAATATGATAGTATCCAACGCGGCAGGAGGAATGAATCCTAGCTTTGAGCCAGGGGACTTAATGATTATAACAGATCATATTAATCTCATAGGAGATAATCCTCTTATAGGCAGAAATTACGAAGAATTAGGAGCGAGATTTCCTGATATGTCAAATGCCTACTGCAAAGATTATATAAATTTAGTTAAAGAGTGTGCAAGAGATTTACATATAAAAGTGCAACAGGGAGTTTACGTAGCAATATCAGGACCTAATTATGAAACATCAGCGGAACTTAGAATGTTAAGACTTTTAGGTGGGGATGCGGTAGGAATGTCAACTATTCCAGAAGTTATAGTTGCAAATCACATGGGAATAAAGGTTTTAGGCATATCCTGTATTACAGATATGGCCCTAGCTGATAATTTAGAACCATTAGACCATTCAAAAGTTGTAGAAACGGCGAATAAAGCTAAGGTTAAATTTGTTGCATTAGTGAAAGAGACTATAGAGAAAATGTAACTAAGAGGTGATTAATATGAGAATGTATGATCTAATTTTAAAGAAAAGAAATGGTGAAGAACTTAGCAGCGAGGAAATTAAATATTTTATAGAAAACTATACTAATGGTAATATACCAGATTACCAAGCCTCCGCTTTACTTATGGCTATTTATTTTCAAAAAATGAATAAAAGAGAGACCGCTGATTTAACTATGGCCATGGCTCACTCAGGGGATGTATTAGATTTATCTCCTATAAATGGAGTTAAAGTGGATAAGCATAGTACAGGTGGTGTAGGTGATACTACTACTTTAATTTTAGGCCCTATGGTAGCAGCATTAGGTATTCCTGTAGCTAAGATGTCTGGTAGGGGTCTTGGGCATACTGGAGGAACCATAGATAAACTAGAAGCCTTTAAGGGTTTTTCTGTAGAAATGTCAGAAAAAGACTTTATAGAGAATGTAAACAAAATAAAACTAGTAGTAGGAGGGCAAACGGGAAATTTAGCACCTGCTGATAAAAAGATTTATGCATTGAGAGATGTAACAGCTACCGTTGACAACATAAGTTTAATAGCTTCAAGTATAATGAGTAAAAAAATAGCTTCAGGAGCAGATTCCATAGTATTAGATGTTAAAGTGGGAGAAGGGGCTTTTATGAAAAACAAGGAGGCCGCTTTTGAATTAGCAGAGGAAATGGTGGCTATAGGAAAGAGTGTAGGAAGAAATACTGTAGCTGTAATTTCAGATATGGATCAACCACTAGGACTTGCGATAGGAAATGCCCTTGAGGTAAAGGAAGCTATAGATACTTTAAAAGGAGAAGGACCGGAGGATTTATATGAACTTTCTTTAACCTTAGGATCTCATATGGTAGTGCTAGCAGGAAAGGCTAAAGACGATAAAGAGGCTAGAACTATGTTAATAGAGACTGTAAAGAGTGGCAGAGCTCTAGAAAAACTTAAAGAATTTGTAAAGGCTCAAGGTGGAGATGAAAGTGTTATAGATGATACTGAAAAACTAGCTAAAGCTGAGTTCATCATTCCTGTTAAAGCAGATAAAGATGGATTTATAAGAAAAATACATGCTGAAAAAATGGGAATAGTTGCAGCTGAATTAGGAGCAGGTAGGGCTACCAAGGAAGATGTAATTGACTTATCTGTTGGCATAGTTTTAAATAAAAAAAGAGGAGAAAAAGTTCGTAAAGGTGATGTATTAGCATACGTTCATTCTAATAATAAAGAAAAAGGTGAAGAAGCTGTAAGACATATATTAGATAATTATGAAATAAATCCTGAATTTTCGAGCAATATTCCTCTTGTGTATGGAATTGTAAGATAGTTTTAAATAAAAATCGGTAATACTATTAGTATTGCTGATTTTTTATTTCAAGAATTAAGTAAATCATTATAGAGAATTATATAAATAAATTAATTCCGTATCGTAAGTTACCGAATTATAGATTAAGATGTATTATACTCTAGTTATAGGAAATGTTGGAGGGTGATTTTATGAATAATAATTTAATTAAAAATATAGAGTTCTCTAAAGCTTTTAATATGGAGGATTTAGTTGAATACGGAGAAGGTAAGGTAATAAGTAGAACTTTATCTCAAGGAAAAGCCTCTAGTGTTACTTTATTTGCCTTTGACAAAAATGAGGAAATAAGTTCTCATTCTTCTTCTGGAGATGCTATGGTGTACATTCTAGATGGAGAAGCTCAAATAACTATTGGAGATGAAATATTCAATGTGAAAAAGGGAGAAGTTATTGTAATGCCTTCACAAGTGCCTCATGCTCTTTTAGCAACTGAAAGGTTTAAAATGCTTCTGACTGTAATATTTAAACAAGATTAATATAAAAACATTTTACCGCTGGCTATTAAATAGCTAAGCGGTTTTTTATTGACCTATTTTCTACGGATAAAATTTAATGTGCTGGGAAAAATATTTTTGAAAGGAGGAGAAATAACTATGAAGATAAAATTTAAAAAGATACTTAGCCTTTTGTCTTTATTTACATTTTTAACTGTGCAAGGCGCATATTTACCATCAGAGGTAAAAGCTGAAGGTGAGGGAATAAATGTAGAAGCATCTTCTGCAATACTTATAGAGCCTACTTCTGGGAAAATAATATATGAAAAAAATCCTCATGAAAAATTAGCACCAGCATCTGTTACTAAAATTATGACTATGCTCATTGCTATGGAGGCTGTAGATTCAGGTAAAATAAAACTTACGGATAAAATAACAGTAAGCGAAGAGGCTAAGAATAAAGGTAAAAATGGTAATAGCAGCATGTTACTAGATACAGGAGAAATTAGAACAGTTGAAGAAATATTAAAAGGAATAGCAATAGCTTCTGGTAATGATGCTGCTACAGCTATGGCGGAATACATAGCAGGTAGTGAAGAGGCATTTGTAAAGATGATGAATGATAGAGCACAAGAATTAGGGATGAAAAATACCACATTTAAAAATCCTAGTGGGCTATCCGCTCCAGGACATTTAACTACAGCTCACGATATAGCTCTGATGTCAGTAGAACTTATTAAACATCCTAAAATATTAAAATATACAGGAACCTATATGGAGACAATTTCAGAGGGAAGAAAAAGCCCAATAGGATTAGTAAATCATAATAAATTAGTCAGATTCTTTAAAGGATGTGATGGTCTTAAAACTGGGTTTACAAATGAAGCTATGTATTGTATATCTGCCACAGCAGTAAGGGATGAAGTAAGAATGCTTACTGTTATAATGGGAGCTCCTACTTATAAAGTAAGAAATAGAGATGCTAGCATGCTAATGAACTATGGTTTTTCTAAGTTTGAAAGTATAAAAGTATTGACTAAAGATGATAATGTAGAAAAAGTACAATTGGGCAAAAATGAAGAAAATTATTTTATAGCAAAGGCGTCAGAAAATTTTAACTATATAGTAGAAAAAGGAAGCAAAGATAAAGTTACTAAAAAGTGTGTAGTAAATTTAGATAAGAAGCATTATAATAAAGGAGAAGTAGTAGGGGTTTGCGAAATATATTCAAATGAAAAGTTGATTGGAAAAGTTAAAATATATTGTGATAGAGATATTAAAAAAGCAGGTTTTTTAGATAATTTAAAATTTAATTTTAAAAACCTTTTTAATAATGCAGTATAATTATAAAATATATGATAGTCTACTATGGACTATCATATATTTTTTGAAAGGGAGCTTAAATTGAAAGAAAAGTTAATTGATAAGTTAAATAAGAATAAATCTTATATTATTAATTTATTGATCCTAATATTTAAAAACAATAACATAAATGCTTACCTAGTGGGAGGAGCAGTTAGGGATTTGCTTTTAGATAAAGAAGTAAGGGATATAGATATAGCAATTGAAGGAGACCCTCAGATAGTGATTAAATTAACGAAGGAATATTTAAGTTCATATTCATATCATTCCCAATTCTATACAGCTACATTGCATTTTAAAAATGGGGAAAGTATTGATATTATAAGGTGTAGAAAAGAGATATATCCATTTTATGGTTCTCTCCCGATAGTTACACCAAGTAGCATACATGATGATCTTTACAGGAGAGATTTTACATTAAATGCTATAGCATATAATCTGTTAAATAATGAAATAATAGATAATCATTTCGGCATTAAAGATTTATTTAAAGGAGAATTAAAAAAAGTACATAAAGATAGCTATTTAGAAGATGCTACAAGAATATTGAGAGGAATTAGATATAGTCAAAGGTATGATTTTACTCTAGTGGACGAAAATGAAATAGTAGGATGCGTAAAAGATGGAATTTTAAAAACTATTAGCACAGATAGGATGATAAAAGAATTATGTTTAATATGTAATGAAGATAAATGGAAAGAATGTGTAATGCATCTAAATGCACTAGATATTTTTAATATAAACTATGACTTATTGGGTAAAGTAAATCCCATTGAAAATTCATACAATAATCATATAAAAATGCTAAATATTTTTTATGCCATGAATAAAAAAGAAGATAAAGAGATTTTTACAAAGAGCTCAATTGTGGATAAAGAGTTGAAAATAGCAATGAATAAATATTTGTATGAAGAGGATGTTGAATGCAGTCTGCATCTTCACAAAAATAACTATAATATATATAATTTATTAAAGAAAACATCTTACTATTACAGGATAATTTTAGCATGGAATAATAAATTACAATATAAAATAATAAATTTTGAAGAGCGTTTAAAAGATATTCAATTATCTTTTGATGGAAATTACATAAGAGGATTAAGTGACATAAAAGGAAAAGAAATTGGGGATATAATAGAGTGGATTAAAAAAGTTAAATTGTGTATTGGTATAAAAGAGGACAAAGATTACTTGAAAAAACATTTAGGAGAGATAAGAGATGGCGTTAAATATAAAGATAGAAAACTTTGAAGGTCCTTTTGACTTACTGTTGCATTTGATAAAGGAAAATAAACTTAACATATATAACATAAAGGTATCGGAAATTACAAATCAATATATACAATATATAAATTCAATGAAGGAGATGGATTTAGAAATAACATCAGAATTTATATTGATGGCTGCTACTTTAATAAATATAAAGTCAAAGGAATTACTACCTAAGGAATTAAATGATGAAACTGCTATGACATTAGAAGAAAAGGATCAGGAAAGAGATCTATTGGAAAAATTAATTCAATATAAAAAATTTAAGGCATCTGCTGCTTTTTTAAGAGATAAAATGACTTCAGAGGAAGTTATGTTTACTAAAAAGCCTGAAGTTATTGAAGAAGAAAAGCCCTTAGAAGAGGAAAATATTTTTAAAAATATAACAATGTTAGATTTATATAATTTATATAATGAACTCATAAGGATATATGCAAATAAAATAAATATAGATCTTATACCAAAAGAAATACCTATAGATAAATATAAGATAGAAGATAAGATGCTTATAATTAAGGATTTTATTATGAGAAATAAAAGAACTACATTTAATGAAATAGCAAAAGGATGTAGTTGTAAAATAGAAGTTGTTGTGTCTTTCTTAGCTTTATTAGAACTAATAAGACTTAAAACTGTACAAGTAGTACAAGAGGGAAATTTTCTAGAAATAATTGTAGAAAGGAGCAATGATGATGAATAATGTAAATTTAAATCAAATGGATGTGGAAGGGAACTGTTATAAAAGTAGATATATTTCTGTAATTGAGTCTTTGCTGTTTGCTAGTGGTGAACCTTTAAAAATACGAGAATTAAGTAATATATTAGATTGCAGTTTGAATTTTACAAGAGAATTAATAAATAATATGAAAGAAAATTACGAGGCTTTAGACAGGGGAATAAGACTCTTAGAATTGGATGATAGCATTCAATTATGCACGAAGAAAGAAAATTCCTCTTTTCTCCAAAAGTTATTAAAAACCAATATTAGACAATCTTTATCGCAGGCAGCATTAGAGACTTTGGCAATAATTGCCTATAGACAACCTATAACTAGAATAGATATTGATGAAATAAGAGGAGTAAAAAGTGATAGAGCTATACAAACTTTAGCAGAAAAAAAACTAATAAAAGAATGTGGAAGATTAGATGTGCCAGGTAGACCAATACTTTATAGTACCACTGAAGAATTTTTGAAAAACTTTGGACTTCAAAGCTTAGAGCAAATGCCTAATTTAGAGGATGTATTGAATATGTATGAAGAAGAATAAGGTTACTCAAAAGAGTAGCCTTATTCTTCTTTTATATTTGAGGAGGAATTTTGTTCACATTTATTTTTACCCATATATTCTTGAAACATTTCTACTAACTGTGGAACAGTATCAATTATTCTATCATAAGAACTGTTGGAGTCAAGCGGAAGTAGTCTTGCACTATTATTTTTTAACACTAAAAAGGCCACTGGTTTTAAAGTAACTCCTGCTCCTGAACCTCCACCGAATGGATACTTTTGGTTTTCTTTTGAAAGACATTGATTGAATTCACTGCCTCCAGAAGCAAATCCAAAGGAAACTCTTGATATTGGTATTATAAAAGAGCCGTCTTTAGTTTCTACCGGATCTCCAACTATAGTATTAACATCTATCATGTTTTTTAAGTTTTCCATGGTGCTTTTCATTAAGTTTTCTATTGGATGATTATCCATATACAATACCTCCTTCTACATCTTTTGTTTTCTTATTGTAATTTTTCCTAAACAATATGTATATATAGATAATTTTAACTAAACTTACATAAATTATTCCTTTTAGCTCTAAATTTAAAAAAAATTTATTAAATTCAGGAGTTAAATTAAAATCTATATCTTTAGTTTTAAACATTGATGTAATTGAGTGTTCTATAAAAGAATAAATAGAATGTATTAAACCAAAGAATATTGCAGTTATTGCGGCATCATCTAAACCATATATTAAATTAGTTTGTAATTTTAAAACGGGCTTTAATTTATTGTTTTTTAAAGTAAGCCAAATTATTTTAATGTCACTTGAGGTGATTTTTTTTTGTTCTGTTATCCCTTTTAGCTCTTTTCCTTTTTCACCTAATTCTTTTGAATCCATTTTAATATTTTTACCGAATATCTTTATTTTTAGAATATTTAAATCATAAAATAAATAAAATTTTATAGGAATTGGGATAATAGTAATAATGCATATAGATATAATAAACACCAATAGTTTAAACATGTTAACTCCTCCATTTAATCCCTTATAATTATAACCACAAGAGTAGAAACTATACAAAGATTATGGAAGCATTTACATGGGTAATAAAATAATTGTGTGAAAAAATAATAAACAGAGGAAGAGGTGGTAAAATGGACAATAGATTTAAAAAATTTATTGTTTCCTTCAGTTTAATGTTCTTTTTTTTACTTTCGGTAAATTGGAATAATGTATATGCTTATAGCGCTGTAGAACCCAAAAATAAAAATTTAAAGATAAATTCCTTGGCATATATAGCATTAGACTGTAATTCTAGAATTGTTTTAGCAGAAAAAAATTCAGAGATAATAGTACCTATGGCAAGTACCACAAAAATTATTACTGCATTAATAGCTTTAGATTATGGAGATTTAGATAAAGAAGTTGAGATATCTTCCAGAGCAGCAGGCATAAGAGGATCTACAGTAGGTTATAGAAAGGGTGAGAAAATTACAATTAAAGAGCTTACCTATGGATTGATGCTAAGGTCAGGAAACGATGCTGCTATAGCCATAGCAGAGGGAATAAGTGGAACGGTGGAGGATTTTGCTAAGCTAATGAATGAATATGCATCCAAAATAGGGTTGATAGATACTCACTTTCATTCACCACATGGTTTAGATGATCCAGAACATTATTCAACAGCTTATGATTTAGCCATATTAACTTCGGAGAGCAAGAAACATCCTCTTTTTGATAAGATAGTTAGTGCAAAGGATGTAGATGGTAAGGAGCATGGATTTACAAGAAGTTACCATAATATAAATAAGATACTTTGGCAAATCCCTGAAGCGAATGGCGTAAAGACAGGATATACAGGAGGAGCTGGAAAATGTCTTGTAACCTCTGTAAAATTTGATAGTAGTGATGTAGTAATCGTAGTATTAAATTCGCCAGATAGGTGGAACGATACAGCCAAAATAAATAAGTATGTTAAGGATAACTATGAGTATAAAAAGTTTTACTCCAAGGGAGATAAAGTTGGTGTAGCACCACAAGAAAGAGGTAAAGTAAACTTAGTATGTGACGATGATATTGTAATACCAATAAGAAAGGATAAGGATTACTCAACAGTTATTAAAGTGCCCCAATATATAAAACATAATATATATAAAGGTGATAAAGTAGGAAGTATTTATATATTTGAAGGAGATAAATTAATCTATAAAAAACCACTGGAGTCAGATAAATATTATAAAGTTGGTTTAATTGATAGAATTATGATGAGAAATAAAAAATGAATTTTAAGCAGAGGGCTTTGACTTCTGCTTTTTATTATTTTATTGTATATTTATATTGTAGAGTAAAATTGTATAGTTATCTGTGGTTTTACGGCGGTGCTTATGGTATTTATGGTACTTTTTAGTGATATAATAAATATAACAAGTGCTATTTTAATACAAAGGACTCTATTAAAATAATACTTAAGAGTAGTAAAGGTTTTATCCATTTATTATTTAGAATTAATAAAGAATTAAAAAGTATATAAAAATATGGAGGTATATAAATTATGAAAAATCTCATTTTAGGTGGAGAAGAAATTATAATAGGTGATGGATCAATTAAGTACTTGAGCAGATTTAAAAATTTAAAAGTATTCATAGTAACAGGAGGTAGCTCCATGTTTAATAATGGAGCAATTTGTAAAATTCAAAGCATATTAGAGGACAACAATTGTAGTTGTTATGTTCATAGCGGAGTTAAAAGTGATCCTAATTTAGAAGATGTATTAATTGGACTAGAAAGAATGAAAGAATTTCATCCAGAGATATTAATAGCGGTAGGTGGAGGATCAGCTATGGATGCAGCAAAGGTAATGGCCTTATTATTTGAATATCCAGATATTGATTTAATGCAGATATCATCTATAAAACTTCCTGAAAAGAGAAAGAAGTTAAAAATGATATTTATTCCTTCCACATCTGGTACGGCAAGTGAAGTTACAAAGGCGGCTGTACTTACATTTAAAGAAAAAAACAGAAAAATTGGATTGAAGACCAATGCCTTTATTCCAGATGTGGCAATATTAGATGGAAACTTAACATTATCTATGCCAAAACATATAGTCGCTGAAACGGGAATGGATGCTTTGACTCATGCAGTAGAATGCTATATTAATAAGGGCTTAGATCCATTTACTGAAGTCATATCAAAAGGTGCAGTGGAAGGAATATTTAAAAATCTCCTTGAATCATATGAGGTTGGAAGCAAAGAGAGTCGTGAAAATATGCATTATTATCAATGTATGGCGGGGCTTGCCTTTGCTAATGTAGGATTAGGCATGGCACATGGTATATCTCATGCCATAGGAGCAGAATTTAACTTAAGTCATGGGTTAATAAATGCTATAGCATTACCTTATGTATTAAAATTCAATAGCAGAGATAAAATAGTCAATGATAAGTTAAATAAACTTGCTCAAATTATTATGAAAAAAGATTTTATAGAGGAAGTTGTGAGGTTAAATGAAAAATTGAGCATACCAAAATCATTTAAAGAAGCAGGAATTACAGAAGAAGATTTTAATAGTAAACTACAAATATTAGTAGATAATTCAATGGAAGGTTCTACAAAGGTAAATCCTGTGAAACCAACTAAAGAGGAGATGTACCAAATACTTAGTAATGTCTTTAATGGTGAACTGTAAAACTTAGGAGGATACATGAAACTTCAAAGAAAAATAATTTTATATATAACAGTAATATTATTTATGGTAATGACACTAACAGGATATCTCTCTTTTAAAGAAATGAAGAATTTAATTAAAGAAGAAAGATCGAAAGAGGTAATTAAACTTGCTCAAACTGTGGCAACAATAGATGTGGTTAAGGATAATTTAGGTAAGAAAAATGGGCATGCTCCAATACAATACTATGTGGAAAGATTGAGATTGAAAACTAATGTGCAATTTATAGTAGTTTTTGATATGAATGGTATGAGATATTCACACCCTTATGAAGAGAATATAGGTAAAACTTTCGTAGGTGGAGATGAAGTCTTAGTATTGTCAGCTGGTGAAAGCTATGTTTCAGAAGCTGTGGGAACACTAGGACCTTCATTAAGAGGATTTGCGCCTGTATATAAAGATGGTGTTCAAGTTGGAGCGGTATCAGTGGGTATACTAATAGGAAATATAAATGAAGAAATCTATCAAAAACTATCAAAATTCATACCTTTTTTGATACTTGGATTAGCCATTGGAATCCTTGGTGCGTCATTATTAGCTTACAGTATTAAGCAAAGTATATTTGGCTTAGAACCAGAGCAAATAGCTATTTTATTAGGCCAAAAACAGGCCATGTTAGAAAGTATAAAGGAAGGAATAATCGCTGTTGATACAAAGGGGAATATAACTAGTTATAATAATGCAGCATCGGAATTATTGTCATTAAACAAGGAGGACTTAGGTAAAAATATATTAAACTATATAAATGACCATTTCATATTAGAGGTATTAGATAAGAAGATATCTTTAAAGAATGTTGAAAATAGAATAAATAGTCATATAAATATTATATGTAATTATAATACGCTTATGGATTATAATAAAGAATTTTTAGGAGTAGTTATTAATTTTAGAGATTTAACAGAAGTGAAAGAACTAGCAGAGGAGTTAACTGGTATAAAAAAAATACTATGGTCCCTAAGAGCTCAAAATCATGAGTTTATGAACAAGTTGCATACAATTTCAGGATTAATACAGTTAGAAGAATACGATACAGCAGTTGAATATATTTCAGAGATTAGCAATAAAAGAAGTGAAATTAGTGAAATATTAAATGAAGATATTAACAACTCACACTTACAGGGGTTATTATTGTCAAAATATAATAAAGCAGAAGAGGAAAAAGTTCAGTTCATAATATCTGATAAATCAAAGTTGGATTTTTTGCCTGAAGAATTAAGTTCTGATGATCTGTCATCAATTGTAGGAAACCTAATAGATAATGCCATAGAATCAGTAAAAATAGATGGTAGTGGCATGGTTAAGCTTAATATATATAATGATGATAAATTTTTGAACATTATAGTGGAAGACAATGGACCAGGTATAGAGGAGAACATTAAAGAAAAAATATTTGATAGAGGCACTTCTACAAAAGAAGGTCAGAGAGGATATGGAATGTATATAGTTAAGAATATTGTTGACAGAACAAATGGGACAATAAGCTACTATAATTGTGATGGAGCTGGATTTATAGTAAAAATACCAATGAAGGGGAGTAGAGATAATGATAAAAGTAATGATAGTAGAAGATGATCCTATGGTTAGGGACATAAATGCTAAATTTCTAAAAAAAATTCAAGGATTTACTTTAAGTAAAGCAGTTGGAAGTTTAAGAGAAGCATATGATTATATTAATAAAGATAAACCAGATTTAATATTATTAGATATTTATATTCCTAGGGAAAATGGGTTGGATTTTCTCAAATATTTAAGAAGAACTGAAATATATTGTGATGTAATACTTATAACTGCAGATAAAAGTAAAAAATCCGTTAGAGAAGCTTTTATGTATGGAGCAGTAGATTATCTAATCAAACCTTTTACTTTCCAAAGATTTGAAGAAGCAATGAAAGGTTATAGAGAAAGATATGAGAAATTAAAAAGTACTGAATTAATAGAACAAAGTACTATTGATGAATTTATTAACAATGTTGCTCAAGAAGAAGAGGAAAAAGAATATAGTGATTCTATAGAAGATTTAGATAAAGGATTAAATAGATTTACCTATTCTAAAATATGGAATCATATAAATACAATAGGAGATAAATATTTTACGGCGGATGAAATCGCAGGAGATCTTGGCATGGCAAGAATTACCCTTAGAAGATATTTGGAATGCATGTCAAAAGAAAACAAGTTAAGTATTAAATTAGAATATGGAAAGGTAGGAAGACCTAAACACATGTACAAGATAAATTTGTAAATTTCAGAACAAAATGAACAAAAACATTAATATGTATAAAATATTGATATGTTATTAATTTAACAATATAATAATCATATCAAGGAACTAGAGAGGAGCATATTAATGAAGTTTAAGAAATTAATGTCATTAGTAACAGCAGCATTGATAACTACTACAGTATTAGCAGGATGTGGAAGTAGCAACCCTACAACATCCAATTCTGAAAAAACAGACATAGTAATTATAGGTGCAGGTGGAGCAGGACTGGCTGCAGCTGTTGAAGCTAAAAATGAAGGGGCAAATGTAATAGTTTTAGAAAAGATGCCAATAGTTGGAGGAAATACTCTTAGAGCTACTGGTGGTATAAATGCATCAGGAACTAAATTCCAAAAGGAAAAGAACATAAATGATACAACTGAGAAATTTTATAATGATACTATGAAGGGTGGATACGATAAAGGCGAGCCCGAATTGGTTAAATTGCTTACTGATAAATCAGCTGAAGCGGTAGAATGGTTAGCAGGTTTAGGAGCAGATTTAACTGATGTAGGAAGATTAGGAGGAGCTAGTGAAGATAGAGCTCATAGGCCTACAGGTGGTGGAGAAGTTGGCTCTGAAATAGTTAAAACTTTAAAGAGTACAGCTGAGGAAAAGAAAATAGATATAAGAACAATGAATAAAGCCACAGAGATTTTAAAAGATGATGAAGGTAATATAAAAGGAGTTAAAGCTTTAGACAAAGAAGGTAAGGAATATACAATAGATGCTAAAGCAGTTATAATAGCAACTGGTGGATTTGGCGGTAGTGAAGAAATGTTTGTTAAATACGATGAAAAATTAAAAGGATTTGGAAGTACAAACCATGCAGGAGCTACTGGGGATGGAATTTTAATGGCTGAAAAATTAGGCGCTCAACTTACTCAAATGGAAGAGATTCAAACTCATCCAACGGTAGTGCCTAAAAATGGATTTATGATAACAGAAGCTGTTAGAGGTAATGGTGCAATATTAGTAAATCGTGATGGAAAAAGATTTGTAAATGAAATTGGAACAAGAGACGTAGTATCTAAGGCGATTTTAGAGCAAAAAGAAAAAACAGCTTACTTATTATTCGATGATAATGTAAGAAAAAGTTTAAAAGCTATAGAAAAATATATTGAAATGGAATTAGTAGTTGTTGGAGATTCACCAGAGGATTTAGCTGAAAAATTGAATATTGACCCAGCAGCATTGAAGAAAACTGTTTCAGATTATAATGGATATGTAAATAGCAAGAAAGATACTGATTTTAGTAGACCAGACATGCCAATAGATTTTGGAGATGGAAAATATTATGCAATAGAAATTGAACCAGCAGTACATCATACTATGGGCGGATTGAAGATAAATACAAACACAGAAGTATTAGATGAATCAGGTAAAGCTATAAAAGGTTTATATGCAGCAGGAGAAGCAGTAGGAGGAATACACGGCGGAAACAGACTAGGAGGAAATGCTTTAGCAGATCTAATAGTTTTTGGAAGAATTGCTGGAAAAAATGCTACAATAATGGTAAAATAGTTTAAGTATATATATTAGGAGGTAACAACATGAAAAAAAGATTTTTAGCTGGAGTTATGATAGCAGCTTTAGGATTAACATTAGTAGCTTGTGGTGGCGGAAGCAAAACGGCTTTTAAAGATGGAGATTACAAGGCAACTGCAAAAGGTCATAATGGAGATTTAACTGTAGATGTAAAAGTTGCTGATGGCAAAATTGAGGATATTAAAGTTACTGATCACAAAGAAACTGAAGGAATATTTGATGGAGTTGAGGAAAATTTAATACCTGAAATAATTAAGAAACAGTCAACAGAAGTTGATGCTATATCAGGAGCAACTGTATCAAGTAAGGCAGTTATAGACGCTGTTAACAAAGCTTTAGAAGAAGCAAAATAGACAAGCATAGGGAACCAAAATAATTTGGTTCCTTTTTATTTTATAAAAATTTGGTATAATATATTTAGTAATAATTGATAAAATCTTAAGATAGGAGAGATATACATGGAAGAGCAGAAGAATATTTCAATGGAAGAATTCATGGATAGTATAGATAAATCTATGAAAAAAATTAAAAAAGGAGATATTGTTAAAGGCACAATAATATCATTAAATGATGACGAAGCATTGGTAAACATAGGATATATGTCAGATGGAATAATATCTAAAGATGAATTAAGTTTTCAAGGAGAGATAAGTCCAAAGGAAGCTTTAAAAGTAGGAGAAGAAATTCTTGTATACATATTAGAAATAAACGATGGAGAAGGAAATGTATTGCTCTCAAAGAAAAAAGCAGATGTAGTAAGCAATTGGAATGAGTTAGAAGAGCATTATAAAAATAGAGATATAATCACTGTTAAGGTTAAAGAAAGTGTAAAAGGTGGAGCAGTGGCTTATATAAAAGGAATTAGGGCTTTTATCCCATTATCACAACTTTCTATTGAATTTGTAAAAGATACATCTGCATTTATAGGAGAAGAATTAAAGGTTAGAATAATTGAATTTGATAGGGAAAAAGAGAGAGTTGTACTATCTGCCAAAGAAATTCAAATGGAAGAAAAGGAAGAAATTAAAGAAAAGCTTTGGAGTACATTAAAAGTTGGAGAAAGAAGAAAAGGAAAAGTAACAAAATTAATGAGATATGGGGCTTTTGTTGATTTAGGTGGAGTTGAAGGATTAATACATTTAAATGATTTATCATGGAAAAGGGTAAATAAACCAGAAGAAGTTGTGTCAGCAGATGATGAGGTAGAGGTATTTATAATTAGTGTTGATAAGAGCAAAAATAGGATTTCTTTAGCGCTAAAAGATGTAAAAGATGACCCATGGGAAAATATAAATTTTAAGATAGGGGATATTTTAGAAGGAAAGGTAGTTAGGGTGTTAGATTTTGGAGTTATTGTGGAACTGACTACTGGAATAGAAGGACTAGTTCATGTAAGTGAGATATCCGATGAAAGAGTACTTAAGCCTGAGGAAGTATTAAACATTGGCGACAAAGTTAAGGTGAAGATATTAGATATAGATAGAAAAGCACAAAGGATGTCTCTTAGCATTAAGAGTGCAAGCAATCCATATGAGGAAGAATTAAAACAGTATAATGATACTGAAGAAGGCTTTACTATTGGAGAGATGTTTAAGGATTTATTTAAATAAAATAATAAATCATAGGAAATGCAACTTAAAAGCTTTAAAAGTAAGTTTAGACTTACTTTTAAAGCTTTTATTTATTTTAAAGTATAAACTACTTTACAACAGAACATATGTTCTGTATAATTATAGTATAATTTTATTGTAGGGTGATGATATGGATATTAAGGAAAAGATTAGAATACTTTCAGATGCAGCAAAATATGATGTGTCCTGTTCTTCTAGTGGAGGCAATAGAAAAAATAAAAAGGACGGTCTAGGAAATGCTAACCCATCAGGAATATGTCATAGTTTTACTCAGGATGGGAGATGTATATCCTTATTGAAAATTCTTTTAACAAACTATTGTTGTTATGATTGCGCTTATTGCGTAAATAGAATTTCAAATGATATTGAGAGAACTGCTTTTACACCAGAAGAAATTGTAAATATTACACTGAACTTTTATAGGAGAAATTTTATAGAAGGATTATTTTTAAGTTCAGCCATATATAGGAATCCTAATTATACTATGGAACTATTATTAAAGGTTGCCTATTTATTGAGAAAAGTTTATAGATTCAATGGATATATACATATGAAGGCAATACCAGGAGCAGATGAAATATTAATAAAAAAACTAGGGGAATTAGTTGATAGGGTAAGTGTTAATATTGAATTGCCAAGTAATAATAGTTTAAAATTATTAGCACCTCAAAAGGAGATTAGTAGTATAATCAAGCCCATGTCCTTCATTAACAAACATATTCACAATAACAAGGAAGAAAAAATTAAGTATAAAAATTCTCCTAATTTTGTTCCAGCAGGACAGAGTACTCAACTTATTGTAGGAGCAACCAAAGAAAGTGACAAGGATATATTAAACCTTTCGGAAAATCTATATAATAAATATGATTTAAAGAGGGTTTATTATTCTGCATTCGTTCCAGTAACAAAAGACAATAGATTAATAACAATTAAGAACCCTCCATTATTGAGGGAACATAGGCTTTATCAGGCCGATTGGCTATTAAGGTTTTATGGATTTTCAGCAGGAGAAATTTTAGATGACAAAGCCCCAAACTTAAGTTTAGACTTTGATCCTAAAACTCAATGGGTTTAAATCACTTAGAGTTTTTTCCTGTAGAAATAAATAAAGCTTCCCCTAGAGATTTATTGAGGATACCAGGAGTTGGTGTTACATCAGTTAATAAAATTACTAAAATTAGAAAGGTTCACTCTATAGATTTTGATGATTTAAAGAAAATAGGTGTGGTGCTAAAAAGAGCTAAATATTTCATAACTTGCAAAGGTAAGTATTTTGGTGAGATTAAGTTTGATGAAGAAAGTATAAAAAATTATATATTGAATGGAACACCAAAGGATACTTATCATCAAATATCATTATTTGAGTTAGAAAAACATAGGATACTATTAGGGGATGTATGAGGTGATGAAATGGTAGTATATACTTATGATGGTAGTTTCCAAGGGCTTTTAACAGTTATTTATGAAGCTTATTATAATAGATATAAACCAGAAAAAATAATAAAAGAAAGAGATTATACATATAATTTTCTTTATCATATTATTAGAATTGAGAATAGTAAAGAAAAATACGAAAAGGTTTATGGAGCTATGAAAAGTAAATTAGCTAGTTCCTTTATAAATAATATATTTCTAATTTATATGTCAGAAGTGGAGGGGGCGGAAAATTTAATATTAGATTATACTAAATTAGCATTTAAAGTAGGCAAAGATATAGACATCCATTTACATAATCCAATAGTTAGTGATGTACATAATATAGTTAGAAAAGTTGAAATTGAAAAACATAGAATGTTGGGCTTTGTTAGATTTCAAAATTTAGGGAAGGAATTGTACTATAGTGCAATTGAGCCCGATTATAATATATTAGAACTGATAATGCCACATTTTAAAGAAAGATTTAAGTGTCAAGATTTTATTATACATGATGTAAAAAGAAATATTGGAGGAATATATTCTAAATTAAAAGGAGAATGGATTTTTTGCAATATAAATTTAGAAGACATTCCTCAAATAGGCAAAGATGATTTATATAATGAACTGTGGCAAGAATATTTTTTAAGCGTTTCTATTGAAGAAAGAACTAATTTAAAACTTCAAAAAAGAATGATGCCTAAAAGATATTGGAAGCATATAACGGAAGTCAACATTTAGGTAATTAAATTAAGAACATGGCCAGTATTGTGGTTATTACCAATCCAATAGCTACAGGTTTAAAATTACGTCGTGCTAATTCAAATGGATCAACATTGCATATAGCTGCTACAGGAATAAGAGCCCATGGGATTATGGTTCCACCTCCAACCCAAATACCAGCTACTTGGCCTAAAGCTGTTAAGGTTGCAGTACCTTTGCCTAAGGCAATACCAAATATTTTAGCCACTGATCCCGCTAAGGAAATTCCTGAGAATCCTGATCCATCAAGGCCAGTTATTATTCCAACGGTAGTTAGAGTAGTGGCACCTATTGGAGCATTTAATGGAACAGAGTTTGCAAGATATATTCCTAAGTCATTAACTAATCCTGTGGAACCATTAGGTAAAACATCGCCAAACACTTTAATAAATCCAGAGTCACCAAGATAAAAAAATGCAGCTATGGGTATAACGGGGCCGAAAACTTTAAATCCAAAGGTAAAGCCTTCTACAATATAGTTAATAACAAGAGAGGATGCATCTTTTTTTCTAACAAAAATGGTTATTAATATTAAAATAAATAGAGCGGTGCCTCCTATTAAAGCAGTAGCATCTCCACCTTGAAGATTTAATTTATACATGAGAAAAATATCAAAGGCAAACATTAGCATTATTGTCACAGCAAAGATTTTTTTTAGTTTTGGACTGATTAAGTTATAGAATTCAAGATCAGAATCATTAAGGGCGTAATCATTTTTATCTAAAGATAAACTTCCATTTTTCATATCTCTTTTTATCATAAAAAATGCAATCGAGGTGGTAACAATACCCATTACTACAACTAAAGGTATGGAAGCTGATAAAACCTCACCAACTGCAATACCAGCACCATCAGCCGTAAGATTTGGAGCCCCTTGAATTACAAAGTCTCCTGATAGAGCTATACCATGACCAAATAAATTCATAGCAACTGCAGCTCCAAGAGCAGGAAGTCCAGCTTTAATAGCTGCAGGAACCAACATAGCTCCTATTAAAGCTACAGCTGGTGAAGGCCAGAAAAATAAGGATATAATCATCATAAATATGCCTATTATCCAGTATGCTAATGTTGGGGTTCGCATCAGTTTAGTAAAAGGATGTACAATGGTTTCATTTATGCCAGTCTTATTTAGAATAACGCCCATCGCGGTAATTAAAGATATAATTAAAATAGTACCTAATAGTTCCGTTATTGCCAAAGCAAAGCTATTAAATACTCCGGTTATTGCAGCAGGTAAAGAGCTTGTAGCGAAGATACCTAATGTAAAAATACCTATAACACATAAAATAGTGATATCTTTTTTAAATACCATAAATAGAAATATAGCAATAATGAACAACAAATAAATATAGTGTAAGGAGTTTAAATTTATAGCCATAATTGAGCCTCCTATAATATAATATCTGATATTAAAAAATATGAAATTAACTTACAATGTGTTACAAATAATTTGTTATATGGAAAGGAAGTGGTAAAATAAATATAGAGTTCAAAATGGGGGGATAAATTTGGATAAGATAATATACACATTATTAATTGCATTGCTTGGGGGTTATATTGGGATTAAGGCTAAGATACCAGCAGGAGCTTTAGTTGGAGCTATGGTCTCCGTAGCTATTTATAATATATATACTGGAAAAGGAGATATACCATATAACTTTAAGTTGTTAAGCCAAATAGTGGTAGGCGGCATGATTGGGTTAAATTTCACCATGGATAGTGTGAAGCAATTAAAAAGTTTAATATTACCAGCAGTAATATTGGTATTAGGATTAACCGTATTTAGCCTTATATTAGGTTTTATAATACATAAGGTTACAGGTGTTGATTTAATAACCTCATTGTTTAGTAGTGCACCAGGAGGTATTACGGATATGACTTTAATTTCAGAAGCATATGGAGCAGATATATCTAAAGTTGCGTTATTACATTTAATGAGATTGGTTACTGTAATTACTGTAATGCCTATTGCTATAAAAATATTTTCTAGAATTGTAGTGAAAAAATAAAAGTGACTTAGAAATCTAAGTCACTTTTATTTTTTATATTATTATCAAATATATTTACTACATAGACGCAGTTTGCTTACTACTAGCATTACCATCAATTGTATCTACTATCATAGCTACAGCTTGGTCGCCTGTAACATTACATGCTGTTCCAAAGCTATCTTGAGCTATATATAAAGCTATCATTAAAGCCAACATGCCTTCATTAAATCCTAATATACTTTGTAAAACCCCTAAGGAAGCCATAACTGCTCCACCAGGTACCCCAGGAGCGGCAACTATTGATACTCCTAGCATAGCTACAAAACCAAAGAAACTATTAAATTCAACTGGCATATTGTTTAACATCATAACTGACATAGCGCATATTGATAATGTAATTGTACTTCCTGACATATGTGTAGTAGCACAAAGAGGAATAGCAAATTCTCTTATACCTTTAGAAATACCCATATTTTCAGCACATTTAACGTTTACAGGTATTGTGGCAGCTGATGATTGAGTTCCTAAAGCAGTAAGATATCCAGGTACTTGTAATTTTAAACAAGTAAATAAATTCTTTTTACTTATGCCTGTACCTATTGCAAATTGGAATACTATAATTGCTATATGTGCACAAATTACAATTATAAACACTTTGCCGAACACTGCAAATACAGCTGAAACTTGTCCGGTTTTAGTCATGTTAGCAAATATACCTAAAATATGCAATGGTAATAAAGGTATTATAATGTTTTCAATCACTTTTGTAATTATAGCTTGAAAATCAAAAGCTATTTTTTTAAGTGGCTCACTTTTAATTGCTGAAATACCTAGCCCTAAAACAAAAGCTAGAATTAAAGCTGTAGTTACGCTCATTATTGGAGGCATTTCCATTTTGAAGAATGGTGCCAAATCCTTACCAGCCTCACCGATTGCAGCAGTAGTGCTAGCAGTAATTATTTTTGGTAATAGTGTTTTTCCTAATAAATAGGCAAATAAACCTGAAATGAGTGTAAATCCATAAGAAATTCCAACAGTTATTCCAAGTAATTTTCCAGCATCAGTGCCTAGCTCAGCAATACCAGAGGTAACAAAGCCAAGAATTAACAATGGAATTATAAATCCAAGGAAGCTACCAAAAATTGAACTAAGAGTAACAAAAATACGGATAATTGCTTCTGGGAAGAATTTACCGAAAATTACACCTAAGGCAATACCGATTATAATTTTTGGAATCAAACCCAATTTAAATTGTTTGCTCATACATTTTCCCCCTATCAATATTAAATTTTTTGAATTTTAGAAAATCTTTGCTAACAAAATGAGTATATCATATTTAAAAAATGTCCGCAACATGCGAATTCAGTGGCTAAAACAGCATTCATCAAATAAATTAACATCTGATAAAAACTTCAACTTAAATATTAAAAGAAAATAAAATATACAAGAAAATAGAATTTAAAACTCCTTTAAATATATATTATTCGACTTTTATGGAGAAGAAGTTGTAGGTATAAGTGAAAAATTGTCAATAATATTTTTATTAAAAATATAAAAGAAAGCTGAAATATGTGAACTGTATCCAGAAATAGAGAGGGAATTGTCCGCTCAAAGAAAAAACTTAAATTACTATTTTTTAGTAACAAAATAGTAAATATAAAATAAATTAGTATTATAAGTTTAGCAATTGCCAGGAGGATTATTAATGAACTATGAGGTAAGAGACTGTATAGATGCAGGAAGTGAATACTGTCCTTGCCATTTAGCAGAAAGTGGAGAATGCCTTTTATGTTCGCAATTAAGAGGGAAAGATTTTTGTGATTGTATTAATTGGAAAGGAGTATGTATTTATCAAGAGTTTGTTTGGAATGGAGAAAAGGCTAAGGATGGAAGAGATGAAATTCAGTGTATTTTGCTAAATAAAAAATATATTTATGAAGATTTAGCTCTTTATACAATATCCGTTCCACATAAATTAGCTAAAGAATTAAATAGTCCCGGAGCTTTCGTATTTTTAAGAAAGCCAGATAGTGAATATTTCTTTTCCACTCCAATTTCTGTCATGGAAGTAAATATAGAAGAGAATAGAGTAGTTTTAGCTATTGAAGTTAAAGGGGTAAAAACTAAAAATCTGGATCTTTTAAAAGAAGGGGAGAAAATTTTATTAAAGGGCCCCTACTGGAATGGAGTATTAGGATTAAAAAATTTAGATAAAAGTAAAGATGGGACCGCTATTGTAATAAGTAGGGGTATAGGTCAAGCACCTATAGTACCAGTACTAAAAAAACTATATGCAAATAATAATAAAATATATGTATTAATTGATAGAGAACCTTATGAAAACATATTTATTGAAAAATATATTGAACAATATAACTGTGAAGTAATATACACTACAGTTATAAATGAAAAAGGAGAGATACCTTCTGAGTTTAAAAATATACTAATATCTATATTAAAGAATGAAAAGATTAATATAGTACATTCATCCGCAGCAGATATAGTTAATTATAATGTATTAAATTTAATAGGAGAGACTGTTGAATTTTCTTGCTGTAATAATGGTAAAATGTGCTGCGGAGAAGGAGTATGTGGAAGTTGTAGTGTAAAAAATAAGTATTTTAATATTGAGAGATCTTGTAAACTTCAAATAGATCCAAGAAATATTTTGGAGGGAAGAAAATTACTATGAAGGTTATTGTAATTGGTGGAGGATGGGCAGGATGTGCTGCAGCTATAGCAGCTCAAAAGGCTGGAGCAAAAGTTGTTTTATACGAAAAGACTGATATGTTAATTGGATTAGGTAACGTGGGAGGAATAATGAGAAACAATGGAAGATACACTGCGGCTGAAGAATTGATTAACTTAGGTGCAGGAGACTTAATCAATATAACAGATAGAAATACTAGACATAAAAATATAGAATTTCCAGGACATGGGCATGCCTGGCTGTACGATGTAAACAAAATAGAACCAGATGTAAGAAATCATTTAGCAAACTTGGGGATAGAGCTAAACTTTATGACCAGAGTTGTAGATGTAGAAAAGGATGGAAATAAGATAATAGGAATATATCTTTCAGATGGTACCTATGTAAAAGGCGATGTATTTATAGAAGCCACCGGATCCACAGGACCTATGGGTAATTGCTTAAGATATGGAAATGGATGCTCCATGTGTGTGCTTAGGTGTCCAGCATTTGGACCAAGGGTAAGTATTAGTGCTAGAGCAGGAGTGGAAGATCTTCAAGGTGAAAGAGAAGAAGATGTTTATGGAGCTTTTAGTGGTTCTTGTAAGCTTTGTAAAGAAAGCATAGGAGAAGAGCTATTAAAAGAAATTGAAGAGAAAGGATCCGTAGTATTAAAAGTACCGCCAGAAGATATAAATATTGATAAATTAAAACTTAAAGTATGCCAACAATATGCTTTAAGAGAGTTCGCAGAGAATATAGTACTCTTAGATACAGGCCATATAAAATTAATGACACCTTTTTATCCTTTAGATAAACTAAGAAAAATAAAAGGGCTAGAAAAAGCGAAGTACATTGATCCATATGCAGGAGGTAAAGCAAATTCCATAAGATATCTTTCAGTAGCACAAAGATCTGATGATATGAGAGTCAAAGGCTTAGATAATTTATTCTGTGCAGGTGAAAAATCAGGCTTGTTTGTAGGTCATACGGAAGCTATGTGCACTGGTTCTTTAGCAGGACACAATGCAGTAAGATACCATTTAGGAATGCCTTTATTAATCCTTCCAAAAGCTACTGCTATAGGAGATATAATATCTTATGCAAATAGTCAAATGGAAACAAAGGAAGGAAGAAGGAAAAGATACACCTTCGCAGGAGCTGAATATTTTAAGAGACTGAAAGAAATAGGACTGTATTCCATAGACAACGCAGACATAGCGAAAAGAATTGAAAAGTTAAATCTTACAGGAATAATGGCGGAGAAGCTAGTTTAAATTAAAGAACAAATAATAAAGTACAGATAGGGAAAATATAAGAAACCTCCTTTGTTAAACTCAAATTAGGTTCGCCAACCAAAATGAAAACAAAGGAGGTTATACAAACGAATACACAAAGTTTAGCACATAGTGAGTGGAATTGTAAGTATCTTGCAGTGAATTAGTATAAGAAGCATTGCATAGCATTTTTATGATATAATATGAATATTCTAGTAAACTAATTTATGGGAGTGAGTAATATGAGAATTAAAATACTTGATAAATTAGATCCCATTTATGAAATGTTTGGATTGATTTATATGAGTCATAACTATGAAGAAATTATTGATGCGGCAATACAAGAACTTAACAATGATGGAGTTAATGGAGAATTAATTATAAAGAAAAATTTTAAGATAATTGATAAATATATAAAAACTTTTGATAAATATAAGATTATTAATGAAAATGAAGTATTCTTTTTTGATGAAGATGATGCATCTATTTTTATGTTAATTGCCTTTGTTTTAATTAACAATGAAGATTTAATATATTCCTTAGATAATATAACAGATGAACAGTTTAAATCTATAATTTTAGATGTTTATAATGAGATATTTGAGGATGAAAAGACTATAGATTGTATTAGTACATTAAATAATATAATGGAGTTTTTGAAAGGACTAGATCTTAAAGAGAATACTAAATGGAAGTTAATGATTATTTTAAATGATCCTAAGAAGTATTATAAATCTCTAATTAAGATAATAGAAGATAATAGAAATGCATATAATGAAGCTTATAAAGTTATTGAGAAACCATTATCTAAATTGTTAAGTAATTATATTAAATATGTTAATTCAGATAAATGCGAGATATTAAATAATATTATAAAAAATAATGATAATGAGATTAGTGTAATTCCTACATTAGCATTTGGTGCTTCATTAGTTGAGTTTAAAAATACATATTTTATGGGAGTATTATATGAGCTTATATCCCAAGAGTGCATTAATTGCATGGGGATCAAGGGAGAACTTGTTTTAAAATTAAAAGCCTTAAGTGATAAAAGCAAATTAGAAATAATATCACTTTTAAAAGCTGGTCCTAAATATAGTTTGGAAATAGCTGAAGCTTTAAAGCTTACTCCAGCTACAGTTTCATATCATATGTCATCCTTAGTGGAATATAGCATGGTTGTTGTAGAAAAGAAACAAGGTAGGGTATACTACCATTTAAATAAAATTCAATTAAAAAATTTTATAGATGAACTTAATAGTATATTATTATAAAAAAATCTCTCAGTATAGCTGAGAGATTTTTTTATCAAAATAAATACATATCATAAATGCATCTAATTTATTTGACAAGTATCTAATTTTATAATATGATAAAAATATTAATTAGATAATCATCTAATTAATTATATGATTATCTAAATTGTGGTTATATTAATTTAAGTCAGGAGAATTATTATGAAAGAATGTATTAGAAAAAATAAACTGTTATTAGTATTAACGGTTATATTCAGCGTAGTATCATCAGTAGCTATGGTAGGACTATCATTATTTATTCAAATCACTATAGATTATGTTACTAGTAGAAACATGGTGGGGTTTAAAAGAATATTAATATATTCGGTAGGATATGGTATTCTTATAGGATTACTATATTTTATATATGATATTTTAAGTAAAATGTTCATTAGAAATTTATTGAAAATGCTAAGAAATAAATTGTTTTTTGGGATACTTAGAAGAAACTATAAGGATTTTAATTCAAAAAATACAGCTGATTATATTTCAGTATTAACAAATGATATGAAATTAATAGAAGAGAACTATGTTGTTCCATTACTTTTAATTCTTCAATATAGTGTTATGTTTGTGGTAACAGTTATTCTCTTACTATATCTAAGTCCGTTGGTTACATTAGGAATATTCATAAGCATGTTATTAATTTTTATAGTACCAAGTATATTTGGAAAAGCTTTAGAAAGTAAGCAATTAGAACTTTCAAACAGATTATCATTTTTTACTTCTAAAATTAAGGATATATTTTCTGGATACGACGTTATTAGGTCATATAATTTAAGAAACAATATAACTGAAGAGTTTCAAGAGGAGAATAATAATTTAGCTAATGCAAAATTCGAAGCTGATAAGATATTTGTGATAAATGAATCACTATCTCAAATGTTAGGACTGGGAACACAATTTGTAGCTATATTTTTATCAGGGTATTTAGTTATAAAAGGTAACTTAACCATGGGAATGCTTATTGCCATTGTTCAACTTTCAGGTACTTTCGTACATCCAGTAATAATGATAATGAGTAATGTTCCTAAGCTTAATAGTGTTAAACCTATAATTAAAAGAATTGATGAGTTTTCTACTTATAAGGATAATGATTTTATAGGTAAAGATAAACCTTATTTTAATAATGAATTGGAGGTATCAAATTTATCTTTTAATTATGGCAATGAAAGACCTGTTATTGATAATATAAGTTTAAGGATAGATAAAAACAAAAAATATGCAATAGTAGGGGAAAGTGGATGTGGTAAATCTACTCTAATAAAGCTAATGCTTGGATATTACTCTGATTTTAGCGGAAATATAAAATTTGATGGAAATAATATTAAGAATTTAAATATAGAACAGTTAAACGAAATGATTTCCATTATACATCAAAATGTATATATGTTTGATAAAACTATAAAAGATAATATATGTTTATATAAGGAATTCTCAGAGGAACAGATAAATAATGTTTTAAATTTAAGTGGTGCAAATAAATTTATAGGGGAGGAAACTAATGGGTTAAATTATTTAGTTGGTGAAAATGGTAGTAATCTTTCAGGGGGACAAAGGCAAAGAATTGCAATCGCTAGAGCACTAATTCAAAAAACACCAATACTTGTACTAGATGAAGGTACTTCAGCTATAGATATGCAAACAGCTTATGATATAGAAAGTAAGCTTTTAAATATAGAAAATCTAACACTAATTACAATTACTCATAAAATGAGTGAGGAATTATTAAGTTCATATGATGAGATAATATATATGGAAAATGGACATATAGTTGAAAGAGGAAGTCTCAAAGAGTTATTAGAAAAGAAAGATAAGTTCTTTAAGTTCTATACGGTATAAAGGAGTTAAGATTTAAAAGTTAAAAGTGAAGATTAATTGTAAAAGTTCCTATAGGAATTTTATCCATGTGCAAAACTTAAAAATGCTATGTAATGTGGCCTATGCATTTAAGCAAAATCTAGAAATTCTTAATTTATTTTAGAAAGATATCGTTAATATGCTGTACATGTTTGACCGAAGGGAGCTTGCCAGCATTAGGGAGTTTTATAAAATAAATTTTAGAAGTTCTTATTGAAGCGAGATAGCATAAGAAGCATTATAGAGCATTTTTTATTTGTTGCACATCTAAATTGATTTCTTAATTACAAATTTCTACTTTCTACAAAGATAATTTAGTTTCTCAAACAGAAAGCTAAACATATAGTGAAGCCGCTACGAAAAAAGTCGCTATTTCACTACATACTTAGCTCTTTTGTGTTTTACAAATAGATTTAATAGAGCTTAGATGAATAGATACATAATCTAAAAAACTATGAATCTAAACATCTAACTAAATTATTTTTCCAATATATTAAATCTCTTTAATATTATTTATCACCTTGGTAAAAATAATATTAAAAATAATAAAGGATTGAGTATGTAATGGAAGAAAAAATAATAAAATATCTCTTAATAATAAATTTAGGTTTTATAAGCTTAATTCTTTTTACAAAGGTGACTATTCTATATAAATTAATAAGAATTTTAATAAAGTCAGTTATTGCTCCTTTAATGATTTCTTTGTTTTTTTATTATTTAATTAGACCATTAAATGAAGTGTTTAAAAAGAAAGGACTAAAATCATCTGTAGCTTCAGTGCTTACTCTGACAATTTGGATATTTATTTTATCAGGAATCTTTTTTTATTTTAGCCAATCAATTATTCCTGAATTAAATGGATTAATAAATCAATTTAAAAACATTGGAGAAAAAAATAGTGATATTAATAAGAGGCTAGACCAAATTGGCAAATACATAGATATGAATAATATTTATAAAATCTTTATGGAATCTATGAATAAATATATAGAGAATATAATTCCAAATTTGCATAAGGGATTTAAATATGTCATGGATAGTTTTTCAAAATTTCTTTTAATAATGATTACAATTTTTTATTTGTTAAAGGATGGAGAAAAATTTAAAAATGGTTTTATAAATTTATTGCCTTATAAATATAAAAGTATTGCAAGTAATATACTAGAAGAAAGTCATGTAGTCTTATCCCAATATGTAATAGGGCAGAGTAAAGTAGCAATTTCTCTTGCTACAATGATATACATAGGATATAGAATAATACATATACCTAATGCATTATTATTTTCAGCACTCACATTTATCTTGGCATTTATCCCCTATATTGGATTCTTTATATCCATGATTATTCCTACAATAATTGCAATCTCAATTGGATTTAAAATGATTATAAAACTCGCGATTACTTTTATTGTAGTTCAAACTTTAAAAGGCAGAGTAGTAGTGCCAGCTATCATGGGTTATACTATGAAAATACACCCATTAACAGATATATTTTTAGTAATAGGAGCTGTTGCCTTTGGAGGGCCTTTAGCTGCTTTTGTTATAGTGCCTATCTATGCTATACTAAAAATACTTATAAACAATATTTATGATTATGTAATAAAAGAAAGACTTTCTAAATAGTTAGTTGTATGATATTGTATATTTGTATGCAAATTATGGAATAGGATGTGTATTGTATGAAGATTATTTGTTCTATTGGTCCGAAGGTTAATAATATAGATTCCATAGATAAACTCATAAAATCAGGTACAGATATTTTAAGATTTAATTTTTCTCATATAAATTATAAGGAGACTGAGACTTTAATTAACTACACACAAAAAAATTATAAAAATGTTTCTATACTTCAAGATTTAGCTGGTAATAAAATTAGAGTTAGTAGAAATTTTCACCATCAATATAAGGTGTTTCCTGGAGATATAGTATATTTTTGTAGCGAAAATGACTATAAGGAGACAAGAGATGGCATAGAAAATAGGATTTTTTATGTTCCAATTTCATTACAAAAGGATCTCTCATTAGTAAAATCCACAAAAACAATTTATATGAAAGACGGTACAATGGAATTTGAAGTTTTAGATAATAATAAAAGTGCCATTAAAACTGTTGTGAAAAGAGGCGGCATGATTAGAAAAGAAAAGGGAGTCAATGCTCCAGGTATGGATAGAAGATTTATGGGACTTACAGAGAAAGATAAGAAGGACATACTTTGGGGATTAAATAGAGGAGTAGATATAATATGCCTTTCATATGTGTGTTATGGTGAAAATATGAAAGAATTTAGGGACTTTGTAAATAAAAACTCCAATGGTAAAAAGGTTAAATTATGGGCAAAGGTAGAGAGCAAAGAGGGAATAGATAATTTTGAAGAGATATTGAATGAAAGTGATGCAGTAATGATAGGAAGGGGAGATTTAATTTCAGAGATAAATTATGAAGAAATTCCTATGGTTCAAGAAAATATAATAAAGCAAATAAAAAATAGTAATAAGAATATTATTATTGCTACTTACATATTAGATTCTATGAAAAGGAATATAAAACCCACTTTAAGTGAAATGAGTGACATTTATTATTTTGTTAAAAATGGTGTATATGCTGTTATGTTGGCGGGGGAAGTTTCAGTAGGGAGTAGGCCTATATTAACTGTATCTACAATGAAAAAATTAATAGAAACATATTCGAAATAATACTGCAGTAAAATCCTGCAGTTTATTATTTTTTTGAGTGAACTTTTTGGTGAATAGAACGTTAAAGGAGTGAGGAGTGATAAAATGAAAGGAATAGTAGTAGAAAACTTAACTAAAACTTATGATGGAATTTATAAAGCTATTGAGAATATTAGTTTTTCAATAGAACAAGGCTCTATTGTAGGGTTTTTAGGGCCCAATGGCTCTGGTAAAACCACAACTATAAGGATTTTAAATGGCATACTAGAACCTACTACAGGGGGAGCAAGAATATTAGGAAAAGATATAGTAAAAGAGGCCCATGAAATTCGTAAAATTTGTGGAGTAATGACTGAGACAGCTGCATGTTATGAAAATTTATCTGGTAAAGAAAATCTAATGTTTTTTGGAAAGTTACATGATCTACCTCATCTTGTTTTAAAGACTAGGGTAGAAGATATACTGAAAAAATTAGGATTATATGAGCATAAAGACAAAAAAGTAAAAGAATATAGTACAGGTATGAAAAAAAGAATAAGTTTAGCTATTGCTTTAATTAATAATCCTAAAATAGTTTTTCTAGATGAGCCAACCTCAGGTTTAGATCCTGAAACTGCTCAGAATGTAACGGAACTTATAAAGAATATGGTTTATGAAAGCGGTACTACTGTGTTTATGTGTACTCACCAATTAAGGTATGCAGAAGATATATGTGATACTTATGGATTTATTAACAAGGGAAAGATATTAGGCTTTGGAAAATTTAAAGAATTGGGAAAAGAGAAAGGGATAAAGGATAATTTAATAATAAGAGGGTATGATATTCCTAATAATTTGGGGTTTTTAGAAAAGAGCAGTGGCATATACAAAAAAGAAATAAGTTCAGAAGAAGAGATTCCTCAAATATTGACTAATGTGATTAATAAGGGTGGTAAGATTTATGAAGTTAAAAATTCAATATGTAGTTTAGAAGAATTATATTTTGCTTATACAAGGGGGGATAAGATTGAGTAATAAAGAGGTTGCTTTAATAAAGAAAGATATAAAAGAAGTTTTTTCATCAAAACAAATATACTTGCCCATGATAATTGTACCTATGATAATGGTTGTTATAATGCCTAGTATAATTTTAATAAGTGTTAATTTTTCTAAAGATACTTCTAGTCTTATAAAAGATATGAAAGGTTTGTTGGAGATTTTACCTCTAGGTTATGGAGAACTTTCTATAGAGCAAAGGATAATCAAAGCATCCATAGATTATATTTTTCCAGCTTTTTTTCTTTTAATACCAATTATGTGCTCAAGTATAATTGGAGCTAGTAGTTTTGTTGGAGAAAGGGAACATAAAACATTAGAGACTTTATTTTATACGCCTATGAGCTTAAAAGAATTGTTCAGGGGTAAAGTATTTGGAGTGTTTATACCGTCCTATTGTATAACTATACTCTCTTTTCTGGCATTTGGTATAGTGGTAAATTTGGGAGGTTGGAAATATTTCGGCAGAATTATTTTTCCTGATATGAAATGGACTATATTAATACTTTATTTAGTGCCTGCAATTACATTATTAGGGCTTACATTTACTGTTTTAGTTTCGGCTAAGTCTAAAACATTTCAAGAAGCACAACAAGTTAGTGGACTTATAGTATTGCCTATAATTTTATTAATAGTTGGTCAAATAACAGGTGTTTTTTTATTGACTAATACTATTTTGCTAATATTGGGGGCAATTATTTATATTATAGATTACATTTTATTTGATAAAATAACGAAAAGCTTCATATATGAGAAATTAGTATAAGCCTTTAGGTAGGTGATAGACTTGATAGAAGAGAAAATTTTAGTGAAATCAGCTAAAGATGGAGATAAGGAGGCTATGACTCTCTTAATAAATAATAATTATGATATATTAAAAGGATATGCAATAAAGCTTACTGGAAATATTGAAGAAGCAAAGGATATTGTACAAGAAACTTTGCTGAGAGCTATAATTAACATTGATAAATTTACTCCTAAGTATAAATTCTCTACTTGGCTTATCACCATTGCTACAAATCTATATAGAGATAAGTTAAGAAAAAATAAGAATATAGTATCTTTTGATGAGAAAATAGAAGCCACTACAAATAATTTAGAAAATAAAGCTTTAAACAATATTTTAATAAAGCAAGCCTTAGAAATATTACAAGAATTGCCTTATGAGAAAAGAACAACTTTTATTTTAAAGCATTACTATAATTTTACTTATGAGGAAATAGCGAACATTATGAAATGTCCCGTGGGTACAGTTAGATCTAGACTTCATAATTCAATAAAAACTTTGGTAAAAAAATGAAGGAAAGAGGGATAATAGATGAATGATAATAAAGACTTTGAAAAGATGAAGGAATTTATGGATATTTTAACAAATGACAATTTTGATATAAGTTTAAATGTAGAAGAGATAATGGAAAAAGGCATGGCGATTAAAGAAAAAAGAAATAGAATAAAAGATAATTTACTTTTTGTTTCCTTGGCATTTGCGCTTTTGTTAGGGGTATTCAGCTTAACTTTCATATGGGGAATAGAATTTATAATATATTCTCAAATAATCATAATGGTGTTAGCCCCTTTTATTGTACTACCTATAACTAAAAACCTTCTTCTAAAGGAGGACAGATTATGAAGCTAAATAAATTTCATGTAATTTTTGTATTTATAATAATCCCAATACTTCTACTACAGGGTTTATGGATATTTAATGACGCGAAAAAAAGAGGAGAGAGAGAGTATTGGCTTTGGGGATTGTTTGGAATATTAAATACACCAGGGAATTTAATTGTTTATCTTATAGTAACAAGAGCTATAATTGATAAATACGCGAAAAAATAGATTAAAAATAATGTTTCATTTCTCTCCACTCTCATAGTATATATAAAGAGAATTATTAGGAGTGGAGATTTATGTACAATCATTATAATTTAGTTGTAGGAGAAAACACATTAGTACCTATAGCTAATGGAAGAAGAGTAAGATATGTCAACTTAGATAATGCAGCTACCACTCCAGCTTTTAAAAATGTTGTTGAAGATTTATTAGATTTTCTACCATATTATTCTTCTATACACAGAGGAATGGGGTATAAGTCGCAAGTTTCAACTAAATTTTATGAAGATGGAAGAAAGGCTGTAGCTAAGTTTATAGGTGCAGATTTAAATAATTCATCAATTATATTTGTAAAGAATGCAACAGAAGGAATTAATAAGTTATCTAATATGTTATACAATAAATACAAAGACACTGTTATTTTATCTACAGAAATGGAACATCACTCAAATGATCTACCTTGGAGAAAATTTCAAGTGGAGTATGTTAAAGTGGACAGGTATGGTAAATTGTGTTTAGAGCATTTAGAAGAGAGCTTAAAAAAACATGGAGGAAAAGTCAGTCTTGTGGCAGTTACAGGTGCTTCTAATGTAACAGGATATAAAAATCAAATTCATACTATTGCTAAAATTGCTCATAGTTATGGTGCGAAGATTTTAGTAGATGGAGCCCAATTAGTTCCCCATGCTCCTGTAGATATTAAACATTTTGATTCTTCAGAGCATATAGATTACTTGGTATTTTCTGCGCATAAAATGTATGCTCCATTTGGTATAGGTGTTTTAATTGGACCTAGGGATGAGCTAGAGGATTTGCCACCAGATTATTCTGGAGGAGGAACTGTAGATGCTGTAACTCACGACTATGTAAGATGGCTTAAAACTCCTGAAAAGGATGAAGCAGGATCTCCTAATGTATTAGGAGTTGTAGCCCTCACATCTGCAATTAAAACTCTAAATAAATTAAATATGAAAAATATAGAGGAATATGAAAATAAATTACTAAAATACACGTTAAGCCGCATAGAGCGAGTACCACAAGTGAATTTATATTGTAAGAATTGCAATGAAAATGTATCTATAATAACCTTTAATGTGGAAGGAATGTATCATGAAGTTGTTTCGAAAATATTATCTAATGAGTTTGGAATAGGAGTTAGAAGTGGATGTTTTTGCGCACATCCTTATGTTCAAAGGTTGTTGAATATAAGTCCAGAAGAAGTTATTAGAATATCAAGAGAACATGGAAATAGACCTGGCATGGTAAGGGCCAGTTTGGGGGCTTATAATAATTTCGATGAAATAGATTATTTTATATATGCACTTAATAATATAGTAAAAAAGAAGAGTTTTTATTTAGAAAAATATAACAAATAAAAAAATAATAAAAATAGATGCTTAATTTAAGCATCTATTTTTACTACACTGTTGATAAATATATTTTGTCATCAGAGTTTTGATTATATCAAAATATCTCTTTTAGTAAATACAAAATGAGATATTGCATAGCAAACCGTTATCCAAATAAGTAAAATAGTTATTGCATACGGGGTGGTAATAGATGGATTTTGTAATCTTTGGGCCATAGTTCCATCAAAAATATTAGATATACTTCCATAACTTGTAAACAAGTAATGAGATCTTTTCATTACAGCAGGAATTACTTGGGACAAAATTGTAGCCATGATAACAGATATAATACCTAATGTCATGGAGGCCATGCTGCTTTTTAAAATAGAAGATACTAAGAATGCAAAAGCCGCGCAGGCAACTATAAATAGAGCTTGTATTAATAACATATTTAAAGTATATTGCCATAAAGGCACTATTTTACTACTATCGGCTAATTCCACAAAAGCAGGTTTACCAAGCATATCTAATTTACTATAGTCAAACTTATATAAGGTTCCAGTAATAACAGGAAAATTAGCACTACCAAAGCCAAGTAACAACCCTATGATTACAAAGAATATAAGTTCTGAGGAAACAATTAGTAATAGGGATGAAATAGTTACTGCTATAAACTTGGACAATAATACTTTACCACGAGATACAGGTTGTATTAATAAAAATTTTAGAGTTGGTGGTGTACATTCTCCAGATACTATATCAGAAACAAAAAGAATTACTCCAATAACCAATAACAAAGATCCTAATATATCATTTATTAATATTTTAAGAAAGTTAAATCCATTAAAAGCATATTCCTCCTGTGGATTTATATTATTATCATATAGATATTTTAATTTATTTAACTCTAATTGTTGATTAGATTTATCTGCGGATTTATCATTTGAATTTGATAATTCTTTTTCAATAGCTTCAATATTTGTCTTAAGTTCTCCCTTCCAATCTCTTTCTGTTTTACCGGATTTTATTAAACTTTCTAACTCTACAATTTCTTTTTCGATTTCTTTAATATTTAAGTCAATGTTTGCTTTCTCATCTTCAGGGGCATTATTTTTTTCGTGTAAAAGGGATTCTTTGTAGTTTTTATATGTTTCAATTTGGGCTTCAAGAGTATTCATTTTAATTCTTCGCTGTTCCGTTTTATATCCAGCAACAGATACTACCGCCATTAAAGCAATAAAAGCTATGTAAACTATTATAGTCTTTGGTCTTCTTATTAGTTTCCTTATTTCGTTATATATCAATGTAAGCATTAATTTTTCCCACCCTCCATTAGTTCCATGTATCTTTGTTCTAGTCCTTTATGTTTTTTATAAACCTCTTCTAATTCTATGCCAAAGGATATTAGCTCTTTAATTAATTTAGGTGCATGATTTGCATCTAAACTTACTACTAAATTATCCCCTTCTAACTCTATATCATGAACAAACTCTAAGTTTTTCAGCATTTTATTGCATTTGTCAATTTCTTTAGTAGCTATAATTAGTATTTCTTTAGAAGGCTTATCTCCAATTTCGTTAGTATTTTCTATAGATTGAATTATTCCTTTATTAATAAAAGCTACTCTGTGACACAATAATTGAATTTCACTTAGAATATGAGATGAAATAAAAAATGAAGTTTTTTTCTCACGGGAAATATTTTTTATTAAACTTCTAAATTCCAATATACCACTAGGGTCTAAACCGTTAGTAGGTTCATCTAATATAAGAAGTTTAGGTTCAGGTAATAGTGCAGCTCCAATACCTAATCTTTGTTTCATACCAAGAGAATATTTTTTTACTTTATCATCAATTCTATCATTTAAACCTACTATATCAATGATTTCATCTACTTTTTCCTTTGATATACCTCTTATTCTTGCAATTTGCATTAAATTTTCTCTACCAGTAAGATATCCATATAATTCTGGATTTTCTACTACAGCACCTATATGAGAAAGAGCATCTTCTCTTTCTTTAAATAAATCCTTCCCCATTATTTTTATGTGACCTTCATTAGGATGTATTAATCCTACTAGCATCCTTATAGTAGTAGTTTTACCTGCTCCATTTGGTCCTAAAAACCCAAAAATTTCTCCTTCCTTTACAGAAAAATTAACTCCTCTTATAATAGGCCTACTACCTAATCTTTTACATAGATTATCTACTTCAAGTACATTCATTAATTCAGTCCTCCTTAGAATATCATATTAATCAGTATGACCAACTAATATCATTCTAACATGGGTTTTTAAAGTTACCTTTAAGTATTCCTTAAAAAAATCTTAACAATTATAAAAAAAATATTTATTTTTGGTATTGACAATGAATTTAAATACTAATATAATAATTACAACAAGAAAACAAGAAAAAATGTAATAAAGCTTATCAAGAGAAGTGGAGGGACTGGCCCTGTGAAGCTCAGCAACCAGTATTATTTAATAATAATACAAGGTGCTAAATCCTGCGGTGTATACCGAAAGATGAGGAAAAGACTAGGTTTTTAGCCTGAGGATATCCTCAGGCTTTATTAATTGAATAAAAGCTTATCAAGAGAGGTGGAGGGACTGGCCCTATGAAACCCAGCAACCTGTAGAAATACGAGGTGCTAAATCCTGCGGTGATTACCGGAAGATGAGGATAAATAGGTTATAGACCTGAGGATATCCTCAGGTCTATTTTATTAATGCATAAGGAGGATTTAAATGATAGCAATACAAGGAGTAAGCAAAAATTATAACGATATTGCAGTATTAAAAGATGTAAACTTAGAAATAAACGAAGGTGAAATATTTGGAATAATAGGTAAAAGCGGAGCTGGTAAATCTACCTTATTAAGATGTTTAAATGGTTTAGAAGGATATACCGAAGGAAGTATACAAGTCATGGGAGAGGAAGTAAAAGAACTTACTTCTGATGGAATAAGAAAACTTAGAAAAGAGATGGGTATGATATTTCAAAACTTTAACTTGCTAAACACTTCAAACGTTTTTGATAACATAGCTCTACCTTTAAAACTCTGGAACAAGGATAAAAAATATATAAAAGAAAGAGTGACTCAGTTATTAAATTTAGTTGGATTGGAGGATAAAAAAAGTAGCTATCCAAGGGAGTTAAGCGGTGGTCAAAAACAGAGAGTTGCTATAGCCAGAGCATTAACCTTAGAGCCTAAAATATTACTTTGTGATGAAGCAACTTCTGCTCTAGATCCAGAAACTACTAAATCAATACTATCTTTATTAAAGGAGATAAATGAGAAGTTAAATATCACTGTAATTATAATAACTCATCAAATGGAGGTTATAAAAGAAATTTGCAATAGAGTAGCATTAATAGAAGATGGTGAAATAAAGACTTGCGGACTTGTAAAAGAGCTATTCTTAAAACCAGAAGGAGAGTTAAAGAGATTATTAGAAGGGGATGAATTACTTCCTAATCATGGAGTAAATATAAAAATATTTTTCCCAGGTGAAGTTAGCGAATCTTCAATAATAACCTCAATGGCTAGAGAATTAGATATAGACTTTTCCATAGTTTGGGGAAAACTTGAAAACTTTAGACAAGAAGTATTAGGAAGCTTAATAATAAATGTGAATAAAGAATATAAAGAGAAAATATTGAACTACTTAAGTAGTAAATCTATAGGATGGGAGGAGATGTAACATGTATAAAGAAATATTAATAACCGCCTTAAAAGAAACTATGTTTATGGTTGGATACTCCACTATGTTTGCTGTTATTATTGGATTCATCTTAGCAATAGTTCTTGTAGTTACTGATGACAAAGGATTAAAACCTAATAAATTTATTTTTAGCATTTTAGATTTATTAATAAATGTTTTAAGATCTTTCCCTTTTATTATATTAATGATAGCAATAATACCTTTAACTAAATTATTAGTTGGAAAAAGCATCGGTACACCTGCTGCAATAGTTCCATTGACAATAGGTGCAGCGCCTTTTGCAGCCAGAGTTTTAGAATCAGCATTAAAAGAAGTTGAGCCAGGCCTTATAGAAGCGGCGAAGTCCTTTGGAGCTACAAATACTCAAATATTGTTTAGGGTAATGGTAAAGGAAGCTTTTCCTTCTATAATAAGAGGAATAATATTAACCATAATAAACCTAATAGGTTATTCCGCCATGGCAGGGGCAGTAGGTGGAGGAGGACTAGGACATGTAGCTATAAGCTATGGATACAATAGATTTAACACAGAGATTATGATTTATACTGTCATAGTTTTGATTATTCTAGTTCAAATAATACAAAGTTTTGGTAATTTAGTTTATAGAAATTTAAATAAATAAAATTTTAATTCTTAAGGAGGATTTATAATGAAAAAAATTTCAGTTTTATTAGCAACAGCGTTATTGGCAGTAGGATTAGCTGGATGTTCTGGTGGGAAAAACGCAGAAAGTAACGAAGGAAAAACAGGTGGAAATGAAAGCAAAAAGGAAATAGTGGTAGGAGCAACTCCAGTTCCTCATACAGAAATATTAAAAGAAGCAGGTAAAATATTAGAAAAAGAAGGGTATACACTAAAGATTGTAGAATTTACAGATTACCAAATACCAAATACAGCTCTGGCTGAAAAAGATTTAGATGCAAACTTTTTTCAACACATTCCCTTTTTAGATAAAACAATAGCAGAAAAGAATTACGAATTGGATTATACTGCAAAAGTTCATATAGAGCCTATGGGGATTTATTCAAAAAAAATTAAGGATGTAAAAGAACTAAAAAATGGAGCGGAAATTGCTATTCCTAATGACCCAACTAATGGAGCAAGAGCTTTAAGGGTATTAGAAAATGCGGGCTTAATCAAGGTTAAAGAAGGGGAACTTGTAACAAAGGTAGATATTACAGAAAATAAAAAGAACTTAAAAATAACAGAACTAGATGCTGCACAACTTCCGAGAGTGATAGATGATATTGATGCCGCTGTAATAAATGCAAATTATGCTATCGAAGCTGACTTAAATCCAGCAAAAGATGCTATAGTAATAGAATCACTGGATTCACCTTATGCTAATGTGTTAGCGGTAAGGAAAGAAGATAAAGAAAAAGAACATATAAAAGCATTAACAAAAGCATTGACATCTCCAGAAGTAAAAAAATTTATTGAAGAAAAATACAATGGTAATATAGTTCCAGCCTTTTAAATAGAATTTAAAATCATAGGTAAAAAACAGTCCTAAATTTAGTAAGGGCTGTTTTTTTACATTATAGGTTTTCAAGGGGAATTTTTCGAAAAACTCTATAAATTGAATTATTCATACTTGTGTGGTAAAATTATCATAGTAAGACGTGGGTTTTATTCTAACAAAATCTAGGTTTTATTTTGATGTTTTGAATATAATGTAATTATAATATAGAAAGAAGGTGATAGTTATGGATATTGACCCTGGGCCCTATAGGTGTACGTTAAAGAACAGTAAAGGAAAATATGCCATAACGTCTAAAGGTATGGTGATGCATAGGAGCTGATGTAAATGAAATGGGAAATCGAAGAGATATTATCACTGATTTCTGAAAAAAAATACGCTGAGGTAAGGGAGAAAATAATTAATTTAAATCCGGTTCACATTGGAGAAATAATAGAAAATTTGGATTTATCTGAAGCCATATTAATTTTTAGAATGTTACCAAAAGATCTAGCTGTTGATGTATTTAATTATATAAATACAGAATTTCAAGAAAAGATCATATATTCAATTACAGATAAAGAAATAAAACACATAATTGATGAACTTTATTTTGACGATATGATAGATTTACTAGAAGAGATGCCTGCGAAGGTAGTAAAAAAAATATTGCAAAATTCTAATGTAGAAGAAAGAAAACTTATAAACGAATTTCTAAATTATCCTGAAAGTTCAGCGGGAAGCTTAATGACAATAGAGTATGTTGATTTAAAGAAGGATATGACTATAAGAGAAGCTATTGAACACATTAAATTTACTGGAATAAATAAGGAAACCATATATAATTGTTATGTTATTGATGGTCATAGAAAATTAGAGGGCATAGTGTCATTGAGAAAACTAATATTAAGCGATTATGACCTTAAAGTGGAAGAAGTAATGAATAAGGATGTAGTGTATGTAAATACACATCAAGATCAAGAATACGTAGCAAGTATATTTAAAAAATACGACATAATCGTTGTTCCTGTTGTGGATAAAGAAGATAGATTAACTGGTATTATAACTATTGATGATATAATTGATGTAATTGATCAAGAAAATACTGAAGACTTTCAAAAGATGGCTGCTATGGCTCCTTCAGAAGAGGCTTATCTAGAGACTGGAGTGTGGACTTTAGCAAAGAATAGGTTAACTTGGCTAATAATTCTTATGTTATCCGCAACTTTTACTGGAGGTATATTAAAAAAATTTGAAGATGTATTACAATCAGTTGTGGTATTAACCTTCTTTATACCTATGTTAATGGATACTGGTGGGAATTCAGGTTCTCAGTCAGCTACCCTTGTTATTAGAAGTTTAGCATTAGGAGAAATTGATGAAAAAGATACATTAAGAGTTGTAACTAAAGAACTAGGTGTAAGTTTAATTGTTGGTGTATTATTATCATTTGTTAATTTTCTTAGAATTTATTATTTACAAGGAACAGATTTAATGGTGTCCTTAACAGTGTGTATAACACTATTGTTTACTGTTGTTTTAGCTAAAATTGTAGGTGCGGTATTACCTATATTCGCTAAAAAATTAAAGGTTGACCCAGCTATAATGGCAAGTCCTCTAATAACTACCATTGTAGATGCGTGTGCTTTGATAGTATATTTTTCTGTAGCAAAGCTATTACTTAACATATAAGCATATAATTGTACAAGGAATAAGCAGAATTTTAAATTCAGCTTATTCCTATTGTGTTTAAAAGAGGAAAAGTAAATAATATTTCTTGTTTTTCTCCAACTGGAAATATAGGGGGGACTCCGTACAGCGAAAGAGTAAAATTTAATGAATAAAATCACTGCCAGTTATAAGGTTGTCATAAAGAGGGAATATTACCATGAATTCAATAGGAGAAATGGAAATAATAGTATTGAAAATTCACAATTCGTTCATAACTTTTTGATATATTTTTTTATAGCTTATGTTTTATATAAATAAACTATAAAAAAGCCTAATGTATATTTACAACGGAGGATATTAAATTGGGGTGAATCCTTATTTGGTAGGGTGCTCTCAACCCGAACCCGTCAACTAACTTCGTAGGCTATAGAGAGGAGATATTATGAATAATAAGTCTAAGGTTCATATTACCCTATTATTTGGAGTAGTATTTTTTATAGCGGTTATGGTAAAAAATACAGAAAAAGTAGGGGAGCAATATGGCTATGCTGAAAGTAAAGCTAATGAACAAATTGTAGTATTAAGCAACGACTCTGGGCAAGAAGAAAAAGTAGTAAATAATAGTGTTAAACAATCCTCACCATCTAGAGGAGGTTCAAGTGATCTTAATAAAGAAATAATGTCAAGAAGTTTAAGTGTGGAGAAATCTAATACAGCAGTTGAAGTTAGCAACTCAGTACAAACTGTAGATTGGTGGGATAAGGGAACATATGTTTTTTCTAGAGAAACCATCGCAGAGGTACAAGATGTGTCTACTGGAATAAAATTTAAAGTAAAAAGAACTATGGGTGATAATCATGCTGATGTAGAAACTTTGACAAAAGAGGATACAGATGCAGTGATAAAGATTTGGGGAGGATTTTCTTGGGAGAGAAGACCTGTTATATTAGATATAAATGGTGAAAGATATGCAGCGTCTATGAGCGCAATGCCGCATGCAGGTTTAGATTCCTATCCAGCTTATGAAACAGTAGATAATCGTTCAGGAGAATATGGTACAGGGCAAAACTTAGATGTAATAAAAGGTAACGGCATTGATGGACACATGGATATACATTTTTTGAATAGCACTAGACATAAAGATGGAAGAGTTGATCCACAACACCAAGATGCCATTTCTAAGGCAAGTGAAAGATAATAAGTAAAATTTTTCGTGAATACTTAAAATAATATTTAATAAAATTATAGAAAATATACTCTCATCCTTGCGTATTTGTGAGGATGAGAGTTTTTTTATTTTTATTAAATGAAATTTTAATAGAAAAAAACACAAATTTAATAGATGCAATTGTATTATAAGGATTTGTGTGATCAAATAATTATTAAAGTATATTTTAAATCCAAAGATTATATATTGCATCAAGTATTACCAATGTTTCCTTCGATTCCATAACATATAAATGCTCTATTGGGTAAAACTTATATTACAAAACAAAATAAAAAATTAAATTAGGAGGGAAACATTATGGCAAATTATTCATCAAACAGAGTATTAGTTCCAGAAGCTAAAAAAGGATTAAATCAGTTTAAAGCTGAGATAGCTACTGAATTAGGATTATCAAATTATGAAAGCATGGATAAAGGAAACTTAACTTCAAGACAAAATGGATCAGTAGGCGGAACAATGGTTAAAAGAATGATAGAAGCTTACGAAAGAAATCTATAAAAAGTAAGGGGCTAGCTTAGGCTAACCTCTTTTATTTTTTATACATCTGATATTTTTGCTATAACTCTAGCAGGAGCTCCATCTCCATTGTGAATTTTTAATGGAAATATGTAAATATCACATAATTTATTTTTTAAAAGCGATAAATTTTTTAAATTCTCAATAATAATTTTATTGTTTTTTAATAAAACCCTATGATTTTCAAATAATTTACTTTGATTGCTATCTACAGAAATAGTATCCATTCCTATTCCTTTAATAGGTAAATTGCTTAGGTAATTGCAAAGTTCTAAAGAAGGATACTTATAATTATTTAAATATTCATTAGTATTCCAGTATATTTCAGCACCTGTATAAAATAAAATATAGTCAACTTCACATTGATAATATTTACAAAAAATTTCCAAGGAAATAATTGTATCTTCGTAGCTTGAGAAATCCATTATAAAAGCTTTTCCAAAACAATTTTCTAGAGATAATCTATCGATAGTATTTCCATCATCAAAAATATGTTTAGGTGCATCTACATGGGTACAAGTATGAGTAGTAATAATTAATCTATTTACTTCAAAGCCATTTCTATCTATGGTAGATAAAGGGTATATGTGAGGAGTTTCTTCCTTTGAATATGATATTAAATTATCTTTAATAGGGTATGTCAAATCAATATAATTCATAAATCCTCCAATTTTAATTGTAAATTAGAATTTTTTAATATTATCATATAATATTTCTTAAACTTTAGCAAAAGGAGATAATAAAATGATGGTATCCTTTATATAAGATACCATCATTATGTTAATTTGATAATTTATATTTTTCTTCATATTTAGCCTTATTTAATAAAAATATAGCAGATGTAAACAATAAATTTCTTACTTCAACAATGATAACTTTTTTATGCAATTATATAGAGATTTTTAGGAAGTGAATTTTATTTGCTGGCCAAGTGTTATAATAAAAAATATTTAAAGCTTCAAAAGAATGATGGCTTACAAGAGGAATATTGCCACTAAACCCGGTTATTATTGCAGAATGAAATATTAAACCACTGCTGTCCTCATAAAATACAAGGTCACCTAAATCTAGTAAAGAAATATCGAAAACTTCTTTTCCTTTAGCACCGCTAAGATTACCTTCATCATTGACTTTTAAAAACCAATATAAAGAATGAGCTACAGCCCAAGGTATAGACCAAGTGTCATCCATTACATTTTCAGTATTCATGTTATTATACCACCAAGAGAGTTCTCTATTATAAATAAAAGGAGCGCCCCCAGCCCTTAAACACTGAGAAAGAAAGTTAGCACAATCTCCACCAGTATTGCTTAAAGAAAAATATCGATACTCAGGATTAGGATTTAAAGCATATTTTTTAGCATATTCAACAGCAGCAATTCTTGAATATGAGTTCGTCTTTTCAAAGGTTTTCATATATACTCCTATTAATTGTTTTAATATATTAATATGTAATAATTTTAATAATGTTAATCTCTAACCCAAAAATCCTCACAGCATATTATGTAGCATCACTTATTTTAAAAGGAGAATTACTGGGAAGATTGCTATAGGCTTTAGAATAGACGAAGCAGATCCTAAAATTACGGGGCTGTCGCACCAAGAAAATTATATACAATATATTGTGCTAGTTTTAAATTTATAAAACAATATATTGTAGAATTTACTTTTAGTGCGACAGCCCCAAGCCTTATGTTTTATCGCTCACAATATTTTATTGTTAAAGATATAACTCTGCTTATGAATCTTTTAGCGTCACAATAAGGTATTCCACACATTGTAAGTGCTCTAAATATTTCTGGATTATTTTTTTCTATTTTTCTCAATACATCATCGCAGTCACAATGTTTCCAGTGATCTTTGTGTTTTCTTGCAAATTCCAAATCATCAGTCTCATCCGTAATCAGGTCAGCATTTGCGGCTATATCTTCATTAGCTTCATCAGAAGTATACTCAGTTCTCGTATAATCCATTATATTCTCATCCATATCCGCGTAATTCATTAAGTCCATATCTTCCATCATATCAGCATCACTCATGTCCATATCCATATGTTGCATCATTGGCATTTGCTCCATATTCATAGGCTGCCTTCCCATCATCATAGTACAATATGATCTGTGCATACACATTTCACACATATTCATCATATAAGGATTCATAAATAACCTCCTAAAATCTCGAACTACAATAATATACTATTCAATATGTTTATTTATGACATAAATATAAGTTCTTTTCTATAATTTAATTTTGTGTCAAACTAAAACTTAGAACATACAATGTATTGAGACTAATAATATTATTTTGGAGGATTGAATGTATTATTGCTGTTCAAACTATGGAAATGATTTTACTAAAATGGATTTATGTAAATCCTTAGATTTAATAAAGGAAGCTGTACAAGATGAGAGAAATGATGAGTTAACCTATGATTATTTAATAAAAATGGCTCCAACAAAAGAAGAAAAAGAAATAATAATGTCTATAAGGAATGATGAGAGAAAACATAGAAAATGGTTTAAAGAAATTTATAAATGTTACACAGGAAAAGATATAGAAAGTACAGATGGAGAAAAGTTTGTTAGACCTAAATCATATGTAGAAGGAATTAGGCGTGCTTTATTTGGAGAATTAGGAGCAATGGAGAAATATAGGATTATAAGAATGGGCTTACCTAATAGATTTCAAAGAGATATACTTTTTGAAATTTTGACAGATGAAATGAAACATGCAACAAAATATAATTATATTTTAACAATAAATTTGTGCAAACAAGTTGAGCGTAAAAAAAAGAGTAAAGAGAATTGTTATAGAGGAGAAACTGTATTAAATCATAGTGGATATATAGATAGCATGAATGCTATAATGAAAAGAGCTATACAAGAAAAGGATATGGGATTAAACATAGAATATTTATTATCTAAATCTATAATTACGGGCATATTGGTAGGGGCCGGTGAAAACATAGAAGAAGCTCAAAGGCAAGTGGAAGAATGGATTGAAAATGAAGAAATAGGTTTATTTAATAAAAACTCCTAAATCATTAGGGGTTTTATTAATTGTTTAAAATTAAATTATAAAATAACTAATAAAATGCTTGCAATAATTTCTATAATAGTCTAATATTATATTATGAAAATTTTGTAAAGGAGGTCGTGCAAATGTTATTAATAAATTTGTTTAATAATGGGTATAATTTTATATTTAAAACACGACCTATGGATGCGTAAATTTTTATAATTAGTTAATTAAGCCATAGGGTTATGTAGCCTATGGCTTTTATATTATGTCTATATTGATTCGATGTGAAAGCTTAGGATATTCCTAGGCTTTTTTGTTTGCGAGGGGGTATAAAAATGAAGAAAAATATTGCGCTCTATTCTATAGCCATATTATGCGTAGCTATTGCAACATTTATTAGTACTTTAGAGCCTTTGGTTATTAAGATTACTATTGATAATATTATAGGCAATATACCTATAGAGAGTGGTAATAAAGTTAATTATTTTATTAATAAAATAGGGGGGATATCATATCTACAAAAAAATCTATGGATATGTGGTTTAACACTAGTAATTTTAACTTTGATCAGGGGAGTGTTTTTGTTTTATAGAGGGAAATGGTCTGCTAAAGCGTCAGAAAATATAGCAAAAGGGTTGAGAGATAAGTTATATGATCATATTCAACATCTACCTTATGACTATCATGTAAAAACAGAAGCAGGAGATCTTATACAAAGATGTACTTCAGACGTGGAAACTATAAGAAAATTTTTATCTAATCAATTGGTGGAAATGGGAAGGGGAATTTTTATATTGATATTTTCACTGATGGTGATGTTTTCATTAAATGTTAAGATGACCTTGGTAGCAATGAGTACAGTGCCAATAATTTTTGCCTTTTCATTAATATTTTTCTCTAAAATTAAGAACATATTTAATGAAGCAGATGAAGCAGAAGGGAAGATGACCACAGTACTTCAGGAAAATCTCTGGGGGGTTAGAGTAGTTAGAGCCTTTGGAAGAGAAAAATATGAAATTGATAAATTTGATGATGTAAATGAAAGATACCAAAGTATACTTTATAAACTATACAGTTTACTAGGTACCTATTGGAGTGTGTCCGACTTTTTATGTATGATTCAAATAGCTGCAGTTTTAATATTTGGAATATATTTCACTTTAATAGGAGATATAAGCTTAGGTACATTGGTAGTTTTCCTTAATTATGAAATAAGGCTATTGTGGCCAGTAAGACAACTCGGAAGAATTCTATCTGAAATGGGAAAAATGACTGTAGCTAAGAAAAGAATATATGAAATATTTAATGAAAAGGTAGAGGAAGATAAAGAAGGAGAAAAGAAACCTAAGATATTAGGAAATATAGAATTTAAAGATGTGCATTTTGAATATGACAAAGGTCAACCTATTTTGAATGGTATTTCGTTTAAAATAAATAAGGGTGAAAAAGTTGCTATAGTTGGACAAACGGGTTCAGGAAAATCATCTTTAATTCATCTCTTAGGAAGACTTTACGATTATAATGCTGGTTCTATAACAATTGATGGAGTAGAGTTAAGAGAAATAAACAAAAAATGGATTAGAAGTAACGTGGGTACAGTGCTTCAAGAACCTTATCTTTACTCAAGAAGCATTGAAGATAATATAAAGATTGCCAAGAAAGATGCTACTAAAGAAGAAGTAGTATCCAGTGCGAGGAATGCCTCTGTTCATGAGGTTATAGAAAGTTTTGAAAAAGGTTATGAAACTATGTTAGGAGAAAAGGGAGCTAACTTGTCAGGTGGACAAAGGCAGAGGATCGCTATAGCAAGAACATTGATTAAAGCTAGTCCAATACTTATATTTGATGATTCCTTAAGTGCTGTAGATACTGAGACAGACAGAAAAATTAAAGAAGCTTTAAAACAAAAAAGCAAAGGAGTAACTACAATAATAATATCCCATAGAATATCTTCAATTATGGATTCAGATAAAATAATAGTATTGGATAAAGGTAAAATTGCTCAAATGGGCAACCATGATGAGTTAATAAAGGTAGAAGGAATATACAAGAGAATATGGGATATTCAAAAGAGTATAGAAAATGAATGGAATGATACGATAGTAAGTTAATGAAATGGCGGTGAGGTAATGAGTGATAAATTAAGTTTTGGTCTATGGAGAAAATTGTTTAGATATATAATGGAATTCAAAGGAAGTTTAATAAAAATATCTTTGGTTATGATTGCGGTAGCAGGTATAGATGTATTGGTACCATATCTCAATAAATATGCAATAGATACTTTTGTTGAAAATAATAGTATGCTAGGACTGAAAAAATTCGCAGTAGTCTATTTAGTTATTATAATTATTCAAGCAATTAATATTAAAATATTTATAAATGTTGCAGGTAAAGTAGAAACAGGACTTGCCTACCATATAAGAAAAATATCTTTTGAGAAGCTTCAAAAATTATCATTATCCTACTATGATAAAACTTCAGTAGGGTGGATAATTTCTAGAGTTACTTCAGATGTTATGAGGCTAAGTGAAATAGTATCTTGGGGATTAATTGACATGGTATGGGCCTTGGTTATGATGTTTGGATTTGTAATAATTATGATGATTCATAATGTTAAGCTAACATTAATTACGTTAGGAGTAGTACCGCCACTTATAATTATTGGGATATACTTTCAAAGAAAAATATTAGATTCCTATAGGGATGTAAGAAAAATAAATTCTAAAATAACAGCAGATTTTAATGAATGTATAACAGGGGCAAAAACTACTAAAACATTGGTTACTGAATTAGATAATTTAGAGGAATTTAAAATTACTACAGGAAACATGAGAAGTTCTTCTTTAAGAGCAGCTATATTTTCCTCCTTGTTTTTGCCTATAGTATTGACTTTAGGGAGTATTGGAACAGGATTAGCTCTGTGGCATGGTGGTAAGGGAGTGCTTTTGGAAAAATTAAGTTATGGTACCTTGGTAATGTTTTTATCCTATTCAATACAGTTTTTTGAACCGATAACACAACTGGCTACTACTTTAGCAGAGCTTCAACATGCACAGGCATCAGCAGAAAGAGTAATATCTCTTATTGAGGAAAAAATAGAAATCCAGGATAGCCAAGGAGTAATAAATAAATATGGTGATATATTTAATCCTAAAAGTGAAAATTGGGAGCCTATCCATGGAGATATAACATTCAAAGATATAAGCTTTGCTTATAAGGATGGAGAAAAGGTTTTAGATAATTTTAATTTGCAAGTAGAAAAAGGGGAGAAGATAGCTTTAGTTGGTGAGACTGGTTCTGGGAAAAGCACTATTGTAAATTTACTCTGTAGATTCTATGAACCTACAGAGGGAGAAATATTAATAGATGGAGTTGATTATAGAGAAAGATCGATGTTATGGCTTCAATCAAACTTAGGATATGTATTACAAAGTCCTCATTTATTTAGCGGAACTATAAAGGATAATATAAAGTATGGAAAACTAAATGCTACGGATGAAGAGGTTATAAAAGCTGCTCAATTAGTAAATGCCAATGATTTTATCATGAGAATGGAGAAGGGATATGATACTGAAGTTGGTGAAGAAGGAAATAAGCTTTCTACAGGAGAAAAACAACTTATTTCTTTTGCTAGAGCAATTATATCAAATCCAGCATTATTTGTTTTAGATGAAGCAACATCATCCATTGACACTGAAAGCGAAAAGATAATTCAAGATGCTATTGATAAGGTTTTAAGGGGAAGAACTAGCTTTATAATAGCTCATAGATTATCAACTATAGTTTCTGCGGATAAAATATTAGTAATACAAAAGGGGGAAGTAATTGAAATGGGAAATCATGAAGAATTGATGAAAAATAGAGGTTATTATTATAATTTATATACCAATCAGTTTATTGAAGAAAAGGAGAATGAAATATTAAATTTTATAGAATAAGATATTGACAATAGGTTATTTTAATAATATAATCATAGTAAATATATAGGAATAAAGGAAAAAGAGGTGTAGAATATGAAAATATCGACTAAGGGCAGATATGGATTAAAAGCTATGATGGATATTGCCATATATACATCTTGTGAGAGCATAGCACTGAAAAGTATTTCTGAGAGACAAAATATATCTGAAAAATATTTAGAGCAAATTTTTTCAGCTCTTAGAAAAAATGGTTTAGTAATTAGTAAAAAAGGTGCTCAAGGAGGATATAGCCTAGCCCAGCATCCATCTAAAATAACTGTAGGGGATATATTAAGAGTGTTAGAAGGGGATTTAGATGTGGTGGATTGGGAAGAAAGTATGAAAGAAGATATTTTAGAAAAATGCATTTATGACAATATATGGAATAAACTTAATATTTCAATAGCTTCAATAGTTGATTCAATCACTTTAGAAGATTTAGTGGAGCACTATAATAAAAATAAAGGAATAGAATACATGTATTATATATAATAATACATGTAAATATTTTAAAGTAAAGCATACTATTCATATAGGAATAATAAATATATAATTTAAGGAGGATCATTATGAGAGTATATAATAATTTAACAGAACTTATAGGAAATACACCAATGTTGAGACTTGGCAAATTTGAAAAACAATATGGTGTTAAAGCAAATTTAATAGGTAAGGTTGAGTATTTTAACCCAGGAAGCAGTATTAAGGATAGAATAGCTTTTGCTATGATAGAAGAAGGAGAAAAACAAGGGCTTATAAAAAAAGATACAGTTATTATAGAACCTACTAGTGGAAATACAGGAATAGGTTTAGCATTAGTGGCAGCAGCAAAAGGATATAAAATAATACTAACTATGCCTGAATCTATGAGTATAGAAAGAAGAAAGTTATTAAAAGCATATGGAGCAGAATTAGTATTAACACCAGCTGCAGATGGCATGAAAGGTGCTATTGCAAAAGCAGAAGAGCTAGCAAAAGAAATACCAAATTCATTTATTCCTCAACAATTTGATAATTTAGCTAATCCATCTATTCATGAAAAGACTACTGCTGAAGAAATATTAAGAGATTTAGATGGAGAAGTAGATGTGCTTATTTCAGGAGTAGGAACTGGTGGAACTATAACAGGAATAGGAAGAGCATTAAAGAAGAAGAATCCAGATGTAAAAATCATCGCAGTGGAACCAGAGGATTCAGCAATTCTTTCTGGCGGTAAACCAGGGCCACATAAAATACAAGGTATAGGTGCAGGATTTATCCCATCAATATTAGATATATCTATAATCGATGAAATTATTAAAGTTTCAAATGAAGATTCCTTTAAAATTACTAAAGAAATAGTAACATTAGAAGGACTTCTAGTAGGTATATCTTCAGGAGCAGCATTACATGCAGCTAAAGAAGTTGGTATAAGAGAAGAGAATCAGGGAAAAAATATAGTAGTAATACTACCTGATACAGGTATGAGATATTTATCAACACCTGTATTTGACTAAATTAAAAAGGTGATTTAAAAATGAGTAAAATTATATATATGGATTATGCAGCTACTACTTTTATAAAAGATGGCGTATTAGAAGAAATGATGCCTTATTTAAAGGGGTTCTTTGGGAACCCCTCATCCCAATATTCCATAGGACTTAGAAGTAAAATGGCTATTGAAGGGGCTAGGGATAATATAAGTAATGCGATTAATTGTAAAAGTGACGAAATATTTTTTACTAGTGGAGCTACGGAGGCTGATAATTGGGCAATAAAAGGATTTGCCTATGCCAATAAAGATAAGGGCAATCATATTATTACTACAAAAGTTGAGCATGAAGCATTATTAAATACTTGTAGGTGTTTAGAAGAAGAAGGGTTTAAGATTACTTACTTATCTGTAGATAAAGAGGGTTTTGTTAATTTAGATCAGTTAGTAAACTCCATTACTAAAGATACAATATTAGTATCTATAATATATGGAAATAATGAAATTGGAACTATTCAAAGCATTAGAGAAATAGGAAGAATATGTAGTGAAAAAAATATAACTTTTCACAGTGATGCAGTGCAGGCTTTTGGGAAAGTTCCCATAGATGTAAGAGATTTGAACATAGATATGCTCTCGCTGTCCTCCCATAAAATATATGGTCCTAAAGGGGTAGGAGCTTTATATATTAAAAAGGGATTAAAGCTTCATAATATGCTTCATGGTGGAGGGCAAGAAAGAGGAAAAAGAGGAGGTACAGAAAATGTAGCTTCTATTGTTGGCTTTGGAAAAGCAGTTGAAATATCTATGAATGTAATGAAAGATGAAATGATGAGACTATCCTCTCTAAGGAATAAGATGATAGAAAAACTTTTAAAAATAGAAGGAGCTTTTCTAAACGGTACTGCAGGTGAGAGTAGATTAGCTAATAATATAAATATAGGTTTTAGTGGAGTTCATGGGGAGGATTTAGTATTTAATTTGGATAGGGAAGGTATATGTGTATCTAGTGGAAGCGCGTGTCAGGCCACTTCCATGGAACCTTCACATGTACTACTAGCTTTGGGACTTAGTAGAGAGTTATCAAAATCCTCTATAAGACTTACTATAGGCGAAAACACTACTGAAGAAGATGTAGATTATGTTTGTGAGCAAATAAATAATATAGTTAATAGAATTAGGATGGTGACGAAATGAAGAAAAGAGTAGTATTAGCCATGAGTGGAGGAGTTGATAGTTCTGTAGCAGCACATTTATTGTTAAAAGAAGGATATGAAGTTATAGGTGTTACAATGCAGATTTGGGATGAAGATAAAGAGTATGAGGAAAGAGAAGGTGGTTGCTGCTCATTATCATCTGTGAATGATGCAAGGAGAGTAGCTTATAAACTAGGAATACCATTTTATGTAATGAACTTTAAAGAAGAGTTTAAAGAAAAAATAATAACTAATTTTGTAGATGAATATTTAAAGGGAAGAACCCCTAATCCATGTATTGCTTGTAATAAACATATCAAATTTGAATCATTCTTAAAAAGAGCTTTAAACTTAGGGGCAGATTATATAGCTACAGGTCACTATGCTAAAATAGAAAAAGATAATGACAGATATGTAATAAAGAAGGGTATAGATTTGACAAAAGACCAAAGTTATGTGCTTTACAATTTTACACAATTTCAGTTAGAGCATACATTACTACCCTGCGGAGATTATACTAAGAAAGAAATTAGAGCTATAGGTAAGGAAATTGGATTATCTGTCCATGATAAAAAAGATAGTGAGGAAATATGTTTTATTCCAGATGATGATTACGGAAGATTTATAGAAAAACAAATTGGAGAAGAAATAAAAGAGGGTTATTTTAAGGATAAGCATGGTAATATATTAGGAAAGCATAAAGGTATAATTCATTACACCATAGGTCAAAGAAAAGGATTAGGTATTACACTTGGAAAGCCTATGTATGTAATGGACATAGATCCTAGAAATAATGAAGTTATACTAGGAGAAAATGAAGATTTATTTAGAAAGGGATTAATTGCTGAAGAAGTAAATTTAATAGCTTTCGATAAATTAGAAAAGCCTATGGAAGTTGAAATAAAAGTAAGATATTCTACTACATCAAATAAAGGTACAATATATCCAATTGAAGACGGAAAAGTAAAAGTTGAATTAATAAATCCCCAAAGAGCAATTACAAGAGGTCAATCTGTAGTGTTCTATCAAGAGGATATTTTAATTGGTGGGGGAATAATTAGTGAAATATTATAGTTTTTTAATTTGTAGTTTATATGTTTATATATAAACTACTTTTTTTATGTGGAATATTAAAAAAATTCTGCGTATTCAATATTTCATATAAATTCAATAAAAAATATAGACGGAGTTCAATGAAATTGATAATATTATATCATAGACAATAATGCAAAAGGAGGTAGAATATTATGAAATTTTGGCGAAAAGCATCTCTTTTTATATTTTGGATTATACTAAGTGAATCAATTACATTAGAAAGAGTGAGTATAGGTATTATATTATCCTATTTAGTAGTTAAATTTAATGAAGACTTAGATAGAGATTTAATGGAGAGAAATGGTAAAAAAGTCTCCTTGAATGTTAAAAAAATAACTATATTTTTTAAGTATTTAGGTACATTAATTTTAGAAATATTTAAATCTAATATACATGTGGCTAAAATAGTTTTAAGTCCTAAGATGAATATATCGCCCAATATATGTACAGTAGATACAAAGATACAATCGAATCTATTGAAAACGATTTTATCAAATTCAATTACGCTAACCCCAGGAACATTAACTCTGTTTATGGATGATGACAAATTAATTATCCACTGTCTTCAAGAGGAAAATATAAAAGATTTAAAGGAGTCCTCTTTTGAGAATATTCTTTTGAAAGCTGAGGAAATTATAAATGAATAAAATATTGATTTTTGCCGTTGTTTTTTTATCAATAACTATATTAGGATGCTTATACAGAGGGGTTAAAGGTCCTACTTCTGCAGATAGGCTTATTGCAATAAATGTGATAAGTACTAAAACAATAATTATCATAGCGTCTATTTCCTTTATACTTAAAGAAACATATTTTGTGGATGTAGCACTAGTATATGCTTTAATTAGTTTTATAGCTTCTGTAATAATAGCCCGTTATATAGAAAGTTTAGGAGGAAATAATGATGATTAAAATACTACTAGTATCAGCATTTACAGCGGGAGGCTTATTTTTCTTCATGGTAGGTACCTTGGGTATTCTGAGATTTCCTGATGTATTTACAAGAGTGCATAGCGCAGCAAAATGTGATACTTTAGGAGCTTTATTATGTTTAACTGGGTTAATAATTAATAGTGGATTTAGTTTTACAAGCTTAAAATTAATTTTAGTCCTTGGATTTATATGGATAACAAATCCTACTGCCACTCATTTAATAGGCAAGGCTGAATATTTAAGAATAAAGTCTATTGAGAGAAAGGATGGAGTAAAAAAGGATGAAAATCTTTAGTATTGTAATGTTATTATTTTTAATAGTATCTTCAATAATGGTTTCTTATGTAAAAGATCTTCTAGGAGCTATTATAGTTTTTATGGTTTATAGCTTAATTATGGCTATATTATGGCAGCAACTAAATGCTCCCGATTTAGCAATAACCGAGGCAGCCGTTGGAGCTGGTATTACTACAGTATTGTTTATTCTAACATTAAAGAGAATAAAGGGAGAAAAGAAATGAGAAAGATAAATGCAGTACTTGTTACTTTGGGGATAACCTTTATACTTCTTCTTGGAGTAATAGAATTACCACAGTTTGGAGCAGGTTCTCTACCCACTCATAATGAAGTTTCAAAATATTATATAGAAAATGCTATTAAAGACACAGGGGCTACTAACATAGTTACTGGAATAATACTAGACTATAGAGCATTTGATACTTTTGTTGAAGCCAGTGTTTTATTCACTTCGGCAATAACTGTATTAGTGGTTTTAAAAAAGAATAAAGAGTAAAAGGAGAGGTAAAATGAAGGATATTATACTAAGAGAAGTAACTAAAGCAATATTGCCTTTCATACACCTTTTTGGCCTTTATATAATTTTACATGGTCACTTAAGTCCAGGGGGAGGATTTGCTGGAGGAACGGTTTTAGGTGCAGGTTTTATACTTTATAGGATTGTGTTTGGAAAAGATAAAGCAAGAGAAAAATTTCAGTATAATAAATTAATAAAGATTATTTCCGTTGCATTAATTATGTATGGAACTATAAAAGGCTATAGTTTTATATCTGGAGGAAGTGATTTAGGTTGGCCAGGCCCACCTTTAGGAAAGGCAGGCAATATACTAAGTGGTGGATTTTTACTTCCTTTAAATATTATAGTAGGGGTAGTTGTATCTATAACTATGTATTTTTTATATAGCTTATTTGAAGAAGGTGAAATATAAAATGGAAAAGCTATTTATTAATTATTATGAGACTAGTTCAGTAATACTATTTGGAATAGGATTCGTAACATTGCTATTAAATAATAACCTAATAAAAAAGATTATTGGGCTAAACATTATGGATACATCAATTTTTCTTTTTTTTATAGCAAAAGGTTATATAGTCGGAAAAGAAGCACCAATCATAGTAGGGTCTTTTAAGGGAGTAGATAGATATATAAACCCAATTCCTACTTCTCTTATGCTTACAGGAATTGTAGTAGCTGTAAGTACTACGGCTTTTGCATTAGCATTAACTATAAAAGTTCATGAGAAATATGGAACAATAGAGTTAGATGAAATATTAAAAAAAGGAGATGAGTAGATTTGCCTATTGATAGCTTTCCGTTAGTTTCACTGCTATTACTATTTATTACGGCTACTATAATGCCAGTGATAAAAAAAGAAAAGATTTCTAAGGGTATTAGCCTTCTATCCTTTTTAGCATGCTTTCTAATGTATTTTGTTACATTAAATTATGTAATAAGAACAGGGGGATATTACTATAGAATAGGACATTTTCCTGCCCCTATAGGTATTGAATTTTATGTAGGTGTAGTTGAATGTATATTAGGTATGCTTTTTACCTTTGTGGCATCTATGGTAATATGGTATTCAATTTACAATATAAACTATGACATAAGCAAAGAAAAAACAAATCTATACTATCTTTTAATAAACATTTTAGTAGGTTCTCTTTTAGGGATAATTTTTTCAAATGATATATTTAATATTTTTGTATTTATTGAAATAGGTAACTTAGCTTCTTGTGGAATAGTAGTTATAAAGGATAAAAAAGAGAATATAAAAGCTGGAATTAAATACTTAATAATGAGCTGTTTAGGATCAGGCCTTGTGCTTATGGGGATTGCTTTTTTATATTCAATCACTGGGTATTTAAACATGACTTTTATCCATGAGAGCATGATAAAAAACTATAGCCAATATACTAGGATTATTACAATAACCTTAGGCTTATTTACTATAGGATTAGGTGTTAAGAGTGCTATGTTTCCATTACACACATGGCTTCCTGATGCTCATGCTAATGCGCCAACATCCTCCAGTGCTATACTATCATCACTGGTATTAAAAGGGTATGTATGGTTTTTGATAAAAATTATCTATAAGGTCTTTGGAAAAGAGATAATTAATAATCTCCCAATATTAAATATTATATTAATATTAGGATCTTTGGGAATGATTTTTGGATCAATATTTGCAATACGTCAAAAAAATATTAAAAAAGTAATTGCATATTCTACTGTAGCTCAAATGGGATATATATTTTTTGCCATAGGATTGGGTACGGAGCTCGGAATTACAATTGCTATATTTCATATTATAGGACATGCAGTAACTAAAGGAGCTTTATTTTTAAGTGCAGGTTCAATTATTCAAAGTACGGGATTAAAAGAATTAGAGGATTTAAAAGGTGTTGGCAAGGAGATGCCCTATACTTTGGGTGTGTTTTTTATTGCATCTTTATCCATGATAGGAATTCCTATATTGCCTGGCTTTGTTTCTAAATGGTATTTAGCCTTAGGAAGTATTGAAGCTAACAAAATTATATTAATAGGAGTAATACTATTAAGTAGCTTATTAAATGCAATATACTATTTTCCAATTGCTATAAATGGTTTTTTTGGTGAAGAAAATTTAAAAAATAAGGTATATAAAAGTAAAGAAAAACCCCTAAAAGAATTATTACCAATAATAATTTTGATTTTAAGTATGATATATATAGGAGTTAAATCTCAATCTATAATAGATTTAATTAAGACTGGTTTAGTGTAGGAGGAGCTATATTGAATAATATAATTGTTTTATTACCAATAATCTTTCCTTTTATAGCAGCTATTTTAATATGGTTGTGTAATTTTAACAGAAGAAAAAGAAATGTGTTTGTTTTTATAATTACTTCTTTAAATTTTATATTTGTTTATATAATTTTTAAGTATTTTAATAAAGAAAAAATACATTTATTTGTATTCAATGAATTCTTAGATATATATTTTAAAATAGATAAACTTACAATACTATTTGCTACATTGGTTTCAATTTTATGGATATTTACTACTATTTATGCTATGGAATATATGAAACATGAAGGAAAGGAAAATAGGTTTTTTTCATTTTTTTTAACTACTTTAGGAGTAACATTAGGAATAGCCTTTTCAGGTAACTTAATAACACTTTATTTATTTTATGAATTATTAACTTTAGCTACTTTCCCATTAGTAATACATTCCGATACAAAAGAAGCTTTAAATAGTGGAAGAAAATATTTAATCTACTCATTTGCAGGAGCAACCCTTGTACTTTTTGGAATGATTATTTTGTTTAATTTAACTAAAGACTTATCATTCTTGCCTAAAGGCATAATAAATAATTTATCTAATGAAAATATAAAGCTATATAATATAAGCTTTATAACTATGTTTCTAGGTTTTAGTGTTAAGGCAGCCCTAGTACCATTTCATTCATGGCTTCCACAAGCTATGGTAGCACCCACACCAGTAAGTTCGTTATTACATGCTGTGGCAGTAGTTAAATCAGGTGTTTTTGCTCTTGTTAGAACCGTTTATTATATATATGGAGCTGAATTTACAAGAAATAATGTAAGTACAAAATACTTAACCATGTTTATAATAATATCTATATTGATGGGATCATTTTTAGCCCTTCATCAAGAGAATCTTAAAAAAAGATTAGCATACTCTACCATAAGTCAATTGGGCTATATTTTGTTAGGAATAATTCTTGTAAATAGAAACGCCTTTGTAGGTGCAATGCTACATTTAATAAATCATGCGGTAATAAAAATCACCTTATTTTTCTGCGTAGGAGCAATTATGTACACTAGAGGAAAAACAGAAATAAGCCAAATAAAAGGTATTGGAAGAGAGATGCCAATAACATTATGGTGTTTTACCATATCATCTATATCTCTTATAGGAATACCACCTACAAATGGTTTTGTTTCTAAATGGTTTTTGGCTCAAGGAAGTTTGGGTGCTGGCAAAATTCTCTTCCCGGCTATATTACTATTTAGTGCACTGCTTACTTCAATGTACTTGCTGCCAATAATAACTGAGGCCTTTTTTAAAAGGGAGAAGGGCAATGCCCACATTACTAGTGAAGCTCCAAGAAAAATGCTTATCCCTATAATATGTATAACCACAATAACAGTAATTCTTGGACTATTCCCTAATCCAGTTCTTAGTTTTATACAGGAAATAGCAAAAGAGTTAATGTAAATATTAAATACAATAGAGAGGGAAGGTGAAATTTTGACTGGAGAAAATTCATTGTTATTTATAATTTTATTTCCGTTGATTTCAATATTTATTGCATATTTACTTGGTAGGATAAAAGAAAGTTATAGAGATATATTTAATATTTTTTCTACATTTATTATGTTTATATTTGTAAGTAGTCTGTATCCTAAAGTGTTTAAGGAGGACATGCATTTGTTAGTCCCCAATATTATGGGAACAGGACTTTATTTGAAGTTAAACGTTTTTAGATATATCTTTGTATGGTTAACAACTTTAATATGGTTTTTGGTTATAGTGTATTCTACTTCATATATGAAGTCATACAAGGATAAAAATAGATATTATTTATTTTTTATGTTAACATATTGGAGCACTTTGGGAATCTTTATTTCAGAGAATTTGTTGAATCTATTTACATTCTTTGAAATTATGTCATTAACATCGTACCCATTGATAATACATGAAGAAGAGGAATCCTCACATGAAGCTGGAGATACATATATAATTATGGCGGTAGCAGGAGGATTAGTTCTATTAATGGGGTTGTTTTTACTTTATGATTTTACTCAAACCCTCCTACTAGGAGAGCTTAAAATTGCTGTAAGTAAAATAGGAGATATAAAGTATTTAATTGCATCGTTAATTTTATTTGGATTTGGAGTTAAAGCTGGAGCTGTACCATTGCATATTTGGTTACCTAAGGCGCATCCCGCAGCACCGGCACCAGCCAGTGCTATACTATCAGGTATATTACTTAAAACGGGCATTTTTGGAATAATGATAACAACTGGATATATCTTTCCTGATGATTTTAATATTTCTTCTGTAATATTAGTCTTAGGTTTTACAACTATGTTTATTGGAGGACTGCTAGCACTATTTCAAAGAAATATAAAAAGGACGCTTGCATACAGTAGTATGAGTCAAATGGGGTATATACTTGTAGGTATAGGGCTTATGGGTATTCTAGGAGAGCATAAAGCCATAGCTTTTTATGGAACACTATACCATATAATAAATCATGTAATTTATAAAGTGCTTTTATTTTTAGCTGCTGGTGCAATATATATGTGTTTACATCAGTTAGATATTAATTCTATATTAGGATTTGGAAAGAATAAAAATCTATTTAAATATTTATTTTTAATTGCCCTATGTGGAATAATCGGAATGCCAGGATTTAATGGCTTTATAAGTAAGAACTTATTACACCATGCATTAGCAGAAGCTTTGCATATCTATGGAGGTATATGGTTAACATTAGGGGAATATATTTTTATAATTAGTAGCGGATTTACAACGGCATATATGTTAAAGCTATTTATTGCTATATTTATGGAGGGAGAAGACAAATACTCTAAGGACAAATATATAAGCAAAACTGCATTTATACCTATGCTAATCTTGGCTTTATTGATATTATTTATAGGAATAAAGCCTCAGTTTGTCATTAAAGTAATAGAAAAAGCCTCAATTTCTTTTGGTATTCATGGAAGAATTGCTACAGACTTTTATTCTATTGAAAATATTAAGTCTTCATTTGTTTCTATAGGGTTAGGTATACTAGTTTATATATTATTCATCAGAAAATATTTAAGAGTTGTATCAGATAAGGAAATCACTTATATAAATACTACTTTAAGCTGGTTTAGCATAGAAAAAAATATTTATATCCCTTTATTTAAATTTATATTCAGAATTTTAAGCTTTGTTTTAAAAGTATTTGATGAAGGCTTGATAAAACTTATATATTTAATCAATGATGGGATAGAAAAGGTTGGTAATGCAGAAATTAAATTTGGATATAACATGGATGGAAAGTTAAAAGAATTATTAAATAAGAAGTTTAGTTTAACAGGTTATAAACTAAGTAGCATAACTTATTCAATATATATTTTTGGTATTATGCTTTTAGTTATTCTAATAACCCTAATTTACTAATAATTGTTAGTAAATAAAAATAATTATTAAAAAGATAAGAGAAGGAGCTTAAGGTGGTAATAAATACTGATAGCTATCCTTCTCTATATTTTTATGCTAATATTTTAATGTTGAAATAATTTCTAAAAAGATATAAATTCAATATAGGTTGCAAAATAAGGTGGTGCTGACGTTGGAAGAAAAAGAGATTGTAGAAAAATTAAAAAAGGATCCTTATTACATTAAGTCACTAACTGATGTGACTGAAGATATGGCTTTAGTTGTAGTGAGGGAAAATGGAGCATTAATTCGATATATAAAAAATCCATCGGAAAATGTTATGTGGGAAGCGCTAAAGCAAAATCCATGGACTATTGAATATATTTATAACCCTAATGAAGATATGTGTTTATATGTAGTAGAAAAAGCGTGGAATTCTTTAAAATATATTAAAAATCCAAGTTATAATGTAATAAAAAAAGCTATAGAGTCAAAGGGATGGGCGATACAATTTGCTCAAAATCCAGATATAGAGCTTCAAAAGGTAGCGGTAGAAAAAGATTTTGATTCTATAAAGTTTATAAAAAATCCTTCTTGCCAAATACAAATGATTGCCGTTAAAAAGGACTGGTCTTCTATAAAATTTATAGACAATCCCTGTGAGGAGGCAGAGCTAGAAAGCATAAGAAATAATGAAGAGGCTATGAGGTATATTCATATAACAGATGAAAAAATTAATAAGTATATTAAGATAAATGTAAAAGTAGCAAAATATCTTCAAGAAGAGAAGTTAAAAGAACTAGAGTCAATTATAATAGAAGAAATAGCTAAAGAAGAGGTAGATGATCAATTCATGCTAGATTTCATAGAGTGCAATGCATTTAAATTTGATAAGGTTCGTTTTATTTACAAATATGGAAGTATGAAAGCTAAGACTGTTTTATTAGATTATAAATTAGGTATGTAAGGAGTGTAATATATGAATTTTAATGATGCTTTATTAACAGTAGATTTGGTAATTAAGAGCGGTGCTGTTCCATTAATTATAGGGGAGAGTGGTATAGGGAAAACTGCTTTAGTTAGAGAATTGAGTAAAAAGGAGAATTATTTTTTAGTTAATATTGATGGTAACCTGCTAAAAGAAGGCGAAATTGGAGGGCTACCTACAGTAGAGGAATATGAAAAAAATATAGCTGGCTTAGTTATGAAAGAAAAGAAAACTGTGTATGCAATTCATACTAAGTTACTACAAATAGAAAATGCTATAAAAGAACATCCAGAAAGAAAAGTATTGCTCTTTATAGATGAATTAAATAGATGTGAACATGCTGTTCAACAAGAATTAATGAACATTATACTAAATAGAGAGATAAATGGATACTTTCTTCCCGATGAAGTAGATGTAATAGCAGCTATGAATCCTTCTAATAAATACGATAACTTTTCCCAAAGTGATTATCAAGTAGTGGAAATGGATCCGGCACAAGAGGATAGATTTGTTTGGGTAGAACTTGAATCGGATGTAAAGACATGGATGCAATGGGGAATAAGTAAAGAAGGGAAAATACATGAAGATGTATTGCAGTTTATTGCAAGTTTTCCAGAATATTTGCATACTCCATATTCACAAGAAGCTATTAAGGCAACACCAAGAAGCTGGGAAAGAATATCAAAATCCTATAGTGTATATACAAGCTATAAGGAAAAATATCCATCAAAAATATTTTACAATGTGGTGAAAGGCAATGTAGGTGGTGCTATTGCACAAGATTTTATTAATTATCTACAGGAAAATACACACCCATTGATCTCTCCAGAGGAAATATTTGCACAGGAAGAATTAAGTGAAGAGCTTATAGGAAGAGTAAAGGGAGAAAGTCATTCAAGACTTTATTTATCTTCAAAAAATGCTTTAACTCATTTAAAGGATTTGAAATATAGGGATAGGGAAGTTAAAATATTTTCTAAGTTTCTTCAATTATATCCTGCAGATTTAAAAATGGGTATTATGCAAGAAATAAAGTTTAATTTTAAGGATACTTTATATAAAGAATTTATGGGAAATGAAATTTTTGTTGAAGGATATTTTTCTCTATATAATGAATTAGAAGATTAGAGGGATGAAATATGAAAGAAAGTAAATTTGATTTATTAAGAAAAGAGTTGTTAAAAGAAGTTTATTTATGGGAGGGGGAAGCTAATCCTAGCCCTAAATTTATAAATGATTTTAATAAACTATTAGAATTATGTACATTTTCTCTTATGAGGGGAGAGGATAATTTCTTTGCTCTTTTTATAATTCAAATGAAAAGAAGATTAGATTTTAGCATAGCTTCTCCTCTAGGTACAACAGCATCCCTATCACATTTTATTCTTCATATAAATCCTGTAATATTCTTAGAATGTACATTAGAAGAGATGAAGGCACTAATTAAACATGAAGTATATCACATAATGTTTGGACATATAGTAAGAGGAAAAGAATTGAGAAAAAAATACAATGATTTTGTAGTTAATGCAGCTTTGGATATTTCTATAAATCAATATATAAAAAATTTACCCTCTTGGTCATATACTATTGAAATGATTAACTGGTCATTTAAAGCAAGTTTAGAATATGAAAAAAATGCAGAGTATTATGCTGAGGAATTAAATAAGGCTATGGATAAACTAAGTGGAGATAAGGGGCCTGAAATTTTAGAAAAAAAGGATGAAAGGGATAAATCTGAGATGCAATATTCAAAAGAACATGATATCTGGAAAACTCACGATATCTGGACTGAGAATAAAGATGATTATAATTTTGAAGAAATAAAAGAGTTAACAAGAAAAACAGCAAATAATGCTAACAAAGGTAAGATTCCTAATGCTATTGAAAAGGCTTTAAAAAATCTTAATGAAAAGCCTGAGATATCTTGGAGCGCCTATCTTAAAAAAATAATGGGTGCTCTTCCGGTGGGATATAAGAAGACTATAACAAGGAAAAATAGAAGACAACCGGATAGGCTGGATTTAAGGGGAAGGCTATCCAATCATGTAATACAAATATTGGTTGCCATAGATATCAGTGGAAGTGTCACAGATGAAGAGATTAAAAAGATAATGATAGAGATATTTTCCATTGTAAAAAATCACCCTTGTGAAATTACTGTTATAGAATGTGATGATAGAATAAGGAGAATATATAAAGTTAAAGACTTAAGAGACATAAAGGAAAAAGTAGATACAAGAGGAGGCACTTCTTATTCACCAGTATTTCAGTATATTTATGATAAAAAATTAAGAAATCATCTTCTTATTTATTTTACAGATGGACTGGGAGAAATGGAGTTAAAAGTCAAGCCTATAAATTTCAAAACTTTATGGGTACTTACAGGTAAAGAAGATAATCTTTCTTTGATAAATCCTTATGGAGAGATTAAGAAGCTATCAAATAAAAAAACAATGCAAAATGATGTCACTATTGCATTAGATGAAATGAAGGAAATAATTAAGGACTGGGCTTGTGCAGCTAATCAATATATTTAGGAGTTTCTTCTAGACTTCTTATATTATTTGGTGTAAGATGTGGACAAATAAAGATTATTAATATATGAAATAGATATATTGAGGTTACATGTATGAGGGAAATATAAAAGTATTTTATTATAAATTTATAATATATTTAAGGAGGATTAAGCTTGGAGAATTATTTTAGTAAGGGAAGCTTGAAAAATATTTTTTTCATTATACTTGGTACATTTTTCTCTTCTGTGGGTATTAACCTATTTATTGCCAATGCAAATTTGTTAAGTGGTGGAGTTTCTGGTATTTCACTGATTTTAGAATATCTACTTAAAATACCTTCTGGATATTTTGTTTTTGCATTTAATATACCTTTATTTGTTTTAAGCTATAGAAAAATGGATAGGCGCTTTACTATTTATTCAATAATTGGAGCTACTTCACTATCTATTATTTTAATACTAACCGTTCCTATGAGAGGTTTTATTAAAATTAATGATCCTTTACTATTATGTATTTATGGTGGAATTTTAAATGGTTTAGGAGTTGGAATGGGATTTAGTAACAACGGTTCTGGTGGGGGACTTGATATAGTAGCGGCAGTAATTAAAAAGAAACATGAGAACTTCGATATAGGGAATATAAGTTTTGCTGTTAACTGTGTAATAGTTACCGTAGGAGCCTTTATATTTAGTATTGAGAGTGCATTATACACTTTGGTATCTATGTATATTACGTCCTTTGTAATTGATAAGGTAATTAAAGGATTTAACAGAGACAAACTGATTTTGATTATAACTGAAAAAGAAGAAGAAGTTAGTGATTGGATATTGAGAAACTTAGGAAGAGGAGTTACCTTTCTTTATGGAGAAGGGGCATATACTAAAAATAAAAGAAAGATATTGTATTGTGTGGTTCCATTAGCTGAGATTCCAAAGATTAAAAATATTACAAAGGAAATAGATAATAATGCATTTATATCTATTTTGGACGTATCTGAAGTAGAAGGAAAAGGATTTAAAAAGAGAGCAAAATAGGAAATAGGCAGAAATACTGCCTATTTTTTTATTCTATAGTAATATTCTTTTGTATCTTCAGTTATGGCTTCAAATTCATATCCCGAATCTTTATAGTACTCTATTATTTTTGGAAGAGCTTTTACGGTATTTTTATTGTTAAAATTACAATGCATAAGTAATATTAATCGAGAATAGTTTTTACTATATTTTTGAGCATTAGATACTAATTGATCAACTTTCAAGTTTGGATCTACTCCATCGCAAATATTCACATTCCAATCATATATTTTAAAATTATTTTGGTGTAATTTTTCTAAAAGTCCTGTACTTAAATGCTTGGAACTTCCTCCAGGAAACCTTATTATATTAGAGGTATGGCCTGTAATTTCTTTAACTTTTTTTTGCGTATCTAACATCTCTTGGATGAAAATATCATCGCTTTTATATATCTTATTAAAATTATGAGAGTAAGTATGAAGACCTATACTATGACCTTCATCATAAATTCTTTTAAGTATATCTTCTTTTCCTTCTATTTCTTTACCTACAACAAAAAAGGTAGCTTTAACGTCATGATCCTTTAATACATCTAATAAATTATTTGTAACCACATAAGTAGGACCATCATCGAAGGTTAAGTATACTGGCTTATTTACATATTTATCTTTATCCCCATCTTTATAATTAAATCCTAAGATTAGTATAGATAAGCTAAATAAAATTATAGTAAAATATAATTTTTTATATTTCATAGTATCATCTCTTTCATAATTATCGTATGTGTATTAAGTGAAAATAAACATTTTTATCTCCCCAGCCTAAATCCCAAGGCACATGATATCTATCTGTGGTATGAGAATTTATAAGTGGGTATCCATGGGAATCAAAAGCTGTTACTACAGCAAAATGATCAATATCATTTCCTAATGCGTAACACACAAGATCTCCGGGCTCTAGTTTTCCAACAGCTCCGCAAGGGAATTTTTCATCAGGAACAATTAATTTTTCGAAAGTTCCTTTTTTAATCAAAGCCCCCTTACCACTATAGATTAAATAATTTTTAAAGGCATCTGCGTTTACCCATGCTTTGCTACCTTCACTACCGCCAAACTTGTTATAAGCACAGTACCAAGTACCATCAGATTTTAATTCTCCTGCTTCTTTATCGCCGAGAACTTGAGAAACATAATTTGTGCAATCTCCTCCAATACCATTAAAGTCTTTGTATTTTTTATTGTATTTATAATCTGTACCTTCCTCTAAAGAAGCTCCTGAATACTTATCTGCATATTCTACTGCTTTTTTTCTATTATATTTTTTAGAGGTATCGTAATCTATTACTTTAGGACAATTGGGAAGAGAATATACTTTCTCACCTGATAAGTCCATTTCTACTGGATCACCAGTATAGGCTTTCAAAGCATCGCCAAAGCAATCTGTATACCAATCTGTGCGGATAACCCATTTATCATCTTTATTTATTATATGCACGTTATGCCGTAAACCTACAGCAAAATTATTAGTTATAGGTGTCTGATCATCTTTATATACATAACTAAACTTACATATTTCCTTTAAAGACAATTTAACACCACTGTCAGTTTTAGTAACTTTATTTAAGATTACTTTGGAGTTTATATCAGTAAAGACTATGCCCCTTTGATGGCCCCAATGTCTTAAGTATTTTACTCTTCTAACTTCATTTTCTAAAGCCCATTTTCCATATTTTTGAGAAGTATCGAAATATTGAGGCAGTGAACTTAAGTCTCCATTAATAAAAACTTCAGAACGTTTATTATAAATATTTTCTATGAGTTGAAGGTACCCTTCATTTTCTGAGTCACATTTTCCATAAGCCCATTTTTCATATTCTTGAAAATTATCCGAGTATTGAGGTAGTGAACTCAAATTCCCATTAATAGAAACTTCAGAGCGTTTATTATAAATATTTTTTATGGATTGAAGGTACTCTTCTTTGTCAATTTTATCATTACTATAATTAAAGGCTACTAGTAAGGAAAATAATAATAACAGTGAAGAGGGTAAAATTATTTTTAAATATTTTTTCATTAAAATTAGCCCACCTCCAAAAAAATTTAAGCTTAAACCTAAAAATAGTATTTCCCAAATTACATATAATTAAAAAGGGAATTTTTATAGCTATTTACTTAAAATTGGTTGTATTATAAAAAAATATAAATATACATTATTGATAGTAATAATTTGGTGTAATAAATAAAATGAAAGTAAGAGAAGTAATTGAAGATATAATGATACTATCAATACCAGTAATGGGGGAAATGATAGTATATAATTTTGCAAATTCTTTTGAATTAATTATGATAGGAAGATTTGGTGGCAATGAGTATGTCAGTGCTATTACATTATGCAATGAATTAATAGATAGTGTTTATAGTATATTTATCACATCAGGCCTATGTATTGCTATAACTTCCTATATTGCTAGAAGTTTTGGAAAAAAAGATAAAAGATCAATAATGGACTATTCCTTTATAGGGGTATTTTTGGGAGCAATATTATCTATAGCACTATGTTTATTATTAAATAAAAGTGGTAGCAAGATTTTATCATTAATGAATGCAGAAGGAAAGGTAATGGATTTGGGAATATCCTATATAAAAATAATAAGCTTAACTCTTATTCCAGGAATATTTGTGCATACTATAAATGCTATATTAAGAGGAATAGGAGATACAATTACGCCATTTATTACTTCATTAGTCATATGCTTTTTTAAAATAAGTTTTTATTTATTGCTTGTAGTAGGGGCCTTTCCAGTCCCAGTTGGAATTAAGGGTCCAGCTTTAGCTACACTGATATCACAGATAGCAGGAGTTTTTTTTATAATAAAGCATTTAAGGAAAAATGGATATATTAAAATTTTTAATAAAAAAATTAGATTATATAAAATTTTTGGTTTTTTAAGAGGAGGACTATCTTGCATATTTGAAGAAGGAGCATATAGTATAAGCAGATTAATCTGTACTGGAATGATTTTATCTCTAGGATCAAAAGCTTTTGCAGCAAATCAAATTGCGAACACAATAGAAGCTGCATCTTTTATGCTTAGTATAAGCTTAGGAGTAGCTATAACAACCATTGTAGGTATAAAGGTAGGAGAGGGAAATATTTTAATGGGCAAAAAATATACTTACTATTCATGCGTATTTGCAATAATAATTAGCTTAATATTTTCAGTGATATTTTTTCTGTTTCCCTTTGAACTATCAAAAGTATTTATTAATAAGGAAGAAGTGGAGGTGATTTACTATACTGGAATGTGTCTTTTAATAGGAGCTATAGAGCAGCCTTTTATAGCAATTTCCAGTGTGTTTTCTGGCGCTTTAAAGGGATTAGGAGATGTTAAAACTCCTTTTATTATTTCTACTTTTACTGCATGGTTTATAAGAATGCCATTAATGTATTATTTTATTTATATTTGTAAAAAACCAGTGACATATGTCTGGTGGATAACTTCATTACAATGGGGTGTAGATGGTATCTTAATGTATTTTGGTTTTAAGAGAAAAGCAAATATGATACAATGATAATGTATTAAGAATAGAGGTGGTGTAAAATCGTGAAAATTGGTAGCGTAGATGTTGCTAAAGCTGCAATAGAAATGGCGATATCCTCAAGGGAGGAAGAAAAAACATTAGAAGAGAATTTTAAAAATAAAGGGATAAGTACTGTAGCTGTAGATATAGGTGGAAATATTAATGCATCTATTCCAAAGATAGTAGAAAGAGCCTTAGTAGCTTCAAAAAGATGTGGAGTTATAAAAGATTGTCATGTGCATGATGGGGCGGTAGCTGGTGCTACTAGGGAGGCTATTTTACAGATATTAAGTAAAGCCAGTGGTTTAAATGTTGGTGGAAAAATAGGAATATCAAGAGCTGGAGAGCATTTAAGCGTTTGTATCTTTATGAGTATAGGTTTGCTTCATTTAAATGAAGTGGTTATTGGAATAGGTCATCGATCTATACCAGATATTTAATTTACATATTACTAGGCTACATTTAAATAATTGATAGTACAATTAAATTAGAGCTGGGAAATCCCAGCTTTTATTATTATAAAAGAATATTATTAAAGGGAAGTCATATATTGACATAAAAGCCATAGAGAAATATAATTTACCTATATCCCTTTTATTGGAACAATCTGATGAAAGAGAATAGATTTAAAATAAATTTAAATAATTAGCCTAATTGTGAGGAAAGTTCTAAACAAGAGGGGAGTGTGGTGCCTATAATATATAATTAATTTTGGTAACATAAATCTTCTAGTTTAACTAGGAGTTTTTTATTTTGAGGAGGTTTTACAATGGATAAAAGAGTTGGAGTAGTGGGGATCGTAATTGAAAATTTTGAGAGTTCGGCTAAAGTAAATGAAATATTGCATAACTATGCTCATATAATTGTTGGACGCATGGGTATACCTTATAGAGAAAGAGATATTAGTGTAATCTCCTTAATTGTGGATGGTACTTCAGATGAAATCAGTGCATTAACAGGAAAGTTGGGTAATATATCAGGAATAAATGTAAAATCGGCCATAACTAAAAAATGATGGGGGGATGTATATATGAAGGACTCTAAAAAATTAGTTAGAACTGCTTTATTATTAGCAATTTCCATAGGTGTTCAAGCGTTAGGTAGAAGTTATCCTCAAATTAGCCAAATCTTTGTAGGTTCCATAGTAAATGCAGCATTGATTATTTCTGTATTTAGCAGTGGAATTTACTGGGCTGTTTTATTGGGAGCTTTAACTCCCATGCTAGCTTGGATAATCGGACAACTTCCTGGACCTATGGGGCCATTTGTACCTTTTATAATCATAGGTAACGCAATATTTACCATTTCATTTGGATTGTTAAAAGGAAATAAAGACATAAGTAATTATATATTTTTACTAATTTCAGCAGTATTAAAATTTTTATTTTTATCTCTATCTGCAAAAAAATTAATTTATTTATTTAATTTAGGATTACCAGAAAAAGTTGCTGAAAAACTTGGAATTATGATGGGCGTACCTCAACTTATAACTGCTTTAATTGGGGGTTTTTTAGGAATTTTAATAGTGAAAATATTAATTAAAAATAAGGCAATATAAATGGTAAGAGGCTTCCCTTTTAAGGAGAGCCTCTATTATTATTAAACTAACATCTATTAAAAATCAATGCTAAAGCAATTAACGGCAATATACCATTGTTGCATCCACCAAAGAAATTGCCTCCTCCAAAGCTATTACAGCACCTAGGGCTACAACTACTACAGTTATCACAACAGTCACATTTCCTCCTGCAGCATTCGCGTTCACAACAATGTCTACGTTTGTGTCCCATAATCAACCCTCCTTTTTATTAATATGTTAATGAAAATAGGGAGAGTCTATATTTCTAATATATTCAAATACTGTAATTCGGTGAATTAATATTTTTTTATCAAAGATTAGTTTACATAATATAAATTATGTATATTCAACAAAATGTAAACTTAATCTTTATTGTATAATTTAGTAAATTAATGTAGTATAATAAATTATAGTTGTTAGAAAATATTTCGATAAAATATAAAAGGATGTGAAATTATGAATAGATTTTTTAATTATGATATCTTAGAAGAAGTTAAGGAGAGGTGGTCACCTAGAGCTTTTAAAAAAGAAAGTTTATCAAAAGAGGATTTGCTTCCACTAATAGAAGCTGCTAGATATGCTCCATCTTGTTTTAATGAACAACCATGGAAATTCTTATTAATGTATAAGGATGAACACTTAAATATGACAAGAAGTATATTAGTAGATAGCAATAGATTATGGGCAGATAAGGCTCCGGCTTTTATACTTATATTAAGTAAGAACACTTTTAACCTTGATGGAAGAGAAAACTATTGGAGTAAATTTGATGCAGGAACTGCATGGGGATATTTATCATTAGAAGCCCAAAGAAGAGGTTTAATCACTCATGCAATGGGAGGTTTCAAAAAAGATTTAGCGAGAGAAACCTTAAATATACCAGAAGAATATGACATATTAGCTGTGGTTGCAGTTGGGCATTTAGGTGATAAAATTACTCTACCAACAGAAGATTTTATAAGTAGGGAAGAACCAGGAACAAGAAAACCTTTAGAGGAAGTATATGCAGAAGGTAAATTTTAAACTTAATTTATTGTGGAGGATTAACGATGTTTGGCAAGTTTAGTAGATGGAATAAGGAAATTGAAAAATTAGTAGTTAGTTATGAAAAAAATGATATTAATACAGTGGAGAATATAGTTAAAAACAATGATAATAAAACAATAAAATTTATTGGAGATATAACAGGCACTTGCAGAAGAGTATCTACAAACTTTAATAAACTAATTAAAGGATTATTAAAGACAACAACAGAAGCTAGTTCATTTAAAATTGAACTCACTCACTCAGTTGAAAATTTAGAGAAACATTCTGTGAAACTTAATGATTCTTCTGAAAATCTATTGGCGGCTATTGAAGAAACAAATGCTAGCATGAATCAAATAAATGATTCTATAACAGAGAATTCAAATGAAATAACAAATTTAGTAAATCAAACTGATATAATTACAAAAGAGTTAGACAATAATAATTTAGTTTTAGAAGAAATTCTTCAAGTTAATAGTACACTAAATGAAAACTCAAAAACTATGGAGTTCAATTTGGATAAACTTATGAGTGAAGTTACAAATATGAAAGAAATAGTAACTGGTATAGATAGTATAGCAGCACAAACAAATCTATTAGCTCTTAATGCTAGCATAGAAGCTGCTAGAGCAGGGGAAAGTGGTAGAGGATTTGTTATTGTTGCAGAAGAGGTAAGAAAGCTTGCTGAGGATACTAAAAACCAGTTGAAATTTATGCAAGGTTTGATGAAGGATATAGAAGAGGCTTCTATAGTAAGTAACAAAAGTGTTAAGTATACTATTGATTACATAGGAAAGATGGATGACAAAGTTAAAATAGTAGCTTCATCTTTCGAAAAAAGCAAAGACTCCATTGAAAGCATGGTATCTAGTATGCATGTACTTTCTGCAAGTTCGGAAGAAATAAATGCCTCTACAGAAGAAATAACGGCCACTATGGATTCGATAATTGACGATACAACTAGTTTAACAGAAGTGTCAGATTACATTAAAAATGAATCCTTAAATATAGATAATCTTACTGGCTCATTAGATGATATTGAAGAAGAAATAAACAAATTAGCTATATTAGGTGGCACAATTACTAAGGAAAAAATCTTTAAGTTCCCTAATAAGGAATTTATAATAGCTATAGAATCAGCCATAGAGACCCATAAAAAATGGCTCCGGAAGTTAAATGATATGGTAGATAGCATGGAAGTGCAGCCTCTTCAAACAAATGGCCATAAATGCGGGTTTGGACATTTTTACTATGCTGTAACACCATCACATAGTAATATAAAAAAAATATGGGATAGCATTGGAGAAGTTCATTTAAACTTTCATAACAGTGGAGATAAAACCATAGGTTATATTAAAGATGGGAATAAAACTTTAGCTGAGAAGAGCTATTATGAAGCTGAAGAACTATCCAAAAAAATTCTATCTATGTTTAATGAAGTAGAAAGTATATCGAAGACTTTAGATAATAACGGAGAAAATATATTTTAGTATAATAAAAAAATAAAAAATGGTTACACTTTATCATAAGGGGGACTTTACATTAAAGTAAAGTTTCCCTTTTATTATGGTGAAGTTGGAAGTGATTTAATGAAAGATTTATTTTATTATTTAACCGCTATAACACAAATAACTGTCTTTTTAATAGCTTCATATTATTTTATAATTTCATTATTTGGACTGTTTTCAAGAGTTAATGAAAATAAAACATATAACAACCCAACAAAAAAATTTGCTATGGTAGTAGCAGCTCATAATGAAGAGCTAGTGATAGAAAATACTATCGAGAGTTTAAAATCTCTTAATTATCCAAAAGATTTATACGATATATTTATAATTGCTGATAATTGTACGGATAACACCGCTAATATTTCAGCATCTTTAGGAGTAAAGGTATTTGAAAGAAAAAATAATAAAAAAAGAGGCAAAGGGTATGCTTTAGAATGGATGTTTAATAAGATCTTTGCTATGGAAAATGATTACGATGGTATATGTATATTCGATGCAGATAACTTAGTTTCAAAAAATTTTTTACTTGAAATGGATAATAAATTAGGTCAAGGATATAAGGTGATTCAAGGATATATTGATAGTAAAAATCCATATGATTCTTGGATAACACAATCTTATTCCATATCATTTTGGAATGCCAATAGGCTATTTCAATTAGGCAGAAAGAATTTAAAACTATCAAATCAAATAGGTGGAACGGGTTTTTGTGTACATACAAAAATTTTAAAGGAGCTAGGATGGGGATCTACTTGTCTTACTGAGGATTTGGAATTTACTTGTAAATTAGTAATGAATAATTATAAGGTAGGGTGGGCACACAGTGCCATAGTATATGATGAAAAACCGTTAACTTTAAAGCAATCATGGAAACAAAGAAAGAGATGGATGCAAGGCTTTGCAGATGTTTCTTCTAGGTTTTTTTTAAAATTAATGCGTAAAGCATATAAAGAAAAAGATATTATTGCATTAGATTGCGCACTTTATACTATACAACCATTTGTAATATTATTGTTTGGATTTTCTACCGCTCTTACATTCTTAACTAGTTTTTTGCCTTACAATAATAATTTTTTTACAATGAGTTTTATACTATCACCTATTATAATACAAATTATCGCTATTTTTCAATTGGCTCTTAACCCTTTAATAATGGTTATCGAGAAAAAAATTTCAAAATTTATGTTTTCAATTTTTATATTTTATTTTTTTAGTATAACTACATATTCATATATTTTTAATATTAATAACACCCTTATAAACAAAATAATTTTCAGCTTATTACTATCCATTGCCATATTGTTTCTTTTATATATGGTGAATGGGAAGCAATATTTAAAACTTTTTATCAGATATCTTATGTATAATATTTATGTTTTTACTTGGATTCCTATAACAATCCAAGGTATAATATATAAAAAAGATAAAGAATGGAGTCATACAAAGCATACAAGAAAAATTAGAATAGGGGAAGTAGAGTAAAGCATATGTATGATTCATCATATGCTTTCTATATTGTATAATGTTTATATGAACATATTATAAGGGGATGATGGTAGTGAACACATTTCTGATTGGATTAATCGGTTGTATATTAGCTGGGATGGCTACTGCTTTAGGAGCTATACCAATATTTTTTGTAAAAGAAATATCTCATAAACATTTAGATGGATTATTAGGATTTGCGGCAGGGGTAATGCTTGCAGCTACATGCTTTAGTTTAATTATTCCTTCAATAGAATATGGAGGAGGAGGACTGAATGCTGTAATGCTTACCTCAGCAGGAATATTGTCGGGAGGGATAATGCTAGATTTTATAGACAGATATGCTCCTCATGAGCATATTTTATTTAGAGGTAAAAAAGAAGGGGTAAGCTCTTCTTTATCTAAGGTCTGGCTATTTATAATTGCAATAACAATTCATAACTTTCCCGAAGGATTAGCAGTTGGAGTTGGTTTTGGGAGTGGAAATATATATGATGGAATCTCATTAGCATTAGGTATAGGACTTCAAAATATACCAGAGGGAATGGCTGTGGCACTAGCATTGAAGAGAGAAAATTACTCGAATAGCAAAGCTTTTTATATAGCTTTACTTACTGGATTAGTTGAACCTATCGGGGGAATAATAGGAATGTTGATGATTAAAATATCAAAACCTATATTGCCATTTATATTAGCATTAGCAGCAGGGGCAATGTTATTTGTAATCAGTGATGAAATAATACCTGAAACTCATGAACATGGGTTTGAAAGAATAGCTACCTATGGATTATTATTTGGATTTGTAATAATGATGATATTAGATGTAACGTTAGGATAAAGGAAAAGGAGAGCAGACTTATGGAGGAAAGACTACAAAAGTTTATGGCTAGGTGTGGAGTAGCTTCTAGAAGAAAGAGTGAAGAAATAATTTTAAAAGGTAAAGTAAAAGTAAATGGAAGAATAATTAATGAATTAGGTTATAAAGTAAGTGACAAAGATACAGTAGAAGTAGAAGGATTGGTAATAAAGCCTGAGGAAAGAAAAGTTTATATATTATTAAATAAACCTGAGGGGTATGTATGTACTGTAAAAGATGAAAAAGGAAGAAAAACTGTATTAGATTTGGTAAAAGTAGATGAAAGAATATATCCTATTGGAAGGCTAGATTATGATACCTCAGGTTTATTGTTACTTACTAATGACGGAGAAGTTTATAACAATATTATGCATCCAAGGGTTGAGAAAAAAAAGACTTATATCGCCTTTATTAAGGGAATACCTACTAGAGAAGAGATAGAAAAATTTAAAGATGGATTAGATATAGGAGGATATATAACCGCTCCTGCAAAAATAGAAATTGTTTCTATTGATAGTGGAAATGCAAAAGTATCAATTATTATACATGAGGGTAAAAATAGGCAAATAAGAAGAATGTGTGAAAAAATAAATCATCCTGTAATAAAACTTAAAAGAATTTCTATAGGTAAAATAGAGTTAGGAAATCTAAATAAAGGGGAATGGAGATTCTTAAATGAAGAGGAATTAGACTATTTGAAGAATATTGAATAAGTTTTATTAATTGGTAAAGATATATTTTATGCAATAGGAATAGTATAATAAATTGAAAGAATTATTGATAATTTCGTCAATAGATGGTAAAATGAAATAAATATTGCATTTCTTAGGGGATATGAAGAAAGGATTGGATGTTTATGGAAGATAATAAACAAGATTTGATGCGAACAATTCAAACAAAGTTTCCTAGATTAAGTAAAGGACAAAAACTAATAGCAGAATATATTTTAAAGCATTATGATAAAGCAGCATTTATGACTGCTGCAAAGTTAGGAACAAGTGTCGGTGTAAGTGAATCTACTGTAGTAAGATTTGCTAATGAATTAGGGTTTAGTGGTTATCCTAAGTTACAGAAAGCACTTCAGGAATTGATAAAAAACAAACTGACAACGGTGCAAAGAATTGAATTATCTAATGATTTTATAAATCAAGAAAGTGCTCTTAAGAGTGTGCTTAAATCTGATATGGAAAATATCAGAGCTACATTAGAAAAAATTAATCATGTAACCTTCGATGAGGTAGTAAATAGTATTTTCAAAGCTAGAAAAATATATATTGTAGGACTTAGAAGTTCAACTGCTATAGCAGAGTTTTTAGGATATTATTTAAATTTAATACTTGATAATGTAAAGGTAACTGGATATGGAGTAAGTGATATATTTGAACATATGTTAAATATATCTGAAGAGGACTTAGTTATTGGAATAGGATTTCCTAGATATGCAGCAAGAACTATAGAAGCTTTGGATTATGCTAAAAATAAAGGAGCAGATGTTGTTGCTATAACTGATAGCTTATTATCACCTTTAGCAGCAAGAGCCGATTATACATTAATTGCACAAAGCAATATGGCTTCCTTTGTGGATTCATTAGTAGCACCATTAAGTGTTATAAATGCATTGATTATTGCTGTAGGATTAAGGGAAAAAGAAAAGATATCTTCTACATTTACTGAGTTAGAAAAGATTTGGGAAGATTATGAAGTATATTCCTATAGGGAAAATAGAGTTGATTAAACGAACCATAGGGTTCGTTTTATTCATTATGGCTCCAAAAAAAGGAGGAGAAAGTGTGGCAAAAGTAATTGTAATTGGCGGGGGACCTGCAGGTATGATGGCAGCTATTCAAGCTGCGAATAAACATGAAGTTATTTTAGTTGAAAAAAATGAAAAGCTAGGTAAAAAATTATTTATTACGGGTAAAGGGAGATGTAATGTAACTAACGGGAAAGATATTAGTGATTTTTTTGAATATATTCCTGGAAACCCAGAATTTCTATATAGTTCCCTTTACACATATACTAATGTTGATGTTATGAATTTTTTTGAAAGCTTAGGAGTAAAGCTTAAAGTAGAACGAGGAGAAAGGGTTTTCCCAGAATCAGATAAATCCTCAGATATAATAAAGGCATTAGAAAAAGAACTTAATAAAAAAGGAGTAAAGGTACTGAAGAATGAGGATGTTGATGATATATTAACTAAGAATAATTTAGTTATAGGTATTAAGACTAAAAACTTAAATATTATAAAAGGAGATTATTTTATTTTAGCTACTGGTGGTGTGTCTTATCCACAAACAGGTTCTACAGGGAAAGGCCATGAACTGGCTAAAAATATTGGACATAAAATTACTCCTTTAAAACCTTCTTTAGCGCCTATAGAAACATGTGAAGAATGGACAAAAGATCTTCAAGGGCTTTCTTTAAAAAATGTAGAGTTAACATTGAAAAATTCTAAGGGAAAGAAAGTTTTTAATGAATTTGGAGAAATGTTATTTACCCATTTTGGAATATCTGGACCTATAGTTTTAAGTGGTAGTAGGTTTATAGGTGAAAAAGAAAAGTTTAAAGCAATGATTAATCTTAAACCCGCATTAACTAATGAAGAATTAGATAAAAGAATACAAAAGGACTTTCTAAAATATATAAATAAGGATTTTAAAAATTCACTAGAGGATTTGTTTCCAAGCAAACTAATTCCTGTAATTATTAGACTTTCTGAAATACCTGAAAATAAAAAGGTAAACTCAATAACAAAAGAAGAAAGAAAAAGACTTGTGGACATTATTCAAAATCTAACTTTAACAGTAAAGGGACTAAGACCTATTGCAGAGGCTATTGTAACAGCAGGTGGAGTGGATGTTAAAGAAGTAGATCCATCTACGATGAAATCAAAGTTAATAAATAACTTGTACTTTGCCGGTGAGCTTTTGGACGTAGATGCCTACACAGGGGGGTACAATATTCAAATAGCCTTCTCCACAGGATATATTGCAGGAAGTAAGGTGGGTGAAGAATAATGTTTAGTATAAGAGGAGCCACTACTATAAAGGAAAATACTGTAGAAGAGATTAAAGTCTCATCCTTAGAATTGTTTAAGGAGATAATTGAAAAAAATAATATAAAGCTAGACCATATAATTTCAATTTTTATATCTTGTACAAAAGATGTGACAAAAGACTATCCTGGAAAATTTATAAGAGAACATTATGGTTTAAATAATGTTTCATTGATGCATTTTAATGAAATGCAAGTAGATAATTCTTTACCACTATGTATAAGATTTCTTATATTAGTAGATGGAGATAATAATAATATTAATTATATATATTTAAAAGAAGCAAAAAAACTTAGGGCAGATCTATTTAATCATAATTAATAGAGGATTTTAATATTATTTATAGAATATACTTTTATGAAATATCTAAAAGGCAGAAAGGAAGTTTAATATTGAATATAGCAATTGCAGTGGATGGTCCTGCAGGTGCAGGAAAGAGTACTATAGCAAAAATACTATCAAAGAAATTTAATTTGAACTATATAGATACTGGAGCTATGTATAGAGGGGTAACATTACTCGCAAAGAGAAATGGTATTTCAGTTGATGATGTGGAATCACTTTGTAGCTTAATAAAATCTTCACAGTTTTATTTCTTTAAAGATAGGTTAATTATAGATGAGGAAGACGTCAGTGATGAAATAAGAAATCCTGATATAAGTAATAATGTTTCTTTTTATGCTGCTGTTCCTGAAGTTAGGGAACTACTAGTTGAAATTCAAAAGAATATATCAAAAAAATATGATGTGATTATGGATGGCAGGGACATTGGAACCGTAGTTTTACCACAGGCTAATGTAAAATTTTATGTTACAGCTTCTCCAGAGATTAGAGCAAAGAGAAGGTATAAAGAGCTGATACGTAAAAGGCTAGATGTGAAATATGATGATATATTACAAGAGATAATAAAAAGAGATTATATTGACTCCAATAGAAAGATAAACCCATTAAGAAAAGCTGAAGGCGCTATTGAGATAGATACATCTAATTTTAATATTGAGGAAGTAATTGAAAAAATGACATGTTACATACAAAATTCAATCGATATAGTAGGTGATTAATTTGAATATAATTCTTTCTGAGAATTCAGGATTTTGTTATGGCGTCAAAAGAGCCGTAGATATGGCATTAGACATAAAAAAGGAATATAATAAACCGATTTACACTTTAGGACCGCTAATACACAATGGCGATGTAGTAAGTTATTTAAAAGAAAAAGGTATATATCCTATAGAGTTAGAGGATATAAAAGATTTAAAAGAAGGAGACGTAGTGATTATACGCTCTCATGGGATATCTATAGAGGTTCTTAACAAATTACATGACAAAAAGTTAGTAGTAATTGATGCTACTTGTACTTATGTGTCCAATATACAAAAGAAAGTTGAAAAATATTATAAGAAAGGCTATAAGATACTAATAGTTGGGGATAGCTCTCATCCAGAGGTAATTGGAATAAATGGTTGGTGCAATAATACAGCAATAATTTCAAAGGATGGAAGTGATTTAAAAGATCTACCTAAAAAAATTTGTGTTGTATCACAGACTACAGAAAAAAACGAGCATTGGGAAAAGGTTTTAAGTATAATTGTTAAACAATGCAAAGAAATATTAGCATTTAATACTATATGTAGTGCAACTAGTATTAGGCAAATGGCAGCAGGCAATCTCTCAAAAACAGTAGATAATATGATAGTAATAGGAGGGAAAAATAGTTCTAATACTACTAAATTATATGAGATTTGTAAAAATAATTGTGTAAATACTATACATGTTGAAAATGCAGGAGAAATACCTGATAATTTTATAAATAATAATTCTACAATAGGTGTTACAGCTGGCGCGTCCACACCTGATTGGATAATAAAGGAGGCTATTAATAAAATGAATGGAGAAAATTTAATGCAAACCAATGAACAATTAGAATTCATGGAAAAAAACAATGCTCAAATACATGTTGGTCAAATATTAGAAGGTGAAATAATCCACGTCAATCCCAAAGAAGCCTTTGTAAATATAGGCTATAAATCCGATGCACTGCTTCCATTAAATGAAGTTACAAAGGAAGAGAATGCTGATTTAACAAGCATATTAAAGAGTGGAGAAAAAATTACAGGAAAGATAATTAAATTGGGTTCTGAAAATTATTCTCCAATAGTTTCTTTGATAGAATTAAACAGAGATAATGCATATAAAGAAGTAAAAGAAGCTTTTAGTAGCAATGATATTATTAAAGGAAAAGTAAGAGAAGTAGTAAAAGGTGGGTTAATATTACTATATAAAGACATTATAAGAGTTTTCTTGCCAGCTTCCCATGTAGAATTAAACCACGTTGAAGATTTAAATTCTTATGTGGACAAAGAATTAAGCGTTAAAATATTAGAGTTTGAAGAAAAGAGGAATAATACAAGAATAGTAGCTTCGAGAAGAGAAATATTAAAAGAAATACAGGAAAAGAGAATAGAGGAGACATGGAATTCATTAGAAAAAGATACAGTAGTTGATGGAGAAGTAAAAAGATTAACTGACTTTGGAGCCTTTGTAGAAATTGGAGGGGTAGATGGGCTGTTACATATAACAGAAATGTCTTGGGGAAGAATATCATCTCCATCCAAAATGCTTAAAGTTGGAGATAAGCTTAAAGTATATATTTTAGATGCAGATAAAGAAAGCAAAAAACTGGCTTTAAGTTTAAAAAAATTAAAGGAAGATCCATGGAGTAGTGCAGATGTAAAGTATCCAATAGGTTCAATAGTACTTGGCAAAATAGTTCGTTTTGCCTCATTTGGAGCCTTTGTTGAGCTAGAACCAGGTATAGATGGCTTAGTTCATATATCACAGATAAGCCATAAAAGAGTTGAAAAAGCAGAAGATGTGCTTAAGATAGGTGAAAATATAAAGGCAAAAATTTTAGATTTAGACAAAGAAAATAAAAAAATTGGTTTAAGTATTAAAGAAGTCAATAATATATAAAATCAAAGAAGATATTTAGATAAATGCGTATATTATAAAAATTATATACGCATTTATTTTTAATAAATTATATTGATATAATAAAATCTACTAATTTAAAGTATATAGCTATATAAGACCTCGAAATATTACCTTTTTATTTTAGGTAATATTTCCCCCCATTGTTAATATAATATATAAGATAATAATTGGAGGGAAATTATGGGGGATAGGAAATTAGTTCAATATGTAGATGATCTAACTGGCCATGAAATAAAAACTGTAAATAAAATAATGGAAAATTATAATTTAGATATTAAAGATATAGAAAAAGCAAGAAGTACCTATAAAATATGTACAAATAAAGGTATGGTTTGTTTAAAGAAAATTAGACGAAGTAAAAGAAAAGCTATAAATTGTAATATTTTAGTTCAAGAGTTAGACAAACATGGGTTTCCGTATACTGCTAAATTTTATAGAACCAAAGACAATTATCTCTTTGAAAAATATAAAAAATCTTTCTATTATGTTACTGAATGGATAGATGGAGAGGAATGTGATTTAAACGATATACATGAGGCTTGTAATTGTATAAAACTTCTTGCCAAGTTTCATATTGCTTCTTCAAAGATTGAGACTAAAAAATTAAAAATTAAGAATAAGCTTAAGAATTGGCCTAAAATATTCAATAAAAGTCTTAGTGACTTAGAAAGTTATAAAGATATAATTGAGAGAAAAAAATCAAAAAACGAATTTGATATAGTCTATAGGAATTATATTGATAGGTTTTATAATAGAGGATTAGCGGCTCTTCATTTCCTAAATGCTTCAGATTACTATATGTTATCTAAAAAATCCAGTGAAAACAAAACAATTTGTCATGATGGTTTTTACTACCAAAATATAATTGAAAAAGATGATGAATATTACTTTATTGATTTAGATAGTATTATAATAGACTTGCATATAAATGATTTAGGAAAGTTAATTAGGAGATTAATGTTCAAGAAATCCTATGCCTGGGATTTTGACAAAGCAAAACAATTAATTGAAGCTTATAGTGAGGTTAACAAGCTTTCAAAAGGAGAAGTAGAGGCTATGTTAGCTATGATAGCTTTTCCACATAAATATTGGAAATTAGGTAGAAAGCGTTATATAAAAAAGAAAGGGTGGAGTGAAGCCAAATATATGAATAAACTTAACAAATTAATAAAGTCAGACGAACTGCAACAAAAGTTTTTGGAAGATTATATAAACTATGTAAATAGTTATGATGAATGCTAATTGACTATAATATTTTTACCAATTATACTAATAAGTATAGAGTAATGCAAGATGAGGAAGGTTTATGTGTGTATACGAAATATTGACTAAAAAAAATATAATTTATTTTCAAGTTTTGAACAGTTTAAGATTAAATTTTAATAAATATAATGAAGATTTTTTTTATCCCTATAATGCTAAGAATATAATAGGTAAGATTCAATTAAGAAAAAATGTGTGTATGTTAAAAAAAAATAATAAATACATTGGATATATATGGAACACTAGAGAGGGCAACTCTCTTTACTATATAAATAGCATAAATTTAATTGAAGAAGAATGTAATGTGTCTAATATTATTACATTATTAAGGATTTTTAGTGCCAATGATAAAGTTTATTTAATGTGTAGCGATAATGGACATAACGTAAAATTACTAGAAAAAGTAGGATTTAAAAAGAAGAGTGGAACTCTAAAAATGGAGCGTGACTTAACATTTTATAGAAAGTCATTCTTACCTAAAGAGGTCCGATTTAAAGTATTTCAACGTGGAAAAGATGAAGAGATAAGATGTTTTATCCAAAATGAAGTTTTTAAGAATCAATCTAGAAAACCACTTACAGTAAAAGATATAGTATATGATCAATATCAAGAGTATTATTTTCCAGAGGGCGCAATCTTTATTATGGTAAATGGAGTTTATATAGGATATGGACAAATTATAATTTATAATTCCACACCTTTGATTGTAAATGTTGGAATATTAAAGGAGTATAGACATAAGGGTTATGGAGAAATTTTAATAAATTATTTATTAGATATAATAGCAGATTATAAATTTACAAAAGCAGTGATAAAAGTTGACTGGAACAATGAAACAGCTTTTAACTTATATAGAAAATGTGGATTTGAAGTTATAGAAGAAGACTACAAAATGGAAGTAATCATATAAAAAAGATAGACTATTATGTAAATGTCTATCTTTTCTATATTAATCAAATATTGTTTTATATTTTTCTAAGGCTTTTCTTAATATTTCTATAGATTCTTTTAAGTCTTCTCTATCAATACAATATGAAAGTCTAACTTCATCGAGGCCTAAACCTTCAGTGGCGTAGAAACCTGCTGCTGGGGTAATCATTATGGTTTTATTATTAAGATTAAAATCTGTTAATAACCATTTTGTAAAATGATCTGCATCTTTAACAGGGAGTTTCGCTATTATATAAAATGCTCCAGAGGGCTTTTCGCAACTAACTCCAGGTATGCTTATAAGTCCTTCATACAATACATCTCTTCTTTTTTCATATTCTTTATTTACATCAATTAAATATTGTGGAGTAACATCGATTAAACTAGCCGCTCCTATTTGATCTATACTTGAAACACTTAATCTAGTTTGGCTAAGCTTCATAAATTCATTGGATACCATTCTATTTTTACAAACTAGCATCCCTATTCTAGCTCCACATGCACTATACCTCTTTGAAATACTATCTACTAAGATTACTCTATCTGATACATCCTCCATATACATAAAGGAAGTAAACTTTTCAGTGCCATATACAAACTCCCTATAAACCTCATCTACTATAATAAATAAGTCTTTTTCCTTTGCTATATCGCATAATAATCTAACTTCTTCTTCGGTATAAACAACTCCAGTAGGATTTCCGGGATTGCATATTAACATAGCTTTTGTTTTAGGGGTAATGTTTTTAAGTATGTCTTCTTTATTTTTAAGGTGAAATCCATCTTCTCTATATGTTCTAAAGGATTTAATAGTTACACCAGCCATTTTAGCCATATTATTGTAGTTTGTATAGTATGGCTCAGGTAATATTATTTCGTCTCCATAGTCACAAATTGTCAACAATGCAAACAAGAGACCTTCGCTGGCACCATGAGTAATGAGTATATCATCCTTGTCTAAGTGTATATCAATTGATTTATAATACTTCATGAAGCTATAAATAAGTTCTTTAATTCCCTGTGAATTTTCATATTTTAAAGTTTTTTCTTTAAAGTTATTTATTGCATGGAAAAATTCTTCAGGTGTCTTTATGTCAGGTTGACCAATATTTAAATGATGTACCTTTATACCTTTTTCTTTAGCTTCATCAGCAAAAGGTATAAATTTACGTATTTCAGAAAATTTCATGTTATCTATTCTTTTTGATATATTCATAAATATTCAACTCCCTATCCCTAATTATAATACTTCAATTATATAATATTTTAATATTTATTAGAAAATATTGAAAGAGCCACTTGATAATAAAAATATATATATTGTGGTTTATATATATATTATAATGGCAAAATAGAATTAAATATATACAATTATAATGTATAATATAGTATAATGATGAATGTTAAACTATAATTAAGTATGAGGTGAGCAATATGGAAAAGGAAAAAGGTTTATTTTATATAGAGACTTGGGGATGCCAGATGAATGAAGAAGATTCAGAAAAGCTATCTGGTATGTTAAGAAATATAGGGTATTCAAATACTGACGATAGAGAAAAAGCAAATATAATAATTTTTAATACTTGTTGTGTTAGAGAAAATGCTGAATTAAAGGTTTATGGTAACCTTGGAGCATTAAAAAAGCTGAAGAAAGAAAATCCTGATTTAATTATTGCTGTATGTGGTTGTATGATGCAACAAGAAGGTATGGCAGAAGGAATAATTAAGAAGTTTCCTTTTGTAGATATAATATTTGGAACACATAACTCACATAAGTTTCCAGAGTATTTAAATAGAACAAAACAAGAAGGTAAATCAATAATTGAAATATGGAATAAAGAAGAAGGTGTTGTAGAAGGCCTTCCAATTGATAGAAAAAGTGATGTAAAGGCTTTTGTTACAATTATGTATGGTTGCAATAATTTTTGTACTTATTGTATAGTTCCATATGTAAGAGGAAGAGAAAGAAGTAGAAAGCCTGAAGATATAGAAGAAGAAATTAAAAGTCTAATAAAAGAAGGTTATAAGGAAATTACTTTGTTAGGCCAAAATGTAAACTCCTATGGTAAAGATTTAGTTCCATTATTAAGCTTTAGCCAATTATTAAGGAGATTAAATGAAATAGAAGGTATAGAAAGAATTAGATTTATGACATCTCATCCAAAGGATTTGACTGATGATGTTATAGATGCTATTAGTGAATGTGATAAGTTATGTGAGCACATACACTTACCTGTCCAATCTGGCTCAACAAGAATCTTAAAGAAAATGAATAGATCCTATGATAGAGAACAATACTTAGAATTAGTTAAAAAAATAAAAGAAAGAATTCCAGGTGTAGCTCTATCTACAGATATAATAGTTGGTTTCCCTGGAGAAACTGAAGAGGATTTTGAAGAGACACTATCCTTAATTAAAGAAGTTGAATATGATACTGCATTTACATTTATTTATTCTAAGAGAAAAGGTACACCTGCAGATGAAATGGAAGAACAGATATCAGACGATGCAAAGCATGAAAGGTTTAATAGATTAATTGAGACTGTAAATAAAATATTTGAGAAAAAAAATAAAGAGTATGAAGGTAGAGTTGTTGAAATCCTAGTAGAAGGAGAAAGTAAAACTAGTGATGACAGATTGAGAGGAAGAACTAGAACCAGTAAACTAGTTAACTTTTATGGAGATAAGAGTAATATAGGTAAACTTATTAAAGTTAAAATAGTAAAATCTAACTCTTTTTCATTGACTGGAGAAGAAATATAAAAAAAGCTCTTTAAAGAGCTTTTTTTATAAATTTAAAGGAGGATGAGTAATTTGGCATTAACTCCAATGATGCAACAATATTTAGAAATTAAGGAAAAATGTAAAGATAGTATTTTGTTTTTTAGACTTGGCGACTTCTACGAAATGTTCTTTGAAGATGCTAAAACTGCATCCAGGGAATTGGAGTTGGTATTAACAGGTAGGGATTGTGGATTAGAAGAGAGAGCACCCATGTGTGGAATTCCCTATCATTCAGCAGATTCATATATAAGTAGATTAATTAGCAAAGGCTACAAGGTAGCTATATGTGAGCAGTTAGAGGATCCATCTCAAGCAAAAGGGATTGTTAAAAGAGACATAATCAAAATAGTAACTCCTGGAACATATACGGATCCTTCATTCTTAGATGAAAATAAAAACAATTATATAATGAGTTTTTATGTGGAAAATGATCATGTAGGCATATGTTTTTGTGACATTTCTACTGGCGAATTTTATGGTACAGAACATATGTTTAGTGAAAACATTATTATTGATGAAATATCAAAGTATAATCCTAGTGAAGTGGTGATTTCCGAAGATAGTACGAATGAAATTATTGAAAGCATTAGAAATAGATTTAATATGGTGTTTACAAAGGTTAATGAAGATTACTTTGAAGATGAAAATTTATTAGATAATCAGTTTGAAGATTTTACAAAGACTAACTATAATTTATCTCTTATTAAAGCTGGTAATTGTCTTTTGAAATACATATTCGAAACTCAAAAAACTTCGCTATCGAATATAGATAAATTTCAATATTATAGCATAGTTGATTTTTTATCCATAGATATAAACTCAAAGAGAAATCTTGAGTTAACAGAAACTCTTAGGGATAAATCAAAGAAAGGATCCCTATTATGGGTATTGGATAAAACTAGTACCGCTATGGGAGGAAGACAAATTAGAAAATGGTTAGAGCAACCACTTGTAAGCAAAGAGAAAATTGAGGGAAGGTTAAATAGCGTAGAAGAGTTATTAAATAATATCTCTCTTCATGAGGACATTAAATTAGCTTTAAAAGATATATATGATATAGAAAGAATAGTAGGGAAAATATCCTCTAAAAACGTAAATGCAAAAGAGCTTATCTCTTTGAAAAATTCTTTAGAAAAAATTCCTGGAATTAAAAAGCTTTTAATGAATTTTAACACTCCTTTCTTAAAAAATATGTGGGAAAACTTAGATGAATTATACGATATATACGACTTGCTTCAAAAAGCTATAACGGACAGTCCATCTTTATCCTTAAAAGAAGGAAATATAATTAAGGACGGATATGATGAAGAGGTTGATAGTTTAAGAAAAGCAAAGGCTCATGGCAAAGAGTGGATAGCACAATTAGAAAATAAGGAAAAAGAAATAACAGGAATTAAATCTTTAAAAGTTGGTTACAATAAAGTATTTGGGTATTATATCGAAGTGACAAAAACTAACTTGGCTTCTGTGCCTGAGGATAGATATATAAGGAAACAGACTCTGGCAAACTGTGAAAGATATATAACACCAGAACTTAAAGAGATGGAAGATAAAATATTACATGCAGAAGATAAACTTATTTCCTTAGAGTATAATTTGTTTGTAAGCATAAGAGACAACATAGAAAAAGAAGTGGAGAGAATGAAGAAGTCTGCGCATATTATTTCCACAATAGATTGTTTAAGTTCTCTTGCTACAGTAGCTTTAGAGAATAATTATTGTAAGCCTACAATAATTAGCGGTGATGAAATTAAAATAGTTGAAGGTAGACACCCGGTTATAGAAAAAATGATACCAATAGGAACCTTTGTATCTAATGATACAGTTATAAATACAAAAGAGGATTCATTATTACTTATAACTGGTCCTAATATGGCTGGAAAATCAACTTACATGAGACAAGTTGCTTTAATAAGCATAATGGCACAAGTGGGGAGCTTTGTACCAGCAAGAGAAGTAAACATTTCTTTATGCGATAAAATCTTTACAAGAATAGGTGCTTCAGATGATTTGGCCTCTGGTAAGAGTACTTTTATGGTTGAAATGTGGGAAGTTTCTAATATACTGAATAATGCCACTAACAAAAGTTTAATACTACTTGATGAAGTAGGAAGAGGAACTAGTACTTTTGATGGACTTAGCATAGCTTGGGCTGTAATTGAGTATATCTGCAAGAGTGTAAATTTAAAATGCAAAACTCTTTTTGCCACCCATTATCATGAATTAACCCAATTAGAAGGTAAAGTAACGGGAGTAAAAAACTATTCTGTTTCAGTAAAAGAAGTAGGCAAAGAAATAGTTTTCTTAAGAAAGATCATAAGAGGTGGAGCGGATCAATCTTACGGTATAGAAGTTGCTAAACTTGCAGGATTACCTGAAGATGTAATCAATAGAGCTAAGGATATATTGAGTTCTATAGAAAAAGATAAAAGTATGGATTTAAAAATAGAAAATATAGATAATAAAGATAATAAAGATGTAAATAATGAAGATGGAAGCAAAGAGGTGGCATTGGACAGCATACAATTAGATTTTACTCATGTTCAAAAGGAGAATTTAATTAAAGAGATAGCAACAATGGATATTATTAATATAACTCCTATGGAAGGTTTTAATAAGTTATATGAATTAATAAAAAAGGCCAAATCCATTTAAAAGGTGGGGATTATTTTGAAGAGGATAAATATTTTGGATCAGGATACATTTAATAAAATAGCTGCTGGTGAAGTGGTAGAAAGACCTTTTTCTGTAGTAAAAGAACTTGTTGAAAATAGCATTGACGCAAATTCTAAAAATATAACCATAGAAATTGAAGAGGGTGGTTTGAAACTTATAAGAATCACCGATGATGGCCATGGTATATATCCTGAAGATATAGAAAAAGCTTTTATTCCCCATGCTACAAGTAAAATTTCAAATATTGAAGATATTTTTACTTTACAAACTATGGGTTTTAGGGGGGAGGCTTTAGCAAGTATTACATCCGTATCTAAAACTTTGCTAAAGAGTAGAGTTGAAGATTTTAGTTACGGTAAAGAGATATCTTTAGAAGGGGGAATGGTTGTATCTAATAAAGAAACGGGGATGAATGTGGGAACTACTATTGAAGTAGAAGATTTGTTCTATAATGTACCAGCCAGGCTTAAGTTTATGAAATCAGTATCTAGAGAAGGAGCATTAATATCAGATATAGTGCAAAGATTAGCTCTTGCAAACCCCCATATAGGATTTAAACTTTATAATAACAATAAAATGGTAGTAAATACATATGGAGACGGCAATATGGTCAATGTTATAAGGGCTATATACGGCAAAAATGTAGCTGATAATATAAGTTACTTTGAATATCATGGAGATATTTTATCTGTATACGGATATATAGGTAATGAAAGTATAAGTAGAGGAAGTAGGAACAATCAAAGCATATTTGTAAATAAAAGATATATAAAAAGCAAATCCATCACAACTGCTGTAGAAAATGCATTTAAATCATTTTTAACGGTAAATAAATTCCCTTTTTTTATTTTGTTTTTAGATATATATGCTGAATATGTGGACGTTAATGTTCATCCAACTAAAACAGAAGTAAAGTTTAGAGATGACAGAGAGATATTTTCTACAGTTTTTAAAACAGTTCATCAATCCCTAAAGGAAAGTTTAAAAGATACATTTAATATTGAGACAGATAATATTCAAACAGATAATGTAGATAAAATAGAGGAAGTTAGTTATAGGTATAAAGATAATAATGAAAATGGAATTGTAAAGGAAAATGAAAATATACTTACAAGATATGAAGAGTATAAGTATGAGGCTCCTATAGTTGAAAAGATTCAACTACCTATAGATTTAAATAAAAAAGAAATCGTGATGAATGAGGATATTTCAACATTCAGCTCAACATTTGGCAGTAAAGTAGAAGAGAATAAAGATTTTAATGAAATGTCTTTCGATAAAACGCCTAATAAAACCTCAGAAGCGGTGGTTACAGTTATAAGGGAAGCTAAATTTCCCAAACTTAAAATTATTGGTCAATTTAATTCTTCGTATATATTGGCTCAGTGTTTAGAGGATTTGTTTATTATAGATCAACATGCTGCTCATGAAAAGATTATTTTTGAAAAGTATAAGTTTAATATTTCCAATGCTACTGTAAAGTCGCAATTATTGTTATCACCTGTGGTGTTGGAATTAACCCCTGAAGATTTTACTTGTTATGAGGAGAATAAGGATTTATTTGATAGAGTTGGATTTAATATTGAAGTTTTTGGAGATAATACTATAAATATTAAAGAGGTACCATTTATTCTAGGAAAGCCTGAAATAAATAGCTTGTTTATGGATATAATTGATAATATAAAGAACTTGGGAAGTGGAGAAACTGTAGAAGTAAAATATAATTCCATAGCTAGCCTTGCTTGTAAAGCAGCGGTAAAAGCAAAAGACAAATTATCTTTTGAGGAAATGGAGTGGTTATTAGAAGATTTAAGATATATAGAAGAACCTTTTACATGCCCCCATGGTAGACCAACTATTATTAAAATTACATTAAATGAGTTAGAAAAGAGATTCAAAAGAATACAATAGTAGGGGAGGTATACTATGAGAGATTTATTAGTGCTAACGGGTCCTACTGCAGTTGGAAAAACTAACATCTCTATACAATTGGCAAAAAAACTTAATGGTGAAATAATTTCAGCTGATTCCATGCAAATATATAAGTATATGGATATTGGCTCTGCCAAGATAACTGAAGACGAAATGGATGGAATCAAACATCACTTAATAGATGTGGTTGAACCAAAAGAAAGTTTCAATGCTTCACAATTTAAGGGTCATGCGAAAGTAGCTATAGATAATATATATGGTAAAAATAAGTTACCTATGCTAGTTGGTGGTACTGGACTATATATAAATTCTGTCATATATGATTATAATTTTACAGAAGCTATAACTGATGAAGCCTATAGGGAATACTTACAAGGCTTAGCGGAAGAGAGAGGTAAAGAATACGTACATAGCTTATTAAAGGATATAGATCCTCATTCCTATAGTAATATTCATTATAATAATCTTAAGAGGGTTATTAGAGCTTTGGAAGTATATAAAATAACAGGAAAGAGCATAAGTGAATATTCAAAAGAAGAGGAAGAGATCGAAGAGAAAAGCCTTTATAATTTGCACTATTTTATTTTAACTATGGATAGAGAAAAGCTATATAGTAGAATTGATGAAAGAGTAGATATCATGTTTAATCAAGGGCTTATTGATGAGGTTGAAAAGTTAAGGAATATGGGCTGTACTGAGTCTATGCAGTCTATGCAGGGCATTGGATATAAAGAGATACTTTATTATCTTAATGGTAAAATTTCTTTAGATGAAGCCATTTATTTAATAAAAAAGAGCAGTAGAAATTATGCTAAAAGACAATTAACATGGTTTAGAAGGGCAGAAAATGCAATTTGGATTAATAAAGAGGATTTTAATTCTGATGAAGAGATAATAAAATATATTGTAAATAGCTATTTAAAATGATAAAACTTAGAGGATTTTGGCATACTTTATAGAATATTTATAATAATCATTTAATGGAGGGTGATACATATGAGTAAAGCAGTTAATAACCTACAGGATATATTTTTAAATGGAGCTAGAAAAAGCAGAAACGAAGTTATAATATATTTAACTAATGGATACCAGATAAAAGGATTTGTAAAAGGATTTGATTCTTTTACAATTGTATTAGATTGTAACGGTAAGCAAATGTTGGTCTATAAGCATGCAGTATCTACTATTACTCCTAGTAGACCAATATTATTTAATACTTCTCAAGAAGAATAGGCAAATAAATTTTGCCTATTCTTTTTTTATGTGATAATATATTTAAGTAATTAATGTTAATCGGAGGGTTCTAATAAAATGTTTGATTTAACAAAAGAACAGCTTAAAAAGCTATATAATATCGGAGAAAATGTTATTGATTTATATGAGAAAGCTATTGATGATGTAGAAGTTGAATTTAAAAATTATCACAAAATTAGAGAGTACAATCAATTAAAAGTTCTCAATGCTTTACAAGAGGAGAGAATAAGTGATTCTCATTTTACAAATTCCACTGGATATGGATACGGAGATGTAGGTAGGGATTCATTAGATAAAGTATATGCTAGAGTATTTAATTGTGAAAGTGCATTAGTAAGACCTCATTTTGTAAGCGGTACTCATGCTATAGGTACTGCGCTATTTGGGAATCTAAGGCCAGGAGACACCATGTTTGCGGTAACAGGGTCGCCATATGACACTCTTCATAGCATAATTGGCTTAACAGGGGAGAAGAACACAGGTTCTTTAAAAGACTATGGGATAAACTATAAACAAATAGAGCTTAAGGATGGAAAAGTAGATTTTAATTCAATGGAAGAAATACTAAAAGAAGATAGAAGTATAAAGTTGGTACATATACAGAGATCCACAGGTTATGGCTGGAGAAATTCAATGTTGGTATGTGAAATAAAGGATGTAATAGAGAAGGTAAAAAGCATACGAGAAGATGTAATATGCTTTGTAGACAATTGTTATGGAGAATTTACAGACACTTTAGAACCTACTGATGTTGGTGCAGACCTTATGGCAGGGTCTTTGATTAAAAATATAGGGGGAGGAATTGCTCCTACTGGAGGATATATTGTAGGGAAGAATGAGTATGTTGAAATGGCATCTTATAGGCTTACTACACCAGGTTTAGGAGGGGAGTGCGGCTCTACCTTTGGTGTAATGAGATTATTATTCCAAGGCTTATTTCTTGCGCCCCACGTATCAATAGAAGCGGTTAAAGGTGCAATATTATGCTCTAGAATAATGGAACTAGCTGGCTTTGAAGTATTACCTAAATATAATGAAAAGAGAAGTGATATAATTCAAGCGGTTAAGTTTAATGATAAAGAAAAATTAATAAAGTTTTGTAAAGGCATACAGGCAGGTTCACCAATAGATTCTTTTGTGCAATGTGAGCCGTGGGAAATGCCTGGTTATGAAGATCAAGTAATTATGGCTGCAGGTGCATTTGTTCAAGGATCATCGATAGAGCTATCTGCAGATGCCCCAATAAGAGATCCTTATATAGCATATCTTCAAGGGGGATTAACTTTTGATCATGCTAAAATAGGTGTTCTTATAGCATTAAATAAAATAATCAATGAATAAAAAAAGGTGACCCTCAGGGTCACCTTCACTAATACTTTAATACTTTCTAAACAATCCTACAATTTTTCCAATGATTTTGCAGTCTTTAACTAATATAGGTTGCATATCTTTATTTTCAGGTTGTAATCGTATGTATCCATCTTCTTTATAAAATCTCTTTACTGTAGCTTCATTCTCTATTAAAGCTACAATTATTTCTCCATTATCAGCAGAATTTGATTTTTCAATAATAACCCAATCTTCATCCATAATTCCAGCATCAATCATGCTTTGCCCTTGGATTTTTAGCATGAATAGGTCTTTGTTGCTATTTATAAAGTTTGCAGGTAACGCAAAGGTATCTTCGATGTTTTCTACAGCGAGTATTGGCTGTCCTGCGGCAACGGTGCCTACAATTGGTATATTAAGCATTTCCTTTTTGTTCATATTATCATGCACTAGTTCTATGGCTCTTGGTTTGGTGGGATCTCTTCTAAGTAAGCCCTTATTTTCCAATCTTTTTAGATGGCCATGAACGGTGGAGGTTGATTTTAAACCTACGGCATTACAAATTTCACGAACAGAAGGGGGATATCCTTTTTCACGTACCTGGTCTTTTATAAAATTATATATTTCCCTTTGCTTATCCGGTTTTGTCATAAGAACACCTCACAATCTATCATAAATGAATTATATCATATATATTATTAAATATCAAACTTATGTTCTCATATGCTAGTTGAAATTAGCATTATCTTTTGATATAATTGCATAATGTAAAATATTATAAAAGAGGAGATTATTAAAAATGCCAAATAAATGCTGTATATTTAACAACGCTAACCAATGCGATGAGTGTGGAGAGTGTTATGCTTGCGATTTAGATAGTAATAAGAAATGCAATAGCTGCGGAAAGTGTTTAGATGAATCAAAGGATATGAGAAGTGTTAAAATCGACGAAATTATTGAAGAGGATCTTGAAGATGGATTAGAAGATGAATTTATTAATTCTGATTATAACTATGAAGCTAAGAGAATAGACGATGAACATATGGAAGATTTAGAAGAAATAGAATTTATTGATGACGTAGATGGGTTAAATGAAATTCTAGAGGATGAAATAAAAAGGGAAGAATATACTTATGAAGAGTTCCCAGGATTGATAAGAATAAAAAGAAAAAAATAAGAGGGGAAATCCTCTTATTTTTTTATTCTTTCGAATACTCTTCGCTTAGTGGATTGGATTTAACTGCTTCTCTTAATCTTTCGTTATCCACGTGTGTATATATTTGAGTGGTGGAAACATTTTCGTGACCTAATATTTGTTGCAAACTTCTAATATCAACATTTCCGTATTTGTACATTAAAGTAGCAGCTGTATGCCTAAGTTTATGAGGAGTGTAATTTTCATTCAGTAATCCGGCTTTTTCAACATACTTTTTTACTAACATTTCAACAGAACGCTTATTAATTCTCGTGTAGTTTTTACTTAGAAAGAGGGCGTCTTTATCTTTGATTTTATCAGCATCTTTATTTCGAACATTTAAGTAATCTTCGATGGCTTTTATACATGCGTTGTTTAGATAAATAGTTCTCTCTTTATCTCCCTTACCAACTACGGTTAAAGTATCACCTTTGATTTTAGGGATATCAATGCCGCATAATTCTGATAGTCTCAAGCCACAATTTAAAAATAGGGTGATGATACAATAATCTCTTTCTCTATATTTACCTGTAATTGCATTTAATAATTTCTTACTTTCATCCAATGTGAGATAGATTGGATTTCTTTTATTGATTTTAGGTGATTCCAAATCTAGTGCTGGATTTTCTTCAAGTATTTTTGCTTTCCCATTGAGATATTTGAAAAAAGATCTCAATGTAGCTACTTTTCTAGCTCTAGCATAACTACCATTATCTCTATAATTTTCTGCAAAGGATAAAAATGCATATAAATCTGGCAGTCTCACCTCTCTGATAAAATCATCATCAACATCGTTAATTTTGATTAAATCAAACTCGATGTCATCGGATACCGTACCTCTATATAATTTTAAAAATCTAAAGAACATTGTTAAGTCAATTTTATAACCATTTATAGTGTTGACAGATTTTCCTTTTATGGTACCTAAATAGTTTAAAAAATCATTAACTTGCCTTGGTAGAAATGGATCATAAATACTTTTTAACTTATATTTCATATAAACCTCCTTAAAAATACACGCAACTTCGCTAAATGTATATTTAGCGAATATAATATTCCACAAATAGGGGTGAAAATCCTTCTTTTTAGCAAGTTTATTATAATGTTTTTATATAAAAATATAAATTTCTACTTTTCATATATCTAGTAAAAATACATTCGAAGAATTTTAAAATTTATTTTGTTGCTAAAAATCGAAATATATGCTATAAATGATTTAATGTAGAATAATGGAGCATAATAATAAGATTCTATATAACAGGTCAAATCTCCTCCCCTATATCTAATTCTATATCAATTGAGAATAAGTATCAGATAGCAGGGTAATTTCCATTAACTGTATCTATATACATAATATATTAGTTAGTACAGAGTTGATGGAAGTAGATGTATTAATATACCAATTAATGTAATTAACAGCTGTTAATATTAAAGTGGATAAGTATTGATTTATTAAATTTACACATTATGGGAATAACTATGTGAATAATCTCCTTTATCTGCAAATTGTATAGTGAATTTAAAAATAAGGATACTGTTATCTAAGAAAATCTGATAACAAAAAACAAAAGGGATTTTGCTATGCAAAATCCCTTCAACTATTCTTCATTCTTAGATTTTGGTTTTAACTCTTAGAGCATTCCTTTATACTCCATGGCAACCGCTAATTTATTTATAGCGTGCATATAGGCAGCTTTTCTCATAGGTACGTTATGCTCTTCTTTTAATTTCCACACTTCATTGAAAGCTTTAACTAAAGTTTCTTCTTCTTTATTTTTAACATCTTCTTCTGACCAGTAGTATCCATATAGATTCTGTACCCATTCAAAATATGAAACTACAACTCCACCGCTATTGGCTAGAATATCAGGAGTTACTAATATGCCTTTTTTGAATAATTTATGATCAGCTTCAGGTGTTACTGGTCCATTTCCACCTTCGCAGATAACTTTAGCTTTTATTAAATCAACATTATCTAATGTGATTGAATTTTCTAGAGCTGCTGGAACTAATATATCTACATTTAAGCCCCAAAATTCATTTATATTTAATTCTTTAGTATGAGGTAAATTTATTAAGGTTCCATTTTCTTCGAAATATTTGAAGGCTTCCTCAATATTTATTCCTTCTTCATTATATATTGCATAAGCACCCTTTTCTCTGCTCCATTCAGCTATGCTAACTATTTTAGCGCCTAATCTTTCTATGTTTAAAGCTGAATAGCTTCCTACATTTCCGAAACCTTGTATAGCTACCTTTGTTCCTTTTATATCCATATTTAATTTCTTTAATGCTTCTCTAGCTGTTATGGCAACCCCTAATCCAGTCGCTTCTGTTCTTCCCTTTGATCCTCCAATTTCTAATGGTTTACCAGTAAAAGTACCACAAGCATTATATCCAACTAATTTGTTGTATTCATCTACCATCCAAGCCATTATCTGGCCGTTAGTATTAACATCAGGTGCTGGAATATCAACCTTTTCTCCTATCAATTTATAAATACCCTTAATATATCCTCTGCTTAGTCTCTCAAGTTCACCCTTTGATAGAGTTTTAGGGTCAACTATAATTCCTCCCTTTCCTCCACCATAAGGTATTCCTGTTATAGCGCATTTGAATGTCATCCAAGTTGATAATGCTTTAACTTCATCAAGATTTACTGCTGTATGAAATCTTATTCCCCCTTTTGTCGGACCTAGGGAATCATTATGCTGAGATCTGAAGCCTTTAAACATTTTTATAGAACCATCATCCATTTTTACAGGTATATTTACTTCTATAACTCTCATAGGCTCCCTAAGAAGTTCGTATACATTTTCGCTTAGTCCTAAACTTTTACAAGATTCCTTTATCACTGTTTGAACATTTTCAAAAGGATTTAAGTTTTCCTTTGCCATTTTCATCTACCTCCAGATTTTAAAAAAATGTTGTGTCTATTAGCATATACTAAATTTGTTTAATATAAATATTCGATATTATTATACAAAATTCCTTTTAAAAATACAAAAAAATATAAAAAATTATAGAAACATTATAAATTTATATAAAAGTCATAGAAAAATATAAAGATTTATACATTAATAGATGCTTTCATTCCGAGAATATCTTTATTTTCTTCTAATAATGGATTTACTACTTCGTTGATAAAATCTACTACTTGATTTGGTGCCCTACCTATAAACTTATTTCCATCAATTAAGCTTATGATCTCTTCTTCAGTTAAATTAAAACTATCATCTTCAATAATTCTCTTAATTAAATCATTATCTAATCCATCCACTTTTACTCTTTTTGCAGATTCCATAGAATGTTCTCTTATTTTTTCATGCAAATCTTGTCTGTCTCCACCCTTTTTTACCGCTTCCATCAATATGTTTTCAGTGGCCATAAAGGGTAGTTCCTTTTCAATATGTGATTTTATAACTTTACCATAAACCACTAAGTTGCTACAAACATTCAAGTATAGATTTAATACACCATCTAGAGCCAAAAAAGCTTCAGGTATTGCTATTCTTTTATTTGCAGAATCATCAAGGGTTCTTTCAAACCATTGAGTAGATGCTGTAATAGCAGGATTAAGAGAGTTTACTATTATATACCTTGATAAAGCACCAATTCTTTCGCATCTCATAGGATTTCTTTTATAAGCCATTGCAGAAGAACCAACTTGTTTTTCTTCAAAGGGTTCTTCTATCTCTTTCATGCTTTGTAAAAGTCTTATATCATTACTAAATTTATAGGAACTTTGAGCTATCTGAGATAGTATATCTAATATATATGAATCAACTTTTCTTGGGTAGGTTTGGCCTGTTACGTAAAAGGGTTTATCAAACCCTATTTTTTCTGTTACCATAAAATCTAATTTCTTAACTTTATCCTCATCTCCATCAAAAAGTTCCATAAAACTAGCCTGGGTTCCCGTAGTTCCCTTCACACCTCTAAATTTTAATGAGTTTATAATAAAGTTAAGATGCTCTACATCCATTATCAAATCTTGAATCCAAAGACTTGCTCTTTTACCTACAGTGGTGAGCTGTGCTGGTTGGAGATGAGTGAAACCTAATGTTGGTAGATCTTTATATTTTAAAGCAAATTTAGAAAGTTCAAAGATTATATTTATAATTTTTTTCTTTATTATAATTAAGGCTTCTTTCATTATTATTAAATCTGTATTATCTCCTACAAAGCAACTTGTAGCTCCTAGATGGATTATTCCTTTTGCCTTTGGACACTGTACCCCATATGCATAAACATGACTCATTACATCATGTCTTATTTCCTTTTCTTTTTCCTCTGCTATATCATAGTTTATATTATCCATATTAGCTTTTAGCTCTTCTAGTTGTTCATCAGTTATATTTAAACCTAACTCTTTTTCACATTCTGCAAGGATATACCATAATTTTCTCCAAGTTTTAAACTTCTTTTCTTCTGAAAATATGTAACTCATTTCTTTTGAGGCATATCTTTTGCTTAATGGACTATTATAGTATGACTCTTTCATAACAAAACCTCCTAGCGTACATAATACATAATTAAATCATATTCATTCTTATCCTATGATTTAATTATATTTTTTTTGAGATTAAAGTTCGCTTTAAATAGGGTTCTATATTTATTTAAGTACTAATATAATCTAATAGGAAGATTATTATATAATATGGGGAGGAAATTATGTACAAGTTTAATTTATTTGACAAAATAGCCTTGGTGCTAGTACTAATTGGTGCACTTAATTGGGGATTTTTAGGCCTATTTAATTTAAATTTAGTTAGTGCCATATTTGGAGAACCTGCTAACTTCTTATCAAGAATAATATATATACTTGTTGGAGTTTCAGGAGTGTACTTATTATTATTGCTTTTTAAGATGAAAAAATACTCAAAATCATAACATAAATAAAAGGCTCATAAAGAGCCTTTTATTATTCCAATGATTCAATTAATCTAGATACTTCTTCTAATGCTAATACTTCATCATCTCCAGAAGCAGAAAGAGTTATTTTTCCGCCTTTTGTTACTGCTAATGATAAAACACCAATTAAACTTTTGATGTTAGCACTCTTACCATTAAACTCCATAAATATATCTGATTTAAAAGATGATGCTTTTTTAACTAATAATGTTGCTGGTCTCGCATGTAAACCAGTAGAACTATTTACTATTAACTCTCTACTAACCAACTTATATCACTCCTAATAACTTATGTTAATATTTACGACTTTATTATAATTTTATTATAGCATCATTTAAGTATATTTTAAACCTGTAGTTTATTTATAAACTCCTCTAATCTATCTAAACCAACTGTAATGTTATCCATTGAAGTTGCATAGGATATTCTTATATAATTATCTAAACCAAATGCCATACCTGGAATAGTAGCTACCTTACCTATGATTAATAATTTCTCACAAAAATCTAAAGAGCCATTTATTTTTTCTCCCTCAATATATTTTCCAATTAATTTTGATATGTCTATAAAGGCATAAAAGGCCCCTTTGGGTGGAATTAAGTCTAATCCATTGATTTGTCCGATTCTTGTTACCACGTAATCTCTTCTTTTTTTGAATTCCCCTATCATATTATACAGCGGAGTTTGATCCCCTTTTAAAGCTTCTAAAGAAGCATATTGAGCTATTGAGTTTGGGTTTGAAGTCATGTGACTTTGTATATTATTCATTATTTTTATTATTTTTTCATTACCAGCAGCGTATCCTATTCTCCAACCAGTCATTGCATAGGATTTAGACATACCATTTATAACTATTGTCCTATCAAAGGCATCTTGATTTAGACTGGCAATACTTATATGATTATCTTCGTCATATATGAGCTTCTCATATATTTCATCTGATATAATAATTAAATCATGCTCTTTTGAGAAATTAGCAAGTTCTATTAATTCATCTTTGGTATAGACGCTTCCAGTAGGATTATTAGGGCTATTTATAATAATAGCTTTTGTTTTATTGGTGATAACTTTTTTTAGATTATCTATAGTATACTTATAACCACTAGTTTTTTCACCTTCTACAAAAACAGGAATACCATCAGCTAGTTTAATTAATTCAGGATAGCTAACCCAATAAGGTGTTGGAACTAGAACCTCGTCATCGGGATTTAATATAGCGAGAAATAAATTAGCCAATGCTTGCTTAGCACCAGTGGATATTATAATTTGAGATTTACTATACATTAAACCATTTTCTATATTAAATTTTTCTATAATGGCTTCCTTTAATTCATCAATACCTGAAACAGGTGTATATTTAGTAAGGCCATTTTTCATAGCTTCTATTGCTGCATTCTGTATATTTTCTGGAGTATTGAAATCTGGTTCTCCTGCTCCGAATCCTATAATATCAATGCCATTGGCTTTCATTTCTTTAGCCCTTGCAGTAATTGCCAGTGTAATGGAAGAAGATATACCTTCTCCTTTTCTAGATAATATCATGATAGCACCTCCGTAAATAAATAAATATAATTAAATAATACATAAAATTTATAAAAAATGCAATTTTATTTTTGGGTATAATTCATTTTATTATATTTATCCTCTAAATATAATAAAAAACCCAGGAAAAATAGAAATTTTCATCCTGGGTTTATTGCATATTTTATTTAGCTTCTAGATACAAAAATTACTCCAACTATTATAAATAATATACCTATTACCCTTAGATAAGTTATATTTTCCTTAAATATAAAATATGAGAAAAATAGAACTATCACATATCCTAAGCTTACCATTGGATAGGCATAGCTTAATTCAACTTTACTTAATACTTTAATCCAAATAAGAAAGCTTACTCCGTAGGATATAATTCCCACCATTAAAGGAACATTTTTTAATATGTTTACAAAAGTGTACATAATTTTATCTAAAGAAAAATTTATATCTAATTTACTTGCTCCTAGTTTTACTAGCACTTGACCTAAAGAACTCAATAAAACTGATACAAGTATTTGCCATATCATAAATTAGAACCTCTTTTTAGTATATAAAATAATTTTTTGTAAAAATATATAGACAAATAGGTCATAGTAAAAATTAAAGGGAAGGAATATCTTGGTTGTCCTTCTGTAAGAAAATATACACAAGTTATCATGTAAAACAATACTAGTGAGTATAAAATAAACTTATCAATTAAATGAATATTTCTAGTGAAAATACAATATAGTACATATATACTATATATTAAAATAAATAAAATACCTGGATAAAATATTAATGCTTTGATAGCACTAGAAAAAATAAATATATAATATTTGGCGCTATCTGATAAAACACTATCGTATGTAGTATAATATGAATCGCCAGCACCGGCATAAGTAACTTTCAATCTAAGTAACCCTAAATTTATGAAATCTTTAGGATGGGATTTTATCCATTCTTTAGCAGCACTGTTCAACATTTTATTTTTTCTAGTCATATCTGAATTTATATATTCTTCCGTTTTAACTATAGAGTTTTCTACATCTTCTGCAGGCATCCATGAACCATGATTATTTTGTGAGTTATTATTTATATATAGTACTATCCCTCCATTATTTGAAACCCAAGTAAGTTCTCCAGTTAATTTGCTGTTTCTATAGATCCAAGGAGACAATAGTATAATTGAGGCTATAAATATTGTAATAGCTTTTTTAAATGAATCAATAAACTTACCTGTAGAAATTAAGTTTACTACAAATATTAAAAAGGCATATAATATGTAAAATGGTTTTACCATAGTGTTTAAGGCTGTAAATATACCTAAAATTAAGTATTTGCCTTTAAAGTCTAATAGATATATATAAGTACACCATAAAATTAAATTAGTAAATAATATTTCGGTTCCAACCAATATGTTATAGTAAATATTTAAAGGAAAAAATACAAAGATAGTGAATATGATTTTTTTAGTTTTTTCTTCTATAGATAATCTTCCTAGAATTTTGTATACTAGAAAATAATTTATACAGGTTAATATTAAATTAAATATTTGTGCATTTCTTACACTTGCCCCAAATAATTTAAATATTCCTCCTAAGATTATAGGATACCCAACGGAAGTATAAGTATCTCCCCAAGGCTTACCTTGAGAAATTTCAATAGCTAAATTGTAATAATATTCAAAGTCGGAAAATGGAGTTGCTTTAATAAAAACACACCATAAACCACTTAATAAAATTCCTATAAATGATATTTTTAAAAAATATAATTTATCCTCCTTAGTGTTAGTACTGGTATAATATAAATTTTCTAACATTCATAATCCTCCATTATAGTTTAAAATAAATTATTATTAATACACTTATAATCCAAAGTAAAATGTTTATTAAGAAAGGAATATCCTTTGTAAAAATATCCTCAGGTTTACCACCTAAATTTTTAGTAATCATTAAATATTGATATCTAAATATACCATAAAGGACAAATGGAATCGTAAGCATCATACTTTGGCGCTGTACTGAACTAAAAGTGTATAGGCAATAAGCAATTAGTGTTGAAGGTGTCACTATAGTAAGCATATTATCTATTAGCTCTACAGAGTATTCTTCAAGGATCTTTCTATGGCTGCCACTATCATCTTTCAATGTAAGTATTTCGCTCTTTCTTTTATTTAAAGCTAGAAATAATGACAGTAAGATAGTACATAATAAGAGCCAAGGGGATATAGGTATTTGGGTTGAAACACTACCAGCTTCAACTCTAAGCACGAATCCTAGGGTAATGGACATAACATCTATTATTACCACGTTTTTAAGCTTAAATGAATAGAAAATATTCAATAATAAATAACCTATTAAAATGCTTAGTAAGCTTAAATTATTATAAGATAATAATATTACAAGTACTAATAAAATTATAGCTAATATAATAGCATTCACTTTTGATATTTTACCACTAGCTAAAGGTCTGTATTTCTTCTGAGGATGCAATCTATCTTTTTCAATATCTACTAAATCATTAATTATATAAACAGTGGAAGATATTAAACAAAATAATATAAAGGTTTTAAGAGTAATTAAGAGCAAATCTATTTTAATAAAGCTACCAGAAAAAATTAAAGCTGCGAAGACAAAACTATTTTTTATCCATTGTTTAGGTCGCATTAAGGTTATTAAAGATTTTAAGTTCAAGTCTATTCCTCCTTTGTAAATGGTCACAACTACTAATTTACCATATATTCTAGGAAAATAAAAGGACTTGATTACTCAAGTCCTGAAAAAACATATTTATCTAGGTTGTACAATTAATTTTATAGCTGTTCTTTCTTCCCCATCAATTTCTATATCAGTAAATGCTGGTATACATACTAAATCAATACCACTTGGTGCTACAAATCCTCTTGCTATTGCTACGGATTTAATAGCTTGATTTAAGGCTCCAGCGCCAATAGCTTGAATTTCAGCGCCACCCTTTTCTCTTAAAACTCCTGCTAATGCACCTGCCACCTTGTTTGGACTTGATTTTGCTGAAACTTTTAATACTTCCATAATAAACCTCCTACTATACTTTAATTTTTAACTTTAATTATTATTGGTATTATTTATAATATTCTACACAATATGAAAAAATCCTTTTATTTTTGTAAAATTTCTAATTTTTACAAAATAAAAGGATTTACTTTACAAATTATTATCATTTAATTACTTTGCATATTCAATAGCACGAGTCTCTCTTATAACATTTATTTTAATTTGGCCAGGATATTCTAGTTCGCTTTCAATTCTCTTCACTATATTTCTTGCCATTTCGATTGACTCAGTATCATCAATTTCTTCTGGTTTAACTATTATTCTTATTTCTCTACCCGCTTGAATGGCATATGACTTTTCTACGCCTTCATATGAATTTGCAATTTCCTCTAGTTTCTCTAATCTCTTAATGTATGCTTCTAAGGTTTCCCTTCTCGCACCTGGTCTTGCAGCTGATATAGCGTCTGCTGCTTGAACTAGTATGCCTTCTAGAGATTGGAATTCTACATCACCATGGTGTGCAGCTATTGCATTCACTACGATTGCAGATTCATGATATTTTTTAGCCACTTCTGCACCTATTAGAGCGTGAGGACCTTCTATTTCATGATCTACAGCCTTTCCTATGTCGTGAAGTAAACCTGCCCTTTTAGCTAGTGTTGGGTCAATTCCTAATTCGGATGCCATCAATCCAGCTAAATAAGCAACTTCAATAGAGTGCTTTAATATATTTTGACCATAACTTGTTCTGTATTTTAATCTACCTAACAATCTTATTAATTCACTATGAAGTCCATGTACACCTGTTTCAAAGGTTGCCTGTTCCCCTTCTTCCCTAATGTCATTGTCAACTTCCTTCTTAGCCTTTTCAACCATCTCTTCTATTCTTGCTGGGTGAATACGGCCATCCATAATCAATTTTTCTAAAGCAATTCTAGCTACTTCGCGTCGAATAGGATCAAATCCTGAAAGTATAACTGCCTCCGGTGTATCGTCAATAATTAAATCAACGCCGGTTAGAGTTTCTAGGGTTCTGATATTTCTACCTTCCCTACCTATTATACGCCCTTTCATTTCATCATTTGGAAGACTTACTACATGAACAGTGGTTTCAGCCACATGGTCAGCAGCACATCTTTGAATAGCGTATGTAATTATTTCTCTTGCCTTTTTATCAGCTTCTTCTTTAGCTTTCGCCTCAACTTCTTTTATAATCATAGCAGATTCATGTTTAATTTCTTTACTTACTTCTTCTAAAAGTATTTCTTTAGCTTGAGCAGAAGTTAGACCTGATAATCTTTCTAATTCTTCTCTTTGTTTAGTATACAAATCTTGTATATTGGATTCTAATTCACTAAGTTCTTGCTGCTTTTTATTTAAGCTGTCATCTTTCTTTTCAATCATGTCAGTTTTTTTATCGAGCAGCTCTTCCCTTTGAATTAATCTTCTTTCTAATCTTTGTATTTCATTTCTTCTATCTCTGGATTCTCTTTCTAAATCATTTCTCAATCTATGAGATTCTTCTTTAGCTTCTAAAATAGCTTCTTTCTTTTTAGATTCGGCAGATTTTTCTGCATCTTCTAATAATTTTTTAGCTTCTTCTTCAGCCTTAGATATTTTTGCGGCTGATACGTTTTTTCTTATATAATAATCAACATATACAGCAATAAAAGCAATAACAGCTATTATTATAATAAAAATATATTGTGAATCTTTCACATGAACACCTCCTTTGCTTTACTTGTTACATTATCTATTGTCCCTAAATACAAAAGCATAGAAAGGTGTCATATTATTCAAATGGATGTTTTCGCTAAACCAGATTTTGTCTTTATTTTATATTAATTTTAACATTATGTCAAGTTTAATATGCTTGCTATAACATGATTAGGTTGATATTTTATTTATCTTTTTCAACTTTATTTTTAGGCGTTTCTTTATCAGAAGCAACCTCTTCTGTTTTAGTAAGAGGTAATTCATATTTTTGTCTTATGGAGTTTTCAATCTCAAATAAAATTTGAGGATTCTCTTTTAAATATTGCTTTGCATTTTCTCTTCCTTGGCCTAGTCTTATATCTTTATAGGAGAACCAAGCACCACTTTTTTGTACAAATTCTTCCTTAACTCCTAAATCTAAAACATCTCCAGTTTTTGAAATTCCTTCGTTGTACATTATATCAAATTCTGCTTGCTTGAAAGGAGGGGCTACTTTATTTTTAGTAATCTTAACCCTTGTTCTATTACCCAATATATCTTCTCCTTGCTTTATTGAATCTATCCTTCTTACATCCAATCTAACACTAGAATAGAATTTTAAAGCTCTGCCACCAGGGGTTGTTTCAGGATTTCCAAACATTACACCAACTTTTTCCCTTAATTGATTAATAAATATAGCAACACATTTTGATTTATTTATGGACCCTGCAAGTTTTCTCAATGCTTGTGACATTAATCTTGCCTGCAAACCTATATGTGAATCTCCCATTTCACCTTCTATTTCTGCTTTAGGAACTAAAGCTGCAACAGAGTCTACAACAATTACATCAACTGCATTTGATCTAACTAAGGCCTCTGCGATTTCTAAAGCCTGTTCTCCAGTATCAGGTTGGGAAACTATTAAGTTGTCGATATCCACTCCTAGTCTTTTGGCATATGAAGGATCTAAGGCATGTTCAGCATCTACAAAAGCAGCAGCTCCACCAGCCTTTTGAGCTTCAGCTAATATATGCAATGCTACAGTAGTTTTACCAGAGGATTCAGGTCCATAGATTTCAATAATTCTACCTCTTGGTACTCCACCTATACCTAGAGCAATATCCATTCCTAAACATCCTGTTGATACAGCATCTAAATTTAATATGCTATGTTCTCCTAATTTCATTATAGAGCCTTTACCAAATTGTTTTTCAATCTGCCCCATGGCAGCTTCTATCGCTTTTAATTTTTCATTATTCATAATATCCCTTAAAGGGCTCACCATCCTTTCTCAATTCGAACGTTTGTTCTTAATTATTATTATACAATACATTCTAATAAGGGTCAACTTATAAATAAAGTTCCTATTACTAGGAACTTATTATTAGAATTATTACCAACTTTTAACTTTTTAAACCATAAAAGCCTATCTATCAGGATTTATAGCCTCCTTATTTTTTATGAAGTAATCTATCCCTGAAACTATAGTTATAACTATAGCTATCCCCATAGTTATTGTTACTAATATATCAAAATATTTAGTAGATATATTTAATATATTAATAGCGTCAAAGAAATCCTTGTTTAATGGAAGTAATGATATTATAATCGCTACAATTTGTGCTACTGTCTTAGCTTTTCCCCATGGGCTAGCCGCTATAACTATTCCCTCAGCTGCAGCCACCGCTCTTAATCCTGTTACTGCAAATTCTCTAGCTATAATGATCATAGCTACCCAAGTAGAAAGTACTTGAAATTCTACCAAAGAAATTAATGCAGCAGTAACTAGTAACTTATCTGCTAAAGGATCCATAAACTTTCCAAACCTAGTTACTTGATTTCTACTTCTTGCTATGTATCCATCCAACTTATCTGTTAGTGCAGCCAATATAAAAATAGTTGTAGCTATAGTTTTGCCATAGGGAATACCATTAACGGCAATGAAAATGAGAAATATAGGAATCAAAAATATTCTTATTATAGTAAGTTTATTTGCAAGATTCATGGCATACAACTCCTACCAAATCATATTCTAGGCTATCTATTATTTTTACATTTATAATTTCACCTATATTAAATATTTTATCACATTTAAAATAAATTGCACCATCTATTTGAGGAGTCATTTCATAATTTCTGCCAATATAAGATTCTCCATCAAAGCCATCTACTATAACAGTGAAAATATTTCCAATCTTGCTATTATTGGTATTCATAGAAATTTCTTTTTGAATAGCCATTATTTCATTACGTCTAGCTTCTTTAATTTCCTCAGAAATTTGACCCGCCATATGAGCTGCCGGAGTGTCTTCTTCCTGTGAGTATTTAAATACTCCTAAATTATTAAATTTAATATCCTTTACAAGTTCTATTAACTCTTCAAAATCTTCTTGAGTTTCTCCAGGGAATCCAACTATAAGTGATGTTCTTAAACATATATTAGGTACTTTATTTTTAAGGGAAGTAATAGTAGTAAGTATATCTTCTTTTCGTCCTCTTCTTCCCATAGATTTTAGTATATTATTACTTATGTGCTGAATAGGTATATCTAGGTATTTGCAAACTTTATCATTTTCAGCTATTGTTTTAATTAAATCCTCTTCTATTTCCTCAGGATAACAATATAAAACTCTAATCCATTTCAAATCATTTATTTTAGATAGCTCATTTATAAGGTCGCTTAACATTTTTTTACCATATAAGTCAATGCCATATCTTGTGGTGTCTTGTGCTACTAATATTATTTCTTTAGTTCCATTTTGCACTAAAATCTTTGCTTCATCTATTATAGCTTCCATTTTTCTGCTTCTGTACTTACCTCTTATCTTAGGTATAATGCAATAAGTACAATGATTACTACAACCTTCAGCTATTCTTAAATATGCATAATGGCCAGGAGTGGAAAGAGTTCTATCCCCTTCATTTATAACATCATCACTATAGTTGCAAGAGGTTTCCTTATCGCTTTTTTCTAAATAATTGCTTATATATTGGTCTAACTTATCATAATCATTAACACCAACCATAATATCAATCTCAGGAAGCAACTCTTGAAGTTCTTTTCCGTATCTTTGACTTAAACAGCCAGTTACTACTAAAGCTTTACAATTACCCTCTTTAAAATTAGACATTTCTAATATGGTGTCAATAGACTCTTGCTTTGATTCTTCTATAAACCCACAAGTATTAACTATAAGTATGTCTGCTTCTTTTGGGTTATTTGTAAGAGTATTGTTTTTTAATAACCTATTTATAAATATTTCTGAATCGATTCTGTTTTTATCGCATCCTAAACTAATTACACCAAACTTCAATTTTTTCATTCATGTTCCTCCTTATTCTACATCATCTTTAGTTATTAAAACTTGTCTTGGCTTACTACCATCTTTACCAGATATAACGCCTCTTTCTTCTAATTGTTCTATTATTCTAGCTGCTCTATTATATCCTATTCTTAGCTTTCTTTGCAATAAGGAAGTAGATGCTTGTTCCATTTCGAGAACAATTTTTATAGCTTCTTCTAAGAGTTCGTCTCTATCTTCTTCATTTATTTCTGTAGATGTATTAATTTGATCAATTATACTATCTTCATACTCAGCGGGTCCTTGCTCGTTTTTAATGCAATCAACAACTCTTGATACCTCTTCTTCAGAAATAAATGCTCCTTGAACTCTTATAGGTTTAGCTTCACCTGTAGGGTAGAAAAGCATGTCTCCTTTTCCTAATAACTTTTCTGCACCAGACATATCTAAAATTGTTCGTGAATCGATCTGGCTAGAAACAGCAAAGGATATTCTTGAAGGAATATTAGCTTTTATAACCCCAGTAATTACATCTACAGATGGCCTTTGAGTAGCGATTACAAGATGCATACCAGCCGCTCTAGCCATCTGTGCTAGCCTTCCTATGTAATCCTCAATATCGTTTGGACATACCATCATCAAATCCGCTAATTCATCAATTATTATTACTATAAGAGGCAATTTTTCAGTTATTTTACCTTTTTCATAGAGGTCATTATACCCTTCCAGATTTCTAACATGATTTTCAGCAAATATCTTATATCTTCTAGTCATCTCAGTTACAGCCCAATTTAAAGCTCCAGCAGCTTTTTTAGGGTCAGTAACTACTGGTATTAGAAGATGAGGAATACCATTATAAACATTTAGCTCAACTACTTTAGGGTCTACCATTAATAATTTTACATTCTCAGGAGAATACTTATATAATAAGCTTATTATCAATGTATTAATACATACACTCTTACCAGACCCGGTAGCTCCAGCAATCAATAAGTGAGGCATTTTAGCTAAATCCCATACTATACTATTGCCTCCAATGTCTTTACCTAAGGCAAAAGCTAAATTTTTATTAAAATTAGTATATTGTTCAGATTCAATAACTTCCCTTAAGAAAACAGGATTTAAATCTTTATTAGGTACCTCTATACCAACAGCTGACTTTCCAGGTATTGGTGCCTCTATCCTTACGCCTGAAGCCGCTAAGCCTAAAGAAATATCATCTGAAAGATTTACAATTTTACTTACTTTAATTCCTGGGCTTGGTTGAAGTTCAAATCTTGTAACAGATGGTCCTTTAGTAACTTGAATGACCTTAGCTTCTACACCAAAGCTAGAAAGAGTTTCTTCTAATTTAGTTGCATTATGTAATAGTTCTTTTTTATCTCCCTTATTCATTTTAATTGATATATTCTGATTTAATAAATTTAATGGAGGATAATTGTATTCTATAGGAGTGCTTACCTTACTGATTCCTTTTTCTAATTCTTCACTAATGTTGTTATTTTCTTCTTGGTTTGTTTCCTCTTCTTTATCTATTTTATCTATTGAAGAGTCTTCAATGTTACTGGATTTAATAAAATCTATTATTTTTATTCTATTATTTTTCTTTATATCTTCTTCTTTGCTGCTATCATATGCTAATAATTCTTTAGTTTCTATTTCTAATTCTAATTCGTCTTTAATAATTTCCTTATCTTTCTTTTTTACTTCTAGTAGTTTAGATTTTATTCTATCTACAATATAAGATAAAGTAACGTTACTAATTAGCACAAAAGAAATAGCATACAAGGATATAAAAATTATAAAAGAACCCATTCTCCCAAAAAGTTTATACAGCGGTAGGCTGATTAAGTATACAATAATCCCTCCATGAAGTATTGACTGAGAGTTATATATATTTGCAATTCCTTCAGTAACACTTAAGCTAGTATTGGTTAAACTCATATCTGCCATTTGTATACACATTAACGTGTTTATTATAAAAAGTACTATTCCATAAAACTTATTTGTGAATTTAATTTTTCTCTTATTAAGAATATAACAGGAGCCTATAAATATTATTATAAATGGGAAAATATAAGAGCCCAATCCAAACATTCCAATTAATAATTTCTTGGCGATTTTTCCTATATATCCTGAGTCTTTGGGGGAAAACACACTGACCAATGCAAGTATTCCTATGGTTATTAGTACGATTCCTTTTATATCATTGTCAAAGCTATCTTTTTTCTTTTTCTTTTTCCTCCCCAATGTATCCACCTCCTAAATTAATAGTTATTCTATAAACTATTTTAATTATCCTTTAATGGCTTGTCCATAGATATTAAATAAATAAACCATAGGTTGAGTTACCTATGGCTGCTTTGTACTCTTTTCCTTTATTAGTATGTCTAACTTATCTAAGGCATCCCTTAAACCGCCAACTTGATTTATGAGGCCACACTCTACCGCTTGTTCTCCTATGAGTATAGTTCCCATATCATTTAACAAATTATCAGTCATAACCATGATTTTCCTTAAATAATCTCGTTCAATTTTTGAAGTTCTTACAATAAAGTCTGTAATTCTCTCCTGCATTTTATCGAAATACTCAAAGGTCTGAGGTACTCCTATAATTAATCCATTCATTCTAATAGGATGAACTATCATTGTTGCAGAAGGAGAGATAAAAGAATAGTTTGCTGAAGTAGCTAAGGGCACACCTATAGAATGACCTCCACCAACCACTAAAGATACCGTTGGTTTACTCAAGGTATTGATCATTTCGGCAATAGCTAAACCAGCTTCTACATCTCCGCCTACAGTATTTAGGATTATTAATACTCCCTCAATTTCGTCATTCATTTCTATAGAAACTAATTGAGGAATTAAGTGTTCATATTTTGTACTCTTTGTTTGAGCTGGAAGAACCATATGTCCCTCGATTTGACCAATTATAGGTAATATATGAATCTTATCATCTTGTTTAGGTATATTAATTGTACCTAACTCTTTAATATTATTTAATTCCTTATTATCTCTTTGCTCATCTTGCTCTCTTTGTTCATCATTCATATTCTTCCCTCCTAGCACAATGTTATTTTGTGCATAAGAAAAAAGAATATACCTAATTTAAATTATTGATGACCTAAATTGAAACCTTTGTGAAGAGCATTTATAGCTTTTTCTGTATATTGACTTTCTACTAAACACCAAATAGTAGTATGAGAGTCGGCAGTTTGAAGTACTTTAATATTTTCTAAGCTTAAGCATTTTAAGATTTTTGCCATTACTCCAGGTATACCTCTCATTCTACTTCCAATAATAGCTATTTTACTACAATCCTTTATATAAGAATATTGTAAATTTAAATTCTTCATTATACCGTTGAATTTATCAAAGTCACTACCATCTATTGTAAATATATTATCCTCTGGGAAAACATTTATTAAATCTATACTTATTGAAGCTTTAGCTAATATATTTAGGAAGTCATGGTAATGAACGTTATTTTCATTATCCTTGAGAGTTACTTTTATTTGCACTCTGCTACTTATATGAGTTATTCCAGTTATTATATTATTTAAATTTAAATCACCAATGTTATTAATTATAGTACCTTGGCAATTGCTAAGTGTATTCTTAATTATCAGTGGGATATTACCCTTCATTGCTATTTCTATAGCCCTTGGGTGTATAACCTTTGCACCTTGGTCTGAAAATTGAAATACTTCATTGTAACTTATTTCTTTTATTAAAGAGGCATCAGATACGATTCGTGGATCTGCGGTCATTATTCCATCTACGTCTGTATATATCTCTACGCCTTCAGCCTTTAGAGCCACACCTAAAAGTGATGCTGTAACATCACTTCCACCTCTTCCTAAAGTAGTTATAAATCCTTTTTCGTTGACACCTTGAAAGCCAGCTATAATTGGCACTTTACCCTCTTCTAATGCTTGTAATATTTTACTTGGATCTAAGTTTATCATTGAAGCACTATTATAACTATCATCAGTTATTATACCAGCCTGTCCTCCTGTCATAGGAATGGCATCTACCCCTTTGTCCAGTAATTCATCTGCCATAACTACTGTGCTTATAATTTCACCACAGGCCATGAGTAAATCAATAGAGAGTTTATTTCTATCCTTTAGTCTATTACTTGTCAGTGAAAGTAAAGTATCTGTAGCATAAGGCTCTCCTTTTCTTCCCATAGCGGAAACAACCACTACTGGTAGAAATCCTTCTTCTTTGGCTTTTATTATTTTGTTTATTACCATTAATCTTCTTTCATGAGTAGAAACAGAGGTTCCACCGAATTTTTGAACAATGATTTTCATATTATCCCTCCCAATTTAAATTCGGGTTTTTTTAAGAGATCTTTCATCAACATCTATTATTATAGTCCTAGAGCCAATTTTTTTCACGTACTCCCATGGCACTTCAATAAAATCACTTTTGTTAAAAAAGCTTAACTTTGCATTGGGCTCTGATAAAATTAGTAGTTTTAGATTTCCCTCTTCATCAATAATAATATCGTTATTTCCTAAATAATCGTATTTTTCACCATCATTTATGTTTATTATCTCATATCTTTCCATGTCGCTGTATAATTTAATATCATCATCCATAATTAAAACCTCCTTAATATATTTCATAGAATAATATGAAATATATTAAGGGTTTATTACTATTATATTAAGGAAGACGGTTTATTGTTAAAAGGAAACATGTCTTTTTCAATAATATTTTCCATTATATCCAAGTCAACATTTTCTCCTACATAAGCTGAATTTAAAATTCCTTTTTTAAAAGTTGTTTCCATTACATCATGTATTTTTTCTTTATTTATATTATCAATTTTATTGAGTATAACTTTAGGCTCATTAATTCTATCTAAAAATAGAACAGATTTACCGTTATTAAACATTCTGCTACTAGTGCTTTCAAGTCCTAAAATATAACTTCCTTTTAACTGTTCTCTACCCTTTACAATTCTTTCATCAGAAATATCTCTCTTAGTAAACTTAAATAATTCTTCTTTTATAAGGCTTACAACCTCTACTGAATATTTGGGATTAAGTCCCGTGTAAATACTAACCACTCCAGTATTATTAAAAGCACTTATGTATGAGTATATAGAATAGCACCTACCCATTTCTTCACGTATCTTTTGAAACAATATAGAAGAAGCTCCTCCGCCTAAAAGATTATTTAAAAATAATAATGGATAAAGATCATCACTTCCTAAAGGCAAACCATTAAGTCCTAAACTAATGTGTAGCTGTTCAATCTTTTTTTCTTTAAATAAGTGACTATTTAGTATTTTAGGAGATGAACAAGTAGATAATTTTTTATCTTTGAAATTCCAATTACCGAAATAACACTCCACTAATTTTATAATGTCTTTTTCATCAAACTTTCCTGCTATTGATAATACACAATTTTTAGGTATATATCTAGATTCGATATAATCCATTATTATTTCTCTTGTAAAGGAATTTACAGTTTTTACGCTTCCTAAGATAGGAAATGCAATTGAATCTTCCCCCCACATAGCTTCACTATGTAAGTCTAGCAATACATCCTCTGGTGAGTCTTCATTCATATTTATTTCTTCAATTATTACACCTTTTTCTTTTTCTATTTCCTCTTCATCAAATTTACTATTAAAAAGCATATCTGAAAGTACATCTAATGCCAAATCCAAATGGGAATCTAGTATTTTTGCATAATAGCAAGTAGACTCCTTGGCGGTAAAGGCATTAATTTGTCCTCCTACATCTTCTATAGATTCAGCGATTTCTTTTGCACTTCTTTTTTCAGTTCCTTTAAATAGCATGTGTTCAATAAAGTGAGAAATTCCATTGTTTTGTTTATCCTCATTACGTGAACCATTCTTTACCCATAAACCAACACTTACTGAATTAACATAGTCAATTTTTTCTAATACTACTTTTAAGCCATTACTGATTTCAATAATATCGTACATTATATTCCTCCAGCATTGTTATATTATGTTAAAAAATAAAAAGGCGCAAAGCCCTTCTATTTTCTAACTATTGTTTTTTGCTGTCATCATCTTCTACGTCTTTTTCGTCTTTTTCGTGGTTTTCGTCGTTTTCTTCTTTTTTAATAGCATCTCTTCTAGATAAATTAACTCTGCCGTGTTCATCTATTTCCGTTACCTTAACTAAGATTTCATCACCAACAGATACCACATCTTCTACTTTATTAACTCTTGTAAAATCAAGTTTTGATATATGAACTAAACCTTCTTTACCAGGCAGTATTTCTACAAAAGCTCCAAAGTTAGTTGTTCTAGTAACTTTTCCTAGATATATTTCACCAACTTCTACTTCCTTTGTTAAATCATATATCATCTTAAGAGCTCTATCTGCTCCTACACTATCATCAGACATTACATATATTGTACCATCTTCTTTTATGTCAATTTTAACTCCAGTTTCAGCTATAATTTTATTTATAGTTTTACCGCCTGAACCTATAACATCTCTTATTTTTTCTGGATCAATTGTCATAGTATAGACTCTTGGAGCATAAGGTGACAATTCTTTTCTAGCTTCAGGTATACATTCTTTTATTTTTCCTAAAATGTGTAGACGAGCTTTTTTTGCTTCTTCTAATGTTACTTTTATACAATTATTTGATAAACCTTCAATCTTTGTATCTACTTGAATTGCAGTAATACCCTTTTCAGTACCTGCAACCTTAAAGTCCATATCACCAAAGAAATCTTCAATTCCTTGAATATCTGTTAATATTTCTTCTTCTGATAAATCTTCGCTAGTTACAAGTCCCATTGCTATTCCAGCAGCTGGTCTTTTTATAGGGACTCCTGCATCAAGAAGAGCTAATGTACTACCGCATACACTTGCTTGAGAAGTAGAGCCATTTGAACTCAATACTTCAGAAACTAATCTAATTGTATATGGGAATTCTTCTTCTGAAGGCATTAGCGGTTCTAAAGCTTTCTCTGCTAGAGCACCATGACCGATTTCTCTTCTTCCTGGCCCTCTTAGTGGTCTAACTTCACCAACACTATAGGAAGGGAAGTTATAGTGATGCATATATCTTTTAAATTCTTCATCACCTAATCCATCTAAAATTTGAGCATCTCCTAATGGACCAATTGTAGCTACAGTCATAACTTGAGTTAGTCCTCTTGTGAAAAGACCTGTACCATGAGTTCTTGGTAGAAGTGCTACTTCACAGTCAATATTTCTTATTTGATTGAATGCTCTTTCGTCTGGTCTTCTTTTCTCTCTTAAAATCATATTTCTAACTATTTCTTTTTGAAGAGTATATACTACTTCACCGATATCTTTAAGATTTTCAGCGTATTTTTCACTGAAATGTTCGTTTATAGCTTCCTTAACTTTATCGATAGTAGCATTTCTTTGATCTTTATCTGTTATGTACATAGCGTCTTTTATCATTGAGTAAGAAAATTCTCTTACTTCTTTTTCTAGGGTTTCATCTACCTTATAAAGTACAGGAGCAATCTTTTCTTTACCGAATTCAGCCATAGCCTTTTCTTGGAATGATACAATTTTTTGACATTCCTCAAAGGCAAACATTATAGCATCATACATTACTTCCTCGTCAATTTCATAAGAACCAGCTTCAATCATAGTTATCCTATCTTTTGTAGCACAAACAGTTAAATTTAAATCACTTTCTTCTCTCTCTTTAAGAGTTGGATTTAATATGAATTTTCCATCAATTAAGCCCACAGAAACAGTGGCTACTGGTTTATCATATGGGATACTTGAAAGGCATAATGCTAAAGAAGCTCCATTCATTGCCAATATATCTGGTTGATTATCCTGTTCTACAGATAAAACAGTACAAACTATCTGTACATCATTTCTGTAGCCATCTGGAAATAATGGTCTCAATGGTCTATCGATAGCTCTTGCATGAAGAATTGCCTTTTCAGAAGGTCTTCCTTCTCTTTTGATAAACCCTCCTGGTATTTTTCCTACGGAGTACAATCTTTCTTCGTACTCTACGCTAAGAGGAAAGAAATCTATCCCCTCTCTTGGTTGTTTTGATGCATTTGCATTTATTAATACTACTGTCTCGCCATAACTTACTAATATAGCACAATCTGAAAGTGCTCCAACTTTTCCAAATTCAACCTTTAGAGTTCTTCCAGCAACAGTAGTTTCAAGAATATGACTCATAGTTTACCTCCCTTCAAAGTATACACTATTATTATCCTGATATTTATATTATTTTATACAGTATAATGTAATAACTTGAATCAAAATAATAGAGCGGTCTAAGCCGCTCTAAATATTAACTATTTTCTTAATCCCAATTCTTTAATAATTGAACGATATCTTTCGATATCTTTCTTCATTAAGTAATTTAAAAGACCTCTTCTTTTACCAACCATCATTAAAAGACCTCTTCTTGAGTGGAAGTCTTTCTTATGAGTTTTTAAATGATCATTTAAATGATTAATTCTTTCTGTTAAAAGAGCTATCTGAACTTCTGGTGAGCCAGTATCTCCTTCGTGTCTAGCATGAGTTTTTAATAATTCTTCTTTTCTTGCCTTATCCATTTATATGCACCTCCAATTGTTATATCCCCTTAATCCACGAATGTAGCCGGCATACAACAAACATAGATTAAGGTTCACAAAAGTAATTATAACAAAGAACACTATAGTTGTAAATTACTTTTTATAATTAATTCTAAATTTTGCTTAATTACGTATTTTTTATCTTCACTTATTCTATGAGTTAATTCTTCCAATGAATTAAATTTTTTTTCATCTCTTATTCTATGGATAAAATGAATTCTTATATCTTTACCGTATATTTCTTTATTAAAATCGATAATGTGAGTTTCTATACTAAGCTTACCATCTTCCACTGTAGGATTATAACCCACATTAGTTATCCCTTTATAAAAATCGCCCTCATATTCTACTAAGGTAAAGTATACACCTCCCCTTGGTATAATATAACCCTTATCATAGCTTAAATTAACTGTTGGAAAACCTAGGACTCTCCCTAGTTGTTTTCCTTTGATTACAATACCTGATATAGAATATGGTCTTGTTAACATTACCTTAGCTTTTACCATGTCTCCGTTATCAGAGATAATATGTCGTATATGAGAGCTAGATACTATTTCTTTTTTATATTTAATTGGCCTTACAACATAAAGTTGAAATTTATATTTTTTACTTAATTCCTCTAAAAATTCAACGTCTCCTAGGTTTTTATATCCAAATCTATAATTAAAGCCTACTATAATGCCCTTAGCATTAAATTCACTTACAATGTTATATATAAATTCCTCAGGACACATTTTCATAAACTTTTCATCAAAGTTTACTAAATTTAAGTAGTCTAGTCCCATTTTGTCTAATACTTTTTTCTTTTGGTTTATATCCATCAAAAGTTTTGGAACTAAATCTTTATTTATGGTTGATAAAGGATGGTTTTTAAAAGTATATACCATACTTTTACCACCATTTTTCTTAGCTAATTCTATCGCTTTATTTATAAGCTTACTATGACCTAAATGTAAACCGTCAAAGCTACCTAGAGCTATATAAGTATTCCATTTAAACCTCTTAAGCATATTATCTTCTATAATATCCATAGTTATTACCCCTATACAAGCAATTTCAAGATTTTAAATCCTTCGTCACTTCTTCTACCTAGACCTATAAATTTATTGCCAGAATAAACTCTTAAGATAACATCTTTTTCAATGCTTCCCATTATCCTTTTATCCTTTATAAGAACTCCATTTACTAGTAATTTTTCATAAACTTCTTCTATAGTAATACTTTCATATTTACTTAGTGCTTCATCTATAGGTACAAGATATTCATTTATATTTTCACTATTTAAATTATCTATATGTAGAGCATCTTTAATATTAAAAATGCTAGTTTTAACTCTTTCTAACTCCCACATGGAAGCCCCTACGCCTAGTTTTTCACCAATATCATAGCAAAGGCTTCGTATATAAGTGCCTTTTGAGCAATGTACTTGAAAGGTTACGTAAGGTAAATCTATATTTAATATATCAATAGAATATATGTTAATTTTTCTAGCTTTTCTTTCTACCTCTATCCCTTCTCTAGCCAATTGATAAAGTCTTTTACCATTGACTTTTAATGCAGAGTACATGGGAGGAACTTGCTCTATACTTCCTTGAAAAGATTTAATACACTCTTCTACAATTTTTGATTCCAAGTTTACAGTCTCTTCTTTTAATATTTTACCTTCTTTATCATAGGTATCCGTAACTACTCCAAGTTTTAAAGTGCTTTTATAAATTTTACTTTCATTCATTATGTAATCTACAATTTTTGTAGCATTTCCTAAACAAATAGGGAGTACACCGGAAGCCATTGGATCCAGTGTACCTGTATGACCAACTTTTTTAGTATTTGCGGCTCTTTTGACCATTCTAACCACATCAAAAGATGTTATACCAGAAGGCTTAAATATATTTAAAATTCCATTCATTATATCAACTCATTTTCTGCTAATTCTATTAATATATTTTTTACTTCTCTTAATGATTTATTTCTAATGGAGGCACCAGCTGCTCTTATGTGGCCTCCACCTCCTAAGGTTTCTGCAATCTTTCTAACATCAACTTTTGATTTAGACCTTAGGCTTATTTTTATTTCATTTTCTTTTTCTTTTAGGAGAATAGTAATCTCAACAGGTTTAATACCATTTCCGAAAGAAACTATATCTGAGGTATCTGTGTCAGGATCTATGTTAAGTTTTGTAAACATATCTTTTGTAACTGTCATTACACATATCTGGTCATTTATAAGTTCCATTCTATCAAATACCATACCATATAGTTTGAATCTATCAAAATCCTTACTATCAAATACAAGTCTATGTATACTACTAAAATCAATACCAGTATTTATTAAATTTCCTGAAATAGAGTGAGTTACTGAGGTGGTATTTGAGTATCTAAAAGATCCTGTATCTGTTAATATGGATGTATATAAACAAGTTGCAATATCCCTATCTATTTCTACACTGAAATCTTTAAGCATTTGATAAACTATTTCTCCCATACATGCAGAATTAGTGTCTACATAATTCAAATGGCCATAAAGTTCATTTGATACGTGGTGATCAATATTAATTATTGTATATTCTTTGCTGCCTAATTCAATGTCACCATTAATTCTCCCTGTATTTCCACAGTCTAAAACAATTACGCAATCTGTACCTTCTAAAACCTTTCCAGTAGACTCTATAACTTCATTGCTACAAGGTAGAAAGATAAAGTTATCAGGAATACCTTCTTTGCAGAGAATGTAAGCAGATTTATTTAACTTTCTAAGTCCTTGTAAAAGACCAAGAGAACTCCCTAAGGAGTCCCCATCAGGAGAAGTATGGAAGCTTATAGCAATTTTTTTACTCTCTTTAATGATTTTTAAAATATCATTCATTATCATCATGTTCTCTCTCCTTTATATGAGCTAATATAGCATCAATATGCATACCATGCTCGATGGAGTTATCTAATTCAAAAAGTATCTCTGGAGTATATCTTAAGTTAATTCTATGACCTACTTCTCTTCTAATAAAACCGCTAGAATTTTTTAATACTTCAAGAGTATTCTTCTTTTCTTCATCATTTCCAAATATACTAACGTATATTTTGGCATATCTTAAATCCTTGGTTACATTGACCTTTGTTATACTAACCATAGCATTCATCCTAGGGTCTTTTATATCATATTGAATTATATTAGACACTTCTTTTCTTACTTCTTCGTTAATTCTTCCAGATCTATGTTTAACCATAAAATATCCCTCCTACTATAGGGTCTGCTTTTTTACTTCTTCCATAGTATAAGCTTCTATGATGTCGCCTTCTTTAAGATCATTGAATTTTTCAACCATCATACCACATTCATATCCTGCGGCAACTTCTTTAGCGTCATCCTTGAATCTCTTCAATGAAGAAAGTCCTGCTTCGAAGATTACTATACTTTCTCTCAATACTCTTACACTTGCATTTCTTAGTATTTTACCATTTAATACATAACAACCTGCAACTGTTCCAACATTTGAGACCTTGTAAGTCTGCCTAACTTCAGCTCTTCCAAGGATTACTTCTTTATAATCAGGCTCTAACATGCCGATCATAGCGGCTTTAATATCTTCTATAGCAGTATAAATAACCCTATAAGTTTTAATTTCAACGTTCTCTTTATCCGCTATAGCAATTGCATTATTATCTGGTCTTACATTAAATCCAATAATTATAGCATTAGAAGCATTAGCCAATGTTACATCAGTTTCTGTAATTGCTCCTACACCACCGTGTATAACCCTAACTTTTACTTCATCAGTTGATAGTTTTTCAAAGGATTGCTTAACAGCTTCTATAGAACCTTGTACGTCTGCTTTAACAATTATATTTAATTCTTTTATTTTACCCTCTTTAATCTGGCTATATAAGTCTTCTAATGAAACTTTATGAGTAGATTGTAAATATTCACTTCTTATTTTTTCTTTTCTCTTTTCAGCCATTTCCCTTGCAGTTTTTTCATCTTTTACTTCATTAAATCTATCACCAGCAGAAGGAACTTCTGACAACCCTAATATTTCCACAGGTATTGATGGTCCGGCTGATTTTATTTTTTTGCCCTTATCGTCGAACATTGCTCTTATTCTACCATATGTTGTACCTACAATAATTGAGTCGCCAACACTTAAGGTTCCGTTTTGAACTAAAAGTGAGGCTACTGGTCCTCTACCTTTATCGAGTTTAGCTTCAATGACAGTTCCTTTAGCATTTCTATGGGAATTTGCTTTCAATTCTTCCATTTCAGAAGTTAAAAGCACCATTTCCAATAAATTATCTATACCTTCTCTAGTATGTGCTGAAACTGGTACTGTTATAGTATCTCCACCCCAATCTTCAGCTAATAGATTTTCGTCAGCTAATTGTTGTTTTACTCTATCTGGATTAGCTGATGGTTTATCCATCTTGTTTATTGCAATAATCATTGGAACATTTGCAGCTTTACAGTGGTTTATAGCTTCTTTTGTTTGAGGCATTAAACCATCATCAGCAGCGACAACTAATATAACTATATCAGTAATTTGAGCACCTCTTGCTCTCATTGCTGTAAAAGCTTCGTGTCCAGGTGTATCTAAGAAAGTTATTTTTTGATCTTCTATTTCCACTGTATATGCACCGATGTGTTGTGTTATGCCACCTGCTTCTGATGAAGCCACCTTTTCTTTTCTGATAGCATCTAACAATGAAGTTTTACCATGGTCAACATGGCCCATAACTGTAACTACAGGAGGTCTCTTTTCTTTATCATCCTCCTCATCTTCTTCTCCAACAACCTCTTCGATTGAATAATCTTCTTCCTTTTTAGTTATAAGAACGTCAAGCTTTTCTCCAAGTTTCTCTGCTGTTTCGAAATCTATTTCTTGGTTTAGTGCAGCCATTACTCCCATAAACATAAGTTCTTTTATTACTTCTGAATAAGGTTTAGCAAGTTTATCTGCAAATTCTTTTACAGTGATAGTATCTCCTAGTTCTAATACTATTTTATCATCATCATCGTCGTTATCACTATCATTATTTTGTGTATTATCTTGTAATTTATTTTTTATTTTCTTAACTTTTGTATTAACTTTTATTTCTGCTTCTTGAAGTTCACCGTACTTCTCTTCTATATTATCAGAATCATTTAAATCACCACTATCTTTGTCGGACTCAGCATATAATTCTTTTATAAGTTGAGCATCTTCATCTTCAATAACACTCATATGGTTTTTTACTTTTATGCTGAACTCATCTTGTAGTAATTGTATAAGATCTTTACTAGACACATCTAGTTCTTTTGCTAATTCGTATACTCTAATTTTTGACAAAGCATTCACCCCCGAAACTAATTTATGTTCATGTCATTCCATAAATCCATTAACCTTTTGGCAATAGATAAATCACTTATTCCAACGATATTTAATCCTTCTTTACCTAATATATTTGATAGATCATCTTTGCTATAGTAAATTATCATAGGTGTATTTTTAATATCACAAAGAGTTTTAAACTTATTTTTTGTATTTTCAGATGATTCCTTTGATACTATTAATAAATGACAGGTTCCTCTTTTAATGGAATCTTCACATTTATTATAACCCTCTAGACATTTACCAGCTTTTTTAGCTATTCCTAGAAAGGAAATAAACTTATCTTTCATTATTTATCTCTTCCCTTAATTTATTGTATATTTCTTCACTTATGGTGGTTTCGAGATTTCTGTCTAATTTTTTGCTTTTAAAAGATTTTTGAAGACACTCTACATTTTTACATATATAGGCGCCTCTACCAGGCTTTTTACCAGTTAAATCTACTGAAACTTCACCATCTTTATTTCGTACAATCCTTATGAGCTCTTTTTTAGGCTTCATTTCCATGCAACCGGTACACATTCGTTCAGGTATTTTCTTTACTCTCATATAAACACCACCTTCTTTTTAAAGTCCTAGTTATCCATTGACTTGTGAAGAGCTTTTAATATCTATCTTCCAACCTGTAAGTTTTGCAGCTAGCCTTACGTTTTGACCTTCTTTTCCTATGGCAAGGGATAATTGATTATCATCCACCACTACTTTAGCTGACTTATTTTCTTCATCAATTGTAACATCTAGTACTTTAGCTGGACTTAATGCATTTGCAATATACTCATCTGGAAGTTTACTCCATTTTATTATGTCAATTTTTTCATTTTTTAATTCATTTACGATATTTTGAACTCTTATACCCTTAGGCCCTACACAAGCACCCATTGGATCTACATCTTCATCGTTAGAATGAACAGCAATTTTTGTTCTTGAACCTGCTTCTCTAGCTATACTTTTTATTTCTACAACTCCATTATATATTTCAGGCACTTCTAATTCAAATAGCCTTTTAACTAAACCAGGATGAGTTCTAGAAACTATTACTTGTGCACCCTTAGTAGTATTTTTTACTTCAACTATATATAGCTTTAATCGCTCGTTGAAATTGTAAGCCTCACCTAACATCTGCTCATTAGGTCCAAGTACTGCTTCTATTTTCCCTAAGTCAACAAAAACGTTAGTTTTATCTTTTCTTATTACTGTTCCAGTTATAATGTCACATTCTTTTTCTATAAATTCATTATAAACTATTCTTCTTTCTTCTTCTTTAATTCTCTGAATTACTACCTGTTTTGCCGCCTGAGCAGCAACTCTTCCAAATTTCTTAGGAGTTACTTCTATATTTACCACTTCATCTAATTCGTATCTTGGATCTATTTCTCTAGCTTCTTCTAAGGAAATTTCATTAAATTCATCTTCCACATTTTCAACTACTGTTTTCTTGGAATGTACTTGAATTTCTCCAGTTCCTCTATTCATAATAACCGCTACATTTTGAGTTGTAGCACCTTGTTTGGCGTAATTCTTCTTATAGGCAGCGACTAAAGCATCTTCAATAGTATTAAAAATTAAATCTTCACTGATACCCTTTTCTTTAACTATCTCTTTAAGTGCTTCCACAAATTCTTCATTCATTATTAAATTAACCTCCCTTAAAACTCCACTTTTAAATTAATAGTTTTTATCTTTTCTCTAGGTATAGCTAATAAGTTATCCTCTAGTTGAATATTTAAAATATCTTTATCGAATCCCTTTAAAACACCGTCAATTTTTTTGCTGCCATTAAATAAAGATTTAAGCTTTACAGAAACTGCATAGTCAATATACTTATTTAAGTGGTTATCGTTATGTAACTCTCTTTCAATACCTGGAGATGAAATTTCTAAATAATAGCCCTCTGATATTGGATCCTCAACATCCATCATTTCACTAACTTCCCTGCTAACCTTTTCACAGTCTTCTAAGGCTATTCCTTCATCTTTATCTATATATACTCTTAAATAATTTTCTCTATTTTCTTTTACATATTCTAAATAATAAAGCTCATACCCTAATCTATCAACTATAGGATGGATTAAACTTGTTAATTCATCTACAAATAAATTTTTTTCCATATAACGATCCCTCCTTACATAATATTGTGTAGTAAAACAGCGATTTAAATACAATTTTCATATATTAATTTAAAAACGCAACTATGGTTGCGTTTCATACAAATAGAAAGAGCGGGTTAATACCCACTCTTACAAGTCAAAATATATCTGCAAACTTACTAATTTCCATTGTATCACAACAAATTCCTTATTTCAAGGGCTAGTTATTTCTATAAGTTAAATAGGCTCAACTGATTGGTGTCAGGCATACCTTTAAGACAACCATGATTTTCTAAAGCTTCTATGACAGTTCTTGTAGCTTTTCCCCTAATTTTCAAATCTTCTTTTGAGATGAATTCTCCAAGCCCTCTACCTTCAACTATATTTTTAGCAGCATTTACTCCCACTCCAGTAAGAGCACTTAATGGAATTCTGATTCCATCATTTTCGATTAAAAATCTCTCAGCATGGGATTTATATAAGTCAGCTTCTAGAAATTTGATTCCTCTAAGATACATTTCATGACAAATCTCTAAGGTGGTTAAAAGTCCTTTATCCTTAGGAGTAACGTTATTTCCCATGGCATTAATCTCTTCTATCTTTCGTAGCATAGAATCAATACCCTTCAATATTATATCTGCATCAAAATCATCAGCCCTAACAGAGAAGTAAGTAGCATAGTAGTCCCTTGGATAATATACTTTAAAATAAGCTATTCTAACAGCCATCATAACATAGGCAACGGCGTGACCCTTAGGGAACATGTACTTTATTTTTTTACAGGATTCTATATACCAATCTGGAACCTGATTTTCTCTCATAACTTGCTCATGTTCTTCGGACAACCCTTTCCCTTTTCTTACCTTTTCCATAATGTTAAAAGCTGTTTTAGGCGGCAATCCTTTATATATTAGATATACCATTATGTCATCTCTTGTAGCTATACAATCTTTTAGAGTAGTATATCCTTCTTTTATATAATATTGAGCATTATTAAGCCAAACATCAGTACCATGTGAAAGTCCAGATATTCTTACTAAATCTGAGAAGGTTTTTGGTTGAGTGTCAATCAACATCTGCCTAACAAATTTAGTACCAAACTCAGGAAGACCATACGTGCCCACTTCACATCCTAGTTCTTCTTTAGTAATTCCTAAAGCATCCGGAGATGTAAAAAGACTCATTACTTTAGTATCCGCTAAAGGTATTGTTTTAGGATCTAATCCAGTTAAATCTTGAAGCATTCTAAGCACAGTAGGATCATCGTGACCTAAAATATCTAATTTCAGTAGTCTACCGCTTATAGAGTGGTAATCAAAGTGGGTAGTTATTATTTCAGTATTGTTATCGTCTGCTGGACGTTGTATTGGAGAGAAATTAAATATTTCGTTATCTTGAGGAACAACCATAACTCCACCAGGATGCTGTCCAGTAGTTCTCTTTATGCCAGTACATCCTAAAGTTAACCTTTCAATTTCAGCTCCGTTAGAAGTGATGTTTTTCTCAGTTAGATATTTTCTAACAAAGCCATAGGCGGTTTTCTCTGCAATTGTACCTATTGTCCCAGCCCTAAAAACATGACCCTTACCAAATAATTCTTCTGTATATTTATGTACTACAGATTGATATTCACCTGAGAAATTTAAATCTATGTCCGGTTCTTTATCTCCTTCAAAACCTAGAAAAGTTTCAAAAGGTATATCATGACCGTCTTTTGTTAGTACGTTTCCACATTCAGGACAATCTTTGTCTAGCAAATCTGCACCAGAACTTATGGAACCATCTGTTATAAATTCACTGTATTTACAATTAGAACATACATAATGAGGTGGTAAGCCATTAACCTCAGTTATATCTGACATTGTAGCAACAAAGGAAGAACCTACAGATCCTCTTGACCCAACTAAATATCCATCTTGATAAGACTTATCAACTAATTTATGTGCTATTAAATACAATACTGCATAACCATTATTTATTATGGAATTTAGTTCTTTATCAAGTCTCTTTTGAACTACTTCTGGCAAATTATCTCCATAAATACTATGAGTTTTATGTAAAGTCATTTGTTTAATTTCTTCTTCGGCACCTTCTATTTTAGGAGGAAATGTTTCATCAGGAATTGGCTTTATTTCTTCAATTAATTCAGCAATCTTGTTAGTGTTTTTTACAACTACTTCAAAGCTCTTTGCATTTCCTAAATAATCAAATTCCTTTAGCATTTCTTCAGTTGTTCTAAAGTATAATGGAGGTTGGTTGTCTGCATCGCTATATCCCTGACCATTCATTATAATTCTTCTATAAATTTCATCTTCAGGATTTAAAAAGTGAACATCGCAGGTAGCAACCACTGGTTTATTATATCTTTCCCCTAATGTACATATCCTTCTATTTATATTTTTTAATTCATCAACATCTTTAACCGTGCCATTTCTTATCATAAAATAGTTGTTTTCTAGAGGCTGAATTTCAAGATAATCATAGAAATCAATTGTGTTTTTTAATTCGTCATCACTTTTACCTTTAAGAATCTCTTTATAAATTTCCCCTGCCTCACAAGCAGAGCCGATAATAAGGCCATCTTTATATTTTTGTATTAAGCTTTTTGGCATTCTAGGTCTCTTATAAAAATAATCTAGATGAGAATGGGATATCAATTTATAAAGGTTCTTTAATCCCTTCATGTTTTGAGCTAATACTATTAAATGATATGTAGGTAATGTTTTCACATCAATATTTTTAAAATATTCTTCATTTATGTTTTCTAAGGTAAAGATTTCTCTTTCCCTTAAAGCCTCAAAACTTTTAACTAATATTTCTCCTGTAGCCTTTGCATCATCCACAGCTCTATGATGATTTTCTGAATTTATCCCTAAATGTTTTGCAACTATATTTAATTTATACCTCTTTAGTTCTGGATATAAAAATTTAGCAAGAGGGATTGTATCCATTATAGGATTATTAAACGTTAAGCCTAAGTCTTTACAGTTCTTTTTTATAAAAGAAACATCAAAGCTTGCGTTATGTGCCACTACAACAGTATCCCCTACAAATTCTAAAAATTTAGGCAAAACTTCGTTAATATCTTCTGCATCTTTAACCATTTCATCAGTTATACTTGTAAGTTCTATGATTTTTAATGGAATAATTACTTTAGGATTGACAAAACTACTAAAGCTATCTATTATTTTTCCATTTTTTATTTTTACGGCACCAATTTCAATTATTTTATCATTTATGCTGGAAAATCCTGTGGTTTCTATATCGAAAACAACAAATTCATCATCTATAGATCTTCCTTCTCCATCTATAACAATAGGTACTCCATCATCTACTAGGTAAGCTTCTACGCCATATAAAATTTTAATCTTATGTTTTTTACCAGCATCCATAGCTTCAGGATATGCTTGAACTACGCCATGATCAGTTATAGCAATGGCACTATGACCCCATGTGGCTGCTCTTTTTACTAAGGCTTCTGCAGATGTCATAGCATCCATGGCACTCATTCTAGTATGAAGATGTAGTTCAACTCGTTTTTCTTCTGCAGTATCCATTTTCATAATCTTATTAAGCTTTATAATATCCCTTGCCATAATAACTACTTCTCTTGCATAGTTATCATAAATAGCTTCCCCTCGAATTTTGCAGTAAAGCCCTTCCTTTATTTCTTCTAACACTTTTTCCTCATCCTTTGGACGAGTAAATATTTTTACTGTAATGGAACTAGTATAATCCGTAACATAAATAGATACAATTTTTCTACCAGTTTTAGTTTCAATTACGGTCCTTTTAAATATATCTCCACAAATTGTTACCATACCCATTGGTTCATCAATACAATCAATAGTAATCCAATCTTCATTAATATTTTTTCCTAGGAGAATACTGCTATCTTTATCTCCTTTTGAATTCTTATCATCATTCTTTTGTCTATCTAAAGCTATAACTTTATTTTTTTCTATCTTAGGTTTACTATTTTTTATAATTTCTTTAATTAAGGACATCTCTTCTTCTACTAATTCATTGCATTCTTGGTCAGCACATGAAATCTCATAAATTAGCTTTACCTTACACTCTATCCCAAAAACATCTCTTATTACACCATAAGTCAGTTCTTCAAAATTTTTATTCTTTAACATATTATAAATAAATTCATTTCCATATTTTATTATCAGAGTATTATCCTCTACATATTTGTGACCATTTAGCATGCATTCTTTTGCTAGAGGTACATGAGTAATTAGTGCATTTGTAAGTTCGCACCAATAATTATTACATAAATCTTCAAGGGTTACATCAGAAATATCCTTATAAGAAACCAATTCTATATCATTAAAAAAGTTAAATTTTTTATAAAGTATTTCTTTAAAGCAATTCTCCATGTCTTTGTTAAATTCATTAAAAGATTTAAGTATTACTTTCAATTTATTACTTTTTTTCAAATACTGTATTTTTAGAATTTTAATATCTTTTAATAAATCTTGTGAAGATGGATTTTCATCATGAAGTATTTTAGCCAAATCTATATTCATCTTCTTCACCTTACATTTTTTCTATTTCTTTAATAAGTTCATAAATCAGTTGTTCTTCTTTTACTTTTTTAATTATCTGTCCTTTTTTAAATATTAATCCTTCACCATTGCCGCCAGCTATACCTATATCAGCATCTCTAGCTTCCCCAGGACCATTTACTACACATCCCATTACTGCAATTTTAATATTTTTATTTAAGTTTTCAACTTTTTTCTCTACTTCGTTTGCAATTTTTATGAGATCAATTTCTGTCCTACCGCAGGTTGGGCAGGATATGAATTCTATACCTCCCTTTAGCAAGCTTAAAGATTTTAATATTTCTTTTGCTACTTTTATTTCCTCCGTAGGATCTCCAGTTAGGGAAACTCTTATTGTATCACCTATTCCTTCAGCGAGAAGAGTACCTATACCAACACTAGATTTAATAGTCCCTCTCCAAAGAGTTCCGGCTTCTGTAACACCGAGGTGCAAAGGGTAATTAGTCTTTTGAGATATTAATCTATAACTTTCTATCATTTCCATAACATTTGAAGATTTAATAGATAATACTATATTATCAAAATCAAGTTCTTCTAAGATTTTTGCATGTTCTAGTGCACTTTCTACCAATGCTTCTGGGCAAACCTTGCCATATTTAGTTAACAGTCTTTTTTCTAGAGAACCTGAATTCACTCCTATTCTAATAGGTATATTCCTTTCTTTTGCCTTTTTCACTACCATTTCTACTCTTTGCTTATCACCAATGTTACCAGGGTTTATTCGAAGTTTACTTATTCCATTATCAATAGATTTTAAAGCTAATCTATAGTCAAAATGTATATCTGCTACTAGAGGTATATTTATACCTTTTATTATATCCTTTAGAGCTTCACAAGCTTCCATATCAGGTACAGCGCATCGGATTATTTCACATCCCGCTTCTTCTAATTCTTTTATTTGTCTTATAGTATTTTTTATGTCCCTAGTATCAGTATTTGTCATAGATTGAATAGATATAGGGGCATCGCCCCCAATATAAACATTTCCTATTTGAATTTTTTTAGTACTTTTTCGTTCCATTTTATCACTCCTAGAATGTTACAGGATATAAAATATCCTTTATTGTAACTAATATCATTAATGTCATAAGAATGGCAAAACCTATATAATTAATTACACCGACCTTATTATTATCGACTTTTTTTCCTGTAATTATTTCTATCAAAAATAATGTAATCCATCCACCGTCTAAGGCTGGAAATGGTATTATATTAAAAATACCTAATTGTACGCTTAAGTAAGCCGCAAAAAATAGTAGATTTAAAAAACCTGCCTTAGCGGCCTGACCTGATACTTTAATAATTGTAACAGGACCACCAAAATCATTTAAAGAAGCTTTTCCTTTAAATATAGTACCTAAAAATCCAAATGTTTGATTAATTAGTGAATTTGTTTCCACAAAACCATAAGAAATAGATTCTTTAATCGTTGGACTTTTAACTTCAGTAGGATATACACCCACAATGTAATTACCTTCTTTTTCATCTTTCACAGGAGTAACTTTAGTTGTTGTAATTTCGTTTCCCCTTTTAACAGTAATATCCATTGTTTCACCTTTATTCATATAAACTTGAGTATAAAAGTCTTCCCAAGTGAGTATTTTTTTATTGTTAATTTTAAGTATTTTATCGCCCTCTTGTATACCAGCTACTTGTGCGGGTAGATTAGGTACAACTTTACTAATTATAGGGGCAAAATATCCTTTGCTCCCAGCAATTATACTAAATATGACAATTGCTAAAATTAAATTCATTATAGGTCCTGCAGCAACTATACTCAGCTTTTGTAAAGAACTTTTATTTGAAAAGGCTCTTTCATCAAAAGTTTCTTCCCCATCTTCACCAAGCATCTTAACATATCCACCTATTGGTAAGAGTTTAATATTATAAGCGGTTTCACCACTCTTAAATCCAACTAGCTTAGGTCCCATTCCTATTGCAAATTCTTCAACTTTTACTCCATTAAGTTTAGCCATAATGAAATGCCCTAACTCATGGATCATAACCAACAATCCAAAGGCCAATAAAGCTCCTAATATATTAATAAAATTCACAGTCACTCCTCCTTAATTTAAAGCTTAAAACTATCAAATACATAATTTTTTACTCTCTTATCCATTTCAATTATGCTCTCAATAGACAAATCCTCACAATTATAAAATTTATCCATTGCTTCTTCTAATATATTCCCTATTTGAAGAAATTTTATTTTTCTATTTAGGAAAAGATCAACAGCAGCTTCATTTGCTGCATTTAAAATTGTAGGCATAATACCTCCTTTTTCCCCTGCTATATATGCTAATTTTAAAGGTTTGAATGTATCCAAATCTGGTTTTTCAAAGGTCAATTTTTCTAGATTGTAAAAATCAATTTTCCCTCCTACCGCTTCTTTTCTCTTTGGATAATTTAAGGCGTATTGTATAGGCAATCTCATATCAGTAGTGCCCATTTGAGCAATAACATTTCCATCTGTATATTGAACCATAGAATGTATTATGCTTTGAGGGTGGACTACTACTTGAATATCTTTATAGTCTATTCCAAAAAGATGATGTGCCTCTATTACTTCAAGGCCCTTATTCATAAGTGTAGCTGAATCTATAGAAATTTTTTTACCCATATTCCATCTTGGGTGTTTTAAAGCCTGTTCTAAAGTAACATCTTTAAGGTCCTCTATTTTTCTACCTCTAAAAGGGCCTCCGGAAGCTGTTAATATTATTTTATCTACTTCCTCCTTTGAATTTCCTTCTAAACATTGAAAGATTGCGCTATGCTCTGAATCTACTGGAAGGATTTTAACATTATTCTTTTTAACCTCATCTATTATTATATCCCCTCCCACAACCAGGGTTTCTTTGTTAGCTAAGGCTATATCCTTTCCTGCTTTTATTGCATTTAGTGTAGGCTGAAGGCCAATCATACCAACTACCGAGGTTAGAACAATATCTATTTCTGGGAGAGATGATATTATATTTAAACCCTCCATACCAAAAAGTATCTCTATTTTCTTATTATTTTCTTTGCAGTAACTCATTATTTTATCAAAAGCATTTTTTTCTGTTATGGCTACATATTTAGGATTAAATTCTTCGATTATTTTTATTGTACCTTCCCAATTGCTATGAGAAGAAATGCCAACTAGCGAAAGATTTCCTTTTGTTTTTCTTATAACATCCAATGCTTGAGTTCCAACAGAACCAGTAGCACCTAATATGGTTAACTTCTTCAAATCAACATCTCCTTTTGTATATAAATAACTCATTTATATTTCTAGTATACTTTTACAAATAATTAAATATAGGGGCATAACTATTATACCCAGAGCCCCAATAATTCTAAAACCTATGTAGAAGGCTAAAAAAGTATACAGAGGGTGAATCTTAAGCTTATTGCTCATAAGCTTTGCCTCTATTATTTGTCTATTTATCAATAGTAATATGTATAGAAATATTAAGCCAAAGGCCACAAAAAAATTTTTAATAGATATGTTATATAATATTAGTGGTATAAAAACTAATATTGTACCCACATAAGGCATTAAATCTAAAATACCACAAAGAAGCCCTAATAAAAAGTAATTGTCAATATCCAATATCATAAACCCTATTATTGTTTCCAAGGTTATGGCTATTATTATTAAAAACTCAATTCTAATAATATTTTTAACATCTTTAAAGGTGTTCTTTAAAAAAATTAATTTTGATTCACTTATAAATTTTTTTGTCCAATTAAATATAACATATTTATCTACCAAAATAAAGTAAACCACTATATTGGCAACAAAATAATTTATAATACTATCAGTAGTATAAGCTGCACTTTTTTTTATAAGATTAGAATTTAATATTTTTAAGTAATATTCTTCTAACTCTCCATTTAATAGATTAGAATTAATATTTAAATTTTCAAGAAGCTCCTTAATATTTAATAGCAATTTTAAAACACCATTAATAATAACGTCTTTAGTAGTAAATAACCAATTACCTAAATACAAAATAAAAGAGAAAATCATGATATTAACTAATACTATACTAAGCAAACCTCTTATTGTATCATTAATTATTTTATATCTTCCTAAATAAGAGTTAATTGGATTTGATAAAACTAATAAAAATATAATGATAAAAAAAGGTTTGAAGTAAATTTTTATAACTTTTATAAAAATAATAAAAGCTACAAATAATATGGCACAGTAAATTAATTTTTTAATATTTTCTTGTATTTCCTGCAATTATATATCCCCTTATAATTTCTATACTAATAGTATATTCTCTATAAACTCATATATTAGTAAAAAAATAACACTTAGAGCGTAGCTTCTAAGTGTTATTTTTTATATTAAAACTATTAGTGTAAAATAATAATACACAACTATTGCAGCAAATAATATACTATCAAACCTATCTAGTATACCTCCATGTCCTGGTATTAAATCACTATAATCCTTTACACCTAAAAATCTTTTTATCGAAGAGGCAACTAAATCTCCAAATTGAACTAATATACCAGAAATTCCTCCTAATAAAAAGAAGTGTATTATTGGTATAGTTACTCCCTTTCCTTGTAAGAACATACCAAATAGTCCACAGGCAATGCTACTCCCTAATAATCCACCGATTGAACCTTCTATGGTTTTTTTAGGGCTTATTTCTGGACATAATTTAGTTTTACCAAAATACTTACCAGTGTAATAAGCTGAAGTATCGCATATCCAAGAGGATATAAATATAGTCCATACTAAATAATTACCGTAGACTTTTCTGCTTACTAAAACTATAAAGCTAAAGAATACAGCTATGTATAAAAAACCTAATAAGGTTATTGACGCATCTATAAAATTATATTTTCTATTTAATATAGGAATAATTAATAATACCATTACTGATATAGTTATTACATTAAACAATTGATTAACATTTAAATTTAAAAATACATAATAGATTAAACACATAGCGTATCCAATATAGCTTAATGGATGAATATTTTTTTCTTTTAATACTTTATAGAATTCACTCATTCCTAATAAAGAAAGAATAAGGGCTAAATATTTTAAAGCAGTCCCTCCAATAAATAACACAATTAATAAAGGTGACAATATTAGCGCACCTAAATATCTACTATTCACTTTGTACTCCTCCAAATCTTCTATCTCTATTTTGGTAGTCGTATATAGCTTTATGAAGATGCTTTATTTTAAAATCAGGCCATTTTATATTTGAGTACCAAAATTCTGAATAAGCACATTGCCATATTAAAAAATTACTCAATCTTTGCTCACCGCTAGGTCTTATTATTAAATCCGGGTCAGGTATACCCTTTGTATATAAATATTTAGAAAATATATTTTCATCAATAGTTTCAATTTTAACCTTACCCCTTTGAACATCTTTGAATAATAATTGCATGCCTTTTAATATCTCATCTCTTCCACCATAATTAAGAGCTAAATTAAGAGTTAATCCATTATTGTTTTTAGTTTTGGTATATGCAGCATTTAATTGATTTATACATACTTGGGGTAATTTATTTATATCGCCTATAGAATTTACTATAACATTATTTCTATGTAATTCATCTACTTCTTTATTTAAATATTCCACTAGCAATCGCATAAGAGCATTTACTTCTTCGGTAGGTCTTTTCCAATTCTCTGTAGAAAAAGCATATAAGGTTAAATATTTAACACCGATTTTGTTACATTCTTTCACTATTTCTCTTATAGTTTCTACACCGGCTTTATGTCCCATGCTCCTTGGAAGTTTTTTTTCTTTAGCCCATCGTCCATTACCATCCATAATTATACCTATATGTTTTGGAATATTATTCATATCGATTAATAGATTATTGCTTTTTACATCATTTTTTTTAGTGAAAAAGTTCCACATATATTTCTCCACTCCAACTTTCTTTAGTAACAAAACCTGCGGAAAACGCAGGTTTTAAAAGTTATTATTAAATAGACATTATTTCTTTTTCTTTTACTTCTAGAATTTTATCTATTTCTTTAACAAAATTATCAGTTTTCTTTTGAATCTCTTCTTCTGCTTTTTTAATATCATCTTCGGAAATATCTGCTTCTTTTTTTAGAGCTTTTAATTTATCGTTACAATCTCTTCTTATAGCTCTTATAGCAATTTTAGCTTCTTCGCCAGTTTTTCTAACGGTTTTAACAATATTCTTTCTTGTCTCTTCTGTTAGTTCTGGTATTATTAATCTAATAACTATACCATCACTTGAAGGGTTTAATCCTAGATCTGACTTTAAAATAGATTTTTCAATAGCCTTTATAGCTGCTTTATCCCAAGGTTGAATTTGCAAAATTCTTGGTTCAGGAACTGATACACTACCCAATTGATTTAAAGGCGTCATAGTACCATAATATTCAGCTTCAAGTTTATCAAGCATAGCAGGGTTAGCTCTTCCGGCTTTCATTGATGCTAAATCTTTTTTTAGTACAGTTATGGTCTTTTCCATTTTTTCATCTGCATTCTTAATTATGTCTTTTAACATACTATTAACCTCCTTATTCTCTACACACTAGAGTCCCCATTTTTTCGCCAATTACGGCTTTTTTAATATTTTCAGGAGAATCAAGTCCAAATACTAAAATAGGAATATTATTATCCATGCATAAAGATGTAGCAGTGGAGTCCATTACCTGAAGACCCTTTTCTAATACATCAATATAAGTTAATTTTTCAAACTTTTTAGCATCGGTATGTTTATGAGGATCTTTATCATATACACCATCTACTTTTTTAGCTAATAGTATAACTTCTGCTTCTATTTCTGCTGCTCTTAATGCTGCAGTAGTATCTGTTGAAAAATATGGATTACCAGTTCCAGCTGCAAAAATAACCACTCGTCCTTTTTCTAAATGTCTCATAGCACGTCTTCTTATAAAAGGTTCTGCCACTTCTTTCATTTCTATGGCAGTTTGCACTCTTGTATTAACACCTAATTGCTCAAGTGAATCTTGAAGGGCCATTGCATTTATACAAGTAGCTAACATTCCCATATAGTCAGCAGTGGTTCTATCCATGCCATCGCCATTTCGTCCTCTCCAGATGTTTCCGCCACCTACTACTGCACCTATTTCCACTCCCATGTCTACTAATTCTTTAATTTGTGTAGCTATTTCTGTAACAATTTCAAAATCAATTCCGTATCCTTTTTCACCAGCTAAAGCCTCTCCTGAAAGCTTTAACATTATTCTTTTAAATTTAATATTTTCCATATATATTATACCTCCAAAATGTTAAAAATTACATAGTAACTTTTAAATTGAGTGGATTTGTATTTTAAAAAAAGAGAACACTTGGTGTCCTCTTTTAAATTATCAGTACTATTGTTGCATCTGTTTTCTTACTTCTTCAGCAAAGTCTTCTTCTATCTTTTCTATGCCTTCGCCTCTTTCGAATCTTACATAACCAGTTACTGTTATTTCTGCTCCAACTTCTTTGGATTTTTCCTTTAAGTATTTTGTTATTGTTAAGTCAGGATTTTTAACCCAAATTTGTTCTATTAAGCAGTTTTCTTTATAGTATTTTTCAATTCTTCCGTCAACCATTTTGTCAACGATTTTTTCTGGTTTTCCTTCATTTAATGCTTGAACTCTATATATTTCTCTTTCTTTATTTAAAACATCCTGGTCAACTGCATCTCTATTTAAGAATGATGGATTAGCAGCTGCTACTTGCATAGCAACATCTTTAGCTACTTCAGCTAATATTTCGCTATCTTTTTCACATTCTAATTTAACAAGAACGCCTATTCTTCCAGCACCATGAATGTAGCTTTCTACTATACCATTGTCAACAACGAAGTTACTAAATCTTCTTATTGACATATTTTCTCCTAATTTTGCTATTAAAGCTGTAAGAGCATCTTTAATAGTAATGTTTTCATCAGCTATGTATTTTTCTTCTACTAATTCTTCAACAGTAGTTGCTTTAGTTAAAAGAGCCTGTTTAGCAATGTTTGAAGCTAATAATTTAAAGTCATCATTAGCAGCAACAAAGTCTGTTTCACAGTTTACTTCAACTATAGCCCCACTTCTCTTATCTTCTGATATGTAAGTTTCAACTATACCTTCAGCAGCAATTCTTCCAGCTTTTTTAGCTGCTGCTGCTAGCCCTTTTTCTCTTAATATTTCTACAGCTTTTTCCATATCTCCATTACATTCGGATAAAGCCTTTTTACAGTCCATCATGCCTGCTCCGGTAGTTTCTCTTAATTCCTTAACCATCTGTGCAGTAATCATAATCAGTTCCTCCTGTTCTATTTATTTGTTAAAAGGTAAATGGATGTGCAATCCATCTACCTTTTTTATTACTCAGCTAATTGTTCACCTTGTCTTCCTTCTAAAACAGCATCAGCCATTTTTGCAGTTATTAATTTAACAGCTCTTATAGCATCGTCATTTCCTGGAATTACATAGTCAACTTCATCTGGATCACAGTTAGTATCTACAATAGCTACTACTGGTATACCTAAAATTTTAGCTTCAGAAATAGCATTTTTTTCTTTTCTTGGATCTACTACAAATAGAGCTCCAACATTTTTAGAATCCATGCTCTTGATTCCGCCTAAATTCTTTTCAAGTTTTTCTTCTTCTAATTTAAGCTTAGTAACTTCTTTCTTTGGAAGAACGTCAAATGTTCCATCTTGTTCCATTTCTTCTAGTTCTTCTAAAGTTTTTATTCTTCCTTTTATTGTTGAGAAGTTAGTTAACATACCACCTAACCATCTGTTATTAACAAAGTGCATGTTAGATCTTATAGCTTCTTCTTTGATTGCTTCTTGAGCTTGTTTTTTAGTTCCAACAAATAGAACATCTTTTCCTTCAGCAGAAACCTCTTTTATAAAGTTGTAAGCTTCTTCTACTTTCTTTACAGTTTTCTGTAAATCTATAATATAGATTCCGTTTCTTTCTGTAAAGATGTATGGAGCCATTTTAGGGTTCCATCTTCTTGTTTGGTGTCCAAAATGTACACCAGCTTCTAATAATTGTTTCATTGATATTACTGACATAAAATTTACCTCCTTGGTTTTAACCTCCATTACCATCATATCTATAAACTACCTTATGGCACCATTTATAGATTAGGCAATGTGTGTATTTTTCTTACCTAGTGTAGTATATCACATGAATTTATTCTATTCAATAAAAATATTTTAAAAAACGTAATAAATGGATTGTTTTTTAGAAATATATAAGCAGGATGTAAATATATTGCATCCTGCTTATAAAATCATTTGATCTTTTTCAATTCTTCTAAAAGTTTTTCATTAAGAATTTTAATATGTGTTCCTTTCATACCTAAGGATCTGGATTCTATAACACCAGCACTTTCAAATTTTCTTAATGCATTTACTATAACTGATCGAGTTATACCTACTTTATCAGCTATTTTAGAAGCAACAAGTAATCCTTCAGTTCCGTCTAATTCGTTGAATATATGTTCTACAGCTTCTAATTCAGAATATGATAATGTTCCTATAGCCAGTTGAACCACTGCTTTCTTTCTCGCTTCTTCTTCTATTTGATCTTGTTTTGCTCTCAAAATTTCCATTCCAATTATAGTTGCGCTATATTCAGCTAAAATTAAATCATCATCTGTAAATAGATCATCAAATCTAGCTAGTAGTAATGTACCTAATCTTTCTCTATTACCATTTATAGGTACTATAGTAGTATTTTTATTTTCTATAGCACATTCTCCATGTTCTTCAAACACACATTTACCGTTATTTGTTAAATTTGATAAGGTTTCATGAACGTTTAATAATTTATTGTTATAGAAGTCTGGGAATCTCATTTCCTCAACAACTCTATCTTTAACTACATTACATTCAAAACCTGTAGATAGATCATATCCTAATATTTTTCCTTTTTTACTTAATATATATATATTGCAGTTTAATACATCACTTAAAAGCTTACATATATCGTCAAATACTACTGGTTCAGTACCAGATTTCTGTAGTATTTTATTTAGTTTTCTTGTTTTATTTAGTAGCGATGACATGTTTAAAATTCCTCCTCTAAAATTTAAATATAAACTGATATCTATGATTGAACAAAATAAATCTTCATCCATATATTATCAATATTGTAAGATTTTTTTTAATATTTAGAATTGTTTGTCTTACATTAAATAATGATATCATAATGATTGTTAAATTTCAACCATATTAGTGTAAATTTTAATATAGTTTTAATATTATTCGACAAAATATCAGTTAATTCTTTTCTTCAATATAAACTTTGTTTTTACACTCCTCATTAGTACATTCGAGATAATTTCCCTTAGCTTTACTATATTTTTTTACCATGTTGCCGCTACATACAGAACACTTTTCATCAACGGGCTCAAACCAGCTTACAAATTTACATTCTGGATACTTACTACATCCATAAAATTTTCTGCCTTTTTTACTCTTTTTAACTACTATATTTCCGCCGCATTCAGGGCATTTAGCATCCACCTCTTCAACTATTGCCTTTGTATTTTTACATTCAGGATATCCAGGGCATGCTAAAAATTGTCCAAATCTTCCTTGCTTAATCACCATATATTTACCACATTTTTCGCATTGAATGTCAGTTACTTTATCTTCAATGGTTACCTTAGCAACTTCTTTTTCAGCTATGGCTATAAGCTCTCTTAAAGGATTAAAGAATTCACCAACTACTTCAGTCCAATCTTCTAATCCTTCTTCTACGCTATCCAACTTATTTTCCATTTCAGCTGTAAACTCCACATCTACTATAGGTTTAAAGTATTCAGCCATAATATCATTTACTATGAAACCTAATTCTGTAGATTTAAGGGTTTTCTTTTCCCTTTCAATATACCTTCTGTCTAATAAAGTTGAAATTATAGGAGCATAGGTACTTGGTCTTCCTATTCCGTTCTCTTCTAAAGTTTTAACTAGAGTAGCTTCTGAGAACCTGCCAGGAGGTTGAGTAAAATGCTGCTTTCCTTCAATGGATTTTTTTATAAGTTTTTCACCTATGGATAGTTCCGGCAATTTAATATTTTCTTTTTCCTCATCAGTAGAGTATTCATATACCTTCATAAATCCGTCAAAAACTACTGTGGAACCTGATGCTCTAAATGAATAAGGTCCATTTTCTATTTCAATAGTAATTGTATCTAATTTACATGAAGCCATTTGACAAGCTATAAATCTATTCCAAATCAAACTATATATTTTAAATTGTTCATCCGTTAAGCTATTCTTCGCTATAATAGGAGTAATTTCAGCATTTGTAGGTCTTATAGCTTCGTGGGCGTCCTGTATGTTTTTTTTGCTTTTATATTCTCTTGGCGCTTCAGGAATATATTCTTTTCCAAAGTTATTTGTTATATAATTTTGAGCTGCTTCCTGAGCTTCTTTTGATATTCTCAAAGAATCAGTTCTCATGTAAGTGATTAAACCTATAGTGCCATGCCCTTTTATATCAATTCCTTCATATAATTGTTGAGCAATAGACATGGTTCTTTTTGTTGTAAAGTTTAATTTTCTATAAGCTTCCTGTTGTAATGTACTAGTGGTAAAAGGAGGTAATGGATTCTTAGTTCTGGTAGATTTTTTAACATTCTTAACCTTAAAATCATTATCGTTTAAATCATTTATAATTTTATCATTTTCTTCTTTGGTGTTAATTTCTATTTTTTTATTATCTTTTGACCAAAGTTTAACTAAGAAAGTTCCCTTATCTTTTTCCTTTTTTAAATTACACTCTATACTCCAATATTCTTTAGGGATAAAGTTCTCTATTTCTCTTTCCCTATCACATAATAATTTCAATGCAACAGATTGAACTCTACCTGCACTTAAGCCCCACTTTACTTTCTTCCATAATATAGGGCTAATTTCATATCCAACTAACCTATCTAACACTCTTCTCCCTTGTTGAGCGTTGACTAAGTTTAAATTTATTTCTCTTGGCTCCTTTATGGCATTTTTTATAGCATTTTTAGTGATTTCATGAAATACTATTCTACATTTTTTCCCTTCATCCATCTTTAAAGCTTTTAATAAATGCCAAGATATGGCTTCTCCTTCTCTATCTGGGTCCGTAGCTAAATATATTTCATCACATTTTTTAGCTTCTTTTTTTAGTTTTTCTAATAACTCTCCTTTACCTCTTATAGTTATATATTTAGGAGAATAATTATTATCTATATCAACACCCAATTGACTTTTGGGTAAGTCTCTTACGTGACCCATAGAGGCTTCTACTATAAAATTTTTACCTAAATATTTTCCAATAGTTTTAGCTTTAGCTGGTGATTCTACTATAACAAGTTTTTGTCCCATCTTAACTTCTGATAAATAATATCAGAATACACCCCCTATTCAACTAATTTATGATAAGATTATTTATATCCTTAATTTAAATTTATATAACATACAATTTGAAAATTAATATATTAAATACTATTTGCAATTCTAACATAATAATTGCCAGAAAGGCAAGTTATTTGATTTTTAAGTTGCAATTCAAATAATACCTCATATAGTTCCTTTATGTCAATATTCGTTATTTTATACAAATCATCTATATGTATGGGGTCACTACATAATATATTGTATATTCTTTTCTCAACTATATTTAAAGCAGTACTTTCATTTTCCCTTTTAGTATTATAATCCATATTAATTAGGTGAAAAATATCTTCAATGGATGTTAATGGATAAGCCCCATCTTTTATTAGTTTGTTGGTTCCTTTACTGGTTTCGCAAAATATGGAACCTGGTACAGCTAATACGTCCTTTCCTTGGTCTAATGCACAATTAGCAGTAATTAAAGTTCCACTTTTTTCAGAAGCTTCTATAACGATTAAAACATCTCCTAATCCACTAATTATTCTATTTCTTAATGGGAAATTATAAGCATATGGTTCAGTTCCAGGTGGATATTCAGATATGATACATCCATTTTCTAATATTTTATAATATAGATCTCTATTGACTTTTGGATATATTACATCAATACCGGAACCTAGTATAGCACAAGTATAGGTATTGTTTTTCAATGCTCCCCAATGAGCGAAGGCGTCTATACCCATAGCCATTCCGCTTATAATATTAATTTCTTTTTTACTTAATTCTCTACATATTATATCAGTTGCTTTTCGTCCATAATAAGAAGCTTTTCTTGTGCCCACAATGCTCACTGAAGGAGTGTTTAGTTTAGAAATATTTCCTTTATAATAAAGAATTGAAGGTGCATCTTCTAAGTTTTTCAATTTACTAGGATACAATTGATGAAAATAATCGATCACTTCAATATGGTTATTTTCTGCAAAATCAACTAAGGTCTTTATTTTTAGTATATCCCAACTTTTTAATAATTTTATTTTTAAAATATTTTCATCTATTTCACCGTTAAATACTTTCCAATCTGAATTACAGTAAGTATATATTTCTTCAGTAGTTCTTAGTTTTTTTAATATATAAAGTTTTAGCTTATTAGACATTTTAATAGTGGAATACCAAATATCATAAATATTCACATAAAAACCTCCTTAAATGATCTCTTCTATGAATCTTCTATATTGTAGTGCTTCAATCAAGTCACTATCAATAATCTTATCCCTTTCATCTAAATCAGCTATAGTTCTTGATACCTTTAAAATTTTTGTATAAGCTCTAGTACTTAATGAATATTTATTATATATTTTCTTAAGCATTTTTTCAGCGCTATTTTCCAAGGCGCAATATTTTTTAACTAAAGTCATATTCATTTCACTATTGGTAGTTATATTATGTTTTTTTAGTCTTTCATATTGAATTTTTCTTGCCCTATCTATGCTTTCTTTTATATCTTTAGATTTTTTTTCTTTATTTATAGCTATAATATGGCTATGCTCTACATAATCTACGGACAAAAACACATCAATTCTATCTAACATAGGGCCAGATAATTTTTTTAGATATCTATTTTTCTCATATTCATAGCAGGTACAGTTAATTTTGGAGCAGGGGCAGGTATTAAAAGCTCCAACTAACATAAAGTTGCTTGGATATTTTATAGAACCTGAAAATCTTGATATGGTTACGCTTCTATTTTCTAAAGGTTGCCTTAATGCTTCTAATACATCTTTTTTAAATTCTAACATTTCATCTAAAAATAACACTCCATTATGAGCCAATGAAATCTCCCCAGGCATTAAATTAGCACCTCCGCCTATTAGTGCAATTTTAGTAGCTGTATGATGAGGAGTTCTAAAGGGTCTTTTATATATTAATCCTTCCTTTAAATCGCCATAAACACTATAAATTTTTGTGCACTCTAAAGATTCTTCATATGTTATATCTGGCAAAATAGTTGGTATCCTGTAAGCAATCATGGATTTACCAGTTCCTGGCGGACCATATAATGCTAAATTATGATTTCCTGCCGCTGCTACTTCTACCCCTCTTTTTGCACTATGCTGTCCTACTATTTCTGAAAAATCTATTTTATATTGTGAAGTATAATTTTTAATTTTATCCATTTTGTAGGGTTTAATATTTTCATCGGCAATTGTATTTATCACATCATTTAAACTATTACAAGGATAAATTTCTGCTTCCTTTACCAAAGAACATTCATCTTTATTATCTTTAGGAACTATATATTTCTTTATATCATTCTCCATGCCCTCCATAACAATTGGGAGAGCTCCCTTTACATCTCTTAACTCACCTAATAGTGATAACTCACCTATGAATAGATAATTATCTAAATTGTTCATATAAATTTGTTTACTTACACATAATATTCCTATAGCGATAGGCAAATCTAGCAATGTACCTTCTTTTTTTATATCCGCAGGTGCTAAATTTACCGTTATTCTACCTAAAGGAAATTCAAAGCCGGAATTTAAGATAGCTGCTCTTACTCTTTCTTTAGATTCCTTTACAGCTATTCCACCAATACCTACTATATTAAAAGAAGGTAGTCCTCTGCTTATATGAATTTCAACACTAACGGGGTATCCGTGTATTCCATTTAATGTAGCGCCATTAATTTTAATAACCATAGACATCACCTCATTTCAATTGTTGACAATTAAGTTAGTTTTTATAATGATGTTTATGAGATTAAAATTGTTTTAAACTTTTATAATTGATTTTATGGGTTATACTATAGTATATAAAAGCCTTCTTGTAAGAGGAAAGGAGAGTATTTATGAATTTCTATAAAAAGAACATAGGAAATTTTGGAGAGGACTTAGCTGAAAGTTATTTAATAGAAAGTGGGTACATTATATTAGAAAAAAATTTCAGATGTAAAACTGGTGAGATCGACCTTATCGGAAGGGATGGAAATTTTATCAGCTTTATTGAAGTGAAGACAAGATGCGGGAACTCTTATGGTAGCCCTGGAGAAGCAGTAAATTACGTTAAACAATGGAAAATATATAAAACCGCTCAAATGTATATATTAAAGAAAAAGCTCCATAGATTCAATTTTAGATTCGATGTAGTGGAAATAATATTGAATCATAAGAGCCATGATTTTTCTATAAGTGTAATAAAAGATGCTTTCCAAGTTTAAATAATATTTTTAATAAAAGAAAATCTATGTATAGAAGAAGGGCCATATTTCTTTAACCCTTGTGTATGCTCAGAAGTGCCATATCCTACATTGTTTTCAAATCCGTAATGTGGATATATCTTAGCATAGTCTTTCATTATTTTATCTCTATATACTTTAGCTATTATTGATGCACAAGCAATAGATATGCTTTTGTTATCTCCTTTTATTATGAATTCATTTCTTATATTTATATTCTTTATTGGATATCCATCTGAAAGTACAATATCAGGTTTAACATCTAAAGTAGTAGCAGATTTCCTTAATACCTCATTGTTGCACCAAGATATCCCTTTAGAATCTATTGTTTCATTATCTAAATCCACAATTTTATAATATAATGCCTTTTCCTTTATTATTTTAGAAAGTTCCTCTCTTTTACGAGAACTTAATTTTTTTGAATCTTTAATACCAAGGATTAAATTGTCGTCATTTATATTTTTTAAGTCTAATATTACTGCTGCAGCTACTATTGGACCAGCTAATGGCCCTCTACCAACTTCATCTACTCCAGCTATATATTGAAAATCGCCAAATGATAAATCGAAGTCATACATTTTCTTTATTCTAGCTAATTCTTTTTCATCTTCATCTATGGTCTTAATTATCTTTTTATATAATCCTTGCACATTTTTTCGTTCATCATTTTTAATAAAATCGCATATATAAAGTAAATCTTGTTTATCTTTTCTATGGTAATTGTCAATATAGTCAGCAGTAACTTCCTTAAGTTTTGAGTAACTATAGGAAGAGGAATTTTCTAAATCAAACACATACATATAATACACATCCTATTTTAAGGTTTTTCTAGAGAGATTTTACCAATTTTTCCTCCCCTAAATTCGTCTAATAACATAGTAGCTACCCTGTTATAGTCAATTTCGCCACCTGAAATCATAGCTCCTCTTTTTTTACCTATTTGATCCATATTTTCTATAGCTTCAGGGAATAAGTCTTTAAGCTTATATCGTTCTTTTAAGTTTTCAGGGTATTCCCTTTGTAATATTTCAATTAACTTTAAAGCTAAAGTTTCTATATCCATTATTTCATCCTTTATGGCCCCTGTAAAAGCTAAATTAAGCCCTACTATATCATCTTCAAATTTAGGCCATAGTATTCCTGGAGTATCCATTAGCTCCATGTTCTGATTTGTTTTTATCCATTGTTTGCTTTTAGTTACTCCCGGTTTATCACCAGTTCTAGCTATGTTGTTTTTAGCCATTTTGTTTATAAAAGAAGATTTTCCTACATTAGGTATGCCTACTACCATTACTCTATCAACAATTTTTACTAAACCTTTATTTTTAAGTCTCTCATGTTTTTCTTTCAAAAGCTCATTTAAGGCTCCTCTAATATTTTTTATACCTTCACCGGTAATGCAATTTACTTCTAAAACTTTTATATTATCTTTAGTTAATTCTTTTATCCAAGAATTAGTTACTTTTTTCTCACTTAAATCACTTTTATTTAAAAGTATTATCCTTGGTTTTCCTTCGCATATTTCATCTACATCAGGATTAGCACTGGATTTTACAATTCTAGCATCTCTTATTTCTATTACTGCATCAACAAGTTTTAAACTTTCCTTTATTTCTCTTCTTGTTTTGGCCATATGACCTGGAAACCAATTAATTGCCATAATTATCGTTCCTTTCTTAATTGGATACTTATTTAAGTGTTCCAAATTTATTAAATGGATACAATCTTAAAGCAGCTTTACCAACTACCATGTTATATTTCACAAAACCAACTTTCTGATTTCTGCTATCTAAACTATTATTTCGATTGTCACCCATAACAAAAATTGTGTTCTCGGGTATGGTAACCTCATAGAAATTCTCCATTGTTTCTTCATTAATATAATTCTCTTCTAAAGGCTTATCATTTACATAAACCTTATTATCTTCAATTCTTATCTTATCTCCACCTGTAGCTATTACTCTTTTAATGAATTTCTCTTTTGGATTAGCTGGATATTTTATTACCACAATATCACCTGGTTTAGGCTTTCTAAAATAGTATGTAACTTTCTCTACTATAAGCCTATCTTTATTATTAAGAGTTGGATACATAGATAATCCATCTACACTTACAGTTTCAAAAACAAAGGTAATTATAAGAAAAGCTGCAATAATTGCCATAAGTATAGATTTTCCTAATTCTACTAATTCTTTTACCATTTAACTGTCACCACCTAAATATACAAAAAAGGGACTATACTAGCCCCGTTTTTATTTTAGTAATTCTTTTACTTTTGCAGCCTTACCTACTCTATCTCTTAAATAGAATAATTTAGCTCTTCTTACCTTACCTCTTCTTACAACTTCTAATTTTTCAACTGTTGGAGCGTTTACTGGGAATGTTCTTTCAACACCTACTCCAGAAGCAACTCTTCTTACAGTAAATGTTTCTCTTAATCCACCATTTTGTCTCTTTAAAACTACACCTTCGAAAATCTGAACTCTTTCTCTTGTTCCTTCTTTAATTCTTACGTGTACTTTTACAGTATCTCCTACATTGAATTTTGGTAAGTCAGTTCTAATTTGTTCTGCTTCAATTGCTTTTATTACTTCTAACATTTGTGCATTCCCTCCTTATATGTAATTTGACGTTCATGATGCGTAAAACAGCAGAGGACCGCCCGTACTAGCACGAAGATAATTCTATCATATATAAATAAGTTTTTCAATATTATATATCTAAATTTTTTCAATATTTAACAGAAGTTTTTTATCTTCATCACTTAGAGTTATTTCTTTAAAAAGATCTGGCCTTTTTTCTTTTGTAATTACTAATGATTCAGCTCTTCTCCATTTTCTTATGTTATCATGGTGTCCTGAAAGAAGAACATCAGGAACTTTTGCCCCTCTAAAATTTTCTGGTCTAGTATAATGAGGATATTCTAGCAATCCATCATAAAAAGATTCATCCATAAAACTCTCATTTTTCCCAAGAACTCCTGGAATAAGTCTACATATACTATCAACTACAGGTATGCAAGCCATTTCTCCACCTGTAAGTATAAAATCTCCTAGAGATATTTCCATGTCTATGTATTTATAAGCTCTTTCATCTATACCTTCATAATGACCACATAAGAAAACTAATTCATCTTCTTTTGATAATTCATAGGCTAATTCATGATTAAGTTTTTTCCCTCTAGGTCCTAAAAAAATAACTTTGCCTTTATTTTGTTTTTTTACATGGTTTATACTGTCTATAATTGGCTGGGCAGACATCACCATACCCGCTCCGCCACCATAAGGGTAGTCATCTACCTTTCTGTGTTTATCTAGTGTATAATCTCTAATATTATGCAAATCAATATTTATTATTCCCTTTTCAATAGCTCTTCCTAAAATACTGTGGTTAAATATTGAAAACATCTCTGGAAAAAGTGTTAAAATATCTATTCTGATAGCCATTCGTCCACTGGTTTTATTATTATTATTTTTTCTTCAATATTTATATTAACCACAATAGTTTTTAGAGCAGGGATTAACAATTCCTTTTTACTCTTTACCCAATACACATCATTATTTTTTGTCTGTATTACATCATATACTTCTCCTAGATCATTATTATCCTCATCATAAACAGTACATCCTATTAAGTCAGCGATAAAGTAACTTCCTTCAGAAAGTTCCACTGCATTTTCTCTTTTTATATCTAAGTATTGATTTTTTAACTTAATTGCTTCTTCGATAGAATCTACTCCTTTAATTTTAAGGATTACTCTATCGACTTGAAGCTTACACCATTCTATTGAAATTTCCTCATTACCTATATATACATTTTGCAATAATTTAAATCTATTTATGTCATCAGTTAAAGGATATACTTTTACCTCTCCTTTTAAACCATGGGTATTAATTATTTGTCCTATACTTAAGAATTCCTTCATCTGTATTATTCCCCTTTTTCAAAAAAAGAGTTAGGTATTCCTAACTCTTTTTTTATATTATCTCTACAACTACCCTTTTGTTTTCTTTGATAGCTGCTGCTTTTACAACAGTTCTTATAGCTTTAGCTATTCTTCCCTGTTTACCAATTACTTTTCCCATATCTTCAGGTGCAACTTTTAATTCAAGTATAATTGACTGTTCACCAGCAATTTCATTTACTTGAACCATTGCAGGGTTATCAACTAATGATTTAGCAATAATCTCCACTAATTCTTTCATGAATTACACCCCCGTATTACTTAACAAGCTTTTCATTGATTCCAGTTCTAGTAAAAAGCTTCTTAACGATATCTGTAGGCTGAGCACCATTATTTACCCATTTAACAGCTTTTTCTTCATCTATTTTGATTGTAGCTGGCTCAGTTGTTGGGTTATAGTATCCAATTTCATCAATGAATCTTCCATCTCTTGGGGATCTTGAATCTGCTACGATTACTCTATAGAAAGGAGCTTTTTTAGCACCCATTCTCTTTAATCTTATCTTAACTGCCATGTATTTCACCTCCTTTAAAGTGTGTAAAATATATTAGAATGGTAATTTACCAAACAATCCTTTTTTCTTCATGAAGCTTTTTTCCATACCTTTCATTTGCTTCATAACTTTCTTCATACCTTCAAAGTCCTTTAACAACTTATTTACTTGTTGAATGTTAGTTCCAGAACCATTTGCTATTCTCTTCTTTCTTGAAGGAGAACTACTTATTAAAGAAGGAGTTTTTCTTTCTTTTGCCGTCATGGAATTTATTATAGATTCTATCCTTTTCAATTCCTTTTCTCCTTGGCTAAAGTCAACACCTTTAAGTTCTTTTGAATTTACACCTGGAACCATTTCCATAAGTTTATTTAAAGGTCCTAATTTTTTCATCTGTTGCATTGCCGCTAAAAAATCCTCAAGATTAAATTCTTGATTCATCATACGAGCACCAAGTTTTTCGGCTTCTTTCTCATCTATGGACTGTTGTGCTTTTTCTATTAAAGTAAGCACATCCCCCATACCCAATATTCTTGATGCCATTCTATTAGGGTGAAACACTTCAAAATCATTCATTTTTTCACCCACACCAACAAACTTAATTGGCTTACCAGTCATTGCTTTTATAGATAAGGCAGCTCCTCCTCTAGTATCGCCATCAAGTTTTGTTAAAACAACACCTGTTATATCTACTTGAGAATTAAAGCTTTCTGCTACATTTATAGCATCTTGACCTGTCATTGAATCTACAACTAATAGTATCTCATTAGGAACAACATTTTCCTTTATGCCCTTTAATTCGTCCATAAGCTGTTCATCAATGTGAAGTCTACCAGCCGTATCTATAATAACTACATTATTACCATTATCTTTGGCATGTTTTATAGCTGCTTTTGAAATGTCTATAGGATTAACTTTATCACCTAATGTAAATACAGGTATTTCTATTTGTTTACCAACTACCTGTAATTGCTTTATAGCCGCTGGTCTGTAAATATCGCAGGCTACAAGTAAAGGTTTCTTGTTTTTTTTCTTCAAGTCCAAAGCAAGTTTACCTGCCATGGTGGTCTTTCCAGCACCTTGAAGTCCTACTAACATAATCACAGTTAGGCCGCTTTGAGAAAAACTAATTCCACTTTCTGTACTTCCCATAAGAGCTACTAACTCATCATTTACTATTTTTATTACTTGTTGTCCTGGAGTAAGACTTTCCATGACTTCATTTCCAAGACATTTTTCACTTACATTTTTAACGAAATCTTTAACTATTTTGTAGTTAACATCTGCTTCTAAGAGAGCTAATTTAACTTCTCTCATAGCATCTTTAATATCTTTTTCAGAAAGCTTACCTTTTCCTTTTAATTTTTTTAAAGTTTCCTGAAGCTTAGAGGCTAAACCTTCAAATGCCATGGCCATCCTCCTATAAATTATTTATTTCATTTACAATTTCATTTATGTTTTGTGATACATTTATGTCACTACAAGATTTTTCTATTTCTCTTAATCTGTCTAAAATAATTTCTTTACTCAATTTAATTTTATTAAATTTTTCCATTAATTTGAGTTTGTTTTCGTATTGATTTAATATTTTATTGCATCTTTTTATTAAATCATATATAGCTTGCCTGCTGGTATTTGTATGCTCCGATATTTCAGCAAGAGAAAAATCTTCATTGTAATAAAGATTCATAATATCTCTTTGCTTTTCTGTGAGCATAGAACCATAAAAATCCAATAACATTGAAATTTCAATTCTTTCATCCATGGGAACTGCAGTTATATCTGCATGCTCACTCCTTTTCAATGTACTAACGAATTATATAATAACAAATAAAAAAAAGACTGTCAAGTACTTTTACTTAACAGCCATAAAATATTTTTTAAAATAATGCTTCTACAAAATCCTGTGGGTTGAATTCCTGTAAATCTTCAAGGCCTTCGCCCACTCCGATGAGTTTTACCGGAATATCTAAAGCATGTTTAATTGAAATTACTATTCCACCTTTGGCTGTTCCATCTAATTTAGTCAATATTATTCCATCTATCTTACACACTTCCATGAATTGCTTTGCTTGTTGTACGGCATTTTGCCCTGTAGTTGCATCTAAAACTAAATAAGTATGTTTAGTTGCATTAGAGTACTCTCTTTCAATTATTCTGTTTATCTTTCCTAATTCATCCATTAAGTTCTTTTTATTATGTAGTCTTCCTGCAGTATCACAAACCAAAACATCAGTTCCACGGGCTTTAGCTGCCTGAATTCCATCATATACTACGGCTGCTGGATCTGATCCTTCTTGATGTTTAACTATATCTACACCAGCCCTTCTACTCCATACTTCAAGCTGATCAATAGCTGCAGCTCTAAAAGTATCCCCTGCAACCATTAAAACCTTATATCCTTCATTTTTAAGCTTATTGGATATTTTGCCAATTGATGTAGTTTTTCCAACACCATTGACTCCAACAACAAGCATTATCTCAGGAGTTTTTTCAGGTATTATAGTACCATTTTCTTCGCCTAACATCTCCACTAGAACTTCTTTTAAACATGGTTTTACTTCGCTTACTTCTTTTATTTTGTTTTCTTTAATTTTTTCTTTTAATCTATCAATTATTTCTAAGGATGTCTCTACTCCTATATCTGAAGTAATTAATATTTCTTCTAATTCTTCAAATAGCTCTTCATCAATTGTCACATATAAATTTAGCATTTCGCTTATTTTATCTGTAAAATTATCTTTAGTCTTTGACAATCCTTCTTTTAGTTTATTAAAAAATCCTCCGAACATTATACAGCACTCTCCTTTAAATCTATTGAAATAACCTTTGAAACACCTTTTTCCTCCATAGTAACACCATATAATACATCACTAGCTTCCATAGTTCCTTTTCTATGAGTAATGACGATAAATTGAATATTATTAGAAAATTCCCTTAAAAAGTCTGCATATCTTTTAACGTTAGCATCATCTAATGCCGCCTCAATTTCATCTAATATACAAAAGGGTGTAGGTTTCATTTTAAGTATTGCAAATAATAGAGCAATAGCAGATAAAACTTTTTCACCACCAGACATTAAGTTTATATTTTGAAGTTTTTTACCCGGTGGCTGGACATTTATCTCAATATTTCCTTTTAATAAGTCCTGTGAAGATAGGATTAAATCTGCACTGCCTCCTTTAAATAATTCTTTAAAGGTTTCATCGAATAACTTTCTTAAAATATTGAAATTATCATTAAAAACTTTTTCCATATTGTTTGTCAATTCTTCAATTAGAACCAATAACTCTTCCTTTGCTTTAATCAAATCTTCCTTTTGGCCATCTAGAAAAGTAAACTTTTCCTTTATTTCTTTATATTCTTCTATGGCACCTACGTTCACCGTTCCTAAGGAAGATATTTTATTTTTTAGTTCAGTTATATTTTTTTTATAACTGGATATATCATGGATATTTTCTTTAAAATCTAATGCTTCATCTAAAGTTAAACCTATTTCTTCATTTAACTTTAACAATAGATTGTTGTTTTCGCTCTCTAACTTAGCTAAATTAACTTGTAACCTATTGTATTCAGATTCTTTTTTGTTTTTTAAGATATAATTTTCCTCTAATCTACTATGTATTTCATTTAGCTTTTCTTTAGCTTTTATTATTTCTATTTCTTTATCTTTATAAGTCTCTTCAAGCTCTTTTAACAGTTTATCAATAGTATTACACATTAATTTATTGTCGTCTATTTTAGCTATGTATTCATTAATATTATTAGTTCCTTTAGTTATATTCTCTTGTAATTGAAAATATTTATGGTTTAATTCTTCTATTTCTTTATCTAATCTCACTAATTCCTTTAGTTTCCCAGTTATTATTTCATCTAGTTGAGCTTTTCTTATTTTTTCCTCTGTAAGTTTATCTTTAAAATTATTTACTTTTTCTTCGCAAATTTTTAATTCACTTTCCATAGTCACTATACTATTTGAATTTTCTTCTTCTTTTGACTTTAGTTCTGTTAAGTAAGCATTTTTTTCACTTATAGATTTTTCATTTTTTTCTACATCTTCTTTTACTTTTTCTACCTCTGTATTCCACACATTAAGTCTATTTTTTAATTTTATATTTTCATTTTGTATATTAGATAATTTTTCTTTTAATTTCGCCTCTTCAATATTCTCGCCATATATTAAATCTTTTAAATTCATGCATTCTTCATCAAGTTTTTTTAGATTTTCCTTATGAATTGTAATTAAATCCTGGGTTTCCTTTATAGATGAAATTAAAGTATTTATATTCTCCTTCATTTCTTCTATTTCTCTTTTTCTTCCTATAACACTGGTGTTTTTAGATTTTGAAGCACTTCCACCTGTTAAAGATCCGCCTACATTTATTACTTCTCCAGATAAAGTTACAATTTTATAGCTATAATCAGTAACTTTTGCTATATTTAAAGCGCTATCCATGTCATTACATATGATAGTTCTTCCTAAAGCAAATTCTATAGCGTTTTTAAATTTACTATCATATTTTAATAACTGACTTCCTATACCTAAGTACCCTTCTATATTAGTGACGTTGTTTTTTAAATTAACACTTCTACCTTTAATAATATTTAAGGGTAAAAAAGTTGCTCTACCTAGATTGTTTTTCTTTAAATGTTCTATCAATATTCTACTTATTTTTTCATCTGGAGTTATTATATGAGAAATAGAAGCTCCTAGTGCTATTTCTATAGCAGTTTCGTATTTTTTTTCTACCTCAATTATCTCACCTAAGACAAAAGTATTTCCATAAGCTTCCTTAATTATTCCTTTACTAATATGGTTCATAATGCTTTTAACAGATCTATTATATCCTTCATAGGAATTTTGAAGATTAGATAGTAAAGTATAATTTGCTTCTAGACCATTATACTTATTATTATAAAGTCGTAGCTTATTTTCATCCTCCGATAATAAAGCTTTCAAATTATCCATTTCTCTTTTATATTTTTTAATTAAAGTCTCATACTCCGAGATTTTATTTCCGATTTTTACTAGTTCTTCATCGATAATTTTTGCAGTATTATTATTTATTTTTAATGAATTTATACTACTCTCATAAGAAGCTTTTAAATTATCCTTTTTAGTATTTAAAATCTCAATATTATTTTCAATTATTGAGATTTGATTATTAACATTAGAAATGGAACTTAATATCTCAATCTGCTCATTTTTATATTTTTTTATTTTGGTCAATCCATCTTCAATAGATGAATTTAGATTAATTATTTGAGTTTCATACTCTACAATAGTCCCGTTTAAATTTCTTTGCTCTTGCTGAAGAGCACTCGCTTTAGTTTCTTCTTCATTTTTATTTTTTTTAATGGTTTGTATTTTTGTTTCCATTGTACCTATTTCTTTTGTTGAACTTTCAATAAGTATTTTTGTATTACTTATCCTCTCTTGTAGAATATTTATTTCATTTGTCAAAGAATTTTCTTCTTCTTTTTTAAAATAGTATTGGTTTTTTTCTTTAGAAATTAAATTATCTAATTCTTCTAGTTTTTTATTCCAGTTATTTATATCATTTTTATAATTAAGTTCCTTTGATTCTAATAAATTTAGTTCTTCTTTAAATTTATTTGTATTAGACAATAGACTGTCAATTTCCTTAGTGACAGTATCTAAGCTGTGCATTATTATATTTATCTCTTTAGATTTTAATTCATTACTTAAAGTTAAAAAAGTTTTAGCTTTTTCACTTTCTATTTTCAATGGATCTAATCTTTCTTCATAGGTAGATAATATATCTTTTATTCTAGTTAAATTTACTTCTGTACTCTCTAGTTTTTTTTCTCCTTCTTCTTTCCTTTTTTTAAATTTTACTATGCCAGCTGCTTCTTCTAATAAAGATCTTCTTTCTTCTGGTTTTCCACTTAATATAGCATCTATTTTACCTTGTCCTATAATTGAATATCCTTCTTTACCTATACCTGTATCCATAAAAAGTTCTTGTATATCTTTTAATCTACATTGAGTATTATTTATATAGTATTCGCTGTCACCAGAACGATATATTCTTCTAGATACCGTTACATCATTATACTCTAAAGGCAATTCACCGCTAGAATTATCTAAAGTTAGGGAGACTTGCGCTAAACCTAAAGGTTTTCTAAATTGCGTTCCAGCAAAGATTACATCTTCCATTTTTCCTCCCCTTAAAGTTTTAACGCTTTGTTCTCCTAAAACCCACCTTATAGCATCAGATATATTACTTTTTCCACTGCCATTAGGTCCAACTATGGCAGTTATACCCTCTTTAAAGTTTAGTTCCGTTTTATTAATAAAGGATTTAAAGCCTCTAATTTCAATTGATTTTAATTGCATACTGTCACTCTCTCCCTATCTTATCAACATAGTAGGAACTAGGCTTAAAATAAATGAAGCTAAAAGTATATAAACCATTATCTTTTGAATTTTTTCTCTTTTATGTTTTTTCATTTAACTCACCTCAGATGTATTTCATTTAACATTATATAAGTTTATAATATACTCACAAAAATATCAATCCAAAAATAAAAACCATGCTGTAGCACGGTTTTTACTTTATATACATATATAAATTATCTTGGTTCTACTATAAATTTAATAGCTGTTCTCTCTTCCCCTTCGATACTAACTTCTGAAAATGCCGGTACAACTACTAAATCGATTCCATTTGGTGCTACAAATCCCCTTGTTATTGCAATTGCTTTTACTGCTTGGTTTACAGCACCTGCGCCTACAGCTTGAATTTCAGCAAAACTCTTTTCTTTAATAGCTGCAGCCAATGCACCTGCTACTGATTTTGGTTCTGATTGAGCTGATACCTTTAATATTTCCATAGATAACTCCTCCCCATAAATACATTAAAAATTAAGTACAATGTTATTTTATATAATTTATATATTCTATAGTATTTATTCTATAAATTTCTAAAATTTCCTTCTTTATATTTTTGCCAAATATATGTACTAATCGACAGGCTATGTTCTTCGCCGTTCAACCATATTTTTAGCATATCTTTGTTTAAGTTTTCATCTGCTATTACTTTTATTACAGGGAGGTTTAATTTATTTAGCATGTTTTTATAATATTGCTTTTTATTACTATATAATTTAGATAAAACTTTATTGTTTATAGCTATCTTTATTGAAAGGGCTTTTTTATTTAATAAAAATTCATATATCATATCGTTAAGTATACTGCTTTCTACTAATTCTCTAAAGGCAGGATGGAAAGGTCCTTCTACTATCTCTTTTCCAACATTTATTTCTTCTGTAGGCTGTAATCCAACTCTTATAACATTAATTCCATTAGCTACTAGCATTATATATATAATCTTAGATATTTCTACCCCTTCTCCTAGGGTATATGGTACGTAGGTTTTATTCCTGTACATAACTTCCATAGGAGTGTCTTTAACTACAAGTGAAGGATAAATTCTACATAAATCTGGTTTCAAATTTATTATTTTTTCCGTAGTTTCTATGTCTTTTTTAAAGTTATCCATTGGAAGCCCTAGCATAATTTGATGCCCTAATGTAAATCCATACTCTTTTATAAGTTGAGAGGCTCTTATTACATCTTTTTCTGTATGTCCTCGTCCTGAATGTTTTAACACTTCATCATCCATAGACTGAACACCTAATTCAATAATATCTACACCATAGCTTTTTAAGTTGTCCAATATAGTATTATCTATATAATCTGGTCTAGTTGATAGTCTTATGTATCGTATACGTCCAGCATCTTTATATCTTTTAGCTACACTTAACAACTTCCTCTGCTTATTAATATCTATAGCTGTAAAAGTACCTCCAAAGAAAGAAACCTCGATAATTGAATTGTTATTATCTATAGTATTTAGATATGTATTTATAGTATCTTCAGCATATTTTTCGTCTACCTTAATTACATTACCAGTTATAGCATCTTGGTTGCAAAACACACAATTATGTGGACAGCCTTCGTGAGGCACGAAAATAGGAATTATATAATGTTTTTTATTCATTTTTCTCCTCCATGTTCTTTACTGCTTCTTTAGCTGCGTTTTGTTCAGCTTCTTTTTTGCTATAACCAGTACCTGCTCCTAATATTTTATCTTCAATCATTACTTCTGTATAAAACTTTCGTCTATGTGGAGGTCCCTCATATTTTACTAAATTATAATTTATATTAATCTCACCATTTTCCTGTAATTTTTCTTGAAGCTTAGTTTTATAATCTAATACTATTTCATCACTCATCGCTCTATCAATTATGACTCTAAAATTAGATAGTATAAAAGGTTTTATAAAATCTATGCCTCTATCCAAATAAATAGCAGCTATTATAGCTTCAACACAATCAGCTAAAATTGATACTCTCTCTCTCCCACCTGTTAACTCTTCGCCTCTACTCATGTTTATGTATCTACCTAATTGCCATTTTTGAGCAATATCAAACAGTGAATTTTCACAAACTATCAAAGCTCTTTTTCTAGATAGTTCTCCCTCAGATTTATCTAGATAATTGATATATAGATATTCTGTAATTACCAACTGTAATACAGAGTCTCCAAGAAACTCTAATCGTTCATTAAACTCAATGTTTTTCTTTTGATTTGCATAGGAGCTATGAGTTATAGCGGTAAAAAGTAAATCTTCATTTTTAAATATAACTCCTAATTTATATTCTATTTCTTTAACTTGTCTTCTTTTGTCCATATTTAACTTAACTCCTTTTCCAGAGTTTATTATTCAATTTGACATATTATTAATAATTTATGGCTAATTCAATAATAAACTAATAACCAAATATAAATTTAAAGCCCCGTTTAATACGGGGACTTTAATTACTCTTCAACATTAGCCTTTATGTAATCTACCACATCGCCAACTGTGGAAATTTTTTCAGCCTCTTCATCTGGTATTTCTAAATCAAATTCAGTTTCTAATGCCATTATTAATTCAACAACATCTAGTGAATCTGCTCCTAAATCATCTATAAATGAAGATTCCATTGTAATTTCTTCTGAGTCTATTCCTAATTGTTCAGAAATTATATTTTTAACTTTTTTAAATATCATTAATTTCACCTCCCCGAAAAATCATATATTTAGATAATATTACATAATATCCATAGCGTCAATATTTTGGATATCATTTGACTTTATAATTTCTTCTTTAATATTACTTATGATGTTATTATTATGGAAAATTATACATTGTTTTATTGCGTTTTTAAAAGCTAAACTATCAGAAGAGCCATGAGCTTTAATACATATTCCATCTACGCCTAAAAAAGCTGCTCCTCCATATTCTTTGTAATTAAATTTTTTCTTTATGTTTTTAAAGGCTGGTTTTAATAATAGTCCGCCAACTTTACCCAAAGTTGAACTTGTTATTTCATTTTTTATAACATCGAATAAAGTAGCAGCAGTGCCCTCAAACATTTTTAGAACAGTATTGCCAGTAAATCCATCACAAACTAAAACATTTACATCTCCTTTAGGAATCTCTCTAGGTTCTATATTGCCCACAAAATTCAATCTTGATTCCTTAAGTAATGGATAAGTAGCTTTTGTGAGTTCATTTCCTTTTTCTTCTTCTGTTCCTATGTTTATTAAACCAACTGATGGATTTTCAACTTTTAAAATCTTTTCAAAGTATATTTTGCCCATTAATGCAAACTGAAGTAAGTTCTTAGGTTTACACTCTGCGTTAGCCCCTACATCTATAACCATGAAAGGAGCATTTTTACCAGGCATAACAGGCGCTAATGCAGGCCTATCGATTCCTTTTATTCTTCCTACTATAAAAAGTGATCCTGCCATAAAAGCTCCTGTGCTTCCAGCAGAAATAATGCCGTCTGCCTTCTTTTCTTTAACTAAATTTAATGCTTTAACTAAGCTTGAATCTTTTTTTCTCCTAATAGCCATAACGGGAGATTCATTTGGATCTATAACTTCTTTAGCATCTATGACTGATATTTTATTTGTGTCGTATTTATATTTATGTAACTCTTTAAGAATTAATTCTTCATTTCCTGTAATTATTATTTTTATGTCTTCAAATTCCGTTATAGCTTCAACGCAACCTGCAACAACTTCCTTCGGTGCAAAATCTCCTCCCATGCCATCCACTGCAATTATCATAAAGGTTCACATCCTTTCAAAAGAAATCATGCTTCTCTAGGTCAAAATTATATATCAAAAATTTAGTAATTACAATACAAAATAATTTAAAAAAATAAAAGAAAGTCCAAAGACTTTCTTTATTTTTCAGTTGAAACAACTTCTTTACCTTTATAATATCCACAGCTTTTACATATTCTATGTGCAAGCTTCATTTCGTGACACTGAGGACATTCTACTATTCCTGGTGCACTTAATTTGAAAGTTTGAGCTCTTCTTGAATCTCTTTTAGATTTTGAAGTTTTTCTCGCTGGATTTCCCACAGTAAACACCTCCTTAATTAGATGAAAAGAAATTTTTAAGCTTTGCTAATCGCGGGTCAATGTCATTTTCTCCGCAATTACATGCAGAATTATTAAGGTTTACTCCACAATTTGGGCATAAACCCTTGCATTCCTCATTACAAAGTCTTCTAATTGGTAATGATACAATAATATTATTCTCTATTATTTCAGTAATGTCAATGACATCACCTTCAATAAAGATGTAATCATCATCTTTATTTTCCTCTTTAGATAATTTTTCCTCAATAGGAATTTCCACTTCCTTAGCAAACTTAGCTAAGCATCTCGAACATGTAAGTTCAAGTGTGGTTGTGACAGTACCATTAAGGCTTATTGTATCTTCTATTAAATTAAATTCACCTTCAAATTTAATAGGCTTTAGAAATGCTATGTATTCAATACCATCATAGAATCCCTTTTCCTCCATGGTAATATCTATATCCTTTTTAGTAATTGTCTTTTTTAATAAATCGGATAAATCAACTATCATATATTACTCACCTCAATGTTATAGCCACAATTTATTATATAAAGATGATGATTAAAAGTCAAGATTTATTTATTTTTCCACAATTTCTTTAGTATCTCTAGCAATCATTAACTCTTCATCTGTTGGTATTACATAAACTTTTACCTTTGAATCTTCAGTGCTAATTACTTTAGAGAATCCTCTTCCTTCATTGTTCTTCTTTTCGTCTATTTTGAATCCTAAGAATTCTAGACCTTTACATATTTCGCTTCTGCTTGCAGCTGAATTTTCTCCTAAGCCTGCAGTAAATACAATGCAGTCAACTCCGCCCATTAAAGCTGCATATGATCCAATAAATCTCTTAACTCCGTTATGGAATATATCTAATGCTAATTGAGATCTATGTTCTCCTTTTTCAGCAGCTTCTTCTATATCTCTAAAGTCACTGCTTACTCCTGAAACTCCATAAACACCTGATTTTTTGTTAAGCATGTCATTAATTTCATCAATGGACATATTTAATTCTTTCATTAAGAAAGGTATAATTGCTGGGTCGATATTACCAGATCTTGTTCCCATAGCTATTCCTTCAAGAGGAGTGAATCCCATACTAGTATCTATAGATTTGCCGCCGTCAACAGCACAAATACTTGCACCATTTCCTAAGTGACAAGTTATTGTTTTTAAATCTTTTATATCCTTTTCCATAAGTTCTGCTGCCATCATTGATACAAATCTATGAGATGTACCGTGGAAACCATATCTTCTTACTCCATATTTCTTATATAGTTCATATGGTATAGGGTATATATAAGCATGCTCTGGAATAGTCTGATGGAAAGCTGTATCAAATACTGCAACCATAGGAGTATTTGGCATTAAGCCTTTGCATGCGTTTATTCCTATTATATTTGGTGGATTATGCAGTGGAGCTAATTTTACACAATCTTCTAATGATTTCATAACTTCATCATCAATTAAAACAGAGTTTGCATATTTTTCTCCACCATGAACAACTCTATGTCCTACTGCTGAAATTTCAGACATATCTTTTATAACTCCATGTTTTTCGTCAATTAAAGCACCTAAAACTAATTTTATAGCATCTTTATGATCTTTCATTGGTTGTTCTATTATATATTTTTCGTCATTTGCCTTTTGAGTAAGTATTGAGCCTTCTATACCTATTCTTTCTACTAATCCTTTAGCAAGTGCATTTTCACTTGTCATATCTATTAACTGATATTTTAATGATGAACTTCCACAATTTATTATTAATATTTTCAATTGATATTCTCCTTCCTGATTTCAAAAATGTTTATTTTAATTACTGAGCTTGAACAGCTGTAACAGCTACAACGTTTACTATATCTTCTGCGCTACATCCTCTAGATAAGTCATTTATAGGTTTAGCAAAACCTTGTGTTATTGGTCCTATAGCTTCTGCATTTGCAAATCTTTGCACTAATTTATATCCAATATTTCCTGCCTGTAGATCAGGGAATACAAGTACGTTAGCTTTTCCAGCTACTGGGCTATTTGGTGCCTTTAAGCTAGCTACTGATTGTACAATTGATGCATCTAACTGAAGTTCTCCATCAATATCTAAATCAGGTCTTTGTTCTTTTGCTAATGCTGTTGCAGTTCTCACCTTATCAACTAATTCGTGTTGCGCGCTTCCCATTGTAGAGAATGAGAGCATTGAAACTTTTGGTTCCATTCCACATAATTTTTTAGCAGTTTCTGCAGTTGATATCGCAATTGAAGCTAATTCTTCTGCGTTTGGGTTTGGATTAACAGCGCAGTCTGCAAAAAGAAGTAAACCTTCTTTTCCATAATTAGATCCAGGAACATACATTATAAATGTACTTGAAACAACGGATGTTCCTGGAGCTGTTTTAACTATTTGAAGTCCTGGTCTTAATAAGTCTCCGGTTGTATGTATTGCACCAGAAACCATTCCATCCGCATCTTCTAGTTTAACCATCATAGTTCCAAAATATAATGGATCTTGAATTATTTTTTCTGCTTTTTCTAAGGTAATCCCTTTATTTTTTCTAAGTTCATAAAGAACTTTTGCATATTCAGCTGTTTTTTCAGAAGTAGCAGGATCAATTATCTCAGCTCCTTCAACACTAACGCCTAATTCACTTGCCATTTTATTTATGTTAGATTCATTTCCTACTAACACTACATCAGCAAGGCCATTTTTTGTAATCATTTCACAAGCTTTAATATTTCTTTCTTCCTCACCTTCTGGAAGTACAATTCTTTTTCTGTTAGATTTGGCCTTCTGCCAAATTTCATCCATTAACTTCATTAAAAATTCTCCTCTCGGTTATAATATTACTACACACATATATAATATAAGACTTTTTATGTACTCTTTTCAAGTATATTATTAAATTTTTTTATACACAAATGCTTTTTATGTACGTATTATTTACACAATATTCTTTCAAAAGTATAGTTTATATCCATAAAAGTGTTAATAATATATCAAACCTTTGAATGCCTGTTACAAATCACTTATAATATTATTAGCAGAAATTAGTTTAAATATTATGAATGGAGGAATAAATTTGAATATAACTGGAATTATAGTGGAATATAATCCATTACATAATGGACATTTATATCATATAGAAAAATCTAAAGAGACAACTTCTTCTGATGGCATAATTGCTGTTATGAGTGGTAACTTTGTTCAGCGAGGTACTCCTTCGCTCGTAGACAAGTGGACCAGAGCAAAGATGGCATTATTAAATGGTGTAGATTTGGTAATTGAATTACCTGTGCTATATAGTCTTTCCTCAGCAGAATTTTTTGCTTTTGGAGGGGTAACCTTACTTGATTCAATAGGCGTTGTTAACAATCTATGCTTTGGAAGTGAAAGCGGAGATATATCGTCAATTTTTAATATAGCAAAAGTTTTGTTAGAAGAACCTAGAGTTTTCAAAGAGAATTTAAAAGAAAATTTAGATAATGGGGTCACATTTCCTGTAGCGAGAGCTAATGCTTTGCATTCATATTTCGCAAAAGAAGAGAAACATTGTCTTCAATTTAACAATTTATTAGATACTGCTAATAACATTTTGGCAGTAGAATACTGCAAAAGTTTATTAAAAATAAATAGCAATATTACTCCTTATACTATTAAAAGAGAAGGCGGAACTTATAATTCTATGGATTTGCAGGATAAATTTTCCAGTGCATCTGCCATAAGAAATCATATCAAAAATTCTGGGAACTTAAAAGAACTTGAAAATCATATGCCGAAAAGCGTTTTAAACATATTAATGGAGCTTAAAGATTTAAACCACTCCTTTCCTTTTGAAGAAGAGATGTTACCTTTTATCAAGCATAAATATTTTAGCGTAGGAGATGGATTAGAGAATCTACCTGATGTATCTGAGGGGCTACATAATAGGATTTATCGGTCGTTAAATGAAAGTGCTTCACTGGATGATACTATGCTTAATATTAAAACAAAAAGATATACCTACACTAGAATAAGTAGAATATTATGTCAATACTTTATAGGCTTTGATACTATAGATACTTACTCTCTAAGGAAAGAGCCTTGCCCTTACGCTCGAATACTGGGATTTAATAAAAAAGGTAGTGAGATTTTAAAAACAATGAAAAAGAAATCATCCATACCTCTATATACTAAAATGCCTAAAGAAATAAGTCCTACTCTTCACTTAGACATAAAAGCCACTAAATGCTATAGTCTTATTAATAAATATTGCAATCCATTAAGTGACTTTAAAAACATGCCTATAATTTTAGATTAATATTAGTACAATATAATGTAATAAATAAAGCTCCTTTAAATATATATAATATAAATCATTTATTAAAGGAGTTTTATTTTGATATTATTAATATACCTTGGCTTAATACTAGGTTTTGCCCTACTATACTTCTTGCTTAAAGATAAGTCTATATTAATTATTTTATTATGTTCATTTATAATTATAAATTTTATAACTAATCCTGATTTATGTATAAAAGGCTCCTTATTAGGAAGCCAACTATTTTTTTATAAGGTTTTTCCTTCTATATTTCCATTTTTGATAATAACTAATATTATTATGAGTTTTAATGGCATCGATTTGTATTCAAAGATTTTTGGTAAAGTATTATGCTATCCATTAAGGCTCCCAAAAGAGAGTAGTTTTGTATTATTAGTAAGTTTGTTATGTGGGTATCCTCTAGGTGCAAAATATTCTTGTGAGCTATATGAACGAAAAATAATTGATTATAAAACATGCAGTAGGTTGATTAATATTGCTTCTAATGCTAGTCCGCTATTTATAGTTGGATCAGTAGGTGTAGCTATGTTAAATGATAAAAACTTAGGATATATACTATTATTAGGAAATTATCTTTCATGTTTTCTTATCTCTTTTATTATTAGAGGAGAACCTCTTAATTACATAAATAAGAAAAAACATGTCTCTACTACTCATAAGATAAAAAATTTTGGGGACATACTTAAAAATTCCATAGAGAACTCAATAAATACTTCTCTTTCTATCGGTGGTTTCATAATTATCTTTACCATAATATCGAACATATTAAAAAATAGTATTGCAATCAATACTATTTTAAAAAATTTAAGTTCTCTATTTAAAATTGACCCTGCAATATTAGAGGGTTTAACTTTTGGAATGGTTGAAATGACAAATGGATGTAATATTATAGCTTCTACTAGCTTAGATAACGGAGTAAAAGTACTCTTTATTGGTTTTCTATTAGGTTTTAGTGGAATTTGTATTATTTGGCAATGTGGTTCTTTTATGAGCAAGCACGGCTTTTCTCTATGGAACTATAGTAAATATAAAATATTTCAAGGAATTTTTAGCTCAATATGCTCTTATGTACTATATAAACTAATATTAGCTCCTAAAAGCCTTCCAACGTTTAGCTCTGCTTCTCCAAATAATATAAATTCAATGATATTTTTAGCAATAATATTTATATTAATATTACCTAATATTATTTATAGATTTAAGAAACAATTTTAATACTTACTACTTGTTCATATTTTTCAATTCTTTAATATTTTCTCTAATTACTTCAGTAGTAGTATTAATATCAGAAGTTATAGCTTTATAATAGTTTCCCATTTCCATTTGGAGATTATTTAACATTTTATCACTATTTTCAGTAAGCTCTTTTTCTAATTGGCATAGAATTTCATGAGCATAATCCCTTGCTCCTAGTCTCATTACCTTTGCATCTCTTTGGGCTGAAGATATTATCTCTTCAGCTCTCATTTTAGCTTCTCTAGTAATATCATGATTTTCTATTTGTCTTTTTAATAACTCTATATTTTCTTTTTTTAAAGTTTCAGCCTCTCTAACAGCCTCGCTTAAAATTTTTTCTTTTTCCTCATACACCCATTTAGCTTTTTTAAATTCTTCGGGTAAGTGAGTCATTATTTTATCTATAACATCCAAAACCTCTTTTTTGTCTATCATAACCTTCCCCGTCATAGGAACCTTTGAGGAAGTTTCAACAATATCTGCAAGATAATCTAATAATTTAATTACATCCATTTATAATACCTCCTACTTGCCACGAAATTTTAGCATAATGTCTTCAATTATTTCATCAGGTACTAAATCTTTAATGCATCCTCTAAAGGCAGCAACTTGCTTTACTGAGGATGAACTCAAATATGAATATTCAGAGGAAGTCATCATAAATAATGTTTCTATGTGTGGATTTAACTTTTTATTAATTAAACTCATTTGAAATTCATATTCAAAATCTGATATTGCTCTTAGACCTTTAATTATTACTTTTATATTACTTTTATTCATATAATCTACTAACAAACCACTAAAGCTTTCGACTTTAACGTTAGGGATATGCTTGGTAACTCGTTTTATTAGTTCAACTCTTTCATCTATGGAGAACAATCCTTTTTTATCTGGATTAACTAGAACAATAACGATAACTTCATCAAATATTGTGGCAGCTCTTTCTATTATATTTAAATGTCCATTAGTTATTGGGTCAAAGCTACCTGGGTAAACTGCAATATTCATTTTTAATCCTCCTTGTATCTATAAAAACAAATTGTTGTATTACCATATTTTCTATGATTAGTTAGTTTTATGTTATCTGTTCCTAAAAATATTTCCTCGCTTGAATCTATTTTTGTAACTATTAAGCCATCTTTATTTAATAGGTTATTTTGATCAATATCTTCAATTGCAGGTGGTATCATATCTTTTAAATAAGGAGGATCTATAAATATTAAATCAAATACAATTCCTTTTTTATAAAACAATTTTAATGCATCATAGGCACTCATATTTAAACATTCACATTTATCTTCAAAGTTTAAATTCTTAACGTTTTCTTTCAAATATTTAAAAGTCACGTCACCTTTATCAATTAAATAGCATTTTTTAGCTCCTCTACTTACTGCTTCTAATCCTAAGCTTCCTGTTCCTGAAAATAAATCTACGGCTATAGTATTATCGTGTACATCGTTTTGAATTATATTAAATATATTTTCCTTTACTCTATCTAATGTTGGCCTTGTTCCCATTCCTTCTGGTGATAATATTTTTCTTCCTTTAGCAAGACCTGAAATTATTCTCATATTTTTTTCCTCCTTGTGTAAAATCCTGAAGTCTTTAATTTATTGTTTATAATATTTTAGCATATTTGAATAGTTAATACAAAGATATTTTATATAAGACAAATTTAGATATTTAATACAAAGATATTTAATACAAGACAAAAGGGAGGAATAAATCCTCCCCTTTATCTTTATTACTTTACCATGTGATTAAATACAGAACTAATATTGGTAAACTAATCTGTTTATACCTTAATTAATTTAGATGCTTCTCACAAAACATAGTGAGAAGCGAACCTACGCTCCTGGTATATCCTCTTCAATTTCCCATTTCGCTCCGTCTCCCATGGTGAACACCTCCGATTTTTTTGTTTGTGTTAAACCTTTGGTGTAATATTATATTAACCAAAATCATAAAACAATAAACATGTAATTATTAAGAGTAAAAACAATATTAATTAAAGCATATATATCTTGCATTACTTTCCAATCTTTTCATTATATATTTGATGATATTTTTATCTAAGGAATTGTCACTTCTCCATATTAATTTTGCATCTTCATGAGCCAGCTTAAAAGCTTCAATATCATCTATTATGTTGCATAATAGAAATTCTTCAGTACCGTGCTGTTTGAAACCAAAAATTTCTCCACTGCCTCTTAATTTAAAATCCTGGTCTGCAATAAAAAAGCCATCATTGCTCTTTATCATAGTTTCCATTCTTTTCTTAGTTATATCGCTTTTAATTTCTCCTACCAATATGCAATAGGATTTTTTACTTCCTCTACCAACCCTACCTCTTAGCTGATGAAGCTGGGCTAATCCAAATCTTTCTGCGTTTTCTATTATCATTAAAGTAGCATTAGGGACATTAACTCCAACTTCTATTACTGTTGTAGCTATTAAAGCCTTTATTTTCCCTTCTTTAAACTCATTCATTATATTATTTTTTTCTTTAGAAGGCATTTTACCATGCAATATAGCCATAGGTATATCTTTAAAATATTTATTATTTAATTCCTCATATAAATATTCTACAGAAGTTAGTTCTAAATTTTCATTTTCTTCTACTAAAGGACATACAATATAAACTTGCCTACCCTCTTTTATTTCTTTTAAAGCAAAAGAATAAGCTCTATTTTTTTCATTAGCCTTTATAAAATATGTATCAATTTTTTGTCTTCCTGGTGGTAATTGATCTATAATTGAGACTTCTAAGTCACCATATAAATATAAAGCCAATGTTCTAGGAATTGGTGTAGCTGTCATAACTAAAGTATCTGGATTTTCACCTTTATTAATAAGTTTGCTTCTCTGCGTCACACCAAATCTATGTTGCTCATCAGTAATTATAAATCCCAAATTATTAAACTCAACATCATCTTCTAAAAGAGCATGAGTACCTATTACCATATGTACTCTCCCATCTTTTAAGTCCTTTTTTATCTCCGCTTTTTCTTTTGCACTTATATTACCACATAATAACTTTATATTAAGATTAAAATCTTTTAAAATTTTATTCGTTTCCTCAAAATGTTGCTGAGCTAATATTTCTGTAGGTGCCATAAAAGCTACTTGATATCCATTCATTATTATATTGAATGCGGAAATTATTCCCACGATGGTTTTTCCACTTCCTACATCTCCTTGTACTAATCTGTTCATAACTACAGCTTTCTTTTGATCAATTAAAATCTCTCTTATAGCTTTGTTTTGTGCTTCTGTTAATTGAAAAGGTAAATTCTCTTTTAAGTTTTTTAAGCTATCCGATATGTTAAAAGATATACCTTTAGAATTATTTCTCATATTTTTCAACATAGCTATTTTTAAAGAGTAAGTAAAAAGCTCTTGATATTTTAAGCGTCTTTTACTTTCAAATAATTCTGTTTTATTTTTAGGATAATGTATATTACTGATTGCTTCGTTTAAATTTATAAAGTCATGCTTATCTATTATCCATTTAGGTAGATTTTCTTCTATTTCTACTTTCTTTAATACTTCATTAATTAATTTCATGAATGTAGAATTAGTTATTCCGTTTTTTAAAGAGTAAACAGGTTCTATGCTTTCTTCATTTTCTAAAAGTTGTTCTTTTAAAACTTTAGGATTAGTTAGTATTTTTTCATTTTTGTATACATTTATTTTTCCTTTTAAAGTATATTCATTATTCAATATAAAGCTGTTTTTAATATAAGGCTGATTAAACCATTTGCATTTTATATTATTATTTCCATCTGTAAATATAATAGTGGTGATTGTTTTTCCTCCAGGTATTCGTATGTCTTTTTTTATATCTATGACTTTACATATAACTATAACTTCTTCTTTATCCTTTCCATCATTAAAATTATTACATTTATTGTATTCTTTATAATCTCTTGGAAAATAGAGAAGTAGATCCATTACAGTATAAATACCACAATCTTCTAAGACTTTTTTTGTCTTAGGTCCTACACCTTTTACATAACTAACATTGCTATATACATCCATAATATCACTCCACTTACACTTCTCTTAAATAAAAAAAGCCTTGTGGCTTTTTTTATAATAGATGATAATTTATTATATATAAGTTCATTATTTATTCTACAGAAAAAATGAAATAATATAAAGGTTGTTTTCCGTTATAACATTGAATGTCTAAATCTTCGTATTCATTTTCTAACTCATCAACAAATTTAAGAACTTCTTCTTCATTACAATCTTCACCGTAGAAAATTGTAATAAGCTCAGCATCTTCATTAACCATTGATTTAATTAAATCTCTGCAAACCTCAAAGATATCATTACCAGTTTCTTTTATTTTACCCTCAACTAATCCTATTATATCCCCTTCTTTAATAACCTTTCCATCCATTTCTGTATCTCTAACGGCATAAGTGATGGATCCAGTTCCTACATTTGAAATGGCCTCTTCCATGCTTTTAACATTTTCTTCTGCTTCAACCTCTCCATTAAAAGCAGTAATCGCAGTAATTCCTTGTGGTATTGTTTTTGTAGGTATTACAAATACTTTCTTATCAGATAATTCTGCTGCTTGAGTTGCTGCCATTATTATATTTTTATTGTTTGGTAAAACAAATATATTTTCAGCATTTATCTTATTTACAGCATTTAAAATATCCTCTGTACTAGGATTCATAGTCTGACCACCTTCTATAACGAAGTCAACACCTAAATCCGTGAAGATATTCTTAATTCCCTCTCCTAATGCCACAGAAATAAAGGCAAATTCTTTCTTTTCCTCATTTGTTTCTTCTATAATATTTTCGGATTCCTCCATAATATGTTTATGCTGTTCTCTCATATTATCTATTTTAATTTTTGATAGAGAACCTAGTTTTATTGCTTTAGATAAAACTAATCCTGGATCATTGGTATGAATATGTACTTTAACTAATCCTTCTCCTCCTACAACTAGCATTGAGTCACCATGCTGTGCTATATCATTTTTAAATTCATCTATATCAATATTATGTGATACTACAAAGAATTCTGTACAGTATCCAAACTCTATATTTTGTTCTCCAAAATCCTTAATTTTAGATTCACTAGTTGACTCATTAGTGGACTCAATTATAGATAAAGATTTTAAATCCTTATCTAATACTTCGTACATTCCTTTTAAAATAATAAGTAATCCTGCCCCGCCAGCATCTACAACTTTAGCTTGTTTGAGGACAGGTAGCATTTCAGGTGTCTTATCTAAAGTTATCTTACTATAAGAGCACACCTCTTCCATAAGGCTTTTAATATCCTTATGTTTACTTTTAATAGCTGCTTCTCCAGCTGCCTTTACAATAGTTAAAATGGTTCCTTCTGTTGGCCTCATAACAGCCTTATAAGCAGACTTTGAACCTTCTAAAAATGCATTAGCTAATTCTTCTGAATTAACTTCAGTCTTATCTTCTAATCCTTTTGCTATTCCTCTAAGTATTTGAGATAATATTACTCCTGAGTTTCCTCTTGCTCCCATTAAAGCACCTTTAGCAAGGCTCTTCGCAATAACTCCTATTGGTTCATTGTCCATACCTTTTATTTCAGAAACTGCTGATTTAAATGTCATTGACATATTAGTTCCAGTGTCACCATCTGGCACTGGAAAAACATTTAAAGAATTAACATAGTCTTTACTTTCTTCAAGCTTATTACTTCCGTTTATCATCATATTGTAAAAATGATGTCCATTAATCATTAAGTATTCCATTCTTAGCTACCTCCTTAGACCCTAACACCTTGCACATTTACTGTTATATTTGAAACCTTTAATCCTGTGTAGTTTTCTACAGTATATTTTACCTTTTGAATTATGTTGCTTGCTATAACAGATATTTTTGTGCCATATTCAACTATTATATATAATTCAATAAATAATTTATTATCTTTTGAATTTATTTTAACACCTTTACTTAGACTTTCACCTTTTAGCAATTCCCATAATCCGTCAGTAGCATTTTTAGATGCCATACCAACTACACCATAGCACTCCATTGTAGACACTCCAATTATATTTCCTAATACCTCTTCAGAGAAATTAATATATCCATAATTATTAGAAATGTTTCCTATCATAGTTAACCCTCCTTATGCTTAAAGCCTTAAACCTATTTTATATTAAATATGGAATTTATTCAAGGAAATATATGATAATTGTATTATATTCTTGAATTAAATGATAGATTGCTATTGCAAAAATTATGTTAGTTATGATAGAATAATATACGTCCGAATTGAGAAGATTTTACTCTTGTCAATTTGTAAAGGAGGTGTTTTTAATGTCAAGGAAATGTGAAGTTTGTGGAAAAGGCGTAGTAGCTGGAGTTCAATACAGCCACTCACACCGTCAGTCAAAAAGAACTTGGGCTCCAAACCTAAAAAGAATAAAGGCAATAGTTAAGGGAACACCTAAAACTATACATGTTTGTACAAGATGCCTACGTTCTGGCAAGGTTCAACGTGCTATATAAGTAAAAAATGCAATTGATTTCAATTGCATTTTTTTTAAGTATTATTTTATTTTCTTAGTATAAATTTTATTATTGAAGATAAGAATTTAGGAAGTTTTATAGCCACAATCTTCATAAGACACACCTCGCCACTATTTGTATTGCTGAATTAAACACCAGCCAAGATATATTAGTCCTACACCTACAGCGATTATCCATCCCCAAATAGGGATAATAAATGTTACTACTATTCCCATCCCTATGGAACCAATAATTAGTCCCAACTTTGATTTAACTTTCTTTTTCATTCTTTACATTATTATCCCTTCCAAAATTACTTATGCTATTATTATATGCCTACTATTAAAAAAGTTGCTAAACTTATTCCTTGCTTTGTATTAAAAGTAATAGTCCTTCCTCTAACTGTACTTCAACTTGTGGCTCATTAAATTCATTAGATATTCCTAAAGACTCTCCTAGCTTTAAAGTGTACTTATTTAAAGGATATTTAGCTCCTGTAAGGGTTATTCCAGTGACAGAGGCTCCATAACTAATTAATGAAAAATAATTATATCCATTAGGTTTAATTATGCAAGATTTATTTATTAACTTAATTAGGTTGTGACTATCTTTAATATAAGAATCTACTTTATTATCTAAACAACGATATAGCAGTCCTAGGTTGCCTAACATATGGTCTAATCTGCTTCCTGTACAGCCTAAAAATGCGATTTTACTACTGCCTATAGCTAAGGCTTTTTCTAAGGCAGCATAAGAGTCAGTAAAATCCTTTTCTGCTGGAAAGGAATCTACTATAATGTGTTTTTCTTTATAATAATTTAAAGTATTTTTATCTATAGAATCAAAATCTCCTACTATAATATCAGGTTCTATTCCATATTTATATAATACTTCTCCACCTTTATCTGCACAAATTATATAATCCGTGTCTAATAACTCTTCATTTAATAACTGAAGTGATGGAGGTTGTCCTCCAGAAACAATTAATGTTTTCATTTTATTGCCTCTTTTAATTTACTTATATTTTCTTCTATATTGCCGCCTTTAAATACTGCTGAGCCTGCAACAAGCCATTGAGCTCCACTCTCTACTACTTCTTTAATGTTTGAGGCATCAATACCACCATCTACTTCTATAACTAAATCTTTATTAAATTCATTTCTTAATTTATTTAGCTCTTTTACTTTTTCTAATGCATAAGGTATAAATTTTTGTCCTCCAAACCCTGGATTAACAGACATGATTAAAACCATATCTAAAGAAGGAATTAAGTCTTTGATTACACTGACTGGTGTACCAGGATTTAATGCTACTGCTGCCTTTATTCCAAAACTTTTAATATAATTTATTGTTCTATCAATATGTTTATCTGCTTCATAATGTACAGTAATAATATCAGCACCTGCTTTAACGAAATCTTCAATATATCTGCTAGGCTCTTCTATCATTAAGTGAACATCAAAAGGGAGGCTTGTTAAACCTCTAATACTTTTTATAACAGGCATACCGAAAGTAATGTTTGGTACAAATCTTCCGTCCATAACATCGATATGAATTACATCTGCTTTATAAGTTTCTAGTTTTTTAACTTCCTCTCCCAGTCTAGAAAAATCTGATGAAAGTATTGAAGGCGCTATTTTAATCATTTGTATATCCTCTCCTTTAATTTTTCTTCTAACATTTTTATATAAAAATCATATCTCATTTTATTTATATTTCCGCTCTCCACTGCCTTTTTTACATTACAACCAGGTTCTTTATGATGAACACAACTTGAAAATTTACATTCACCTAAATAATCATTAAACTCGTGAAAACAGTATTGAAGCTCTTCTTTTGATATAAAGTCACTACTTAAAGATGAAAATCCAGGTGTGTCTACAATATACCCATCATATAATTCTATTAATTCACTATGTCTAGTTGTATGTTTTCCTCTTTTTAGTTTCTCACTTATGTTTCCTGTTTCCATAAGCTCTCTTCCCGCTAAATTATTTAAAATTGTTGATTTTCCAACCCCTGAGGGGCCACAGAGCACAGTTACATTGTCCTTTAATCTTTCTTTTATTTGGTCAATACCTGTGCCAGTTTTAGCCTGGAGAAATAACACCTCATATCCTGCATCCTTCACCATATTTATTATGGCTTGCTCTTCTTCCTCATCTTTACTTAAATCTATTTTATTAAAACATACTATGGATTTAAGTTTGCTATAATCGCATAACAATAAAAATTTATTTAGCAAGTCTTCATTTATATCAGGATTTCTTAATGAGAACACGACTAACGCTTGAGTAACGTTGGCAACAGCTGGCCTGATCAACATATTATATCGATCATATATCTTTTCAATTGTTCCTTTACCTTCCTTAGCTAATATCTCTACTTTATCTCCTACCATAGGAATAAGATCATCGTGTCTAAACTTACCTCTCGCCTTACACTCAACTATTCCATTTTCAACTTTAACATAGTAAAATCCTCCGATACCTTTTACGATTAATCCCTGCATGTTACCTCCTAAATTATATTAAGATTCTTTTAATTAACTATTATCCCGATTCTTATTTTTGTTTATACTAGTATTTTCATTATTAATAATCCCATTATATTATTTTTTATGTTTTCATTAAGATTAATATTCACGCCATTATTAGCTATTTCCCCAGGATTTTCACCAGGAGCTCCAGAACCAAACTGATAGTAGCTTATATCTATAACGCTACCTTCTTTCACCCGAGCGCCCACGTCTGGACTCTGTCTAAATATCTTACCATCTAAAGTCTCATCATTAGTCCTAACGGGATTTTCTGTTCCTAACTTTAAATTCAATCCAGCTAATATACCTCTAGCTTCTTCTAGTGTTTTTCCATTTAAACTTGGAACAGACACATAATTTACTTCAGGTCCACTACTAACTACAACTTCTATAACTGTTCCAGGTTTAACCATAGTATCTTTGCCTGGATTTTGACTTATTATACAGTTTTTAGGTACAGTATCATCGTATTTATAACTTGGCTCACCTAATTTTAAATTTGATTTATTCAACATTTCCCTTGCTACTTCTACATCTATTTCTCTTAAATCCGGTACCTTTGCACCGTCTTTTCCTGCACTAATATAAACTCTAACTTCAGAATCTTTCTTTACTAGAGTGCCTTCAATAGGGAAAATCCTAATTATTGTTCCTTCTTCTTCATCACTTGCCTCTGTTCCAGCAACCTGAAAAACTAATCCTTCTTTTTCCACGCTTTTCTTTGCTTCATCTTCTTTAAGTCCAATAATTTTAGGAACAGCTATGCTTTTTTTCGAACCATTAGGTGACTTATTAAGAACTTTGTTGAACCAAAAATATCCTGATGTAAAACCTACAACTAAAACTAAAATTGCAGAAGTTATAGCGATTATCATTTTTTTATTCTTACCGATTGAAAGTAGGTCCTCATCCTCGTCTTCTAATTCATCATAGTCTAAGTATTCTTCCTCTTCATCATCTTCATCTACATTTACAGCATCCATAACTATAGTTCTATCATTATCAAAATCACCGAATTTGATATTTAATTCTTCATTATTTTTTACTTTATTTAAATCTACTAATAAGTTACCGATATTTTGATATCTCTCTATAGCTTCTTTTTCTATAGATTTTAAAATTACATTATTAAATCCTTCTGAAAGAGAGGGGTTTATTCTAGATGGAGGAATAACCTCTTCTTGAATATGTTTTAAAGCTATAGATACTGGGCTTTCAGCATCATAAGGTACTTTTCCTGTAACCATTTCGTACATAACTATACCAAGAGAATATATATCTGTTCTAAAATCAACAAAACTTCCCTTCGCCTGTTCGGGGGAAAAATAGTGGGCTGATCCTATAATTTTTGAAGTATTTGTTATTGTTGCAGAATTTGTTGCTTTTGCAATACCAAAATCAGCTACCTTAACTAGTCCTTCATCAGTTACAAGTATATTATGTGGTTTAATGTCCCTATGTATTATATTATTTCTATGGGCACATTCTAAAGCCTTCCCTATTTGAATAGCTATATCCACTGCGTCTTCGTTGTTTAAGATTCCTCTTTCTAATATTACTTCTTTTAATGTTTTTCCTTTCACATATTCCATAACTATATAGTTTACACCGTTCTGTGACCCTACATCATATATATTTACAATGTTATTATTTGAAAGGCTAGCTGCTGCTGTTGCTTCCCTTTTAAATTTTTCTACGAACTGACTATCTCTTGAAAATTCATCTTTAAGAATTTTTACAGCTACATATCTATTAAGAAGTTGGCATTGAGCTTTATATACTTTAGCCATGCCTCCTTCACCGATTTTTTCTAATAGTTTATACCTATTTCCCAGTAAAGTATCTATCATCTTTACACTCTCCTTCGAATACAATAACTGATATATTATCTCTTCCACCTTTTTCTTTACTCAATTCTATAAGCAATCTACTTGCATCACAACAATTATTTTTAATAATTATATCATATATTTCATTAAGAGTAACATCATTAGTTAATCCATCTGTACACAATAGCACTTTTTTAACATCTTCTAAATTTATTGCAAATATATCAACTAAAATAGAAGGATTTGTACCTAAAGCCCTTGTTATTATATTTTTATTAGGATGAATCACAGCCTCTTCCTCTGTTATAGTTCCATCGTCTAATAGTTGTTGTACTAGTGAATGATCTTTTGTTATCTTTATTATATTATTGTCCTTGTTTATTATATAGCATCTACTATCTCCTACATTTCCAATTAACATCTTATTCTCATAAACAAGGCAAGTAGTAACTGTAGTTCCCATTCCACTCAAACTGGATTTTTCCTTTGAGCGTTTATAAATTAAATTATTCGCATGCTTTATAGAACTTTCTAATAACTTTTCTCCATCCTCAATAGAATTTAATTTCTTCACCGAATCTATTATAGAATCTACCGCTAACTTACTTGCTATTTCTCCAGCATTATGACCGCCCATACCATCTGCAACTATATATATTGCAAAATTATCACTTTTAAAATAACCAACAGAATCTTCATTTACACTCCTGTAATTGCCGATATCAGACAATACGCCCACCATGCACTACACCCCTTTATAAATATTGTTATCTTCTATATAACTTCTCCTTAGTTGACCGCAGGCAGCATTTATATCTGCTCCCATCTCTCTTCTAACTGTAGTTTCAATCCCTTTTTTTAATAGAATATTGCTAAAGTGTTTAATATTCTCTGCAGAAGATTTCTTTAAGCCATTTTCTTTTATTTCATTCACTGGTATTAAATTAACATGACAAAGCATTCCTTTGAGAAGTTCCCCAAGTTCTTCTGCATGTTTATCACTATCGTTTACATCTTTTACTAAAGCATATTCAAAGGTTATTCTTCTATTGGTTTTTTTAATATAATATTTACAACATTCGATTATATCACATATTTTATATTTATTTGAGATGGGCATCATAGTTTTTCTCAATTCATCATTAGAAGCATGAAGAGATATAGCTAAAGTTATTTGCATGTTTTTATCAGCTAATTCTATTATTTTTGGCACTATTCCACAAGTTGATAAAGTAATATGTCTTTGCCCTATATTCAGTCCTTGTGATGAATTTACTAATTCTATAAACTTAACTACATTTTCAAAATTATCTAATGGTTCACCACTTCCCATCATTACTATATTGCTAATTCTCTCATTTATTTCTAAAGATGCCCTTAATATTTCCCCTAGAATTTCTCCTGGAGTAAGATTTCTAACCATTCCACCAATAGTTGATGCACAAAAGTTGCAACCCATTCTACATCCAATTTGTGTAGATACACATATGGAATTACCATGCTTATATTTCATTACTACGGATTCAATTATGTTTCCGTCACTATATTTAAATAAAAATTTTATAGTTTGCCCATCTTTAGACTCTATTTTTTTAATCACTTCAGGTATACTAAGGTAAAAATTATTCTTTAATAATTCTTTAGCATTTGAGGATAAATTTTTCATATTATCAAAATCATAAACACCTTTATAAATCCAATTGAATATTTGACTACTTCTAAAACCTTTTTCGCCATTATCAACTAGCCAATTTTTTAATTCTTCTATTGAATAATCTAATATATTTTCCATATATTCACCTACCATTGTTTTCTTAATCTAGCAATAAAGAAACCATCCATATTTTCATTTGGCAGTATAGTAACAACACCGTCATTATATATTAAATTTGACATATTGCCAAAGTAAATAGGTTCTATTTTAAATTCTTTATATTTGTCTAAAAACCATTTTATATTTTCTTCATTCTCCTCTTTATTTAGTGTACAGGTGGAATACAATAAAATACCATCTTTTTTTACATATGCTGAAGCATTTTCTAAGATTTTTCTTTGTATTTTTATTAAGGATTTTAAAGATTGAGTTTGTTTAGTGTACTTTATTTCAGGTTTTTTTCTAATTATACCCAAACCTGAACAAGGTACGTCAATCAAAACTCTTTGAGCCATATCCTTTAAATTATCATTATATATAGTAGCGTCCATAACATTTAAAGAAATGTTTGTTATTCCTAATCTATTCATGTTGTTCTTTATTAATGATAATTTATTTTCATGCAAATCAAAAGCCATAACTTTACCGGTATTATTCATTATCTCAGAAATATGAGTGGTTTTGCCACCAGGAGCACTACAAAGGTCTAGAACAATCATATCTTCTTGTAGTTCCATAGAAGGTGCTACAAGCATTGCACTCTCATCCTGAACAGTAATATACCCATCTTTAAATAAAGGATTGTTTTCTATACTTTTGCCCTTAATTATATCAATTGCCTCAGGACATATTGCTCCCTCTTTTACATTATAATTATTTTCTATTAATCTGTCCCATATTTCTTCATAATTACTTTTTAAGTTATTCACTCTTACATTAACATTGGGTTTTGAATTTAAACCTTCTAGTATTTTTTCAGTATACTCAATTCCGTATTGCTTTAAAAATAAATCCACCATCCATTTTGGGAAAGAATATTCAAAGCATAGTCTTTCTACTTCATTCCCTTTAAAAAAATCTTCATCTTTTCGTCTTATATAATTTCTTAACACGCCATTTACCAAACCTGACGCTTTTTTTGATTTTTCTTTTGCTAATTCCACACACTCATTAACCGCTGCAAAATTAGGTACTTTATCTAAATATCTAATTTGATATATTCCAATTCTTAAAATATTTAAAATTTCCTTATCCGTTTTATTTATATCATTTTTTAAAAAGTTGCTTAGAATTTTATCTATGGAATATTTATATTTAATTGTTCCGTAGACAATTTCGGTAACTAATCCTCTATCTACATCTTTTAAATCATACTTATTCAAAGTATTATTTAATACTATATTAGAATAGGAGTTTTTATAAAAAACATCATAGAGTATATCTAACGCTATTTTTCTGCTATCTGTCATCACTATACCTCAATTTCTTCAATATAATAAAGAAAATTGTATGGATAGAATCCATACATTTTCTAAAATTAATCTCTTCTTCTATTACTTAATGCGATCAACCTTAATAACTGTGAAATCGCAGTTATAGCAGCAGCTACATAAGTCATAGCAGCAGCTTTTAATACTTTTCTTGCTCCCTCTGCTTCTTCACCATAAAGTATTCCCGTTCCTTCTAGAACATCCATTGCCCTACTTGACGCATTAAATTCCACTGGCAATGTAATCAGTTGAAATATTACCACTGCAAGGAATAGATAAATTCCTGTATTTAATAGGCTTGGTATTGAAAAAAGAAGACCTACGAAAAATATTGTCCAGGATAACCTTGAACCTATATTTGCAACAGGTACAATACTGTTTCTTATCACTAAAGGTGAGTAATTTTCTTCATGTTGAAATGCGTGACCTGTTTCATGAGCAGCTATTCCAATGGCTGCTACTGATGTGCCGTGATACACCTCGGATGAGAGTCTCATAACTCTATTTCTTGGATCATAATGATCCGTAAGTTTTCCACGAACAAGTTCTATTGGGACATCATGAAGTCCATGACTATCTAACAATCTTCTAGCTACTTGAGCGCCGGTATAACCATTAGAACTTTTTAATCTAGAATATTTTTCATAAGTAGAATTTATTCTCATCTGAGCCCAAAGTGATATCAACATTGCTGGCAATAAAATTATCATTGTACTATCAAAATAAAACATATAATTTCCTCCTTTATTTTAAAACAGCCCCCTTTTGTATTTTGTTTCCCCTTATGTAGTCTTCTACAAACATTGGTTTTTTGGAAGGGAACTGTATTTTCTGTATTAATAAAGCTCCTTTACCTGTAGCTACTTTTATACCCTGATTAGAAACCTCTATTATATAACCTGCTTCATGCTTGCATTCTTCATCTATTAATTTGCATTGATATATTTTCATAATTTCATCATTGTATGTTGTAAAAGCTAAAGGCCAAGGATTTAATCCTCTAATTAGATTATTTATACTCTTATTATCTAAATTCCAATTTATGCGTCCTGTTTCCCTTGATAGCATAGGAGCATAACAAGAGTCCTCATCTTTTTGCTTTTCTCTTATTATTGTTCCCTCTAATATTCCTTTTATAGTCTTTATTAAAAGGTCTCCTCCATCCGCCATGATCATATCATGAAGTTCCCCGAAGGTCATTTCTTCTTTAATTTCGTATACGCTTTTTAAAAGCATATCTCCTGTGTCCAATCCTTCATCCATAAACATAGTGGTGTTTCCACTTTCTTTTTCACCCTTTATAATTGCCCAATTTATTGGTGCAGCTCCCCTATATCGAGGAAGAATGGATGCATGTAAGTTAATACAACCATATTTAGGTATATCCAAAATTTCTTTAGATAATATTTGTCCATAAGCTACTACAATTATAAAATCTGGGTTTATATTTCTTAACTCTTCTATATATTCTCTATCTTTCTTTAAATTTTCTGGTTGAAAAACTTTAATATTATGCTCTATTGCTATTTCTTTTACTGGAGACATTCCAAGTTTCTTGCCTCTTCCCTTAGGTCTATCAGGTTGTGTAAATACAGCCTCTACTTCAAATTCATTGATTAAAGCTTTTAAAGAAGGTACTGCAAAATCTGGAGTACCCATAAAAACTATCTTCATAATTGATATTACTCCTCGCTTTTAATAATTTTGTCTACAAATAGTATTCCATTTAAATGATCTATTTCATGGCATAAAGCTCTTGCCATAAAGTCCTCTCCTTCAACTAGTATTTCTTCTCCTGCTCTATTTAAAGCTTTAACTTTTACTCTATAAGGTCTTTTTACAGTCCCTGCTTCCCCTGGAATGCTTAAGCATCCTTCTTCATCGATACAAGTACCTTCTTCTTCAATTATTTCAGGGTTAATTAAAAATACTGGTCCTTCTCCTATATCTATTACCACAGCTCTTTTTAAAATCCCAACCTGTGGAGCTGCTAAGCCTACTCCATTATTGTGGTACATTGTTTCTAACATATCATCTAATAATAACTGTAATCTATCATCTATCTTTTCTACTGGTCTACTTTTTTTTCTTAAAACTTCTTCTCCATATTTTCTTACACTTCTTAATGCCATAACTATACCTCCAAATAATATTATATTAAACTTAATGGGTTCGCATCTATGCTAACTCTAATACTATTATACACATCTTTTAAAGAGGAATAAATTCTTTCTTTAACATATTTTTTTTCCTCCTTAGTTAAATTGCCTTTTATAATTATTTGCCATCTAAAATTATTGTTTATTTTAGATATTTCACAAGGACATGGTCCTAGTAGCTCTATTCTATCATTATTTTCAAAGAAATTTTTTAAAATTATGCCAACATTTTGTATACTTTTTATTAATATATCTTCATTTTCGCTAGATAAGTTTATTAGCATGAGATCTATATATGGGGGATAATTCATAAGGTTTCTGATTTTAATTTCTTCATTATAAAAAGAATTATAATTATTTTCAGTTGAATATTTTATAGCATAACTATCAGGGTTATAAGTTTGAACTACTACATTCCCAGGTTTTTCTCCTCTTCCAGCTCTACCTGACACCTGTGTTATTAGCTGAAATGTTCTTTCGGAGGCTCTAAAATCTGGTAGATTTAATGATAAATCAGCAGCTATAACACCTACTAATGTTACATTTTTAAAATCCAGACCCTTGGCTATCATTTGAGTACCGATTAATATATCAGCTCTTCCATTTTTAAAGGTATTATATATATCTTCATATGAATTTTTCCTTCTAGTAGTATCAAAGTCCATCCTTAATGTTCTGCTGCTGGGAAAAAGTCTTTTTACTTCTTGTTCAATTTTTTCTGTTCCAACTCCAAAATACTTCACATATTTACTACCACATTTAGGACAGTCTTTGCTAACTCTTTGTTTACTACCACAATAATGACAAAGTAAATATTCCTTTGAAAAGTGATAAGTTAATGCTATATCGCACTGGTTACATTTAAAAACATAACCGCATTTTCTACAAGAAACAAAAGTTGAAAATCCTCTTCTGTTTAAAAATAATATAATTTGCTCCTTCTTGCTTAGGGCTTCTTCTATACCATTTAGTAATTCTCTACTGAACATTGATTTGTTGTTGTTTAACAATTCTTCTCTCATGTCAACAACAGCTATCTTTGGTAGTTTAGCACCATCTGCCCTCTCGTTTAATGTTATGAGCTGAATTTCCCCTTTTTCACACCTATAATAGGTCTCTATAGAAGGAGTTGCTGTCCCTAAAACAATTTTACAATTGTAAAATTCACCCTTCATCTCGGCAATTTCCCTAGCGTTATATTTAGGATCGCTGTCAGATTTATAACTAGACTCATGTTCTTCATCGATTACTATTAGCCCTAAGTTGCTAAAAGGTAAAAATATAGCTGATCTGGCACCAATAGCTACCTTAACGTTTCCTTCTTTAACTCTAAGCCATTCATCATATTTTTCACCATCAGAAAGCTTACTGTGAAATACAGTAATATCCTTTCCAAATCTGCCTTTAAACCTCTCTACCATTTGAGGAGTTAACGCAATCTCAGGGACCAAAATAATACTTTCCTTATTTTTATTAATCATTTCTTCTACTAAACTCATATATATTTCAGTTTTACCACTTCCGGTGACTCCGTGGATTAAATAGTTTATCTTATTAGAATTTAATATGAAATTAATAGTTTCTTTTTGCTTTAAACTTAATTGTTTCTTTTTGTAAGCTTTGTATTCTCTATCATTATATCTATTTATAACTATTTCTTTACTAACTAAGAATCCATGTTTTATCATTGTGTTTATTGATGAAAGAGAAAGTTTAAATTTATTACTTAACAAACTTTTTGTTAACTTACCATTATTCTTTGACACTAAGTCATATATAGCTACATATGGCTCCTTAGAGAATTTATTATTTAAGGCCTCTCCAATAAATAAATAATTTTCTTTTTTGTTTTTAATTCCTTTAAATAGAGCTGAGGGAAAAATTGTTTTTATACATTCCATGTATGTACATAAATATTTTTCTCTCATTATATTCATAAGCTTTATATCTTCAGTTCTTAGTATCGGAAAGTTATAATCAATATTTGATATAGCTTTTAATGATATAGAGCTATCAATTTCCTCATACAATTCTATAACAAAGCCATCTATTTTTCTATTTCCTAAGCCAAAAGGAACGTATACCCTCATACCTACTTCAATTTTGCCTAAGAGTTTTTCTGGAACAGAATAAGTAAATATCCTGTCCAATTGAATTGAGTTGCTGTTAATCACTATTCCGGCGTATTTTAACACACAATCACCCTTTTAAATTTAAATATACTAAATAAAAGAGGCCTTTTTCGCATTTTGCGAATATTTGCCCCTTTAAAAATTACTATTTATTAATATTTTTCAATATAACATCGAATAATTCCTTAGCTATTTCTCTTTTAGAAACCTTTGAAGTTTCAATTATATTGCCATCTCGACATATTATTGAAACCTTGTTATCCTCTGAAGCAAATCCAATACCATCACCAGTTATATCATTGGCAACTATATAATCTAAATTTTTTCTTTCTAATTTAGACTGAGCATTTTCCATTAAATCATGACTTTCAGCTGCAAAACCAACTAAGATCTGTTCCTTTTTAATTTCACCAAGGTTTTTTAATATATCCATATCTTTAACAAACTCTAAATTGAACTCATCTCTTGATTTTTTTATTTTCTTTTCAGAGTAGCTTTTAGGTTTATAGTCTGCTACTGCAGCAGATTTAATTACAATATCTTGGCTATCATAATATTTTATTACCTCATCATACATTTCCTTATTGGTATTTACTTGAATTGTTTTCACACCAAAAGGTTTTTTCAAATTTGTCGGTCCTGAAATTAAAATTACTTCTGCCCCTCTATCTCTTGCTTCTTCAGCTATTGAATAACCCATCTTTCCTGTAGATTTATTTGTTATATATCTTACTGGATCAATGGGAGCTAGTGTTGGTCCGGCAGTAACCAATACTTTTTTTCCTTGTAAATCCTTTGTGGGATATAGCATACTAATTATTTGTTCTGCGATAAGTTCTGTATCGGCTAATTTACCTTTACCAGTATCTCCGCAGGCTAATCTTCCTGCTTCAGGTTCAATAAACTTGTAACCAAGATCACTTAATTTTTTTATATTACTTTGAACAATTGAATTTGTATACATGTTCGTATTCATGGCTGGCGCAAATACCACAGTAGATCTTGTTGCCATGATGGTAGTTGAAAGCATGTCATCAGCTATACCATTAGCAACCTTACCTATAATATTGGCAGTAGCTGGTATAACTGCAAACAAATCTGCTTTTTTAGCCAAAGAAATATGTTGTATCTCCCAATGTTTTGGTTCATCAAACATGTTTGTAACAACCATATTTTGACTTAAACTTTGAAAGCTAAGTGGATTAACAAACTCGCAGGCAGATTTAGTCATAATTACATGAACTTCAATGTCTTTTTTTCTTAATCTGCTTATAACATCTAAAGCCTTGTAAACAGCTACACCACCAGTGACTCCAATAACTACAGTCTTTTGATTTTCCATATCTATTTTATGCCTTCTTTAAGCGTTTCATAAGTTATTGCACCAGAATGTATTTCATTTATTGCAACGGTTACAGGTTTTTTAAATTCAGTCTCTATTAAAGGTTCTTCATTATTTATAAGTTGTCTTGCTCTTTTAGATGTCATTACTACTAAAGAGTATCTGTTATCTACCATTTCTAATAAGTCTACAATTGATGGATTAATCATAGAGTTGTTCATGTATAAGTCCCTCCTTGGAATCTAATATTGTACTTTTTATTCTATCAACTCTGCATTTTTCAGCTAATACTATACTTTCTATTTTATTAACTGCATTTTCCACTGTATCATTAATTACAGCGTAATTATATTTTGACACATAATTTATTTCTTTGTAAGCACATTTAAATCTTGTCATCAAAGATTCCTCTGTTTCTGTGCCTCTATTGGTTATTCTATTTTTTAATTCTTCCATTGAAGGTGGAAGTATGAATATGAATACTCCATTAGGATAATTTTCTTTTACTTTTAAAGCTCCTTGAATATCTATTTCTAATATTACATCTTCTCCCTTTTCAATCATTTCTATAACTTTTGATTTAGGAGTTCCATAATAATTTCCATAAACCTCTGCATACTCTAGAAAATCATCTTCACTTATTTTATCAAGAAATTCTTCCTTTGACAAAAAATAATAGCTTTTCCCATTAACTTCACCTAGCCTAGGCCTTCTAGTAGTAGCAGATACAGAAATCCAAAAATCATTTCTATCTAATAATGCTTTGCATACTGTACCTTTTCCAGTACCAGAGGGTCCAGAAATAACGATAAGTAAACCTGGGTTATTCATTATTCTTCAACCTCATCTTCATCATCATCTTTAACTGATAGTCTATGTGCAACTGTTTCAGGCTGTACAGCTGATAATATTACATGATCACTATCTGTTATTATAACAGCTCTAGTTCTTCTACCATATGTAGCATCGATTAACATCCCTCTATCCCTTGCTTCTTGAATTATTCTTTTTATTGGCGCGGACTCAGGACTTACAATAGCTATAAGTCTATTTGCTGAAACAATATTTCCAAATCCTATGTTTATCAGTTTAATACTCATTAAAATCCTCCCACTTACATAAATATTATATTATTCAATATTTTGAATTTGTTCTCTAATTTTTTCAATATCGTTTTTTATTTCTAATGCCAATTTAGATATGTCTAAATTATTGGCTTTTGATGCGATTGTGTTAGCTTCCCTGTTCATTTCTTGAACTATGAAATCAAGTTTTCTACCTACAGGCTCTTTTAGATTTAGAGTATCATTAACTTGTTTTAAATGGCTACTTAATCTAACTATTTCTTCATCAATGCAAGCTTTATCAGCAAAAATGGCTACTTCCATAGCTATTCTACTTTCATCAATCTTACCATCCTCTAATAATTCATTAATTCGGGACGTCAACTTTTCTTTATACATTATTGGAACCATAGGGGATTTTTCTTTTATTATATCCAAAGTAGCAGTAATCCTATCACATTTCTCTTTAATATCATCTCTAAGTTTTTCTCCTTCTTTCTCTCTCATCTGAATTAGGAGATCTAATGCTTCTTTTAATGGAGTTGATAGACAAGACCATAATTCTTCTATATCATCTTCTTCATATTGAAGAGTAATTACTTCAGGAAATCTAGCTATTAGGGATATTGAAATATCATTATAAACTTCATAACTATTTTTAATTTCTTTTAAACATTCATAATAATTATTTGCTAATGCCTTGTTTAACTTTGGCTTTAAGTCCCTTTTATCATATGTATTTAAAGTAATAAATATATCTATCTTTCCCCTATGAATCTTTTCCTGTATTACATTTCTGATTCTTTCTTCTAAGGATATAAGACTCTTAGGCATTTTTACATTTAAATCACAATACCTATGATTTATACTTTTAATTTCCACTATGATGTTTCTTACGGTGTCATCATGAGTTGCCCTTCCAAATCCAGTCATACTTTTAGTCATAATATTCATCCTTCCATTGTCTCTAGCTTAACATATACTCATTATACATATATATTCATAATAAATTCAAGCATATTTTACATTATTTTTAAATTTGCTCTCATTTCCTCATTAAATTGAGTTATAGCGCAACATTTTGAAATATTCTCAATCCTTTATTAATTATATCCGTTCATACATTTTCTAACTGAGATAAGTAAGTATTTTTTTTATTATATTTTTCAAAAGTATAAATATTGCTGGAGTTTACATTTTATTTAGTTTACATAATTGAAATTATGTAAACCTACTAACTGAGAGAATCATTAATATGACTCTCCTTTGTGTTCTTACCTATCTTCATTTTTTATCTTTAATACATCCCTATGATTTAGGTTTGTTTCTTGCAGTACATCTGATATATTCTTACTATTATCCAACATCTTTTTAGCTCTTTTGAAAGCTTTCGCATGAGGAAGTTTTTGTTTCTCTTTAACCATACTATATCCTCCTTTTCTATTTTTTATTATTTCTATTCTTGATATTCTTTTTATCTTCTTTATGCTCTATTTCACCATTATCTACTCTATCTATTCCCATTGCTTTAATCTGTTTATTTTTTAATTTACCTTTTATCGGCATAATAAAACACCCCTTTCTATAGGATTATTTTATCCATCGAAAGGGGCATTATTCTAAAAATCAATCTTCAATATATTTTAAACTAATTATTTGAGGTTTTATCATATGCCGATTATAACCAGACTTCCAATAAGTAAATATATTAGGGCTATTTGGATTTTCAAGCCATTCCTTAAATTTTTTACTCTGATAACTATTTAGAGTATGACGTTCAGGTCCAAATTGAGTATTAATTTCTAATTTCATTTATAAACACCTCCATTGATATATATTCATAGAGGTATGTCTTTTATTCAAACTATTTTAGATTTACTTAGTAAAGTCATCTATATCTATAATTACATCATCATATATGTAGCATTTATTCCAATCTAATTCTTTCTCTTTTTCCTCTTTTATATAATTCCCGTTAACAAAAGAAATTTCATCTCCTTCTTTAACATCTTTAAGTTTTTTTAAAGGGATATTAAATACTTCTCCAGTTACTTCATTTTTACATATTGCATAATCTCCAATAATGCACACAATTGTAATTTTCACTTTAATTCTCCTTTATTTACGTTATTATATAATAATAACATATTTTTATCGTAAATTATACAAATTTTCTTATCATTTTCTTTTGATTTTAGTTCTCATGATTATAGTAATTATATTAAATAACTTTGAAGATTGTATATAAAGTAAAAGCTGCCCAAGATCAGCTTTACTGATTTTGAGCAGCTCTTTTGTTTAATTATAAGTTTCTCTGGTAAGCTTCTACCATTCTTTTAACCATTTCTCCACCTACTGAACCATTTTGTCTTGATGTCAAGTTACCCTTATCCATGGATTCATAGTTAGCTAATCCCAATTCGGTAGCTACCTCCATTTTAAATTGATTTAATCCATGTTTAGCTTCTGGAACTAATACTCTATTAGAACTTCTGTTTGCCATAAGTGTTACCTCCTTAATTTTTTTTTATTTTGTTTTGCACTATAATTTTCTGCAAAAACCCATTATTTTATTATATTAAATTGGAGGTAATAGAGGAAATTTATTTAAAAGTATTCATTTTTTTCTTATTATTTTCTTCATTTTTATTCTCTTTTTTCTTTTTTCTTTTCTCTTCTATATTTTCATCCTTGTCAAATGTAATCTTCCAATCCCTATAGGGCATAAAATCACCTCTTTAGTTTTTAAAATACCCATCACTATGTAATACTATGCATATTATCTAAAAACTCCCTTTCGCTCATAGTAGTGTATCTTTTATATATAATAGTTTTTTTAAATTCATTTAATGACATTTTTTTATCTTCTAATAAGCAAAACCAGTAGAATAATGGATATAATCTTCTTATTACTGTAGAATTATTCTTTGAATTAGTAAATGTATATAATCCATCATATTCTTCTCTATAGTCCGTTAGATCTACAAAGTTGCTCCTATTACTATCATCAATTTTAAATTTGCTACACAGTATATTTGTATAATTTTCATGAAAATATGCTACTCCATGAGTTCTACATATTGAAGGTCTAACTTTATATATACTACACTGATCTTTAGAGTTTAATAAAGCACATCCTTTTTTAAGCTTACCTGGAGAATCCGTAGCATAATAAATATAATCCTCTGGTTTAATCCCCGTAATATTTATATTTAATTTGTTCATATAATCAGGATGATCTTTATATAAAATTTCTCTAATTTCTAAACTTTCTTTTATAATATCTTCTAATTGCAATTTATTAAAATGTTTAGTTATATAATCTACGATTATACAAAATTCAACCTCTGATATTGAAAAAATCTGAAAACAACATTCACTACATCCTTTTTTGCATACAATGTTAAGTAAATTTTCATTTATTTTTTTATTCATTATGCTATCAATTTTTCTATAGAACTTATAAGTCTTAGCAAACTTACTATTTGTTTTGATTTCTTTATGACATTTATCATGTTCTTTTCCACTTCCACAAAAACATTTCGTTACTGTACTCATATTATCACCTCATTAATTATTATTCATATGAATAAGTTTATATGAGAAATAATCAATGAATATTATAATTTAATTTTTATAATTAAACATATATCATTTATATTTAACATTTAGCTATTGTAAATATCATAAAAACATACTATAATATGCATTGTACGAAATGAATATTTTAAATTATGAGGGAGTAATTGGCACAGTAAATTGTGTTGTATAGTCAACATATTGGCTTTTTAAAGCCTGGCTTACATTAAATAATGAGACTCATGTATAACATCTTTTTTTGTTATACATGAGTCTTTTTTTATTATATAAAATCTATAAGGAGTGTGTTTGTATTGGATTTATTCACTATTCTACTTATTGCCTTTGGATTATCCATGGATGCCTTTGCAGTATCTATAACTAACGGCGTTACATTACAGGAAGTCCATATAAAAGATGCTTTAAAAATAGCCGGTTATTTCGGTATTTTCCAAGCGTTAATGCCATTATTAGGATGGTTAGTAGGCATAAATTTTCAAAATTACATAACAAAGTTTGATCATTGGATTGCTTTTTTATTGCTTGCTTTTATTGGAGGCAAAATGATTTATGAAACATTAAAATCTGATGATGATTGCCAAACTGAAAAAGCGGAGCTATGTAATAAAACCTTATTTATACTTGCAATTGCAACAAGTATTGATGCATTGGCAGTAGGAGTTAGTTTTGCTTTTTTTGAAGTATCAATTATTCAATCAATATTAATAATTGGAATTGTAACTTTTATCATATGTTTTATGGGAGTTTATCTTGGTAAAAAATTTGGATGCTTACTAAAAAAGAATGCAGAGCTAATTGGTGGTATTGTACTCATGATGATAGGCTTTAAAATTTTTGCAGAACATACAAATTTGATTTCTGCTTTTAATATTTTTAATTAGTGATTTTTAAAATAAGGAGCGTTATGGAAACGCCCCTTATTTTTTTTATTACCTACATTTCATTTAATGCCCATATAGAAAAATTTAATATACCTGCAAAGGAACCCCAAAGAATATATGGAATCATTAAAAATGCAGAGACCTTATCATATTTATAGAATTCAAATGTAGTTAGTAATATAAAAGCTAATAATATCAAAAGTTCGATGAAGGCCAATCCATAAAGATTAAATCTAAAGAAAATAATAGTCCAAAGAAAATTTAACGCCAACTGAATAATATAATATGTTACAGCTTTTTTTATATTTTTACCTTCCTTTCCCCTAAGTAATATTCTATAAAAAGCTAACGCCATAAGGAAATATAGTATTGCCCAAATTATTGGGAATACACATCCTGGTGGAGAAAATGACGGTTTTATTAATTTATCATAGGTTTCTTTATTGTACATACCTAAAAAGCCAGATAAAAATCCTACCCCTTCAGTTAAAATTATAGCTGAAATTAGCAGCACTATATTTTTTTTACCTTCTACCTTAAAAATATTTGCCATAGTACACCTTCTTTTTATTTATTCACCATAGTATATTAGTAGAAGATATTTTTTATTACAATGACAAAATTTACTTATAAATCCTCTGATGTTTCTATTTTGAATCCTATACCTCTTTGCTGAAAAGCATTTATCATATAATTATCCTCTTCTAGATAACTTTTAAGATTTTCTGGATCTCCCAATGCTTTTATAATAAAGGGATGATTAATCCTTTTATTATTCACAACAAAAGACATGCCTTCAACACTAATTTTGCTTATTTCACTTACCTTCTCATCATTAAGATAAATTGCTGTTGCACCTCCATTATTAAGATTAGTCATGGTATGTGTGATATCTACAATGTTAACAATGCCTTTAATATCTTCAGGATCTATTAACTCCTCATATTCCTTTTCCTCCATTTCTTTATCTGAAAGAGTAACTATAATTCCTGTATTGTTTTTATCTTCTATTATCATAAAACTGTCTTTTTTATTTAACTCCCCATTAGTTAAACCTATAATTCCAATAATAGTAAACATTACTATTGCTACAACTCTCCAAATAAAAGGTGATTTTCTATATTTCGAAATCATTTCAATTCTCCTTTTTACTAAAGTTTTGCCTGTGGTCATTCCTGCTGTTCCCATCATCCATTTAGGAGTAGAATACATCTCTAATAGATTGATAATAGCATATCCATATTCTTTATGCTCTTCTTTTTTTATATAAGAAAGCGCTTTTTCATCGCAAGCTATTTCACAATCATCACTCATCTTGCTTAATCCATACCGCACCATAGGATTAAACCAATGTGATATTTTTAAGGTTACATTTATCCATCTTACAAATATATCCTTTCTTTTATAGTGTGATAATTCATGAAACAGTATATATCTCAATTGATCATAGCCAATATTATCTAATATATCCTTTGGTAACAACAATTTAGGTTTAATTAATCCTAAAAGAGCAGGTGTAGATATATTATTAGATATTATTATAGGAATGCTCTTTGTTATATTCATTTTATGTTTGCACTCATCAAGCAATATATGTATCCATTCCTCTACTTCATACTCTTCTCTTTTAACTCTTATATATAACTTTACATTTATAGCAATAGTATATATTCCAATAGTTAAAACCCCCGTAATCCATAGGAGCACACAATAAAACTTTATGTCCTTGACCTTAATTTCCTTTTCATATTTTAATATATTTTCTTTTGTAGGTACTCCTATATCTTCTTCTACATTTTCTTCTAAAATGCGTACTTTTTCATATGCAGTGTTATTGTTTTCTTTTTCGAATGCTAAATTTTCTATAGTCAAATTAAATGCATTATAAATGCTAAAAGAACTTTTAGGTGCATAAGGTATAATTAATCTCAACAATAACAAAAACCATATACAATAATGCCAATTAGCACTAAATTTATTTTTAAAGATTAGTTTCATAAACAAAATAATTATAACTAATACAGTTGACATTGCTGATGAAAGTAATATTCCTTTAAAAATACTCATAAGCACTTCCATAAAATTCTCTCCTTTATTCTTTCCTATCTTCAAGAATATCTTTTAACTCTTCTATTTCTTCATTAGATAATTTTTCATTTTTAACAAAATTGACTAACATTAAATTTAATGATCCATCAAAAACTTTTTTTAAAAAAGACTTGCTTTCTTCAGTTCTTAATTCCTCCTGTGAAACTAAAGGATAGCATATATAAGGTGATGTACCCTCTTTAATCCCCACTGCATTTTTCTTTACTAATCTGTTAATTAAAGTATAAATGGTAGTGCTACTCCAATTTGTAGTAGATTTTAATGTCTCAACTATTTCCTTAGAAGTTATATTACCTTTATCCCATAATAGCTTCATAACTTCCCATTCTGCATCAGATATTTTAGGTAAATTACTCATATTTCCACCTCCTCTACACTTGTAGAATATATTTACATTCTACAAGTGTAGAATGTAGTTGTCAAGAACAATTTAATAGATATTACCAATATCATATTAATTTTCAAAATGAATTCCTTATAACAACAATAAATTAAAATGCTGACTTTGAATTATTATCAAAATCAGCATTTTAATTTAGAACCCATGAAAATTATTATACATTCTACTTAGATTATTAAAGCCTATATATTATTACTTGAATAATTTCTTGAACATCTTAAATACATTTTTATTAGTTTTTCTATTTATTCCTTTTAGAATATTTTTACTAGACTTTTTTCCCCATTTTCTTGAAAGTTTAAATATTTCTTTAAATTTAATTCCCTTTACTAAACCTTTTTTAGGGGCTATTCTCTTCTTTAAATCAAAGCTTCTAATGGCAAACTTCATACCTAATCACCTTTTTTACATTTATTAGTATATTATTCAACTAGGTAGTAATTTGCTATAGTATATTTAATTAATTACAATATTTCCACCTTTATTTTTTGCTTCATATAGATTTTTGTCCGCAAAATTTAACATTTCTTCAACAGTAAACTTATCTTTATACATAGTAAAAATACCGAAAGATGCAGATAATTTAATATTTTCATTTTTATTTTTTATTATCTTTCTTTCTATATTTTTTCTAATTTCTTCAGCAATAATAAAAGCTTCATGATTTTTTGTATCATTTAAGCATATTAAGAATTCATCTCCAGCGTATCTTGCTACCCATCCTAAGTTAGCTGGAAAAGAATTTATCAAAGTATCTGATATTTCTTTTAAAACTAAATCACCTATCTGGTGTCCAAATGTATCATTAATTAATTTAAAATCGTCAATATCTGATATTATTATTGACAAAGGTTTTTGCTCAATAATAGATTTTACAATGTCTGCTGGTAATCTTTCATTTATATATCTTCGATTAAAAATTTCAGTCAAAGAATCCTTTACTACCATATCATTCAATTCTACTAAAGTATCCTTTAAGTTACGACCTTTTTCATATTCTCCATTACCTATTATCATTGATTCCGTAGTATCCTTAAATAGTTCTAAAACAATTGTATTGTCTTTTGTTTCAATGGGGATAGCTGTAATCATAAATAATTTATCAGGAGTATGTTCTAATTTTACAAAGGTTTCATTTTCTATATATGCTCTTATTGAAATACAATTATTGCAAATATTTTCCTTACCCCAATAAGAAAAACAAGCATCTCCTGTTTTTTCAATTTTGTTTCCATAATAATTTATAACCTGTTTCTTCAGTGGATCAACAATCCTCATTATGTCGTACATTTTATTAAAAAAATTCAAGTTTTCGTCCAACGCTTTGATATCTATAGAATTTCCCATTAAATCACAAACTCCCTCTCTGTATTGCTAAAGAAATTATTTTTATCCTTGTTTAAAAAGCCTATGAATGATTTAGTTTCTCACTTATAGCTTTTACTTGTTCATATCTAAAACAATCTTTAATATGATCATTTACCAGACCCGTAGCTTGTAAATGAGAATATATTATTACTGGTCCTAAAAACTTAAACCCTCTATCTTTTAAATCCTTGCTTATCTCTTCAGATAATTTAGTTTTACTAGGCACTTCTGTCTCATTTCCATATAAATTAGTTATTGGCTTATATTTAACAAATCCCCATATATAGTTACAAAAGCTGCCAAATTCCTTTTGAATCTCCAAAAATTTTTTAGCATTATTTATTGAGGCTCTTATTTTTCTTTCATTCCTAATTATTCCTTGATCTTTCATTAAGTTTTGAACTTTTTCTTCATCAAAATCTGCTACCACATTAGGGTCAAAATCACAATAGGCTTTTCTATAGTTTTCTCTTTTCCTTAGTATTGTTATCCAGCTAAGTCCTGCTTGGGCTGATTCTAATACTAAAAATTCAAACTGCTTTCTATCATCAAAAACTGGTACACCCCATTCTTCATCATGATATTTTATGTAAAGTAAGTCATCCTTACACCAAGAACATCTCATAGTTCTACCCCCTACTTAAAGCTAAAGCTCTATTTCTCAGTTAAATTTTACAACATATATTAATTCATCACAATATATATTAATCCATTACAATGAAAGATTTGTGATATCTTAAAAAAAGAAGAGGTTGTACCTCTTCTTTAATTTATTTATGTATTAAATTTTTGAACCAAACTTCATTTATTTTTTTAATATATCTTTATTAAGTTCAACTGGTGAGGATATGTCTATAGGTCCAAACAAATCTATTTTTTTCCCATCTATAGATATTTCAAGCTTTTCTATGTTAAAGTCCTTATATGTTATTAATGTGTTTGATAAAGAGTACAACATTAGTTGTGATGCTGTTATACTACTATAATTTCCATTTAGCTCTTGTAGTAGACTTTGGGTAAAGTTTACTTTAGCGATCTTATCTTTAACCGTTATGTCAATTACCTTAGTATTCTCAGGGAATACTCCAAATATTTTTGTCCCTTTAGGGCCTGCAATTAATTCTTCTACCACAGTTTTAGGTGTTGGATTATTAATTTTTCTAGTTTCTCCAACTAAATACTCTGCATTTTCATCTCCAAAATATAGAACTACTTCCTTTTCTTCATTTGTTTCCTTATTTGTTTCTTTATTTGCTACTTCTTCGTTCTCTTCTTTCTTTTCTTCAGGTTTTGGCTCCTCTTTGTTACCTGTGGAAACTTCTACATTTTCTTTGCTATTGTTTTTTTCATTGTTTTTATTATTTTTACCACAAGCAACCAAATTGAAGCATAATAGTAGAGACAATAGTATTAATAATACTTTAATTTTATTTTTCATATTTTATCCACTTCCCTGCTTAGATTTATTTTAAAAATAATATACGGGTTAATTATAACATAGCTAACTAAAATATTCATATAACATTTTTCATTTTACAGCTTACCTGCTGAAACATATGTAATAAATTTAGCTGTCGCAAACATAATTATAAAAAGTGTTTAACATGAATAAAAGGCCTGCCGGCATGGTATTTGCTGGCGGCCTTTCCTAGTATTCTGCATAAAAACATTTTACTTACTCCTAATTAACTTTAGTAGTAACTTCTTCGTTTACTTTAATTTTTCTAGTTTCTTTAAAATCGTTTAGTATTAAATGAAGTATTATTCCAATTACTAACCCCCAAGCAGCACCTCTTGTAGCTAATACTGCTCCCATTACTCCTGCAATACCTTTATCTAAGTCGGTAACACATATATCCATAGCAAGCCTTGTACATACGTATCCTTGAACTAATAATGTTAAAGATAGTGCTACAGGTAGTACTGGTTGAACTAGAGAAACTATTGGAACCAATGTTACACATATAAAAGTTACTATTCTAAAAGTTCCAACACCACCAAATAAGGAGTCCATTGCTTCTTTACCTTCTTTATACCTTTGAGAAACTGCTGCTGTAACAGCTGCCCATAATGGCCCACAAAGAGGTACGTATGGTGTTATAAAGGACATTATTATATTTCTAAAGCCACTTATTAAGTTTGATCTATTTGAGTTAAAGTCAATTTTTTCATCTTTTCTTATTTCGTCAGCTTCATTAAGTAAAGCTTCACTGGTAATAAAATCTCCAAAGGCTATTATATATGCCATTATCCCCATAGGTATGGCGGATATGAATACTTTAGCACTTGGGAATCCAATACCAAATGGACTTACAGTTTTCATTATAGCTGACATATTTGGAATATGGATTATTGAACCAATCTCTATTTTAGGAACTGGCAACTCTTTAGCAAGTGGTCCAACTATAATACTTATTATAATTGCTGGTAGCATGCCATACTTTCCTAAAACATTTAATAACTTATTTCTTTTTCTCAACTCTCTAAATCCTTCAGAAAACAATAAATAATACGCTAAAATAGTACCTATTGTTATAGCTATAGGAAAAGTTCCATATCTTCCTCCAACTTTAAATTCACCCATTATAGCTGCAAAACCTGCTCCAAGTAAAATGCCTGATTTTATTGAATTTGGAACTATGTTCATAAGTTTACCTGCTGCACCAGTTATACCCATAATAACAAATATTAGACCTACTATAATTTGTAATGCTATTAAAGCTTGTATTCTTTCAGGTCCAATGGCAAAACTACTTAAGTACCCAATAGTAAGTGGTACAGATGGTGTTATCCATCCTGGTACTACAGGGTCTCCTAACAATGCATGCATGCAGTATAATAATCCATTTATTATAACCATACCCCATGCAATTTCAAAAGATACACCCAAAGTTTCAGTTAAAATTGGTATTGCTCCTAAACAAGTAGCACACATTAATATAGCTTGTAAAGCTTCAGACCATTCCCATTTATAATGAATAAATGGAAGTCTAATTTTAAAAATACCAGCCGGTGTATAAGGTTGCTCATTTCCATAATCTCTTTTTAAGGCCATAAATTTTCCTCCTCATATCATTAAAATTCATTATGAAATCTCTTTTCATACTCTTTTATTAATTCCTCTCTAAATTTTGGATGAGCTATATTAATTAAAGCTTTAGCTCTTTGCCTTAAAGTCCTTCCTTTAAGTTTTGCAATACCATACTCTGTAACTATATAGTCTACATCATTCCTTGATGTGCTTATGGCAGCTCCTTCATCTAAAAATGGAACTATTTTTGACACCTTGCCTTTTGCCGCAGTGGATGGCATAGCCATAATTGATTTCCCATCTTTACTCATGTTTGTCCCTCTTACAAAATCTACTTGTCCCCCAACACCGCTTATCTGCTTTAAACCTACACTTTCGGAGGCAACTTGACCCATTAAATCTACTTGAACACAGGAGTTAATAGACACCATTTTATAGTTTTTCATTATTACTGTAGGGTCATTTACATAGTCAACTGGATACATTTCTAACATGGGATTATTATTAGCAAAATCATAAAGTCTCTTTGTTCCCATCAAAAAAGTTACTATTATTTTACCTGGATGAAGAGTTTTAGCTTTGTTAGTTATTACCCCTGCTTCAACTAATTCTACCACTCCATCTGATATCATTTCTGAGTGAATTCCTAGATCCTTTTTATCTTTTAAAAATAATAACACTGCATCTGGAATTGCTCCTATACCCAACTGAAGTGTGGAACCATCTTCAATTAATGAAGCGCAGTTTTCTCCAATAGCTTTCTCTACATCGGTAATCTTAGCTGGTTTAAGTTCAATTATTGGATGCGAACTTTCCACCACGTAATTTATTTCTGAAATATGAATAAAAGAGTCACCCATAGTCCTTGGCATTTGGTCATTTACTTCTGCAATTATAATCTTTGCGCATTCTGCCGCTGGCTTTGTATAATCGTTTGAAACTCCAAAGCTACAATAACCATGCTCATCTGGAGATGAAACTTGTATTAAAGCAACATTTACAGGCAGAGTTTCTTTAAATAAACTTGGTACCTCTGAGAAAAAGCATGGTGTGAAATCTCCCCTACCTTCGCTTACTGCATCCCTTGTAGTTCCTCCTACAAATATAGAATTATGCCTAAAATGTTTTTCCATACCTGGTTGTGCATATTCAGCTCTTCCCATAGCTACCATATGCACAATTTCAACATCAGTATAATTCTCCGTATTTATCACCATTTCTTCAATAACTGCTGTAGGCTCACCTACGGCATGACCTATAACAACTCTATCTCCTGATTTTATTTTTTTAACAGCTTCTTCTGCTGATACAATCTTACTTTTATAAATTTCATGCCAATTCAATTTCTTCACCCCTCAAATATTATTTATTTATATTTTCTATAACTTTTACTATATTAGAATAATCGTTTTCATTTTTTACAATAATTTTTTCATATTTATATTTTAAGTTTTTATGATCGGCACAACAGCTAGTACATCCACATAATACTATCACTAAATCATAAACTTCATCTTCCTCAGCCAATTTGATATTTAAATTTCTATAGTTATCTTTTATCACAGAAAGAATTTTCTGTCTATTATATTTAGGATTACATCCTCCACAATATTTGATACCTATTAACATTTAACCACCTATCTACTGCCACATAATATTTTTCTTGCCATATGAAGTAGCTCTTCACTAACTTCGTTTATAAGAGTTACCTTTTCTACTTCTTTAAATTCTTCTTTTAATTTGCTCTCTATTACATCTTCCACTGTATATTTAGCAGATGGACAACCATTACACTGACCAATTAATTTAACTTCTACAATTCCATCATGAAAACCTAATAATTCTATATCTCCATAATGTTCTTTTAGATAAGGTCTTATTTCGCTATCTATTATTTTTTCTATGTTTTCAATCATGATCCACACCTCGTACTTTTAAAGCTACAGAACAATTTTATTTTTAAAATTCCTTTAGGGATTTTTTACAATTCATGTGTTTAAAAACCCCTAAAGGAATTTCTAACTTCTGTCTATTCTTTTATATTTGCAATGACTTTAGCTAATTCTTTCTTATGAGCTAAATTTCCTTGTCTTGCAATCATGATTCTTTGAGCCTGTGGAGAGCCAGCTCCATGCATAGATTCTGTTCTATATCCTACTGCTGCAGTTCCTAAGCTTAAGTTTTCTATAAGTCTTAATATTCTTAATCTATTTTCAGTAGATACAGAATCCACTCCTTTTAAGTACTTTTCAATATATGGCCCTATCTTTTCATCTCTTAAATCCTTCTCAGATGGTGCAGTAACCATTATTCCACCTGCTATATCTTCAGCTAACCTTGCTATTTCATATGGGAATCTCGTAACATTTTGCTTACATACATTAGCAAGCAATAGATCTATTATATAATTACCAGATTCAGTTTTACATCCTTCTGCTGAACAAGCAATTCCACAAGCGTAAAGGGTTTCATTTAAATGAGTCATCTCTATTAATTTGTCTTTAATATGGGAAGCTTTAGCTGCACCATTATAATCAGCAGCAACAGCAGTTGCACCTATAAGCACATCGCCAACTCCTACTTTACACCCTCCATAACTTTGTCTATGATAACCTGCAAATCTTTCAACAAGCATACCTGCAAATTCAGTTTCTCCATTTAAAAATATTCTTTCATTTGGAACGAATACATCATCAAATATAGTTAATGCTTCTACTCCTCCAAAATTTTTATTTCCAACATCAATGTCTGCAAACTCTTCAAGCTTTCTAGTATCACAGGATTGACGTCCTATAATCATAAACACTCCTTCTGTATCTGTTGGAATGGAGAAAGAAATTGCATAGTCTTTTTCCTCTGGCCTCATTGCTATGGTTGGCATAACTAAAACCTCATGGGAGTTACACATTCCAGTTTGATGGGCTTTAGCTCCTCTTACTACAACACCGTCAGGTCTTCTTTCTACAACCCTTAGGTATAAATCCGGATCTTTTTGCTTACTTGGTGATAATCCTCTATCTCCCTTTGGGTCTGTCATAGCACCGTCAATAGTTAAATCATTCTCCTGTACATACTCTAAGAATTTTTTAAATCTTTCATGATAGTTTGTTCCATATGCCTTATCTATTTCGTATGTAGTACTATATTCAGCATTAAAAGCGTCCATACCTACACATCTTTGGAAACAAGCTGCAGTTTTTTGTCCACATAATCTTTGCATTTTTACTTTTTTAATTAAATCTTCTGTACTCTGGTGAATATGGCAAAAACGATTAATCTTTTCACCATTTAATGAAGATTTAGTTGTCATTAAATCCTCATATTCTGGTAATTGAGCTAAATCATAAGTCATTTTTACAGAGTTCATTGATGGTCGAAGTATTGGATTATCTACTGGGTTATTTATTAACTCTCCAAACATATAAATCTTTAAATTAAGTTTACGAAGGCTTTCTACATATTGTTCACCTGTCATAAGTGCCATTTAAATCATCCCTTTCATATATATTTATATTTTTTATTTTCTTGCTCTTATATAAAGCAACTTTTATGCCATGAAGCTCTCTTTTATGAAAAATTAAATAAAGGACCATTAATGTGTTGAAAATACTGAGTTTCTTAAAACTTAATTTGATAAACTATTTTAAATTTGATAAAAAAATAACAAAGTTTGATGCAGTTTCGCATCAAACTTTGTTATTTTGACTATGTATTCCATTGAAAGCTTAGCTATTTTAGCAAAACTAACCATTCTTTTCATAATTGCAAAATTGCATCAAATTTCACTTCTGCAACACATATTTTTCTATGTATCTTTTTCTTTTCCTTACAAAAGTAGATGCATCCATTCCTAAATATTTTGCTGCATCTCTAACATTATTATATTTCTCATAGGCTGTGTTTATAAATTTAAGTTCAAAGGTTTCCACCAGTTCTTTCAAATTTATCTCTTCATCTATATAACCAATTTGTGGTTCCATGAAGTCAAAACCACATTTAATAGGCAAATCACTTCTAAGTATTTTATCATTACCGCTCATTATTACAACTCTTTCAATAATATTTTTAAGTTCTCTTACATTACCAGGCCATTTATAATCTAAAAGTGATTGAATAGCTGCTTCGGTAAAACTTTTATTCAAATTATATTTTTTATTTAATTCCCTTAAAAAATGTTCTGTTAAAGGTACTATATCTTCCTTTCTCTCCCTCAATGGAGGTATGGTAATAGGCACTACATTTAATCTATAATATAAATCTTCTCTGAATAACTTTTTAGAAACCATTTCCTCTAAATTTCTATTTGTAGCTGCAACTATTCTCACATCAACTTTTATAGGAGTAATTCCTCCCACCCTTTCAATTTCTTTTTCTTGTAAAACCCTTAGAAGCTTTACTTGCATATCTAATGGCAATTCTCCCACTTCATCTAAAAAAATAGTTCCTTCATTAGCTACCTCAAAAAGACCAATCTTCCCTTCTTTATTAGCTCCTGTAAAAGCTCCTTTTTCATATCCAAATAATTCACTTTCAATTAAATTTTCTGGTATTGCTCCACAATTTATTTTTATAAAATGTTTATTGCATCTTTTACTATTTTTATGTATATATTTTGCAATCTCTTCCTTTCCTGCTCCAGTCTCTCCTAAAAGAAGTACTGTAGTATCTACAATAGCAACTTTTTTTGATATTCTTAAGGTATGTAACATGTTTTTATCCTGAGCGATTATATCTGAAGAATTTAATAATTGGTTTTTCATAGCTTCTATTTCAGAATAATACTTTTTAGTCAACTCTTCATTTTTAGCTAGCTGTTCTTTTAATTCATAAAGTTCAGTAACATCTCTAACATTAGTCACTACCATACTTATATTACCTTCTTTATCGAATATGGGACTACTAGAAACTAACACTTTCTTTCCTGTTTTAAATGTTTGTTCTATGGTAGTAGGTTTTTTATTTTTAATTACACACAAGGTACCAGATTTAGATATAACTCCACTTTTCACTAAATCTCTCATATTTCTACCGATTATATCTTTTCTTTTAAGTCCTGTAATTATTTCATATGATTTATTTAGCTTTAATGTATTTGCTTCTCCATCGGTAATATATATTCCATCGTAAGAACATTCAATTACTGCATCTAGTTCAATACACAATGATCTGGTTTTTTCTAATTCATTAATAATCTTGTTAAAATTATAATTATTAATGTCTCCCATATCATTTTCAAGTATTTTAATGTCCATAAAAGCATCCTTATTGACCATTAATAATACCTCCATTATTATTTTAATGTAATTCACTTCAAAAACTAGTCATATATCCTATTATCCTATTATCCTATTATCCTATATATTATTATTATTAATTCTATTCCTTTTATCGAATTCCTTTATTCTCACTTTTTAAACCTTCATTTCATCCAGGAAATTTACCCAATAATATAGGCTAAAGCAATTTAATAGCTTTAGCCCTATTCTATCATTCCATTAATATTTATTGAACACCATCTAACTAATTCACTAATAGTCAACAAACCGTCCCAAGGGGTATCAAATAAACTCATGTATCCTACCTTAACCACTCTATCTACTCCTCTATTAGTTATTTCATCTGCAAAAACTAAAGCTTTTTCTTCATTTTTAAATGCAATTCCAACAGTCTGGATTTTAGGAGTAATAAGATTTTTTACCTCAGATATATTTTGAACTTCTTTTAAAAATATTGTTCTTCCACCTACGGGTTCCTCCAATTTAAATTCATCACTTATTAAAATAGTATACTCCAACCCTTTACTACAATGAATCATTTTTTCTAAACTAAGAGCATACTCACCTCTCTTATTTATTATGGAAGCTGCTATTCCTTCATCAACATGATTTATGGAATATCTTTTGCTCATTTTTTCAAAAGCTTTTATAAGCCTATGGCTTACTTCTTCAATGGATATTAAACTTTTTTCTAAGAATAATACATGAGGAGATGAACAAGCTTCTTGATTAAAAGTTATTATATCAAGAGTTAGATTTTCTAAATATTTTTCCAAATCATTACTTTCTATTACTTCTTTATCAAATGCTGCAAAAGAATATTTAGGACCAAAAATTATATCTTTGCAAGTAGTTTTTTGAGGCAATTTCCTTATTTGCCTTAAGGCCTCTTCCCCTCCCCAGAAAACCCTGCAATCAGCTATTTTAGACATTTTAAGATTTAAATCCATATCCTTGCTGGAAAAATTAATTATACAAATATTGATCAAAATATCTAATCCATAATATTGAGTACCCTCGAAATTTATCTTTATATCTTTTAAAGGTTTTAGTAACTCTATTATTATATCTTCATTTTTTAAAGGTATTTTGACAATATTGGAATTTCTGCAAATAATAGATTGAAATATAGAGTATATTCCTAGAGTAGGTATATTACCTGCAATCCAATGACATACAATGCCTCTTTTTTGAGCTTTAATAAATTTTTTTTCATCCACCTCAATAAACTTATCTAAAAAATATTTATTACTTATATTCAAATTTATAACTTTATCTAAATTATTCTTTTTTAAATAGAAAGATAAAAATGGTACACCTTCTTTTATTAATAAATCTCTTCTTTTAGATATTGTCGCACTGTATTCATTGATTAATTGAAGAATGGCGTCTACTGGAATGTTTTTAAGTCTATTTTCATTTTCCTTTAATATTTCATATATATTATCAAAATTATTAAATTCTAAACCTTCTCTAAAAAACTCTCCATTTAAAGTATAGCATTTAATCATTTCCATTCTCCCTCTCAGCAAAAGTATCTCCACAACCTCTTATTTCAGTTTTTTCTACCCTAGATATAAACTTAAAATATTTTCCTTTTCTACCACATTTGCAATCATCTATTCCAACAAGCTCTCCTATATCTTCCGTCAAAATAGCTTGAGCAGGGTAGCTTGATGATAAAGTACTCATAGCCTGTATTAATCCCCTTCCTCCAATAGAAACTTCCTCTAAAGTTACAATATCTCTTATTATAACTTCTGCAAAATTCGGTACATGTTTATATCCACATTCACAATCAATAAATACTACTCCCAATTGCTCTACCATACCATAAAAATCTAATACATTATTTATATTAGTATTAAAGGTTTCGCTTACACTTTTTGAAAACTCATGCTTACTAACCTTTTTAGAATTTAGTTTCTTCCAACCGCCACTGTGTATTATTTTAGCTCCAGGTAAACTGAATTTTTCATTAGTCTTTTCAATAGCTTTTATAAATTTTGACCATATTATATAAGTAAACCCATAAACCAATACTTCCTCATGTCCATGTTCTTCTTGAAATTTGTGAAGCCTATCAAAATTAATTTTTAAATCTTCTCCTTCTTTATCCATAGCGTATACTATCTTATTTGAAAAATTGCTTACTCCTCTAACTGCCGCTCCTCTTGCGGTTAAATTAAAGGATTCTTTATTTATGTCTTCGCTATCCATAATAAGCAACGGCCTTCTTTTACTACCTAAGAAATCATTTAAAGTAATTATTAGCGCTTGTGATTGCCGTATTGAAGTTTTTTTATCTATATATATTTTACTTGGAGTTCCTGTAGTAGTAGCACTAGAATTTAATATTCTTACTATCTCATCCTCTTTACATGTAAATAAATCAAAAGTTTTAAACATATTAACTGGTATATACGGTATATCTTCTAATCTATTTAAATATTTAATATCAAATCCTAATTTATTATACATAGCTTTAATATTTTCATTATTTCTATTGTTATATAATTGCTCTTTAAAAATTTCTATTAATATTTTCTCCTTCTCTTCTTGTTCCATTTCAAAAGGTTTATTAAATATTAAGTCTTCAATAGAATTAATATTATTCATTTTCATATACACCTACTTTCCTTTAAGAGAAGTAATCATTACTTTTCCTGAGGAATTTTTCGGAATGCTACTTACTATTTCTATAAACTTAGGTATCTTATAATTAGGCAATTTACTTTTGCAATATTCAATAATATCTTTTGATTTTAAGCTAGAATCTTTTAACACTATAAAAGCTTTAATGGCTTCTCCTAAAATTTCGTCCTCTACAGCTATCACAACGCACTCCATTATTTTATCCATTTCTAGTATTGTATCTTCAACATCCTTTGGACTTATTCTATTACCACCGCTTTTTATTATATTTTTCTCCCTGCCAACAATATATATATATCCATCTTCATCAATAGTTCCCAAATCTCCTGTATAGAGACACCCATCTCTTAAAACTTTTTTAGTTTCCTCTTCATCATTAAAATATCCCTTCATTATGTTTCCGCCCATAGCTACTATTTCTCCAACTCTTCCAGGTTTTACTGATGTTCCATGTTCATT
>NZ_CAUPZS010000002.1:0-285805 GCF_963515715.1 uncultured Clostridium sp.
ACCGCTTAGGTCAATTTTTATTATTTTCACTGTCTACTTGACAGGGTGCAGTTCAACCAAAGGGAGTTTGTCAGCATTAGGAATTTTTATAGAATAAATTTTAGAAGTTCTTATTGCAGCGAATCAGCATAAGAAGCATTATATAGCATTTTTATATTTGTTTAATCTTATGTGTTTTATTAGGATAAATGGTATAATTAGTATATAAAGAGCTGCAATTTTCTTATATTATGAATTAAAACAATAAATAATTTAAAGGAGTAGAAAATACGATGAATACATCAAGTATATTTTTACTGTTTATTTTTGCAATAACATTGCATAATGCAGAAGAAGCAATTTGGTTGCCAGAGTGGTCAAAATATGCACAAAAATTTCATAAACAAGTGAGCAGAGATGAATTTTGCTTTGCTGTATTAATAATTACAATATTAGCATATTTAGCAACGGGTTTATTTATGATTTTTCCTGAAATCGTAATATTAAAATATTTTTTCTTTGGTTTTATGGGATCAATGATAATTAATGTTATTTTTCCGCATTTGGTTTCATGTATTGTATTAAAAAAGTATTCCCCGGGATTGATTACAGGAGTTTCTCTTATAATACCATTCAATAGTTTAATCATAGCTTTTTCATTAAATAATAAGATTATTAATTTTAGTGAAATAATTATATCCACAGTTGTGGTTGGTGCATTCTTATTAATGTTAATATTTGTTTTACCAAAGGTAGGTAGAAAATTAATTGATTATAAATAAATTAGTAGGTAGTAGTTTATAGTTGAAACTTGATATGGAGGGAAATTCACATATGAAAAATATTGTAGTAACTGAAAGAAAACCATCAGTTGAAGAATATATTCAGTTAAGAAATTCTGTTGGCTGGAAAATATTACAGTATGATAAAATTGAAAAAGGGTTGGATAATTCAATTTACTGTGTTTGCGTGGAAGATCAAGGTAATATAATAGGATTGGGTAGAATTGTTGGAGATGGTGGAACAGTTTTTTACATACAAGACATAATGGTTTTACCATCATATCAGAAGCAAAAGATTGGTACATTAATTATGAGGAAACTGATGGATTATATTGATGATAATTGTATAGATGATGCCATTGTTGGTCTGATTGCAATAAGTGAACTTGATAAGTTCTATAAAGAATTTGGGTTTACACATAACCAGAATAATCGTTTTTACAGATATGATGCTTAAGGATTATGAATAGTTCGCACTTTATTTATTATAACTTAATTATGGGGGGAGATTATAATGGATGAATGGGAATCTTTTAAAGAAGGATTAAGAATTATAAAAGAGAAATTCAAACCAATATTTATAGGAATAATGGTTTTTGTTTTAGGTTTACTCATTAGTGTACTTATAACAGATTCATATAGTCATGATAGTAGTGATACTGAAATAATTTTATATGGAATTTTTTATCTAAGCAGCGTTATAGCTGTTTGTACATCAATAATAGTAAAAACAATAAAAAATAAAGATTCATAAATACTTCTTATTTGTTTATGATAAATAGTTTTTTCACTTATAAATTTCTAAAAAGATAATTTAGTTTCTCAAATGGAGAGCTAAGCATGCAGTGAAGCTGCTCCAGAAAAAGTCGCTATTTCACTACATACTTAGCTCTTTTATATCTTCTCAGAATTATATAAATGATGTTTATTTCACAATATATGAAAAGCACGTATTATTATCATTTATATAGTCTTAGCAAAAATTATTTCCAAAGGTTCATTTTCTAATAGTAAGCTGCCTGAGTCTTTATATCCTAATTTTCTATAAAAATGTTGTGCCTGTTCATTTGATAAAGTGGATGTCATAACTAAATCATAGCTTTTACTTTTCATTTCGCTTTCCCAAAAAGCAACTAACTTCTTTCCAAACCCCTTATACCTATAATCCTCATCAACATAAAGCATATTCATAAACGGAGTATTATCCCAAAAGTAATTATATCTTAGCCAGCCAATATTTTTATTATTATCTTTTATAATGATAATTTCTTTATTTTCTATTTTAGCTTGTATTAATTCTTTTGATATATGTTTATCATTATCAAATATATATTGAAAATGTATTCCTCTTGCATACTCAATTTCCATTCGTTCGCCTCACTTTTCATATTGTAATGTTACGCGAAAAATGATAGATATTAATGTTGCGTAATATCATACCAGTATGTACTAAATTATAGTTCGTTTTTATACTGATTATAACATTAACCTCAATGGAATTTGTATGATTAAGTAAAGATTGCTTATTTTCTCTAGATTACTATGTATAGCATCAATAGGTTGAAGTATGACATTAAAATATTGTGAACAAGGGAAGGAGTTATGGTACTATTAACGAATTGTCTAATTAGTATAATATTAATTAACAGTAAAGTATAGAAGGGGAAATGGAGGGGATTAGAATTAATATTTTTAAAAAAGTAGTCAGTGTATTTGTAATCATGCTTTTATTTGTCAGCATCACTGCTTGTCAAACAACTAAAAAGAATTCTGAGGATTCTATTGGAGGAATAGTTGAATTTAATGATGAAGAGTATATATATTATAAAATATTTGATGAAGTATTTGATAATGCTAAAAAAACTCAAGATGAATTAAGTGTTACATTGTCAAGCCTTAAAATTATTAATGGTAAAATTAATGGAAAATCAGAAGATATAATGGTTATAACTATGGTTATATATAATGATTCTGATTCTACTAAATATATAGAACCTAATAAGGGATTCATTGTTAATAGAGATAATGAGAAAATAAATGCTAGCTTGATTAATAGCGATAATATCAATGGGGGGATAAAATCAAAAGATTTAAAAGATGTAAATGTAGTATTCCCAATGGCTCCAGAAGTTTTAGATGGTGAAAATAGCTTTAAATACATTATAGATGCACCTAAAGATGAAAATATGAATAAATTAGGAGAAGCATTGGAGTTTGAGATAAAAAAAGCAATGCCAATTAAGTTTGATAGTAAAGGAAATGTTATAGGTGATTAGTATGGCGAAGTGGAATAAGAAGCAAAATTATGAATTGACATAGAAAATCCTTTCAAGGAGGATGTTTATAAATAATAAAAAGACTAATAAGGAAATTAATTTATTTGAGGAACAGTTAGATGAAATTAAGGAATATCAAAAGAACGCTTTTAATCCTGGTCATTATGTAGGAACAGGAAGAGTTAATTTAGCCACAAAAAATTTATTTAAATCATCTAAGGTACTTATAACCACAGGAATTATATTTTTAGTTCCAGCAATATACAATATAATAAAAAATTTTAATATAGTTACATTGTTAAGCCAAACTATGCAGATAATTATAGGATGTGCATTAATTTTTGGAGGCTTTATAAGGCTGCGTAGAAAAAAGCATTAAAATTTTTAATCTTTTATAATCCATAAATTTTCCTTACTTAGTTTATAGTAAAGTGTTTTTATATTTATATATTGTAGAAATTACTAGAGAAATTTCATCTAGCATGAAGATTGTCAAGAATACTACACAAATAAAACAGTTGATTTCTATGAACATTTTTTCAAAATTCATTTGGTGTTTTATATTGAGGCGATGAACGCATTTTATACTCCGACCTATTATTTTATGGAAAGTCACATTAATTATGCCACTTATATATAGCTTACCTTTATAGATTTTTATTTCGGTAATATCAGCACACGGAAATAATTAAACAAAAATACAGTTGGATAAAGATACTATGGAACTTAGATATAACCAAGGCCCTTATTCTTTATTATGTAAAAAAATGTATTTTGAATTTATATAGTGTATAATTAAATAAATGAATAATTGTAATTTAAATCTAAATTAATTTTAAACAAAGGGGGCAATTATTGTGGGAAGTTTTGGTATTGTAGGGTCTCTTGGTATTTTGGGGATTATTAAAGAACTATTAGAATGTTTAGTTTATATATCAGCAATTATTGTATTATTCAAAGCATCACAGGCATTAAGTATATATATTAATAAAAATTCAAGATAGATTTCCATGCTGCAATCCATTATTTTAAACTTCTAAATTTATATTGTTATTGTTATAAATCAGTTTTTAAATTTTTAATCTTCTCCACAAAAAAGAACTAAGTACATAGTTAAGTTGAGCGGGGGGTTGGGGGGGCCCTTCTTACCATGTACTTAGTTTCTTTATTTTTATAATTATTAACTATAAATAATTCATAGGGGGTATGAACTATTTACAGTAAAATTATCATTGTAATTTTATCCGATGACTACCATCCGTAATACTCCCATCGCACTCTGTGAAAGCGATTCACATAAAATCAAAGATTTTAGTTCTCTGCTTTTCTACAAGTGGGAGATATTAGAACTCTTGAGCTTCAGCGATTTAGAGTTCTTATGCTGTGCATAACGGATGCTACATCCCTGGATAAGTTCTTCTAAGTTTCAGTTGGAGTAAGTATTCCTTTTAAGCAAACTCCATCTGAAGCTAAGAATCACTTGATACTTAGATTTTATTTTGCTTCACTAGCAGCTTTTAGTATAGCATTATAGTTAGGTTGTTCGGTTATTTCATCTAAGTATTCTACATAAACTATTTTGTTAGTACTATCCACAACGAAAGCTGCTCTTGTAAGTAGTCCCAGTTCCTTTATATATGTTCCATAGCTTTTGCCAACTAATCTATCTTTATAATCAGATAATGTAGTTACATTTTTTATTCCATGAGCTGCGCACCATCTGGATTGTGCAAATGGTAAATCCATGGATATAGTATATATAGATACATTTGGAATTGAAGTAGCTTTTGAATTAAAAGTTCTTGTTTCCAAGTCACAAACAGGGGTGTCTATGGAAGGAACTGTTAAAATTATTCTAACTCCTTTTGTATCTTTAAAATAAACATCTTTTAAATCATTATTTGTAGCGGTAAAGTCTGGTGCAACATCACCAACTTTTACTTGTTCACCTACAAGGTTTAATGGATTGCCGTCAAATTTTATTGTCATGTTAATTACCTCCTAAAGTGAAATTGTTATTAATTAATAACAATTATTTATTAATATTATAATATCACATATAAATAATATTTTCAATAGCTTTGATAAATATACCATTTACGTATATAATGTTATTAAATATATAGGATAATATTAATATGTACATAGAACATTATTAATATGTGTGCGTAATATTAATAAAAGCTAATGAGAAGGTGGTAAAATTATGAAAAAATATATAGTGACTATATTATTGATAGTAGTTGTATCCTTAGGGATAACCTACAAATATATTAATAGCAAAGAAGTAAAGGTAAGTAAAAATTCTATAGAGTTAAGTGAAGATAAGAGGAAAGAGTTGAATAATTATTTCACTCTTTTTGTAAAATATAAATTAGAAGATTTTAAAGAGAATTCATTAACAGATGAAAATGCTATAAATTTCGCTGTAGCATATAATTTTGATAATAATTTTGAAAAGTTTTCTGTATATAAAGAAAAATGTTGTGCTTATATAGACCAAAAATATATCGAGGATACGGTAAATGAATTTTTCGGAAAAAAAGTAGAAAAACATTTCACCACTCCAAAGTATGAATTTATAGATAATAAATATATTGCTCCTCTTGCTAGTGGAGGGAGTTATAATTTTGTAAAAGTTAAAGAAATGGTAGAGGAAGATGGTAAGGTAACGGCGTATTTAGATATATATCATGCTGACGGAAGCTTTATCGGGGATATTAATGATACAGAAGAGGAATGGGAAAAAGGAGAAGGTGAAGTGCCAGAACTTATTGGGAAAAAGAAGGCCTTGATGAAAGATGGTAAATTGCTAGGATTTGAAAATTATTAATATAGGTTAGAATTGGATAGTGGAGAGTTGGTAATTATAATAAATGAAGAGTTAAAAGTAAAAAGTGAGGAGTAAAGGAAGGGATTTAGATGAGTAAGAGAATAGTTATAATAGGTGGTGTAGCAGGTGGAACCACAGCGGCAACTCAGGCTAGAAGAAATGATAGGGATGCAGAAATAATTATATATGATAGAGATAAAGACATTTCTTATTCAGGATGTAGTCTTCCATATTATATAGGAAAAATTGTTAATACAAGAAGAGAGATTGTACCAAGAGATAGCAAATACTTTAAAGAGAAATTTAATGTAGATGTGAAGATATTGCATGAAGTAACTTCTATAGACTCTAAAAATAAAAAGGTAAGTGTAAGGAATTTATCCACAGGGGAAGAGTTTGAAGATCACTATGATAAGCTTGTTATAGCTACAGGAGCTTCACCTTTTATACCTAACAAGGAATGGATGGAGAAAGACAATGTATTTATTTTAAGAAACGTCCAAAGTGCGGATAATATAAAAAAGTATATAGAAGAAAAAAATCCTAAGAAAGCTTTAATAATAGGTACGGGATTTATAGGCATGGAATTATGCGAAAACTTAACCGAAATAGGAATAGATGTAACCATGGTGGAGCTTAAGGATCAAGTCATGCCAGCCTTAGATAAAGATATGGCTCATAGAATAGAAGAGTATGTAAAAGAAAAGGGAGTAACAGTATATACAGGAGAAGAAGTAAAGAGCCTGCTTGGAGAAAAGTCAGTTAAAAAAGTTGTAACTGATAAAAGAGCTATAGATACAGACATGGTTATACTTTCAATTGGGATAAGAGCTAATGTGGACTTGGCACTTAATGCTGGAGTAGATATTGGAAAAACCAAAGGAATAATGGTAAATGAAAAAATGGAAACTAATGTGGAAGATATATATGCGGCAGGGGATTGTGCGGAAATTTATTCATTGATACATGAAGACTATGTTTACAGACCTCTTGGAACTACTGCAAATAAGATGGGAAGAATAGCAGGAAAAAATATCACAGGGGAAGACCTATCCTATGAAGGAATTCTTTCTACAGGTATATTTAAAATATTTGATAAGACAGTAGCTTTTCTTGGAATGAACCAAAGGGAAGCGGAGGCTTTAGGGAAAAAAGTAGATATTCATTATGTAAAGACCTATAATAAACCACCTTTTATGTCTGGAGCTTCCATTATGTATATAAAAATAATGGTGGAAAAAGAAAGTGAAAAGATATTAGGAATTCAAATAGTTGGAGGAGAGGGAGTAGATAAGACAATAGATACTTATGCAGCAGCTATAACCTTTGGAGCAAGAAAAAGAGATTTAGCGTTAATCGATTTATCCTATTCTCCACCCTATTCAACAGTTAACAGTCCAGTTATCCAATCAGGGGTAATTATGGAGGGAAGTTTAGAATAGCAGCAAAAACTCAACCAAATTAAAGAAGTTTAATTTAGTTGAGTTTTTTATTAATTGCACCTCAATAGAATCTTCTATAACATTAAATATTATTTATAACAATATATTCAATTGATGTAATAAAGTTTAAAGAGATTATTAACATTTACCATCCTTAAGCAATATAATTAACTATAGAAGCTTTTAGGAGGAGCATATGGTTACTACAAAAAGAATTATAATAGGGGCATTTCTTATCTGTTTATCAGTAATATTTCAACTTACACCGGTTTTGTTCTCGGAGATTTTTGTATTCCTCACTGTTTTAAGTGGATTTCCCATGTATGTAATCTCAAAGATTAGTCCTAAAGTTGGGGTGATGGCATATGCAATTTCTGCGCTCGTAATTTTATGTTTAAGTGTACATGAAAGCATATTCTTTTTATGTACAAATGGTATAGTAGGCCTTTCTCTTGGAGCCACCAGCTATTATACAAATAAAAAACTGCCCATAGTTGTTATAGCGTCTATTACATTAACATTCACATTGAGCATTATTAATTTCATAATAGGCGTTCCTGTATTTGGAGTGAAAATACCCTTTTCTATATTCATACAATTAGGAATTTTTTTCGCATTTGCTATAATATATAACAGTATTTACCTTCGTATTTCGAAGTTTTTATTTAAAATAATAAATAAGCATTATAAAGAGTAATAATAAAATAAAAAATAATTTTAAAATCATAAGTTCATAGAGCTAGGCTGAAATAGTATCGGCCTAGTTTTTTATGCGCTATAAACCCATAAGCCTAGCATTACATTCGATATTGTTAGAAAATTATAAAAATACTGAAAAAAATATTGAATTATCTTTAATAGGATGATATAATTTTATCAGGATGTTACAAAAGACAATATAGTGAGCATATGTAACAGGGAGGGATTGAATGGCGAATTATAACAATCGAGAGTTGATAAAAGTTGCATACTACTACTATAAAAAAGGATTAACACAGGCTGAAATAGCAGAAAAAATGGCTATGTCTAGACAAAGAGTAAATAGATTATTAAAAAAAGCCATCAATGAAAATATAGTTCAAATTCAAATTATAGATATAGACAAATATAATTTGGAGTTGGAGACTAAGTTAGAAGAAAAGTTTAATTTAACACAAAGTGTAGTTATTTCTGCTATGGATGAGAAAAACATAACTAGTAGCCTAGGGATAGCAGGAGCTGAATATTTAGAAAAGCTGATTGTAAAAGATGATGTTATAGGAGTAACCTGGGGCAAAACATTATCAGAGGTAGCTAATAGATTATCATATAATAATAAGTTAGAGACCCCAGTTGTTCAACTGATAGGAGGAATGGATATAGCATTTACTGCTCTACAGCCTGATGAAATCACTAGAACTATAGCAGAAAAGCTAGGAGGAAAACCTTATTTATTATATGCTCCAGCTATTGTAGAAAATAAAGAAACTAAATCTGCAATTATGTCTGATAAAAGTTTAAAAACTACTTTTGAAAATATGGAACAATGTAACATCATAATAGCGGGTATAGGAGAATTGAGCACAAATAATACTTTATATAAGCAAACACAATTCAATGAAAAATACATAGAGCATCTTCTATCACGCCAATGTGTTGGGGATATTGGATTTAGATGGTACAACGAAAATGGTGAAATTGTAGAGCATGACTATAAAGATAAAACTATAGGCTATGACATACTCGAAAATAAAAGCAATGCATTGGTCATAGGAATAGCAGGGGGAGAAAGTAAGTATAAAGCTATTTTAGGAGCACTGAAAGGAAACTATTTAGATGTGTTAATTACTGACAGTGATATGGCTAAGCGATTAATTGAAGAATAAATAATAAATAATATTAAGAGAGAAGGGATATATTTGATATTTAAAGAAGAAAGAGAACTGGTTATAGAATACGGTAAAAAATTAATTGAAAGTAATCTAACTAAAGGGACAGGAGGTAATATTAGCGTTTTCATAAGGGATAAAAAATTGATGGCTATAACTCCAAGTGGAATTGACTATTTTAAACTTAAGCCAGAGGATATTTTGATTATGGACCTTAATGGCAATGTAGTTGATGGAAGCAAAAAACCATCTAGCGAATACTCAATGCACAAAATTTTTTATGAAAAAAGAGAAGATATTAATGCAGTAGTCCATGTTCATTCAATGTATTCAGCGGTTTTATCTTGTATGAATTGGGAACTGCCAGCAGTGCATTATCTAGTTGCAATTTCAGGGGGACGAAATGTAAGATGTGCAGAATACGCAACTTTTGGAACTGAGGAGCTTGCTATAAATGCATTTGAAGGGATGAAAGATAGATATGCTGTTTTTCTAGCTAATCATGGGTTATTGACAGGGGCAAAAGATTTACCTAATGCTTTCAACAAAGCAGAAGAAATTGAATATTGTGCAGAAATATATTATAGAACAAAAACTTTAGGAGAGGCTAAAATACTTTCAGATAATGAGATGGACAAAATGTTAGGGTTGTTTCAAAATTATGGGCAAGTAAAACGATAAAAAATAAAGATTAAAATTTGGGGGTATACATAATGGATAAAAAAAGCAATTTTTTAGGGTTAGTACCTTTAGTATTTTTCTTGGCATTATTTATGGGGACGGGAATTACAACAGGGGATTTTACTAATATGCCTTTATTATTAGCACTTATTTTTGCATCGGGTTTTGCTTTATTATTTGATAAAAAAGGGGAAAAGACATCATTAAACGATAAGATTGATATATTTTCAAAAGCTGGAGGGGAACCGACTATCATATTAATGGTTGTGGTTTTCTTACTGGCAGGAGCTTTTTATTCAATTGCAGATGCAATGGGGGCTGTAAGTTCCATAGTAAATTTAGGGTTAAGTGTTTTACCAAGAAATATGCTATTACCAGGTATATTTATGGTTGGATGTACTCTTTCATTTGCCATGGGAACTTCCATGGGGACCATAAGTGCCTTAGCACCTATAGGTGTAGGGATAGCAGAACAGACAGGCATTGGCTTGCCTTTAGTTTTAGGAACTGTAATAGGTAGTGCAATGTTTGGGGACAATCTATCCTTCATCTCAGATACAACAATAGCAGCTATAAGAACTCAGGGAGTAGAACCAAGAGACAAATTTAAAGCTAATTTCTTAATTGTTTTACCTGCTGTTATTATCACTTTAATAACATTATCATTTTTGTCCACTGGAAATGCTGAATTAGCTACTTACGAATATTCATTAGTAAGAATAATTCCTTACGTAGCAATTATTGTTAGTGCGCTCATTGGTGTAAACGTTATGCTAGTTTTAGGAATAGGTATAGGTAGTGGAGCAATCATAGGACTAGCAATGGGTAGCTTTAATATGGTTGAACTTTTTCAAGTATTACATAGAGGAATGGTATGGATGGAGGACTTAGCTATAATCGCCATTGTAGTAGGAGGATTAGTTGGGCTTATGAGTCACTATGGCGGTCTTGACTACTTACTAGAAAAGGTTACATCTAAGGTAAAAACAAAAAAAGGAGCGGAGATGGGCATAGCTGCTTTAGTAAGTGTAATAGACGTAGCTACAACTAACAACACAATATCTATTATTACAGCAGGCCCATTAGCAAAAGATTTATCAAAAGAATATGATATAGACCCAAGAAGAACTGCAAGTATTTTAGATATATTCTCATCTGCTTTCCAAGGCTTAATTCCATATGGAGGACAATTATTATTAGCTGCAGGAATTGGGAAAATATCACCAATGGAAATTGTACCATTTTCAATATATTCATTTTTAATCATTATTTTTGGTCTATTAGCTATTATATTCGATCTTCCAAAATTAAAATCTAAAGATAATAAAAATGATTTAACCATAAAAGGTTAATACTAGGCATATAGAGCTAGAAGTCTTTGGGAGTTCTGGCTCTATAGTTTATAATATAATTGGTAGTTTAAAACAAATTAGAAAGGCGGAAATTTATGGACAGAGTAGATAAAGATTTAGCTTTCATGCTTAGATATGAAAACGTAGCTTGGTATGATGGCGGTAAAGTAAAAATATTAGATAGAAGGATTTATCCAACAGAAGTAAAATTTGTTACATGCAATACCTATGAAGAAGTTGCAAAGGCTATTAAAGACATGGTAACTCAAAGTGCCGGTCCTTATACAGCGGCAGGCATGGGGATGGCTTTAGCTGCATATGAATGTAGAGAACTATCATCTAAGGATCAAATTGATTATTTAGAAAAAGCTGCTTATAAATTGGCAAATGCAAGACCTACAACAGCAAATAGAATGACATTAGTGGTTGAAGGATGCTTAGAAGCTGCAAAAATAGCTATGCAAAATGGGCAAAAAGTTGATGAGGCAATTTTTCAGCATACTGTTAAATCCATGAACAATCGCTATTCAAGGATTGGTGAGGTAGCAAAATATCTAGTAGATATGTTCCCGCAAAATGGTAACATAATGACACAATGCTTTGGGGAAACTATCGTTGGTATGATGCTAAAAGAAGCAAAAAATCAAAATAAAAATATTAAACTGTTTTGCCCAGAAACTAGACCATATTTACAAGGAGCTAGACTTACTGCAAGTGTAGCATGTGACCAAGGTTTTGATGTCACTGTAATTACAGATAATATGCCTGCATTTACTATGCAAAATAAAAATATAGATGTATTTACATCAGCAGCGGACTCTATTTGTTTAGATGGTCATATAGTAAACAAGATAGGAACATTACAAATAGCTATAGTAGCTAAATATTTCGGTATTCCATACTTTGTAACAGGTATTCCTGATAGAGATCGTGAGAGTATTTCACAGGTTAAAATTGAGGAAAGAGATCCGAGTCTAGTATTAGAATTTAGGGGTATTAAGAATACTATGAAGGGAGTTAAGGGATATTATCCATCCTTTGATATTACTCCTCCTCATTTAGTAAGCGGTGTAGTTACAGATAAGGGAATATTTAATCCTTATGACTTGCATAGATACTTTCAGTCCAAGGTAGAAAACTATTATTAAATTATAAAATGCAATTATAAAATGAAGTATAAGGGGTTGATGTCTTGTCTAGATTTAATTCACATTTTAAAATGGAAACGGAAGATGCCATACTCTATGCAAGAGAAAAATTAGATATGTTCCATGAGGATGCTAAGCTTGAAGTAGAGGAGATAGGGGATGGAAATATAAATTATGTATTCAAAGTTTGGGATGTGGACACTAAAAAATCAGTTATAATAAAGCATGCTGATATTTTCCTTAGATCTTCAGGGCGTGAGTTAGATGTGGATAGAAATAGAATAGAAGCAGAAGTGTTGATGTTGCAAGGAGATTTAGCACCCACACTAGTTCCAAAAGTATATAAATATGATCCTACAATGTGTGCTCTATCAATGGAGGACATATCTGATCACGGCAATTTAAGAAAAGAACTATTACAAAGAAAAACATTTCCATTACTTGCAGATCACATAACTACTTTTATTGTGAACACACTTTTGCCAACAACAGATTTAGTTATGGATTCAGGAGAAAAGAAGGATAATGTTAAAAGATATATCAATAAAGATCTTTGCAAAATATCAGAGGATCTAGTATTTACAGAGCCCTTTATAGATTATAAAGGTAGAAATATTGTGTTAGAAGAAAATATGGAGTTTGTAAAAAAACAACTGTATGAAGATAAAGAGTTAATACTAGAGGCAGGAAAACTTAAAAACAATTTTATGAATAATTCACAAGCTTTAATCCATGGGGATTTACATTCAGGTTCTATTTTTGTAAAAGAAGATTCAACTAAAGTACTAGACCCGGAGTTTGCGTTTTATGGACCTATTGGTTATGATTTAGGAAATGTAATAGGAAATTTATTTTTCGCATGGGTAAATGCTTATGTAACTGAAGAAAAGAAGGAAACAGAAGAATTTATAACATGGATTGAAAAAACCATAGAGGATATTTTAGAGCTGTTTAAGGAAAAATTCATAAAAAAATATAAAGAAATAGTGGCAGATGTAATGGCAAAAGAAGAATATTATATGGATTGGTATTTGGATTCTATACTATCGGATACAGCAGGACAAGCTGGTCTTGAAATTATTAGAAGAGTGGTAGGAGATTCAAAGGTTTTGGATATTACAAGTATTGGTGATATAGATAAAAGAATTAGGGCTGAAAGAATATTAATACTTTCTGCTAAAACTTTTATAAAAGATAGAGAGAAATTTAAAACAGGTAAAAAATATGTAGAGATCTTTAATAGCAATATGTATTAAAGATATACACATATACACATATAAACATATGGATGAAGTAAGAAAAATATTTGAAATGGCAAAATGATATTTTAAAGCTAGATATTAATAAAACTTATTAATATCTAGCTTTTTTTATTTAAGCTTAACATTGACACAGCATAGTGGTGAAAGTACACTTTAGGTGAAAGTAAAAGAAAATGGCAGGAATAAATAATAATTAACCACTATAAAGGGAAAAATATTAAATATTACTAGGTAGCATTATAATGAAAGTTTGGAGGCTTTGGCATGAAGACGAGAGCTATGGAAAGAAACTTTAGGAAAATAAAAAATGAAGCAGCCCATATTGAAGGGTTAGTAAAGAATACAAAGAATATAAATGGATTATGGGAACAGGAAGCAGCAGTAAGAAAAAAGCTAAAGCATTTAAGAGAATTTAAAGGGCAAGGTTTAAGAGATTTTGATAAGGTATACAATAGATATTTAGAAATATTGGAGAATGTATCTGAAAAATTAATTCAGGATTACAATAGAAAAAACAAAACAGATTTTACTTTTCATGAAATAGTTAAGAGCAATTATGAGGGGTATATAAAATCAGGAGTTATGAGCATTTTAATAACTCATCATATACCTAAACTTATATTTAAGCAGTTTGATGAAATATTTCCTGAAAATCCTAAAGATGAATATGAAGAGGCTAGAAGACTTCAAAGAAAATTTTATCTTCATCTAGGGGAAACAAATACAGGAAAAACTTATAATGCAATGGAAAGACTAAAGGAAGTTAAAAAAGGAATATATCTTTCTCCACTTAGAATATTAGCCCTTGAGAATTTTGAAAAATTAAATAGGGAAGGGGTTAAGTGCAATTTAATCACTGGGGAAGAGGAGATATTAGTAGAAGATGCTACTCACATTTCATGTACAATAGAAAAATTGAATTTAAAAGAGGAATATGACTTAGCTATAATCGATGAGATACAAATGATAGATGATGATTCTAGAGGAGCTGCTTGGAGTAGAGCGGTTTTAGGATTAAAGTGTAAAGAAATACATATTTGTGGAGCTATAAATGCCAAAGAAATTTTAGAAGAAATAATGGAAGATTGTTATGATACCTATGAGATTAAAGAGTATAAAAGGAATGTACCTCTCCAAATTGAGGATAGAGGATTTTCCTATAGTGACGTACAATCAGGAGATGCCTTAGTAGTGTTTTCTAAAAAGAGAGTGCTACAGTTAGCCTATCATTATGCAGATTTAGGTATAAAGGCCAGCTTAATATATGGAGATTTACCTCCAGAAGTAAGAAGAAAGCAATATGAACAATTTATAAATAAAGAAACAAATATACTTATAACAACAGATGCCATAGGCATGGGAGTAAATCTTCCTATAAGAAGAATAGTCTTCATGGATATTAAAAAGTTTGATGGAGAACAGGTAAGGTATTTAACTTCTCAAGAAGTTAAGCAAATTGGAGGAAGAGCAGGTAGAAAGGGTATATATGAAGTTGGGTACTTAACTTCTTTTGGTAACGCTCAAAGTTTTATTGAAGACATGATAAATAGTGAGGACAAAGTTATTGACACAGGAGTGGTAGGCCCTAGCGAAGCCATATTAAAAATTGAAAATCTATCCTTAAGGGAAAAGTTAGCTCTATGGAGCACCAGAAAAGAAAAAACTCCTTATTATAGAAAAATGGATATAAGTGAGTATTTGATAATACTCGATAGCATAAAGTCATATAAATTGGATCAAAACACAGAATGGCAAACTTTAAGAATACCATTTGATGTGACTACTTCAGATATAATGGAACAGTTTTTGAATTATATGGATGAATTATTTATAGCTAAAAGAAAAGACATAACTAAGCCTAGAATAAAGTTTAAAGCCCTCTATGAACTAGAACTTTATTATCAAAAGATAAATCTTTACTATTCTTTTTCAAAAGTATTCAATCTTCCTTTTGATGAAGAATGGGTATATGATGAAAGGCTAAAGGTTAGTGAGGAGATAAATGAGATATTACTCACGATATAGTAAAAAGAAAATATAAACACTATGATATAATTTAAATTAAAAGCATAAATAAGGGGATGGATATACAGTGGGCATAATTGATTATATATTTAAGCTTGATGTTGAACTTCGACTAAAAGGGGTGTATTATCCTGGGGAGGATAATAATCTATTTTTGGATGATAGTTGGTGCGATTATATAGGAGAAAAAATTGACTATGTATTAGGTGACTCCATTAATCTTAGAGGAGGAACAGTAGAGATAAAAAATAAATATTATAAATATCAGTGGTTAAATGAAAAGGATGGTGTAAGTTTATACTTAAGTAAAGAACCAATATTAAGGGAATTTTATGAGGAGATAATCAATTATATACCAGAAGGAATTCAAATTTTTGATAAGAATGGATATTTTTTAAACTCCAATTCTGCTAGTGAGATATTGCAAAATTATAATAAGGATGAGTTTAAGGGAAAGCATTTATTAGACATTTATGATTTAACAGAGGATTTTAGTACAGTTTTATCCGTGTTACGGACTAACAAACCTGTTGTTAATCGTTGTGATCGATTTAAAATGAGAAATGGTAAGGTTTTAACTACTATTAATTCTGGTTATCCCGTAAAAGTACATAATAACTTATATGGTGCTGTTGTTATAGAGAGCGATTTATCTGTACTTAACAAAATTAGAAATCGTTCATTAAATCTAGAAGCTTATATAAAAGATGAGCAACCTATTTATGAATATGAATTGTATACTTTTGATGATATAATACATTCTTCTCAAAAAATTAGTGAACTTATTCACTTTTCTAAAAAGGTTTCGCTAACAAATTCTAGTATTTTGATTATAGGGGGAACGGGAACGGGAAAAGAGCTTGTGGCTCAAAGTATACATAGTTTTAGCCCTAGAAGGCATAAACCCTTTATTGATGTAAATTGCAGTGCTGTACCAAGTAATCTATTTGAGAGCATGTTCTTTGGAACTGAGAAAGGAGCTTTCACAGGGAGTATTAATAAAGAAGGATTTTTTGAGATGGCAGATGGAGGAACTCTTTTTTTAGATGAAATTAATTCTATTAGTGTTGATATGCAAGCTAAGCTTTTAAGAGTACTTCAAGAAAAAAGATTTCAAAGAGTTGGAGGAAGTAAATATATAAAATGCGATGTTAGAATAATTACCGCGGCAAATGAAAATCTTTCTGATCTAATGGAGAAACAACAATTTCGTAGGGATTTTTATTATAGAATTTCTACGATTAAAATAGATATTCCACCTTTGATGGAAAGAAAAGAAGATATACCTTCATTAGTTCAGCATTTTTTAAATATGCTATGTAAAGAATATGATGGGAAAAAAATATCTATTGATGAAAAAACCATAGATGTATTGATGGAATACAATTGGCCAGGAAATGTAAGAGAGCTTCAAAACGCAATTGAATATGCTTTTAATAAAGTTATAGAAGATAAAAATTATATAGAAATTGAAAATTTACCAGATTATCTTCATTCATCAGAAAAAGGAGTAAGCATAAAAAGCCAATATTATAATGAAAAATATACTAGAGAAGTAGTAACAGAAGTATTAGAAAAAAGAATGGAAAAATTAGAGAAAGAGATAATAAAGGAAGTTCTGAACTTTAACAATGGAAACATAACAAAAAGTGCAAAGGAACTAGGACTTAGTAGACAAAGCCTACAATATAGAATTAAAAAATTGAATATTTAAAATATAGGGAAACATGAAAATACAGAAAAATATAAGATAATATAGAAAAATATGAATAAAATATAAGAGAACATGATGAAAAATAAGATGAAATGCAAAAAGATTTTGCAGGTGCTAAATAATTTGGCACCTTTTTTCATGTTTTTAAAAGAGATTATTTACAAAAGTGCAAAATAATTTTGCAGAGTAATAATTTAAAATAGTTTAATTGTTCATGCATAACTGAAAATTGTGACTTTAAACGTTATATCTACCATCTATGAAGTTAATATTTATTTGGCATTAGATTTGCTATAGATATAAGTACCGTTAAGCAAAAATGTAAGGGGGAAGGTATATGTTAAAAGAAAGTTATGAAAAAAAGACACGTAATGGAAAAGAGATACGTAAAGGAGTGTTTTTACCATCTTTTATTGTGGTAGGAAGTGCAGCTTTATTAGGGATTGTTAACAATAAACTATTAACGGATGTCGCTAAAGGCACTTTTACATGGTCTCTTAGAAATTTTGGATGGTTATATCAGCTTATATCTATTGTGGCGGTTATATTTGCTGTAGCAGTTACATTTTCAAAGCTCGGAAATATACGTTTTGGAGGGGCAGATGCAAAACCAAAGTTTCCATTTTTAACATGGTTTGCTATGGCTCTTACTGGAGGAATTGCCACAGGTCTTGTTACTTACGGAGTTAATGAGCCTATAATTTATTTTGGCAATATATATGGTGAAATGGCACAAACAGGAGTAGAGCCAGGGACTGCATCGGCAGCACTTTATGCCATCGCTCGTTCTTTCTATAATTGGTCATTTATACCTTATGCCATGTATTCGTTATCAGGATTAGCGGTCGCTTATATGTATTTTAACAAAAAGAAACCATTATCTGTAACAGCTACACTAATCCCATTATTCGGAGAAAAGGTAACTAAAGGGATTTGGGCAAATATTATTGATACTTTATCACTTTTAGCCATAGCTTTAGGATTAGCTTCTTCCCTTGGAGCTGGACTTGCATTGGTTGGCTCTGGAATAGAGATTGCCTATGGAATTAAACAAGGGGTAGTTTTATGGTTAGTATTAGCAATAGTTATAACAGCTACATTTACGGTTGCTTCATTTCTAGGCATGGATAAAGGTATTAAATGGCTAGCGACCTTAAACTCAAAGATATTTTATGTATTGTTAGCATTTCTTTTCATTGTTGGACCTACAGTTTACATATGTAGAACTTCTACAGCTGGATTAGGATATTGGCTTCAGAACTTTTGGAACTGGGGACTTGACTCAGGTAATGTAGGTGGAGAAGCGCTAGTAATGTGGTGGACATTATATGACTGGGCTATATGGATCGCTTATGCACCATTGATGGGTATATTTTTAGCTATTATTTCATATGGAAGAACAATTCGTGAATATATGGTAATCAATTGGATACTTCCTTCAACTTTTGGATTTGTTTGGTTTGCAATTTGGGGTTCAACAGCACTGCACTGGCAACAAACAGGAGTAGTAGACTTAGTTTCCACCATAAAAGAAAGCGGAGCGGTAGCTGCATTATGGACATTCTTGCAGCATATGCCACTAGGAAAGTTGCTCATACCAATTGTTATGTTAACCCTTATAATTTCCTTTGCTACTTCTGCTGATGCCATGACCACTACTATTGCATCTTTATGTACAAGAAATATGGAGCATGATGAGGAACCTCCTACTTGGCAGAAAATTCTTTGGGGTGTTTCAATTGGAGCAATTTCATTTTTTATGGTAGCTTATGGTGGAGGAGCCCAAGGAGTTGATGGTGTTAAATATCTTGCAGCAGCAGGCGGCTTTATGGTGCTATTTATATTTGTGCTACAAGTAATATCTGCTATTAAAATGTTTTTCATTGATAAGATAGAGGAGTAATTTTTAAAAAGGGAGGAAGGAATGTTGTCAGATATAATATATGCTAAAAAAATAGAAAAAGTAATTTTAGGAGACAAAATAAGTATAGAAGAATTAGTTGCAGTTGCCCGTTTTGGTGCTAAGGTAGAGTTTTCAGAAGCCTATTATGAAAGGGTAAAAAGGTCAAGAAACTTGGTGGAGAAATGGATTGAAGAAGGACGTGTGATGTATGGAATCACTACAGGTTTTGGAGCACTTTGCACTGAAGTTATATCACCAGAAGATACGGCAAAGCTACAAAAAAACATTATTTTATCCCATTCAACCTCTGTAGGAGAACCTTTGTCTATTGAGCAAGTGCGTGCAACTATGTTGATGGTATTACAAAATGTGGGGCAAGGCTACTCAGGAGCATGCATTGAGACCATGGAGATGTATAAAGAGTTTTTAAATAGAGGGCTTACTCCCTTTGCACCAAAAGAAGGTTCGGTAGGGTACCTTTGTCCTGAAGCTCATATGGCATTAGTATTGATTGGAGAAGGTAGGGCATATGTTGATGGAGAATTAATGTCATCTAAAGAAGCTTTAAATAAGTGTTCTTTATCCCCAATATCATTGTCTGCTAAAGAGGGTTTAGTACTTGTTTCTGGAACAACTAGTGTTACGGCTATTGGATCATTAGCATTGTATGATATGATTAACTCATCGAAAACTGCGGATATAATTGGATCAATGGCTTTAGAGGTACTTAAAGGAACCACTAAAGCATTTGACAATCGTTTAATGAGTGTTAGACCACATGAAGAACAATGCAATACAGCTAAAAATACAAGAAAAATACTAGAGGATTCAGAAATAATAAGGCATTATGAAGGTTATCGCGTGCAAGATGCTCTATCATTAAGGTGCATACCACAGGTTCATGGAGCGGCAAAAAAGACTCTTAAGGATGCTTTAAAAGTTATTGAAATAGAAATGAACTCTTGCTGCGACAACCCAATAATATGGCAAGAAGATGATGATGGAGAGGCACTTTCAGGATGCAATGCAGACTCTGCCTATGTGGGTATAGAAATGGACTCTGCCTGCATTGCAGCTACAATGATTGCGAAAATGTCAGAACGCAGAAACAATAGAATGATAGATGGAAACCTTTCAGAATATCCTTGGTTTCTTATAAAGAAACCAGGACTTAATTCTGGATTAATGATACCTCAATATACACAAGTGGGACTTATAAACGATATGAAAATTTTATCACATCCAGCTACGGTGGACGGTATACCTACCTGTGGAAATCAAGAGGATTATGTGGCTATGGGATATAATGCCTGCAAAAAGTCTTCACAAATAGCAGATAAGCTTGAATATGTTTTAGCAATTGAACTTTTATCTGTATTTCAAGCTCACCAATTTGTTGAAGAAAATCTTTTGCCGAGTACTGCTACAAAATCAGTTTTAGATGAGATCGCTCTTACTGTGCCAATAATGGAAGAAGATATATATCTTTATCCACATATTAATACCTTAAAGGATTTAATACATTCAGGGAAAATTCTTGAATTAGTAGAAGAAAAGGTTGGGAGGTTAGAGTAAATTATGAGGGTGAAAATAGATATTGGAAAAATATTTTTAACACCTCCATACGAAATGGGTGAGCGCATTACATTATTTCTTATGTTAGTAATTACTTTCATAATATTTTTTACGCCGTTAAAATTTTCAAAGATGTCACCTTTTGAAGCAGCAATAATAGCAGCATTTCCATCCCTATCAATTTCTTGGGGTTGGATTGTACTCCTTAGATCCATTTTTAAGAAAAAGAAGTATTGCAAAGGTTAAAAATATAACATAAAGAGAGAAATAAGTTGTGTTATATATTACCCAGGAAATATCAAAATATTTAATGAATAAATATTATATTTTTTCGCAAAATAATATTACCTCAACAAAATAAAGGAAGGAGAGGTAATTATGGAGGAAAAAAATAAAATTGTAAAAGTAAAAAAGAACACAGATGGAGATATAACTGACGTAATGCTTAGTAATGGGTCAGTATATCCAATAAAGGAAGCCATATCTATGACTAGAAATGAAATGATTGAGGGAGTAAACGTAGGAAAAGCTAAGAATGGAAGAGAATTTTTGAGAAGCAATCCTAACGGAACAGAAAATGATAATTTAGATCAGCTTCCAACTTTTTAATAATAAATAACTTTTAGTAAAGTTAAATAATAGAAAAACTAGGTTAATTAATTAACAATATTAATTTGCCTAGTTTTTTATTTTTAACAAATTAATTTAAAAAACTAGCATTATTAAAGGCTCTTTTATGAAAATTTAATTTTGAAAAGTTAGTTTTTTAATGAAAAAATTAAAATTGCTAATAATTTTATATTAAAGCTAGTTATAGGGTGTAAAATTTAGAGAATCTACGAGCGAATAAGCTAAATTTTAATAATTAGTCGATACAATCCATAGTTGACATGGAGTTAATAATAGACTGCTTTATTTACTGAAATTCAGCTGTTAATATATATATCATGTCTAAATTTTATAATAGATGCTGTCATTAAATATTGAATTTTAAGGATAAGCTCATAGACATATTTTAGCTAAAATTAAGATGTTTTATTAAGGTTTACGTGAGGTATACCTAATGCTACATAAGTGTGGGAAAAGAGGTGGTGTGTTTGGAGAAAGCAATAGAAAGTTTAATAGCTTTAGATCAAGAAGTAGAAAGTTATTTAGAGATTAAGGAAAGAGAAATTGTTCAAAGAAGAGATGACATAAGTAAAAAAGCAGAACAAATGTGGAAAGATGCTGAAGAGGAATTGAAAACTTTAAAAAATAGTAAATTGGAAGAATATGAAAGAAGGACTAATGAAAGTAGATTGACTATAAAAAAAGAACTAGAAGAAAAATCTATGCAGGCTAAGAGTAAATATAAAGCCATTAAAAATTCATTAGTGGAGTATTCTATAAATTATATTATTAATTCCTCCAAGGGGGAATAGATATGGGAAGTATAACTAGATATGCTGCTATTAATTCTAAGTTAAAAGCTATGGAAAGAAGGTTTTTAACAAAGGAACAATATAAAAAAATTATTAAAAGTGCAAATTACGAAGAAACTATAAGTTACATAAAGGATGAAACTTTATATGGGAAAATAATAAATAGTTATAATTTGGAGAAAGTTGATGAAGAAAATATTCAGTATATTCTAACAAAAGATTATATTAAGAATTTTCATAGTATATCAAGTTTTTTCAATGGTGAATATAAAAAATTGTTTAATATTATTTTTATGAAGTTTCAATTTGAGGATTTAATATTGATCCTTAGAGGAAAGTACACAGGAAGAAAATATACAGATGAAAACTCGTTAATAACCTATGATAGTCCATTAAATAAGATGAACTTTGAAAAGATTATATCTTCAAAGGACATAAATGAAGCGATTTCAATGTTAAAAGACAATAGATGCTATAAATATCTTCATGGAGGATTGGATCCTTTAGATGAAGAATTTTTGTTTCGTCTAGAAGTTTCTTTAGATTATATATACTATGTTGAGCTTATGAAAGCCTTGGATAATGTTGATAAAGAGGACAAAGCTATAATAAATAAGATAATCGGAAGTTATATAGATTTATTAAACATTCAATTTATTTATAGAGCTAAAAAATATTATAAGTTGAGTTCAGAGGAGATATTAAACCACACAATACCTAATGGTTTTAATATAAATATAAATAAATTAAAAAGGCTATGCTATCATAAGAATCTTGAGGAGCTTCAAGATATACTATCAGATACAAAGTATAAAGATTTATTTAAATATGGAGTGGAAGAGGACTATTTAACAGAGAAATATATTTCATCTTATATTAAAAAGATGCTATTGAAATATAAAAAGGAGCATAAAAACAACATAGGGACGGTAATTGCATATTTAGAACTGTCATTATTTGAAATAAAAGACATTATATCTCTGTTAGAAGCTAAAAGATATTGTATAAAAGATGAAGAATTATTAAGCTATATAAGTTTTACTATTGATTGAGAGGTGAGTTTATGGCAATCGAAAAAATGATGATGATTAATATGGTAGCCCCCGTAAATAATATGGACGCGGTAACCAAAAATGTAGTGCTTACAGGAATGTTCCATCCAATTAACGCACTAGAAGAAATCAACAGTGGAAATTTTAAAATATCTACAACAGAAGATAATCTAGACACTTTAATAGATGTAAACTATGTAAGATCCTATTCTGAAAAAAGAGACTACTCAAAGATAAACAAAGAAATAAACAATATATCACAAATCCTTCAAAATCGTGATAATAAAGATGAGAAATTTAAAAATTTAATTTTTGATTATAGCCAATTACAAAATAGTGTAGAGGAAATATCAGATAAATATAGGGAATTGCATGAAGAACTTACAGCTATTAGAGTTAGAAATGAAGAGCTAGAACAATATAAAAATAATCTTAAATATATATCAGAACTGGACATCCCTATGGAGCATTTTTCAAAATTAAAGAATTTTGAAATGCAGCTATATAAAATCAATGATGAAAAGTTAAACATGATGAAAACTAATTATGAAAATATACCTGCCATAGTTAATAAGATTTATAAAGGTAATGGTTATACAGTAATAATGGTTTTAACTATAAAAGAATTGAAAATAGACTCAGATAGAATACTAAATTCTTTAAATTGTGAAAAGATATCTCTTCCTATGGATTACGAAGGAAATCCAAGTGAAGTAATGGAAAAGATAAATGAAGAATTAAAAGAAGTGAGCAGTAAGATGGCTATTTTAGAAAAAAATATAGATGAGTTTTACAATGAAAATCAACAAGACATAGAGGTTATGGTGGAAAGCTTCGATTTAGAAAAAAGCTCAGCTAAATTAAAAGAATATGTAGCCTATAGTAACGAATTTTTCTATTTATCTGGATGGGTTCCTAAGAGTTCATTAAAAAACTTTGAAGAAAAAATTAAAGGTGTGGATAAAAGAATAATTATATTAGAAAAAAAAACTGAAGATATGAAGGAAGACCTGAGACCGCCGACCAAATTAAAAAATAATTTTTTGGTAAAGCCCTTTGAAATGATGGTTAATATGTATGGTGTGCCTAGCTATGAGGAGTCAGACCCAACTACTTTTTTAGCCTTGACTTATATGATAATGTTCGGAGCTATGTTTGGGGATGTTGGACAAGGAGCTATATTGTTTTTAGCAGGCTTACTTATGAAATATAAGATGAATAATAATACTGCAGGAGGTATATTACAAAGATTAGGTATTACTTCTACAATATTTGGATTCTTATATGGAAGTATATTTGGATTTGAACATGTTATAAAACCTTTATTAATAAGCCCAATGGAAAATATTGAAACAGTGCTTATTGCTGCTATTATATTTGGTTGTGGAATCTTACTTGTAGGTTTTATATATGGAATTATAAATAGTTTTAAAAATAAGAACTTAGAAGAAGGTCTTTTTGGACATAATGGATTGGCAGGTATGGCTTTTTATGTGTTGCTTTTACTATTTGCTTATTCAACAATAACATCAAAGCACATTGTGAATAATGGAGTTTTGATAGTTTTATTAGTAATCTTAATGGCTGTAATGGTGTTAAAACAACCTTTAACAAATCTTCTAAGGAAAAAAGGTTTTACATTTTCAGAAAAAAAATCAGACTATTTTATTGAAAATGGATTTGGTGCTTTAGAGACTCTTTTAAGTATGTTTTCAAATACTTTATCTTTTATAAGAGTTGGCGCCTTTGTATTAAATCACGTAGGTTTGTTTATAGCTTTCTCAGCTTTGGCTAATATGATGAGTAACTCTGCTGGAAGTATATTTATGTATATACTAGGCAATGTGATAATAATAATTTTAGAAGGCCTTATAGTTCTCATACAGGGATTAAGACTTGAATACTACGAATTATTTAGTAAGTACTACGATGGCTCAGGATTAGAATTTAAACCTATAACTATTAATAATGGAGAGTATATTTAGGAGGTAATATAGATGATATATGTATTAATGATTACTTTTGTAATTGCAATTGGAACTATAACTTATGGATTTGTACAAAAATCAAAGGAAGATATAGAAGGAAAGATCAAGATTAAAAAGGCTTTGAAAATAAATTTATCTACGTTTATACCAGCAATAAGTGCAGCTTTAATATTTATGATTCCTAACATTGCACATGCAGCTGGAGAAGCAAGTTTAGGAACAGCTACTGGATTAGGATATATAGCAGCAGCACTATGTACAGGACTTGCAACAATTGGTGCAGGATATGCGGTTGGAGCCGTTGGTTCATCAGCATTAGGAGCGGTATCAGAAGATCCTTCAATACTTGGTAAAACTTTAATATATGTTGGACTTGCAGAAGGTATAGCTATTTACGGTCTTATAATTTCCATAATGATATTATCTAAGATTTAATCTTTATTCTAGATATTTAGATATTTAGATCTCAGATGTTAGATTTTTAGATGTTATATGGATATATATTAGATAACTAGATGATTAGAGGTAGATAATATGAAAATGTATTTAATAAGCGATAATGTAGACACTTTAGTTGGTCTTAAAATTGCAGGCATAGATGGAGAGATTGTACACAATAAAGAAGAAGCTATAAAATGTGTAGAAGAGGTTAGGAGTAACAAAGAGATTGGCATTATAGTAATCACAGAGAAGGCTATGGAAATGATGCCTGAAAAAATTAGTGAACTTAAACTTTCAAAATATTTGCCTCTAATAGTTGAAATTCCAGATAGAAATGGAAGCAAAAAAGAAAAGGATAGGATTTTAAACTATATAAAAGAGGCCATAGGTATAAAGATTTGAGGTGAGAATCAGTGGTTACTATAGAAGATAAAATTAATCTATTTTCAAAAATAATGCAGGATAAGGTTAATGAAAAAATTAATGCTAAACTTGAAGCGGTAAAAAAGGAAGAGGAAGAAGTATTCACAAAAGAAGAAAAATCTATAAAAGAATATAAAGAAAAAACTTCTAAAGATATACAAAGAAAATGCAATTCGATGTACGAGCAGGAAGTATCTAAGGCTACCTTTGATAAACAAGAAGAGTTGACAAATTTAAAAGAAGCTATGATAAGAGAAACCTTATATGAGATAAAAAATAGATTGAAGGAATTTATTAATTCCGATAACTATGAAGAGTATATATTTTCAAGACTTAATGAAACTTTAGAAGATATGAAGGATGGAGAGAGTGCATTCGTATATTTTAATAATGAGGATTTATTAAGATTTGAGGATAAGCTAGCTAAATATGCCCTAGGAAAAAATATTGAGATAAGTAATAGCTCTGTGAATATTTTAGGGGGATATATAGTAGAGGATAAATTAAAAAGATTTAGAGTGGATTGTAGTTTAGATAGTAGCATTGAAGAATGCATTGAGGAAATAGGAATTAAAATAACAGATATATTCATGTAGATAAAGGAGTGGTTCTATTGGATAGTCTAGTAGGAACTATTGTAAGTATAAACGGTCCTGTTATTAAAGGAAAGAACATGGCCAAGTTTAAAATGAGAGAAATGGTAATGGTAGGGCATAAAAAGCTCATAGGAGAAATAATTGCATTAGAAAAAGATTTGGCTATAGTACAGGTTTATGAAGAAACTTCAGGATTAAAAGTAGGAGAAGAAATCCTTTCTACTGGAATGCCACTTTCTTTAAAATTAGGGCCAGGAATTATTGGAAATATATTTGATGGTATACAAAGACCCCTAAATAAAATAAATGAGATTTCCTATGGATTTATAAAAGAAGGAATTGGACTTATATCCATAGATGAAAAAAAGGAATGGCATGTGGATGTAGTCGCTAAAATAGGAGATATCTTAAAAGAAGGGGACATTTATGGAGAAGTACAGGAAACAAATATAATAAAGCATAGATTAATGGTGCCTCCAGGAGTAAAGGGAGAAGTAATTAAAGTTAAGGAAAGCGGTTCATATAATATAGAAGAAAAAATTGTTACTCTAAAGGACGGAGAAATTACTCGTGAACTAAGCTTATATCAAAGATGGCCTGTTAGAACTCCAAGACCTATTAAGAAAAGAAAAATATTAAGTAAACCTCTTGTTACAGGACAAAGGATATTAGACATGTTCTTTCCTATAGCTAAAGGGGGAACCGTTGCTATACCAGGAGGATTTGGAACAGGTAAAACTATGACACAGCATCAGTTAGCAAAATGGTCTGATGCGGATATAATAGTTTACATTGGTTGCGGTGAAAGAGGAAATGAAATGACAGAGGTTTTAGAGGATTTCCCAAAACTTATAGACCCAAAGACCAATACTTCCTTGATGAATAGAACGGTTTTAATAGCTAATACTTCTGATATGCCTGTTGCAGCAAGAGAAGCTTCTATATATACGGGTATAACTATAGCAGAATATTTTAGAGATATGGGATATAACGTGGCTATTATGGCAGACTCCACTTCCCGTTGGGCAGAGGCTTTAAGAGAGATATCAGGAAGACTTGAAGAAATGCCTGCAGAAGAAGGATATCCAGCTTATTTACCTTCAAGGATAGCAGAATTTTATGAGAGAGCGGGATTTGTAGAAAATTTAAATGGTAGTGAAGGTTCTGTTACAGTTATTGGTGCTGTTTCCCCAGCAGGAGCGGATTTTTCTGAACCTGTAACTCAAAATACTAAAAGATTTGTTAGTGCCTTTCTAGGATTAGATAAAAAACTTGCCTATGCAAGACACTATCCTGCTATAAACTGGTTATCAAGCTATAGTGGCTATACACCAATGCTTAAGGATTGGTATGAAGAAAATGTATCCTCTGAATTTATAGATTTGAGAAGCAAGATGTTAAAAATATTATTTGAAGAAAATAAGCTTCAAGAAATTGTTAAGCTCGTTGGAGAAGACGTTTTGCCAGATGATCAGAGACTTATTTTAGAAGCTGCTAAAATATTAAAAGTAGGGTTCTTGCAGCAAAATGCTTATCACGATGTGGATACCTATGTGCCAATTGAAAAACAGTTTAAAATGTTAAAAGTAATAGAATTATTCTATGACAAGGCATATCAATGTGTAAAAATAGGAGTTCCTATCTCAAAAATTAGGGATGGAGAAATCTTCGGAGAAATGATTAAAATGAAATATAATATACCAAATGATGATTTTTCAGGCTTCGATAAAATAGAAGAAAAAATATCTTTATATTATGAAGAGCTAATGAAAAAATATAGACAATAGCAAGGGAGGGGAAAGTAGTGAAAAAGGAATATTTAGTATTAGACAGAGTACAAGGTCCCTTGATTGTGCTATCCGGGGTTGAAGGAGTTTCTTATGATGAAATTGTGCAGATAAAGGTGGAAAATGGAGAGAGTAAAAAAGGAAAAGTAGTTCAATTAGATGGAGATAAAGCTATAATCCAGATTTTTGAATCTACTGCAGGAATATCCCTTCACAATACTGCGGTTTCTTTCAGCGGAAGACCTTTAGAGATAAGTCTTTCAAAAGAAATTTTAGGTAGAGAATTTAGTGGTATAGGTAAACCTATAGATGGCAGAGGAGAAATATATAGCACTAAAAAATATAATGTAAATGGAAGGCCTATTAACCCCGTTGCTCGTAAATATCCAAGAAATTTCATTCAAACAGGAATTTCCTCTATAGATTGTTTATCTACATTAATAAGAGGACAAAAGCTTCCTATATTTTCGGGGAATGGTATTCCTCATAATGAATTAGCTGCTCAAATAGTAAGGCAAGCTCATATAGGAAGTGATTCAGAGGAGAAATTTGCAGTAGTTTTTGCTGCCATGGGTATAAAACATGATGACAAGGAGTTCTTTAGAAAAAGCTTTGAAGAGGCTGGGGTAATGGATAGATTAGTGATGTTTACTAATTTAGCAGATGACCCTATAGTAGAAAGAATAATAACTCCTAGAGCAGCTCTTACTGCAGCGGAATATTTAGCTTTTGAAGAAGGAATGCACATATTAGTTATAATGACGGACATAACTAACTATTGTGAAGCATTAAGAGAGTTATCCTCATCAAGAGAAGAAGTGCCTAGTAGAAAGGGTTATCCAGGATATCTTTATTCTGACTTAGCTTCTCTTTATGAAAGAGCAGGTATGATGAAGGATAGAAAAGGTTCTATAACTCAGTTGCCAATTTTAACTATGCCAAATGATGATATAACACATCCGATACCTGATTTAACTGGATATATAACTGAAGGACAGGTTGTTTTAAGCAAAGATATTTCTGGAAGAGGTATATATCCTCCTGTAGATATTCTTCCTTCTTTATCAAGATTGATGAAGGACGGTATAGGAGAAGGATACACTAGAGGGGACCATGCAGAGGTATCAAACCAGTTATTTGCTAGTTACTCTTATGTGCAAGATGTAATAGCCTTAGCTCAAGTTATAGGAGAGGATGAACTATCTTCTGTGGATAAGATATATATGGATTTTGGAAAAGAATTTGAAGGAAAGTTTTTAAATCAAGGATTTGATGAAAATAGAGATATAGTTAGAACTTTAGAGTTAGCATGGGAGATACTATCTATTCTACCTGAAAATGAATTAGATAGAATAAGCCCTGAAATTGTAAGAAAGTATTATAGGGGTGGTAAGTAATGCTTAACATCGCTCCAACTAAAGCAAACTTAATAAGTGCAAAAAGTTCTCTGGAGTTCTCCCAAAAAGGATTTGAACTCTTAGATAAAAAAAGAAATGTACTAATAAGAGAGCTAATGTCATATGTGGATTTGGCGAAGGAACTGCAGGATAAAATTAATGCTTCCTTTAACGAAGCCTATGAAGCCTTAAAAAAAGCCAACATAACCATGGGGCTAAAGGAAGTTCAAGAAGTAGCATCCACAATACCTGAGGCTATGGATTATGAAGTTATTTTTAAATCCGTTATGGGGGTTGAAGTTCCTATAATAAAATATGAAGAAAAAGATATAATACCAAGATACAGTATTTATAAAACCAATTCTACTATGGATGCAGCCTATATTAAGTTCAATGAAATTAGGTACTTGATTTATATGCTTGGTCAAGTTGAAAATGCCGTTTATAGATTGGCAATTGAGGTTAAAAAAACTCAAAAGAGAGCCAATGCATTAGAAAATATTCAAATACCTAAGTTTAAAGAAATAATTAAAGACATAAGTGGAGTGCTAGAAGAAAAGGAAAGAGAAGATTTCTTCAGACTTAAAGTAGTGAAAAAAAGAAAGCAAGAGTAAGCATTATTTACTATTTCAAAAATTATATAATTTAGAGTCTTATAAAAATATAAACTCTGTGTTATAATGAAAATGTAAAGAAATTATATTTTATCTAAGAATGAAAGCCGCATCGAGGTAATACTTGATGTGGTTTTTATTTTTTTGTAGAAATTTATAAATGTGAAAACAATTTAGATTTTGGATGAGGAAATCATAGAAGTATTATTAACTAAGATGGCTAAAAGAGAAAAAATAATATATGATTATTATATTGTGAAAATATCCAATATCTTGATAATAACTTTAAGGGGAGATATATCATGATTGCTAAAAAAGTACTTAATATTGATAATACAGATGTTTTCTTAAGTCCATTAAAGATATATAAAGATAAAGTTATATTATATTCTTCGGATAGCCTTTATTCATATTATGAAAAGAAACTTTATACGATATCAGAAAATGTACTTTCTGTTTTATATGATAATGATTTTGTAGAATTAAATACAATAATTTATACTGATATAAGTAAAATAAATGATAAATATACTTTGTTAATAAAGGAATATATGTGTGATACAGAAGAAGTAAAAGTTATTTCTCAAACGGGTATTTATACTAATACTATAGATGAACTATATGATTTAGAGAGTAGAGGGAAAATGTATTTTTATCATTTAAATGATAACTATATACTATTTGGATACAATATTTCTGATGATTATAATACATATGTAAATGTATTATATGACATAGAAAATAGTGAAAAGATTATTCTAAATAAAATTGATTTTAGAATAAGAAGAAGCTATTTAGTAGAATTTAATGATAAAAAACTTTTGGTATTAGAAAAAAATGATTTAGATAGATGGGACAGAAAGATTGCATTCTTTTATAGATCAGCTAATAATATGGATTTACAGGTACATGAATCATTATTAATGTTAATAGATTTAGATGATATCTTAATTAAGGACAAACTTATTAATGAAGAAATTATAGAGCGTTCATTTGTAAATAAAATGAGCAATTATATAGGCTATTGTGATATGAATATATTTTATGAATTGATTGATTTTAAAGCAGATACAAACAGGATAGTAAAATATAATATAATCAGTAAAGAAAAAGAATATATTAATATTAAATCACAATATGATGCGTATATACGATTTAATGGTAAGGATTTTTATATAATAGAAGATAATAAAATTCAATTTTTAAATTATAATAAAAATATTGAATTAGATACTGGACGCATTATATGGAACCAATTTATTGATAATGAACATTTTATAATTTCACAAGTTAAGCTAGATAACCATAATAACTGTAGTTATACTAGTTACATATATGACAACAAAAATTCCAAATCTAAATTATTTTCTGGATCTGTCTATTATATGGAACACAGTGATATATTAGTTAATATAAAAAATATAAATTTATGAATGAGGTTTTTTATTCTGGGGGAGATAAGTATATAATGGGAGGAGCGTATTTTTTTAACGCGACGTCATTATGTACTTAGCTCCCCTTTTGGATACTAAATTATTTCTCGATAAATTTACCATTGGGAAATGAATTTAGGGTTTCAACAAATCCAAAATGCTATGCAATGCTTTTTATGCTGATTCGCTGCAATAAGAACTTCTAAAATTTATTTTATTAATCAATTTCTAAGAATTTGCTAAAAGTGCAATTGAAGAAATAATGAGTAATAAAAAAATCCAGCCTATCCAATTATATTTTTCATTTTTTGAAATATATAAAAAGATAGACCCTATGAAACACAAAGGAATGCCTATTAAAATTACTTTACCAAAATTAGTATAAATACTTTGAATTACTATTAAAATAAAACCTATAAGACAAAGCATACTTAGTATAAAAAAGAATTTTTCTTTTTTTTTCATAATTTATTCTCCTTTTAAAAATTTTTCTATCTCTTTTAATTCCTCTATTATATTGTATAATAATTTCAATAATTAGGAAACCTATTTTGGAATTTTTAGGAAGTGGTAGATTTTATAAAACAAGTAATAAGTAAAATTTTAAAAACTATATTAAAATTTCAAAAGATAATGTTTATTATTTTGATCAAGAAGCGGCTTCGCTATATGCTTAGCTCCCCTTTGGTACATATAATTATCTTTGTAGAAACTTATAAATGTGAAAACAATTTACCATAATATATATTTGAAAATACATTTGTAAACAATAAAGGAACTGAGTATATAGTGGGAGGAGCGCCTTTTTTGAAGCGACGTCACTATGTACTTAGTTCCTATTTTGGATACTCATTGTTTTTGTAGAAACCTATAAATTGGAATCTAATGTGTCATAACTCAACTCTGAAAATATATTTGCAAAACTCAAAAGAGCTAAGTATGTAGTAAAAAAGCGACTTTTTCTGGAGCAGCTTTACTACGTACTTAGCTCTATGTTTGGAAACTAAATTCTAAATATATTAGTGAAACATTATAATTATCTAGAAGTCTCTTTATCAGACCTAGAAGAATTTAAACTTCCATCCCATTTTTCAACATTCGATCTCATTTTCAATAAAATATCATCTGCTTTTTCTTTAGGTATTTTACCTTCATCAACTTTTTTCTTAATTTTCTCAGTTTTATTTTTTATAATAATTTCTCTGACTTCTTTTTCGCTTAAACCTTTCTTTTCTTTAGCAATATCAAATAGTGTTTTACCTGATTCCTTTGCAGAACGAATATCTTCAATAGTTAGCCCTAATTCCTTCATAGTGGTTGGATCAATAAAGTTTCTGTGCTTATTTTTATATTTTGTTTCTTCGCAGTCTTTTTTATCTTTGCAATCCCTTTTATCTCTGGAATCTTCAATTTTTTTCTCAGGATTTTTTGTTTCATTTGAATCAGGGTTTGATAAAGCAAAGGTTGTGGAACTTATTCCAAGTGATATGCAAAGACCTAATGCTGCAAATTTTTTAAAGTTTTTTATAATCATTTTGCTGACCTCCCTAATATTTTTTTAGACCTTTAGCATTTATTATTATGTGCATAAAAGTAGATAAATAAATATGTAAAATTTGATAATCTTTTTGATTTTGTAACATAGGTTACCGATTTAAAGTAGATTAGTTTGGTATAATTTAAATTATGAAAGGGACAAGTTAACGAAAGAAAAGCAAACAAAGGTATAAATAAATAAAGTATAAATAAATAAGACAAAAATAATAAAATTATAAATATGGAGGAATGAATAATGAGTATGTTTTGTTATCAATGTCAAGAAGCAGCAGGATGTAAGGGCTGCACAATAAAAGGTGTTTGTGGAAAAGACGAAAATTTAGCAAAAGCTCAAGATTTATTAATATATGTAGTAAAAGGAATAGCAGTATATGCTTCAAAGGGAAGAGAAGTTGGAATAGTTAATGAAGAAGTAGATACTTTTGTAATGGAAAGTTTATTTGCTACAATAACTAATGCAAACTTTGACAGAAATGTATTTATTGAAAGAATCAAAGAAGGCTTAAAACTAAGAGAAGAGTTAAAGCAAGAGCTTATCAAAGTTGGTGTGAGCCTAGAAAACTCAAATGCCAATGAAAATTGGTTAAATAAGATGCTTTCATTTGTAGGATTCAAAAAAGAAGAAGAATCCAAGTTACCAGATGCGGCTACTTGGTTTGCTGATAATATAGAAGAATTTAATGCTAAAGCAGAAACAGTTGGAGTATTAGCAACTAAAAATGAAGATGTAAGATCATTAAGAGAACTTATAACATACGGATTAAAAGGATTAGCTGCATATGTTGAGCATGCTCACAATTTAGGATACAGAAATAATGAAATATTTGGATTTATGCATAAAGCATTAGCGGCAACGTTAGACGACACTTTAACAGTAGATGAGTTAGTAGCTCTAACTTTAGAAACAGGTAAATATGGAGTAGAAGGTATGGCTATACTTGATAAAGCTAATACTGAAAGCTACGGACATCCAGAACTTACAAAGGTTAATATTGGAGTTAGAAATAATCCAGCAATATTGATAAGTGGACATGATTTAAGAGATTTAGAACAATTATTAAAGCAAACAGAAGGAACTGGAGTAGACGTTTATACACACAGCGAAATGCTTCCAGCTCACTACTACCCAGCATTCAAGAAATATTCACACTTTGCAGGAAACTATGGAAATGCTTGGTGGAAACAAGCTGAAGAATTTGAAAAATTCAATGGACCAATCCTTATGACAACAAACTGTCTAGTTCCACCTAAGGCTTCATATAAAGATAGAGTTTACACAACAGGTGTAGTTGGATTTGATGGATTAAAGCATATAGATGCTAATGAAAAAGGTGAAAAAGACTTCTCAGTTATAATAGAACATGCAAAGAAATGTGCTTCTCCAATTGAAATAGAAAAAGGAGAGATCATAGGAGGATTTGCTCATAACCAAGTATTTGCATTAGCTGATAAGGTTGTAGATGCAGTTAAGAGTGGTGCTATAAAGAAATTCTTCGTTATGGCTGGATGTGATGGAAGAGCTAAGAGCAGAAACTACTACACAGAATTTGCTGAAAAACTTCCAAAGGATACAGTAATCCTAACAGCAGGATGTGCTAAGTATAAATACAATAAATTAAACTTAGGAGACATTGGAGGAATTCCAAGAGTATTGGATGCAGGTCAATGTAATGACTCATACTCCTTAGCTTTAATAGCGTTGAAATTAAAAGAAGTATTTGGATTAGATGATGTAAATGAGCTACCAATAGCTTACAATATAGCTTGGTATGAACAAAAGGCTGTTATAGTATTACTTGCATTACTACACTTAGGAGTAAAGAATATTCACCTAGGACCAACTCTACCAGCATTCCTATCTCCAAATGTGGCTAATGTTTTAGTAGAAAACTTTGGAATAGGCGGAATAACAAACGTAGAAGATGACATGAAGATGTTCTTAGGAGAATAATTATCAAGCTGTTAAAATCATATAGTAAATAGTAGACTATAGAAGAGAGTGCTTTGTAATATAAAGTCTTAAATAAGAGTCTTAGATAAAATTATTAAATAGAAGTATTAAATAAAAGGATGGGTGTAAAACCTATCCTTTTATTGCTATTTATTACTGGATAGTACAAATTAGCAACCACATTTAATGTTGTATTTTCAATGTCAGTATAGTAAAATGGTGTTTAAAAGTGAATTGTTGGCGTTAAAGAAAAATGATGAGAAAGAGGGTAGAAAAATGGGTATAACATTACAAAAAGGTCAAAAAGTGGATTTAACAAAGTCTAATCCTGGATTAAAAAAAGTTTTAGTAGGACTTGGTTGGGATGTAAATAAATATGATGGAGGTTCTGACTTTGATTTAGATGCTGCTGCTTTTCTGTTAGATAATTCAGGAAGAGTAAACAGTGATCAAGACTTTGTTTTCTATAATAATACTAATCACCCATCAGGAGGAGTTATACATATGGGAGATAATCTCACTGGACAAGGTGATGGTGATGATGAACAAATTAAAATTGAACTTAGCAATGTTCCAGCAGAAATTATGAAAATAGATTTTACTGTTACTATACATGATGCTGAAGCTAGAAAACAAAACTTCGGACAAGTTTCCAACGCGTACATAAGAGTTCTCAATGGTGAAACTGGAGAAGAGTTAATTAGATATGACCTTGGAGAAGATTTTAGTATTGAAACAGCAGTGGTTGTAGCTGAACTATATAGAAATGGTTCTGAATGGAAGTTTAATGCAATCGGTAGCGGATTTCAAGGTGGATTAGCTGCTCTTTGTAAAAACTTTGGAATAAATGTTTAAGTTTATAAATTAAGTGTACTTTATTAATAATGAGAAAGAGGGTTGAGTTGTATGGCGATTACTTTACAAAAGGGTCAAAAGGTTGATTTAACAAAAGGGAATGCTAACCTAGTAAAAGTTACGGTAGGATTAGGCTGGGATACTAATAAGTATGATGGCACTGCGGCTTTCGATTTAGATGCAGCTGCATTCTTACTTGGACCTTCTGGTAAGGTAAATAATGATGAAGACTTTGTTTTTTATAATAATTTAAAGCATCATAGTGATTCAGTTACTCACATGGGTGATAACTTAACTGGAGAAGGGGACGGAGATGATGAGCAGATCATCATAGATTTAAGCAAAGTACCTAGTAACATTGATAAAATAGCTTTTACAGTTACTATTCATGAAGCTGAGGCTAGAAGACAAAACTTTGGACAAGTATCAAACTCATATATAAGACTTTTTAGAGAAGAGACTGGTGAAGAGCTTATTAGATATGACTTGGGAGAAGATTTTAGTGTTGAAACAGCAGTGGTTGTAGGGGAACTATATAGATATGGTTCTGAGTGGAAATTCAATGCAATAGGAAGTGGATTTAAGGGAGGACTTAGAGCTCTTTGCTTAAATTTTGGAATTAACGTTTAATATGATTTGGAAATATAAGTAAGAAAGGGAGATTTAAGTGGGCATAAGTTTAGAAAAAGGACAAAGAGTTGACTTGGTGAAAAATGGTGACAGCATATCTAAAGTAATGGTAGGATTAGGTTGGGATCCAGTTTCTCAAAATAAAGGAAAAGGATTTTTTGCATCAATTTTCGGAGGCGGTAGCGGTAGCGGTTATAATATAGATTGTGATGCTTCCATACTTATGTTAGATGAAAATGATAAATTAAGGTCTATGGAGAACTTAATTTATTTTGGAAATTTAAAAAGCAAATGTGGAAGCGTTAGGCATACAGGAGATAACTTGACAGGAGAAGGGGACGGCGATGATGAACAAATACTTGTAGATTTATCAAGAATTCCTCAGCACATAAATAAGTTGGTTTTTGTAGTTAATATTTATGATTGTATAAAAAGAGCACAAGACTTTGGAATGATTAAAAATGCATACATTCGCGTGGTTAATTCTGCAAATAAGCAGGAGATGGTAAAATATAATTTATCAGATAATTATTCTGGAAAAACTGCTCTTATTACAGGGGAGATGTACAGACATAGTGGTGGATGGAAGTTTGTTGCTGTTGGAGAAGGAACAAATGATGCTTCTTTAAAAGCTATTTCTCAAAAATATATTTAATATAAATGTTTTAAGAAAGATATAATTATGCATTTGTAATTATATCTTCTTCTGTTTAAATTTACCATATATAAGTGTCAAAATAGTTTTTTGAAACCAATATATTACTGAAAGAGGTGAAGGACCTATGAAATATTTCAAAGAAAAACCTTCTGATGTATTAAAAAAATTAAATGTAAAAGAGGAAGAGGGTTTATCAAAAAAGGAAGCAAAAGATAGATTAGAAAAGTATGGGCCGAATGAATTTGCAAAACAAGAAGAGGGTTCCATATGGGACGATATTAAAGAGGCATTATCTGAGACTATGATGGTTATTCTTTTAATAGCAGCAGGAATAAGTGCTCTTGTTGGGGAAGTTCATGATGCCATCGGTATAGTATGTGCTGTGGCAATTGGAATTACAGTAGGAATTGTAACAGAAGGAAAATCTAAAAAAGCAGCAGACGCTTTATCAAAACTTACAGAAAATATATCTGTAAAGGTGCTTAGAGACGGAGAAATAGTTGAAATAACTAAAAGTGAGCTAGTACCTGGAGATATAGTTTTTGTTGAAACTGGAGATATGATACCAGCAGATGGTAGACTAATTGAAACTTTAGAATTAAAAGTAAGAGAAGACATGCTTACTGGTGAATCAGATGATGTAAGCAAAAATGCAGAAGCAATTGTTAAAATGGAGAATGTTAAAGGTAAGGATAATACTACTGTAGTTCAAGATCCTGTGCCCGCAAAACAAATCAATATGGTATTTGGTGGTACATTAGTTGCCTATGGAAGAGGTAAATTTGTAGTTACTGTAACTGGCGATAGTTCAGAAATGGGAAGAATTGCACAGAATCTAGAAGAAAGTGATTTAGAGACACCACTGCAAGCAAAGCTAGGTAAACTAGGTGGAACCATTTCAAAGTTATCTAGTGGTATATCACTAGCACTGTTCATAATAATGTTTGCAAAGATGGTTATAGGAAAGACTTTACAAGTTGATACTAGTGGAATATTGCCTTTCTTAAATTCAATAGATCCTGTTAAAAAGGCATTTATAGTTTGTATTGCATTGATCGTTGCAGCAGTACCTGAAGGGCTGCCAACTATGATCAATATAACATTAGCAATAACAATGCAAAAAATGGCTAAGATAAATGCTTTGGTAACAAAAAAAGAAGCATGTGAAACTATAGGTTCCGTTAGCGTAATATGTTCTGATAAAACAGGAACATTAACACAGAACAGAATGACAGTAGAAAAAGTATATATAAATGGTGATTATGTAAGCGAACATGAAATAGAACATACTAGCTACTTCCTTGAAAACTGTTTAATAAATTCCACTGCGGATTTAAAGTTTGAAGGAGAAGATGTTAAATATTTAGGTAGTGCTACTGAATGTGCGTTGCTTCTTCACCACAGAGACCATGATTATATAAAAAATAGAAAATCTGCACAAATCATTAATCAAATACCTTTTAGTTCAAAAACTAAGAAAATGGTTACTGTAGTAAATTCTGATGATGAAATGTGCACTGTACTAACTAAGGGAGCTCCTGAAATAATATTAGAGAACTGTCAGTATGAAATTATAAATAATGAGGGAGTAAGAATTACCACTGAAAGAAGAAAAGTAATATTAGAAGAAATAGAAAAGCTTCAAAAACAATCTATGCGTGTACTTGGTTTTGGCTATAAAATGGTTAACGAAGAAGTGGCTATGAGTACTGAAGCTGGTGTGATTGATAGCGGACTTATTTTTACTGGTTTTGTTGGAATTAGAGATCCATTAAGACAAGATGTTAAAGATGCTGTTTTAACTGCCAGAAAAGCAGGAGTAGAAACTAAGATGCTTACAGGTGACAATATAAATACAGCCATTGCAATAGGTGAGGATTTAGGATTGTTAAAAGACGGCAAAAGAGCTATTGAAGCAACTTATATTGATACTCTATCTGATGAGGAATTAAGAAAAGAAATAAAAGATATTTCTATTGTTGCAAGATCAAAACCTGATACTAAAATGAGAATAGTTGAAGCACTACAAGCTAATGGAGAAGTAATTGCAGTTACAGGAGACGGTATTAACGATGCTCCAGCACTTACTAAAGCAGATGTTGGTATTGCTATGGGTATAGCGGGAACAGAGGTTAGTAAAAATGCTGCAGACATAATATTAACCGACGATAGTTTCAGCACAATAGTTCAAGGTATTAAGTGGGGACGTGGAATCTATGAGAACTTCCAAAGATTTATACAGTTCCAGATTACAGTAAATATTGTAGCATTTTTAACTGCGATATTATCAGTTATATTTGACTTTGAAATGCCATTTACGACAATACAATTGCTATGGGTAAATATCATCATGGATGGACCACCAGCATTATCATTGGGATTAGAGGCAGTAAGAGAAAAGGTTCTTGATAGAAAACCTACAAACAGAGGTGCAAATATAATTACTAAATCTATGTTTACTACTATGATTTTAAATGCATCATATATTACTGCAATACTATTGATTCAAATGAAGTTTAATATCCTTGGTGCATCTACAGTTGTCAATGTTGAAGGTGCCAGTGAAATGGAGACAGTTTTATTTGGTATATTTGCTTTTAGCGCATTATTCAATGCCTTTAACTGTAGAGAATTTGGATTGGATAGCATAATACCAAACTTTACGAAGAATACTATTGCCCTTAAAGTAATAGCTGTTACAGCAATAGTTCAAATTGTTATTACAGAACTATTTTCAGGTTTCTTCAATGCAGTACCATTAAGTGCTGGTATGTGGATTAAGATAATTGGTTTATCTGCATTAGTGGTAGTTGTAAATGAAGTAGTAAAAGCTGTACTAAGATTATCTACAGGCTCAAAGAATAAAGATGCAGATGCTTCCGTTGGAATATAAATTAATATATTAATCTATAAAAAATAACCATGGGTTTTCCTATGGTTATTTTTTATAGATGTAAATTAAGATACTAGCTTAAGTATATTTTTAAGAAACTCTTCACTGGAAAGCAGCCCTTGCTCTTTAGTGAAGTAAATATTGTCATGCATAGCTAATTTATCTTTATATAAGTTTTGTAGTTCTCCATGAAAAGGAACAATTCCGTACATTGAATTATGGAGCATAGGTAAATCTAAAAATGAATCACCAGCAGAAATAATCTGATTTTCATTTTCTATGGTCATAATATACTCTAGAGGAGCCCACTTATTAATAAACTTAGGTATAATATATACCTTTTTATTATTTCTAGTTGCAATATAGCCATGTTCATTGGCTAAGGAAACAAGCCTATGGAAGTCTTCAGAATTTATAAAATCGCTTTTTAAAACCGCATATAAGAATAAGTCGTCACAACAACGATAAGATTTTATATAGTTACTATCTAGGAAGAAACTACATAGTTTAATCAAATCCTTTGGAGAAATTAGAGTCTTCATTTTAGAAGATATTATTTCCTTCCACTTTAAATCTATTTCACCATTTTTTAATATAATACCGCCGTTGGCTACTACAGCGTATTTTACAGGTATGGTTTCATGGAAAATTGATATTCTTTTATATTGTTCAAGAGATCTAGTAGTAGTGGGAATAAATAATAATTTTTCATTAATCAAACTTAATAATTTTATAGAGTTTATCGTCATATGAGAAATGTTTTTATCATCTTTCCTCTCCACAGGTATTACATTTATCATATGTGGCTCTAAAAAAAAGTTTGAATATATAAGAGTTCTATCTAAATCAGAAGCAAAAATCACTTAATCACATCCTTAAACATCCTTAGCTTAATTATAGGTCGCTTAAGCCTTTAGATTTTATTATACCACAGCAAGAATAGGACATATCTTTATAGACTTCTATAGGAACATTTCTTTCCTCAGCAAGCTTTATTATATGTTTTAAATTAGGGTTTGTAGTGGAATCTACCAGTACCTTCCAAGGAATTCTTCTTAATAGTACTCTAGTTGTTTCACCTACACCTGGCTTTATAAGATTTATATTATCTATTTTAAAGAGCTCTTGTATTTTAGCCACATCTTGGAGACCTCTATAATTAGCGGTTTCAACTTTATTATTTAGTAGGGTGATATGATTATGGAGTTCAGGGTTATTGCATACTGTGCCAAATTCTTCAGTTATGGTATCGATAAAGAAGTTGGATACATCTATGTCTGCCCAATCTTTGTAAAATTTAGCTCCATGAAAATCATCCTTTGAAATAATTTTTTCGCTGCAGACAGTTCTACTCATTAAGCCTGAAACCGTAGAATTTAAGCATGCACTTGGTATTAAGAAATCCTCCCTAGTTGCATAGGTAGTGGAACAATGGGCAGGATCTGAAAGTACTGCAAGGTCTCCATTAAGTTTTATTCCATACTCTTTATATAAATCTTCACAGGCATCTATTAAAGTGTTTTGTATGACACCTTTACCTGTCCAACCATCTATAAATTGAAGCTGAGCATCAGGGTGATTTTTAAATATATAGAAAAGAGCATTTTTATCTATGCCTTTATCTCTTATTATTGAGATACTGTAATGTGGAAGAGTTAAATTATATTTTAACTCAATATAGCGTTTAACAAGTATACCAATAGGAGTACCTGCTCTAGCAAGAGAAACTAATACAAGATTATTTCCTCTTTTATTAATTATTCTTTCACTTAATATAGCTACATATCCTGCAAGGACATTTTTGTTCTCTTCTAGAGTATTGTAGAATATATCCATATACTCCTTAGTAGGATGATATTCAATAGGAAGCATTTCAGAATAGTGTACTCCTCTTCCAATTGCATTTTCTCTAATTTCATTGCTTTGTTCAGTAATAAGTCCTGTAATTTCCTTTAATAAAAATATAACATCCTCACTAGAGTAACTTCCTGATAAAAAAACTTTATCTGTAATCAAATTACCAACTCCCCCTATCATATAGATTGCCAACTTACAAACACAATTTCTTTTATATTAAAATAGCTAAAAATCCTTTTAAACTCTTCTTTTTTTCTTTCATCTATAGGTTTTTCTGTAAAGAAAAAAACCTGGCTGTAAAAGTCTTTAGGTATATTATATAAATAATTTAATATATGATCATCATCAATACTATTAAATGAAACTTTATTTTCTATTGCATAGTTTGTGAAGTCTCTGGGGAAAATTGGGCTTCTAGTAGTGGAATGAAAATATACTTTTTCACCTAGCTCTGCACTTATCATGCAAGGAATGTAAATAAATTCTCCAGAACCTAGGCATAGGCATCTTCCATCTCCTCTTTCCTTTCTCAATAAAGTAGAAGCTTCTTTAATTTCCTCCATTAATGACATTTGATCATCATAATCTATGCTAAATCTTCCTGTGTAGGGATGAAAGCCTTCTATTAATTCAGAGTTTTTAAATATTATATCTTTATGTAAAATAGAATGACTCTTAGGAACTTCAATTGTTGGATCAACTTGGCTTATTTCACCTTTTTTTATGCAATTAACAGTACCTTTAATTAAAGAACATACCCTCACATCTAAATCCTTTAACTCCTCAAACATATTAATATGCTCTTCCGTTCTCCAATCTAATATGGAGATAATACCAAAGGACTTTTTTGGAAGATTTTTTATTAGATTTAATGAGGTTTTTCCTGTAGTCAGCTCATCATCAATCAATACGATATCATCAAATTCATTAAACAGGTTAGAGTTTTTAGGGAAAATAACATGATCTGTAGCATGAGAATGTTCTTCTTTAAATAAAAAACTAGATGGAATACTGGTTATATTCTCTCTAGTAGTGTGTATGTATGTGGCATTGGAAAAGTTATTAAATATAGCTTGCGCAATGCCAGTTGCTGTTTCTGCAAAACCAATAAATAGGGTTTTATTATTTAATTTTAGCTTTTCATCTGCAATTGATAATGCTGACTCTATTACAGCTAAGTTTGAAGGAGGTAGGGGCTTATCTAAACTACTTAAAGAGGATAATTCTTGCAAGTAGTTTAAAGCTTGTATCAAAATATCTGTATCAGGACTAACTACGCCCTCACGTTCTTCTAACCATAACCTCGCTAAAATTGCACCTGATAATTTAAGTGCATTTGGATGAATAGGTATATGTTTCCCTATAATTTTGCTAACAAATATAAAGTCTCTTTTTACATTTTTTCTTAAAGCCACTTTAAAAAGATTGTCCATTGAGATATTATACTTTGTTTTATGAATATTTAATAATATCTCTAAATTATTATCTATAGGAATTCTTATTTGCGTATCTGACAATGTCTTTGTATGATTTACCATCATTTAAAACCCCCATAACACTTGATGTTAATAATGTTTCTTGCGCCCATTTTAAGTGAGGCTTTACTTCATTCATTTTATTGGAATAAGAACTTTTTATAACACCATCACTAATAGAATTAGCGATGGATTGTGCATCAAGAAAATCTTCCTTAGATACAGCATATAAGGCATTTACAATATTTACTTGATTAGGATGGATTACTGTTTTGCCAAATAAACCATTTACTTTATCTAAGAGAACTTCTCGGACTAACCCGCTGCAATCTAAGTCCTGTGGAATATCATAATACTCATAAACAGGACCTGAAATAACATAATTGTCTCTTTTAAATATATTTAAAATATCAGATATACAATCTCTAATAACAGATAGGTCATAAATTGTACAATTTCTACTACGACGTAAACTAAATATACCCGAAAGATCTGTTCCACCCAAGCGTATATTTAGTATTAATTTTTTATAGAAATCTAAAAGAGTTTTTATTTTAAGCAATTCTAGCACTCTTTTTTCTGAAAATATTATATCTGGTGTTTCAAGAATAGGCATTATGTATAAATGTTTATTATTTTTATCATTGTATTTTTTTAGTGTTTGGAGATGCTTTTCACCTTCCACTATATCAAATTTAGGTAAAACGAAACCACAGAGTCCTAATAGGGCTGAACTGTTAAGTAGCATTAGGAATTGATTATAGCTCCTAGTTCGTATAAATATCATTGGAAGTTTGTCCATAAAATTTTCATCTGTTTTACTATAAGCTTCTATTTCTTCAAAAAGTTTTAGCACATTGTTTTCCGCCTCAGCTAAAAGATTGGTAGAAACGGAATCTTCTAAGCAAATTACTACAGTACGAGAGTTCGTAAAAAGAATATCTTTTAAAAGATTTTCTCTAATAGCTCCCATATATAAGGTAGCCCCCATAGCATGGGAAAGAAGTTCTTTACTTGAATATAATCCATATTCAATAGGTTGCCTAAAAAAAAATTCATTATTGTCATCTATAAAGCTAAAATACCTCATATTAAATTCCTCTCTAAAGTTATTTATGTATTAATTTATAGTTTCAGATGAAGTTTGCTTATAATGTAATATTATCAATAATTATTTTAGAGCAAATCTTGTAGAAATGGTTGTTAAAATAGTATATCATAGATCATTATATTTAATGTAATAACAATATTTGTATTAAAATAATGTTATTATACAATATTGGATATATATAGTCAAATAATTGCAAATACAATGAATTAAGCCTTAGAGATACATGAAATTATGTATCTTTTTTATCCGATGACTAGCATCCGTAATACTCCCATAACGGATGCTACGTCTGGATAAGTTCTTCCCCTAAAGGATAAGGATTTCTAAGAAGCAAAGCTTCTAAGAACTCTCTTAATAACCTTCAGTTGGAGTAAGTATTCCTTTTAAGCAAACTCCATCTGAAGCTAAGAATCACTTGATATCTAATAATTAATAATTCATTAATGAAATTTTAAGAAATCCCAAAGCTGAAATTAAGAAATATATATTAAGATTATTATTATAAAACAAAATTTAAAATAATAGGCGGGTAATCTAATGAAAAAAGCTAAAGAATTATTAAATAAGTATAAATCCATGATTATATTAATTATGTCACTTCTATTCTTCATGACGCTGGGATATATATTTAGGAAAGAATTGGAGTATATGTTTAATGTATTAAGAGACCAAAAACAAATTAAAGAATTTATTACTTCCTTTGGTTCAGGAGCTAAAATTGTATTTATTATATTACAAATAGCTCAAGTTGTAATATTCATAATACCTGGAGAAATTATACAAACTGCTGGAGGATATATTTTTGGAACTGTAAGGGGAACCATATTTTCTATAATTGGTATTAGCATAGGAGCTACAATTTTGTTTTTACTTACTAAGAAATATAAAGAAAAACTAGTGGATAAACTTATCCCCAATAGTATTAAAACAAAATTTGAAAAAATACTTAATTGTAAAAAGATAAATTTAATAGTGTTTTTAATATACTTATTGCCTGGTATACCCAAGGATGGATTAACTTTTTTATGTGCATTGACTAAAATGAATCTAAAGGATTTTATCTTATATTCAAGTTTGGGTAGGATGCCCGCCTTAGTAGTATCTTGTTATTATGGTCAAAGTTTAGCTTTAGGAAATAAATCTATGATAATCATAGGAACCATTATAATATTGATGATTTTTCTAATTGGAGTAATATTTAAAGAAGCCATATTTAAAAGCTTAGAAAAGGTGAATTAAAATCATATTAAACTCTAATTACATGTTCATATACTAAAGTTTCTAAAAGTACAAGTACCAAGTGGAGAGAAATTTTTATTTGTTAAAGACCCTAATGGAGTTGAAATTGAGGTTATAGAAGGTTAAGCTATTAGCTCAAAATTAAAGATTTTGGATTCCTGCTTAGGTGAGAAATAACAACTACTAAGTTTACAGATAAGTTCCAGTAATAAAAGAAATTTGCTACTATGGTAAATTTCTTTTACCATATATATTTGTATAATTTTACTAAAAGTTTTTTTAGATTTAATATAGTACTAATAATACAATGTAATATATAATGTAAATATGTTTATCCGATGACTACCATCCTTAATACTCCCATAACGGATGTTACGTCCCTGGATAAGTTCTTCTAAGTTTCAGTTGGAGTAAGTATTCCTTTTAAGCAAACGCCATCTGAAGCTAAGAATCACTTGATATTGAAGGAGGATTTTTAAATGGGAATATTTGATGGATTAATGGGTAATGCTTCAGAAGTAACTATAGAGAATGTAGAAAAGGAATATTCAAGAATATTATCTCCTAGTGAAAGAGTTGAAAAAGCATATAGATTGATTAGAGATATGTTTATATTTACAAATAAAAGATTGATTATAGTGGACAAGCAAGGTGTTACAGGAAAGAAAACTGAGTATCATTCAATTCCATATAGAGCTATAACTCATTTTAGCATAGAAACTGCAGGACATTTTGACTTGGATGCAGAGCTAAAAATATGGATATCAGGTACACAAATGCCAATAGAAAAGCAATTCAATAGAAGCTTAAATATTTATGAGCTTCAAAGCGTACTAGCGGAATATGTTTTAGGATAAATTAATAGAAATTTAAATTTATGGAATAAACAGCCTATGTAAGAGTAATGATTACATAGGCTGTTTTTATTTTTTTACTTTTAGAATAGATTACTAGCTTATATTTTTAGATAATGTAAAATTAAGGAATATATGCTACAATTTAAATGGGGTGATGAAGTGAGAATAACAGAAGGGATGCAAATTTTAATCTTTGGAAATATATTATTATTTTGCTCTATACTTACTGGTACATATGAAATAAATGCTAGAGGTAAAATGCTGTTAACAACAAAGCATAAGAAGTATCCTACTATTATGACTAGTTTTCTAATATTAATGAGTGTATTTTTAATGCGCCACTTTATACATTATTTAAAATATAGAGAAACAGATTGGGATGAATTAATGAAAATTATTCTTTATTTGCAAATAGGTATTTATAATATTATCATAAAAAAACATTCTTTGGGAATAAGAGAAGGAGGGATATCAATAGGAAATGATAGAACCTCTACTTTTTATAAATGGGATAAAATTAAAAATCATCAATGGATAGACGAAAATAAAATAAAATTTGAAATTTTAGGATTTAGAAACTCAGTTATTGATCAAGAATTTGAAGTGGAAGTTGAACAGAGAAAAGAGGTAGAAAAACTGATTGGGAGATATATCAGTGAGAATTAATAGCTATAAAAGTTAAGTAATATAAAAATTACTAAATTGTAAGATTGTAAAATTTATTGTAAGAGCCATGATATGGAGTGATAAATGAAAGATATGTATAATTTTACTATAATGATGAAAAGATATTTATAAAAGAGATATAAATAGATATCTTAATTATAGGGAGGATACATTCATGAATTATAGAAAATTATTCCTTTTATTCATGGGGTTTTCGGTAATAATGGTTGGGTTTTATGCTTTTTATGTTTCGTAAAATAGAAATTGGATAAAATTTTGTCGCAACTTTTAAAGCTTATAAAATTTTAGAATTACAATAAAAAATTTAAAATGCTATGCAATGCTTCTTATGCCGTCTTGCTGCAATAAGAACTTCTAAAATTTATTTTATAAAAATCCCTAATGCTGACAAACTCCCTTTGGTCAAACATGTGCAGCATCTTAATGGTATCTTTCTAAAATAAATTAAGAATTTCTAGATTTTGCTCAAATGCATAGGGCGCACCACATAGCATTTTTAAAGTTTCACACAATGAAATCATATATAGAAATATTTGATAAAAAAATTTGTTGCATATTATATTAAGGTTTAATATCTAAAAGAATTGATAATTTAGTTACAAATGTTTTATTTAAATACATCCTATGTTAAATATAAGATACTCTTCTACTACAAACTTTTTCTTTAAACATTTGTAAAATATAAAAGAGCTAAGTATGTAGTGAAATAGCGACTTTTTCTGGAGCGGCTTCACTACGTGCTTAGCTCTTTATTTGATAAACTAAATTATCATTGTAGAAATTTATAATTGAGAAATCAACTTGAGAGATTTAATTATTATTCTCTTCACTTTTTAAATAAATAGTTAAATGACTAAATATAATCATATACTTTACAAAAGAACATATGTTCGATATAATAAATACATAATATGCTAAAAGAGGAGATGCGTAATGTTAACTAAAAAGGAAGAGAGAGTATTGAATACTATAAAGAGATACATAGATGATAATAAAATACCACCAACTATTAGAGAATTAGCTTATATATTGGAATTAAAATCAACTTCTACTGTGAGTGATTATTTAGAACGATTAGAGAATAAGGGGTACATTGAAAGAATAGAGCGGTCACCTAGGTCCATTAAAATAATAGATTGGAACAAAAACCATTAAAAATGAAAAAACTACATAAAGAATATAATATATTCTACCAGAATACAAAATACACCCTCAACAAAGGGTGTATCCGATTGAGTTATGGATTTCAGATAAGAGACGGTAAAAAAACTATTATCTTCAGTAGAGAATGAAGGCATATATCTAGTATGTGCGATTTTATCAAAAATATACCTTGATTGGTAAACAGCTATCTAAAAGTTTAAGTATTTTCTTAAATTAATCAGCACTTGTACAACCACTTATATAGTGAATATGTCCATCTACAAGAGTTACTTTAGTTTGAAAGTAATGATAATGACATCCACCGGGTAAAGCGATTGCCGGACCTGTTTTAGTGGTATAACTATGCTCATGACCGTCATTAAAGGTTGTAATACCTTCCATGCAATGATTATGCGGTACTCCAGTTGCAGCTTTATTAGTGACTCCACCATAGTGATGAATATGGCCTTGATTGTATGTTGTTGCACCTGAGTAAGCGTGAGAATGTTGTGGCATTGAAATTCCTCCAAGTTTATTTATACATAAATAATATATGCTGTTTTAACTATAATGTTACTATTTGGAAAATGCAAGAGGTGTGAGGATATGAAGAATGATAGGAACTAAGCAAATAGAAGTAGATATATAAATAAATATAACTGCAGAAAAGACTGCAGTTATATTTGTGTACTTTATTATAAATGGTACTTATCTAAAGAATCATCATCTCATATGGTGAAAATGATGATGAACGTGATGATGGAAAATATGGCGACCACGGCGGCGACGGCGACCACGAGGATCATCGAAAGCTGGATCTAAAAATGATCTATACATATCGTTATCGTCACATTCCATACTACTATGCATCATGTGATGAGGTGATGGGTTAGAATGCATCATGTGATAAGGCATCATGTGTGGCCAACACATATGAGGACAAAAATTTATCATAAGACACTTTTTACATTTCTCATGTTTATGACCTTTATGGCCTTTACGATCTTCGTGATGTTTATGGCAATCACTGCGCATTTCAACAGAATCCTGATTTAAAATTTCGTCATTGTTTCTGAAATACATTTACATTCCTCCAGATAAATTAAATACATAGTAATATAGTATTCATGTGTAAGAAAATGGTTACCAATTTTTGAAACAAGGAAATAAAAATTATAAATTTCAATTTTATCCGATGACTACCATCCGTAATACTCCCATCGCACTCTATGAAAGCGATTCACATAAAATCAAAAATTTTGGTTCTCTGCTTTTCTATAAGTGGGAGATATTAGAACTTTTGAGCTTCAGCGATTTAGAGTTCTTATGCTGTGCATAACGGATGCTACGTCCCTGGATAAGTTCTTCCCCTAAAGGATAAGGATTTCTAAGAAGCAAAGCTTCTAAGAACTCTCTTAATAACCTTCAGTTGGAGTAAGTATTCCTTTTAAGCAAACTCCATATGAAGCTAAGAATCATTTGATATGATATAAGATGCATTTAATCTGAAGGTAATAAGAATTAGTAGGAAATGCAAAAGGCAACCTCTATTAATAGAAGTTGCCCTCCAGTCTACTTAAGCCAGGAGGATATTATCACTCCTAGCGTTAGACTAGCTATCCATACAACAATATCCCATGCATTTTTATGAAGAGGTTTTAGGTCTATTTTGACTATTTTATAATGCACAGAAAGTGTAAATATGGATAGTGCACAAAGACCTACTGTCAGATGCTTCATTATAATTCCCCCTTTTAAATAATTGCTTAATTATTTATCAGGCGTGTATAAATTAGCATCTTTTGCAAACGCATTTTTAATCTTTAGTAGGATATTTAAATTATTGACAAAGCTACATAGATTATTCACTTAAAATACAAGGCATTAATATTTTAATTTACAATCTAAAAAAATGAGAAGAAGGAATAAATTTTTTATAGAATGAATATAGATTTTATGGGAGGGGATATTTATGTATGGTGAATTACCAAATGTGACAATAGCATATATTTCGGGCAAAGAAGATAACTATAAAATGAATAAAGATGAGATCGAAGAACTTATTAAATGGTTAAGAGATACTGAAGATGAAAAATTATTTGAATATAAAATAGGTTTATATATGTTCTTTATTAATAAAAAAACTATAGCAAATGTTACTATAAGATGGTAAAAGATCGTAAAATATAAAAATTAGCTCCTAAATTAAATACTTAAATATATCTAATGCCGAAATGGTAGAAGGGTATCATATCACAAAAACATATTAAAAAAAGGTCATCATATGACAGTGAAAAATTTTAAAGCACTTACTAAATAAAACTAGTAGGTGCTTTTATTGTGCCTAAAAAATGTTAAAAGAATAGAAACTGCCAAAGCAGTTCCTATTCTTTATCTATCTATTTAGCTGGATTTATAAACATTTGAGTCCAATAGTATGTTCCATTAGAACTCTTAGCTAGTCCAACTCCTATTTCAGTGAAAGATTTATTTAATATGTTAGCTTTATGTCCTGGTGAATTCATCCATCCATCCATAACTTCTTTAGCTGTACGCTGTCCATAAGCTATGTTTTCACCTGCTGCAGAGTAGTTTATCCCAAACTTTTTCATCATGTCAAATGGTGATCCATAAGTTGGTGATGTATGTGAAAAATAGTTTTTATCAATCATATCTTGAGATTTAACTCTTGCTACTTTTGAAAGTTCTCCGTTAGCTTTAAGTGCTGGTAAATTAGCTTTTGCTCTTTCTGCATTAACAAGTGTAATTACTTCTTGTTCGAATGCACTTATGCTTGAATTATTGTTATTTGTCTCAGAATTTGTGTTTCCACTATTATTTGTATTGTTGTTATTGTTTGTGTTATTGTTGTTGTTTGCATTGTTGTTATTGTTTACGTTGTTATTTGAGTTTTGCTCTTTACAGTTAGTATTACCATTAGTAGTCTTGTTTACCTCTTTGCTACCGTTAGACTGATTCTTTGCACAATTAGCATTAATTTTGCTCAAGTCTATTTTGTATTTAGATGCAATTGAAGTAATGTTTTTAATTGCAGGAGTTGAGCGATTAAGACCTTGTGCAGATACGAATTGTATGTTAGACATTGTTATAACTGTAGTAAGCACTGAAGTAGCCATAAGTTTTCTTATGGAAGATTTATTCATTGTAACACCCACCTTAAAATATTTTTTTAAAAGTTAACAATTTGTATTATACGCCAGGTAGGGTGGACAAGTCCAAGGTATTGTTATGGGAAAAGGTCAAATTTCTCCCACCTCTTTTAAAAATTTAGAAAAGGAGGCATACATTTGAATCTTACATATTGGTAAGATTAGTCTTTCTCTTTGTAAGTAAAGTGACATGGAGTGGGCAATAAGAGTGAAGTATAATGGTAACATGGCATGCTAGAGCGAAACTTCATAAATAAGTAAAACTTTTTATACATAGAGCTTTATTTATAAGTTTATCTTACAGGAAAAACTAGATATGAAAAATAGTAAAATTTATGGAAGGTTTATGAGGATACAGTAAGGATTGGTAGATAGCTGTGTATGAAAATAAGTGTGTATATAAGATATTAAAGGGAGAGATAGGTATGGAAATATTAAAGGTGGAAAACTTAAGTAAAATATATGGTAAAGGAAGTAATAAAGTAGAGGCTCTTAAAAATGTAAATTTATCTGTTACAAAGGGAGAATTTGTGGCTATTGTTGGTGCATCTGGTTCAGGAAAAAGTACTTTACTTCACCTTTTAGGGGGACTAGATAGACCTACTAACGGAAAAGTAATTATAGATGGAGAAAGCATTTACAATTATAAAGAAGAAAAGCTTGCAATATTTAGAAGAAGAAAAATAGGCTTTGTATTTCAATTTTTCAATTTAATACCGGTTTTAGATGTAGAAGAGAATATAGCTCTTCCAGCCTTATTAGATAAAGATAAAATAGATAAGAAATATTTAGGTGAGCTTATAGAAATACTTGGGCTTAAAGATAGAAAAAAGCACTTACCTTCAGAGCTATCAGGGGGACAACAACAAAGAGTTTCAATAGGTAGAGCGCTACTTAATAAGCCATCTATAATACTTGCTGATGAACCCACTGGAAACCTAGATAGTAAAAATTCAAAAGAAGTTATTGAACTATTAAAGTTTACTGCAAGAAAATATAATCAAACATTAATACTTATAACCCATGATGTTAATTTAGCTTCTATGGCAGATAGAATAATTACTATTGCAGACGGGGAAATAACTTCGGATAAAAATTTGAAAAGTAACTAGGGGGTGAAGGCATGATAACTAATTATAACCAGCTTACAGGAAAATATTTAAAAGGGAATAAGAAAAGAACTATACTTACCATTATCGGAATAATTTTATCTATTGCATTGATATCTTCCATTGGACTTTTCTTGAAAGGGCTGCAGGATTTACAGATAGAAGACATGAAGAGAACATATGGCTCCTATCATGTAGCATATGAAGATGTAAATGAAAGCTTAGCTCTAAAGCTGAGGAATAACCCTAAGATTTCTAGGAGCGGAATGTATAGAATTGGTGAGGAAATGGCATTTAAAGATTTACCTATAGAGGAGGTAGTAGCAACAGATGCAGCCCTTGAACTAACACCATATAGAATTAAAGAAGGTAAGTTTCCAAATGGGCCTGAAGAAGTGGCAGCGGAAAAATGGGTATTAGATTTTATAGACAATAATATTAAAATTGGAGATAAAATTAAGATTGAAGATAAAGAGTATAAGCTAGTAGGTATACTTGAGGATGTTATGAAAAATCAAATGGATTTTAAAGGGATGCTGCTAAGGAAAGAAGATAAGGTGGAAACAGAGGGAGCTACTATGCTTGTGGAGATAAATCCAAAAGCAAACTTAAAAAAAGCAGTAAAAGAATTAAGAGAATTAGTACCAGAAGGAAAGGCTATAGAAAATGCATATCTACTAGAAATGCAGGGTGCTGGAGGATTTAACTCAAGCTTAGGAGGACTTTATATAACTGTTGCAATAATAATTGGAATAGTTGTAATAGCAACTATAGCTGTAATATATAATGCATTTTATATAAGCGTAGTAGAAAGAATAAAACAATTTGGCCTTTTAAGGGCAGTAGGTGCAACACCAAAACAAATTAGAAATATAGTATTTAGAGAAGCAACTATATTAGCATTGATTGGTATACCAATTGGATTATTATGTGGTGTCATAGCTATATATGGTATTGGTATAGCCTTTGATTTACTTGCTAAGGATATGTTTGGATCAGTACCATTAAAATTTTCAATATCACCTAAAGTCTTAGGAATAAGTGCATTATTAGGATTAGTAACCATATATATATCCGCATTTATACCAGCACATTTTGCAGGAAAGCTTTCACCACTTTTAGCCATAAGCAGTAGAAACTCAATAACTAAAGAAAATATTAAAAGAAGAAAAAGCTTAATTATAGGGACATTATTTGGTTTTGAAGGAGCACTAGCTTCTAAAAATATAAAAAGAAATAAAAAGAGATATAGAGCAACAATTTTTTCTATAGCAATCAGTGTGATTTTATTTATTACCTTTAAATCTTTCATGGATATGTCATTAAATGTAGGAAGTGATCTTAATGAATCTTCAAAAACTAGTTTTTCAATAGTAAGGGATGAAGAAGCCACTATAAATAATCTTGCCATTGATGAGGGAATAATAAAGGATTTAAAAGGGTTAAGTTCTGTAGATAAAGTTTACGGAGTTTATAGTAATTATGATTTTCTTTCTGTTATAGATAAAAATAAAGAGAATAAGGATGTTCAAAATATTGAGGGGATTTATGAAGATATAAAATTAGATGGTGTAGACAAAACCCTTATGAGATCTTCTATGGCAATTTATGATGATGAAGCATTAGAAGCGTCTAAAAAATATTTGAAAAGCGGAAGTATTGATAAAGAAAAATTAAATAAGGAAAATGGCGTAATATTGATTGACAAGAATAGAGTGTATAATAGTGAGACACAAAATAGCTTTTATGGCCCCGTTGCAAATATGAAGGTTGGGGATGAAATTGAACTTCAATATGTAAACCCAGATAAATATGATTTAGAGTTTGGAAAAGGTAAAGTAAAAAAGGTTAAGATAGTGGCAATTTTAGAAAATGATCCCTTTAATTTTAGAGGAAGCCAACAGGGATTAAAGATGGTAACTACAGAGGAAGTAGGTAAAAAATTAACGGAATTAAAAGAAATAAAGCCTATAAATTTAAATATAATATCAAAAAATGATAAAAGTGATAAAAATGTAGAAAAAGCCAAAGGGGAAATAGAAAGAGTCATAAAATCCAATCCTTCATTGAGAATGATAAATCATATAGACGCTAATGCAAAAGGTAATTCAGCAGTATTAATGGTAAAGATATTGCTATATGGATTTGTTATAGTGGTGTCTTTAATCAGCAGCGTAAATATTGTAAACACTTTAACTACAAATATCATATTGAGAAAAAGGGAGTTTGGTACTTTAAAAGCCATAGGATTAACCCAAAGTGGATTGAAGAAAATGATAATACTAGAAGGGTTTTTATATGGTATAGTGGGTACAATTTATGGATCTATCATAGGTTCTGGACTATCTTACGCAATGTTTGGGGGTATGTCTAGTGTAAGAGAGTTTGGTTGGAAAATACCTTGGAATGCAATAGGCATTGCAGGAATAGCAGCTTTGATAATTGGATATATATCAGTGCTTGCTCCACTTAGAAGAATAGAAAAAGAAAATGTAATTGAAGCTATAAGGGAAGAGTTTTAGATGAAAAATAGGATGCAAAACTATTTATATCAAATTGATTTCTCAATTGTAAGTTTCTAGAAAAGCAATTAGGTATCAAAAAATGGGAACTGAGATACATAGTAACGTCGCGTCACAAAAAGGCGCTCCTCCCACTATATACCTCATTTCCCTTGTGTTTTACAGATGTATTTTTAAAAGTTATAAGTTTTTACAAAAATAATTGGGGTTTCAAAATATAGAGCTAAGCACATAGTGAAACTGCTTCAATAAAAAGTCGTTATTTCACTACATGCTTAGCTCCTTTTGACTTACAAATATATTTTCAGGATTGTAAGTCTCTACAAGAATAATTTAATATCCAAAGGGGAGCTAAGTACATAATGATGTCGCGTCACAAAAGGTGCTCCTTCCATTATATACTTAGCTCCCTTATGTCTTAAAAATATTTAAAGAACTTAGTTGAACTTTAACATAGGATGTAAATAACTTATTTCTATGAATCTATTGTTTTAAACCTAAAAATGCTATCTTTTATCTAAGCAAGGGTTAATATATAATTAGTAAGAGGTGAAATATATGAATAGATTATTATTAGTTGAAGATGATGAATCCTTGGCCCTTGGAATAGAATTTACTTTAAAGGACGAAGGATATGAAGTTATAAGAACTTTTACTGTTGAGGATACAAAGAAGTTATTGAATAGTGAGGATTTTAGTTTAATTATATTAGATATAAATTTACCAGATGGCAGTGGGTACGACTTATGTAAATTTATAAGAAAAAGTAGTGATGTGCCCATAATATTTTTAACTGCTTGCGATGATGAAGTTAACATAGTTTTAGGGCTGGAAATAGGGGGAGATGACTACATAACAAAGCCCTTTAGGGTAAGGGAGTTGCTCTCTAGAATAAAGGCATTGATAAGAAGGAATTCTAAGAATATGGTGACTGGAACGAAGCTGAGAAGCGGTAATATATTAGTAGATACATCCACAGCAATAGTAAAGAAAAACGAAGAAAATATAACACTTACTTCCCAGGAATATAAATTACTGTTAGTTTTTATAAACAAACCACATATTTTAATGAAAAGAGAGCATATATTAACAGAATTATTAGAGGGAGAAGAGCCTTTTTTTGACGAAAATACTTTATCTGTTTATATAAAAAGAATAAGAGAAAAAATAGAAGATAATCCTAAAGAACCTGATTTCATAGTTACTCAAAGAGGGATGGGGTATAAGTGGAACATGGATGTAATTAAGGAGTAGATTATTATGAAGGAGTATTTTATTAATCCAGAGCTTAAAAAAAGCTCTGTTGTTTTAGTGTCTTTAATGAGTGTGTTTTTAATTATTTCATGCTTTGTGTTAAAATATCATCACCATCAGTTAAAAGAAGATTATGTGAAGAGCTTAGGGGCAATTGCTGCAAGGGTAATAGAAAAGGACCCTGATTTAGAAAAAGAGATTATGCCTCTTATTGTAAGGGAAGCATCAGAAGAAGAGATGGATAAAGGAAAGGCTATTTTAATTCAGTATGGAGTGAGCAAGAATTTAGAAAACCAGTTTTTCCCTTATATAAATAAAACTATACAGAAAAATAACTACTATACTATATTTATATTTATTGTCATGATAGCTACAATATTTATAATCAACTATTTTCAACATATATCCATTTATAAAAAAATTAGAAGATTAACATTAGGTGCAAAAAAAGTAATAGATGGAGAGTATGATATAGCCATTGAAGAAGATAAGGAAGGGGATTTTTCTAAACTTGCTACCTCCTTTAATTCTATGAGAGAAATAATTAGAAATAATTTAGAGCAATTACAAAATGAAAAAGAGTTTTTAGTAAATTTATTGTCGGATATATCCCATCAATTAAAAACTCCTCTTTCCTCTATGATAGTATATAATGATATAATGTTAAAAAAAGATTTGACTAAAGAACAAAGAGAAGTCTTTTTAGTGAATAATCAAAACCAACTTAATAGAATGGAATGGTTAATTAAAAGTATACTAAAACTAGCTAAGTTAGATGCCAATGCAATAGAGTTCCATAAAGAAAATTTAAGTTTAAATGATACATTAAATGATTCTTTAGAGGCTTTAGAAAGCAAGGCTTTAGAGAAGGAATTAACCATTAATATTATTGAAAAAGAAGATATGTTTTTTCTCCACGACAAACTATGGGTTGAGGAGGCTTTAATTAACATTATTAAAAACAGCATAGAACATAGTCCAAAGAGTGGAGAAATAACCATTGAGCTATCAGAAAATCTCGTTTACAGAAGAGTTGCAATAGCAGATAAGGGAGAAGGTATAAGAGAAGAGGATTTACCTAATATCTTCAAAAGGTTTTACAAAGGAAAAACTTCAAAGAAAACTGATTCTGTAGGTATTGGACTTGCTTTAGCAAAGTCTATCATAGAATCTCATAATGGAACTATAGAAGTAAAAAGTACCACGGACGTAGGAACTACTTTTATTGTGAGTTTTTTTAAATATTAGCAAAAAGTTTTTATAGGATAAATACATTTTATTCAAAATAATGATATAATTACTATATAAAACAAGTGTAATTTAGTAACTAATCCTTTTAGAGGATAAAGTAAAGATTATTGATATTTCATGTATATAGAAAGGCTTGAAATTTATATGGAAAATTATAAGATAACAAAATTAAGTGATTTAGATAAAACCTATATTGATAAAACAGTGGAACTTTTTGTTGATGGATTTCACAATGTAATAACTATCTCAGAGGATAAAGAAATATTGCGTCAACTATTTCGCTCTGCAATAATTCCCCATATGTTTTATGTTTGCCTTCATGGTGAAGAAGTAATAGGGCTTTTGGGATATGGGAATAATGAAAAGCGTGCTGTTTATTTCAATAAAGAAATATGTAAAAAGATTTTTGGGAAATTAAAGGGTAGTGTGGTTTGTTGGCAGATGAATATGATTATGGGGCGACCTGCGGTAAAAGGAGAAACAGAGGGTTATATCGACTTTCTTACTACTCATGTAAACTATAGAGGGAAAGGTATTGCTACACAACTTATCGCTTATATATGTAAAGACATGAATTATGAAAGCTATTCTTTGGAAGTTCTTAGTACTAATGTGAATGCAAAAAAACTCTATGAAAATCTTGGATTTGAAACAGAAAAAATTAATAAAAATATTTTTGTAAGGTTGGGTGGACTAGGTTCAGTGATAGAGATGAAAAAATATATAAATAAAAATTAAGGGAAGTCTAGAAAAAATAGACTTCCCTTAAAAATATCATATTATCAATATTGTTATAAAAAACATCCTAAAATAAATATATTAAATCTTGAATTTATTTAGTTCACTTTCTAACTCTTTTACTACTTCTTTAAGGTTATCGGCTTGGGATACAAATTGCTCCATAGTTGCCGCCACTTCTTCTGTTGAAGCTGTAACTTCTTCTGTTCCTGCAGCATTTTCTTCAGATATTGCAGATATATTTTCCATTTGGCTGATTATGTTTACTTTGTTCTCTTCTAAGTTCAATGTGAGATTTTTAATTCCAGAAACCTTCTCTGTAATAACTCGCATTGATTTAAGTATATCATTAAATATTTCTTCTGTTTCTTTAACAGAGGATTCTTGTGCTTGTACAGATTTCTCTGATTTATTCATAGCCATAACAGCCTCTTTTGATTTTTGTTGCATTTCATTTATTATTTCTTTTATTTCTTTGGCGGAATCTCTTGATTGCTCTGCTAGTTTTCTTATTTCTTCTGCTACTACGGAAAATCCTTTTCCAGATTCCCCTGCTCTTGCCGCTTCAATAGCTGCATTTAAAGCAAGTAGGTTGGTTTGCTCCGTTATATTTGTAATAGTTTCTGTGATGGCATTAATATGTTCTGCACTATTATTAACTTCCCCAACTATTTTACTAACTTCTAGAGAAGAATTAAGAGTTTCTTTTGACTTTTCAGTAAGATCCTCAACAATAACTAATCCAGTATTAGTAATATCATTAGTTTTACCTACTATTGAATCCACTTCTATAGTGTAGTGGTTTATATTACTTATTTTATCAGAAAGATCATTAATAGCGAGAGAACCTTCCTCTGTGCTTTTAGCCTGTTCAGAGGTGCCAGTAGAAATTTCTTGCATAGTTGAAGCCATGCCATTAATAGCTTCAGAAGTCTCATCAGCTATTTTGACAAAGCTATCTGAGGTTTCTAAAACTGCTATTGAAGATTTTTCAGCATTTCTTATTAAATTTGAAATACTAGCTATCATTTCATTAAAACTAGCTGCTAACATTGAAAATTCATCTTTAGTACTTATAAATACATTTGCAGTTAAATCTCCTCTAGAGGCCTTTTCCATTGAATCTTTAATTTTAACGATGTTCTTTACAAATCCTCTAGTTATGAATATAGAGACTAAAATACAAATTAAAGTGCAAAGTGTAACTAAAAATAAAGTAGTGTTTTTTAATGTGTTAACGTCAGATAAAAATTCACTTTCATCTAATGTACACATTAATCTCCAGCCTGTTTTTAGATTAGTATTGTAAATACCTATTTTATTTGAATTGTTGTATTCGTACTCTACAACACCATCAGTTTTATAAGAGACATCTTCCCAGAAACTTTGCTTAGTTACTTCATCTGTACCTATAATTTCAGTATCTGGATGAGCCAGCATAACTCCATCAGGATTAAAGATAAATACATACCCTTCTTTACCTATTTTAGTTTGAGAAAGCTTATTTGAAATTTTCTCCGCATCTAAATCTATAGAAATTACCCCAACAAGCTTGCCATCTTTTTCCACGGTTTTTGAAATAGATATTACTATTTTACCTGTTATCACATCATTATATGGTTCACAATAAGTTACTCTTCCTTTATTTTTCACAGCATCAGAATACCAGTGCCTTGATGTTGGGTCAAAATCTGCCGAGAGATTATCATTAGGATATTGGAAGAATTTTTTCGATACTGTTCCAAAATAAACTCCAATAATATCATCATTTGCTGTAGCTACATTTTCTAATAAATAATTTAGAAAGGGAGCATATTCTGGATTTTCCTCTATGCTCGTAAAATCTATATTCTCAGATAACATATTTAATTGAGTTTCAAATTTATCAAAATAATTATCTAATCCTCTATTTACCTCCGACAATGTTTGCTGAGAGGTGATTTTAAAATTATCTTCTAAAACAGAATAGGATTTTTTATAGGATAAAAACCCCGATATGTATAGAGGGACTATACATAATATAATTATAATTGATGTTAATTTAAATCCGATGTTGTTTAAATTAAATTTCGATTTGTTGCTATGTTTTTTTATCATACATTACCTCCTATGTTAAATATGGATACTAGGAAATTATACCATCATATAACAATTATGTTAATACGCTAGTATTAAATTAGCACATATAAAAATATATTTTCATATAATAAATTTAATAGTAATTAATGGGAATGTTTATGTTATGAATTATGAATATCACTTGGTAAATAAGGTGAAGAAACATATGCCTCCTAATGCTAAAATTCTATCCATATCCATGGAAGATGCTAGAGGTGATATGGGAAAAATAATAGTTATGTACCAATTGGACGGGGAGGATTATATTGCTATTTTAGAAAACCCTCTAAAGGAGTACTACAATAATGCTTTAGAGGTTAATATGGATAAGAAATATCAAAGAAATATAGAGGGGTTATATCCCGCATCAGTTAAAACATTAAGAGGTACAAAGTGGGGATATATAAGAGATAGTGGAAAATTAGCTATCAATCCTATATACGATAATGCTAATGCTTTTCAAGAAAATGGCCTTGCAGTTGTAGGTTTAAATGGTGTTTTTGGGATTATTAATAGAGCAGGTGACTATATTGTAGAGCCTAAATATGGTTTTATAGGAGAATTTCATGAGGGGCGCTCAGTGGTAATAGATAGAGAAGATTTTAAAGTAATTGATGAAAAAGGGAGAGTAATAACAAATAAAGCATATAATTACATGTCAAACTATAGAGAGGGAAGAGCTGTATTTGCAAATGCAGATAGCAGTGGTAAATACGTTTACGGATATTTAGATTTAGAAGGAAGGGAAGTAATTCCTGCTAAATATGAAGATGCTAGTGACTTTAATGATGGAAAGGCTGTAGTAAAATTAAGAGAAGGGGAATATGCCCTTATAAATAAATTTGGAAATATAATAAACACTTATAAGTATGCTTTTGTTGGTAATTTAGGAGATGGTCGGTTAGCTTTTCAAATTACTATGGGTGGTAATTATGGATATATAGATATAAATGGAAAAGTTGTAATAGAGCCTAAATATTCTATAGCACTTCCATTTCATGAGGGCAGAGCTATAGTAAATATTTCACAGGATTATGTTAATAAGTATGGGGTAATAGATAAGAGAGGGGATTATATAATCAAAGCTGAGCATAATGATATTATTGACTTGGGAGAAGACAGGTATGCCGTAGGAAAGGCAATCAATCCAGAAGAGCCTTTTATGGGATCAAAATACGCCATTGCTTGTGTTTATGGAAAATTCTTTACTAATTTTATTTATAATAGCGTTACACAATATAAGAGGGGAATAGCTTCTGCAACTAATGATCAATATACTTTCTTCATAGATAGAAGTGGGAATGTAGTAAGGACTTTACCAGGAGTAAGAGGAGCAGGGACTTTAGAACTGCTAAATGATTTAATAAAAGCTAATATAGACTATAGACTATTGTATTTAAATAGGGAAGGGAATATTATTTGGCAGCAAAATGAAATTATACAATTGAATGATCGATATAAAGTAAGAGAAGAAAAGTATAAACCAAATAAAGACTACCTAGTTTATTATCCACAGGTTATGGGGATGACAAATAAAGAAGCAGAGATTAAAGTAAATGACAAATTAAAAGAATTGTCAGCAGTTAAACCTATAGATGCAAATGTTCAGTTGGATTACACCTACTACGGTGACTTTGAAATTGAATTTTTTAAAAAGAATTTATTAGTTCTTCAACTTACAGGGTATATCTATCATTTTGGTGCTGCCCACGGAATGCCAAGCAAAAACTATCCACATATTGATTTAGTATCGGGAAGATTTTATGAATTAAAGGATTTATTCAAAAAAGATAGCGATTATGTAAAAGTATTGAGCGATATTATAGGTGAGCAAATAAAGAACAAGCCAGAGTATTCTTATGTATTTCCAGGGACTTACAAAGGAATAAGACCTGATCAACCTTTTTATGTAGATGAAAATTCATTATATATTTATTTTGAGCCCTATGAAATAGCACCATATGCAGCAGGATTTCCAACTTTTAAAATACCTTATAATGAAATAATGAATATTATCGATACTAATGGTGACTTTTGGAAATCATATCATTAAATTATAATTCAAGGATATATGAAATTTAATATAATATTTAAAGCATTGTATTTTAAATATTACATTAAAATATTAAAAGGACCAATTTCTTATAAAATAAGCAATTGGTCCTTTTAGTTGATTTGGGTAATGAGTGAGATCTATTTTACATTGTAATGATTTTAATCATCATCCATATCGCAGAAGGCTTTCATATTTGGCATTTCATGCATAGGTCTTGTTTCTTTCATAGGTTTCATTTCATGCATAGGTTTTGTTTCTTTCATAGGTTTCATTTCATGCATATGATGCATAGATTCCATATGGCCCGTGTGCATTGGGTGCATCATATTCATGCCGCCCATATGCATTGGGTGCATCATATTCATGCCGCCCATATGCATTGGGTGCATCATAGGCATGCAGCACATATGCATTGGGTGCATCATAGGCATGCAGCACATATGCATTGGATGCATCATATGCATACCGCCCATATGCATTGGGTGCATCATATGCATACCGCCCATATGCATTGGATGCATCATATTCATACCAGACATATGCATTGGGTCCTCAGGATCCATGCCCCACATACCCATTGGGTCCATTTCATCCATAGGATCCATACCCCACATATCCATTGGATCCATTTCATCCATAGGATCCATACCCCACATACTCATTGGATCCATGGATTCCATGCCCCACATGCTCATTGGGTCCATAGATTCCATGCCCCACATACTCATTGGGTCCATAGGATCCATTTCAGATAGAGGCATTATTTTATGCATACCACATACTGGGCACATAGGTCTCTTTTTATGCTCAGGTTTTACTTCCTTTTTTTCCTTTGGACACATAGATTCCATTCCGTGCATACCAGATTTTGCAGAGTCCCTAAAATAGTTATCATAATTATTCATTAATACACCTCGTGAATTTATTTACTACACTGTTATTTTATGCTGTTATTCCAGATTTTGTTACTTATCATTGCATTTAATTAAAATATAAATTTACAATAGAGAAATAAATTAAGAATTTCTAGATTTTGCTCAAATGCATAGTGCACATTATATAGCATTTTTAAGTTTTGACAATAAGTTAAGAAAAATAAGTATTTAGTTAAATAAATTATTTATATCCTATATTGAGTGTAACATTTTATTTTATCGCTAACTTTTCACTTAAATATTTGAAAACCATAAAAGAGCTAAACATATAGTGAAATAGCGACTTTTTCCGGAGCGGCTTCACTACATGCTTAGCTCTTTATTTGTGAAACTAAATTATATCTGTAGAAACTTACAATTGTAAAACCAATTTCATATAGATAATTTAGTGCCATAATTTTTTGAATTCATGTGCATCATATAACCCTAACTAAATTATTTGTCACACAAATCTTTGCAGAAAAGGTCTTTTCTAAACCATTATCAAACAATATAGTTATAAAATCTCCAGACTTTATTATTATTTTTCCTTCTCCAAAGGATTTATGATTTACAGTAACTCCTTCTTTCATAGACTTAATTATACTATCTCTTAGAGCTCTGTCTTCAATTCCTTCTAATATTTTTTCAGGAAGTATTTTTTTAAGCAGGCTTGGTTTTTCAAAGGTTGATACTATTTTAGATAACCTATAGATAAAGGGAGAGGGGTTACAATTCTTATTATTTCTATTTTGAGGACTTAATAAATATAGTTTTTTTCTTGCTCTAGTGATTCCCACATAAGCCAATCTAACCTCTTCATTATAAGAGGAGAAATCTCCTTCATTCTTTTTTATTATGCTCTCACTAGTGGGGATTATATCAGCAGACATATCAATACAATAACAGGTATCAAACTCTAATCCTTTAGCGGAGTGAAAGGTGGTTAAGGTTAGGGCATTTTTATATTTATTTTTATTAGAAGACTCCATATTTTCTCTTATAAAGTCTAATTTGCCCTCTATTTCATCGATGCTAGTTAATTCTGAACATAGAGATTTTAAGGTGTTTAGCAGGGTGTTTATAGTATCCATGCTATAATTAAATTTTTTAGCATAATCCTTTAAATATTCCATATAATTAAGGTCATATAATATAAAGTCTATAGCCTTTACTGGAGCTAAGGTTTTAAGGGTATTGAAATTTTCCTCTAAAGTCTTTAATCTTTGCTTATTATATTCAGTTGAGGCGTTTTCCATAAGGGATTGAAAGATATTTTTACCTAATAAGATATCTCTGTAGAGATTTTCAATCTGATCTTTTTTTACATAGCTTTTCATTTTAAAATATATTTTTTCAAAGCAGTCTACGTTCTGCAAGTCGTTGGATAGACTACAAAAGGTCAATATATCTTTTATAATCCAACTATTAAAAAATGTAGAAGCATTATCTTTTATATAATAAGGAATGCCTTCACCGATTAATCTATCTATTATTAAAATTGAAGATAGATTATTTCTATATAATAGCGCTACTTCTGTAAGAGTATTTTCTTTTTTTATTCTACTTATTATGTAATCCACTTGGTCAAATTCATCTTTAGGATAAGTAATTTTTATACTTATTCCTTCTTCGTTTTCAGTGTATAAATTTTTATTAAATCTTTTATGATTTTCTTTTATAAATTCATTAGCAACCTTGACGATTTTTTTAGTACTTCTAAAATTTTTGTTCATAAAAAGTATTTTAGATTCTTCGCCGAAATGAGTTTTAAAATTTAATAACTGATCAACTTCAGCTCCACGCCAACTATATATGCTTTGATCATCGTCACCTACGATACATATATTTTTGTTTTTATTTAGCATGAGTTTTAATATTTGAAATTGTAATACCGATGTATCTTGAGCCTCATCTAAGAGAATATAGTCATATTTACTTTTATAAAAATTCAATATTTTTTCATTGTTCTTTAGTATCTCATAGCATTTTAAAAGCATTAAATCAAAATCTATAAAATTATTTCTTTGAAGTGTTTTAATATAGTCTTTATATATTTCTAAAGCCTTTGGTACAGGAAGCTCATCTTCATTAATTGAATTTGTGTTTATCATTTTATTTATTAAAAAGCTAATGTAGCTACATAATTCTTCTAACTTATCTTCGTTTATATAGTCTTTGTTATGCTTAAAATATAAATTTCTAAGTAGTTTATTTTTACTTATGGGAGAATCATTGCTTTCGATAAGAGTATATTTAGTATTTATGTAACGAGAATAATCCATTATAACCCTATAAGCAAAGCTGTGGATAGTTGAAAAATTAACTTTTTCAGAAACCACATCTCCAAAAAACTTATGAAATCTTTCGTTCATATCCCTGGCAGAGGCTCTGCTAAAGCTTAATGCTAGTATTCTGTTTGGGGAAACTTTGTGATTTATTATTAAATTGCCTATTCTACTTATTAATGTAGCGGTTTTGCCTGCCCCTGGTACAGCTATTACGGCTACAGGGCCATCTATGTTAAAAACTACTTGTTTTTGTTCCTCAGTTAATTTCAAATTACAATTCTTTTCTAAAAAATTTACATAGCCTTCATTAATTATTTTTAAAACCTCCCTAGAATATGATAGGCTATATTATATCATAAAACAGTGGAGGGGCAAAATAAGGGACGGAATAATGGATAAAATAAAAAAATATTTTTTGAAACAATTTGTGGAGATAGTTTGTCTAATTAGTGAAATAAAAAAATACAGTCTAATTTTATAGATCTATAATTTAAGTTGCAAGGAAGTGATGAAGCTGGTAAAGATTTTTAACAAAACCATCGATGGAGATAAAGAAAATTTTAATATATTAATTCAGGATAGAAAAGAGCACATATATAAAATAGCTTATAGTTATGTAAATAATGTAGATGATGCCTTAGATATAGTTCAAGACGTAATCTATAAGGCACTAACATCTATGGATACCTTAAAAAATCCTCAGTATTGTAATACTTGGCTGACAAGAATTACAATAAATTGTTCCATAAATCATTTAAGAAAGTTTAAAAAAATTGTCTATATGGATGAAAGTAATATTGAAGGTATAGATACAGATTCAGCTAATAGAGAAGAAGTAATGGATCTGCGAAGGGAACTTGAAAAATTAGACGTAAAATATAAAACAGTAATAATATTAAAGTATTTTGAGGATATGACCTTAAATGAAATTTCACAAGTTTTAAATTTGCCTATAAATACAGTCAAGACCCGTTTATACCGTGCACTGGAGAAACTAAAAATAAATCTTAAGGAGGCAGATTTGGATGAACAATAAAATAGATGACTTAAAGAAAGTTTATGAAGAAATAGAAATCCCTAATAATCTAGATGAAGTGGTTAATAATGCTTTAAAAAATGGAGGAGATAAAATGAGTAAAGAAAAAGTAAATAGAAAATGGATAAAAGGGGCAGGAATTGCAGCCGCTGTAATAGTTATTTTCACAATAAGCGTAAACACTATGCCTGTATTTGCAAACTCATTAATAAATATACCTGGAGTAGGACAATTAGTTAAGGTGCTTCAGTTTAATGATGGAAAAGGAGCAGGCGGAAAAATAACAGATGGATCAGATGTGAATGCTATAAGGATTAAATCTAATAAAGATAGTGAAAGTATAATAATTAATTTTGCTCAAGATAAGGGAGCTTCCAGTACAGCACCAAGCTATGAAATAGACTATAAAAATAATCCGTATACTATGACATTTACAATAAGTGGAGCAAGAGAACTAAATGCTGAACAATATTTTGAGGGCTTGAAAGAAAGCAAATATATATATGATGTTTATAAACTTATGACACTTGATGATTCAATGGTTAGATTTACAGTGGTATTTAATAAACCTATTAAATATGAAGTAAAAGAATATAAAGACCCTGCTTATTTAGAAGTTGATTTAAAAGAGGATACACTTAAAGGCGAAACTATGTACTCTGTAAGAACTGAATCACAGCCTTTTGGTGAAGGAATTGGCATAACAGAAGAAATTTTATTTGAAGAAAACGGAAAGAGAATGTTAAAAGATTTAAATGGAACATTCTGCATAGAAGTAGGACTTTATAATTCTAAAGAAGAAGCAGAAAAGAGACTTGAAGAAGTTAAAGGCAAGTATGGCTCAAACTTAAATTTCTTTATAGAAGAAAGAATGGGAGAAGAAGCTCCAAATTCTCTTAACTAACTTATAGTTGAATTTTAACCTTAACTATAAAAAAAGATTCTAGTATGAACAAAGGCTACCAGAGTGGGGAACTGGTAGCCTTTATTTTAATTCTTTTTAATTTACAATAAACACAAATTATGGTGGAATTCATATTATACTACTAGTTATAAATATAAAGGAGACAAATATTTATGTTTTATTGTCCTTATGCATATAGGTGTAACAATCGGAATTATAGAGTCAACGGTACAAACTCTCACTTTAGAATATTCAATGCATCTCCAAATGCAGGACCTGTAGATGTTTATGTTAATGATAATCCCACTATAATGAATTTAGCGTATAAAGAGGTATCTAGGTATATTGCCGGTCCTCCAGGAAACTACAATATAAAAATATATCCTGCAGGACAGACTACAAGTCCAATAATAAATACAACTTTACCTATTCCACAAGATACTATTTTCAATGTAGCACTTATTGGAATGCCACCTAATATAACCCTTTATCCCATTCCAGAGCCACTTAGATCCGAAAATTTTGGAGTGCCCTGCATAAGATTCGTTCACTTATCTCCAAATGCACCTGGAATGGACGTAACATTTTCAGATGGTAGTAAAATATTTAGTGATGTTAATTATAAAGATTTTACACAATATGCCTGCATCCCATCAGGAACATATACCATACAATTAAGACCAAGCGGTACAAACAATATAGTTGCAACTATTCCTAATGTTAAATTAGATGCTAATAATTTTTATACTATTTATGCCGTTGGTCTGTCTGGAGGAACTCCACCTTTAGTAGGCATACTAGTTACAGAACCAAGATAATATATTTTAGTGAAGGTATTATTCAAAATACCTTCTTTTTTAAATTTTTAAAATTAACATTAACATACAGGCTTTACGTCCATTTCCACTTATTAATTAATTTATATAGGTAAAGATAAATAGTAAGATATAATTTATCTTTAAAATAAATAAAATTGAGGGTGGATGAATTGAAGAAGAAAAGATTATCTATAGTATTACTTTTTGTTATTATATTTAATTTTATATGTTCTTTAGCGGTTGAAGATGTAAAAGCTGCTGATGTGGATGCAAGCCAAAATAAAAAAGTTATATACTTAACCTTTGATGATGGACCTAGCGTTGTAACAGAAACAGTTTTAGACATATTAAAAGAAAATGATGTGAAGGCTACTTTTTTTCTAATAGGTAATCAAATTGAAGGCTATGAAGACATGGTAAGAAGAATAAATAAGGAAGGGCACAGTATAGGACTTCATTCATATACTCATAATTTTAAAAAAATATATTCTAATAAAGAGAATTTTATAAAAGAAATGCATGATAGTAGAGATGAAATAAAAAAGGTTGCAGATGTTTCCACTAATATATTAAGATTCCCTGGAGGTAGTAGCAAACGTCTAAATGATGAGATGTTAGAATTATTGCATAGCTGTAACTTCAAAATATATGACTGGAATATGTGTGTTTCTGACGGAATAAAACCCAAGACACCGCCAAATAAATTATTTGAAGAAGCTACAAAGGGGAAGACAAAACCTAATCCAATTATATTACTCATGCATTGTGATTATATGCATAAAAATACCTGTAAGGCATTACCTATGATAATAAATTATTATAAAAAACAAGGATATGAATTTAGAGTAATTGATGAAGACACTCCTGAATGTTATTTTCCTTATAAAAAGGCTGTTTCTTGATTGTTTTATGGAGTGAAGAGTTAAAAGTTAAAAGTGAAGAATAAAGGATAGAATTCCCTTGTAGGGAATTCTTAAATTTTATAATTTAGAAATTTCTAGTGGAATTTTATCCATAATTTTTCATTCTTAACTTTTCAATTTTCACTGAAGAAAAATTGCGTCGCAATTTTAATTTACGTTATACCATCCTCTAGAATGCATCGCATTAAATAGAGTTTCTGCATGTTCTTGCTCTTCTTTTTGAATATGTTGAAGCTGCCTTCTTATGTTAGGATCTACAGATTCTAATACTGCAGTGTTATAAGAACTTGATACATGTTTTTCTGTAGATAGTGCGTCGTTTAATAATTGAGCATCGGTAATTCCAAGATTTTGTTGAATAGCAGACTGATCTCCATTAGGAGGAGTGTAGCTATCAAATATGTTCTGAGGAGTTATGTTGCTTCCTTGTAGCATTCCTTTAAGAGTATTTGCATGCTCATGTTCTTTATTAGCTAAATCCGTAAACATTTGTTTTAACTGAGAATCGGTAGCCATAGAAGCATATTGCTCATATTTTCTTATACATAAATACTCCGCATTTAAGTTATCTTCTATTAGCATTTTTTCTTTATTAGTAAGTGCCATAATTTAAAACCCCTTTCTTTAATATAAATTAGTTATAGTATTCCTATAAATAGGAAATATATTTATATTTGTAAGGATTTTTTTATAATGAATATTGATGGCTAAAATAATTGTTTGGTAATTTTTATATGCACATTCCATCCACAATAATATCTATAACTCTATCTATTACAAAAGGATAGATTTCTTCGCCAATTTCTTCTTTGGAGTATACTAAAATAAAAAGGGAACGGAGTATTCCAACTATTACTTCAGGATTTTCATTTATTAGCTTTCCTTCATTTTGCCATTTCTCTATGAATAATAAACCAGATTCTTTATCTTTGCAAAAATGCTCTTCCACTCTTTCTTTTGGAAGTTTTCTTAGCAAAAGATCCATTTCCTGTCTTTCATTAAGTTGCTTAAGAAATTCATTGTCATCAACATATTTTAAACATTCTTTAAGAAAAGCTTTGAAACTTTCTTTAGAAGATTTATTTGATTGGAGCATTTTTTTAATTAATTCCTCTCTAAATCCTTCTTCTCTTTCTAAAATTTCAAAATACAGTTCTTCTTTTGACTTAAAAAAGCTATAAAAGGTTCCTTTACCTATGTCGCAGCTCTGGACAATATCATCTATGCTGGTCTTTTTTAAACCGTAAACAGTAAAAAGCTGTTTTCCCTTGGTTATAATATCTTCTTTTATTCTTTCTCTTTCTTCCAAAGTAAATCTTCCCATATTTCCTCCTTTATAATATTTTTATCCGATGACTACCATCCGTAATACTCCCATCTTCTACAAGTGAGAGATAACGGATGCTACGTCCCTGGATAAGTTCTTCTAAGTTTCAGCTGGAGTAAGTATTCCTTTTAAGCAAACTCCATCTGAACCTAAGAATCACTTGATTAAATTCTTAATACTGAATCATTCTTTAATGAGGGAGATCAATGTAAATCTTTGATTTCTTATTTATAGTTTACATTACGAAAAGAATATGTCAATAAAAATCACAACTATATGACTATATATATTGTTTTAGTCATATAGTTGTGATAATCTATTCATATAAAGTAATTATTAGGTCATGAGAAAAAATTTACGTGGACTTTAGTTTAAATAATTTAAGGGGGGAAAATTTATGATAGAGGTTAAGAATTTAAATTTCACCTATGGAAAGGGTTCTAAAAACTCTTCAATATTAAAGGATATAAACTTCACCATAAATAAAGGGGAGATATTTGGTTTTTTAGGACCTTCTGGTGCTGGGAAAAGTACTACTCAAAAAATAATAATAGGTATACTTAAGAATTATTTAGGAAGTGTAAAAGTAATGGGAAAAGAAGTGAGGGATGTGAAGGAGGATTATTACGAAAAGATAGGAGTTTCATTTGAACTTCCAAATCTTTATACTAAGTTCACAGCCAGTGAAAACCTATCTTATTTTAGGGGGATGTATAATGGGGAGACAGAAGATATAAATAAACTTTTAGCTATGGTGAATTTAGAGAATTATTCTAATAAAAAGGTTAGCGATTTTTCAAAAGGAATGAAAATGAGATTAAACTTTTGTAGAGCTTTTTTAAATAATCCAGAGATAATATTTTTAGATGAACCAACCTCAGGGCTAGATCCTCTCAATGCTAAAAATATTAAGGATATAGTCCTTCAAAAGAAAGAAGAAGGTAAGACTATATTTTTAACTACTCATAATATGAATGTGGCAGAGGAACTTTGTGATAGAATTGCATTTATAGTAGATGGGAGGATAAAGTTAATTGATTCTCCTAGAGAATTAAAAATTAAAAGAGGAAGCAAAAATATAAAAGTTGAGTATAAAGAAGATGGAATAATTAAAGAAGAAGTTTTTACTATGGATGACATAGGGTATAATAATGACTTTTTAAAAACTATTAAAGAAAAAAAGGTAGAGAGAATTTGTACCATGGAAGCTACCTTAGAGGATATTTTCATAGAAGTTACAGGGAGGAGCTTATCATGAGAATTCTAAATTCTATATTTTATGATATAAAATTTCAAATAAAGCATGGATTTTATTCTGCATACATTATTGTAAGTATTTTTTATATAGGTATTTTAAAATATATTCCTCAGATTATTAACAAAAGGGTAGGGACACTTATTATTTTTTCTGATCCCAGTGTTCTTGGAGCATTATTTATGGGAGGAATTTTCTTGCTTGAAAGAGATCAAAATACTCTAGAGAGTTTGTTTGTAACTCCTTTTAGAGTAGAGGAATATATAATATCTAAAGTTATTTCTCTTACTATAATATCTGTACTTTCTAGTAGCTTTATAGTTTTTACTACCTATGGATTTAATATGAATTTAATAGCTTTTTTCTTAGGAGTTATCATTACTTCTAGTTTTTATACTTTACTAGGATTGATTATTGTAGCTTATTCTAAAAACTTGAATAATTATCTTTTAAACTCATGTATTATTACAATTTTTATTCTTCCCGTAGTTGAGTATTTAGACCTATATTCAACTCCTATATTTTATTTACTTCCAGGGAAAGCATCTCTCCAACTTATAAATGGAGCTTTTTTTGGAATTTCAAATTTAAACTTTCTTTACTCCATAGTTTTACTAGTTTCATGGTCTGTTATAGCCTATTTAGTAGCCATAAGGGTATTTAATAGAAAAGTTATATTAAAAATAGGGGGATAAAATAATATGTATAGAATGAAAAAGTTAATTATAGGAGACATAAAAAATATAACAAGAGACTCCTTATTGATAGTAACTGTTCTAGCCCCCATATTGTTAGCTCTTTTTATTAAGTTTTTCGTACCATTAGTAAATTCAATGCTATATGAAAAGATGGGATTTAAACTATCCCCTTACTATAATATCATTATGGGCACAGCTCTTATGTTAATTCCTATGATTATAGGGTGTATGGCGGGATTTATTCTTTTAGAAGACAAAGATGAGAATATATTATCCTATTTTGAGGTTACTCCACTTAGAAAAAAAGGTTATTTAATATATAGATTGACTAGCCCCATAATATTAAGTGTATTTTTATCTGTTTTTCTATTTTACGTTTCAAATCTTATAAAGATAAATTTTATAAAAATTATTTTAATTATAGTTATAGCTTCCATGGAGGCTCCAATTATAACTCTCATATTGGGTAGCATTGCAGAGAATAGAGTGGAAGGACTGGCTTTATCGAAGCTAATTGGAATATTTTTTGCCTTGCCAATAATTTTTAGTTTAGTAAATATAAAATATAAATGGTTACTAGGATTTTTTCCAACCTATTGGATACCTAAAATGTTAAATGAAAATTTGTATAGCAGCCTAGATTTTGTTTTATATATGATGGCGGCATTTTTAATTCATGCAATATATATTTTAGTATTTGGGAATAAATTTATAAGGGAAAGATAATTATCATATAGTCTGAATGGAAAATAGTGTTGTTTAAAAAAGAAAAGGATAATAAAAAAGAGAAAGAACTGGTTATATAAATAATTGTGTTGAAAATAATCGAAAACTGTGATAGCATAACCATATTAATATTGTTAAAATGAAAATATTTATAACTTTCAAAAGAAAGGAAGTATTTAATGAGAGACTTTGATATATTTATCGACTCGTGTAGTGATTTACCAATAAAATATGTTGAAGAAAAACGATTACAATTTGCAAGATTAACTTGCAGCTACAATGGACAAACTTATTATGATGATTTTGGACAAAGTTTATCTCATAAACAGTTTTTTGATGATGTGAGAAATGGAGAAGTTCCATTGACTTCACAACCTAGCGTGAATGAATTTTATCAAAAGTTCAAAGAAATCGTAGACGCTGGGAAAGATATTTTATATATTTGTGTTTCAACAGGATTAAGTGGAACGGAAAATAGTGCTACCATAGCTAGAGATATGATATTAGATGAAAAACCTGAAGTTAGAATTTCTATTGTAAATGTATTAACTGCTTCTCTTGGACAAGGTATTATGGTAATGAAGGCCTTTCAAATGAAAGAAGAAGGAAAATCCATGGATGAAATTGTAGATTATATAGAATCAAACAAACAAAGACTTAACACTTTCATGACAGTAGATGATTTACACCACTTAAAAAGAGGGGGAAGGTTATCCTCAGCAGCTGCAATCATTGGAATAATTCTTCATGTGAAACCTATGCTTATGATAGATGTTGAAGGAAAAGTTTCAGTAATTGGGAAGGCAAGAGGAAGAAAAAAATCTATTAGTAAATTAGCGGAATTAGTAATAGAAAGAATAGAAAATCCAGAAGAACAAATCATAGGAATATGTCATGGCGATTCCATTGAGGAAGCATTGAAGTTAAAAGAAATTATTTTAGAAAAGATAAAAGTAAAAGATGTAATAATAAACTTTACAGGACCAGCAGTAGGAACCCATGGTGGACCAGGAAATTTAGCAGTGTTTTTTATGGGAAAAGATAGAAGCGACATATAAATATATTATATATAATATAAGAAATATATAAAAAATGTGGAACAAATCGTTCCACATTTTCTTATTTTCTACTTCTAGTAGAAACTTCTATATTAACTTTTCTTCCGCATAATTTCTTTCCAGAACATGTTCTAATTAAAGTATCCACATCATCTTCAACTATATCAACAAAGGAGAATTTATCTAACAAATCGATGTCTCCTACAGATTCCTTATAAATATTTGCTTCTTTATTAAAGAATTGAAGTAAAAGTTTTGGATTAAGTTTATCTTTACGTCCCACATTTATGAATAATCTAACATAGCTAGATTTAGCGCCAATGCTTTGTTCTGTATAGTCAAAGCTTACTTCGTTTTGATATACCATACTCATTAGTGCTGCAGCAACATCTACAAGATTATAATCGTCATCAAGTTCTGTAGCAAGTGGGATAAATCTTTTGAAAGTATCTCCTTCTAAAATATCTTTAACGTTATCTAATATGTGACCATATTTAACATTGAAGATATCGTCAATAGTAGGAATATCTTTTCTTTTAATTTTGCCTTTAGTAGCCTTCTCAATTTGTTTAAGTACAGAGTATTCTCTTGCAGTAACAAGGGTGTAAGCTGTACCAGTTTTATTAGCTCTTCCTGTTCTTCCTATTCTGTGAACATAGGATTCAGTATCCTGAGGAAGATCGTAGTTTATAACGTGAGTTACATTTTCAACATCTATACCTCTTGCTGCTACATCAGTTGCTACAAGGAAATCAAGGGCTTCATCTTTAAACTTCTTTAAAGTGTTAAGTCTTTGGCTCTGATTCATATCTCCATGCATACCTTCAACGTTGTAGCCTCTTCTTTGCATAGATTCAACTAATTCATCTACGCCTCTTTTAGTTTTACAGAAGATTATAGAAGTATCTGGTTCATCTACGTCAAGAATTCTGCATAAGGATTCAAATCTATCCTTTTGTTTTATTTCATAGTAGTATTGATCTACAGTAGAAACTGTCATAGTATTTTTCACAATAGATACATGTTTTGCATCAGGCTTCATGTATTTTGAAGCTATTTTCTTTATTGGGCCTGGCATAGTTGCAGAAAATAATAGAGTATGTCTGTCGCTATTACAGTTGTTTATTATCTCTTCAATATCTTCTACAAATCCCATATTTAGCATTTCATCTGCTTCATCTAATACAAGGAATTGAATTTCATCTAGGTCTAATACTCCACGTCTTATAAGGTCAAGCACTCTTCCAGGAGTACCAACTATTATATCAATACCTTTTTTTATTGCTCTAATCTGTCTATCGATGGACTGGCCACCGTATATAGGAAGCATTCTTATCCTTGTGTGTTTAGCAATACGTACTAATTCCTCGTTAACTTGAATAGCAAGCTCTCTTGTAGGAGTAAGTACAAGTCCTTTGATAACGTTGTTTTCTTTAATAAGACCATTTAACATTGGGGCACCAAAAGCAAGGGTTTTTCCTGTACCTGTCTGCGCCTGGCCGATTACATCATTTCCTTCTAAAACTACAGGAATAACCTGTGCTTGAATTTGTGATGGCTCCTCGAAGCCCATATCTTCTATTCCCTTAAGTATTTGTTCATTAAGTCCTAGTTCATAAAATTTAGTGTTGTTCATATATTTTTCTTCCTCCAATAGTAAATCAATTTATTTTAATATAGCATTATCCGTTTAACAATATATAAAATAAATATTATAATAATACGATAATCTCTTTTTTATTTTAACCATTTTTCATAAAGTGATTCCTAGTTTCAAATGAAGTTTGCTTATAATAGATATTTACCCCATTTGAAGCGTAGAAGACTTATACAAGAGTTTAGCAGTTATTGTCTCCCACTTAAGCAGTGAGCTAAAATCTTTGATTTTCTGCCAATCCCTTACTTTTCATTAGCGAAAAGTTTCGTTTTAATAGCTATGAGTTGTTAGAACTGCTTAGCTATCGAATAAAATAATTAAGTATTGATGTATTTTATAAGGCATGAAAAGAACATAAAAAGAGAGGGATACTATTGTAAAACCCTCTCTTTAATATATCGACTCTATATTTTGTTCTACAGATTTATCTATATTCAAAGTCTTTTAAATGATAGGGGATACCCTAATATAGGGCTTACTATATGTAATGATAATAATCCATTACATAGTTTACACTTTATTATAATACAATATGTCAATATTAACAAGCATAGATATAATAGTCCTACTTTTCTGAAAAATATTACTTTCTGTTAAAGCTACATAAAGAATGGTGGAACAAATAGAAAAATAGTGTAATATGGTATAATAGGAGATGTGTAAATAATATTATAAAATGTGGGGGAAGAGCATTGAAGAGATTTTTAAAATTATGTGTAGTTTTATTAATGATATTTTTAGTATGGTTGGTGTTTTATAAAAGGTCTTCTTCAGCAGTAACCTTAAATTTAAAAGAAAATGAAGAAAAAAATATGAATTTAGCTATATCTGAATATGTTTTAAATAGCTATTTTAACTGGTCTAATGTAGAGGATAAGACGAAATTTGAAGCTCATAAGATTTATGGATTAGAGGAAAAGGGAAAAGAAATATACGCTTATGGATATGTGATGTTTTTTGCCTATGATTTTTCTAAAGAGATAGATAAAAACAAAGAAATGGAAGAAGAGGCTGGAGGGTGTAACCCTATAGTCTTCATAATAGAAAAGAATGGGGAGGAATATTCCGTTAAAGGGCATTTAGAGCCGGAGGATGGCGTAGAGTATTTACCTTCCATAAAAAAAATATTTCCACCTAAATATGCAGATATAATATTAGATGAAGTGGTTATACAAAAAGAGTTGAAAGATAATATACTAGAGCAAGTAAGAAAGTATAAGAAGTAGGAAATATTAAATTATAATAGATAAAGCTTAAAGACCTGTGAAAAACTATCACAGGTCTTTGTATTTACTCTTTATAGGCAAATTTCATATGAAACTAGAAATCATTTCATTCTAAGGATCTATCAATATCTTCAAAGCCTTTCTTAAACCACAGTGGAATTCCTTTAAACAAGGCTTTAGATTCTTGTCCGCTTTCAACTACTAATCTTTTAAACCTTGTAACGCTCATGGACAAAGAATTAACGCTTAAGAGACCTATATTATTAATTGAAGGATTAAGCTTCACCACATGTTCTCCATCAATGCATTCCTCAGGAGAGGTAATGGTTAAAAATTTTCTACAATTGAAGGGTCTTACTGGATAAATGGTGCAAGTTTTTTCTTCAGATAAAAAAATACAAGGAAGTTTTTTATTTAAATAATGAAGAGCGTGCTCATTATTTTCTTCCATGTCCAAAGTGGTAGGCATTATAGGTGCTACCTTATTTATTTTATTTTTTAAAAGATCTATTTTATCCTCTGAAAAATTAGCCTGTACATATTCTCTTATAAGTTCAGCTTCAATGGCACTGCAATCTACATAAAGACAACAGCAATGACCACAACCTTTTTGGCAGGAGGCATATTTTTCAAACTGCTTGTTTCCTTCATCATAGATCTCGTAAATCTCTTTTAATAGTTTTTTCCCATTAGATAGGCTTAGTTCATTTTCATGTATTTCCTCAATTAATGTAGAAGCCATTTCATCATATATTTTATCATTCTCAGCCTCAGAGTATATCATGTTTTCCCCTAAATAATTTTTGCCGAGGCTTTTAAACTTTTGTTTAACCAAAAAAATCACCGCCTCGCAAGATTATATTATAAATCCAGTTTTTTTACAAGGCATTATTACCAAAATTGTATGATGAATTGAATAAATAGAAAATATTAGGAATTAAATGGTATGACGGGCATTAAATTGAAAGTTTATATTTTAATTGAAAGATTATATTTTAATTGCAAGTTTATATTTTAATGGCTAAAATTCTTAAAAAATTATTAAAGTTCTTCTTATATCAATACATTTATATAATTAAGTTGTAAAATGTAAATTACATGCTTATATCATAAAATAGGAGAAGGATTAATATATGAAGAAAATAATTATAGGTTTTATGGCAATTTCTACATTTATATATGGTCAATTTAATTGGCTAAAAGTAAGTCAATACAAAATAGCATCAGATAAAATAGGGGATGAATTTGATGGTTTTAAAATAGTGCAGTTATCGGATCTACATAGTAAAGAATTTGGAAAAAACAACAATAACCTTATAAGAAAAATTAAAAAACTAAATCCAGATATTGTAGTAACCACTGGGGATATGCACAATTCGAAAAATGATGATGGTGAAGTCTTTTATAACTTGGCTAAGGACTTGTCAAAAGACTATAAAATATATTATATTGTAGGCAACCATGAGCAAGTATCAAAGATTACAAGAAAAGAAAGTGAAGGCAATAAAGACAATAATTATTTAGGGAAATTAAAAGAGCTTGGGGTAATAGTATTAGATAATGATAAGGCTGAGATAGAAAGAAAGGGTAAAAAAATTAATCTTTATGGATTGGAGATCCCTCTAAGGTTTTATAAGAGCAAAGATACTGCTACTTATTCTGGGGATAAGCCCTATGAGAAATCAAATGTGGAAAAAGCCATAGGAAAAAGCAGCAAGGAGAATTTTAATATATTACTTGCCCATAATCCAATATATTTTCCTGTGTACAGCGATTGGGGAGCGGATTTAACTTTATCAGGGCACACTCATGGTGGCATTATTAGAATTCCTTTTAAAGGAGGACTTCTATCACCAGAAAGAACATTCTTCCCTGAATATGATGGAGGAGAATTTGAGTTAAATGGGTCTAAAATCATAGTAAACAGAGGACTTGGAAATGACACAATAAAACTAAGAATATTTAATAGACCAGAAATATCAGTTATAACTTTGAAATCTAGTAAAAATTAAAAATAAAAATCAACAAAGCATATGTTTAAAAGCATATGCTTTTAAACATAATTTTAATATTGAATTTATAACCTATCTGTTATATAATATATATAACAGATATAACATATCTGATAAATATAAGGAATTCAGAATTCAGAATTCAAAGGATGTGATATTTTGATTAAGATATTATCCGATAGTGAAACTCCCATATATCTTCAATTAAAAAATGAAATCATTAAAGCTATTGCAAGAGGTGAGCTAGAAGATGGAGAGGCTCTTCCATCTATTAGGGATTTAAGTGTAGATATTGGAGTAAATCTTCATACTATCAATAAGACTTATAATCTTTTAAAAGATGAAGGTTATTTGGTGATAGATAGAAGAAAAGGTGCTATGGTTAGCATTAATAAGGATAAAAAAGAGGATTTTATAAACTCCATAGATGAGGAGTTAGAGGTTTTTTTATCTAGATGTATTTGTAAAGAGCTTAGTAAAGAAGAACTAATCAAGCTAATCCATGATAAATATAATGATATTAAAGGGGAGGTGATTTTGTGAAATTAGAAATTTGGATATTTGTAAGTACGATGATATTAGTGTACATTCCTCTTTTGGTTATACAGAGTTTTTCTCAAAGAGCTGTTTTTTATGGAGTTAGAATTCCACTAGGTTTTGAGAAAAAAGAGGAATTGATAAAGGAAGATAAAAATTATAAAAGAAATTTAAATATATGCTTTTTAATAACTACTCTTTTAAGCATATTAATGATGATTAAAATAAGTGAAGAGTATTCTCCTATTGTACTTTTAGGTGGCACGTTCTTATTTATTCTTGAGAGCAGCTGGTGTTTTTATATAGCTAATAAAAGAGTAAAAGCTATTAAAAAAAGAGAAAATTGGGGAGAACTATTGACGAAGGAAAAAGTAGTAGTGGTAGATATAAAAGCTAAAACTAGAAGTTATGAAAAGTTGAGCAACTGGTATTTTGCCCCTCCAATTTTATTATTTCTAACAGTGCTTTTTATGGCCCTAAGAAACTGGAAAGAAGTAGATCTTGTGGGGCTGATAATATTCCCTTTCACGATAATTATAATGTTCTATAGTTTCTTATCTATTAACAAATCAAAGCAGAACTTAAACGGTGGAAATGTTGAGGATATAAGATTTCAAAATGTGAAGTTTAGAAGAGTAATGGGAATATTTATAATTATAATCACCTATGCTATATCCATACTTTTCACTGCGACAAGTTTAGGCAGTATGAATTTAATCTCTCCTATAAAAGAATCTATTATTATAATAAGCATGAGCGCATTTACCATAATTTTATCATTTGCGGTGATGATATATAGTTATAAAGTTGGTCAAGGAGGAAAGAATATTCCACTAGAGAAAGATGGACAGGATAAAGAAAAATTAATTATTAATAGAGAAGATGATGATAATTATATTTGGGGCATGATTTATTATAATCCTGAGGATCCAGCCCTTTTTATAGAAAAGAGAGCAGGAGTAGGTTGGACTATAAATGTTGCACGTCCTATGGGAAAGGTAGCTATGGCCATTACAACATTATTGATAGTAGGCTCTCTTGGAATGGTGATCTATACATCCACTTCCATGAATGTTAATTTACAAGTAAAAGAACAGGTTGTGTCTATTAAAGGTATGTACTCTGAAAATATAGATAGGGAAGATATAGTGGAATTAACCTTTGAAGAATCCCTTCCACCAATAACTATGAAGCAAAATGGAGGGGCAATTGGAAACAAAAAGGTAGGATACTTTAGAACAAAAGCTGGAGAAAAAGTTAAGCTATTTATAGAAGATGACAAAGATCCAGTGGTTAAAATAGTTACAAAGGAAAGAACTATTTATATAAACTATAAAGAGGGCAGCAGAACGGAAGAACTCTTTAACGGATTAAAAGATTTACAAAATGGAAAGTAAGAATTAAAAAACTATCCTCATCCATGGAATAAAACATTGATGAGGATAGTTTTTTTATATCTATTCTATTTAACTTTAACTAGTAGATAAAATTCAAAGCCTTTACTATTAATTTCTCCAATGGAATCATTTTTACTGCCGGAGATATGCTGAAAAACAATCTTAACCTTAATTTTATCGTTTTCCTCTATGAAGGCCATTTCATTCTCAGGTACCCTGATCTCTTTATCACTAGTATTATATTTAGAGACTAAATTATTTGCAAAATCCTCTAGGTTCTTTTTATAAATTTCATTACCTAAATAGGTCATCTTTATAGTAGAGCTTCCAAGATCATAAATGGCATCAATATCCTTAAATGATAGGATATCCCTGTCGTATAGACCATTCATATCAAAGATATAATCATAGCCTTTAATGTCTAAAACCCCTTGTGAACGGCTTCTAATATAAAAATATTGATCAGGAGACTCATTAAATGGACCTTCATAGGAAAAGCCAAAGACTTTGTCCATATCCTTTAGCTTAAAATTTTCAGGAAGATGTTTGAGATCTTTATAGCTATGGTTTCTATGAAAATAACTAAGAATACTACTTATATTGGCCTTATCTTCTTTTGAAACATTCTTAGAAGTATTTATATTTCCATCAGTTAACATATTGTTTTGCATAAGAATTTTTTCGAATCTATGTCTTTGACTGTATTTTGATAGTGAATAACTGCTAACTGGTCCAAAGACTGAAATAAGAGTAATGAACGCAAGGCTCACAGGGATTAATATATTTCTAAGTTTTTTGGAAAAAGAAAAATAAATCATAACAGAAAAAATCCAAAGGCCAAGTATAACTACAAAATATCTAGGTTCAGTAATTCCATAGGCATTTATTCTAATACCCATAGATATGAACATCATTACTATAAGAGGAAGCAAAATTTTAGGCGCAAGCTTTAAAAATTTATTAGCCCAGCTGCTTTCATCTTTTATTGGAGTTATGAAGAATAATGCTATGGTCACAATTACTGAATACCATAGAACAAGATGGGAAACTAGTCCTATTGGCCAGGTCACGGTGACTATAATTTTCCCGAAATAAATATAAAGTATTATGGTGTAGGCTGTGAGCAGTGGCATTACAATGTATAAAATAAGTATCCTTAAAAGTTTTGGATATGATTTTAAAGTAAGCTTACTATCCTTTAATGGTATCACTGAAAGAAAGTAGGATACTGCAAATATAAAAACTACAAAAAGCCAAGTGTAGTAATAAACCTTACCTAGAACTTTTATTCCAAGAAGCTTATCTATGGAAAATAAAATTGCTGAAAGTCCAGCGTAAAGAACCACAGAATATAATAGGGTGGTAAAAAATGCAGAAACTAAAACAATAACATACATTTCAAAGTCCGGTTTTTCAGGGAAATAAGGTATGAACAAAAATCCCATATACAAAGCCAAATTTACTGCAATATATCTTGTGGTAGGTACCATTCCCATAGCATTCGGCAGCAAAAATAAATAGTAAAGAACTAATAATAATGCGGAAGCTCCATAGCCAATAAAAAGCTTATAGGTATTTTCCTCATTCCTTTTTTCAAAGAATAACTTTATAAAAAGGGAAAGGGGAATACCTAGGGATAAAACCATTGCTATTCTGCTTAGAGTATTTTCAATAGGACTAAGCTCATGTATGGATATGAGCAAAGCTAAAATAGAAACTGAAAGCAATATGGTAAAAGGAAATCTTTTAATGCTTAAATACAGATTGGATAGCATGTTTCTAAAGTATTTCACAAGCTTCATAACTAATTTTCCTCCTTAATATAAATTTTACGTGGAAATTGATAATAGAGGCTGATAATACATTAATATAAGTCTTTAATATAAATTGATAATACAAATTTAATATCAATTTTAAATTAGATTTACTCTAGTAGATTAATTATAATCTGTACTATGTCATTGCTCAAGTTGAGATTTTTTATAGTTTGTCTTGAAGTTCAAATTGGGATGCTAAATAAAGTGTCTCGTTGACACCTTAATAAAGGAATGCTACTATTATGCTATACGATATATCGCGTAACATAATAGTTTTTGCGTAATAAATGGAAGGTGATAAAATGTCAGAAATTCAAAGAACACCAATGACTGAGGCTATGTATTATGTACTTCTTGCTTTATGTGAGCCACTTCATGGTTACGCAGTTATGGAGGAAGTTAAAAATATTTCTAATGGAAGAGTTGTTATGGGACCAGGTACACTTTATGGGATTTTAACCCGTATGGAAAAAGAAAAACTAATTACTCTTGAGGAATCCGATGGAAGGCGAAAAATATATGCACTTACTTCAAGTGGGTATGAAGCTTTAAAGCAAGAATATTTAAGGCTTTCTAAAATGGTGGATGATGGCAAAATATTATTTGAAAAGGGAGATAGCCATGAAACATAGAATAAAGAAAAAATTCTTATGGTTAGATGTATGGAATATTGAAGAGCAGGAGGCATGGTTTTCGGACATGGCCTCTCAAGGGTGGAAGCTAATTTCCACTGATGGATGGTATGCCAAGTTTGAAAAATGTGAACCAGAAAAAGTAAATTATCGTTGTGATGTGTTTAAGCTAAAGGATGGCGGCGAAAATAACCCCATTGAATTATACAAGGAAGCAGGATGGGAATACGTAGCTTCTCGTAGGCTAGTTCATATATTTAGAACCAATGAAGATGCAAACATAGTTGAAATTCATACTGACCCTAATGAACAAGCAGAAACCCTATCTATACTAAAGAAAAATATAACTAGAATGGGAATAGCTGTTATATTCTTATCAATGCTTATTATATTAATAACTCTAGCTAGCATACGAATCGATCCTGTAGATAATTATCTTAATAATAAATTTATAGAAGTTATAGCAGTGGTGCTTGCTTCCATGTATATAAGTATTAGCATGATTACTGGTATTGTTCACATGTATAAACTTATGAGAAAATTAAAATCTGGAAGCCTCTTTGAACACAGAATAGAATATAAAAGGAAAATAAATAAAAATAGAATTATTGGAATCATCGTTAACAGCATAATCTTGCTATGGGTGATTTCTAACTTTGGAATGCTTATAGGAGTAATAACAAAAGATAGATTTCCTGCTATACCAGAAAAGGAGATACCTGTTATTAAAATGTCAGATATAATGGATGAAACTACTTATATTAAGAAAGTAGATCCATATGAAAATAAAGGTGATGGATTAAATTATTATATAGTTAATAGCAGCTTACTTGTACCTAAGCAGTATGAACTAAATGAAAATGTTGAAGTTCCAGGTGTTATGTGGGAAGACGAGAGTGGTATATACAGCCCATCTATATACTCTTATGCTTATGAAACCAGAGGAGAATGGGTTGCTAAAGGGTTGGCAAAAGAATTATTAAAAAAATATGATTACTATTCAAAAGAAGGCTATAGATATGTACAAGATAGCGAATTTGATGATTTATGGATTGGAGAAGAAGAGTTTAGCTGCACTTTTATTGGAAGAAAGGGAAAAAATCTTTATCGTGTAGTATATTACGGCATAGAGCCTGTTGAAAAAATTATAGAATTAGTTTTAGATAAGGTAGAGAACCAATGAAAAGATTAAAAAAAATATGAATTAGTTAATATTGGTGAGTAGTATGTCAAGAGATAGTAAATTGGAGATAGCTGAATATTTATCTTAGGTTGTTGATAAACATTATTTATTAACAGCCTTTAATCTTTTATAGAATTATATATATAAAATTTAATAGCAGATCTACATCCAATATTTATAAAAGTTTAAATACTTTTTCAGCTTCAACTTCTAAACCTTTAAACATATATTATAATTAGAGTATAAAGTAAAATTTATTGCTTAAAAGTAAATTTTATACAGGGGGGGTTCTATGTTTGAAGAGCTGAATAAAAATATTGCCAGTGCAAAAGAGAAATTAAGAAGAAAAGAAGAATTAAAAGATCTTTTACAGGAAACTAAGGAAGATTTAAATATACAGATGACTAAAAAGAAGGAGCTTTATGAAATTTTACAAAAGGAAGAAAAAGAGGTTGAAAAGCCTGAATCATCAATCATTGTAGGATTGCGTTATTCTATGTTGGGGGGGGAACAACAGCAACTTGGAAAAGAAAGTCAGGAATGCCTAAGCGTTAGATATGATGAGTGCTGTAGTTTAATTGCTACCTTAGAAAAGAAAATAACCTCTTATAATGAAGAACTAAATGAGTATGTTAATCTAGAGTTAGAGTATGAGAAATTGATGGAAAATAAAAAAAGATTAATTCTACAAGGTGATGATCTAAAGGCTAAAGAATTAATAAAGCTTACAGAAAAAATTCAGGATTTAAAATCTAATATTGAAGAAACAAAGGAAGTCATAAATGCTGGAGAAAAAGTTAGAGAGGCATTAGAAAGGGTTGTATCATCTTTAAAGAGTGCGAAAGATCGGGAACAATGTGACATACTTGGTGGAGGAGTTATAGCTACAGCGGAGAAACACTCCAAAATAAATGACGCTAAAAGCCATGTTTATGAAGTACAAAGGCTTCTTGAAATATTCATAAGAGAGTTATCTGATGCAAAATTATCCTCGAATATGGATATAAACATAGTATTCTTTGAAAAATTTGCAGACTATTTCTTCGATAGAGTTATGTTTGATTGGGTTGTACAATCGAATATAAACGATTGTTTTAATAATGCATATGATACCTCTAATAATCTAAAAAGATTATTAAGCACATTAGAAGGAACCCTTAATAGTTTTGAGGGAGAGTTAAGGACTACGGAAGATGAGATTAAAAGAATTGTTGAAGAGAAGTGTTAAATGAATAAAAATTGTTTTGCTTCATGATTTAAAAATCCTGTACAATTACAATATGGTAAGGAGTATGTCAAGAGATAGTAAATTGGAGATAGATGAATATTTGTCCTAGGCTGTTGATAACCATTGTTTATTAGCAGCCTTTAATTTTTGTAGAATTATATATAAAGTTTAAAGGAGATCTACATCCAATATTTATAAAGGTTCAAATACTTTTTTTGAACTTCTAAGCCTTTAAATATATATATTATAATTAGAGTATAAAGTAAAACTTATTGCTTAAAAGTAAATTTTATATAAGGGGGACTTTCCGTGTTTGAAGAACTGAATAAAAATATTGCCGATGCAAAAGAAAAGCTGACAAGAAAAGAAAAGTTAAAAAATATTTTACAGAGAGCTAAGGAAAATTTAAATACACAAATGACTAAAAAGAAGGAGCTTCATAAAATTTTACAAAATGAAGAAAAAGATGCTAAAAGGCTTGAATCATTTTTAAAAGATATAGAACAGCAACTTGAAAAAAAAAGGCAGGAATACCTAAGGGCTAAACTTAGATATGATGAGTGCTGTAGTTTAATTGCTACTTTAGAAAAGGAAACAATCTCTTATAATGAAGAACTAAATGACTATGTTAATATAGAGTTAGAGTATAAGGAATTGATGAAAAAGAAGAAAAGATTAATTCTACAAGGTGATGATCTAGATTCTAAAGAATTAATAAAGCTTACAGACAAAGTTCAGGATTTAAAATCTAATATTAAAGAAACAAAGGAAGCCATAAATGCAGGAGAAAAAGTTAGAGAGGCATTAGAAAGGGTTTTATCTTCGTTAAAGAGTGCAAAGGGTTGGGAACAATGTGACATACTTGGTGGAGGATTTGTAGCTACAGCGGCGAAACACTCCAAAATAGATGATGCTAAAAGTCATGTTCATGAAGTTCAAAGGCTTTTTGAAATATTCAAAAGAGAGTTATCTAATGTAAAATTATCCTCAGATATGGATATAAATATAGGATCTTTTGAAAAATTTGCAGACTATTTCTTCGATGGACTTATATTCGATTGGGTTGTACAATCCAAAATAAATGATTCTTTAGATAATGTATATGATACCTCTAATAATCTAAAAGGATTATTAAGCACATTGGAAAGAAATCTTGATAGTTTTGAGGGAGAGTTAAAGACTGCGGAAGATGAGATTAAAAGAATTGTTGAGGAGAAGTGTTAAATGAATAAAAATTGTTTTGTTTCATGGAGTGGAGGAAAGGATTCTTGTCTTGCTTTGTATAAAGGTATGGAACAGGGATATAATGTTAAAAAAATGTTTACTATGTTCAGTATGGAAAATGATATAAGTTCAGCTCATAGGCTAAAGGAAAATGTTATTAAAGCACAAGCTTCAGCACTTGGAATTGAACATTCAGTAGGGAAAGCTCTATTTGATGATTATGAAGAAATATTTATTTCTAATCTTAGGTCATTTAAAGGACAGGGTATAGACTACGGAATTTTTGGTGACATTGATATAGATGAGCATAAGAAATGGGAAGACAAAGTATGTGAAAAAGCGTCCATTACTTCAATTTTACCCTTATGGCAAAGAAATAGAATAGATATAGTAAAGGAATTTTTAGATTTAGGATTTAAAGCAAAGATAGTAGTAGTTAATAAAACAATGATAGATGTTAAATTTTTAGGACAAGATTTAAGTTATTCGCTGATGAAAGAAATTCAGGAATGTGGTGCAGACCCCTGTGGCGAAAATGGCGAATATCATACAGTGGTATATGATGGTCCAATATTTAAAAATCCTGTGCATTTACAATATGGTGAGGAAATAGTACCCGTTGGGGAGCATTGGGTTCAAATTCAGGTAAGATAGTGGTGAGGAAAGAATTTTGCGAAGGTAAAATTCTTTCCTTATGAAATTATTAAGTTCAAACATAAATATAAAATTTTCGACAAAAGCTTGACAAAATAGTTTATTCCTAGTAAAATATAAATCGTTGCCACACATGTTGCTTTAACGACATGTTGCTATTATATTGGGATGTCGCCAAGCGGTAAGGCACGGGACTTTGACTCCCGCATTCGTAGGTTCGAATCCTGCCATCCCAGCCATGAGAACTATTATTTTAGATTTGAAATCTGAGATAATGGTTTTTTTATTTTTATAGAAATTTAATCTTGATATTTTGTTTTTTAAATAGAGAGCTAAGTATATAATGAAGCCGCTTCAAAAGAAGTGGTTATTTCACTAAATGCTTAGCTTTTTTAGTTTTTGCAAATATAATTGTGTATTCAAAATACTTATCTCCCTTATGTTTTACAAAAATATTTTTAGATTTTGGTTATGACATATTAGTTTTCGATTTATAAGTTTTTACAGAGATAAGTTGGTTTCACAAATGTGGATCCAGGTATGTAGTAAAGCCGCTCCGAAAAAAGTCGCTATTTTACTACATACCTGGATCTTTTATTTTTACAGTATCTAAAATTCCAAAAACTAAGTATCAAACATATAACCTGTTTTAGAGAAAAGATCAGAAGTTTTCTTAAGTGAATGAAAAAGTGTATTATATGCGAATTTAGATATATCAGTAGTTTAGACTAGATTTTATTTCGATATTTACAAATTAGGAAAATGCCTGGGAAAATTTTAAGAAAATGTAGCAAAATCAATAGTTTTAGTAATATAATGGAAATAGAATATAATTTTAGTACACATGTATAATGTGAAGTTAAAATATGGAGGTTGAATACAATGAATAATTTAAAGCTAAATAAAACGAATAAAACACTTTTTAGTAGCCAAGCATATAAGCGCCTAAGTAAAATTATTCTTATAATATATGGTTTATTCATGTTGATGTATGCGTTTAGAGAGAATTTATATAAATTAAATAATCAATATATTACTCTATTCGCATGGACAGCACCAAATCTTATTCCCAGTTTCATTTTTACATTAATAGGTATATTTTATGTAGTTCCTATGTTATTTAAAGCTACTGACGTAATTAATAATTCTAAGTTTATATGGTTAATTAATGTGCTTAATATGATTATTTTTGCACTTATAGAATATCTTCATGTAATTTTCAAAGTAGGTGTATGGGATAACAAAGATATGGTTGCTTCTTTAATTGGTATTGTAATTGCTACAATTGTTTACTTTAAATTCAGAAAGTTTTTTGTTAGTTAAGTGTAGGAAGTAAAAGGTTGAATCATAACATAGGATGTATTTAAATTACTTGAAATGAGCAGGGTTCATAAGGAAGTAACTACTGGAAACCAAAAAAATTAGATAGACAGCTAACGGATGGGTAATGTAAGTATAAGGATACCAAATTGTGGTATCCTTATTTTATGACAATTATACGCTTGACATCAGAATAAATGGTGATATAATTGTAACATAAAGTGATATAATTATCACACGGAAGGAGATAGATTATGCTATACAAAACCAGTGTTAAACCTTGGATGGGAGTATCGGGCTTGCTTGGGTTTTTAGGATTTTTATATTTTCCTCTTAACGAGCCAGTTTTTCTAGCGTTTTTTTCTTTCTTTGGATTCTTTTCATTTTACTGGGAAGGGAAGTTGGCAAAAGAATTACCAGATGAACGACTTTATGAAAATCAACAGAAGGCTTCAAAAATTGCATTCCGATTAGGATTTGCTATTATAGTTGTAAGTATGGTACTAATCGGGAATTTTTGGGGGAGCAAAGAACCAGCTAAAGCATATGCTTTACTCAACGCCGTCATAGCAGTCACGTTTGCAATTTCATTAAATCTCTCTACTTATCTTGCTTATAAATTTGACAAGGATGAGTGAGGGGATGAGTGAGTTCAGGTCTGAATTAAAAAAATATCGTCAACTGGCGGGGCTAACACAAGACGAGTTAGCGGCATTAGTGGACGTGCGTCGGGAAACCATAGTCCGATTGGAAAAAGGAAAGTACAATCCTTCTTTGAAATTGGCGGTTAGTATTTCAAGAGCAGTAAAAACACCTATTGAAGATATATTTATCTTTGAGGATTTAGAGTGATAAAGATTTTTTATTAACCTGCCAGACGGCAAAGAAAAAAACCGTCATTTGGCAGACGATACCTTGCAGTGGAATATAATAAATACACCCAAACGACGGGTTAATAAAGGCCGTCGTTTTCTATTTTCATGGAAGGATTAATAATAACATTTTTAACGCCATCATCGCCTCTGTTATACATATCTTTAATAAAATCAATGTATTTGCGTATCGAGTATTTAACATAGGATGTAAATAATTTATTTAACTAAATATTTATTTCTATGAGTTCATTATGCAAAACTTTAAAATGTTATGTAATGTGTCCTATGCATTTGAGTGAAATCTAGAAATTCTTAATTGATTTTAGAAATATACCGTTAAGATGCTGTACATGTTTGGACAAAAGAGTTAAGATTTAAAAGTTAAAAGTGAAGAGTAAAGGATGGAATTCCCACATTTCAACACGGCGATGAAAAAGGAATGTTTGAATTTGGTAGTTCTACTGTTGCTATGTTGTTTCAAAAAGACACAATAGCAATTGACGATGCTGTCTATAAGAGTATACAGCAAAATAAAGAAACCATTGTTAAAATGGGATATAAAATCGGAGAAAAAGCTGTGCATGGAAAGGAGAGAATGCAATGAGTATCGGAGGAATGGTTTTAGGTTTTATTTTTTTAGTTTCTTTTTACGGGGGCATGAACTTTTATATCGGGAGAAGGATATTTCAGGGGCTTACGTTTCTTTTCCCACATATAAATGGGTTAATATACGCTAGTGTATACATATTTATTGCGTTATCGCTGATATTGGGTTATTTGCCGTTACCCTCTAGCATTAAAGGAGTAATGAGTTGGATAGGATCGCATTGGATGGGTATTTTTGTATATCTGTTAATGCTATTTCTCGTGGCGGACTTACTTATATTGCTCGGAAGTATAATAAAGATAATTCCAAACCCGATAGCACAGAGCATCCGCTTTTATGCGGGATTGATTGTGATTTTGTTAACTACAGGCTTAGTTAGTTATGGTATATATAACGCAAATCAGATTAAATACGTTTCCTATGATGTTCAAATAAAAGAAACTACTTTATCAGATGACATGAAAATAGTCCTGATAAGCGATTTACATTTAGGAGCCATAAATTCAGAAAAACGTCTTGGTAGCATGGTTCAGGGTATCAATAATTTGGAACCTGATCTTGTGTGTATAGTAGGAGATATTTTTAACGATGATTATAATGCTATACATAATCCTGATGAAGCAATTGATTTGCTTAAAAGTATTACGGCAACATACGGCGTATATGCCTCTCTAGGAAATCATGACGGTGGAAACACATTCAACGAAATGCTTAGTTTCCTTGATCAAAGCAATATAAAGCTCCTTAATGATGAATACGTAATTATTGATGAGCGGCTGGTTCTTTTAGGACGGGTAGACCCGTCACCAATTGGAGGATTTGGAGAACTAACAAGGAAAGAGATTAAAGAAACCATTGCTTCGCTGGACGCAAATATGCCCATTGTCGTTATGGATCATAATCCTTCAAATATTGAACAGTACGGTGGAGAAGTTGATTTAATACTTGCCGGACATACGCACAGAGGTCAGATATTTCCGGGCAGCTTGATAACAAACGCCATGTTTGTTGTAGATTATGGACATTACCAAAAGGATGCCGACAGCCCCCATGTTATAGTTACGTCGGGCGTTAGTACTTGGGGGATGCCAATGCGGGTTGGTACGAATAATGAAATTGTAAGTATCTTGTTGCATTAGAACGGAAGACTGCTGTATATAGGCTGGTAACAATACTTGCCTATAGATGCTTATAATAAATATAAATAATACTTCCATGCGACAAATAAAAAAAGCCGCATTGTGGCAGAAATTCTTCTAGAGAGCTAAGTATATAGTGAAGTTGATTTTTCACTACATGCTCAGCTCTCTTATATTTTACAATAGAAAACATCCCAACCGATTTTAGTATCGAAGCTGCTTATAATCCAATAAAATCAATGGCTCTACTGCTATAATCAAAATAAGAAATGTTGATTTTGCAGTGGTTGAACCATAACATAGTATGTATTTAAATGAATTAATATAGGGTGTAATGTCTACTATCTATCTAATGCATCTGAATAATAAGTCTCGTCATATAGTATATCCCTTAAATATCCACTATTTGTGAAAGTTACATAAGCTTGTACTATTCCACCTATGCTTATTTCTACTCTCCTAGGTGAGTTCACCTTTCTGTGTTTATATGCGCTCCCTTGTATTGCTGTAGAAAATTCTCTACCTGAAACTAAATGATAGAACATTGTTCCATCAAAATTTACAGGGGAACCATTTTCAGTATAAACATGAGAATCTCCTAGTGATACAATTTTATAAGGAGAACTAGAACCTGAATATAAAAGACCTACTATAACTTGTGGTTGTATATGGTACGTTCTATAATACTTGCCTTTAAATTTAATTCCGTCCATTGCAAATATAGAGTACCTTATAGTTGGTCTATTTTCTTGTAATGACTGTAATTTTAAGTTTTCTTCATGATTTTTTTTGAATTCTTCAATATCTTTTATTTCATAGTCATTATTTTCTACATACATTAGTATTTCTTCGTATGAATAAGTTTTTTCAATTGGTAAAGTATCTAGTTCTTTAATCGGTATAGGTTGTATTGAAGTATTTACCTCCTGAGTAAAAGTTGAATTTGGTAATAATATCAAAACAATTAAAAACACTGAAGTAAATTTAATTACTCTTTTCATTTCTATTCTCCTTGTTTTTAAATTGATTAGTTATGTTTGTATATAGCATATCATAGGAGCAAATAATAAATTGTCAAATGTCGTCAAAATGTTTAAGAAAAATTATTTAAATGAAGTACTCAGAAGTTCTTATTGAAGCGAATCAGCATAAGAAACATTATGTAGCATTTTTTATTTGCTGAAATTCATATATTGGCTTAGCAGCTATAAGTTCTCTACAAAGATATTTTAGTTTTCAAAATATAGAGCTAAGCATATAGTGAACCGCTCCAATAAAGAGTCATTATTTCCCTACATACTTAGCTCTTTTATGTTTAACAAATCTATTCTAAAGTTTTTTATAAAATTAATCCCATTATTACATAGCATACTACTGCAATACCGCCACTAAGCAGTGCATAGGGAAATTGTGTTTTGAAGTGTGAATAAAGATCTGTTCCAGAAGACATTGCAGATAAAATTGTAGTATCTGACATTGGTGAGCAGTGATCACCAAAAATTCCTCCTGAAACTACTGCACCTATTGCTAACATTATGTTTGAGTCCATAGAAACTGCCATTGGAATTGCAATTGGCATCATTATTGAAAAAGTACCCCAACTTGTCCCCGTGCTAAATGCCATAATTGAACCAAGTACAAAGATGATTGCAGGACCAAAGGCACCGCTGATTTTTCCTTCAACAAGGCTTGCTAAATATGCGCCTGTACCCAGGGCAGAAATAGTTCTGCCGATTGTGAAAGCAAGGGCGAGAAGCATTACTAGTGGAAGCATGTCTCCAATGCCTCTATAAACATATTCACTAAATTGCTTTGAGGTCATAATCTTTTGCTTAGTATAGTATACCCACATAACAACAAGTGTTATTATTATGGAATAAAGAATAGAAGTAGTACCATCGCCCTTTGTTAGGTTCCCACCACCTGTTATTAAAAGTCCACAAATTGTGCCTGTAATTAAAACAAATAGGGGAACAATCATATTATTCTTGTTTTCTAAACCGTTTTGAATAATTGATTCGTCATCAGCATCATCTGGCAATAATGGAGTAACTCCATCATCATATAGCTTACCTGTTGTGCGTACACGTTCTTCAGCTTTTTTCATAGGACCCCAGTCCTTGCCTGTGATTATAAAGAATAGCACCATAATAAGAGAAACTATGCAATAGAACTGAAAAGGTAAACTTCCTATTAATAGTTGAAGTGGATCACCTGTGATGACACCTGCTGACACTTGAGCACCTATTAATCCCATTAGCATAGCACCCCATGAGTTAAGCGGAATAATGGCATTAATTGGTGCAGATGTAGAGTCGCAAATATAAGCTAATTTTTCTCTTGAAACCTTAAATTTATCTGTTATTGGTCTTGTAACCACACCCGTAAACATAATGCTTAATAAGCCATCAACGAAAATGATAATACCAATTACATAAGCTAAAAGCATGGCCATTGTTTTATTTTTAATCTTATTGTTTTGTTCAGTCAAGTAGTTAACAAAACCATCAACACCGCCCGTAACCTTGACTAATAGAACAAAAGCTCCCATAAGCGATGTAAATATAAAAATTTTAAGATTTCCCGCATCAGTACAAACGCCTATGATGCTATCTACTGTAACCGTTACAGCTAAAAGTGGATTCCAGTTGTTCATGATTAGATTTCCAACAAAAGCTCCTGTCAGCAATGCTAAAGGTACCTTTTTAAATTTAACAGCAATAAACATTGCGAGTATTGGTGTAATAATTGTTAAAATACCATACTCCATAGTAATTCCCCCTTATATTTTTAACATATTTATGGATGGTAAGTTTCAAATGATTAGAATTGGCTAAATAATGAAGCAAAGCCTCCTGTATGTAGATAGCAAACGCCACCTTTTACCTCTGCATTTTTAATAGCAGCTTCCATACCCACTAATACCTTACTGTTGTATATGTTTTCGATAAAAATTCCCTCCAGTTGAGCAAATCGGAACACTGCATTAGCGCTTTCTTTTGTGTTAATACCCCATCCTTCGCCACTATACTTGTCCGTAATATTGCATACATCTTCTAATTTATAGTTAAATGGTATTTGAGTTATAGCTACAAGCTCATCAATTGTTTTTAAAATATGATGGGTAAGACAATCTTTATCGTCCTCTACACTAATGATATTAACTTGGAATGGAAGGCCAAGCAGAGCATTTCCATATATTAACCCGGCAGCTACACCGCCGTTGCCACCGGGTGCAAAAATTGTTTTTATAGGTAGCTTTCCTTCAAGGCATTGTTTTTGCATTTCTATAGCTGCACTAACGTAGCCAAGTGCACCCATTCCTGTAGTAGCACCATTTTTAATTACATAGGGACGATTACCTTCATTCTTATATTTGATGAAAAGATTTTTCACATAAAGGTCACGCTCCTCTTTTGTAGCAATTCCTATGGTATGAATTTCGGCATTTAAAATGTGGTTCAGCAGAATATTTCCTTGAAGCTTATCAGGCTTTTCACCGTTGTTAACGATGACGCACTTAAGTCCCAATTTTGCACAGGCTGAAGCTGTTAAGGAGCATAAATTTGACTGAGGGGGGCCTGATACAATAATTAAATTGCAGTTTTTCTTAATTGCATCTCCTAAAATAAATTCAAGGCTTCTTATTTTATTTCCGCCAGCACCTAATCCTGTTAAATCATCTCTTTTGATATAAATTGGTCCATAATCAAGTTCCTTTTCCATTCTTTCAAGTCTGTGAAGGGGAGTTGGGAATGTTCCCAGATTCACTTTGTTTGCAGTTTTAATCCATTCAATTATATCTCTCATATTGTTAATATAATTCACTCCTTTCGATATTGGTGCTGTATTTATATAATTAGCAATTTGCATGCCAATCCTAAAGCTATATCAAGTGATTCTTAGCTTCAGATGGGATTTGCTTAAAAGGAATACTTACTACAACTGAAGCTTAGAAGAACTTATCCAGGGACGTAGCATCCGTTATCTCTCACTTGTAGAAGATGGGAGTATTACGGATGGTAGTCATCGGATAAATCATGTACTTTAAATTGAATTAAAGGCTTCAAAGGGCTGAATGGTAAGAATATTCAACCCTTTGAAGCCTTTTAGTTTAAATAATATTGTATTTTTCATCTAGAAGCTCACATGCTTTAATTCCAAATTCAGTGATTTCTGTACCGCTACGTCCTAAAAGTATGGTGACCATATTTAAGGATTCTAAGTTTTTAAGGATAGTTCGAACTTCTTGAGGAGAAATTATTAAACCTTCTTTTTGTAAAAGCTCAGAAATGCTTCTTCTACCAAGCTTTACACCCGTTTTTTTATTTGTTTCAAGTAATTTTAATATACTATAGTAATTTTTAAGATTAGTATGCTTCTGATTAATAAGACATAGAAACAGTTTGTTTTCTTCATCTTTAAGAATAGGTTGACAATACTCATCTTCATCAATAAATTGACGAGCAATATCAACATCAACTTCATCTACATCTAGGCAGGTTAATCGTTCTACAAAATTTCCTAGTTCACGGACATTACCTTCCCACTTGCAATTTTTAATTAGATCCATGGCTTCTTTGGTAATTTTAAAGCTTGAATGAAAACGCTCTTTAAGTTGTTCAATAAGTAGAGGAATATCATCTTTGCGCTGGCACAGTGGAGGTATATTGATAGAAAGAACATTAAGTCTGTAATACAAATCTTGACGAAATTTACCTTGCTTTATTAACGCTTTAAGATTTCTGTTTGTAGCGGAGATAATTCTAACGTCAACATTAATTACACTATCACCACCAATACGAATAACCTCTTTTTCTTGTAAAACACGGAGTAGCCTTGACTGTAAACGCAAGTCCATTTCACTAATTTCATCTAAGAACAATGTACCCTTATGAGCTTGTTCAAAATATCCTGGTTTTCCACCTTTTTTTGCCCCTGTAAATGCCCCTTCGCTATAACCAAAAAGCTCACTCTCAAGAAGATTTTCAGGAATTGAAGCACAATTTATAGCTATAAATGGTTCATCTCTACGATTAGAACTATTATGTATGGATTGTGCAAAAAGTTCTTTTCCTGTACCACTTTCACCACAGATCAGTACTGATGAATCAGATAATGCCATCTTTTTTGACGTTGCTTTAAGCATTTCCATCTGCTTACTTTTGCCTGCAATATCATTAAAGGAGTACTTAGCAACATGACCCTTTGCAATAATTTGCTTGCGAATTTTATGTTGTTCTTTTTCTATATCCGTAAATTCTCTGATAAGAATAATTGTTCCTAAGGCTTCAGCCCCATCAAATAGTGGATAAAAAGACACGCTTAAAAGCCGTGAGTTAAAGGTTATAATTTTATCCTTTTGTGCTATTTCTAAAGAAGTAACAAGGGAATTATAAAATTCAGATAGCACATCTTTAAGTTTCCAACCTATAACAAGCTTCTTATCTATACTTAGCATTTTTTCTGCTGACTTATTTATAAAGCTTATATTACCACCATAATTTAGAAGCAAAATTCCGCCATCAAAAATTTGCATTATTAAATCAAGTTTTTTCTCAAGTACGCTAACCTGTTCCCAAAGACGCTCTAAGCCAACATCACTTTGAGCAAGAAGTCCAAAACAGCTTTGAAACTCTTCGTTCTTAAGCATATCATCAAGATTTAAACGAACTGCAATATCAATAATAGTCCTCATGGAAAGTACCCTATTGCCAATGTCTATAATATTATTTACACCAGAAGGAACAAGGGAGGTTTCTCCAGGAGTAATAGCTAAATCATATGGAGGAATTGTTGAAATTGTAGGATAAACAGGGAACATATTGATATGAGTAATACCGGAATTATAAATTAATGCAATAGTTTCTACAGCCATTTCAAGAGTAGTATTAACAAGCATAGCACTAGTGCCAACAGGAATTTTTCTTAATTTTTCAAGAGAGTCCTTGGTTAAAGTAATATCTGCTATGACTATATCATCATAATTGCTTATGTAAGCTTTAACAATTTCATATATTGAATGTGTCGATGCAATGATAAGGTCACAAGCAATGCTAGTAAGATTGCTATCTTCCACAGAATAAACTTCTAGTGATATATTTTCCTTAAAAAGTTTTTTAAGCTGTGAGGCATAAAACTGTGCTGTCATTTTTGTATATGCAATAACCGCTACTTTCCCAACTTCATTGCTCCAATTCAATAAAATCACCACTTTCAATTTAACTTTATGGCAACATTTTAATATAATGGCTAGAATAATACAAGAAACAGAAGTGGCTAGTTATTCTACTAATAAAGGAAAATAATCTAAAAAGAGAAGAAGGATATGATATTACTCATATCCTCGCTGCTTATCAACAGCTTCATCTTTAATTTCTGCTCTCATACCGCTAAGTGCATCTAATCTTCTTTCGTTTTTTTCCTCCAAAGAATTTTTTGTTTTTTCATCATCTGTTTTTTCAATCATTTCTTCTGCAAGATTATAGTTTTGAATAGTTTTGTCGATATTGTATTGAATTTTTTCCACATTATCTCTTCTATCATCTGGTTTGTTTTTCATATATTTATCACCTCCTAGATATTTTGCGACGGAGGATAATATAATATACATTGTATTAGGTAAATCATATCCAATAGATATTATGTATTATTTAAGCCATTCCGGAGAATCTTTTATGTATGGGCGGATATTGTATTTATTTCTATAATCCTTTAAACAATCAATAACGGCATTTTTATTTCCATTAAAGCTTTCTATTTCGCTCATATCTATTCCTTGACTAAATGGACAGCTATTTATACATATACCACAATCGGTTCCAAGACTTCTCCATCTATCGTAGCAATTTTCCTGATTTATTTGCCACCTAGTAACTCCGTCAATGTTTTCTTTTTCACCTTTGGGTATTGATTTGCCAGGGCAAGTTATAGCGCAGTTATTACATAGTCTACAAAATTCTTCTAGGCCGAAATCTATAGGTGAATCTTCTGTTAGCTCTAAATCGGTAGTAACTACTCCAAGTCTTATACGAGAGCCATACTCTTTTGTGGTTAGTATACCATTTCTCCCTATTTGACCTAGTCCAGCATCTCTACCTACTAAAGAGGCTACAATAAGATAGTTTGCATCCATGTGATTTCTAGCGTTATAACCTAATTCTCTTATATAATAGGATAAAACCATGCCTATAATTGAAGTATTTACATAACCCTTAGAGGTTTCAATTATTTCTGATATTTGAGGAGATCTATTTATCATATCTTTATCCATTTCTACGGCAAAAACTATTCCATAAGGCATCAGATTATCTACTTTTTCTCCATATACTTCTTCATGCCTTCCTCTGTGGCTGTAGTAATGATAATCTTTCATTTTTAGAGTTCCCACTAATTTTGCTCCATAATAAGTTGCTAAGCCTTTTAATCTTTCTGTAGCTAATTCCTTATCTATTGGAGTTTTAACATTACTTACTTCTCCTTCAGAAAAGTTTTTAATATCTCCTAAAAATTTAAAACAAGCAGTTGCTATAGGAGAATTGATAGGATTATAAGACATGGTTCCAGGGCCACAAAGATTAGGTTTTTTTCTTATTTCATTATCAATATCTAATTTATCGGAATTTCTACTATAATATTCTTCATAAGGAAAGGTACCTTCAATGTAATTCATTCTTGCAAACATGGTATCTCTCTCATCAATTCTTTTCATGAAAATCATCCCCTTTTCATTAATAACTTTATAATATAGTAAAAAGTGTGTAGTGTGAAGTGAGAATAATATTTTATATAATTAAAAGGAATTATAATAAATATGTAGAAATTTTAAGTTATAATCGTCCACTGAAAGGATCATTAACGAAAATAATCATTGACCAAAGAGGAAAATAATCATTGGTTAAAAATAATTAAGAATAAAACTGAGGAGGGCAAATATGAATCCAGTTATTGATGTAATAAATAAAAGAGTGTCCCTTAGAAAATATGCACAAAAGGACATATCAAAGGAGCATTTAGATTTAATAATTGACTCTGCAATAAAGGCTCCTACAGCGGGAAATCAATGTCTATATTCTATTATTATGATTAAAGACAGTGAAACAAAGGAAATTTTAAGTAAATCCTGTGACAACCAACCTTTTATTGCAAAGGCACCATTAATCCTTATCTTTGCTGCAGATCAACAAAAGTGGTTTGACTATTATGAGCATAGAGGGGTTAAGGAATACGCAAAGAAGGAGAATATTCCATTTGAGGCACCTCAGGAATCGGACTTTATACTGGCTTGTGAGGATGCACTTATAGCTGCACAAAATGCTGTTATTGCAGCTGAGTCACTGGGCATAGGTTCTTGCTACATAGGGGATATAATTGAAAACTATGAATTCCATAAAGAACTTCTTAATTTAGAAGATTGGGTATTTCCAGTGTGCATGTTATGCTTTGGATACTATGAAGAAGATTTCAAAAGGGTTTATAGAAAGAGATTTGATAAGAAATTTATAGTATTTGAGGAGAAATATAAAAAACTTACTACAGATGAATTAGAGGAAATGTTTGAGGAAAAGGAAAAGCGTTATGTTGAAAATAATAAATATAATGCAGAGAATTTTGCTCAAATGTTTTATGCTAGAAAAACAGGAGCGGAATTTAGCAGGGAGATGGCTAGGTCTATGAGAGTAGCTCTTAAGAAATGGGACGGAAGAAAACTGTAGAACGTACATTTATATAATCTTTTATAGGGACAAATAGGGGACGGTTAATGACTTTTAAGCTTTTAGACAAGCATTATAGTGAAAAGTTGATAACTGTCCCTTTGTTTTAAATCCTTTAGTTTTAGAATTTTTTCATAATAAATGCCAATAAAAAAGCAAAAATAAAGGTAACAATAGATGTTAAAGCAAGGGTATTTATCCAAGTTTTCCCCAAAATTTTTTGCTTATATTGATATACTGTCATGATGAAACCACTTATGATAACTATCATAAGTAAATCAAAAGGTGCTTCATTGAACCTTATTCCCCTATACACAACATTAAGGAGTAATGCAAATGCAATGAAATTATATCCAAATTTGTAACTAGCATTTTCAATAAAAGTTGTTCTTTCATCTTTTTCTACTATCTTATTAATCATTATTTTTAACCTCCTCAAGATAAAATAAATCTTCGAATTTTTTATCAAGTACTGTTGAAAGGATTAATGCTAATTTTGCAGTAGGACAGTACTGACCTGTTTCAATAGAACTAATTGTTTGTCGGGTTACACCTGCAAGTACAGCCAGTTGTTCCTGTGAAAGGTTTTTTTCAGCACGAGCTACTTTTAATCGATTCATTAATTGTATATTTTCATTCAAATCATCACCTCCATTAATTGAACCATTAATTAAACCTTAGTTAAATGGTAACATATAGAAATATACATGTCAAGTACACTTTGCAAAATGACAAGTAAACTTATAATCCAATTGTGTTGAATAATATGAATTCAATACAATAGAGTAAGATATTCACTAAAAACTGAGGGGTTGAAATATAGAAAGACATTAATTCACAAAAAGATTCTCTTGACAAGCCCTAGAAATATGTGTAATATTAACTTTAAAATTAAATAAAAAATTAATCTTATCAAGAGTGGTTGAGGGACTGGCCCAATGAAACCCGGCAACAGCTAGTTTAAAGCGTTAAACTAGAAATGTGCTAATTCCTGCAGGAGATATCCTGAAAGATAAGAAGTGAAGTGGACTATTTAAATTAATAGTCTGTTTAGTAGACATATAACTGCTTCTTATCGAAAGATTTGAGCAGTTTTTTTATTTTTAAAAATGCTGACTAAATTACACTGTTAAACTGATAATGTATTAAATTCATTATCAAGTGATTCTTAGGTTCAGATGGAGTTTGCTTAAAAGGAATACTTACTCCAGCTGAAGCTTAGAAGAACTTATCCAGGGACGTAGCATCCGTTATGCACAGCATAAGAACTCTAAATCGCTGAAGCTCAAGAATTCTAATATCTCTCACTTGTAGAAGATGAGAGTGTTACGGATGGTAGTCATCGGATAAATAAATTTAAGGGGGAAAAATAAATGGCAAATAATTTGAATTTTAACAAGGGGACAATATGTGTACAAGGAGGATACAATCCAAAGTCAGGGGAGGCGAGAATTTTACCAATATACCAAAGCACGACGTATAAGTATGATGATCCAGATGAATTAGCTGCATTGTTTGACTTAAAGGCAGAAGGGCATATGTATTCAAGAATAAGCAATCCTACAGTGGCTGCCTTTGAAGAAAAGATTAATGAATTGGAAGGTGGAGTTGGGGCTCTTTCATTAGCATCAGGACAGAGCGCAGTAGCACTATCCATACTAAATGTCTGCAAAAATGGGGACCATATCGTAGCTGCCTCAACACTTTATGGTGGAACATTTTCGCTGTTATCAACAACCTTAAAGAGGTTTGGAATTAGTGTAACCTTTGTGAATCCTGACTCTAGTGAAGAGGAAATATTCAGCTGCTGTAATGACAACACTAGAGCAATCTTTGGAGAAACTATAGGAAATCCAGGATTAAATATATTGGACTTTGAAAAGTTCTCTAAAATTGCAAAGAAAGTAGAGGTACCATTTATCGTGGATAACACCCTAGCAACACCATATTTATGTAATCCACTTAAGCATGGAGCAGATATAGTTATTCATTCCACAACAAAATATATTGATGGTCATGCAACTAGCTTAGGAGGAATTATAGTAGATGGAGGAAATTTCAACTGGAAGAATGGAAAGTATCCTGACTTTACAGAGGCAGATTCAAGTTATCATGGAATTAAATATGCAGAAACTTTTCAAAATGCTGCCTATATAGTAAAAGCTCGTGTTCAGTTATTAAGAGATTTAGGACCATGTACCAGTCCTTTTAATGCATTCTTACTTAATCTAGGAGCTGAAACCCTTCATTTACGAATGGAAAGACACAGCTACAATGCTTTAAAATTAGGAGAATTCTTAGAACAGCATGACAAAGTTAATTGGGTAAACTATCCTCTTCTTGAAAGTCATGATAGCTACCTTTTAGCTAAAAAATATTTACCTAAAGGGGCTAGCGGTATTTTAACCTTTGGAGTAAAAGGAGGAATTGAGGCTGGAAAACAGTTTATTAGAAATTTAAAATTAGCTACCCTAGTTGTGCACTTAGGAGATGCTAGAACCACGGTAATTCACCCAGCTAGTACAACTCATAGGCAACTTAATGAAGAAGAACAGTTATCTTCAGGAGTTACATCAGATTTAATAAGAATCTCTGTAGGAATTGAAGATATTGAAGATATTATAAAGGACTTCGATGAAGCGTTAAAAAAATTAGATTAAAATTAATTTAAATAAAAAGGTCTTCTTATCTGCGGGTAAGAAGACCTTTTGTTATAATGAAGTTATATTCATACCGTATTAGAGAAATTTAGTGCGGTTTTTATTTTTTATTTTACTAAAGCCAAAATCCATTCTTCCACGTCTAATGAGTAGAGAGGGGGATAAAGATGAATATGTTTATTTGACTTTAGATGCAGTTTTATAAATCTTATATATAAGTTTTACATAATTATTTTTTTTATTATTGGTACATAAATATACATAGAAAGTTTTTTGCATTCCCAAGAGTGGCAGAGTTCATCGTAGAACTCAAAGTCTAGTTTTGAATCATCAATTTCATATCCAGAGATTGGGAACCACTCTTCAAGTATATACTTCCAAGTACCTTCGATTGAGCTTACAAAATCATCCTCATCTACAGGGGGAGTGGTAAATACTGCATAGGTAGCGGCAGGTACTTCAAGCTTATACATATCTTCTAAAGCATTATCGAAGTTTGAAACTTCTACTCCTAATACGTAGGAGAATTGGTCAGTTTCCATATTTGTATTTATGCAAATACCATATTCGCCATGTTTAGGTGGACTTTGAGTTTCATACAATTTAGCTTCCTTACCTTCAATATTGCATTGGTCCCAAAATCCAGGAATATCTCTAGTATGAGCATTGTTTCTCAAGGTAGTTTTAAATTGATATCCAACTATTTTAAAAGCATCTCTTTTAAGTATTTTAGGTTCCATTATAACCCCTCCGATTCTATTCTCTCTTAATTTTTTTAGATTAATTTTCTGTGGAAAACTTATGGACATATGCATTCGATAAAAGTTTGGTGCATATCCAAAGTGTTTTTTAAAGGCTTTTGTAAATCCAGAATGAGTCTCAAAGCCATAATTTAATGCTATATCAAGTATTTTTCCTCCATTGCTAAGCTCATAAAGGGCATATTGCAGTTTTCGTCTTGTAACATATTCCATTACAGGCAGTCCAACAAAGCTATTGAATACTCTGTAATAGTGGTAGGTTGAAAATCCTGCAATTTTAACTAACTCATTCACAGTTATTTTTTCAATAATATTATCATCGATATAGTCTATTGTTTTTTGTATTAAATCTATATAATCCACTAGAGGTACCTCCTACAATAAAGAAATTGCCGTACGATAATTATATATTAACATAGGTATGAAGAGACTTCTTTTCCTATTTTGCTAAGGTATGAAATTTCTACTATAATCTATAGCTCTTTAAGATTACCTTGCTGTATATTGGTCCATAAGTTGGAATTATGATAAAATTAATAGAGAATATTAATAATAGATGTGAGAGTTTTATCTGAATTTATCTCTTCTAAATTAAAATCATATAGCCAAGAGAAATTGAAGTAAGGTACAGAATATAAGAGAGGAAGAGAAGAAAGGAAGAATTATGCCAAAAAGAATTAAAAGTCGAAAAAGTAAAATTGGTACTGCTCCTGGTACACTTGTACATGTAGGTGAACATGTAGGTGAGGATGTGAAGATTACTCGTATAAGTTATAATGAAGAGGATTTTAATAAAGCTGTGTATGAAGATATAGAAAAATGCTTGTCTTCATGTAGAGATGATAGCATAAATTGGATAAATATTGATGGTTTAGAGTCTACTGAAATAATTAGTGATATAGGGAAAAGATTCAACGTTCACCCTCTTATATTAGAAGACATTTTAAATACAACACAGCGACCTAAAATAGATATAGATAACAACTATATATACATCGTTATTAAAATGCTCTATTACGATAAATCTATAAAAGAGATTAAATCTGAACAAGTTAGCTTTATAATCCTTGAAAACTATATTTTATCTTTCCAAGAATTTAGGGGAGATGTTTTTGATGACCTTAGAAGAAGACTTGAGCGGGATAAATCTAATATAAGAGCTAAAGGAACGGATTATCTGGCTTATTCTTTGATAGATTCTATAGTTGACAGTTATTTTGATATTATAGAAAGCATTGGGAATTCAATAGATACAATTGAAGATACTCTTATGAGTAATCCTAGCCAAAAAACACTTAATGATATTTACAAATTAAAGAGGGAATTGATTTTTTTAAGAAATTCTATTTGGCCTCTTAGAGAAGTTCTTGGAAAACTCGTGAAATCTGAATACGAGTTGATAGAAGATAAAACTGTAATGTTCTTAAGGGATGTATATGATCACACTATTGAGATTGTAGATATAATAGAAACTTATAGAGATATTTTATCTGGCATGCTGGATACATATCTATCTAGTGTAAGTAATAAAACAAATGAAATAATGAAGGTACTTACTATATTTTCAACCATATTTATTCCCCTTTCATTCTTAACAGGTATATATGGAATGAACTTTGAATACATGCCTGAACTCAAATTTAAACATGGGTATTTGATTTTCTGGGTAATAACTATTGCTTGCATATTATCTATGATCCATTATTTTAGAAAGAAAAGATGGTTTTAAGTTATTGACTATTATACTCATAGGAGAAAACTATGCTAAAATGTTTTATGGTAGAAAATATGATAGAAAATATGATAGAAAATTAAAACCTCTGAATAATATCACATATTAACTCAGAGGTTTTTTCACAAAATAATATATAGACTATTTAATTAGATAATATAGAATTTAATAAAACTTTTTACCAACCATTTCCCCAAAATAAATAGTCAGGAGCTTTAGAACCTTGCCCATATGGTTCGCTTTGTATCATTACAAGGATGGCATCCTTTGCCCCGTCTACCATTTTACTCTGCTGTGGTGGAGCAATTCCTACCATTTGTGCTCTTGAGGTTTTTCTAAACCATACATCCTTAACTCCATTCCAATCACCTTTATATATCCATTCATCTTCTGGTAATTCATTTCCCCATGCGCACTGATCTTCAATTGGACCATTTGGATTGGCTTTTCCGCCTCTATAAACTTCAATAGTGTATGAATGTATACCAAGTCTGCCATATGTCCAATCTATCATTTCAGCAGAAGTGGGATAATCATCATAGGATTGCTTTGTGTAAAAATTTCTACCAGTAGTATTTTTAAGTGCATTTGTCATATCAAGTGCTACTTTTTCCATGAATTTAGCATCCACTGGCTTTTCAGGAGTATTACACCATGGGGTTAATACACATTGTATACCTGTGTGAAGAGATGCTAAGGCATGAATTTTCTTTGTTAATAAGAAATTTTCAACAGCTTTTACTTCAGGTTCTATAGCAGGGTTGGAGCCTGCTCTTGCGTATGCATTTCCGCCTAATGCTGGTTTTGTATCTACATCTAAGTAATTCCACAAATAATCAAAGGTTCTATTTAAATCAATATTACTTTGTTTTGGGTCATCTCCAAATACTCCATTCTTATCCCAGTCAAGACTTTCCATACCAATTTTCTTTCTATCTTTTATAGCTGAATCTTTGGCGCCTACATATATATCAGATATTACTCCATCCCCGTCTGTATCTGTATATGGGTCGCTAAATACTATATTGTTGCCATTGCGGTCTGTAGGTCTTAAATTTTCTCTGATAGGATATATAAAGGATTGAGCATATCCATCAGGATTCATAACAGGTACGATATATACTATATAATTATCTAAAATATTCTTTGCTTTTTTATCAACATCATAATTTTTGGCTAGCCACCAAGCTGTGTAAGATGCACTTTCAGCGGATTCTTGTTCATTTCCATGAATATTCCCAATTACAGCAATGCCAGTTTTATTTTTTTCGTTCTTTACATTGCTAGTTAGCTCTATGGCATTTATTTTTCTTTCCCTCCAGGTGTGGCCGATTGGATAAGTTTTTGCTATTTTAGGATACTCTTTAGCTAAATTATTTAATAAATTATCATGGAATTCTAAAGTATGCCTTTCATCCCAATTAATATTTTTTAATTGATTATTTGTGCCTTTATCATTTTGAGCAAATGCATAGCCAGAAGATGTGATCAATAACACAAGAGTTAAAAATAATGAAGTAAGCTTTTTCATGATTATCCCCCTTTAAAATAATAAGTCATATATATTATTTTGTGATGCCATCAAGTGATTCTTAGCTTCAGATGAAGTTTATTTAAAAGAAATTATTATTTAATTTACTATTTTATTTAATTATATTCATCTTACTTGCAATATATTTCGGTTTAGTTGCAATATATTTCAGTAAACTACTAATTATCAAATGGTTAAGTTTTTCATTAATTGTCCCTTAATTGGAATCAAATGTATTTTTAAACTGTACATTACTCATTGACAAGTGTACATGTGGCGTAGTACACTATAAATCTAGATTTTTATACAGGATTTATATTTTATTTAGTTGTGACATTTATATTTTATTTAGTTGTGACATTTATATTTTATTTAATTGTGTATTTATATTTTACTTAATTGTGCATTTATATGTTATTTAGAGGAGGGAAAGCTCATGAAAAATCTAATGAAAAAATGGAATGAATTAAGCTTGGTAAAACGAATAATCATAGGTTTAGCTATTGGTATTATACTGGCTATAACAATTCCTGAAGTAGCAAAACCAATTGTTATTTTAGGTTCTTTATTTGTAGGTGCCTTAAAAGGGGTTGCACCTGTATTAGTATTCTTATTAGTAATGTCAGCCATTGCTCAACATAAGAGTGGCCATCAAACTAACATGAAATCCATTATAGTTCTTTATCTATTAGGAACATTATTAGCTGGAGTTTCAGCGGTTATTATAAGCTTTATATTCCCAGTAAGCTTAACACTTACAGCGGGTGCTGAGAACGTGACTGCTCCAGGAGGAATGTCAGAGGTTCTACAAGCATTACTTATGAACATTGTTGATAATCCAGTAAAAGCGCTTTATAATGCTAACTATATCGGTATATTATCTTGGGCAGTACTTCTTGGACTTGCTTTAAGAAGCGCATCTGATTCTACAAAAACCATGATTTCTAATTTTTCAGATGCAGCATCTCAAATAGTTAGATGGATCATAAATTTTGCACCATTAGGAATTATGGGGCTTGTATTTGATACTATTGCTACAAATGGAATTGAGTCCTTACTTAGCTATGGACAACTACTTGCAGTTTTGATTGGGTGTATGGCCTTTGTGGCTCTTGTTGTGAATCCAATCATTGTGTTCTTATATATTCGTAAAAACCCGTTTCCACTTGTGTTTAAGTGCTTAAAGGAGAGCGGTATTACAGCATTCTTTACACGTAGCTCAGCGGCAAATATTCCTGTAAATATGAGCTTATGTGAAGAATTAGGTTTAGATAAGGATACTTATTCTGTATCTATTCCATTAGGAGCTACCATTAATATGGCTGGTGCAGCTGTTACCATTGCTGTTTTAACTCTTGCAGCTGTTAATACTCTTGGTATTAAAGTGGACATAGGTACGGCCATAATCCTTAGTGTACTGTCAGCTGTATCTGCTTGCGGTGCTTCAGGCGTTGCTGGTGGATCACTATTACTGATTCCTCTAGCATGCAGCTTATTTGGTATTCCAAATGATGTTGCTATGAAGGTAGTGGGTGTAGGATTTATCGTAGGTGTACTGCAAGACTCTTGCGAAACAGCACTTAACTCATCTACAGACGTACTTTTTACAGCAATTGCTGAATTTGCAAAGTGGCGTAAAGAAGGAAAAGAAATAGTTATTAACAAATAGAAGAAAATATTCATATTGTTTACACATATTTAAGTCCCTAATGGCAGTTTATCATTGCCATAGGGGCTTTTGTTTTAGTAAAATTATAAAGAACATTTGTTTAATTAATTAAATTTAAAGGAGTTAAAAATATCATGGAGAAAAACATAGAAAAGGATTCAAAGTTTAATAATATGGATTTTTTAGATATGGATTTTATAAATTACTTTAGAAACATGTTAGACAAAAATTTAAAGAAGTTATTAAAAGAATTAGATCAGGAATATTCTTTAAAAGAATTAGATATTAAAGGGATACATTCCGCTTGGATAGAGACTTTAAATACTGATAAAAATAAAGGCGTTATAATATACCTTCATGGTGGATGCTATGTTTATGGAAATGTGAAAAATTATTGTACCATCCCCATTCAGCTTGCAAATGCTACAGGAATAAAGGTATTATCAGTTAATTATGGACTGGCTCCTGAAAATCCATTCCCTAAAGCATTAGAGGATGTGTTAAGCATATATGAATATTTGCTAGAAGAAGGATATAGCGGCAAGGATATTGCAATTGTAGGGGATTCAGCGGGAGCGGGCCTTGCCTTAGCAGTTGTTTCAAAGTTTAGAGATTTAAAAATAAACTTACCAGCTGCTTTAGGATTATTTTCACCTTGGATTGATTTGACATTAAAAGGGGATACAATAGAAACTTTAAAGGAATATGATACTATATTAAGTAGAAAACAATTAGAAGGGGCAGCAAAAATTTATGCCGGAGAAGAAGAATTGAGCAATCCTTTAATTTCTCCTATTTTTGGTGATTATAAAAATTTTCCACCTATGATGATTTTAACAGGAGGTCGTGAGATTTTGCTTAGCGATTCAATGAATTTAGCAAGAAAAGCATCAATTGGCAAGAGTGATGTAAAGCTTATTTTGTGGGATAACTTATATCATGTTTTTGCAGCAGATTCAAATTTGCCTGAAAGTAAAGAAGCAATAGAAGTACTAGGAAGATTTTTATTAGAAAAACTTATTCAGTGACGTAGCATCCGTTATGGGGGTATTACGGATGGTAGTCATCGGATAAAAAGGTTTAATTTTTTAGAGCTGAATATATTGTATTATCAATATAATATTGCTATAATACAATCAGTAAAGTTTATTATAAACTTTACTGATTGTTATAATTTGGGTTAATTTTATTTTTAAATTAAAGAATACTAATTCATTCATATCTTGATATTTTTTGAAATAGGAGAAAATGTATATGAAAGAATTTAGTATTAGCACAAATGTATATTTTGGAGAAGGGTCTTTAGATAGACTAAATGAAATTAATAATAAAAGAGTACTTATAGTATGTGATAAATTTATGGAAGTTTCAGGTATGGCTACAAAAGTGCAAGAAAAGCTTGTTGATTGTGAAGTAGCTATATATAGTGATATTGTGCCTGATCCATCTGTAGAAGTTATTGCTGCTGGTATTAAAAAGTTACAAAGTTGTAATGCACAGATTATCATAGCTCTTGGTGGAGGTTCATCAATTGATGGAGCTAAGGCAATTAGAGAATATGCAAAAAAAATTACTGGAGGGGTTTCTTCCATAGAAGAGTTTTACGCTATACCTACTACAAGTGGTACAGGCTCTGAAGTAACTGAATATGCAGTAATTACAAATAAACAAGAAGGATTAAAATATGCTCTTACAGATAAATCTCTTCTTCCAACAGTTGCTATTCTTGATCCTGAACTAGTTAAATCTGTACCTAAAGCTATAACTGCTGATACAGGAATGGATGTAATCACACATGCTATGGAGGCCTATGTTTCAAAGAATGCTACTGATTTTTCAGATGCTCTTGCAGAAAAGGCTTTTACTTTAGCATTTAGATTTTTACCACAAGCTTATGCTGATGGAAATGATATAGTAGCAAGAGAAAAGCTTCACAATGCATCATGCCTTGCGGGTATGGCATTTAACGCAGCTGGACTTGGAATTACTCATAGTTTAGCTCATGCTGTAGGTGGAAAATTGCATATTTCTCATGGAAGAAGCAATGCAATTATACTTCCTCATGTAATTGAATATAATGCTAATTTAAATAAAGATTCATTCCATGCTGAATATAGCATAGCAGCTAAGAAATACCAAAGACTTGCCAAATTATTGAAGTTACATGCGCCAAATGTAAATATTGGTGTTAATAATTTAGTTAGAAGCGTTGTAGAACTTCAAAAGACATTGATGATTCCAACAACATTAAAAGAACAAGGTGCTGATATGGATTTGGCTCAAGCATCGAGAGAAGATATTATTAATGCAGCTCTTAAGGATGTATGTACAACAGTAAATCCTAGAGAAGCTTCAAGAGAAGATTTATCAAAAATTTTAGAAAAAATATTTGAATAAAATATTATAAAATAAATCACCCATTAATGGGTGATTTATTTTATGTTCATTACTAGTCACCAAAATTGTTCAACTTTTTCCCTTCAGAGAAAGGTTGCCCAACGACGCTTTCTAAGTTGCAATAACTTAGTCCCATCATAATGATTGGGTCAATTTTGATCGGATCGGGCTTGCCCTGCGTCACACAATCTTCATTGACAAACGCAGCAACAATATCGCCAAAGAACATTGTAAAGCCTCGTATTTCCTTACTGTCGCAAACCTTGCAGAGAAAGTTCAGCGAACACTCTTCTATCATCGGCGCCTGACCTGCCATATCAAAAAAAGGCGTAAATAAACCCGATTTATCAACGTTCTTACCCGAAGCTATGCCACAGAAATCCAGTTCTTTTACCAATGCCGTTGAAGGAATATTGACGCTGAAATAGCCAGTCTCCACAATCCCTTCTGTAATATAGTGGGTATTTTTCAATGATACGCATAGCACAGGTTCAAGACAAGCGCACCCTCCCGCGCCTACAGTAGTATATGTCGGCTTTTCATTCATCATTGCACCAACAATCATAGCTGGAAATGGTCCAACCGGCTGGTTTTCAAGTTTAATTTTTTTCAATTTTAATTTCTCCTTTTTGCATAGCCCAAACCCACGACGCTATGTTTTTATATACAACCATATGGATCAAAGGGTATGACTATTCATTATGTAAATTTTCTGTACCTACTATATCACAACAATTAAAAAAAATCACCCATTTATGGGTGATTTTTTTTATGCTCATTTTTTTCAGAAAAGTTGAAAAAATATATATAATAAAATATAATTTAAATCATATTAAAAAAAGGAGGCTTTAATATGAAAGAAGAACTATATTCAATAGGGAAAGTTGGCGAAATATGTAGAATAACTCAAAAAGCACTTAGATTTTATGATAAAAAGAACATCTTATCTCCTGATAAAGTGTGTGATGAAAATGGTTATAGATATTACAGCAAGAAGACTTTATTATCTGTGCCAGTGATAAAATATTATAAGCAAAGTGGATTTACCCTTGATGAAATGAGAAGTTTTTTAAAAGGAACTACCTATGATTCTATTCATCTAAGCTTTGAAAGAAAAATTCATGAATTAAAAGAACTTCAAAATGAAATAAATTTAAAAATAAGATCCGTTAAAGATTGGAATGATCTTATAGTTGAGGCACAGATGGTAATTGAAAATGATGCCTGCGATGTGGCTATAAAATATATAGATAATCGCAGCTTAATCTACTTAAATCAAGATTTTGAATATGACTATATGGATTCTATAATTAATATAGAATTTACCAATTATATAGATAGTATAGATAATGCAATAACAGGTCCTGTAATTATATGCTTTCCGTCCTTTGAGGATAAAATTAATGGAAAATGCAATAAGATGAGGATAATGCAAGAGACAATTTCAGAATGTAAAGAAGAAGCAAGTATTGAATTCGGTGGGTGGATGGCAGCGTCTTGTTATCATATAGGATCCCATGAAACAATTAATGAAACATATAAAAAAATAGAAGAGTGGACAAAAAAACGTGGTTATATATGTTCTGAAGAATGCTATGAAAGATATGTAACAGATTATTGGACTACTAAAAATACTGATAAATTTGTAACAGAAATTTTGATCAAAGTCAGTAGGAAAAAATAATTTTATAACAATAAAAACGTTGACCCTAGGGTAAGGTATAAAAGCCTAATAGTACTCCGCTTATGAAGAATTAATATTAATAAATAAGGTGTATCCATTGATTTATAAGGCTAAAGTTAAATTTATATTAGTTGTAATTTAGGTATGATTCTGTTTGTTACTTAACAAACGCGCACTTTAAAGCTGACAGACTATTTGTAATTATGCATTAATTTTGAGGCGTAATTATGATTATAATATTTTAAGTCTTGTTAAAATATTCTTATAAAATACTTGTTGACTCTACCCCAAAGGGAAAGGAATATAATTTGTTTAAAGAATAAATACCTACAAGATGCAGATGAAAAGGTGTTCAATAGTTTAAAAATGGAATGTACCCAATTATAACAATCTTAAATCATATTAAAGTATACTCATCGTAAATTTTTATTTAACAATATAAATTTAAAAATTATTAATCGCATAAGCGAAAGGAGTTTTAATTTATGAATGGAGTTTCAGAAGCGGCAAATTTAGAAGCAATCGCTGCGAAAAAGAAATTAACAAGTAATTTCTTCAAAAAGGGTGTATCCCTGGCTTTATTTTCAGGACTTACCTATGGATTATACACGGCATTTCTAACTATGGGTATGACTAAGGGAGTTTGGGGTGACTGGTATGGCGCTAATACTGCTGGTTTATCAGCATTTGTTGTAGCATATTTGCTTGCAGCAATTGGTAATGCCATAAATGACACATGTAGTGCTATTTGGGCGCTTTTATATTCAGGAGTTAAAGGTAAATTTGGAGATTTCATAAGATGTATTAACACAAAGCCAGGACGTATTATGATATTAGCGGCTCTTATCGGAGGACCTATAGCTGGTACTGCTTATGTTATAGCTATTCAAATGGCTGGTTCAATAGTTGTTCCAATATCAGCTCTTTGTCCTGCTATTGCTGCTATATTAGGTAAAGTTTTATATAAGCAAGAATTAAACAAACGTATGGCTTTAGGTATTGGTGTGTGTGTATTTGCCAGCTTTTTAATTGGTAGTACAGGAATTAGTGGTGGTGCCTCAGCAGGTACTTTCGTTGGAATTGCAATAGCTATTATTGCTGCCATTGGATGGGGATTTGAAGGTTGTGTAGCTGGATATGGCTCAGCAATGATTGACCCTGAAATTGGTATTTGTATACGTCAAGTAACATCAGGTATAGCAAATCTATTCATTTTAGTTCCGATTTTTGGAATGATGGCTGGTGGACTTAATGTTTCTACTAATCTTGTTGTACAAGCATTTACAAGTGCTCCTGCGATGGGCTGGTTCGCTTTAAGTGGTTTGTTATCATTCATTACATTTATGACATGGTATGCTGGAAACAGTATGTGTGGAGCAGGACTTGGTACTGCATGTAATGCAACATATTCATTCTTTGGACCGCTATTCTGCTTATTAGTATTAGGTGTATATGGTGGAATGGACGGATGGGCATTACCTTCTGTTGCTTGGGTTGGAGCTGTAATAATGATGGTTGGTATCCTTACAATATCTATGAATCCACTTGATTTATTAAAAAGAAAGAAGATGGAGGTATAATAGATGAAGCCACTTAACTATGCAATTTTAAAATATTTTACTAAAGTTGAAGAAGCTTGTGCTGAGGATGTTATAGAGGCACTAAAGGGAGAATATGGAAATTTTAAGGCATTAAAAAAGGACGCTGTAATTAACGCTTTAATGACAGCAGAAGCAAATGGTCTTATTGAAGAAACAAGACTTGAATTAAATAAAAACAAAGAGTTGAAGGTTTATTATCACGCACATGAAGAGGGTGCGGCTACAATTAATAAATATATTGAGGATTAATTTTACTTGAAATAAGATACATCACAGTGAAAATTATTTGAAAATTATTATTATAAGAATATATTGATTTTTCACTAAAGAGAAAGAAATATAGCAAAACATATAATAAAAAATTAAAAATATATGCAAACATGTATCTAAGGATAAGAGTTATGTAATTGAAAAAAAGTATACTTAGCTAAAAATAGGAAGGAGAAATTATCAATGAGATATTATGGGGATGAGGCTTTAGGTCTTGTAGAAACAATAGGATTAGTTCCTGCACTTGAAGCTGCCGATAAAATGCTTAAGGCTGCCAATGTTGAATTAATTTCATATGAAAATATTGGTTCCACTCTTGTAACAATTATGATAAAAGGTGATGTTGGTGCAGTAAGAGCTGCTGTAGAAGCAGGCGCCGAAGCAGCTAAAGCTATTGGCAAACTAACAGCACACAATGTTATGCCACGTCCTATTAGAGAAGTTGGAGATATTGTGTCAGTACACGATATCGATTTATAAAAGAGAAAGGAAAGGATACACATATGGCAAGATATGAAGCTTTAGGATTAATTGAAACCTTTGGTCTGGTTTTTGCTTTAGAAGCAGCAGACGCTATGTGCAAATCAGCAAATGTTGAACTTATAGGATATGAAAATGTTGCATCAGGTTATATATCTGTATTAGTTAGCGGTGATGTTGGTGCTTGTAGAACAGCGGTAGAAGCTGGTGTTGCAGCAGTTGAAGGAATGGAAGGTGGAAACCTTTATAGTTCAATGGTTATACCAAGACCCCATCAAGATCTTGAAAAGATAATAAAACGATATGCCATTCCAAATCCTATAACGGAATAGGAAATGAAAATTTTTTCTAAGTAATAAATAAAAGGAGAGAGAAAAAATGAATATTATTGATAATGATTTACTCTCCATGCAGGAAGCTAGGATTCTTGTTGAAAACGCTCGTGAAGCACAAAGAAAATTAGCAACATTTCCACAAGAAAAACTTGATGAAATAGTTGCACGTATGATTGAAGAGATTGAAAAACATTTAAAGGAACTTGCAAAAATATCTAATGAAGAAACTGAATATGGGAAATGGGAAGATAAATATATCAAAAATCAATTTGTATGCCAGTATTTGAAAGATAGACTTGAAGGCATGAAGTGTGTAGGTAGCATTGATGAAGATAAAATAAACAGGACAAGAGATATTGGAGTACCAATGGGGGTTATTATAGCCTTCTCACCATCAACCAGTCCTGTATCTACAACCATATATAAGGCACTGATTGCAATTAAATCAGGAAATGCAATTGTGTTTTCACCTCATCCAAGAGCTAAAAAAGCAATTTGTAAAACACTTGATATTTTGATTAGAGCTGCAGAAGGAGTAGGGCTTCCAGAAGGTTCTCTTGCATATTTGCATATAGTAGCACAAAGGGGTTCATTAGAACTTATGGAACATAGAGATACTTCTCTTATAATGAATACAGGAGTTCCAGAAATGCTTGATGCAGCTTATAAATCCGGTAAGCCAGTAATTTATGGTGGCAACGGAAATGGACCAGCTTTCATAGAACGTACAGCTAATATAGAGCAGGCGGTTAAAGATATTATTGATAGCAAGAACTTTGATTATGGAGTTGTTTCTGCAGCTGAACAATCAGTTGTTGTTGATAGCTTAATTGCCGCTGAAGTGAAACAAGAATTTATTAAAAATGGTGGATACTTTATGACAGAAGAGGAAGCTGAAAATCTGGGATCAATACTTTCTAATAAAGATGGAAGCCTTGAACTAGAGATGATTGGTAAATCACCGCAATTTTTAGCTAAGCGTGCTGGTTTTACTGTTTCTCAGGATATAAAAGTTCTTATTTCAGAGCAAAAGTTTGTTTCTAAAGATAACCCTTACTCAAAAGAAAAGCTTTGTCCTGTTTTAGCCTTTTATATAGAAGAGGATTGGATGCATGCTTGTGAAAAGTGTATAGAATTGTTACTTACTGAGCGATATGGACATACACTTATTATACATTCAAAAGATGAAGAAGTTATTAATCAATTTGCATTGAAGAAACCAGTTGGAAGAATACTTGTTAATACTCCAGGAACTTTTGGAAGCATGGGAGCGACGACCAATTTATTTCCTTCAATGACTTTAGGTAGTGGTTCCGCAGGTGAAGGGATGACTTCAGACAATGTTTCACCTAGAAATTTAATATATGTCCGTAAAGTTGGATATGGGGTTCGCACAGTAGATGAAATTGTTAAAACAGTAAACAATGAAGAAGATTCTACTTGTACAGTTTCAAATGATAAATCAAATGCAAGTGATAAATTAAATGTAAATGAAATAGATAATTATAAGTTATTAGAGAGTATCTTAAAAGAAGTTCTAAATAACTTGAAATAAAAGATCATATCTAAAATATGAAATACATTAAAGACTGGGAGGTAACAAATTTGGATATTCGTGAATTTTCAAATATATTTAAGGAAGCTACTAAAAATATGTCTGATGAAGAACGTGACAGTTTAATGAAGATGTTTGAGAGTGTTTCCAAAGAAATAACAAAAGAAGAACCAGCTACTTGCAATGTTGCATGTGACAATAATGGTGAAATTCCTGATGGAATAACAGAGCGTTTAGTTAAGTTAAAGGAAACTTACCTAAAGCATGTTCCAACAATAACAACTCATAGAGCAAGAGCTATTACTAAAATAGCAAAAGAAAACCCTGGTACTCCTAAATCAGTTTTACGTGGTAAATGTTTTAAATATTGTTGCGAAACTGCACCACTTGTAATTCAAGACAATGAACTTATAGTTGGAGCACCAAATGGACAACCTCGTGCAGGAGCATTTTCTCCTGATATAGCTTGGAGATGGATGGTGGATGAAATTGATACAATAGGAAATCGTCCACAAGATCCATTCTACATCTCAGAAGAAGATAAGAAAATTATGCGTGATGAGTTATTCCCATATTGGCAGGGTAAATCCGTTGATGAATACTGCGAAGATCAATATCGTGAAGCAGGAGTATGGGAACTTTCAGGAGAATCTTTTGTTTCTGACTGTTCATATCACGCAGTAAATGGTGGAGGAGACTCTAACCCAGGATATGACGTTATCTTAATGAAAAAAGGTATGCTTGACATAAAGAGAGAATCAGAAGAAAAATTAGCTGAACTTAGCTATGAAAATCCAGAAGACATAGATAAAATCTATTTCTATAAATCATTAATTGATACTGCTGAAGGTGTTATGATATATGCTAAACGTATGTCAGACTATGCTGCAGAGTTAGCTTTAAAAGAAACTAACCCTAAGCGTAAAGCAGAACTTCAAAAGATTTCTGAAATAAATGCTAGAGTTCCAGCACATAAACCAAGTACTTACTGGGAAGCAATTCAAGCAGTTTGGACTATAGAATCACTACTTGTAGTTGAAGAAAATCAAACAGGTATGTCTATAGGACGTGTTGACCAGTACATGTACCCATTCTACAAAGCTGATATTGAAGCTGGACGTATGACTGATTTTGAAGCATTTGAATTATCAGGTTGTATGCTTATAAAAATGTCTGAGATGATGTGGATAACAAGTGAGGGCGGTTCTAAATTCTTCGCAGGTTATCAGCCATTTGTTAACATGTGTTTAGGTGGTGTTACTAGAGAAGGTCGTGATGCTACAAACGAATTAACATACCTTTTAATGGATGCAGTTCGTCACGTTAAGATATATCAACCATCTTTAGCTTGCCGTATACACAAAGGATCACCACAAAAGTATCTTAAAAAGATAGTTGACGTTATCCGTGCAGGTATGGGATTCCCAGCATGTCACTTTGATGATGTTCATATAAAAATGATGTTAGCCAAAGGTGTTTCTATAGAAGACGCAAGAGATTACTGCTTAATGGGATGCGTTGAGCCACAAAAATCAGGAAGATTATATCAATGGACTTCTACAGGATACACTCAATGGCCTATATGTATAGAACTTGTTCTTAACCATGGGGCACCACTATGGTATGGTAAGCAAGTATGCCCAGATGCGGGAGACTTAAGCCAGTTTAAAACTTATGAACAATTCGAAGCAGCTGTTAAAGATCAAATTAAATTCATTACTAAATGGACAAGTGTTGCTACAGTAATTTCTCAACGTGTTCACAAAGAACTTGCACCAAAACCACTTATGTCTATGATGTATGAAGGATGTATGGAAAATGGTAAAGGAGTAGAAGCAGGCGGAGCTATGTATAACTTCGGACCTGGAGTAGTATGGAGTGGTCTTGCTACTTATACAGATTCCATGGCAGCTATAAAGAAATTAGTATTTGAAGATAAAAAATATACACTACAAGAAATGAACGAAGCTTTAAAAGCTGATTTCGTTGGATATGAACAACTAAGAAAAGATTGTTTAGAAGCACCTAAGTATGGTAACGATGATGATTATGCAGATTTAATTGCTGCTGATTTAATTAACTTTACTGAACAAGAACATCGTAAATATAAGACATTATATTCAGTACTTAGCCATGGTACACTATCAATCTCAAATAACACTCCATTTGGACAAATGACTGGAGCTACAGCAAATGGACGTAGAGCATGGATGCCTTTATCAGATGGTATAAGTCCATCACAAGGATCTGATTTTAAAGGACCTACTTCTATAATAAAATCTGTTTCTAAAATGTCTTGTGAAGATATGAATATAGGTATGGTTCACAACTTCAAGTTAATAGCTGGCCTTCTTGATACACCAGAAGGTGAACAAGGAATCATTACATTATTACGTAGTGCATGCGCCCTTCAGCTTGGAGAAATGCAGTTTAACTATTTAAATAACGAGACTTTAATAGAGGCTCAGAAGCATCCAGAGCAATACCGTGATTTAATAGTTCGTGTTGCTGGATATAGTGCATTCTTCGTTGAGTTATGCAAAGACGTTCAAGATGAAATCATCAGCAGAACTATGCTTGAACATTTTTAATTAAAAACTTAAAAATTAAAAACAATATGTAACTTAAGAATTTTTAAATTAAATTTTAGAGTCTGTAATCTACAGAGCTGTTCTGTAGATTACAGATTACAATTAAGATATATATTAAAAATCAAAGTAAATGAAATTGGAGAATGAAAGATATGAGTAATGGAAATTTAGGTGTAATCGAACGAAAAGCGACGATTTTTAATATACAAAAATATAATATGTATGATGGAGAGGGAATAAGAACTTTAATATTTTTTCAAGGTTGCCCCCTTCGTTGTAAATGGTGTGCAAATCCTGAAGGATTGATTAAAATGCATAGAGTTATGTTTAAAAGCAATTTATGTGTTAACTGTGGAGCTTGCGTCTCTGTTTGTCCCGTTTCCATACATTCTATCTCTAATGAAACTTTAAAGCATGAAATTAATCGTGATATTGAGTGTATCGGATGCGGTAAGTGCAAGGAAGCTTGTCTTAAATCTGCTATATCAATAGTTGGAGAAGTAAAAACTATCTCTGAACTTTTAGAAATTGTAGAAGAGGATAGAACTTTTTATGAAATGTCTGGTGGCGGAGTTACATTAGGCGGTGGTGAAGTTTTGATGCAGCCTGAAGCAGCTTGCAGTTTATTAATGGCATGTAAGCAAGAAGGTATAAACACTGCAATTGAAACTTGTGGTTATGCAAAAATGGAAACAGTACTTAAGGTTGCAGAGTTCACAGACCTATTCCTATTTGATATTAAGCATATTGATTCTGATAGACACTTTCAGTTAACAGGAGTAAGAAATGAACAGATTTTAGAAAATCTTCAGGAATTACTTCGCAGAAAATACAATGTAAAGATTCGTATGCCTTTACTTAAAGGTATAAATGATTCTCAAGATGAAATAGAAAGAACTATGGAGTTTTTAAACCCATATAAAGAATATAAAAACTTTAAGGGAATTGATTTACTTCCATATCATAAGATGGGGGTAAATAAATATAACCAATTAGGAATGGAATATCCTATAAAAGATGATCCAAGTTTGAAAAGTGAAGATTTAGACAGAATAGAAGGATGGATTAAAAAATATGACTTACCTGTAAAAGTAATCCGTCATTAAGCAGAGAACCAAAATCTATGATTTTGTGTGAATCGCTTACTCATTCGACAAAGGAGAAGGAGTTTCATTAAATAATAAGATGGAAGGTAAAGCTTATGGGAGATTTTTTCGATAGAAATACGCAGCGTGTTGTACAAGAGTCAGTTCCAGGAAAGCAGATTACTATAGCTCACGTTATCGCATCTCCAATGTCTGATATATATGATCGTCTTGGAATCGATGAAAAAGGAGCAATAGGTATTTTAACTCTTTCACCCTGTGAAACTGCTATTATTGCCGCAGACATTGCTACAAAAGCTTCTGATGTTGAAATTGGATTTCTTGATCGTTTTACAGGGTCTGTTGTAATAAATGGTGATGTTCAAAGTGTGGAAACAGCACTTAGTGCAGTAAATGATACGTTAAAGAATATGCTTGGATTTACGACCGCTCCCATTACAAGGACATGAGAAAAAAGCGCATAATGGTGATTGGTCCTTCAAAATCTGGCAAAACTACAATAGTTAATGCATTAAACGATTATGATGGTCCATTAAAGGGAACACCAGAAGTGATTTATGGTAAGAATACCATTGATGTCCCAGGTCCCTATATAGAAAATTCATGGATGTATAAACATGTAATTGCAGTAGCTCAGGATGCATCCCATGTGCTTGTGGTAGTTGATCAGTCTAATTGCACTGAAATATATCCCCCTGGGTTTGCAAAGTCTTTTAGATGTCCGGTAATTGGGGTTATAACAAAATGCGACCTAATACCTGAAAATGAAGAAAAATGTTTAAGACAGCTAAAAGCCATAGGAGTATCAGAGCCATATTTTCATATTAGCTTTCCCATGGGAACAGGAATTGATGCTTTAAAGAAGTATCTATTTAAAAAAGGTGAGGAGTAAAGGGCAATGATGAAATTTATTACCGAAGAGTATTTAAGAGATTTATATAGAAAAGAACCTTTTAATGCCTACAAGTTACAAGAAGGACAGCGCCTTACCCCTGGAGCAGCTCAATATTTGTCTGATAAAAGAATAAAAATTAATAATGATGCTTCAAAAGCAGATAAGAATGTTTCTAAAAGCAGCCAGACAGAAACAATACAGGTAGAAACAGCACAGGTAGAAACAATAAAAGAAGCTGAAAACAGTAATTTAAATTTGAATAAGAAGCTTTGTTGTAAGTTGAAATCTATGGAGGCAGCATTTCTTGTTACTAGTAGTGAAATATTAAAAGAAGATATTATTTTAGCACAAAATATTATAAGTTTGGGTAGAAAAATATCAAACATCAGAAATGTTGTGGATGGAAAAGGTACTCTTGAACCTATTAATTGTAAAGAATGTACAGGAATGAATTCATTAAATTTCACAACTGAGCTTGAGGATTGTTTTGAAATAACAGAATTTCATATGCAGCTGAAAAAAAGTAATGAGATTTTAAAAATGCACACACTTCGTTGTGCAGTGCAAGAATTACAATTTGAAATAATTGAAACGTACAAAAGTGATGATGAGAGCTTAAAAGACGGAATTGTGAGGAATGTTAATTCAATAATTAATTCACTGTCTCAATTAATTTGTTTAGCAGTAGGAGGAAAAGAATGTCAAAGGAAAAATTAACTTTTGAATATTGCGATAATATGGTTCAGAAGTTTGAAGAAGTTATAGAAAAGCCAATTATTAATGAATCTTCTGTTTATTACACAGGTGTGGATTTAGGTACTGCTTGCGTGGTATTAGCTGTTTTAGATGAAAACTACAAGCCAGTTGCTGGTGCATATAGATATGCTGATGTAGTTCGTGACGGTATGATTGTGGACTATATTGGAGCAATAAAGCTTGTAAAAGAACTTAAGCAGGAAATTGAAGAAAAACTCAATAAAGAGCTTATTTATGCCGCTGCTGCAATTCCACCTGGAACCGATGCTCTAGATTCTGGAGCAATTAAAAATGTAGTTCAAGCAGCAGGATTTGAATTGACATGTCTTTTAGATGAACCTACTGCTGCAAATGCTCTACTTAAAATTGAAAATGGTGCAGTTGTGGATATCGGCGGAGGAACAACTGGAATATCCATTTTAAAAGATGGAAAGGTTGTTTCTGTTGTTGATGAACCTACAGGCGGTACTCATTTTTCATTAGTTATTTCAGGTGCATATAAAATGCCTTTTAAAGAAGCAGATAAATTTAAAAGAGATAGTAAAAATCACAAAGAAATTTTACCGTTGCTAAGACCAGTAATTGAAAAGGTATCATCAATTATTAACAATAATATTGAGAATTATAATGTTAATGAGATTTCTTTAGTAGGTGGTACTTGTTGCTTGACAGGAATTGAAGAAATTATTGAAAAGCAGACAAAAATATATACTCATAAACCTAAAAACCCTATGTTTGTTACACCACTTGGAATAGCATTAAATTGTACACAAGATATTATGGAATAAGGCACATTCAAATAAATTACTTGTTATTTATTTTCATATGCCTAATAAGGAGAGTGTTTAAAAGTGGATTTTAGAATTATAAAATCACCTTCTGATAGCACTAAAAATATTCTTAAAAGACGAATGGGTAGAGATTGCAAAGCGGATTTAGAAAATGCTGATGCAATAGGACTTGTTCAAGGTAAATTTATCGATATGATTTATGCCGCAGATATTGCTGAGAAGGCTGTTGGAGTTACCGTTGAAGATATTAGGGGATTATGTCCCCAGCATATGGTTCTAATTGGGATTTTAGGTGACACAGCATCAGTTGAAGCTGCATTAAATGAGATTAAGCTGAAGATGAAAGAGGAAAAAGGATATGATAGCAGCAAGACTTGTTGATAATGTATGGGCCACTAGAAAAGCAGAATCTCTTAACGGACTTAAATTTATGCTTGCTGAGGAAATTAGTGGAGTAAGTGAAGGGCGTAGATTTATTGTCGTTGATATTATAGGTGCGGGCATTGGTGATAAAGTTATCGTCAGTACTGGGGCATCTGCTTGCAGAATGTTAGGAGATAATAATGTTCCTGTAGATGCAATTGTTGTTGGAATAATTGATCATGATTGCAATTTTGATTAAGGCGCAAAGGATGTGAAAACATGAAAAAATTAATCTGTGCAAAAGATGTTGAAGCATTAATATTAAATAATGAAAAAATATTTTATATAGATGGCAGTGAAATAATCACACCATCAGCTCAAGATCTTGCAAAAAATAATGAAATAGTGTTTACTACAAAAGCTCCTGCACCTAAAGTACAGGATTTAGGAGTTAGCAAAGCTTCAAGCATAGATGGTATTGATAGCGAAATGCTGCTTAATTTCTTTAGAAAAATGATGGACAAGGGTCTTTTAGAAGAAATGCTTCAATGTTTAAAGCAAAAGAATCTTCCATTTGAAGCAGAAAGTGACCCTAATGGACTTAAAGTTGTTAGAGGAAATACAGTAAAAATGGATGTATTTGACACTGGTAATCCAAACGCAAAAGTTTATTTCCAAGAATTGGTAAGTAAAGAAGAATCAAAAATGAGTGCTGGATTTTTAATTATCGAAGACTCAAAATTTGACTGGGAATTAACTTACGAAGAGATTGATTATGTCATTGAGGGAACTTTAACAGTTGAAATCAATGGAAAGACATATACAGCTTACCCTGGAGATGTACTATTTGTACCATCAGGTTCTAAAGTGGTTTGGGGTTCACCAGATAAAGCTAGGGTGTTTTATACAACATATCCAGCAAACTGGGCGGATCTCTTATAGAAAATTAGGAGGATTAGCCTATGCAAGCGCTTGGTTTAATAGAAACAAAAGGATTACTTGCAGCTGTTGAGGCAGCTGATACAATGGTTAAATCAGCAGAAGTAAGTATTATTGAAAAGACTTATGTAGGTGGAGGACTTGTTACAATTTTAGTTACAGGTGATGTAGGTGCAGTAAAAGCATCTATAGAAGCTGGAGTAGCAGCTGTTAAAAAACTTAATGAAGAATTTTTAGTTTCTGATCATATAATTCCACGTCCTCATGAGGAATTGGAAAGTATAATTGGACCTAATACTCCACCAGAGGTTTTAGAAGTTCCATCATTTAATGAAGAAATAGAAGATGTAGAAGAAGTAGAACAAACTGAAGAAAAAAAAGAAGAAGCAGAAGATGTAGAAAAAAATGAACAAGTACATGTAGCAGAAACTGAAGAAGCAATAGAACAAGTTGAAGACCAGATTAAAGAAAATCAAGATCAAGATGCTTTAGAAGTGGATTCAGATAAACTGCATAAGTTAGATTTAGAGAATTTGCACAAAGAAGATGTAGATAATCTAGTAAGTAAAGACGGTATAGAAAAAGCCCTTTTAATACTAGCTAAATTAAAAGTTGTTAAGCTTAGAAATTTAGCTCGTGAATATAAAGATTTTGGAATTACAGGTAGAGCCACCTCAAAGGCAGGCAAGAACACATTAATTACTAAATTTAAATTATATTACGAGAAAAAATAGCTATTTTAAGGTTGATGAAAGGAAGTAAGGAATAATGGAAAACTTTGATAAAGATTTGCGTTCAATACAAGAAGCAAGAAATCTTGCCAGACTTGGAAAGGTAGCAGCTGATAAAATTGCTAATTATACTGAGGAGCAGATTGATAAAATTTTACGCAATATGGTTAGAGTAGCAGAAGAAAATGCTGCTTGCTTAGCACAAATGGCAGTTGAAGAGACAGGTTTTGGTAAAGCTGAAGATAAAACTTTCAAAAACCATTTAGCAGCTACTATATTATATGATTCAATTAAAGATATGAAAACAATAGGTGTAATTAAGGAAGATGAGACAAATAAGCTTATAGAGATTGCTGAACCAGTTGGTTTAGTTATGGGTATAGTACCTTCAACAAACCCAACTTCAACAGCGATTTTTAAATCTATAATTTCAATTAAATCTCGTAATGCTATAGTTTTCTCACCACATCCAGCTGCTGCAAAATGTACAATTAAAGCAGTTGAATTAATGAGAGATGCAGCTATCGAAGCTGGTGCACCAGAGAACATTATAAGTGCTGTAACTATGCCAACAATTGCAGCTACAAATGAGTTAATGAAAAGCAAAGAAATTTCTATAATAATAGCTACAGGTGGCCCAGGAATGGTTAAAGCTGCTTATAGTTCAGGAAAACCAGCTATTGGTGTTGGTGCAGGAAACTCTCCAGCATACATCGAAAGAACTGCTAATGTAGAAAAGGCTGTTAGAGATATTATTGCAAGTAAGACTTTTGATTATGGTACAATCTGTGCTTCAGAACAATCAATAATTTGTGAAGAATGCAATCAGGATGCAGTTGTTCAAGAGTTTAAAAAGCAAGGCGGATATTTTATGACAGAAGAAGAAACTGATAAAGTTTGTAAGCTGTTATTTAAGAATGGATACGCTATGAATGCTAAGTTTGTTGGAAGAAGTCCTCAAGTTATTGCAAGTGCTGCAGGATTTACAGTTCCAGCAGAAGTTAAAGTGCTTATAGGAAGACAAAATGGAGTAGGCGCAGGTTATCCATTGTCCTTTGAAAAACTTACAACAGTTCTTGGATTCTATACAGTAAAAGATTGGCATGAAGCATGTGAATTAAGTATTGAATTACTTCAAAATGGAATTGGCCACACAATGAGTATCCATACTGAAGATAGAGATATAGTTATGGAGTTTGCTAGAAAGCCAGCTTCCCGTATTCTTGTTAATACTGGTGGATCTCAAGGTGGAACAGGTGCAAGCACAGCTCTTAGCCCAGCATTTACTTTAGGCTGTGGTACATGGGGAGGAAGTTCAGTATCTGAAAATGTTACTCCAGAGCACCTTATAAACATCAAAAGAGTTGCTTATGGCTTAAAGGATTGTGCAACATTAGCATCTAATGACCCAACTTTCAACCGTATAAAAACTGCTGAAAATTGTCATGGAGTTCAAAATCAATTTATGAATATGAGCCCAGCTCAAATTGCAGCAGCTGCAGAAGCTTTAAATAAAGTTGCTAATTCTTCTAATAATGCTAATAGTTGTACTGAATCTAATAATGAAAGTGGAAAAAATGAAGACATTTTAGACTTAGTTAACCAAATAGTTGCCGCAATGAAGGGGGCAAACTAATGGATAACTGTGAAGAAATATTAAAGGTTTTGCTAGAAGCTATTAAAAGCAATGGAGCTAATAATGAAGTTCAGCAAAATTCATCTGAGATTCCAGTAGGAATTTCTAATAGACATATACACCTTTCACAAAAGGATTTAGAAAGTCTTTTTGGTAAAGATTATGAACTTACAAAGATTAAAGACCTATCTCAACCTGGACAATATGCTTGTAAGGAAGTTGTAACAATTTGCGGGCCAAAAGGTGCAATTGAGAAGGTTAGAATACTTGGTCCTGTAAGAAGCAAAACTCAAGTTGAAGTATTAGCTGGAGATTGCATTAAACTTGGAACAGTACCACATGTAAAATTGTCTGGAGATTTAAGCAGAACATCTGGAATCACAGTAGTTGGATCAAAGGGATCTGTTCAAATTGAAGAAGGGTTAATAGTTGCACAAAGACACATTCACATGACACCTGAAGATGCTAGAAATTTAGGAGTACATGATGGAGAAGTAGTATCAATAAAATTTGATGATTTGAGAGGCGGAATATATAGCAATGTGGCTATTAGAGCTAACGATTCATCAAAACTTGAATGTCACCTTGATATTGAGGAAGCTAATGCAATGGGCATTAACTCAAAATCAAAAATAACAATAGTAAAATAAAAAAATGTTTATAAATAAAAAAATATTTAGGAGGAATTTAATATGAAACAAGATGCATTAGGAATGATAGAAACAAAAGGATTAATAGGAGCAATAGAAGCTGCAGATGCTATGGTTAAAGCTGCAAACGTATATTTAATAGGTAAAGAATATGTTGGAGGCGGACTTGTAACTGTTATGGTTAGAGGTGACGTTGGAGCTGTTAAAGCTGCTACAGACGCTGGTGCTGCTGCTGCACAACGTGTTGGAGAATTAATATCAGTTCACGTAATTCCAAGACCACATAGTGAAGTTGAAGTAATTCTTCCAGCATCTAAAGAAGCTACAAAATAAGACTTTTAATTAAAGCATAACATAATAAAAAACGCTAATTAGGAGGATTTTAATATGAAACACGATGCATTAGGAATGATAGAAACAAAAGGCTTAATAGGAGCAATAGAAGCAGCAGATGCTATGGTTAAGGCAGCAAACGTATATTTAATAGGTAAAGAATATGTAGGAGGCGGACTTGTAACTGTTATGGTTAGAGGTGATGTTGGAGCTATTAAAGCTGCTACAGACGCTGGTGCCGCTGCTGCACAACGTGTTGGAGAATTAATATCAGTTCACGTAATTCCAAGACCACATAGTGAAGTTGAAGTAATTCTTCCAGCAACAAAAGAAGCTGCAAAATAAGATTTTTAATTAGAATGTAAAATATGAAAACGTCGCTAAAGATGATTTAGCGGCGTTTTTACTTGATGAAAAAATCTGTTGTTTTTATATTAACGAGAGAAAAAATGAATTTTATTTTTTATATTATTTTTAAAATTATATTGACATTATTAGAATGGCATGATATGATAAATAACATAAAATTACCAAGAGGGAGATTATTATGAATACTAAAATAAATATATTTGTTTCAAAATTGAATAATCTGCTCCTATTAGCTAACTTAAGATAGCGATTGCATAATAGATACGTTACATACTACTATAGATGCAATCGCCGAGACAGGCGTTTGCATCTATGGTGGCTAATTATTTGCATTGAAATAAATGGAGTCCCATAGATATACTATGGGACTTTTGTAATATCCTAGGTGAAAAAGTCTCATAGTATAAACTGTGGGGCTTTTTTATTTATAAATATCAATATTTGGAAGATTCAGATAAAACGTTTAGGAGGAATAGAAATGAAAAAATCTAGAGAACAATGGGGGACAAAAGCAGGGTTCCTACTTGCAGCTATTGGTTCTGCTGTAGGACTAGGTAATATATGGAGATTTCCTTATGTAGCTTATTCAAATGGAGGTGGAGCTTTTTTAATACCATATTTTTTCGCCATATTCACAGCAGGAATACCTTTATTAATTCTTGAGTATGGAATGGGACATAAATTTAGAGGCTCAACACCACTAGCAATAGCAAGAGCAAATAAAAAGTGGGAATGGCTTGGTTGGTGGCCTATAATTAGTGCAGTTATGATTTTATGCTATTATTCAATGATTTTGAGCTTGGCTATAAAGTACTTAACATTAAGCTTTAAAAAGGTATGGGGAACTGACACTAACAGTTATTTTTATAATGAAGTATTAAATTTATCATCATCACCCTTCGATTTTGGAGGTATAGTTGTTCCAATATTAATAGGAATAACTTTGGTTTGGTTAGTTAACTGGTTTATATGTTATAAAGGAATAAAAGCTGGAATTGAAAAATTAAGTAAAATACTATTACCAGCTCTATTAATAATAATGATAATTATAGTAATAAAAGGGGTAACTTTAGAAGGGGCTTCTGTAGGGTTAAACACACTGTTTACACCTGATTGGCAAAAAGTTAAAGATCCTAAAGTTTGGATTGCAGCATATGGACAAGTATTTTTTTCATTAAGTATAGCTACAGGAATTATGATGACCTATTCCAGTTATCTTCCTGAAAAAACAGATATAAATAATAGTGCATTTATGACTGCTTTTGCCAATTGTGGCTTTGAATTTTTATCTGCCATAGGGGTTTTTGCAATACTTGGATTTATGGCAACAAATCAAGGAGTATCTGTTGATAAAGTTGCATCTGATGGTATAGGACTTGCATTTATAGCATTTCCTAAAGTATTTTCAGTAATGGGCAGCTGGGGAAACATACTATCTGTATTATTCTTTACTTGTTTGGTATTTGCGGGGTTAACATCAGCAGTATCCTTAGTTGAAGCGATCTCTTCAGCCATAATAGATAAAACAGGATGGGAACGTAAAAAAGTAGTAACAGGAATTTTGTTAGTTGGATTTATTATAAGTATCTCCTTTGCAACTAGAGCAGGATTATACCTATTAGATATTATGGATAACTTTATTAATAATTATGGAATAGTTGTAGTTGGATTACTAGAAACTATCTTAGTAGGATGGATTGTAAAACCTAAAACAATTCGTGACCATACAAATTCAGTATCTTATTATGGAATAGGAAAATGGTGGGATATAATTATTAAATATATAAACCCAATTGTTTTAACTTTCATTCTAGTACAAAGTCTTATTACAGAAATGCGTACACCTTATGGTGGATACAATTTGAATGCATTGTTTGTTTATGGATGGGGAGTTATTTTAATGGGGATTACTGGAGCTATCTTAATAAGTAGACAGCCTTGGAGAGATAATATTAATTTAGAAAATGAATAAAGGTGTGGTGATAAAAATGACATTAAATGCAATGATATTCTTCGGTATAGGTGCAACAGTACTTTGGGGAGGATTATTGACTACTATAATAATTTCAATAAAAAAAGATAGCTATTCAGAGAATAGCGAAATACAAAATTAAAATTAATAGATTTGAAGTTTTAAATGAAAGCATAAGCTGCTTTATTACAAATTTATTACAAAAGAACTTAATGAGAGGGTCTGTCTCGCAATAGAAATATTTCTAGGTGTGACAGACCCTTTTTTATTTATTCTGCAAACCTTATTGGCATATAGGTTCCTCTTACCAATCAAATGCAATTCTGACTGAAGCTTCTGAATTTAGTTCTTCTGGGTTAGATAAGATGTAGAAAACTTGCAAGTTATAGGAATTCTCATAGCATGAATTAAACTATAAAAAATAAGTTTACTAATACATTACAACTTTGAAACATGTGATAAATAACTATGAGATACCTTCCCTCTATACTGTGTGTATAGAAAAGGGAGTGTGAAAAATATGAAGAAAAGATTAGTTATTTTGTTACTGGGGATAGGTTTAATTACCGCTAGAGGATTCAGCAAAAGATTTGATTTTACTCATTCTGCTAAACCACTAACTATACGAAATGATGAGTTAAAGATAGATAAGGTTAAAGGAGCTGAGAAGGAAAATCTAATTACTGAAAAAGATACTTCTAAAAATTATACAGCTCTTACCTCTTCTAAAAACACCTCAAAATCAAATATTTTATTAGTAAATAGAAGTAATAGATTAGAGAAAGACTATGTGCCCCAATCATTAACCATACCAAATGTAAGATTTATTTCATATGCTGATTCTAAAGTTAAAAAATGGATACTGCTGCGGCAAAAGCATTGGAAAACTTATTTAATGCCGCAGAAGAAGATGGTGTAAATCTTCTTGCTGTGTCGGGATATAGAGCTTATTCATATCAGGAAATGCTTTATAATAATAAATTAGCTACTGCTGGACGTGTAGAAGCGGATAAATATGTTGCACAACCTGGGGCAAGTGAGCACAACACAGGGCTAGCTATGGATGTATTATCAGATGAATATTCCTCTTTAGATGAAGGTTTTGAACAAACTCAAGCTTATAAATGGCTTGAAGATAACTGTTATAAGTATGGTTTTACAATTAGGTATCTAAAAGGAAAGGAAGATATTACTGGATACAATTATGAGCCTTGGCATTTAAGATATGTAGGTATTTCTGAAGCTACTGAGATGTCAGAAAAATATATTACATTGGAAGAATATCTTAATAAGGTGGAATAGAAGATTTTTGATGCAAGGATTTTACAACTTTGAAACAAGTAATATATAATTTTGATACCTCCAAAGGTTAATATTGTTTTAGGAATCGAAGGGAGGTTAGAAGATGAAAAAAAACGAAGAAAACATAGCAAAAGAAATAGAACAAGCTTATTAAAAAAACTTGCTTTATTTTTGATATTGGAAACTATATTTACTGCTATTACATTTCCCTTCTATGTTTTCTACGGTCCATTTAAAAGGGTAAGAAATACCATAGTAGGATTATCTATGTCCACAGGAAACCATACATATATAGCAAAAACCTTTTTTAATGATGATGATATTAAAAAAATAATACAAGAAAATAACGAAGAATTAAATTCAGCTCAGTCAAACTACGATATTTCAAAGGGTGAGAAAGTTAACTTAAAATATACTGATAGTTCTATAGAAAGATTAGATATAAGTACAAATAAATTTGATGGCATTGCCTTAATAGTAAAGGACCCTTTAAAGGTAAGGGTGGGATATTCTTCAAAACTTGGATATACAGGTGAAACTGTATCAGAAATGGCTAAAAATTATAATGCTGTTGCTGCAATAAACGGAGGGGGATTTTTAGATGTATCTCCAAATGGTAAAACAGGTAGTACAGGTGGAATACCCAGCGGTATTATGATTTCTAAAGGTAATGTAATGTATCCGAAAGAAAAAGAAAAATATGATATTAGAGAAAGCTGCGTATTTGCCATAGACGATAAAGGTAAAATGTACGTTGGACCAGCTACCACAAATGATCTTATAGATAAAAATATACAGGAGGCTATATCATTTTCACCAACTCTTGTTGTTGATGGCAATCCTTATATTTCAGAAAACTCTCTAGGTGGGCTTAACCCTAGAACAGCAATAGGTCAAAGAGAGGATGGAAGTATAATATTACTGGTTATTGATGGAAGACAAGGATTAAAATTAGGAGCTACACTAAAGGATGTACAAAATATTATGATTAAGCTTGATGCTGTCAATGCAATGTGCCTTGATGGAGGTGGCTCTACGGACATGTATTATAATAATGAAATAATAAATAATCCTTCAAGCATCACCGGAGAAAGAGCTATACCTAACATGGTATATGTGGAGCCTTAAGGAGAAAGATATATGAGGAAGAATATGAAAAAACTTAATAAATTATTTTGGGATGTAATATTATCATTTACAGTACAAACTCTAATATTATATTATTTGAATAATTTTTATTTCACAAATGATACACAGCTTACATTTAAAGAAGTGAACTTACAACCTGTTGTATCAGCTAATGTGGAAATTAAATTTGAATCAGATGCTAAAAATATTGCCTTATCGCCTAGTGGGAAATATTGCTCATATTATTCAGAGGGAAAATTAAATATAATAAATTTATATGATGGAAATAAAAACTCATTAAATTTAGAGGAAGATTTAGAGGATTATTTCAAATGGCATAATAGCGAAGATAAATTAATTATCTCTGAAAAGACAGTTGAAAATAATAAAAAAGGCATAAAAATATATACCTACAACACTAAAAATAACACTAAGCAAGAAGCTTTAAACTATAACAATGAAAGTGAAATTTACAAATTACCATCATCAAATGCGATTGTAGATGGAATTGAGTTAAATACAATGAATACTATTATGTATCTTAAGGTATCAAGCCTTACAGGGGTAGATTATCTTGAAAGACTTGATATATCAGGAGGTATGCACAAGCTTAACATTAATACAACAAGAGTGGGAAACTATTTTGTTTTAAAACAAAAGGATGAATTAATATATGAAGATCTTAATGATAACAAGATATATATGACGGATAAATCTAAAAATAGAGAAATAGAGATTGATGGCTGTGAAAACCTAAAGCTTCTCTATGTGGACAAAAGTGATACTGCATTTATTGGAGAATTAGAAAATAATATGATTACCAAAATTTTAAAAAAGACTTTTGATGAAACTTCAAATGAAGATACTTGGACTAGTTTAAGTATTGAAAATCCTGTCTCAGAAGATAATTTGCATATATTGAATTCAGGAAAGATATATGCAATTGATAATCTTAAAGGCATTGCGGAAAATCTTCAAAATAAAACTAAAGTAACTTTCAAAGGTAAATTTATAACTATGAATGATAGTGGTATACTTTCATCACACGAAGACAATCTTATTCTAAGTCCGTTAAAGTAAATTAGTAATATAATTAGGGGATAAAATAATTAAGATAAAGGTGAAAAAATGAAGTTTTGGAAGAGGATATTTATCTACTCAATGACATTATTTTTAATAATATTCAATGTTGCTGGAATATTTATCATAGAAAATATTCATAAAAGAAGTCTTGATAGGACTATAAAAGCTGCCATTGATGAGCACAAAGTAATAGAGGGTGTTATTTATCTTAATACAGATTCTACAAAATATACAGTTCTTGCTTCACAGAACCAACTTAAGGATTGGTTGACTATGGCTATGACAGGATACGTTACTAATGATGTTATAGCACAAGACGGATTGGAAATATATGATGATGATAATAATCTGCTTTTTTCTAGATCTATTGAAAGACTTAACATAGCAAAAGATGAAATAAATAAAGCTAAGCTAAATGAACGGCTTTTTACTATTAAGGAAGTAGATAAAAACCACTATTTATTAATTATGTCTAAATCTTACTTGCAAAATAATATAATAAAGATTGGACTAACCAAAGACATTAGTTTTGCTTACCAGGATTTAGAAAAAAACTACAAATTCTTTTTTATGCTGGATGGGATAGTTTTTGTTTTACTAGCCATTGGAATGTATTTAATTGCAAAAGGAACTACGAGACCTATATCCAAGCTAAGTGAAGCATCTAAAGAAATAGCCTATGGAAATTACTCAAAGCGAGTAGAGATTAAAAATAAAAAAGATGAGGTTGGTATTCTAGCGGATAATTTTAATATAATGGCTCAAGCTACAGAGGATACAATAGAAGAATTAAAAAATTTAAATAGTGCTAAACAAATGTTTATTGACAGCTTAACTCATGAGATTAAAACCCCTCTCACTTCTATAATTGGATATTCAGATTTGCTTATGAAGGGAAACATAAATGAAGATATTAGGTTTACAGCCTTAAATTATATTAATTCTGAATCTAAAAGGCTAGAGAAACTTAATACTACCCTATTAAAACTTATACTAATTAGGAAAGAGGACTTAAGTGCTGAAAAACTATCTTTAAAGGATTGTGTTATAAGTGCTTATACTAGTCTAAACTATAAAATAGAAAGTAAGAATTTAAAGGTTAAATTTGATGTAAAAGATATTAAAATATCTGGAGATAAGCAGCTTATTGTAGTTCTTTTTATAAACATTTTAGATAATGCCATAAAAGCTTCTGAGAAGGATGGGGTTATTAAAATAAAAGGAGATTTTTTAGAAGATTCATCTACCTATCAATTAATCTTTAAAGACCATGGTATTGGTATACCTAAAGAAGACTTAAATAAAATTAAGGAACCTTTTTACATGGTAGATAAGGCTAGAGATAGAGCTAAAAGTGGAGTTGGTTTAGGGTTAGCTATATGTGAGGAGATATGCATGTTGCATAAATTAGAGTTGTCTATTGAGAGTGAGCTTAACAAGGGTACAGAGGTGTTTATTAGTTTCTTTAAGGAGAGTATTATATCATGAAAAAGTCATTTGAAGTTCTTGTCATAACATTATTGATGGTTGTTTTCTTTACCGGCTGTACTAAAACCTTTAATCACTATGAAGATAAGCTATATTCTGAAAAGACTGTATTGGGTGATGAAGATTTAAATACTAAGACAACAAATGTATTTACAAGACAAGATGCTATAAAAAAGGCATTGGATATATTCGATAAAGGATTGAATATTAAAATTGATAGAACAGATTTCACGGAAGACGTAAATCTTGTTAAAAACGATAGATCTAGAAGTTTACAATGGCATATAAGCTGGTTTAAGGATGATGAAAAAATTTTTTATACATGCGTTTTAGACTCATCTACTGGGGAAATTGTAGAATTTCAATGGTTTAACGATTCAAACTCAGATTCAAACAAAGTTGAAGTATTTAAACTATCAGATTTGGAAATTAAAAATTTGATGGAACCTCTGCTTAAGGAATTAGATATTGATATTAATGAGTATTCAGTTTTGACAGATTTAGATCTTACTTACAATAAATATTTAGATGGTATTTATAATAACTATATAGATATTACATTATTGCATAATAAAAATAAAGCAGAAGGATATTATATAAGTATAGATTTAGCAAATAAAAAAGTTATGAGCTTTCGAAAATTATATAATAGATTACCTAAGTGAATAGGAGAAAAGCAATTATGAAAAGTATTCTATTAGTAGAAGATGATAAAGCGATAAGTGATTTAATATCCATAAATCTTGAGATGGTAGGATATAAAGTGTATAAGGCTAGTGATGGCTACATTGCAAAAAAGATTTTAGAAGAAAAAAGTCTTGATCTTATTCTACTTGATGTAATGCTTCCGAAGATTGATGGCTTTACTTTAATATCTCAAATTAAAAATAAAAACATACCAACCATATTTGTTACGGCTAAAGAATCAGTACTGGATAGAGTTACGGGACTACGGTTAGGTGCTGATGATTATATAGTGAAACCTTTTGAAATAATAGAACTTGTAGCTAGAATAGAGGCTGTGTTAAGAAGATATAATACATCACCACAAAACTTTACATTTAAAAATATAGAAGTATTTTATGATCAAAGAATAGTAAAGCTAGATGGGAAGCTAGTTGAATTAACTTATAAGGAATTTGATCTATTAATGCTATTTTTACAGAATAAAAATATTGCCCTTTCCAGAGATCAAATTATCGAGAAAGTATGGGGATTTGATTATGTAGGGGAGACTAGAACTGTGGATATTCACGTTCAAAGACTTAGGGATAAGCTTAACTTAAAAGATGATATAAAGACAATTTTTAAAGTAGGTTATAGGCTTGAAGAATAATATATAGAATTTAGGAGAATCCAAGGACAGTTAGCAACTTTTAAGCTTTTACATAAGCAGTAAAAGCAATTGGTGCTAACTGTCCATTTTTAATGTTTATATCACAACTATTATATATTTAGAAATATTTCTAGGTGTGACAGACCCTTTGCAATTTCCGTGAGATTATATCAGAAGAATAGAAATCTCACAGCCTTTAAATTTTCAATTGTTTCATAAATAAAGGAAAAAAAAGGATTATGGACTTAGAACAAGTTATCCGCAGGAAAAAAGCTCAAATCAGGGTTGAATTGTATACGCTTTAGGTATACAATAAAAAGTATATGGTTTAAGTATACTTTAAAGGAAGATGTTTCAGAATATGCTTAAATAAAATCATATTAATTAAAGCGGAGGTGTATTTATGTTTTTTAAAACTACAGAACAACATGAAAATTTGAGGATAAAAATCAGAGAGTTTGCTGAAGAGGAAGTTAAACCTATTGCGTTTATGTTGGATCAGGAAAATAAATTCCCTTCCGAAGCAATTCATAAATTGGCTGATATGGGTATGATGGGGATACCATATTCAAAAGAGCAGGGTGGAGCGGGCTTAGATGTAATAAGCTATGCAATCGCCGTTGAGGAATTATCAAGAGTGGACGGTGGTACAGGAGTAATTCTTTCCGCTCATACATCTTTAGGTGCATATCCAATTGCTGCCTATGGAACAGAGGAACAAAAGAAAAAATATTTAGTTCCATTGGCTAAAGGAGAAAAGCTTGGAGCTTTTGGTCTTACAGAAGAAAATGCTGGTAGTGATGCTGGGGGTACAGAAACCACTGCTGTGTTAGATGGGGATTATTACATCTTAAATGGTGAAAAGATTTTTATCACCAACGCAGGTGAAGCTGATATTTACATTATTTTTGCAGTTACTACACCAAACATAGGTACTCGCGGCATCAGTGCTTTCATTGTAGAAAAAGGCTGGGAAGGCTTTAGCTTTGGAAAACATTACGACAAGTTGGGTATTCGTTCTTCAGCTACTGGAGAGCTAGTTTTTAACGAAGTGAAAGTGCCTAAAGAAAATCTATTAGGCAAAGAGGGAGATGGTTTTAAGATTGCTATGTCCACCTTGGATGGCGGTCGTATCGGTATTGCAGCTCAGGCTCTAGGTATTGCTCAAGGTGCTTATGAACATGCATTAGAGTACTCAAAAGAAAGAATTCAGTTTGGTAAACCTATTTGCCAGCAGCAGATCATCTCTTTTAAGTTGGCGGATATGGCCACAAAGCTTAGAGCAGCTAGATTGCTTATTTACAGTGCAGCAGAGCTAAAAGAAAATCATGAACGCTACAGCATGGAAGCTGCTATGGCTAAACAATATGCTTCTGACGTCTGTCTTGAGATTGTAAACGACGCCCTTCAAATATTTGGAGGAAGCGGCTATATGAAAGGTATGGAAGTTGAACGTGCTTACAGAGATGCTAAGATTTGTACTATATATGAAGGAACTAATGAGATTCAGCGTATGGTTATAGCTTCTAGTATCATAGGAAAGATGCCGAAAACAGAGGGCACAGGTAAGATTTCTCAAAGTGGACCTGCTACAGGTTACCGTAAGAAAGTGATTTTTAAGGAAGGAACCCCAAAAGAAAGAGTTGATTCTCTTGTTGAAGCTCTTAAGACAGATGGCTATGATTTCACAGTTGGAATTCCATTGGATACTCCTATTACTAAAGCTGAAAGGGTAGTCAGTGTAGGTCTAGGCATAGGGGAAAAAGAAAACATGAAGCTTATAGAAGACTTGGCAGTTCAAGCTGGTGCAGCTATAGGTTCTTCTCGTCCAGTAGCTGAAACCCTTAAATATGTACCGCTGAATCGTTATGTCGGTATGTCTGGACAAAAATTTAAAGGAAATCTTTACATTGCCTGTGGTATTTCAGGTGCAGGGCAACATTTGAAAGGTATAAAGGATGCTTCTACAATTGTTGCTATAAATATTAATGCTAATGCAAAAATATTTAAGAACGCAGACTATGGTATCGTTGGAGATTTAATGGAAATATTGCCATTGCTCACTGCTGCTTTAGACAACGGAGAAGCAAAGAAGGAGGCTCCACCAATGAAGAAGATGAAGAGAGCTGTTCCTAAGAAGGTTGCTCCAACTTGGAAATATCATGTATGTAATGGATGTGGTTATGAATACGATCCTGGCGTAGGTGATCCAGAAGGTGAAGTAGTTCCAGGCACACTCTTTGAAAATCTACCTGAAGAATGGACTTGTCCTGCTTGTGGTGAAGAAAAAGATATGTTTATAGAAGTTTAATTCTTATAAGTGTGATTCTTATAAGTGTGATTCTTATAAGTAAGCAAACGTAATAATGTGCTTTTAGCGTAAAGGAGGATTAGATTTATGTATTGTGTTAGAAATATAACTGAGGATCTTTATTGGGTTGGTGGCAACGATCGCCGCCTAGCTCTATTTGAAAATGTTCATCCCATTGAAAGAGGGGTTTCATATAACTCTTATCTACTTTTAGATGAGAAGACAGTGCTCTTTGATACAGTAGACTGGTCAGTTTGCCGTCAATTCCTTGAAAATATTAAAGAGGTTCTAGGGGACAGACCTTTGGATTACATGGTAATCAACCATATGGAACCGGATCATGCAGCTTGCATTGAAGAAATTGTCCTTCGTTATCCGGGTGTAAAGATTGTATGTACTGAAAAAGCTTTCATGTTCATGAATCAGTTTGGTTTTAATATAGATGGCAAAATAATAGAAGTCAAAGAAGGGGACACTATGTCCTTTGGAAAACATAATGTTGTATTTGTGTCTGCTCCAATGGTACATTGGCCAGAAGCTATGGTGACATACGATACTACAAACGGTGTACTATTTTCCGCTGATGCCTTTGGATCTTTCGGCGCCTTGGACGGTAAGCTATTCAATGACGAGGTGAACTTTGATAGAGATTGGATCGATGATGCCAGAAGATATTATACAAACATTGTAGGTAAGTATGGTCCTCATGTTCAGTCTCTTTTAAAGAAGGCAAGCACTATCGACATCAAGATTATCTGTCCGCTACATGGACCAGTATGGCGTAATGATTTTGCATATTTGCTAGATAAATATGACAAGTGGAGTCGCTATGAACCTGAAGAAAAAGGCGTAATGATCGTTTATGGAACAATGTACGGCAATACAGAAGCCGCTGCCAACGATTTGGCAACAAGGTTAGTAAAAAAGGGAATGACTAATGTGGTTATGTATGACGTTTCAAAAACTCATGTGTCCTATTTGATTTCTGAAACATTTAAATACAGCCATGTGGTTCTTGCTTCCGTAACCTACAACTTAAATATTTATCCACCAATGTTAAATTATCTAATGGACATGAAGGCATTAAATCTTCAAAAACGTACCTTCGCTTTAATAGAAAATGGATCATGGGCTCCTCAATCGGGTAAGCTTATGCGTGAACTTTTAGATGATATGAAAGAAATGAATATTTTAGACGGCGATATATCAGTAAACTCCAGCATGAAAGAAGAGGATGGGGATTCAATGGATACCCTTGCTGATAGTATTATAGAGTCAATGAAATAATTAAAAAATAATGAAAAGCACATGTGTCTGATCCTGTAAGTTAGGGAGAGATGCATGTTATAACAATGAACCTTCTATCTATTTAATATATAGATAGGAGGTTTTTATTTTAGATAGTGTAAAGTGAGTTATGAAAAAATATAGTTCAAGGAATTTAAAATAATATTGTGCTTGTTGCATCCTCAATATGGTTTGCTGACCTGCAAGAGGATAAGCGCTGTAGCCATCTGCGATAAATTTTAGAGCCTTATTAGGAAATACTTTGAACTTTTCAAAAGCCATACGCATAGTAAGGATACATGGACCTACGGCTCGAGTATCGGACACTTGGTAGCTGAGAATGGACTTTTTACAGGCATCCATGATTATCCACACGTAATGCTTTATACCTTTTACCTTGATATAGGTTTCATCAGCAGAAAGAATATTAGATGGCTTGTAGTCAAATTTGAATAAAAGTAGGGGAACTTTTAAATAAGTATGTACAAATTATCATAAAATAAAAATTGTTATAAGCTATAATTTATGTATATATGGTTATATATAATAAGGTGTGTTAAAATTTATATAATAAGGAAAACTTGGCGGTGATTGCATATGGAAAATATAATTGATAAAGTGAAAGACTTTATTATTGAAATAAATAAAAAATATGAAGTGAAATTTGCATACATTTTTGGTTCCCAAGCAAGAGGTGTAGCTAGGGAAGATAGTGATATTGATATAGCTATATATTTAAAAGAAAATCATCCACCTATGGAAGAAGCTTTTATAAGAGGAGATATAATAGAAGATGGAAAAGCCTTTTTCAAAAAAGATGTGGATATAATTTCGTTAAATAATGCTTCATTGTTACTAAAATATGAGATAATCCATGATGGTATAGTAATTAAAGATGATGATGATAGAGCTGGTTTTGAATCCTTGTCTCTAAGAGAATACTTTGATTTTAAATATTATTCAGATATATATGATAATGCAATGATAGAAAGAATAAAAAAGGGAGAATTTTTTGGAGGATAAAACATGGTTAAAAGAGAAGTGGTGCTTTCAAGAATAAATAAATTAAATGAATATATAAACATACTTAATTCTGTAAGAAATTATAATAAAGAAGAATATATAAAGGATCCTTTTATATACGGTTCTGCAGAGAGATTTCTACATTTAAGTATCGAGTGCATTCTAGATATTGGAAATCACGTCATAGCTGATATGAAGTATAGAAAGCCAGAGAATAATAAAGATATATTTTTTGTTCTATATGAAAACAAAATAATTAATGAAGAACTAAAAAATAACTTATGTAACATGGCGGGATTTAGAAATATATTAGTTCATGACTATTTAAAATTAGATAGAGGATTAGTATATGATATAATAAACAACAATTTAAATGACTTAAAAACCTTTGTAGAAATAGTTATAGAATATGTGTAATTTAATTAGGATAGGTCAAATTATTTTTAAAGTTGTAAGTTTCTACAAAGATAATTTGTTGTACGAAACAGAGAGCTAAGTACGTAGTGAAGCCGCTCTAGAAAAAGTCGCTATTTCACTACATACTTAGCTTTTTTATGTTTTGCAAATAAATTTTTAGGCGGAAAAGATTTGGAAAAAGTAAAGGAGGAATTAAAAATGACTGAGCTTGGAAAAAGCTTAATACAAGAAGGAAAAAATGAAGGAAAAAAAGAAAAAATTAATAAAAAGCACATGTGTCTGATCCTGTAAGTTAGGGAGAGATACATGTGCTTTAATTTGCTCTTTATAAATGATGGGTGATTCAATCATTTTACCTTACATCAACTGTAAGTGTTTTTAGATTTCTACATTTGATATAATTTAAATAAATCAATGATCAACTCTAGGATCATTTCAGCAAAACTGTAAAATAGGAAACTAAAAAAGGGGAGTTATATAGTGATTAGACAGGGGAAATTATTAGAAGTTCAGGGCTTACAAAAAAACTATGGAAAGAATAATAACATAACCAAAGCTATACAAGGGATTAGTTTTGACGTTTTTCCAGGAGAATTCTTAGGAATAATGGGGCCAAGTGGATCTGGAAAAACTACATTATTAAACTGCATTGCAACAATAATAAAACCAACATCTGGGCGTATACTTTTAAATGGTAAAAACATAAGTGCTTTTGGTAGTAAAGATTTAGCTGAGTATCGTGGTAGTCGAATTGGATATTTGTTTCAAGACTTTGAATTACTGGATAACCTAACTGGACAAGAAAATATATTATTACCATTATCTATTCATGGGGTAGATTTTGCAAAAGCACAAGTTAAATTAGATGAGTTAGCAAATTTCTTAGAAATTACGGATATTCTTAACAAATTCCCATCTCAGATGTCTGGAGGACAGAAGCAAAGGGTAGCTGCTGCACGCAGTTTGATTTCTGATCCGGATATCGTTCTTGCGGATGAACCTACAGGAGCATTGGACACACGTTCTGCAAGGACTTTAATGAATAAGTTGGAAGGTATTAATAGAAGTAGCAAAAGAACTATATTGATGGTTACCCATGACGCTAATGCAGCAAGCTTTTGCTCAAGAATCCTTTTTATTCAAGATGGTGTAATATTTCATGAGCTGCGCTGCAAACAAGATGAGTCTCGTGAGGAGTTTTATGAAAGAATTTTAAAGTTATTATCTCAGTTTGGGGGAGGAAGTGCAAATGTTCTATAGGCTGATTTATCGTAATGCTAGACGAAGTCGTAAGGAGAATTTAATCTACTTTGCAACACTTGTAGCAGCAGTGACTTCGTTTTATATAATTCTCTCCCTTGGAAGACAGGATGTTATTTTATTTTTAAAGGAGTTTGAAAGTGATGCAATCGATAAATTTTTAGCTAGGATGCCAATTGTTTATATATTTGCATTGTTTTTATTATTTTTCTTAATTTTATTTGCTAATAGGTACCAATTAAATCGGAGAAGCAAAGAGTTTGGACTTTATCTTATGTTAGGAATGCGCAAAGAACGCCTTATTTTTCAACTTTTAGCAGAGGCATTAATTACTTCTATCTTAGCACTTATTGGAGGCATTTTAATAGGCGGATTTTTAGCAGAAATAATTAGCTTAACGGTTTCTAAATTGGTGGGGCAGGGAATTGTCGGTCATCAACTAACCTTGTCGGCAGATGCGATTTTCTTTACAATAATGGGTTTTTTATTTATCCAGTTTATAGCATTAATCATTCTTGGTGGAAGATTATTTAATCAGGACTTACATCAATTACTTTATGAGCAAATGGATAAGAAACAAGATATGGGGCAGTTAAAAGGCAATGCACTCAATATTTTAATAGGTTCTATATTACTAGGTATTGCATATTGGAGTGTTTTATATCATTTTATGGACTTTGCAGGAATTATTCCGTTTGCAGCAATAACTCTCGGAAGTTTAGGAACTATATTTTTTATGAATGGATTTGGAAAACTACTAGGTTTATTGGCAGGATTGTCTGGGCATAAATCTACTAAAGGGTTGCACACATTTACATTAAGACAGTTTCAAGAGAACATAGCTAATAGATCTACCTCTGTTGCGGTAACATCTATTTTAATCACGTTATCTATTATTTTGATAGCAAATGGCGCTTCAACTATTTTGAATTCAGGAAGTAGGTTATATAATAGAAAAGAATCCTCGTTATATGATTTTACTGTTAATGGAGATAACCCAAAAGTTAAGGATTATCTTAATTCAAAAAAAATGGCACCATACGTAGAGGACTTAAATCTATTGAAGCTTGGAAAAATGAAACATCAAGGTGTTCATAGGGAAGATGGGATGGTGTTGTCATTAGTTGATTGGTCCAAGTTAAGAGAGCAAATTATTATGGCTCTGCCAAGTGATTATAAAGATGAAGTTTTATCCGGAGAAATTCAGAGTTATGAGATTGGTAAAGAAAATCCTGAAGCAGTTAATCTGTTTGGTGTCCTAGATACAGGCACAACAACACCTTATCTCATTCCTGAATCATCTTATAATGGAATTTTAGAAGCTATAGGGGAAAAACCATTGAACCTACATTCAGATGAAATTGTCTTATACTTTAATCCAGACTTTATGCCTATGGATAATTTAGATAAAATACCTGTACTAGATAACATTTTAAAAAAGGCTGCAAAAGAAGAGCAAAGTTTGATGAGTATTAATAATAAGGAAGTATTTATACGTCCATCAATTCCAATGAGGGGATTAGTAGCAGACCGTTCAGTAGAAATTTTTTCAGCATTTATAGTTCCTGATTATATGTTTGAACAATTAATAAATACAGAAACCTATGTGTCATATTGGAATTTTCGAATCCCACAAAAGATGCAAGATCAGCAAGGTTTACTGAAACCAATGATGGAGACTAGAGATTTATTAAAATTTTCAGGATTTAGGTTTGAAAGTTATTTACAAAACTTTGGACGCCAGCTCTTCGGTGTTGTTACTGCGACTTATACGCTTTTATATATGGGAATTTTATTTTTGATTATTGCTTGTACAGTATTATCTTTACAATTTTTGACACAGATGAAACAGACTGGACAACGCTATTTAACACTTTCAATACTAGGTGCAAAATGTAATCAAATGAAAAGATCTATGTATAGACAGGTGTTGTGGACCTTTTTGTTACCTATGTCTCTTGCATGCATCAGTGGAGCTGTTGGTATAAGGGCTATGATTTTATTTGTTGATATTTACATTGAAAATCAAGCATCACTTTATCCTATTGCATTTATCTTTGCGTGTATTGTGATTGTAACAGTAGCGATTTATGGAGTAGCAGTTGCCCGTTCAGCAGATCATGAGATTGATAAGTTACGCTGGAAGCCCAATATGGATTAATTTTACATGGAAGGAGGTGCTGAAGTGGCTAGGATTACAGTTGTTGAAGACGATTTATTAATGAGAGAAGAACTAATGGATGTACTGCAAAAGGCTGGTTATGAAGTAATAGCAATTACAGACTTCCATGATATGGTTGATCAAATAGCTACTTTGACACCAGATTTAGTATTGTTAGACATTAATTTACCAGAACAATCAGGATTTGAAGTATGCAAAAATCTAAAATTAAAAGGGATTGGTCCAATATTGATTCTTACATCTAGAGATAAGTTACAAGATGAATTACATGGTCTTAATTTAGGTGCAGATGATTATCTCACAAAACCATGCAATCGAGATAGGTTCTTAGCGCGTATTCAGAACCTGCTAAGAAGATTTGAAGGACAACCAGAATTGATAGATGCTGGCAGTTTTTTGATAGATCCCAATACTTTTACTTTGTATAAGAGATCTCAATCCTTATTATTATCAGCTAATGAAGGAAGAATTTTACTGGCTTTAGCGCAGAATAGACCTGAAATTGTATCCAAATCAACATTGAGTGAACTTTTATGGGGAATGGACCAATATATAGACGAAAATGCACTCCAAGTGAATATCACTCGCTTACGAAAAACATTGCGTCAATTAGACTTAGATCATCAAATTGAAACAATAAGGGGTAAAGGGTATAGACTTAGGGGGTATATGAAGCCATGAAATGGATAAAGCAAATATATGATTGTTTGTATTCTTATAAACAATGGTTTCTTATGTTGATGGCTACCACTATCCTATTTAGTTTTTTAGCTTGGCTGGCTTATCCAGAAACCTTTAAGGTGTTAGTAGGATTAATGATTGTTTTTACTTTAGCGATGATATCGGTATCTGTATTTATTATAATTAGAAAGCAAAAAATAATAGAAGAAGCTTTTCAAGATTTTTTATTAGAAGCCAATGAGACGAATGAAGAAATATTATGCCGTGCATCTCCTAAGAGTCATTGGTCGTATATCCATAGGATGGGAAGCGTTATAAGAGCATATCAATCGGAACTTAATGATCAAGTCATTGAATTGGGCGATTATGAAAATTATATAGAGGGATGGGTTCATGAAATTAAAAAGCCTCTATCATTAATGACATTGGTATTGGATAATCGTACCGACGAAATGTCTCCCCTTGTTAGACAGCGTATGCTTCATATTAAAGAGCAAATGCTTGGAGACGTAGAGCAAATTTTGTATTTTGCAAGACTTGGGGCTATTCATAAAGATTATATTTTTGATTCTATAAACTTACTAGCATTTTGTAAACAAACAATTGAAGACTATCAAACATTACTAGATGAATCTAGCTTTCAAATACAATTCATAGGTGAAGAAATGGAAGTTTTTTCTGACCGCAAAGGATTAGCTTTTATATTAGGACAAATAATCACTAATAGTACGAAACACATTTCACAGAATGAGGATATTTCAATTTTGAAGTTTGAAACATTTTATGACAAAGTGAGAGATAAAGCTATATTAAATATTAGTGATAATGGACCTGGTGTATCTGAAGAAGATTTACCATTTATTTTTGATAAGGGATTTACTGGAATGAGAGGTGCTTATACCAGACAAGCAACAGGCATGGGACTTTTCTTAGTGAGCAAGATGGCTTATGATTTAGCAATTCAGTTGGATGTAAAATCAGAGTTCGGCTCGGGGTTGATTATATCGCTAATATTTCCAAATGTGAAACAATAATCTATCAATTCGCAAAGGGGTCAGACCCTACCCGAAACAGTAGCTATCGGATAAATAGAGATTTATATACAAAATGAATAGCTGTGAAAAAGTGGATTCTTGAGAATTCACTTTTTTCTTTGTTATGTGTAATATACATAGCTAGTGCATGTATTATTAAGTAGATAGAAGTTATCGAGGATAATTTATGGTAAAATATGGTTGAAGGAAATTGTAGTAAGGAGTACAATACTAATTACAATCATACTAAAATATATTAGCATCTTAGTAGATGCAGGAGAGGGGGAATATTAGAAATGTCAAATACTACACCAACTAAACAAACTGGAATGAAGAAAACTCTTTCTCTATGGAACTTTTTTACCATAGGATTTGGGGCTATTATTGGAACAGGATGGGTTTTATTGGTTGGAGACTGGATGATTATAGGAGGAGGGCCTTTAGCTGCAATAATTGCATTTGTTATAGGTTCAATATTTTTACTTCCTATAGGAGCAGTTTTTGGTGAATTGACAGCTGCTATTCCTGTTTCAGGTGGTATAGTGGAATATGTTTCACGTACTTTTGGAAACAAGGCATCATATTTTACTGGATGGTTTCTTGCTTTAGGAAATGGTATTCTTTGTCCTTGGGAAGCTATTGCTATTTCATCTTTAGCTGGAGAGTTTATTCCTGCACTTAAGGTCTTCCCGTTGTATGAAATTATGGGAGCTACAGTATATCTTCCTACTTTACTTATAGCAATTATATTTGCATTTTATGTTATTCGATTAAATTTTAAAGGTGCTTCTGCGGCTGCAAAGCTTCAAGGGTTTTTAACCAAGCTATTACTTGCAGGTATGGCAATTGCTATGGGGGTTTCTTTATTTAGAGGAGGTCCTAGCAACATGCAACCTATATATAAGGGAGCAGCTTCAGGTAAAAGTATATGGATGGGTATTCTTCCGGTTTTAGTTATGACACCATTTTTTTATGCAGGATTTGATACTATACCACAACAAGCTGAGGAAGCAGCAGAGGGATTGGATTGGAATAAATTTGGTAAAGTTATTAGTATGGCATTGCTTGCTGCTGGTGTATTTTATCTAATTTGTATATATTCCTTTGGTACAATAGTTCCTTGGGAACAATTTGTTACTTATAATATACCTGCTTTAACTATTTTATCAGTAATTGGTCTTAGAGTATTTTCAAAAGTAATGATGTTTATTGCTATTATGGGACCATTAGGCCCTATGAATTCTTTCTTTGGAGCTACTACTAGGATTTTACTAGCAATGGGACGTAAAGGACAGTTGCCGGAAAAGTTTGGACAATTAGATAAAAAGAACGGAACACCCAAAGCTGCTAATACTTTAATGGCAATGCTTACTATAATAGGTCCATTTTTAGGTAAGAATATGTTAGTACCATTAACTAATGTTAGTTCATTAGCATTTATATTTGCTTGTTTTATGGTTAGTGCTGCTTGTCTACGTATGAGAAGAACAGAACCTGATATTCCAAGACCTTATAAGGTTCCAGGAGGCAAAATTGGAATATCATTAGCCTGTGTTACATCGTTTATAATTATAGCGCTATTGGTTACTCCTGGTAGCCCTGCATCTTTAAATACTGTTGAATGGATTCTTGTAGTTGCTTGGTTTTTAATAGGGCTTACATTTATGCTATTTAGAAATAAGAAAGTAGAAAAGATAGAAAACAAAAGCAGTACCTTAAGTTAGTTATTAAAATAGCTTACAATATTTAAATTTAAATAATTTTAATGTTAGGGGGACATGTTATGAGTAAAATTGCTTTTATGGGTGGTTTATTAATTGATGGCACTGGTAAGGAACCAATAGAAAATTCACTATTGCTTGTGAATGATAAGAAAATTGAATATGCTGGTTCAATGATAGATGTAGGCGAAGATTATGAAAAAATTCATATTACAGGAAAAACAATTATGCCTGGCTTAATTGACAGCCATCTTCATTTTAGTGGAAATAGAACTGATGATGATTCTGACTGGATACTTGAACCTGTTATACAAAAGACAATTGTTGCTGTGGCACAAGCTCGTGAAGCATTAGAACATGGATTAACCTCTGTAGGCGAAATTTCACGTTCGGGTATATATATCCGTGACATGATTGAAGAGGGTGTTATTCCTGGACCTCGTGTAGTTACATCTGGACTTGGTTTCTGTAGAACGGCAGGACATGGTGACTCTCATAGATTACCATTAGATTATAATAATGCTTCCCATCCTTGGGCTGAACGTGTTGATGGTCCTTGGGATTTACGTAAAGCAGTAAGAAGAAGACTTCGTGAAAATCCAGATGCTATCAAAATATGGTCAACAGGAGGAGGGATATGGAGGCATGATGCAAAGGCTGACTCTCATTATTGCTTAGAGGAGATTCAAGCAGTTGTTGATGAGTGCAATATGGTAGGACTGCCTGTTTGGTCGCATGCTGAAGGTTATGGTGGTGCATTAGATTCCTGTAAAGCAGGAGTATCTGCAATAATTCATGGGCAAGAGCTAAATGAAGAATGTTTGGAAATAATGAAGGAAAAAGATATTACTTTCTGCCCAACTCTTCAGTTCTTTTATGAATGGTTTACAGTATATGAGCCACCATATAGGGCGATTCATGATCAGTATCCAGGTAATACAACTGCAGAAAAAGAGCTTAATCGTATAGTTAGCAACCTACAAAATGCAAATAAAAAGGGAATCAGAATTACCGTTGGATCAGATTCTTTCTGCAGTAGCTTAACCCCATACGGAAAATATGCGATTACTGAGATGTATACACTTAACAAATCAGGATTAACAGAAATGGAAACAATTTTAGCTGCTACTAAAAATGGTGCTGAAATGCTTAGAATAGATGATGTTACAGGTACTCTTGAAAAAGGTAAATTTGCTGATCTTCTTGTTATTGGTGGTAATCCATTAAAAGATATTCATAATATTGCTACTGAAAAAATGGAAGTTATTATGAAGGAAGGTAAGTTTGTTAAAAGAAAATAATAATGTAATAGCTAAAGAAAAGGTAAGGATTAATTTTAAAGTTAACAAGGATAAGTGAAAGATAAGAGCTTCAGGTGAAGAAATAATCATCTGAAGTTTTTTTCTTCGCTTATATTTTACTAACAAAAAATGTTCAAGTTTTTGCAAGAGGCCTGGCACCTAGACAGTATTATAAAGATGGGGTACAATCAATATGGCAATATGAAATAGGGGTGTGATATATTGATTAATGATATGGAATTATTAATACAGCAGCGACAGATGAAAACAAAGCAAAAACAAAAAAATCAAATTCCATACGCAATTAGCATTTTTATAGCTGCATTAGCTATCTGCATATTTCTTTGGAAATATAATCATAACTATGTTTGTTACTGGGTTATAGGTATTGGATTAGGTATTGTATTAAGATATTCTAGATTTTGCTTTTCAGCAGCACTTAGGGATTTTATTGTTTTGCGAAATACAAAGCTTTTAAAAGGTTTACTATTGGCTATGATGGTAAGCACTGTAGGTTTTGGGGTAATTCAATATACCTATCTTAGAAATAATCCCATAGATTATATACGTATTCCAGGCTCTATAACTTCAGTAGGTCCTCATATTGCAATAGGAGCATTTATATTTGGAATTGGGATGACTATTGCTGGAGGCTGTAGTTCAGCAGTTCTTGTGAGAATTGGAGAGGGACATGCCTTTCCATGGGTAGTTTCATTAGGATTTATAATAGGGAATCTTTTAGGGGCCAAGAATTATTCAGTTTGGTATGACAAAATTATTAGTAATTCAAAAGTAATTTACTTTCCAGAATATGTAGATTTTAAAATTGTAGTTATACTTCAATTAGTTGTTTTAATGATTTTATATAAGATAGCAAGTCGGTATGAAAATAAAAAATTTTAAAAAACATGAGGGAGGAGTATATATGGCAGTAAGAGAACTTGATTGCCTATATGAACCGTGTCCAATTCCGCTAATTAAGGCAGTTAAGGAATTAAAAACAATGCAATGTGGAGATATTTTAGTTTTGCGTTCAGATCAAAGTTGTATTGAAGTTATCGTAGAAGAATGGGGACAGCAAAATAATCACTTAGTAAGAGTAGTGGATTTAGAGGATGGAGAATGGGAAGTTTATATTCAAAAGCCATGATAATATAGGAGATGATTAAAAATATGATTGAATGGTTAAAAAAACCCTGGCCATACTGGGTTGGAGGTACATTATTAGGCATTTTCAATGTGATTTTATTGGCAATAAGTGGAATTCCATGGCATATAAACACTGGTTTTCTTACATGGGGTATAGGAATATTAGATCTCATTGGTATTAAGGCATATAAATGGGAGTTTTTTAAAATATTTGATTATACATATGAAGATATAATTTTAAATCATAATTTATTTATTAATAAGTATACTATTTTAAATATTGGTATAATTATAGGGGCTTTAATTGCAACATTGTTATCATCTCAATTTAAGTTAAAAAGGTTAAAGGGGAAAAAGCAGACTATTCTTGCACTTGTGGGTGGAATTATTATGGGCTATGGAGCTAGACTTACTTGTGGCTGCAATATTGGAAGTTTTTTCAGTGGAATACCATCCTTTTCTTTACATGCGTGGGTTTATTGGATTTTTGTTGTTTTAGGATCTATAGCAGGAACTAAAATTTTATCTAAATATTTAATTTAGGAGGAAGTTATATCCTCCTATTTTTTTAACAAAATGTTCTTTTATTAGAAGTTATAAAATCTACAAACATCTGCTCATATCTGTCAAATGCATAATTTTTTCTATAGGCAAGGTAGTAATTAAATTCTATTTTAATCTCATCCATGGTAATATGTTTAAGAAGACCTTTTTTTAATTCATTTTTAACTATTATTTTAGGTAAAAATGACACTCCTTTCCCGGCTAGTATAGAAGATTTAATAGCCTCTGGAGAATTTAGAGAATAAATAACATTTAAGTCTTCTAATAAAACACCTTTTTCTTGAAAAGCATTTTTTACTAAGTATCTTGCATTGGAGCTTTCCTCTCTCAATATAAGAGGCAATTTCTTTAATTCTTCTATAGTAATATGCTCTATGTCTTCATTATTATTTCCAACTAAAATCAACTCATCTGAAGTTATATATTCAATATCTAGGCTATTTTCTTTTGGATCATCTTGAATAATTCCTATGTTAATGGAATGGTCACATAATTTTTTTATAACTTCATATGAATTATTAACTTCCATATTTATATCTAATTCCTTATGGAGTTTTTTAAAGACAAATATAGTGCAAGGAAGAGCATACTCTCCTATGCTTTTACAGGAACCAATAAGTAACTTTGGCCTATCCTGTTGTAAATTTTTAAGATCCCTTTCTATATTGTCTTTAATAGATAATAGAGTATCGGCATAGTTAAATACAATCTTTCCTTCCTCTGTTAGTTTAACACCTTTGTTACTTCTTATTAAAAGACTTGTCCCAAGCTCTTTTTCTAAATTTTTAAGTTGCATACTAAGTCCAGGTTGAGTAAGGTGAAGATGAAAAGCAGCTTTTGATATACTATTATAATTTACGGTTGTATAAAATGACTGAAGATACTCAAGATTCACATTGTCACATCCTTAAACTTAAAATAATCCATATTCTTTAATAAACTATATTGTATCATTAGTTCTAATAAAAATGAATACAAGTAGCTATTTTTATTAGTAATTTTATAACTTAAGGATTTGTTATGCAGTGTAACATAATTATTTGTTATGTAGTATAACGAATAATTATAATAAAAACCTATATCGATATATTATAATTAATATGAAGATTGGGATAAAATTAACAATGTTATATTTGTTTTACTGTGAAAAGATTTAGTGAATTGATATTGTAGTTTTTGTAAGATTAAATTAAAATATGAAAACTTAATAAGAAAGGGGGAGTAATGGTGAAGAAAAAAACAATAGGTGAAAGGATGTTAACTGGTGTAACAGTAATTATTATTTTAGTAATATGGTTCATTACCACAAAATTAGGATTGGTTGATGAAAAACTAGTACCATCTCCTCAATTGGTATGGGATGCATTAGTTGATATTATGCAAAATGGATATAAAAACTATACACTGCTTGAGCATCTAGGGGCAAGTATGAATAGACTTATTAGTGCCTTTTTTTCTGCTGTGATAATTGCTATTCCCTTAGGACTTGCAAGTGGGTATAGTTCAAAGCTTAGAGCAATTTTTGAGCCTATTATAGAATTTTATAGACCGCTTCCACCATTAGCCTATTATACACTTTTAGTTCTATGGATGGGAATTGAAAATGAATCTAAGATTGCACTTCTATTTTTAGCTTGTTTTGCACCAATTTATATTTCATGTGTATCAGCGGTTATAAAAATAAAAGAGGATTACATAAATAGTGCTTATACAGTAGGTGCAAATAAAATGCAAATATTTATGCATGTAATATTTCCGGCATGTTTACCTGATATTTTTACAGGATTAAGAACAGCTTTAGGTGTTGCTTACACTACTTTGGTATCTGCTGAAATGGTTGCGGCAAACTCTGGTATAGGTTGGATGGTATTGGATTCAAGCCGTTATCTGAGAAGCGATATTATATTTTTGGGAATTATTATAATGGGGATTACAGGTATTTTATTAGACAAAAGTATACAGTTTATTGAAAATAAAATTGTTCCTTGGAAAGGAAAAGAATGAAAATATAATTCAGGAGTGATAAAAATGAATTTTAAAAAGATCTTAGCTAATGTGGCAATGGTAGTTATAACGGCAACATTATTTGCAGGATGTGCAGCATCAGAAAAGCCTGTAGACAGTGCAAAAAATGATGGAACTTCATCAAACTTACCTAAGGTAGTAAAGATAGGTACGCAGCAAATGCCTAATGATGAAAAAATCGCCATAGCAAAAGACTTCTTTGAAGAAGAGCTTGGAGTTAAGGTTAAGGTTATTGAATTTCAAGCAGGGGATATAAGAAACGCTCTTGTTTCAAAAGATATTGACTTTGCCTTACTTGGTTCAGCTTCCGCAACACAGGGTATTGCAAGTGGCATTGACATAGAAACAATTTGGATACATGAAGTTCTTGGAGATGCAGAACAATTAGTTGTTAAAAAGAATTCAAATATTAATTCTATAAAGGATCTTAAAGGGAAAAAAATTGGAACACCATATACTACAACAACACATTATAGCTTATTAAAGGCTTTAGAGTTAAATGGTATGTCTGAAAAAGATATAACACTACTTGATATGCAAATGCCTGATATATATGCAGCATGGCAAAGAGGCGATATTGATGCAGCTTACGCATGGGAGCCAACACTTTCTAGTCTTTTAAAAGATGGGAAAAGTTTAATTTCAAGTAAAGACATGGCGGAAAAAGGCGTTATTACATCTAATGTAGAAGTGGTTAGAAGAGAGTTTGCTGAAAAATATCCAGATCTTGTAACAAAGTATATAAAGGCTGTAAATAAAGCTGTGAAGCTATATAATGAAAATCAAGAAGATGTTATTAAAATACTTTCAGATTCTTTAGAAATTACACCAGAAGAAGCATTAAAGCAAACAAAAGGTTCTATTTGGCTTACTGCTGAACAGCAATTAGATCCTGCTTATTTTGGGACAAGCGATAAAAAGGGTAACTTAGTAAAATCATTAAAAGATACAGCTGATTTCCTATACAAACAAAAGAATCTTAAAACAGAACCTCAGCTGGATACTTTTGAAAAAGCGGTAAACCCATCATTTATAGAAAATGCTTTAAAATAATTTATAGATGAGTTTAACAAAGCTTAAAGCAATGTGATAGAAATGGAGAGTTTTGCATGGGTGAAATAGCAAAAGATAAAACAGACTATGTGGTAACAATAAGAGATATAGACTTAAGATATAGTGGTGAAAAAGGTGATGTTACTGCTCTTCAAGATATAAATTTAAATATTAAAGAAGGGGAATTTATATGTGTACTTGGGCCATCTGGCTGCGGTAAAAGTACCTTATTAAAGATTATTGCAGGTTTTCTTCAGCCATCAGAGGGAGAGGCTAGAATGGATAACAGCCCTATTAGTGGACCGGATTGGCATAGAGGAGTTGTTTTTCAAAGCCCTACCTTATATCCATGGCTGAATGTTTATGATAATGTTGCTTTTGGCTTAAAGATGAGGAAATTTTCAAAAGGGGAAATTAAAGAATTAACCAATAAATATCTAGAGCTTGTTGGTTTAAAGGGATTTGAAAAACATAAGCCCTATGAACTTTCTGGAGGTATGAAACAAAGAGCTTCTCTTGCAAGGGTTTTAGTAAATGAACCTAGAATGATTTTAATGGATGAACCCTTTGGAGCATTAGACGCTTTAACAAGGCAAAATATGCAAAACTTAACAAGAACTGTTTGGACTAAGACAAAGAATACTGTTTTCCTCATTACCCATGATGTTGATGAAGCTTTAGCGCTTGCAACAAGGGTTATTGTAATGTCAAACAGACCAGGTAGAATAATTAAGGAATTTAATACAGACTTTACATATGATATTTCAGGGGAAAATTATGAAGAGACAAGATATACACCTGAATATATGAATGTTAGAGAAGAAATCTTAAAAATTATTAATAGTCAAAGTTGATAAATAAGATTTCCCTAAAAATATACAAAGTATTTATGAAGTAACATATTAGGATTGATAAAAATTCTACTATATGTTGCTTTATTTTTTGGATTAAAAATACTTTTATTACCAATTGACCGGTGGTATACATAGGTTGAAAATATGCATTGAAAGAATGGCTTTTACTGCTTTATTGCTTGATTTAAAAAATATTCTTGAACATTAACCTATAAACATGTCTTATGTTGTATAACACTTATTTATTATGAAAATGTATAAATCCGTATTATAATTAGCATAGAGATTGAGATAAATTTAACGAGTTACATAAAAGCTGAGTTATAAATAAAAATTAAACTATGGAGGGGTAAAAATGAGTAAAAAGTATTTAATAGTAGGTGGAGTTGCAGGTGGTGCATCTACAGCAGCAAGATTAAGAAGATTAGGGGAAGAAGATCAAATAATAATGTTCGAAAGAGATCCCCACGTATCCTTTTCAAACTGTTGTCTACCATATCATTTAAGTGGAACAGTAGAGAAGGCAGAAAGTCTAGTACTTATGCACCCAGATAAGTTTTTAGCACAATACAATATAGATGCTAGAGTTCATAATGAGGTTATAGCTATAGATAGAGCAAAAAAAGAAGTGACAGTTAAAAATACATTAACTGGAGAAGAGTACACTGAAAGCTATGACAAATTAATATTATCTCCAGGTGCAAATGCTATAGTTCCTCCTATAAAAGGAATTGAAGATGTAAAATTATTTACAGTAAGAAATGTTGTAGATATAGACAAGCTAAACAAATCTGTAAAAGCAATGGGAATAAGCAATATTTCAGTAATTGGAGGAGGATTTATAGGAGTTGAAGTTGCTGAGAATTTAAGAGAAGCAGGACATAATGTAACTCTAATTGAAGCGCTTCCTCATATTATGAAACCTTTTGACTATGATATGGCTCAGATTCTTCACAAAGAAATGCATGATAAGGGTGTAAATCTAATTGTTGGAGATAAAGTAAGTGCCTTTGAAAAAGATATTGTTGTTTTAGAATCTGGTAAGAAAATAGAAGCAGGGGCAGTAGTTATGGCTATTGGTGTAACTCCAGAAACTTCACTAGCAGCTAAAGCTGGTCTTGAACTTGGAGAAACTGGAGCTATAAAGGTAGATCAAAATTATATAACTAGCGACAAGGATATATATGCAGTTGGAGATGCTATTGAAGTATACCATGCTTTAACTGGAAAGATAACTAGATTACCATTAGCTGGACCTGCTCAAAAACAAGCAAGACAAGTTGCTGACCATATTCATGGAAGAATTATAAGAAATACAGGCTTTATAGGATCATCAGTAGTAAAATGTTTTGATTATAATGCAGCTTCAGTAGGTTTAAATGAAGAAATGATAGAATCACTTAAATTAGATATTAATTATGAAGTAGCTAAAGTAATTCCAGGAGATAAGGTTGGCCTAATGCCAGGATGTGAACCACTTCACTTTAAGCTGATTTTCGAAGTAACAACAGGAAAAGTATTAGGTGCTCAAGCAATTGGTAGAGGAAGTGTAGATAAGAGAGTAGATATAATTGCTACAGCTATTAAATTTGGAGCAACAGTGGACGATTTAAGAGATTTAGAATTATGCTATGCTCCACCATTTGGAACTGCTAAGGACGTAGTTAATTTCTCAGGGTATGTTGCTACTAACCTATTACATGGTGAATTCAAACAAGTAAGAGAAAAGGATATAAGAGGCTTAGTTGAAAAAGGAGCTTGCATAATAGATGTAAGAGAAAAAGATGAGTATGAATTAAGTCATATAATTGGAGCTAAAAACATACCACTTAGTGAAATAAGACAAAGAATAAATGAAATACCTAAAGATGAACCAGTATATCTACACTGCAGAAGTGCTCAAAGAAGCTATAATGCATTAATGGCACTTAAACACTTAGGATACGAAAATGTTTATAATGTTTCTGGTGGATTTATGGGAATATCCTTCTATGAGTATTTCAATGATGAGACAAAAGGAAGAGAAAAAATAGTTACAGATTATAATTTCCTATAGGATAAACTTAAGTGCAAGTCTAATTACAGTTTAACTAACAGGGTTAGGCTTGCACAAAAAATTAAAAATTAGAAATAAGGAAGTGGAAGGAATATGAGTAACCCAACAGAAATAGTAACTAAATCAAGTCCTGCCAAGGGAAGGGCTACAAAGGCAACTATAAATAAGACACAGGCATTTGTTGGATTTGCAATTTTAATAGCTATGCTTGCTTTTGCTGCATTGCAATCTGAAAAGAATCCAAAATTAGGATTGTTTTTAATAACTGGACTAGCAATTGGATATTTAATGCAAAGATCAAGATTTGGATTTGCAGGGGGGATAAGAAGGCTATATGTAACTGGAGAATCAAGCTTAACAAAAGCATTACTGTTTTTGCTTACCATCTCATTAATAATGACAGCAGCATACCACTATGGTTCATACCTTAATGGTGCTCAGGTTGCCTATAAAGCTGCAGAGGGAGCTAAGATAATAGCAGGAACTCAAAATGTTGAACCCATTAGTCTTTTAGCTATATTAGGTGGAATAGTATTTGGTATAGGTATGATGCTAGGTGGAGGATGTGCTTCTGGAACGCTTACAGACGTAGGTGAAGGTGAAGGAAGAGCATTAATAGTTTTATTCTTTTTTGTAACAGGATCAGTATGGGGAGCACATGATTTGGCTTGGTGGAAAAGTACTTTCCTTAATTCATGGAATACAAGGGTTTATTTACCAGAGGTTTTTGGTTATATGGGAGCTATAATAATTTCATTATTAGGATTTTTAGGAATTTATATTTTTGCAAAATGGTATGAAAATAAGAGAAAAAGAGAAAATACGCTTATTCCATTAGAATACGCAGAGTGGGAAAAAGAATTAGAAGAACCAGCTACATACAAGTTTTTTAGCAAAGAAACTTATCACAAGTTCTTTGTAAAAAGATGGTCTTTTTATACTGGAGCAGTACTTTTATCAGTTATGTTTATGGTAGTATTACTTTCATCAGGTAAGAGCTGGGGAGTAACTTCTACTTTTGTACACTGGGGAGCTTGGATATATGAATCAGTAGGATTAATTGATGTTTCAAAATGGTCTTATTTTGCAAAAGATATGAAGACTATAAACGCAGGGTTTATGAACGATCCAGGTTCAATGAGAAACTTAGGAATAATTGTAGGTGCTTTAATATCTCCATTATTAGCAGGACACTTCTCATTTAAGAGAGGCTTTAAATTTAAAGATATTATTTTCTATGCAATAGGTGGAATACTTATGGGATACGGTGCAAGGCTTTCAACTGGATGTAATATAGGGGCGTTGTATTCAGCAATATGTAATTTATCCTTATCAGGATGGACATTTATGATAGCTTTAACTATTGGAGGAATAATTGGAGTGGACTTAGTTAAAAAGTTTAATATTTCAATGTAATTTTATATTGAAATTATATAGTAGATTTTTATGATAGGAATAACAAAGCTAAGTAAAGACAAAGCTTCAGGTGAAAAAATAATTCATCTGAAGCTTTTATTTTTATATATTTTTCATCAGATAACATCATTAGATAAAGAAAGAATTAAATTCATAAGTTTTTATCCGATGACTATCCGCTCTAATACTCCCATCGCACTCTGTGAAAGCGATTCACGTAAAATCAAAGATTTTGGTTCTCTGCTTTTCTTCAAAGTGGGAGCTAAGAGCGGCTACGTCCCTGGATAACGATTTCCCCTAAAGGATAACGACTTCTAAGGAGTAAAACTCCTAAGAATTCTGTTAATAAGAATCAGGTGGAGTAAAAACTCCATCTGATTCAAGAACTCTGTTTACGCAGATAAGGGAAAATAAATGTGATTATGGGTAACAGGTAGCATAATACTGCATAAGGCGCATATGCTGCAGTTGGAATCCCAGTTGTTATAAAAATAAATAACGAATTTACATTCCATGGAATAAGAGGAGCAATAACCATTCCAGTATCTGTTATAGTTCTAGCTAAAGTGGTATTTTCAATTTCTAATTCGCTATACTTGTCCTTTAAAAGTTTTCCAGGCAGTATTATACTAACACTTTGGTCACTGATAGCTGTTAATACACTACTTATAAATCCCGTCTTTAAAATAAGTTCTTCCTTTGACTTAATTTTTAGTGTTATTCTTTTAATTATAGGTATTATAAGTCCTGTTTCTTGAAACAGACTACTTAGACTGATTGCACCTGCTATTATAAGCAATACGGATATCATAGATATCATACCACCACTAACTAGCACTGTGTTTAAGTCAACAGAATTGGTGTTTACCCTGTAACCAGTAAATATGGCAATAATAATATCATTAAAGTTTGCTTTCTGTAAACCAATTGAAATAATTATTCCAGAAATTAAGGCTATAGATACTGATTTTACCATATTCATTCCTAAAAATGACATAATTATAATGCTTAAAGGTAAAAGTAATAATAATGGTGAGACAACAAAGTTTTCATTAATAGCTGAGGCAAGGTTATCTATATTAGAATTTACAAGAACTATACTATATTTTTTTCCTATAAAATAATATAGTAATCCTGATACAAAATAAGCTGGAAGTAAAGTCTTTAGTATGGGTATGAAAGCTTCTTTGTAACTTATTTTTACAGTTTCAAGTGTGAGATTAAAAAGAATTGATATTGGCGAAATTTTATCTGCGATAAAGGCTCCTGAAACTATAGCCCCTAAAAGAATATGGTTGGGAATTCCAAATATTTTTGACAATCCGAGTAATGCAATTCCTATACTACTAATAGTTCCAAATGCTGTGCCCATAAATACTGAAACTATGGATGTAAGAACAAAAGCGGCAAATAGAAAATTCGTTCCCTGCATATATTTAAGTCCATAGTATAACATAGTTGGTACAACTCCTGAAGCCATCCATATAGAAATCATAGCACCAATTAAGGCCATTAAAATGAACAGTGATTTATACTCACAAAAACCTTTTTTTATCATGTTAAAAAGTTCAGTTATGGAAAAACCACTTTTTATAAATAAGAATGAAGCAACAATTATACTTGAAAGGAAACTGTAAAATAGAAATATTCCCGATATAACACAGGTGATAATTGAAATAAGTGTAAATATTAAAATAATATAAGTATATTTTTCAGAAATTTTATTTTCTCTCATATACCCTCCCATATTTTATTAAATTAAATTTTAAACACTTTAGTCATTTAATAAACCATTCCAATATATTTCCCAAGAGATTTGAAATTTTTGATTAAATCTTTCAATGCCACCATATATTAATGCTACTAATAGACCATCTAATAAGGTCATAAAAGAAAGAGTAGCTCTTTTGGCCTTATCTGAAAGAACTTTTGTATTTAAAAATAATTCATTTAGTAAGTTTTCAAGTTCTAAAAAATATAACTTAAAATTCTTAAGAACTTTTTCTTTCAAATGGAATGGGGGCATATAACACATACGTAACACAAATTTCATATTGTATTCCTCATTGTTTACATATCGTTCTTTGAATTCTAAAATAAAATCTTCTAAATAACTCTTTAAGTTAGGTTTGTAATGAGTAAAAAAATGGTGTAAGAAATTCATTTCTTCATTAATAACCTCATCCATGACTGTAAGAAACAATTCATCTTTATTTTTGAAATGAGAATAAATTGATTGTTTTTTAATTCCAACTTCTTCAGCAATATCAAAAAGTGAAGTACCGTCATACCCTTTCTCGGTGAAATTTAATAATGCAGCTTTTTTTATTTGTGTAATAGTCATCCAACCATCTCCTTACGACCGTTCGTAAGTTTATTGTATAATGACTGTTTTATAAAGTCAAGCTTTGGTTAATTTGTAAAAATGTTGTATAAACATAGATCGTTTTACTATTATTGTTACATTAATGGAATCATTGTATAATATTGTACAAAGGTATATACTTTCAATTATGTAATTTACTGAATAAGGAGATTTATGGATAATAAAAATATTTTAAATAATAAAAACACGTATAACAAAGAGAGAAAATCTATTAGTAATAAACAAAATTTATGGGGAATTCTACGAATTATAACTCCCTTACTTTTGACTATGATATACTTCACAGGTTTTCTAATAGTTTTAGAATTACCACCTAGTATGACAAAATATATACATTTAGATAAACTGGGGGAAGCAGGGGTTATTCTGAGGGTAACTTACTGGAGTAATCTGATTATGTTAATATGGTTAACCCTTGGTACAGGCATATTTTGCATACTATTAGTTATGCATTGTTTAAAAGAAAATAAAAGAAAAGATAAATTAGACCCATTTAAAATACTACGTAGAAAAATTATTTTATGTGTAATCCTGGGTAGTTTTACGATATTTATTTCTTTTGCGTATTTGAAATATGAGAAAGTGCTAGATATAGTAAAAAGATATGATTCTGATATTATTTTGTTAGAGGGTGGAAAAACAGAAATACATGAGGGTATGATAGAAGAAGGAGTAGAACAAGAGATAGAAGGGGGATATTATGAAGAAAAACCTACACCATTAAAAATACTTAATAGTTATGAATTCACTACAAATGAAGAGGGTAGAGAGTTTTTATGTCCTAAGACTTTACTAAGGAATATAGAGTTTGAAGAGAATAAATACTATAGAATACATTATCTTCCCCATAGTAGAATTGTAGTTTCTATTGAAGGTATAAATGAAATGTAATTTAATACATAAAGTAAATATTTGGAAATAAATACTATTGATTTTGTGTCTTTCTTACTCAACACATCAAAAAGACGCTTTTGTCCTGTGGGGAAACACAAAAGGCCACCATTTTTGCAGTCAAAACTGATGACCTTTAATCTTTCCTCACACTTCGGACCAATTTACCATGAAATAAATTATTTTGTTTACCGTGACGAGCATATCATTATATTCACTTCCACCTTGCCAATTCGGGGATTGTCTATGTGGTATTGTGTGGCCCGACGTGTTTTCGGCTTCGCTTGATGCGATCACGGTGGTGTTATTCACCAGCTAAGGAAATCAGAAAATCCATCACATCATCAGAAACTTCATAATAGTAGGTCAAATATTCGGAGGGAACTGGAAAATTCTTTACAGTATCAGGCGACACCTGCATCATAATCATATGCGTATCTTTGTAAACCGTAATATCGAATATTTTTTCCAGTGACCCGTTGTTATACATTGCTGCAGGCGTTTTATAGGATGTGATAATGTATTGTGGTTCATATTCTTTCAATTTTTCTTGTATTTCTTCCTGCTGGTCTGTGTATTCCATAGGATCAATACACAACTTATTGAACTGAAACAATGTTTCTTCATTCTCAATGGTGTTAATCAATGTTTTATCTGCCGCATATACCTCTAGTCGCGCAAGCCGTTGTAAATCTTCGGTGGTATATTCTTTATTGTTTGTGGAGGTTCCAGTGGTATATTCTTTATTGGAACACCCACTCAAAATCCCAATCAATAATGATAAAACCACAAGCATAATTATCCTTTTATTCCTTTTATTCATTTTGGATTCCTACCTTCCATCAATAATTTGCAAACAGTTACCAGTAAAGCACAGAACAATGCTATAATTGGCATAACTGGGCTCCAAGCGTTTGCGACAATACCTATTACCACAGCAATGGCGGTTACAGGCAATGCAACATAAACCCAAGCAAACCTACCTCTACTGTTTTTCTTTGCTATATACTCTGCGTTCCGAGCAATCATGTTTTCCGCCTTCATAAACAAACCAGCCAAAATGAAAAGTGCTATCCATAACGCATTGATAACCCATGACAAAGCGATACCAATATTACTGCCAAAAAAGTTCATTGTTACCAACGTAATTACTGGACCGAGAACCAAGAGGATAACACCTGCGATAATCATTACAACATATCGCTTACGGTTTTTTTCATATTCCATCCGAAAATCTTTGATGATTGCATCATCAAAGAGTAGTTGTTTTGTTGCAATCTCTTTGTAACGTTTGGGCTGAAATATATGCCATACCAATACAGCAATACCTAAAACCATAGTAATCCAATATGGTAATAGTGCGATTTCTTTATCAGGAATAACACTGATGAATAGATTAGATAGAATAATCAGACTAACGCCTATTGCAATCCGCTTTGCTCCCTGTCGCTTATAGGATAGAAAGCCATTTATCATTTCACGGCTAACATAATGTCCTATATCCTGTTGGCTTTCATCAGTAGAACCCTCTTTTAACAGGTAGTCTAAGGTAACACCGAATATAGTGCTAATCTGCAATAGCTTATCTGTTTCCGGCATCCCTTTATCACTTTCCCATTTGCTGACAGCTTGTCGTGAAACATCTAAGTGTTGAGCAAATTCCTCTTGAGAATACCCATGCTCTTTTCTAAGAGATTTTAACTTTTGACCAAATGTCAATAACCTCACCCCTTTCTGTCTCTCATTATAAATAACATATCGGAAGTATACAACCAACTTGGCGTTTCTTCGTGTCAACCTGAAGTTGCATTATAAAAATATAAAAGAAATGACTATCTTAAACAATGAAATGGATGAAAAGCACATGTATTTTTTATTAATTTATAGGATTAAATACATGTGCTTTATTTTAATATTTACTATATATATTTTTCTATATTCTATCTATACTTGTATTTTTAAAATACAATTTATTCATATCTAAAGTATTGCTAGTCCTTGCGCACCAACCTTTGGTAATCTTGTATCTTGAAATATCTGTAATAGAACTAAATGTCCATTTTTCTCAATTTCAAACACACTTATTGAACCTTCACCACCATTTAAAACGTAGAAGTTTTGGCCACATCTGTCTATTCCACTATCAATTGGAGAACCTGTTCTATTAGGGGTACTTGGTATACTCTCAACAAGAGTCAAAGTTCCTCCTAGATTAATACGATAGAAGCTTATTGTGCCGCTACCAGCGTTAGAGGTATAAGCAAAATTCTCCTTAGGATTAACTGAAACCCAACAAGTTGCTGATTGATTATTCACGACAGAACCACTAATAACATTAAGTTTACCATTGTTCATAACATCATAGGATGATAAGGCGTTTGTAGTAACCTCACTAACTACCAAAAGATTATTAGTGAGATAGGCTGAGCCAAAAGGACCCATACCATTAGAAGGATTTACAATAGGATCGCTTAGACTTCCATCTCGGTTTATTTTGTAAACACTGAGGTTATTAGTTACATTTTCGCTTACAACAAGGTTATTACTACAAGGACTTGAAACAATACATCTTGATTGAGCATTGTTTGAACTTAATGGTTTTTGAGAACCTCTTATCATATTAAGGCGTCCATCCAATCCAATATAAAAACCGGTAACATTGGCAGGGGATTGCGGTGGGTTACCGGAATTAGTTACATAAAGATTGTGGTTGAATACAGTTAAACTGTTAGGGAAAATACCACCAGAGGGTACTATATCAACAAGAACAAGCTCTCCTTGGCACAAACGAAAACTACTTATATTGTTACTGCCAGCGTTAACAACAAAGAGAAATCTACCATCATGTGATATGGCAATGGAGCCTTGAGATCCTAGTGGATCTGCTTGTTGTACGCCTGTCCCATTTCCTCCTGTTCTATAAACTTTTGGACAAGATAGAGTTCCTGTACCATGGCGCATAAAAGCAACGATACTGTTATTAAATTCATTAGTCATAGAAAATACCATGCTAGTGGAATTGTTTATATTATAAGGCATTTTTATCAATCTCCTTTAAAATTAAGTTATTACTATTCAACTTAATTTATAATATGTGTCCTTATTTTTTATGATACTCTATTGACATAACACTACTTTGGATTTGCTTCAAAGGCTAATGGCAAGCTGGTATACGCCTTGAAGATTATAAACCATTATTTATAGATAAAATACTTAGAAAGAAAGAGAAAAATGGCTCATGGGCTCCTCAATCCGGCAAATTGATGCGTGAACTTTTGAATGATATGAAAGTTCTTGCCCCCATTTTCTATGATTTGCGGAAATAAAATAAATATCTGAATCTTCCTAGTCAATTAGTATATAATACTAAAAATGAAGAATTAATAATAAAATTAGTGAAGCATGTAGGTATAAGAAGGAGTGTATAATATGTTTCATTAGACCGTTTATTTTGTTTTATGGCTACTGGATTTTAATAGAATATGTTAACAAGAAAAGATGCTGATCTTTGAAAGACAGAGCATCTTTTTTGCTTTTAATTTCAATTTGTTGATGAGGATGGTATCTGGGGAATGGGTAATTTCGAGAATAATGCTAAAAAGCGTACAGTGTGTATTCTGTAGAATAACACTGCAAGGAGATGTGTTGCCTTCTATCAGAGGGTTTGCCAACGATTTGAAGGTCAGTGTATTAACGATCAGAAGGGTATATGAGGAATATTTTATACGAGAATGTGGAAGCATGATTATATTTCTGCCCCAGAATCTGCTAAGAAATGGGGAGTTTGCGAGTGACAATTACAAAAACTTTGTGTGGAAAATTGCATACGAGCATGATACACTTTAGCTGTATGTGGTTAATTCCCAAAGATGTGGAAAAACCTAAAGATGGACGATATAAAGACAACCAGCCAAAGGAGGATGATAGAGATGAAACAAATATTGATAGTTGAAGATGATCTGTCCTTAGCGAACGGCATAGCGCTCGCCTTAAAAAACAGTGAATTTATATTTGTACAGGTGCAGAATCTGCGTTCCGCACGGCTGGAGACTGAAAACACGGTCTTTGACCTCATCATTCTAGACATCAATCTACCTGACGGAAACGGGCTGGATTTCTTGAAAGAACTACGCAGGCACTCCGTTGTTCCGGTAATCATCCTCACCGCCAATGATCTGGAAACAGATGTGGTCACAGGTCTTGAACTGGGGGCGGACGATTATATCACCAAGCCATTCAGCCTGATGATCCTGCGTGCAAGAGTGGGCGCTCGACTCCGAGGCGCTGCTTCCGTTCCTACCGATCCGATACAGATTGATGGTTTTCGGTTCTGCTTTGCAAAAATAGAGTTTCTCAAAAACAGCGTTCCCATTGATCTGAGCAAAACCGAACAAAAGCTGCTTCGTATTTTGCTTGAAAATAGAGGTCATACTCTGACAAGAGCGCAACTGGTGGATGCCATCTGGACGGACGGTGCCGTATATGTGGACGAAAACGCCCTCTCAGTTACAGTTAAGCGTTTGCGTGATAAATTGGAGGACATCCCCTCCTCGCCAGTATATATTAAAACAGTGTACGGCATTGGCTACACCTGGGCGGTGATGTAATGGACAAGTGGATTTTAATAATCGGGATTGCCGTAGTTATCACAATGGCCGCCGTAATTCCTGTCATCCTTCTATATCGCAGAAGAATGCGGCGGCTCATGGATTCCTTGAACGCCATGCTGGACAGTGCCATAGACGGCGGTTTTACCGAGAATACCTTTGACGAGTCCGCTCTGTCTGCTGTGGAAGCGAAAATGGCCCGGTTTTTATCCTCCTGTGCGGTGTCCTCCAAAAACCTGACTGTAGAAAAGGAAAATATCCAGCGCCTGATCTCGGACATCTCCCATCAAACTAAGACGCCCGTCGCAAATCTTTTGCTATACTCACAAATTCTTTCGGAGCATGAACTGAGGTCAGACAGTGCCGTATGTGTAAAAGCGCTGTCTGCCCAGGCTGAAAAACTGGATTTCCTTATGGTAACTCTTGTGAAAGCCTCCCGTCTGGAAAGCGGGATTATTGCAATCAATCCGCAAAGGGGCACCAGGCAAATGTTGCTTGATGCTGTTATTACCCAAATCCGTCCCAAAGCGGAAGAAAAAGAGATTACCATTGAAACTGAATTGGTGGATGGCATAGCCTATTACGATCCTAAATGGACAATTGAAGCGGTGTATAATGTCCTCGATAACGCAGTGAAATATTCCCCTCGACAAAGCACCGTCAAAATCCGTGCCATATCCTATGATCTGTTTTTCCGGATTGATGTCACCGATCAAGGTATCGGCATTGCGGAGGATGAGCGGGGAAAAATATTCACCCGTTTTTACCGTTCTGCCAAGGTCAGTCAACATGAAGGTGTAGGGCTAGGCTTATTTCTGGCGCGGGAGATTATCTCAGACGGAGGTGGGTATATCAAGGTTTCTGGAACAACGGGACGAGGCTCCACCTTTTCCATTTTCCTTCCCACTGAGAAAAGATAAATCTTTCAAAACTGATAGATTTCAGAAAGAATGTGGAAAGAATGTTTTGTTATTCTGTCTGTATCGCAAAAAAATGTGATACGGATTTTTTTATGGAGGACGCTATGATGACTATATTAAAAACAATAAACCTAAAGAAATATTACGGCAGCGGTGAAACGACTGTCCATGCGCTGGACGGCGTAAATCTTTCAGTAGAAAACGGGGAATTTGTCGCAGTGATCGGCACGTCGGGCAGTGGAAAATCTACTCTCCTTCACATGCTCGGAGGTCTTGACCGTCCCACCAGCGGAAGTGTGATGGTAGACGGTAAGGAAATTTTCAAGCTGAAAGAGAAAGAACTGACAATTTTCCGCCGACGAAAAATTGGTTTTGTGTTCCAGAACTTTAATCTTGTGCCAGTGCTGAATATATATGAGAACATTATCCTGCCCATCCAGTTAGATGGTAACAAGCCGGATAAAAGCTATATAAAGCAAATCATACAAACACTGGGACTTGAAAGTAAATTGCAAAATCTGCCAAACCAACTTTCCGGTGGACAGCAGCAACGGGTTGCCATCGCAAGGGCATTGGCCACGAAACCTGCTATCGTACTCGCCGATGAGCCCACCGGCAATCTGGATAGCAAGACCAGTCAGGATGTGATCGGGCTTTTGAAGGTGACCGCGAGGAAATTCAATCAGACCATTGTCATGATTACCCATAATGAAGAACTCGCACAGCTTGCAGACCGTATTATCCGTATCGAGGATGGAAAAATATCAGGTGGTGATGCGATATGATTCGAGTGAGAAACAGAAAAATAATCCGCAAATTGGCAGTCAGAAGCTTTCATGCTGCCAGAACACGCAACATCATCGCTGTAATCGCAATTGCCCTAACTGCGCTTTTATTCACCAGCCTGTTTACCATGGGGTCCGGTATGGTGAAAAGTATGCAGCGCGCCAATATGATTCTGTCCGGAGGTGAAGGACACGCACTTATTAATTATATGACCGAATCAGAATATAGCACCATAAGCAGTCATCCTTTGATAACTGAAATCGCCTATTGTCGTAAACTTGCCGACAGCGTGGATAATGACTCCCTTATCAAGCGGCATACAGAATTTTGGTATTATGATGATCTTGGTTTGAAATATGCGTTTATTGAGCCGACGAGTGGGCATAAGCCGCAGGCAGAAAACGAGATAATCACCGATACGACGACACTAGAGATGCTTGGTGTTCCACAAAAACTGGGCGCTCATATAAAATTAGACTTCACCGTCCACAATAAAAAAGTTACACGTGATTTCGTGCTTGCCGGTTGGTGGAAGAGTTACCCTGGTGTGCAGACTGGCACGATTCTTGCCTCTGAGGCTTATGTGAAAGCTCATTTGGATGAATTGAAAAGCACCTACCGCCAGGACCGGGCAGAAACCGGAACCATCTCCGGAATTATAAAATTTGCAGGTACACAAAACATTGAAAAAGATCTGGAGAAGGTAGTGGCAGACAGCGGATTTTCCATGGATACGAACGCACCCAACTATATAAATACAGGAATTAATCCTCTGTATTTGTCGAAGCAGACAACAATAGGAGCTGGAACGGTCGTCGCACTTTCCTGTGCCTTGCTGTTATTTGTATTCACAGGCTATCTGATTATCTATAATATTTTTCAGATTTCCGTTTTGCGCGATATGCACTTTTATGGACTGCTGAAAACCATCGGCACTACAGGACGGCAACTTTACGACATCATTGGCCGACAGGCGTGGATGCTTTCGTTGATCGGCATTCCATTGGGGCTTTGTGGCGGCTTTTTTGTGGGTAAGGCGCTGCTACCGACGCTGCTGGCGCGATCCAGCTTCCAGGGGAACGCGGCAATTGTATCACCTAATCCTCTTATCTTTGTAGTGGCCGCTACATTCACACTAATTACCGTATTTATCAGCACCCAAAAGCCAGCAAAAATGGCGGCAAAAGTATCCCCAATCGAAGCCGTTCGCTATACGGATGCCGATTTAATCAGTGGTAAGAAAAGAAAGAAAAAGACAAAGAATGGAACCCCTCAAAAAAGGATGGCATGGGCTAATCTTGGGCGAAATAAGAAGCGTACTGTTCTGGTGATTATAAGTCTTTCGCTTAGCATCGTTCTAACCAATACGGTTTTCAATTTCTCGCAGAGCGTGGATGCGGAGAATGCTCTTAGAAATGCCAGTGTTTCTGATTTTAGTATCGGTCAGGCCAACCTATTTTTTCAGTACCAAGTCAATGCAGAAAGTGCGCTTAGCGAAAGTTTTATCAGCGTTGTAGAAAAACAGGATGGATTTAAAACAGGTGGTCGCCAATACGGCCATAAAGCCACATACACAAGCAAAACCACCAGGCAGACCTCCAATCAGCAGCAGGACGGTTCATTTTCCACACATATATATGGTATGGATGAATTTCCATTTTCGCGTCTGAAATTAGTGGATGGTGAAATAGATACAGAGAAACTTGCAACAGGGAAGTACATCCTAGAGGGTGTCTGGGTAGATTCCCGCGGTAATATGGATATGGACAGTATGAATCATAGTATTGGAGATAAAGTCGAATTGAATTATAACGGTAATATTCATGAAGTAACTGTACTTGGCCATGTCATCGCAAACGAGGCAAATACTTATGACTGGGTCGACTCCTGCTTCTTTCTTCCGGGGGATGTTTATAAAGAATTTACCGGCAATACCTATGCCATGAGCTATGTATTTGATGTTACGCAAGATAAAGAAACTGACATGGAGCACTTTCTAAAACAGTATACAAACAGTGTTGAGCCAACAATGAGTTATAAATCCAAACTTACTACCTTAGCAGGTGTTACGGATATTAAGAATACCATCGTATCGATTGGCGGCACCATTGCATTCATTATTGGAATCATTGGTATTTTGAATTTTATCAATACCATTTTAACCAGTATACTGATTCGCCGCAGAGAACTGGCCATACTTCAAAGTATCGGCATGACTAGAAAGCAGCTTGTCGTAATGCTATGCCTGGAGGGATGCTATTATGCCACATTTACTGCGGTAATTTCCGTCTTGTTAAGCCTTGGAAGTTCACTATTTATCGTGCGCCCACTATGTGATCAAATTTGGTTTTTAAACTTCAAATTTAATTTCTGGCCACTGGTAATCATCTTCCCGCTATTATTTGTGCTAGGTTTTTTGGTTCCATATGTTGCCTATCACTTTACAGGTAGACAAAGTGTTGTAGAGCGTCTAAGGATTGATTGGTTATAAAATGGGTGGAACTTAATATTGGTTAATCAAGATATGTTCGATAATGCCAGGAAAGATGGCGTATATCCAGTAGTGGGAGCTGGATTCAGGACACAGGAGAAGCAACAAGCCCTTTTTGAATAAAAATCTGATATGATTGGAATGACGCCGAAAAGGTTTCGTGTAAGATGTTATCAGATGCTGTGGAAATTGATATAGATGGTTATAATTATATCTATAAAACCATACTTTGCCATAGAAAAAAATGTGATGGAAAATTGCTGCCCGTCACTTATCAGGCAATGAATTTATATCTTTCCTATCGAGAAGAAAACAGCAATATCATACGCTATATCAAAAAGAATCTTAATAAAGAAAATATCCTAGAAGAATTACTTACACTATTTCCTCAGTACGGACTTGGAGATTTACAATATCGGTGGATGATTGAAGAAGTAAAGAAGGTGAGTGCAGTTAAGCATGACAACTCATGATTTTTTATGATAAAAATAAACTAAGTAATATAATTTATAAAATTTAAATAGGTATCAGGTGAAGTAAAAAATAGTAGCAGCTAATTACGAATTGAGGCTACTATTTATTTTTTGAGATTTTTTCTATAAGAAATACTAAGAATTAGGAAGTAATGATTTGGTTCTACAATTTAAAAGGAGTGTTGACCCTAACACCACGTCATAGTGTAATATAAAAATGAGCTTGAATATATTAACAAAAACTCACAGCCGGCGGAGTGTCAGATAGTATTAATAGCTTTAAAATTAAATTTAGAGGTGTAGCAATGAGAACAGTAAAACAAGTTTCGGATTTGACAGGGATAAGTGTGCGCGCACTACATTATTACGATGAAATAGGATTATTAAAACCAAGTGAAATCACAGAAGCAGGTTACAGACTTTATGATGATGAAGCCCTTAAAACCTTGCAGCAGATTTTATTTTTTAAGGAACTTGATATACCTTTAAAAGATGTTAAAGAAATCATGGATAGTCCCAAGTTTGATAAAATGCAAGCACTAAAAAACCAGAAAAAGCTGCTTATGTTAAAACGGAAAAGGTTGAATGGTTTAATAGAGCTTATAAATAAAACACTAAAAGGAGAAAGCACGATGAATTTTAAAGAATTTGATATGAGCGAATATTATAATGTATTGGAAGAATTTAAAACAGAGCACGAGGATAAGGTAATTAAATATTATGGTAGTGTAGATAAATATAATGAACTTATTGAAAAGTTTAAATCTAAGGAAGATGAAATTGCTAAAATGGCTATAAAGCAATATGGAAGTATTGAAAAATATGCTGAAGCCGTAAAGAAAAATCTTAATAGTGATATTTTAACTTTAGGAGAAAAATGTGATAAGTTTAAAAAAGATTTTTTAGAAGATAAGCATCCTAAATTAAAAGAATTATATAAAAAGCTTACATCTGACTTAAGTAAAGATCCTTCTTCAAAGGAAATTCAACAAATTGCTGAAGAAATAATCAATATAGCTAAAAAAGATTATGAGGCTTTCAAAATGGATAATGGAGATGATCATTGGTACTATATGGTACAAATTTATTTGGTATATCCTGAATGGATAGAAGCAGTTGATAAGAAATATGGCCATGGTGCATCTAAATTTATTGGAGAAGCTCTAAAAAGTTGTTCAGAAACTAAGCAGCCTAAAGTAGAAGAATTATATGAAAAGCTAGTATCTGACTTAAGTAAAGATCCTTCTTCGCAGGAGATTCAACAAATTGTTGAAGAAATGTCAGATGCAACTAAAAAAAGTAATGAATTTTACAAATTAGATGAGGGGGAGAATCATTGGGGTTATATGGGAGAACTTTATTTATCAAATTCTACTTTTATAAAAGTAATTGATAAGAAATATGGCAGTGGTGCATCTAAATTTATTGGAGAAGCTTTAAAATTTTATTCTGAAAATAGTAAGTAAAGTCTTTTGAGAAAGTTTTTCCACGGTAACAAAATGGCAATAAGTTCGTTAACTTTGGCAAAATCAAAGTGTTAATATTTAAGTATACTAGATATAAGGAGTGGTAAGGCATGAGAAAAAAAGCAATACTTTTATTATTAACATTAACAGTTGCATTAAATGTTTCAGCATGTGGAAACAAAGAGAAAAGGAGTGTATTATCAGAGGATGTAAAACAAGAAGTAGCCATGCAAGAAAATGAAACAAAAAAATTGATTGATGCTGGAATTGATTTTTTAAACAAAGGAGAATACGACGATGCTAAAAGCAGTTTTGAAAAAGCAATTTCTATGGACAAATCTAATAAGGGTGCATATATAGAAATAAAAAATAGATATGTGGAAAAACAAAGGATGGACGATGCCTATTATATTATAAAATTAGCTATAAGTAACGATGTTGATACTGAGAATATGAAAGAGATATTAAATGATATAAAATCCAAATTTGAAGTTACCAAATTATCTGAATCTGCATATCAAAATGCTGAGTACAAATTGCCAACTAAAATCAAAGCGAAGATAAACAATGAAGATAAAGAAGTCAATGTAGCTTGGAATGATAATAAGGTAGACACAAGCAAATTAGGAAATATAAAGTATGAGGGTAAAATAGAGCAATATGACAGAAGTGCGGAGTTAAATTTAGAAATAATAAAGGTTGAGAAAGTAAAGAAAATAGGCGGAATAAGCAAAGTATATGAGGAAAATGGCAAAAGATATTTAAAGTTTGATGAGGTAGAATTTTATAAGAACAAAGATGGTAATGATAGCACTGCTGAAAACGAAGCTAGAAAAGACGGGGCAGATGCTGCTCTTTTTGATGAGGGAAATGTAGAGGGTCGTCTAACTAATGGTTATTATATTAGAAATAAAGATAAGAGTTTAAAAACCTATGAAATATCTCCAAATGTAGAAATATCCGTTTGTGGATATAGCGTTAATTTAAATACTATAGACCAACAAAATATAAGTTATGAAAAGTTTAAAACTTTGGATATGGGTGATAGATTTAGATTTAAAGGGGTTTTGTGTCATATATATCTAGAAAACAATGTAGTAGTTAAAATAGAAGAACAATATATTCCTTAAAAGATGTATAATGATAAGTAAGTTATAGATGAGTTACATTAAATAATTATTATTAGAATGTAATTAAAGTAATGTTGTGTTAAGGAGACTTTTTAATGGAGTTCAAGGTTTTAGTAGTGGAAGATGAAATATCTATAAATGATATTTTAGTATCTGCTTTGAGGGCAGATGGCTATGTAGTTAAGGGTGTATTTTTAGCAAAGGATGCAAAAGAGGTACTGGATTCATTTAACCCAGATTTAGTGTTGCTGGACGTAAATTTACCAGATGAAAGCGGTTTTGAATTATGTAGGCATATAAACAGCAAATGTACTATTCCAATAATAATGTTAACTGCACGAAATGATATTGTGGATAAGGTTTTAGGATTGGAATTAGGGGCTGATGATTATATCACTAAACCATTTAATATAAAAGAGGTGCTAACCAGGGTAAAGGTTGCAATTAGAAGAGTTAATAAGTATAAAGAGAAGCCAGAGGAATCATTTATAGAGATAAATAAATTTGTTAAAGTCAATTTAGAAGCTAGAATGGTATTTAAGGATAATGAAGAAGTTAAACTTAAACCTCAGGAATATGAACTACTTGAGTTTTTTATTACAAACAGAAATAAAGTTTTTTCAAGAGAACAAATTTTAGATGAAGTTTGGGGAATGGACTATGATGGGGATTTTAGAACGGTGGATGTTCATGTTAGAAGACTAAGGAGCAAGCTGGATAAAGAAAATGCAGCCTCTATTATAGATACTGTTTTTGGCATAGGATATGTAATGAGGTAGCTTATGAAAATAAGAGATAAATTTATAATTGGATTGACATTTATATTGATAGTTTCATTGGTAGTTATGAATGTGGCAACAACAAATGTTTTAAAGGCAAATATGGAAAAGGGTATAAATAATTCTTTAAAACAAGTAATGAATGGCACTCATGAGTATATAAAGTACAAGCTTTTGGCTAATGGTTCTAAAGATAAGAAAGAATCCTTAGTGGAGGAAGGAAATTATATAATAAAATATATATCCTTAAATTATCAATGCAAATGTGACATAAGGGATATGAATTATAAATTAATAGAGGGAAATGTTGAAGAAGAATTTAGAGATATAATAAAGAGCAGTAATGAAATGGCCATGCAGGGTAAAGCGGTGGTGGATTTAAAATATAAAGGTGATGGAATAACTGCCATGCTAACTTACCCCATATATATTAATGATAATTATATAGGAATTATAAGTATAGTAAGAGGATATGACTCAGAATATAGTACCTATAAAAGAACTATTAATATTATAAATATTATAGAAGTTGGAATATTTATAGCTATATTTATATTTCTATTTTTAAGAACAACTAAAATCACCAATCCGATCAGTAAATTAACAGATGCTATAAAAAAGTTAGGAAATGGTGAATATAGCATTTCAATTGATGAACATGGAAAAGATGAGGTTGCAATATTAGCAAGAGAATTTATAAACATGAGGGATAAAATAAAAGAGCAAATAGAAACCATTGAAGGGGAAAAAGAGAAGGTTTATAAGCTGGAAAAAGGGAGAAGGGAATTTTTCAATAGTGTAACTCATGAATTAAAAACACCATTAACAGCTATATCAGGATATGCTGAATTATTGCTTAGTGGAATGGTTGATGATAAGGAATTTGACAAAAGGGCTATCGAAAGAATATATTCAGAAAGTGATAGACTTCATAAATTAGTATTACAACTTATAGAGGTTTCAAAGGATATGTACATTGTAAAAGAAGAGTTTAAAGAAGTGGATATGAAAAAGCTTATTACTCAAATTTGTAATGATATGAGTATAAAGGCTAATAAGTATTCTTTAAAAATACTACAAAACATGAGTGAAGGAAGGGTTTTTGCACAAGAGGATAAGATTAGACAAGTGATGATTAACGTAATTGACAATGCAATAAAGTATTCCTGGGGCGGAGAGGAAATACAGGTTAATTCACATGTGTTGAATGATAAATATCATATTGAAGTAATAAATAATAGCAACCCAATTTCAGATGAAATATTTAATAATATATTTGAACCCTTTATAAAATCCAATGACAGCATGAGCAAAGATAGCAGAGGGCTAGGCTTATATCTATGCAGTGAAATAATCAAAGAGCACGAAGGGCAAATAACCATGGAAAATGGATTTGTAATAAAAGTAAAGATTTCACTGAAAAATTATAAAAAAGCTTAAGGTTTAGAAAATAAATCTTAGGCTTTTTATTATTTTATCGAAATAAAAGTTTTTTTACATAATCCTGGGGAATATGTTAAAATTAAATTAAAATATTAAGGTTTGCAATATGAAAATATGTATTATCTTATATAAAATCTAACATTTTATAAGTTGTATTAATAAGTATATAGTATTGTAATATAATTGTATTATCATTCCAATTTATCCTATAGGTAAACCTAAATGGTAGATAGAAAATTATAAAATAAAATTAATGATATAACAATATAAATATTTAGGAGGTCAGGCATGGCAATCGTAGAAGTAGTAAAGTATAATGGTAATCCAGATGTTTTTGCATGGAAATATCCCAGTGAAGAATTGGGGACGTGGACTCAACTTATTGTTAATGAGTCACAGGAGGCCATTTTATTCAAAGGTGGAAAAGCCTTAGATGTATTTCAAAGTGGAAGACACACACTTGATACGGCTAATATCCCAATTGTGAATAAAATAATCAACTTACCATTTGGTGGTAGGTCTCCATTTACCGCTGAAGTATGGTATATTAACAAGGCTCACTCCTTGGATGTGAAATGGGGTACAGCCTCACCTATACAATTACAAGATCCAAAATACGACGTTTTTGTACCAATTAGAGCTTTTGGTCAGTTTGGTATAAAAGTTGACAATTCAAAGAAGTTTCTTATTAAATTAGTTGGTACATTACCTGTATTTGATAAAGCCAGTATTGTAAAATATTTCAGAGGTTTATATCTAACCAAGGTAAAGGATGCTATCTCATCTTATTTTGTGCATAAGAAGATAAGCATTATGGAAATAAATGCTTATATCGATGATATTTCTATGTATTTACAAAGTCAAATGGCGCCAATGCTTGATGAATACGGCATAAAGCTAGTTAATTTTTATGTAAATGATATTAGCGTTCCTGAAGACGATCCAGCAGTTGTACAACTAAAGAGTGCTTTGGCAAAGAAAGCTGCAATGAACATTATCGGATATAATTATCAGCAGGAGCGTTCTTTTGATACACTAGAAGGTGCTGCAAAAAACAAAGGTTCATCTTCAAATTTGATGGGCGCTGGTATGGGACTTGGTATGGGAACCACAATGGGTGGCGTTTTAGGGGATCAATTTGGAGGTATTGTAAGAAATATCAACACAAAAGCTGAAGATACAAAAACATGTCCAAACTGTAGTGCTTTAATGCCAAAATCCAAACGTTTTTGTGCTGACTGTGGTTTTGATACATTAAATACAGAAAAAGAGGAAGATGATAAGAAAGGAAAAACGGGTTTTATAATTTGCAATAATTGTGGAAAATCATATAAAAACACAGTGAAATTTTGTCCGGAATGCGGGGATAAATACAATCCATGTCCAAAGTGTGGTGCAGATTTAGAAGAGGGTTCTGTTACTTGCAGTAAATGTAATTACGAATTGCCTACTCCATGCCCACATTGTAAAGCTCCATTACCTAGTGCAAACACTAAGTTTTGCCCAGAATGTGGGAAATCATTAATTAAAAATTGTTCTTCATGTAATAATCCAATTATCGGAAATCCAAAATTTTGTCCTGAGTGCGGGAATAAATTATAAGAGGAAGTGGCGAAATGAATTTATTTAAAAAAAGCTCTCTTACAATTTCTATAGGATTAATTACTTTAATTACAACAATTATGATTTATTTTTTACTTCCATATACAAAGGAAGGGATAGATACGTTAACCTTTGGCGGTATAGTTATTGCCGAAATATTATCCTTACTTTTTATGTTAGTTTTAAATATGAAAACCAATAGAAATAAGTTAATTATATTTGCTGGTGTATACACTACGATATTTTTATACTTGATTGCTTCTATTGGGGCAGCAATTATTTTCCCTATATTTTTTAGAACAGCGCTAACAGCATATATTGTTATTCAAATTATACTCACAGCAGCTATGTTGGTTATTTTAATAACAACATTTGTTATGGGTTCAAGAGTAATTTTAAATGACAAGAATACAATGGAACAAGTTGCTGCATTTAAAACTATAGAAAATAATATTTTATTGATAAAAGATAATCCAAAAAATATAGAATACAGTGATTCTTTAAGACAAATATATGATGAAATTGCATATTGCGACCAAAGCACATATGTAAAGACAGATAATATTATCGCAGAAAAGATTGATGATTTAAATCAATTGTTGCAATCTGAAGAAGTAGACAAGCAAAAAACTACTTATTTAATTAGTCATATTTTACAGCTGATTAAACAAAGAAATATTGAAGTGAAAAAGATTAAAATGGGAGGAATTTAACAATGGCAAATAATTCTGCACAGTCTGCTATAACAAAAGATAAAGTTAAAATCGTATTTCAGTCAATTATTGGCTGGGCACTTGCTATTATGTTTGGATTAATGTCTTTAGTTGGTCTTACACAACTTAAAGAAGGAAACGCTGTGGTAGTTTTAATATTTTGTTTAGCTCTTACTACTTATGGAATTTCATTAATTAAAAAAGCAAATAAATGTAAAAAGTTAATCAATTTATTCAGAAATTATTCTACTCGTTTAGCCTCTGATCCAATAAAATCTATTGATTTATTAGCAAGATCAACAGGCTCCACGGTTGACGCTGTTAAGAAAAATATTGTTGAAATGATAAATAGGGGTTATTTTACAAATGCATATATTGATATTAATAGAAATTGCATAGTGTTTCAAGGAGAAACACAACCAGCACAGCAGCAGACAAGTGCAAATACTATGAAGACTCCTAATAACCAACCACAGCAGGAATATATAACAGTAGCATGTGGCGGATGTGGAGCAACAAATAAAATAATCAAAGGAAGAGTAGGAGAGTGTGAATATTGTGGTTCTCAAATGTCGGGAAAGTAGAGATCAAGATCAATATTATATAAATATAATTATTTAGAAAGTAAAGTTGATGGGATTATAAAAAAGCTTAAAGTTGAAGAAATCAATTTTAGGCTTTTTACTATCTTGTTGAAATAAATTAAAAATTAAAATGAGAGGAATTTAATAATGGCAAGTAATTCTGCACAGACCGCTATATCAAGAGATAAAGTCAAAATAGTACTTCAGTCAATTGCTGGCTGGATACTTGTTATTATGTTTGGATCAATAACTTTGTTTAGTCTTACACAAGCTAAAGAAGGAAACAATGATGGGGGAGTTTTAAGCTTTTGTTTGATTCTTACTATTTGTGGATTTTTATTAGTGAAAAAAGCATATAAACATAAACATCTAATCAAACTATTTAAAAATTACTCCACTCGTCTTGCGTCTGATCCAACAAGATCTATTGATTTGTTAGCGAGATCAACAGATACTACGGTTGACGTTGTTAGAAAAAATATTACTGAAATGATAAACAAGGGTTATTTTACAAATGCGTATATTGATGTTAATAGAAATTGTCTCGTATTTGTAGGAGAAACACAACCAGCACAGCAGCAGGCAAGTGCAAATACCATAAAAACTCCTAATAATAAACCACAGCAAGAATATATAGCAGTAAAATGCGGCGGATGTGGAGCAACAAATAAAATAATCAAAGGAAGGGTAGGAGAGTGTGAGTATTGCGGTTCTCAAATATCAGGAGAGTAGATAAAAATGGATTTACTAAAATAGTAAGTCCATTTTTTATGTAGAATGATAAAATATTTTAACATAATCTTGGGAAATATGTTAAAATTAAAGTAAAATATTTAAGATTTGTTGATGTTGAAAGTGAACGATAGGGTATATTTATTAGTTTGAATATCAAAATGATACTTATATTTTAGAAAGAAGTTTGCTAAATATGATAGGGTATAAACAATAAAATGTTAATAGTATACTTGTATAAGTTTGAAATTTTTACACTAATATTTTTAACTTATTCATTGTTCTTCCACTTCTATTAGGGATTAATTCATTCGTCAAAGTTATCTTATTTTTTAGGTTTGAGAAGAGCAATGTTCATATAACTTTTTTATAGAAAGTAAGAAAATAATTTATTATGGAGACGAATAGGGGGATAATAAATTGAAACCACCAAAAATATTGGATAATAAATTAAATGGAAAAGTTTTTGATGAATTAAAGAAGAATCTAAGGAAAGATTCAAAGCTTTCAATTATATCTGCTTACTTTACTATTTATGCTTATAAAGAATTGAGTAAAGAATTAAGTAAAATTGATAACCTAAGATTTTTATTTACTGAACCAACTTTTGTGAAAAGAGATAAAGAATTAGTTAGAGAATATTTTATAGACAGAACACCTGAACATAAGATATCAGGAAATGAATTTGAGATTAAAATTAGAAATGAAATGAATCAAGCAAGTATAGCTAAAGAGTGTTCTGAATGGATTAAAAATAAGGCTGAGTTTAAATCACTTATAAAGCCAAACCCAGCACAACAAAGGCTTATATATATAGAAAATGAAGATGATAATATATCTATAAATGGAACGGTGGATTTTACCACAGATGGTTTAGGATTTTCTCCATCTAATAGAATGGACATGAATACATGCATGTATGGAAAAGAGTATACTAGTCAATTCCTTACAATGTTCAATAATATATGGGAAGATGAGAGTTTAGTTGAGGATGTAAAAACAAAGGTTTTAGAACAAATGCAACTCATATATAAAGAAAATACTCCTGAGTTTATATACTTTGTAACTTTATATAATATATTTAAAAACTATCTAGGTGAGATAACAGAAGAAAATATAGTTAAAACTAAAATAGGATTTAAAGAAACTGAGGTTTGGAATAAATTATATAAGTTTCAAAAGGATGGAATTATAGGGGTAATAGATAAAATTGAAAAGCATGGTGGATGTATAATTGCTGATTCAGTAGGCCTCGGAAAAACCTTTTCAGCACTAGCAGTTATAAAATATTATGAACTTAGAAATTACAGAGTATTAGTATTAGTACCTAAAAAATTAAGAGAAAACTGGACAATCTATACCTTAAATGATAAAAGAAATATCTTATTAAAGGATAGGCTTAATTATGATGTATTAAATCATACTGATTTAAGTAGAGAATCAGGTTATTCAGGTGAGATTAACTTAGAGACTATAAATTGGAGTAATTATGATTTAGTAGTTATAGATGAATCACATAACTTTAGAAATAATAATGCTAGAAATGAAAAGGTGACAAGATATTCTAAGTTATTAAATGATGTTATTAAAAGTGGAGCTGAAACAAAAATATTGATGCTATCGGCTACACCAGTAAATAATAGGATGAATGATCTTAAGAATCAAATCAACTTTATTACAGAGGGAAGAGATAATGCATTTGAATCAGAGGGAATAACTAGTGTTGAGTTAACCTTAAGGAAAGCACAGCTTGTATTTAATAAATGGACAGAATTAGAAGAAAATGAAAGAACATTAGATATTTTCATGGAAATGATGAATATGGATTATTTTAAACTACTTGATACAGTAACCATAGCAAGGTCAAGAAAACACATTGAAAAGTATTATGACGTAGCTGAAATTGGAAAATTCCCCAAAAGATTAAAACCTATCAATATTAAATCAAATATTGATGAAATGGATGAGTTTCCAAGTTTGGAGCATGTAAATAAAGTTATTAGAAATCTTAATCTAAGCACCTATGCTCCGTTAAAATATGTATTGCCAGAAAAGAGAGGTGAATATGATAAGAAATACGATACTTATGTAAAAGGTGGACAATCTGTATTTAGACAAGTTGATAGGGAACAGAGTTTGGTTAGTTTAATGAGAGTTAATATTTTAAAAAGAATGGAGAGCTCAATTAACTCTTTTGGTATAACTATAGCTAAACTTTTAAAGCAAATAGATTATACTTTAGAAAAAATTGAAAGAAAACAAATGGATTTTGATACATCACTAAATATATCAGATATTGAAATTGATGATGTACAACTTGAGGATTCATTAATAGGAAATAAAGTTAAAGTTCTTATTCAAGATATGGATTTAATAAAGTGGAAACAGGATTTAGAAGATGATAAGAAGAAGTTAGAAGAACTTATTGTAGAGGCAGCTAAGGTAGTTAAAAACAGAGATGCTAAATTAAACAGCTTAAAAGAAATGATAATAACAAAAATAAATAAGCCTTTAAATGAAGGTAATAAAAAGATTATAATTTTCTCAGCTTTTGCAGATACAGCTAATTATCTATATGAAAGTTTATCCCCATGGATTAGAGAAGAATTTAATCTTCACACTGCATTAGTTACAGGAGCAGGAGAGAATAAGTGCACACTTGCTGGTGTAAATAAAAAAGATTTAAATGCAGTATTAACTAATTTCTCACCTAAATCAAAGGAAAGGGAAAAAATTTATACTGATATGAAAGAGGAAATAGATATATTAATAGCTACAGATTGTATATCAGAAGGACAGAATTTACAGGATTGTGACTATTTAATAAACTATGATATACACTGGAATCCAGTTAGAATAATACAGAGATTTGGTAGAATAGATAGATTAGGTTCAAAAAATGATGTCATACAGCTAGTTAACTTTTGGCCTAATATGGAATTAGATGAATATATAAACCTTGAGGCTAGAGTTACAGGTAGGATGATGCTTTTAGATATTTCAGCTACTGGAGAAGAAAACATAATTGACAATAATGGTAAATCTAAAATGAATGACTTAGAATATAGAAAGAAGCAATTAAAACAACTGCAAGATGAAGTTGTAGACCTTGAAGATATTTCAGGGGGAATCTCTATTACAGACCTTACAATGAATGATTTTAAAATGGATTTAATGGGATATATGAAGGCTCATGAAGTAGAGTTAGAAAAACCTCCATTAGGTATGTATGCGATTTCTACTATTAATGAGGAAGAATTAAAAGATCAAATAAGACCAGGAGTTATATTTACATTAAAACAAGTGAATCACAATGCAAAACCAGAAGAAAGTAATTCTCTATATCCTTATTACATGGTTTATATTTATCAGGATGGAACTATTAGGTATAATTACATTCACACAAAGAAGATACTGGATTTTTATAGAAAATTATGTTCAGGAAAAAAAGAAGTATTAACACAAATAGTTAAAGCTTTTAATAGTGAAACCAATGATGGAAGAGATATGAAGAGATATTCAAGTCTTTTAGAAGCTGCTATTGATAATATAATTGGTAAAAAAGAAGAGAAAGGAGTAGCCTCCTTATTTAGCAAAGGAGGAACGACTATACAAAAGAGCTTATTTAAAGGTATTGATGACTTTGAGCTAGTATCATTTTTAGTGATTAAATAGGGGGAACTATGGTAAGTAAACTATATGAAAAAATGAATATACCAGCAGCTTGTGAAGTAGGTAACACTATATTTAAAAAGTTATTTTACGAAAATGCCAATATGAGTAGTGGAGATAGAGAGATATTCACTACTCATATTGAGAAGATAGTTTGGAAATATTCATTTAAAGAAGAAACCTTAAATATAAAAGCATATAAAACAGAGGAATTAGATTATGAAGAAATAGCTGTTATTGAGATATCATTAAAGGAGGATAAAAAGTATAAAAGAATAGCTGAAATTGTACAAAATGCCATGCCATATCCTTTAATATTGATATTTGTTAAAGAAGATGAAATTCTTTTAAATACAGCTAATAAAAGAGTTAATAAAGTAGATGTTAGCAAAAATACCGTTGAAGATTATATTTATAGTTCATGGATAAATCTTTCAAACTTAAAGAATAATGAGGAGAAATTCTTACAATCATTAAATATAAAAGAGTTTTCCTTTGTAAATATATATAAATTTTATTGCAGCTTTTTAGATAGAATTAATATCTTTAATGCATCGACTATTACAGGTGATTTTGACAATTTGAAAAATAAAGATATAGAAGAGGTAAATGTTTTAAATACTGAAATAGAAAGTTTAAATAGTGAAATTGAAAGATTAAGAGGAGATTTAAAAAAGGAACAACATTTTAATAAAAGGGTGGATATAAATATAAAGATAAAGAGAATAGAATCAAAAATAAATAATTTAATTGAAAAATTAAAAGCATAAATAAGACTCTACTTATAATTTTAGGGGGAAAACAAAATGGAAAAAATGAATGGATACAGCTTAGATATAGTTAAAGAAAATGTATCAAAACTAAAAGAAATATTCCCAGAGGTGTTCTGTGAAGATAAAGTAGATTTTGAAAGATTACAAGAGGTTCTGGGAGAGTATATAGAAGATAAAGAAGAAAGATATAGATTTGAATGGCATGGGAAATCACAGGCTATAAGGATGGCACAAACACCATCAAGAGGAACATTAAGACCATGCAAAGAAGAAAGTAAGAATTGGGATACAACAGAGAATTTATATATCGAAGGGGATAACCTAGAGGTTTTAAAATTACTTCAAAAGAGTTATCAAAATAAAATAAAAATGATATACATAGACCCTCCATATAACACAGGAAATGACTTTGTATATAAAGATGATTACAAAGATAACCTTAAAAATTACTTAGAAATAACAGGACAAGTTGATGAAGAAGGAAATAAAACATCCACAAATTCAGAAAAAAGTGGAAGATATCATACTAATTGGTTAAATATGATGTATCCAAGATTAAGATTAGCTAAAAATTTATTAACTGAGGATGGGGTAATATTTATTAGTATTGATGAAAAAGAGGTTACATCTTTGACAAGTATATGTAATGAGATTTTTGGTGAATTAAATCATTTAGAAACTTTTCATATCAAAGTTCGTTATGAAAACAAATCATTAAATGAAGATAGTGACTTTCAACCAGTTATGGAATATGTACTTATTTATGCAAAAAACAGATTATCTTATATACCACAAAAACCCTCTGAATCATATGATTTGTCTAAGTTTATATATTCTTTTTCAGAGTTAACTGAAGGTGAAACATTACAAATAGCCAATAAGACTGTTACTATTTTTAAAAATGGAGAATGGAAAATTTCCAAAAGTGACGAAGGAAAAATTGGTTTATTAAAAGAAACATGGGCATCTGGAAGTATTGTTAAACAAAGTGGAACAGCTGCTGAATTTTTAGCAAAATACTTGATTGATAGGAAGCCATTAGATGGACTTGGTGTATTATATAAAATTCATAACATGGGTGAAGATGGTTTAGGATATCGTTATGTTACTGGGCCCTTAAAAGAAGATGCCATTAGAGGCAAGTTTTATTCAGGTGTACCGTTGGAGAGAACTAGAGAGATAGAAGCTGGTATTTCTTTAAAATATAAACCTATTGTGAATTTCTATGATTATAGTGGAGGTTTTGGAAACATAAGGCATGAAGGTGGAGTTGCATTCAATAGTGGTAAAAAGCCTATAAAAATGCTTCAGCACTTAATGTTTACTGCAAACTTAAAGCCTTGTGATATAGTACTGGATTTCTTCAGTGGTAGTGCAAGCACTGCTCACGCATTAATGGACTACAACCAAAGCAAAAATATGAATTTTAAATTTATAATGGTTCAGTTACCTGAACCAATAGATGAAAAATCAGAAGCTTTTAAAGCTGGCTATAAAAACATATGGGAAATAGGAAAAGAGCGTATAAGACGTGCTGGGGATAAAATTGTTGAAGAAAACAAAGATAAAGAAGGCATTAAGGATTTAGATATTGGATTTAAGGTGTTTAAGTTAGATTCTTCTAATATTAAGCCTTGGAATCCAAGTTATGAAAATATAGCAAACAGATTAGACGAAATGGTTGATAATTTTGTGGAAGATAGAATAGAGGAAGATGTAGTTTATGAAATAATGCTTAAGTATGGCATTGATTTAACCTATCCTATTGAAGTTAGAGAAATTAGTGGAAAAAAAGTATTTAGTATAGGCTTTGGAGCTTTAATTATTTGTCTGGATAATGAGATTACTTTAGATGTGGTTAATGGTATTGTGGATTTAAAAAATGAGCTATCCCCTGAAATTACTAGAATAGTATTTAAGGATAATGGATTTAAAACGGATTCTGTAAAAACTAATGCTATAGAAATATTGAAGAGAAATAATATAAATGAAGTAATGAGCATATAGGAGGGAAACTTAAATGAAACTACAATTTAATCCAGATTTAGACTATCAAAAGGAAAGTATCTCTTCTATAGTTAATATTTTTAAGGGGCAAACCCCAGCACAATCAAATTTTACGGTATCCGCTTTAATGGACAAAGCAGGAACAGAAGGTAAGCTTATAACTAATACAGGTATAGGTAATAGATTAGAGCTAGATGAGGAGGATCTCTTAAAAAATGTAAGAGATATTCAACTTAAAAATGGACTTAAACCTTCAACTTTAAAGGAGTTAGGTAAAAATAATTTTAAATTTACAGTGGAAATGGAAACAGGCACAGGAAAGACTTATGTTTATTTAAGAACCATATTTGAGCTTAATGCTAAATACGGCTTTACAAAGTTTGTGATAGTAGTTCCCTCCGTTGCCATTAAAGAGGGTGTTGTTAAGTCTATAGATATTATGACAGAACATTTTAAAGGACTTTATAATAATGTAATATTTAAATCTTATGAATATAAAGCAAAACAATTAGATATTATAAGAGATTTTGCAACCAGTGACAATATAAGAATAATGGTTATGACCATTCAATCCTTTAACAAGGATAGTAATGTAATTAATATAGACAATGAAAAAACTAATGGGGTTAAGCCTATTGAATTTATAAAAGAAACTAATCCTATTGTAATTATAGATGAACCCCAAAGTTCAGCTAGTACAGAGAAAGCCATGGATGCGATTAATTCATTAAATCCATTATGTACAGTGGGGTATTCTGCTACCCATAAACATAAACATAATTTAATGTTTAGACTAGATGCTGTAGATGCCTATGAAAGACAATTAGTAAAACAAATAGAGGCTGCCAGTGTTATTTCAAAGGATAACAATAATGCAGCCTATATAAAGCTTATAAGCGTAAATAATAAAAAATCACCAATTAAAGCAAAAATTGAAATAGATAAATGGGATGATAAAAAAGGAACAATAGTTAGAAGTGCAAAAGAATGCAAAGTAGGAAATGATTTATATGATCTCTCTGGAGAAAGAGCGGTATATAAGGGGTATCAAATCACAGAGATAAATGCCAAAGAAGGAGATGAATATGTTTCTTTTGTAGGACATGAACCTATAAGATTGGGAGAAATTCGTGGTGAAATTGATGATGATATAATGAAAAGAACTCAAATAAGAAAAACTATTGAAGAGCATTTAAACAAAGAGCTTAGACTTAAAAAAGAAGGAATAAAGGTCCTTAGTTTATTTTTTATAGATAAAGTTGCAAACTATAGAACTATAGACAAAGAAGGAAATCCGCAAAAAGGAAAGTATGCCCTTTGGTTTGAAGAGGAATATAAAAAATCTATACAAAACCCTAAGTATAAAGCTCTATTTAATGATGTGGATACAGAAACAGCGGCAGAATTAGTTCATAATGGATATTTTGCACAGGATAAAAAGGGAGCATTAAAAGATACAAGTGGTTCAACAGCAGCGGATGAGGATGCATATAGCTTAATAATGAAAGATAAAGAAAAATTGCTGAGTTTCGATACAAAATTAAAATTTATATTCTCGCATTCAGCATTAAAAGAAGGTTGGGATAACCCAAATGTATTCCAAATATGTACTTTAAATGAAACAAAGTCAGAATCAAAAAAGAGGCAAGAAATAGGTAGAGGTTTAAGACTAGCAGTTAACCAAGAAGGTGAAAGAGTATACGGTTTTGCTGTAAACACATTAACTGTAATGGCTAATGAAAGTTATGAAGACTTTGCTAGAAAGCTACAAAATGAATATGAAGAAGATGAAGGCATTAAATTTGGTGTTGTTGAGAAGCATAGCTTTGCTAATATTATAATATCAAAAGATGGAGAATCTACATATTTAGAACAAGAAGGTTCTCAAAAGATATTCAACTATCTAAAAGAAGTTAGATATATAGATGATAAAGGGAAAATAACAGATGAACTAAGAACAGCTTTAAAACAGCAAAAGGTAGATATACCTGAAGAATTTAAAGCAATAGAAACTCAAATAGTTGCTAATCTTAAAAGGTTAGCTGGTAGCTTAAATGTAAAGAATGGAGAAGATAAAAAGCCTGTACACTTAAATAAAATAAGATATTTAAGTCCAGAATTTAAGGAGTTATGGGATAGAATAAAATACAAGACAACATATTCAGTTGAATTTGATTCTAATGAACTTATAAGTAAATGTGCTAAAGAAATAAAAAACACTCTTAGTATTAATAAAGCTAAGTTAGTTTATTCAAAAGCAGAAATAGATATAACTAAAGCTGGAACAACAACTGAAGAAAATAATAGATACAGTATTGATATAGAAGAGCCTAATTTTATATTACCAGATATAATCACTTTCTTACAAAATGGAACAAATTTGACTAGAAGAACATTAGTAGAAATACTAAAAAAATCGGAAAGATTAAGTGATTTTAAAAAGAATCCTCAAAAGTTTATGGATGAAGTAGCTAGTATTATTAAAAGAAAAATGAGATTAATGATAGTTGATGGTATTAAGTATGAAAAGATAGGTGATGGTGAGTATTATGCTCAGGAACTATTTGAAACTGAGGAGCTCAGTGGATATTTATCTAAGAACATGATTGAAAGTAAAAAGTCTGTTTATGATTATATTATTTATGATTCAGATGTAGAGGCAGAGTTCGCTAAAAAGTTCGAAAAAAATGATAGTGTAAAAATGTATATTAAATTGCCAGATTGGTTTAAAGTAGAAACACCACTAGGAAGTTACAATCCAGACTGGGCAGTATTAATAGAAAAGGATAATACAGAAAAACTCTATTTTGTAGTTGAAACCAAAGGAAACATTTTAGCGGAAGAGCTAAGAGAAAGAGAATATAAAAAAATTCAATGTGGATATAAGCATTTCGCAGCACTGGGTAATAAAATTAGATTTAAAGAAACAGATAATTTTGAGAAGTTCATTGAGAATGTATAAAGGAAGAAGGAATTAAATTTAATTTCTTCGAATGAGAAAGAACCTAAGTCATGACATTAGATAATGGGACGCTGTAGACGAAAAGATGGGCAAGAGTATAAAACATTTACTATGGAGAAATTGAAAAAGCTTAAGTATGTGCTAAGTGGGATGGAATTTTAATTAAGTACATTTATATTAAAGAAAATACAAATCCTGCAAGTCTTAGTGGGCCTAAAAGACTTGCAAGATTTGTACTATTTTATTGGCACGGAAGTAATACGCTTGAAGTTAATATATTTTTCATAGTTTTAATCTAGTGTTTAAAGGAAATTAGATAAAATTTAGGAGAGTATTTACAACTGTCGAAGAAGTTGTGTTATAGAATAATAATGTCCATGTGCTATTATTAAAATTACTGAGAGGTGGTAACAATATGGATCACAAGTTAATTTACAAAAAAATTGAGGATTTAATACCTAAAGATAAGGTTGATGCTTTATATTTATTTGGATCTTATGCTGATGGTACTTTTACAGAGAATAGTGATATTGATCTTGCAATTTTTAGTGATAATTTAAGTTATATAGAATTAGTTGATTTAGAGGATAAAATAAGTGAAAGACTTAATAAAGAAGTAGACCTTGTATTACCAGAAAAAAGTGATTTTTTATTATCAAAAGAGATATTTTAAGGTAAGTCTTTAATTGAGACATCAGAAGCTTTTGATATGTGGTTTGAAAGATTTGAGGAATGGTTAGTTTCTGAATGGTGGTTTATAGAAATGTGTGGTTTAAATGATTAGCTTAAATTATTATATTAATTGACCAATTTGCAGCACAAAAGGATATGAAAATTATATTCATGAAAAATATTGTAAAAAGAATAAGTAAAAATAAAAGCTTTAGATAGAACATTTTATCATCTGAAGTTTCTATCATCAAAAATTATATTTAATAAAAAACTACACCTGTTTATGATAATCTAAAAGTACCCTCAATAATAATTGAAAAGTTCCCCTGAAAATAATACAATTCCCTTGTAGTGAAGTTACAGGGGGAGTGTTCTAGGGGTGATAAATTTGAGCAAAAAAGCTGAAATAATTTCATTTAGTAATTATAACAGGACTGAGTGTGTAATTTATATTAATTTATTGATAAGGACAGTTTGAGATTAACAAAGAACATACGGTGTATGGCTTACAATTATGCGCATAATAACTCCATAAACAACCCTAAAACCGACAGGTTTCAACACCCTGTCGGTTTTTATTATATCCCCACCTTTATTATCATATTTTCCACTAAAGTTACGTCAAGTACGTAAATTAACGTACCTTACGTTAATGTGTCGATGAAACCTTGATAATTTACACTAAAGACAGAAAATACAGAATAATCAATACAAATAAGGGAATTTACGCCATAATATGGTTGAATATGGAAATGGATGATGTTATAGTAATATTAATACTAATACAAACAGATGTTCTTGTAATTTGAAAGGGGGCCATTTAATGAAAAAATTAATTAATGACTTGCCTTGGAATACAAAGCTTAAAATTTTAAGAATTGCTAAAGGGTGGACTCAATCGGAAGCAGCAAAGCGGTGCTGTACTAATCAAAAGATGTATTGGAGCTGGGAGAATGGAAAAAGTTATCCCCGGATGAATAGTCAGGTTTTAATTAGTCAAGTTTATGATGTGAAAAGGATGGAAATCTTTACTCAAAGCGAAATGAATTTTGATTGTTAAAAGGGAGGGGTCTTTGTGAAGTATACAATACTTGGATTTAAGCAAAGTGAGCTAGTGAAGTTTGGCTTGGACACTGTAGATGCACTGATATTAAGGTATTTTGTTGACTTTAAAGATAGCGGACGTATGGTAAAAGAAGAGATAGATAATGGAATTTATTATTGGGTGAAATATGAAGGGATAATAGAAAGTCTGCCTATATTAAAACTAAAAAAAGATGCTGTATATAGAAGGTTGAAAAAGATGTCGAATGTTAATATACTTGAGCATAAAACTATAATTGAGAATGGAATGTTTTCTTACTACGGTATTGGTTCTAAATTTATAGAGCTGATATCGGATTTTAAAACCAATCCTACGGTTTTAAATACTGAGCCCTATGTAAATAAAACCATAACCCCTACGGTTTTAAAACCTGAACAAAAGATTAATCTATTAAAAGACTCATCTATTAAAGATATTAATAATATATATACCTCAATTGTGAACTACTTGAATGAAAAGGCTAGTAAGAACTACAGAGTGAGCAGTAAAAAAACACAGCAGCTTATACGGGGGAGAGTGAAGGAAGGTTTTGCTTTAGAGGATTTTTATAAAGTGGTGGATAACAAAGTGGAGGAATGGCTAGGAACGGAAATGGAGAAATACTTAAGACCTGAAACTTTGTTTGGAACTAAATTTGAGGGATATTTAAACCAAAAGAGTCAAGAAAGAGATTTTGAAGAAGTGGAGGATGAGGGACTTGGATTTAGCATATAGGGATAAAATTGAAACTTGCGAAGTTTGCAAAGAACCCATAGGCATAGTGGTGGATTTATATTTTGGCTCTAGACTATATCCAAGGGCCTGCAAATGTAGAAGGGAAATCTATAGGCGAGAAAGATTTGAAGAGGAAAATAGAGAAAAGCAAATAAGGCTTAAAAGGGTTATAGCCAACAGCATGATGGATGAGAATTTTAGGACATGCACCCTTAAAAATTGGGATCATAGAGTAGGCAATAAAAGCTTATATAAAATAGCCCTTGAGTACATAGAAAAATTTCACCATATGAAAAATAAAAATCAAGGCATGTTGATTTACGGAGAACCTGGAAATGGAAAGACCTACTTTTCTTCCTGTATAGCTAATGCACTTATGGATAGATCCATTCCCGTAATAGCAGTAGGAGCTATAGGATTGACGGAGAGGATAAGTCAAAGCAAGAGAACTTGGGGAGATGAAGGAGTGTTTACGGTTTTAAATAGTTTAGAAAATGCAGATTTGCTTATAATTGATGATTTAGGTGCAGAGGAGGATAATAAGTGGACAAGGGCTATGATATATCAAGTTATAGAAAAGAGAAATAGCTCAAGATTGCCAGCGATTATAACCACAAATATAAGCATCAATGAATTAAAGGAACGGTATAATGACAGAACCTATAGCAGGCTTGTGGAGATGTGCAGCTTTATTAGGAACACTGGAGGGGATATAAGAAAAATTAGAGGTAAAGGAAAAACAGAAAAATTTTTAGGGGAGGTATTAAATTAAACATGAAAAACCATGTTGTTTTAAATGAGTTTCTTATAAAAGCCAAGCAGGATGACAAGGAAGCCTTAGGAAAAATAATAGAGTATTTCATGCCTCTCATACTAAAAGAATCTTCAAGATACATAATAAAGTGTTACGATTATGAGGACTTAGTACAGCATGGATATCTCTCCGTAATAAAGGCTGTAAATATGTATAAAGGAGAGCCAGACTACTTCATCCCATACTGCATAAGAGCTGTTCAACTAAACTACAAGGCTCTCTTAAAAAAAGAGATTAAGCATCATAGAGAAATACCAGATGAGTTCGTTCACTTAAATGAGGATTACTATTTTACCATAGAAGATGAAATCTTAGCCTTCGAAAAAACAAAAGAATTATATGAAGCTATAGATAAGCTTTCTGAGGAAGAAAAAATGGTGGTAAGTAGTTTTTATATAAACAATAATACCTTAGAGGAAATAGCAGTAGGAGGAGAAAAAAGCTATAACAATGTAAGGTACATAAAAGATAAAGCCATTAAAAAACTGCAGAAGATGCTTAAGGAACATATATATTAATTGATAGTTGAGAGTTGAGAATTGAGATTCTCCATTCTCAACTCTCAATTTTAAAAAGGGTGGTGGGAATATGTATGACGAATTAGTTAAGCTTATTAGTAACCTAGGATTCCCAGTAGCAGTTAGTATATATCTATTAGTAAAACTGGATACAAGGTTGGAGGAATTGACCAAAGCCTTTTTAAAGTTTTCTAACATATTGCTTTCTGCTATGGAACACCATGAAGAAGAGAGGCTACCTTGAAAAAAGAGGGAGCCTCTCTTTTTTATATGATTAGAAAACTAAAAATATTTTTTGCAGTTATCTTTTTAAAGTCATATATATAGGTGAAAACAAAAATAAAGGAGGGATAGAGATGGCTGTAGTTGCTGATAGGTATGATTCCGACTTAGTGTTACAGGTAGTAACAGGGGTAGGAGATGACGGTAAGGAGAAAACTAAAAACAAGACCATATCCAAGATTAGTTTAACTGCAACAGATGAGGATCTTTACGCTGTGGCGGTTGCTATGGCAGATGTATTGAAATATGAAACAATTTCAATACGTAGAATCAACAAAAACATACTATTAGGGTAAATTCCTAAAGTGAATTATTAAGGTAAGGAGGGGTGAACATGGATAAGACTTTAAGCATGAAGTTCACTGATAGCGAAGGGAAAAAGATTTCTATTTCTTTAAGTGAAATAAAAGAGGATTTAACTGGACAAGAAGTAGAAGCTCTTATGGATGTAGTCTTGGCAAAACACACAGTATTCGATTTGAAAAATCCTTTAGTTTCAAAGGACTCAGCTCAAATAGTTGCAAGAACTACAACAGAAGTATATAAGGCTTAGAAAAAAAGGCTCTTTGAGCCTTTTTTTAGTTAGAAGTTAAGGGAGAAATAAAGAGTAAAAATATTAGATTTTTATAGGGAGGGGTATTATGAATATAATAAATTCCAACTTGGTATTTAAGGGACTTGACTATGGCAATGTTCCTAGGATGATTATTTTACATCATGCAGCGGCATTAAAATGCAGCATAGAGGACATTCATAGATGGCATTTAAACCATGGGTGGTCAGGCTGTGGCTATCATTATTTTATTAGGAAAGATGGAAGGATTTATGTAGGCAGAAATGGAAAAGCTATAGGTGCTCACTGCATAAATTATAATGCTATATCCATAGGAATTTGCTTAGAGGGAAACTTTGATACAGAGAAGATGGGAGAAGTTCAGTATAAAGCTTTGGTGAAATTATCCCGCTATATTTGTAGTAAATACAATATTAATAAAATACATGGCCATGGCGAGCTTAATGCTACTAATTGCCCAGGGAGGAATTTTCCTTTGGAGAGATTAGGGGATGATTTGTAAAAATAGGGGCTATGTATAGAATATTAAAACGCAGTAGGTTTTAGCGCTTACTGCGTTTTATGATTAAATGACGAAGTAATTAATAAAGAGTGTTCTTTGAAAATTGAATAGTGCGGTATTTACAAAATATGCTATAATTAATTCATGATAGTAAATTATTACGCTACAATTATTGAACATATTATCATAAATATATTAATTTTTAATGGAAGGTTACTTTAATATGAGCAAAATAGTGAAAACACCTAAACCACCTTATTATGCAGTTATTTTTACATCCATAAGAACTTCAGATGATAATGGATATGGGAAAGTAGCTGATGAGATAGTTAATATTGTTTCTAAACAAAAGGGCTTTTTAGGAGCGGAAAGTGTTAGAGATGAAGAAGGATTTGGGACAACAATATCATACTGGGATTCTTTAGAGAGTATTAATGAATGGAAATGCAATGTTTCGCACATGAAAGCAAAGGAAATGGGAAAGAAAATGTGGTATTCAAAATATATGATACGAATTTGTAAGGTAGAAAATGACAATTATTTTGATAGTACTTTTTAATTACTATAATTCTTATTTAACGACTAAAATTAAAAATCGAATATTTTATGCAAATACCGTACTATTCGAATGAATTCTACGGTATTTTTATCGTCGTAGTTCAAATAAATTACAACATAAATATGATATTTAAAATACAAATAATGCTCTTTGAGAATTGTTTGAATAGCAAAAAAGCGAATTTCTTTTTAAGAATTCAAATTGAAAGGAAGAAATCATGGAAGTAGGGGTACAGCAACGATTGGTGCAAAAACAGCCCTAAGACAATATTTTCTAAACCCGATACGTTGCCGTTCTTTCTAATGTAGTAAATTACTCATCTATACAATATCTAATGATAAATCATAGTCTATATTTGGAGGCTTGCCCCAGAAGACTCTTCATATTTGCCCCCACCTCTATCGTAACTTGTGCTCTCGCAATTTTTCAATTAGCTTCGAATAAATGGTGATGTTTAATTTCTATGTTGTCTAATCCATTGTGACCATGTAGTTTTAAAGTTGTCATTATTTTCAACACAATACCTATAAAATCTTTTTATTAATTCAGCTCTTTTTTTGGAGCGGTTCATTGGGTGCAATTCATCTCTAAGTAGATCCTTTCCTCCTAGTAAGACCTGCCTATTCATTATATCTTGGAGACTGACATTTTTAGCGTTTTTCATCATATCATACATTACCATAAAAGTAGTTGTTCTTCCTGCCCCAGCTTTACAATGAAAATGTAGCCAGGTATTTGGAAGCAATGAATTAACGAATTTTATAAAATAATCAATCATAGCATTAGTAGGCCTTTCTTTATCTGTTACCGGTATACGCATATATGAGATACCGTAGCTTCGAACTAAATTTTCTTCATCTTCAACTTTTTTCGGTATTAGTGTTCTATTGCCAATAGATATTGGTCTGTTTAATAAGATGCTTTGTAATCTCGCATTTTCATCAGATAAAACTTCTTCTTTAGTCAAGCCTTTATTGGCCTTGTTATGGCTATCTACCCAACTTATCGCTATACCGTTGATAAATCCATGTGATTCTTCCCTTAAGTCAACTATAATTATTGGCATAGCATTGCCCAGGGATTGTTTAACTAATATAAGACCATTTTCAGAGAATTGAGAACTACCAGATATATTTAAATTAGCTAATCCATTTAAGTTTATAGAGTTATTACCTTTAAGATTATTTAAATCAGTAGTTTTGCGAAAGTGGCTAGGTAATCTGTTTGTATTATCAGAGTTTATAACAAGGCGTAAATTATTATTTCGAGGTTCATAATAGGGTTCTTGTATCATTCTATCATTCATATTCCATCCATATTCATATAAAAATGGATGTCGATAAGTAGGTGCTTTATATGGGAAACGGTATAAATAATAAAGATAGGGACATTTATGGCAATAAGCACGCCAGCCATGATGACCATTTCTAAGACTATCCTCAATTGAATTGTAATTTGTAGAGTGATTTAAAGTTATTTCATTTTGCTCCATATATAATTCTCCATAAAAATTTTTCACATTATATTATATGATATTAACTCATATTGTTCTTGCTATTATTACCAATTTTATAGTCTAATTATGGAATTAATGTTTTTTTCATTAATAGTTCAAATATAAACAATAAAGACTATGTTCTTTAGGATGCATATACGCTATAATTAGGTTTTTAAAATTTAATATTTGCAAGTGTTTCAATTGATAATATTCCTAATTAATAAAATAAATGGCCATTAAGTGTAATTTTAAAAAGTTAGGAGTAGCTTTCTGTGTAGGTTTAAATAAAGAAGCAAAAATATTATGTTCAATATTAAAAAATAATGGGTTTGAGGTTAATTCAGTTGCATGTAAAAATGGAAGCATACCTAAAGAATTTTTAAATATTAAAGAATATCTTTTTCTTAAAGCTTCAATCCATACTCTCTTGTAATTTCGTTACACTGAATTATGTCATTAAAAACTTGTTTTTCTAGTAAATTGCTTTGAAATAAATCAAATATATTTTATAACGCGTTAAAAGAGTATCTTAGCCAAATGTACATTAAGCTTGTATTATTGACTTAAGCAATGTTATTTAGTTAAAATGTTATTGGAGGTGAAATACATGAAAAAGTTAATTAAAGTTGTTGGTGCTATTATTGAAAATGAAAATAATGAAATCTTATGTGCCTTAAGGTCAACTAAAATGTCTCTTCCTAACCTATGGGAATTTCCTGGTGGTAAAATCGAAAAAGGTGAATCTTTAGATAATGCTATAGTTCGTGAAATTAAAGAAGAGCTTGATTGTACTATAAGCTTTATAGATGTTTTTAATGAAAATACTCATGAATATGATAAATTTATAGTTAATTTAACAACTGCTAGATGTAAATTAATAGAAGGGGAACCTACTGCTAATGAACACGATAAACTTATTTGGATTCCTAAAGAAAATTTAATTTCTTTAAATTGGGCTCCTGCTGATATTCCTGCTGTAGAGCAATTAGTTAAAGAAAAAGTGTAGCACCGCTAATAATAGTGCTACATCTTTTGCTTTATATTCCTATGATATTATATAATCATAAATGTCTTCTCTTACTGGTGTAATTAATTTATATCTTATTTCTACAGCTGTTTTTGTAGTATTTTTCATTGTAAATTGATGTGGCTTTCCTACTGCTTTTATTTTTCCTAGAAAGTAAAACTCTTTTGAAATTTTATCATCTTTATTTTTTCTTACAAACAAAGTCATTTCTACTCCATCTGCTTCTGCATTATATGCTTGAACAATATCTTGAGATTCTATAGTTCTACCTGACTTTGAAATTGCTATTAATTGTGATTCTGATTCAAATCTATCCTCATAATTTATAGTGTTTTCTATATCATCTGACTTATCATAGTTAATAAATACAGGATAAGTTTTAGTAATTTTATCATATTTATAACCACCAATATTTAAAGCTACTTCCCCCTGCTCCCATTCTAACAGTCTGCACACATCTTCATATGTATACTTTTGATATAATTGAAAGTTGGTATTCATATACCTATTACTATAATTTTTATTATATCTACTTAATCCAAACTCTATTAATTCCACAACCATTTCTTTAAAATAGCTATTTTCAATACATTCTTTGAACTTAGATGAAGTTATATAATAGTTATCTTGTCTTTCTAAAAAGATACATTTTGAATAAGTTTTTTTAGCTGATCCCGTCGGAAATTCATTCGTTAATACATTAATTACATTTGCTTCAGTAATTTCTTTAAAATCTATATTATAAATTTCCTTAAGCTCATGTTTTAACTCACCTATTAAGTCTACTTTGTTATGTATTATATTTTTAATCATTATAAGTTCGTGCGGTCTTTTACCTGAAGCTAACTTTTTAGAAATAAACTCAATAAATAAAGCTTGTAAATCATTAAGCTCTACAGTATATTCTTTATCATACTTTTTTAAGAAATTATAATAGGACCCTAATTCAGTCGCAAAAATTCTTAATGGATCTATAGAATCAAATTTATCAAAATCACTTAAACTAGGTATTCTACCAATTTTTTGTTTAAGATTAAAATAACTTTCTTTAATTAACTTTATATTATTAAAATTTGCTAAATCTATTGATTCAAATATTTTCTTTTTTGATATTTCATCGAAATTAATAGTAGAACAACCTGGTATAACTCTTGTACCTTCCATAACATACTTTCTAATAGTATCTTTATTAAAAGTTCTATCCCCTGATAAAGCTATTGGGATTAAAAAGTTACTGTTATAATTACCTACAAAATCTATTATTACAACATACTCTTTAAATTTATTTTTTCTAAGCCCTCTACCTAATTGTTGTACAAATATTATTGAGGAGTTAGTTGGTCTTAACATTACAACTTGATTTACAGAAGGAATATCTACTCCCTCATTAAATATATCTACTGTAAAAATATAATCTAATGAATTTAAAGTTTCATCTTGCTCTAATCTTTCAATAGCTTTTTCTCTTTCCTCTTGTGAGCTTTCTCCTGTTAAGGCAACAGTTTTATATCCCTTTATATTAAATATATTTGAAAGCTCTTTAGCTTCTTTTTTATCACTACAAAATATTAATCCCTTTACTCTTTCACCACAATATCCATAAAAATTTATTTTATCAATAATATGCTTTACCCTTTCCTCTGCCACTAAATATTTAAAGTCAGTCTTATCATCTAACTCAATTCCGTCAATTGTAACATCAGAAACTCCAAAGTAATGGAATGGACAAAGTAAATCCTCTTCTAAGGCTTGCTGCAATCGTATTTCATATGCAATATTGTAATTAAACATTTTGAATATATCAAAATCATCACTTCTTTCAGGTGTTGCTGTCATGCCTAAAAGAAATTTAGGATTAAAATAGTTAACTATCTTTTGATAGCTATTTGCACCTGCTTTATGAACTTCATCTATTATAATGTAATCAAATTTATTTTTATCAAAAGATTGTAATACTTCATCCTTTGACAATGTTTGGATTGTACAAAAAATAAAATCCTTGTCCACATCCTTGCTAGTACCTGATAATATTCCCATGCTTCTTGTATCACCAAAGACATTTCTAAAACTATTTAAAGCCTGTTTTGCTATTTGCTCTCTGTGTACAATAAATAATGCTCTTTTAGGATTATAATTTCTAAGTTCAAAGGCAGATAAATAAGTCTTACCTGTTCCAGTTGCAGAAATTAAAAGACCTCTGTCTTGTCCATTTTCTCTAAGTCTTTCTAACCCTTGTATTGCTTCTACTTGCATCTTGTTAGGCTTTAGCTTATATTGAGAAAGTCTAGGAACTTTACTTTTTCTAGCAAACTCAACTTGCTTTCTATATATATCCTCATAAGTCTGAATCCATTCAAGAGTTAGCTTATCAGCCTCATTCCAAAGTTGATTAAACTCTGAAATAACTCCTTCTGTTAATGAACCTTCTTCTAAAGATGAAACCTTTAAATTCCACTCCTTATTTTTAGTTAAGGCTGTTTGTGTTAAATTTGAGCTACCTACTATTAATTTATAGTGATCCCTATATCTAAAAATATATCCTTTTGTATGAAAATTCTCTTTGCTGTATAACTTAATTTCTATATTAGGAAATTCTAAAAGCTTTTTTAAGGCCTTTGGTTCACTAAAATTCAAATAATCAGTAGTTAAAATTTTACCTTTAATTTCTTTTTTATTTAAAAATTTTAAAGTTTCTAATAAAGGAAGTATTCCACTATTAGTAATAAAAGCAACAGATATAAAAAATTCTTCACACTTATTAAGTTCAGATATTAGTTCACTTAACACTTTACTCCCTTTAGAATAGTCATTAACAATTAACTTTGGAGTTAAAGCTAAATTTGAATCTATTGATTTATTAACAAATCCTGTTCCACTAGCTTTTAATATTTCATTTCTTATTAAATTATCATTAGTAATTTCAATGGATTTATATTCAATATTATCTCTGATTGTGTCACTTTTATCATATACGCTTATCGATTCATTCTTTAGTTTTTTTAAATCTGTACATACCCTTGAATCCATATTAATCCCCCTCGTAATCTTTAGCAACAGGTTAAGTTATATAATCATATCCTGTAAATTTCAAACAAAAAGCATTCTCCCTATAAGGTTAAATGCTTTTTATTATAATTATAATTTTTTATAGTTCTGCAGTATAAATATCTTTTTTTCCTACCACAAGAATTAATACCTTCTTTAAATCATCCTCTCCAAGTTCTTCTTGAACCATTTTACTTTCAGCATATCCTTGAAGCTGCTTTAGTCCCTCTTCTTTTACCTTTTCTAAGGTATCTCTTTCGCTTTCTTTTATGTATTTTAACTCTATAATCCACTGGAATTTAGTTATATTTTTAAACTGAATCTTTTTCTTAAGCATTATATCCACATAACCTTTGTTATTTTCATCTTCACTTTTTATAAAATATGTACTATCTACACCTAATAGTGTAAGAAGCATCATTTTTATATTTTTTTCATCCATTTTTATTAAATCTCTATTAGATAAATCCTCTAATGTGCTACCTATAAGTTCTACTAAGGACTGAATATTTCCATTCATTCTCATTTCATTAACAGCTATTCTTACCTTTTGTATTTGTATATTATAATCTTCATTTATTCTTTGGAAATGTTGTTCCCAATATATTGTTTTTATAACATAATTGGGTATATTTAAAACTGTGCCTAATGGACCGTGCTCTTTTATTGTAAGCATTCCAAGATAAAATAATAAGGATTTAAAATTTTCTTTCACACTATACATAGTATGAATATTAAATCTATCTACTAATATAGTAGAGGTTTCTCCTGTAGTCATTATTTCTTCTAAAGCTTCTCTATCGTTAAAATTATAAGCTAACTGATTAACTTTCCCATAATCAGTTTTTACATTATTATCTATCATTTCTTTAGGATACTCATTATAAGCCAAATAATTATCTAAAAAATACATGGACATGTCTGGATTAAAAACTGATTTACTGTCTTCATTAAATTTATACCCATTATAATACTCAGTCATATCAATACATATCTTTTCCTTAAGGGATTTATCTTTTATTCCAACCTCATCCATAATAGAGGAAATCTCATTTCTTGTAAATCCCATCATAGCATTAAGATTTTTATCTAAGGTATAGTTCCTTGTTATATTAAATCCACTGGTTAAATCATCAAGCATTATAGGACTTACCCCAGTCATAAATATTCTATTAAAATTATCTGCTGTTGCATCTTTTATAGCTTTATAAAATACCTTAATAAAACCTTCGCCATGAAGTATGCCACTATAAGTACTTTGTCTTCCTCCTGTAATAAGTTCATTAGCAAAATTATCATATTCATCTATTAAAACAAATACAGGTATTTTTATTTTACTAGCTAATAAAGATATATACTGCACTATTATTTCTGCACTTTCCATTCCCTTTGGAATAGTATCAACATCTAATAAATTTGAGTATTTGTTTAGAAATTTTATTGCAGATAAAAAAACTTTTGAATTAAAACTATTTCTTAATTCTTCTTCACCATGTCCTGCATCTACCCCTGCAAAACTTATTTTCCAAACAAGAAAGCTATTCCTCTCTTCTGTAGGGTTTTTACCTATATGTAGATCAGCAAATAATTCCTCAAATTTATCCTTCTTATTTATATCATAATAATTCTCAAGCATTGATATAAAAAGGCTTTTGCCAAACCTTCTAGGTCTTATAAAAAAATTATAGGGGGCATATCTATCTAATAGTTCTATGTAAGAGGTTTTATCTACATAAAGATAATTTTTTTCTCTTAACACTTCAAAGTTAGAAATCCCATAAGGTATTCTTTTCATTTACTCTCACTCCTAACTTAATTTAATCTATTCTTTATTAATCTATTTTTTCTAGCGTTTAAATCAATATTTAACTTATTTATAGTATACCCTATATTTAATAACATTTGAATAAAAGGTAGAATTTTACCCCATTGACTATTTAACGGAAGAAAAGAATGATTATATGGAAATTGCAGAATTTATTAAGAAGCTCATAGAATTACACATTCCTGTAGCCGCTATTTGTGGAGCAACTACTTTCTTATGTAAGCATGGATTGCTTGACAATGTAAAGCATACAGGAGACAGCCTAGAATTATTTCAAGAACAAAAAGGATATAAGGGAGAAGCGTTTTATATCCCTGCACAGGTAGTTGTTGACAATAAAATCATTACTGCAAATGAAACTGCTGCCGTTCAATTTGCTTATGAAATTTTTAAAATATTAAAGATTGACAGTGACGAAGAAATGGCGCAATGGTATGATAACTTTAAAAATGGTGCAATTCGCTAGAATGTGAGTAAAATCATATCAACAAATTTGAATTTATTTAAGAAATTAGATAAAATTTAATATAAACAATATCCTTATTTGAAGTCATAACTGAAAAAACGAATAATTTAATTAAACACCGTATTATTCAAGTCTGAATTTTACGGTGTTTTTGTTACGCAATATGATTATTTGCGAATTAATTAATAGAAATAGATCTTTGAAAATTGAATAGCACGGTATTTATAAAATATGTTATAATATGGATAAAGCAATTAAAAAAAATTGGTATTGGTATAGAATATGCCATAAGTAAATAGGAATTTGTGAAGGAGTATAAGATAATGAAATCTATTTTAGCAAAGATTCTATTTGGTATTGCTATTGTGCTATTGATATGTTTTTTTGGAGATCTAATCTATTTACGTTATGATTATTATACTAATACAATTCCGTCATACGCTTCTACACCATTGTATGTTTATAATATAATTCATGGAATAATATTTTTAGTGCCAAGTATTATATGTTTTATAGTGGCTCTGTTATTGCGTTCAAAATCAAAAAAATAAGATTAGTTATATGCATATTCTTAATATTTAACAACTAAACTATAAAATCGAATAATTTTTCTAAATGCCGTATTATTCAAAAGAATAAGCGGTATTTTTTATTTCACAATTTGAAAATTAGGCGACATAACTATTGAAATTTGAAAGATGAACAATGTTCTTTGAAAATTGAATAATACGGTGTTAGGAAGTAAAATTACCTTGTATTTATTATCAAATCAACCATGAATTAGTGTATAAATATGATATAATTACTATTAGTTAAGTAACAATAGTAATATATTACGTAATAAATTACACACAAGGAGGGTGAATAGTGAATTATGTTTTTCTTCCTATGAATAAAGAATATGCAAATGAGATTGCGTATAATTGGAGGTACAATGGAATATATTCATTCTATGACATGACGGCTGATGAAGAGGATTTAAAGGAATTTCTTAACGAGGATAATTGGACAGGACATTATTTCGCAGTTCTTAATGATAAAAGTGAATTAGTTGCTTTTTACTCATATATCTTTGAATATGGAGTTATGTGGATAGGTTTTGGTATAAAACCTGAATTAACAGGAAGAGGAATTGGAACTGAATTTGTAGTCGCAGGTATTAACTTTGGAGTGGAAAAGTTTGAATATAAACAAAATTGCATTATGTTGGCAGTTGCTTCATTTAATAAACGAGCAATAAAAGTATATGAGAAGATAGGATTTCAGTTTGTAGAGAAGTATATGCAAAAAACAAATGGTGGAGAATATGAATTTATTAAGATGAAGAAAGTAATATAAATGGCAAATTTCTTATTTAACGTCATAACTGAAAAAACGAATAATTTAGTAAGACACCGTAAAGTTCAAGTCTGAATTTTACGGTGTTTTTGCGTCGCAATACAAATAAATTACAACATAAATATGATATTTAAAATACGAACAATGTTCTTTGAAAATTGAATAATGCGGTGTTTACAAAATATGCTATAATGAATTCATAATGGTAATTTATGACGACTTAACTATAGTTAGTATTAGTTTATATATTATGAAGAAAAAGAACTGTCCCCATTGATTCCCTTTAACAAACAAAGGGTGTCAAAGATACTAACTTAAATATGAGAAAAATATGTCTTGGCAATGAGGTGCATTACATTTATTTATAAATGATACTATTAAAAATCTAGGGAAGTGGGGTGCATTATGCCAAAAAATGATAATATGCTAGCAATTTTATGGATGCTGAATTCAGGTACAAAAATAACTGCAAAGCAAATATCCGAAAGGTTAGAAATAAACATAAGGTCAGTTTATCGTTATATGGATGCATTGTGTGTTAGTGGAGTGCCAATAATATCGGAGCCTGGTCATAACGGCGGATATAGTTTGCTTAACAATTTTATCCGAACACCCCTGTTTTTTGACCTTGAAGAGAAAAAATCACTTTTACATGCTTCCATTTTTGCAATGGAAGCAGGATATCCTTTTATGGAAGCACTAAATAGTGCAACATCAAAGTTAAAGATGTTCTCGAATCAAGAACAAGAAAAAGTTCTTAATCGTCATTTAGTCGGATTTGAAGTAGTGAGTCGTACTTGCGATCCAGCTGTCAAACCTATATTAAGGGAGATTGAGCAAGCTGTTGCTAATGAATGCTCTATGGAAATTGAATACTGTGCAGGTTATGAAGGGCATCCCCAGCATAGGGTTGTTGACCCCTATGGGATGCTTTACTGGAACAATAAATGGTATGCTATTGCATTTTGCCATCTTAGGAATGAAATTCGTAGTTTTAGGGTAGATAGAATAGTAAATATTATAAGCACTAAAAATTCATTTAAGCGTCCTGAAGCTTTTTCGGCACGTGAGTTTTTTACAAAAAACTTATTATCGAATGTAGAAAGCAAAGTAGGACTTTGCACTTTAGTAATTGAGGGCAAATCAGAAGCATTGAATGACCTTTGTGCACATTGGTTTTTAGGATATCATCTGATAGAACGAACTGAATGCAGAGCTAATTTTTTAATGGATGAAGACTCAATCCATACCTATGTTCCTCATATTCTACTTCAATATGGTAAATCAATAAAGGTGCTTGAACCAAATAGTTTTAAAGATGCTATGGCAGCAATTCTTAGAGATTTGATGGCCCATTATCTTCACTGACTTAATTTGTCAGTGAAGATAATATATAATAGATCGAGATGGAGTTTGAGACCATCCTGTAACAAATAGCAACAATAAAATGAATGTGGAGGAATAGAAAATGAAGAATACAGTATATCTTTATGTATTTGATACAATGGCAGACTGGGAAATAGGTTATTTAAGCACTGAAATCAATTCGGGAAGGTACTACAAAAAGGGATTAATGCCGCTAAAAGTAGTAACTGTAGGAATTACCAAGACCCCTATTACTACAATGGGAGGTCTGAAAATATTGCCAGAAATTGAACTTAAGGAGTGTAGTGTTAAAGATACTGCTGCTTTGATTCTACCTGGTGGGAATACATGGACAGAAGCAATTCATGCTCCCATTATAAGAATGGCTGAAAAATATTTAGAGAAAGGTATTGTTGTAGGGGCAATTTGTGGTGCTACAATAGGACTTGCTATGGGGGGAGTATTGGATCAACGAGCTCATACAAGCAATGACTTGGGGTATCTTAAAATGGTCTGCCCAAGCTATGATGGAGAAAAGTATTATAAGCAGGAATGTGTAGTAACTGATGGAAGTTTGATTACTGCTTCTGGAATAGCTCCCCTTGAATTTGCTTTACATATATTGAAAATTCTAGATGTATTCTTACCGCAAACCCTAGATTCCTGGTACAATCTTTATAAAACCCAAGAGTCAAAATATTTCTTTGAGTTGATGAACTCAATTCAATAAAATGGCTTAAAGTGGGTAAGATAGCTACTTTTCACCACCTTTTACTTTAGCGTGGGTTTTGTCGGCAATGTCGGCGACACCCCTCCAAGGAATCAAGAGTATCTCATTGTTTATGATTATAATACTCCGATAATCAGCTATGGTGCCGAAGGAAGAATCCATTAATCTTTGGAACTGCTTGGAGGAGAAGATGCAATGACTAAAGTTAATAAGTATAATTATTAGTACGCATTCTTCTTATTTAACGACTAAAATTAAAAATCGAATATTTTATGCAAATACCGTATTATTCGAATGAATTCTACGGTATTTTTACGTCGCAATTCAAATAGATTGTAATGTAACTATTGAAATTGGGAATATGGTATAATTTTCTTGTTGGACAAGTATTATATTTCCATACAAAGATTATTTGTATAATCTATAAGTAATTTTGATAGAGGTGTTGAGATGAAAAAGTGCCTCCATCCTTATGAAACGAAAACCTTGGGTGACGGTGATGATTGCTGTAATTGTCGATATATTATCGGTGGAAGTTGTGAGTGGTCTCCCGAAAAAGGATTTGTAGATAGAAAATAAAAAACTCAAAGAACAATTAGAAGTTCTTAGAGGTAAGTTATATGGAGAAATGTAATGTACACAATTTTAATATAATGTGTAGCAAGGATTATTTATATAACTAGAAGAGGTAAATATTAAATGATAAAAGATAAACCTATTTTAAAGTCTATAATATGGACATTTGTAATCTTGATTTTTCCAGTAGTATCTGGAGTAATAACACAAGTGTTAATGATGAATAATATTCAAACAATGTTTATTCAAGGATGTTTTATGTTAATCTCATTAATAGTTCCAATAGTATATATGTGCAAATTTAAAATTAGTTTTAAAAAAATTGGATTAATAAAAATAGAAAATGGAAGTGCAAAGAAAGTTTTATTTTTTTTGCCGTTAGTAATTGCTGAGGCTTCTTTCTTGTTAGTTGGAATTCGTCTAAATAGTATAAAATATATTATTACACTTTTATTTTTTACAATAGCAGTAGGAATCTCAGAAGAAATCTATTTTAGAGGAATTATTTTAAAATTATTAGAAGAAAAATATCCTAAAAAAAATCTATTATTATTTCTGCTTTAGTATTTGGAATAGGTCATATTGCTAGTGTATTTGCAGATAGAAGTATTTTAATAATAGTATTCCAAATATTAAATGCTTTAGTATTTGGGATAATTGCTGCTGAAATTGTTACTATTACAAAAAGTTTAATTCCAATAATTATATGGCATTTTGTATTTAATTTTGTAAATTATATTACATTAGCAACTGGAGTAAATGAGATATTTGTGATTGGATTTCAAGAAAGTATTATGATTATTTATGCTTATAACTTATGGAGTAAAATATAGTTAAAAAATAAGGATATAGTGAAGTTATGAAACTATAAGTTATGGGCATAGTCTGTATTTGCAGTTAATACGCAATCTGATTATTAGACGACATAACTATTGAAATCTGAAATAAGAATAATGTTCTTTGAAAATTGAATAATGCGGTGAAAAAATTGCTTGAAAATCTTCTCTCATATATGGCTTATCTAGGATTAAATGGTTATACATGATATAGTTACTAGTGATAAAGTTAGAATAGTAAGATATTACGCCCTAGTAGTAAACAAGAAAGATAAATGATACATAAAACAGAATGGAGTTGTTAAGATGAAAATACCTAATGTTTCTCTTAGTGAATTTGGATATGAGGGAACCATTGAGTTACAGTCATGGAATGAATTTTTAACTGATTTAAATGGAGTGTATAGTTTAGATATTGGTGGCGACATGGTTGAAGAAAACCCGACAATCTCTCAGGAACACATAGCCGCTTATAATTATGCTATAAAGAATCAGAACATTATTAGGGATTCTATTATTACAGTCTTAATGGAAAAATATCCAGGACTGCAAAGTGAATATGGCTATGATGAGGATGAAGCAGTAGAGCTTATGCCTGATATAAAGGATAAAGAAGACTTTAAAGATTTGATAGGACTATCAAGGATTCATATAATGAATATTTTTAAAGATGGTATAGCATATACTGGCTACGAGTTTACATGTACATGGGATGAGGAGCATGGCTTAGGAGTGATGATGTATCAAAATAAGGTGATTGCTATGGGGGGCGCAGACACGTCATTTTTAACATGGGTCGCCAAAGAGGATGCAGAAAAATGATATCTTAATAATTTATAAATCAATAGTGGAGCATTAGTACGCAATCTTCTAATTTAGCGTCACAACAATAAAAATCGAATAATTATTTTAAACACCGCATTATTCAGAATTGAATTTTACGGTGTTTTTGCGTCGCAATACAAATAAATTACAACATAAATATGATATTTAAAATACAAATAATGTTCTTTGAAAACTGAACAATACGGTATTTACAATATATGTTATAATTAATTCATAATAGGCAGAAAAGGCGAATGAAATTTATAGAAGATGGTAGGTGAGAAAATGCTTAATGCTGGAAGCCGGATTGTAAATAGTTGGCTATACCCTATTCAAGATGGTTATGTTTTGATTGATACAGGATACGAAAACGGGTTTGTGCACTTTAAAAGACGATTATCCAGATTAAATATAGAATTGGAAAGCATTCGATACGTATTTCTAACACATGCACATGACGACCATGCAGGTTTTTTGAATCAGCTTTTAACGGAACTGCCTGATACAAAGGTAGTGATGAGTAAAAAAGCCTTAGAAATTCTATATAAAGGACAAAACTCTTTTATTGGCGGCTGTACTAGCCGTATAGCTCTTCTTTTCTGTAAGATCATGGAGTTTTTAGGAAAAGGAGAACATCGTTTTCCACCGCTAAACCAGGAGTTTGAAAAAAGATGTTTTTGTGTATCTGAGGGTAACCTTAAAGAAATTGAAGGAGAGCTATGCGGAAAAATCATCAACACACCAGGGCATACTACTGATTCCATTTCACTCCTGCTTGATAATGGCGTCTTATTTTGTGGTGATGCTGCTATGAACGGTCTACCGAGTATTCACAAAGTAACAATCTGGGCAGAAGATAAAATCGAATTTGCCCGATCTTGGGAAGTAATCATCGGTACAAGACCCCAAAAGATTTATCCTGGACACGGATCACCATTTGTATATCAGGAGTTAGAAAAAAATTTGCCCTATGCCCGTAAAATGAATTTATACCCTTTAGGCATTGCAAAATAAATACTATTTACAGTACATCTTATTCTTAAATAATGAAACCAATATACAATCAAATAATTTATTCATAATACCGTATAAAAAAGAAATTATTTTCCATATTAAATAAGTATAATTATGTATTAATATGAAAATTGTATTATAATTTTTACATAAGTTAGTTTACAATAGTAAAAATGACGAATCAATTATATATCTTAGGTTTGATAGACCACAAGCTTTTATAAGTTTAAATGAGGTGGAATTTATGAAAACAATCTTCAGACACATGAGGATACTTATTCTATTAATCCTATCAATAACCTTGATAGCCTGTAACAAACAAAAATCTAACATCGAAGAGTTCATTCAGGAAAATCAGCTTGAAAGCATAGTATCTAAATCCATATCTGACTTTGCTTCCTCAAATCGAAATAATAAAGCTGTTTTTGAATCTCATAAAATAGTTGGCAAAGAACTAAAAAGGGATATTCTAAGTGTTTATGTAATCGGATATGTCATAGGAGTTTACGACAATAATCAGGGTTTTGGAGGGGAATTTCCTGCACATATAAAAATACAAAAGACTGAAGATAACTATAAAGTAGTTAGCTATAAGGATGCCTTGGCAAGCGCGGATGTGTATGATATTATGCCTAAAAAATATGCAAAGGATATCTTTAATTATGACACTTCAAGTTTATCTCAAGTAGTGAAGGAACAAATGGAGGATTGGGAGAAGAATAACAAATCAAATTGATAGCTTAGGAAAATAGAGCAATAATAGAAATACATAGATTACTTCAGAATCTTCTTATAAGGCGTAACACATTATATAATTAAAGACTTTATTCATAATACCGTATTATTCAACGTGAATATGCGGTATTTTTTATGCCGCAATACAAATATATTACAACAGAAATATGATATAGTTATCATTAGTTAACTAAAAATGGTAATTTGTGATGACATATTTTTAATATTAATGGGAGGGTTAAACATGTATACTTGTGCTATGTGTAGTGAAAATTATTGTAAAAAAGGAGAACTTGAAAAATTACCTCGTAATTGTCCATGCAGTGAAAAAGAAGAACAAGAAAAAATAAAGAAGTTATATAATGAAGAGGAAAATTATAAATTAGCATATAACTCAGCATTAGTTGAAGCAGAAGGATATTGTAAAAACACAAGACTTGAAGAGATAATGGATTTTGCAAATAAGTGTAATTTTAAAAAGTTAGGAGTAGCTTTCTGTGTAGGTTTAAATAAAGAAGCAAAAATATTATGTTCAATATTAAAAAATAATGGGTTTGAGGTTAATTCAGTTGCATGTAAAAATGGAAGCATACCTAAAGAATTTTTAAATATTAAAGATAGTGAAAAAGTAAGCCCAGATACTTACGAGTCAATGTGTAATCCTATAGGACAAGCAATATTTTTAAATGAATCTAAAACAGAACTTAATATAATTTTAGGTTTATGCGTAGGGCATGATAGTTTATTTATTAAGTATTCCAATGCACCTATAACTGTTTTTGCAGTAAAGGATAGAGTTTTAGGTCATAATCCATTAGCTGTAATTTATCAAGCAGAAGCGTACTATAAAAATAAATTATTTCCACAAAAATAATAAGTCGTATTTACCTCAAAACTTGATACTGAAACAGATGAATATAATAAAAGCTTCGGAATATTCTCGTTTGAGGTAACAATCGAAAAATGAACAATTTATAAAGACACCGCACTATTCAGAATTGAATTTTGCGGTGTTTTTACGTCGTATTTCAAATATATTATGAAAAAACAGATGTCTTTTATAGTTAAACGAAATGGTAAGTATGATAATGCGGATAAACTTAATTTATTGCTTAATGATGGTTGGCCAGTTAGCATGATAAACCAAATGAGTGATACTGATAGCCTTAATTGCTATGCTTTGGTTATTCTTGAAAAGGAAGCATAGCATTCTCGTGTTGTTGAGCAATATTCTTATTTAACGTCACAACTGAAAAATGCACAATTTACTAAAACACTGTATTATTCAGGTTAGAATTTTATGATGTTTTTTCGTCACAATACAAATAAAGCAGAAACAATCAAGGGCGTAGGACAACCTTGCATCCTTATATAAATTGTTCTTTGAAAATTGAATAGTCCGGTGTAAAAAAATAAAAGATAGTTACTATTCTCTATGAATAGTATACCAAAAATTTTCCTGAATTATAAGACTGTAAATTAATGTAGTTATTTACTATAATTGTTTATAGATTAGAAGGATGGTGTTTAATATGAAAATTGTAGCTATTAACGGAAGTCACAAAGGTAAATCAGGAAATACTGATATAATAGTAACTGCATTTTTGAAGGGAGCGCAAGAGGCAGGCGCAGAAATTGTTAATATTTTTTTGGCGGAAAAAGAGATTAAGCATTGTAAAGCTTGTAAAGCCTGCTGGTTCAATAGTCCAGGGCAATGTGTAATTAAAGATGATATGTCTGAAATAATGTCTCTTATGGAAGGAGCAGATATTCGTATATTGGCTACTCCTCTATATTTTGATAATATCTCCAGTAGACTAAAAGTCTTTATGGATCGATTAATGGTGACAGTCAGTCCTTATTGGGAGAAAGATAAAGATGGAGAATGCCGACATTTAACAACACACTTATCGCCTAAACTAATCATGATATCAAACTGTGGTTATCCTGAAAGGTCCAATTTTCAAGTAATTTCTCACTGGATTAAAAGAGTTGCACGTAACGCGGATACTGAGGTGATTGGTGAAATATATGCTTCACAAGGTGCTCTCTTGAGTACCCAAGTAGAAGAACTGCGCCCTATAATTTTTAATTATCTTCAGGCTTTAGAAAAAGCTGGCAAAGAGATTGTTAGCGATATGAGATTGTCAGAGGGAACAAAGAAGTTACTAGAACAAAACTTTATTTCTGATGAAATTTACATTCAAGAAGCTAAAAAATACGTTGATAGTATGTTGAAAAATAGTTTTAAAATAGCCTCAAATATATTATAAATGATTAAGTTTTAAATAAAATTTGATTATAAAACAGAGAAGGGACTTCTCATATTGCATTTTTATGCATTATGAGACAGCCCCAGATTTATCGGTGTCCAATCATAGAAAGCATATGCTACTAGATTGCTCTATAATAAAGCTTTATTCCACTTAGGAGAAACTACCCCTCGAGAATAAGCGATAATAGTATTAATTGATGACGAATTGAACCATAACAGGAGTACCGCCGTCTAGAACGTCTCCTCCAGGAATAGTTATTGCTGTTGTAGTAACAGTAGACGTATCAGCTGTTTGCATTATTCCGTTAATAAACAAATTGTAATAAGCGAATGAGCTCGGAAATGCTGTGGCTGTAGCGCCAGTATCGTCTGTAGAAGCTGTAGCAGCAATTGCAAATGTTGCTCCAGTTCCTGTACCGGCACTAATTGTTGAATAATATCTTTTGCTGTTTAGATAGGGTTTAATGATTGCCATTTCTCTCCCCCCTTTCAGTATCAGTATATTCGGTATTTAAGAATTGGTGAAATCCAAAAGATAAATTCGCTACATCACTGTTAAGAGATCGAAGCAGAGAACTGAATGATTTCTAAAATTATCGTTGTACCTTTATAGATAGTAGTACCTTCGGTGTCTAAAGTCAATATATTCGGACTTACACTGTATATTTTGCCTATTTGTAATATTCCATTTATAAATAAATTATTATAACTATTCGGGCCGAGACCTACAAAAAGGTTAGTTAAATTTCCTGAATCATTTATGAATAAATTAGCAGGGATATTTATTGGGTCCGGTGAAGACAAATCAGATTCTACAATATAATAATACCTATTAGCCAAAGGGATAATGTTTATTTCGGAGGGCTGTCCTGGTATACCATATTGAATATTTAAGAATGGTCTTTGTCCTGTAATTGTCCATTCATTAGACCTATAACCTATGATAGTATCAATTGTGTTTTCTATTCCAGCTAAAGTGATACCATTGTTTGGAATTACACCATAGAACCAACCAATTACTATATTTGTTATATCAATGCTAATATAATTATTGACATCAGCATCAGTTACATTTATCGAATATGGGGTTGGATTTAATGCAGGGGCATTATTCCAGGTAACTGTGTTCTGTGAAAAGTTACTTGCATTTGTAAATACACTAACTGTTTGTGGCGATAATTGAGCGTCGGTTTTATCTTTTCTATAAACGAATAGATTTAACGTAGCTCCTAATATGATGTTTCCGGGAAGAATAACGCCAGCTAAATTAAATTTTAATAAACTCCTAAAAGCATCTGGTTGATTATTGTACTTTAAATATTCTCCAGTAAATAAAGCTGTATCATTACCAAAGTTATTATTGGGATAATATTCTGTAATAAAGACATCATCAGTAGGGTTTACTTGTACAAATGGCATAACAATTTCCTCCTAAACTTACCATATACTAAAAAATGTGCTGTACATTTTTTCAGTATATTATATGCTTTTTATAATAAAATGTTATGTAAGACTTATATAATGTGTAACAATTATATAATTAAATGATTTATAGAAACATCGTATTATTCAACGTGAACGTTTGATGTTTTTGTTTCGCAATATAAATAAATTAAGATTTCTTTGAACGTGCTTTATCTCTATAAAATAAGCGAAAGACTTAATAAAGAAGTAGAACTTGTATTACCAGAAAAAAGTGATTTTTTATTATTAAGAGAGATATTTCAAGGTAAGTGCTTAATAGAAGCATCAGAAAGTTTTGATATGTGGTTTGAATGATTAGCTTAAATTATCATATTAACTGACCAATTTGCAGCACAAAAGGATATGAAAATTATATTTAATAAAAATAGGTGATTTCTTACCCATTATTGTAAAAATTACATATATTATGATTTTTAAGAAGGAATTTTAAATTATTGTAAGAATATATAAGAAGAAATAACAAGTTCAATAGTACTAGCTATATATTAAAAAAGGATATTGGGGGAAAGAAATATGTCAAACCGAAAGCACAAAAGGTTACTGGTGATGATATTCACAGTAGTATTAAATTTCACTATAGTTGCTAATAGTGTATATGCTCATTCCGGAAGGACAGACTCTTCTGGTGGACATAGAGATAATAAAAATGCTTCAGGGCTTGGGTCATATCATTATCATCATGGATATGATGCTCATTTGCATAGTAATGGTGTATGTCCATATGAGAGTAATTCCAATTCATTAACCACATCTCCAGAAAAAGAAACAATTAGTAAGGCGAAAGTAAGAGAGAGTGGATATGAGAAGGGATATGATGATGGGTATAACCAAAAACAGATTAGTAGTTCTTCTTACTCAGGTGAGCATGCTGAGGAGTACAAGTCAGAGTATAATTTAGGCTATGAAAGGGGAAAGAAGCAAATAGAAAATCAAATAGCTGAAGCACATGATAAAGGTTATAAAGATGGTAAAAATGCTGATAAGTCTAATAATTATAAGATTGAATTGTTAACAAAATCTTATAATGAAGGATATGAAAAAGGGTATAAAGATTATAAGGATAATAAAATAAAAGAGTATAGTCTTTTAGGTGAAAAAGATGGGAAAGCTGAGAAAGAAATTTTAGCTTTTGAAGATAATATAGACAGTGATTTTAAAAATGCATATATGGAAGGATATAAGAAAGGACAAGCTGTATTGGAAGATACTTATGTACAATATGGCTTCAATAAAGTATTTACAGGAAAAGAAGATAAAAATTTGAGTTTGGAAAAAGAAAAATGTCTTCAATGGTTTAATAAAGGACAGAAAGAAGGGAATAAGAAACTAGAGGAGCTAAAGAAAAACTTTTATGAACTTGGCTACAATTCAGAGGAGTATAATGTACCAGAAGAGCTTACCATAGCATCTGATATATGCAAAGAATATTATGAAAAAGGAAAGGCTGATAAAAGAAAAAAGAATATTTTATCAGGATCTATTGTAGGAGGAGGCATTTTAGGAGCTATATTTATAAAAAGAAAACGCTAATGAAGTATTTAAATCTAGTAACACTTTCAAATACTTCTGCATACTCTGCTAGTAGTTAGCAAGTTTGTAGGAGAGTTATATGGAGAAGGAGAATAATAAAAGATTAACAGTAAACTTAGAGGAATATGTAATCCAAGTAGCTGAAGAAAAAGCAAGAGCTAATTTTAAAGGAAGCCTAGATTACTATATTAACTGGCTAATTTGTAGGGATAATGCATCAAAAATCCATAATTATATAAGAAAAAGAGATGAGGATTTAGAAAAGAAAAAGCCAAAATTAATTCCAAATTCATTGAAAACTGCAATGTTTAATAACGACTGTGATTTTTGTAAAGAGCCTATATATCAAGGAGAAGAAATTTGTAAGGCTGAAGGATATGAAAATTATATTCATAAAAAATGTTGTAAATCAGAATAATTAAAAAATAAAAGCTTAAAAAGAATAGAGATTTAGTTTATAAAATAAACCTATTCATTTCATAGGAGATGAATAGGTTTATTATATTTTAATATAGTATTTATGGAAATAAACATATTCATTTAGCATCAAATGAATATGTTTATTTAATTTTGGACATATTTATGATAGAATTTTATTGAAATAGTTATTAAGAGGTGAAATAATGAAATCATTAACATCAGAAAGATTAAGGAACATGACTGTTCCATTAAGGATAGTTAAGCTAATATCTTTGATAAATGAGTATAAAGGAAAAGAAGAACTATATATGAAGCAAAGCCCTCAAATACTAAAAACGCTAAAAGAAGTATCTATAATACAAAGTGCTGAGTCATCAAACAGAATAGAAGGAATATATACAAGCGATAAGAGATTAAGAGATATAGTGAATAATAAGATTACTCCTAAGGATATAAGTGAAGTTGAAATCGCAGGATATAGGGATGTTTTAGATACCATACATAATGGACATAACGCTATACCTTTAACAGAAGGAGTTATACTTCAACTTCATAGAGATTTATATAAATACAGTCCAGGGAGAGGTGGGATATGGAAAACCCAAGATAATATAATAGAAGAGATTTTGCCTGATGGTAGTAAATATATAAGATTTAAGCCAGTAGATGCCTTTAGTACACCAATATATATGAGCGATTTGTGTGCAAGGTATAGAGAAGAGATAATAAATGAAGAAGTTGACGATTTAATTTTAATTAGTTCTTTTATTTTAGATTTTTTATGCATACATCCATTTAATGATGGTAATGGAAGAATGGCAAGGCTACTGACGTTACTTTTACTTTATAAAAGTAGATACAATGTAGGACAATTTATAAGTTTAGAAAAGATAATAGAGGACTCAAAGGAAAGTTATTATGAAACGTTAAATAAATCCTCTATGCTTTGGCATGAAGGACAACATAATGAGTTAATTTGGATGGAATATTTTTTAGGGACTATATTAGCAGCATATAGAGAATTTGAGAGCAGAGTTGGATTTATAGAACAGGCAAGAGGAAGTAAATCCAATAGAGTTGAAAAAGCAATAGAAAACACTTTAGGGTATTTTACAAAAGAAGACATAAGAAAAAAATGCCCAGATATTGGAGAGTCTACTATAAATCGAGTGTTTAATAATTTGAAAAGAGAGGAAAAAATTGAATCCATAGGATAGGGAAGAAATGCCAAGTGGAGAAGATTGAAATAATGCCAATTGACAAATAGCAAGAAGCAAATCACTCGCCTTGTTTAAGCATTACATTGCTAACATATGTTAGTATAATTAAATTATACAGAAAAATATGATTATAGGTAACAAAATGCGCTAGTTCATAGAATTAATATTCTTAAACTAACGCATTTTCACCTTATATAACTATCAACTATTCTAATATCTCCAAATAAAATATAACAGAGGAATTATTCCTAATAAATAAATAGAAGAAAAAGCAAACAAATATTTTAAAGACTTCTTTTTGGGTGTATCTCTTGTACTACATTTATAATTAACTATACCTATAGGAATGCATAGCATAATTCCAATAGATCTTAAAACCTTTATAGTTATCCAATTTGCTCCCTTATTATCAAAATGAATTGCTATAAAATTCATTGCTATAAAAATAAAAGTACATATAGCTAAAGTAAAATTATATTTTCTTTTACACTCTTTATTCATTATAAAACCACCCTATCACTAAATATGATTTCTCTCTAAAGTCTAATCCATATATTTCCTAATTTACTTATAACTATAACATGAAAAATATTATAATCAATAGGGCATGTACTAATTTAAATTTTATGATTCTATGATGAAACTTTAAGGCATGTCTTTATCATCGTGATTAATGTAAATTCATGGTAAGATTAATCTGGTAGATTATTGTAATATAAAGAGACAATAATATGTTAGTAGACCGCATTGGATTTATAGTTTTTTTATGAAACCTTATTAAGAGTAGGACAAGGATGCAAAAGGTAAAGTGAAAAGACTAAAAAGGAAATTTGATAATATTTATAGAATAGTGTAAAGATGAATAAAGTTTCCATCCTTAATTAAATGGGCAAAATGGGTTAAATAGGTTAGATGAATACAATTCAACCATTTTTTTCTGGTTGTAAACTAGAATACCATAGGCTTTGCTTTGCCTAATTTATTGGCACATAAATTGCTTCATATTATATGAAAGAGGGAATGATATTTTGTATAGAAGTACCTATGTATATTAGGGGAATTGGTGGGTTCAATATAGAAGATATGGTTTTAGTTACAAAGGATGGGGATGAAATAAGATAGAAAAGGAGAGATGAATTATGAAAGTAGTAGTAATTGGTGGAGTTGCTGGAGGCGCTGGAGTTTGCGCAAGGCTTAGAAGAAATAGAGAAGATTTAGAAATAATTATGATTGAAAAAGGTGACTTTATATCCTATGCAAACTGTGGGTTACCTTACTATATTGGAAATGTAATTGAGAACCAAGAAGAGCTTTTATTACAAACTCCAGAGGGCTTTGGAAAGAGATTTAATGTTGAAGTAAGAGTAAGAAATGAAGTTTTAAGTGTTGATACGGATAAAAAAGAAGTGACAGTTTTAAATCATAAAAGCGGCGAAAGTTATGTAGAAAGTTATGATGTTTTAGTGCTATCACCTGGTGCAAAGCCTATAGTTCCAAATCTAAAGCGCATAGATAAAGACCATGTATATACCCTAAGAACAGTTCCAGATACACTAAAGATTAAAGAGTATATAAATAGAGAAAAACCATCAAGTGCCATTGTAGTTGGTGGAGGTTTTATTGGAATTGAGATGGCGGAAAACTTAAAGCACTTAGGAATAAATGTTTCTATCATAGAAGCGGCAGACCACGTTATTGCCTCTATTGATAGTGATATGTCCCATGAAATTCATAATCATATAAGAGAAAATGGAGTTTCCTTATACCTAAATAGCAAAGTAGTAGAAATTAGTGATAACTACGTGCTTTTAGAGGATGGCCGTGAAATAAAAGGGGATTTAGTAATAATGAGCGTAGGCGTAAGGCCTGAAACAGAATTTTTAAAGGATAGCGGAATTAAGCTTGGGGGAAGAGGAGAAATAGTAGTTGATGAGTTTATGAAGACTTCTCAAAGTAACATATATGCCCTTGGAGATGCTGTTGCTGTTAAAAGCTTTGGTAGCGGCAAGGAAAATATAATTCCCCTTGCAGGTCCTGCAAATAAACAAGGAAGAATAGTTGCGGACAATATAGCTTCAAAGAAAGTGGGATATAACGGAACTCAAGGCACTGCCATAGCAAAGGTATTTGACATGACCACAGCCGTTACAGGGGAAAGTGAAAGAACCTTAAAGCAAAACGGTACTAGTTATAAAAAGGTTATCACTTATTCTGCTTCCAATGCTACATACTATCCTGGAGCTCAGTTCATGACGATAAAACTCCTATTTACTCCAGACACAGGGAAAATTTTAGGGGGACAAATCGCAGGATATAAAGGAGTAGACAAAAGAATTGATACCATAGCAAGTAGCATGAGATCAGGGCTTACTGTTCACGATGTTCAGGAGTTAGAACTAGCATATGCACCACCTTTTTCTTCTGCAAAGGACCCTCTCAACATGGCTGCATATGTGGCGGGTAATGTATTAGATGGAACCATGAAGCCATTTTACATTGAAGATGTAGAAAATATCCCTAAAGAAGATATTATTTTAGATGTGCGCACGGAAATGGAAAATGAGCAAGGAAGAATAGAAGGCTCTATAAACATTCCAGTGGATGAGTTGCGTGATAGAATTGATGAATTAGATAAAGATAAAAAATATTATATATATTGCCGAGTTGGTCAAAGGGGTTATATAGCTCAAAGGATTTTAGAGCAAAGAGGATTTAATACTTTAAACTTAAGTGGAGGATATAAGTTTTATGAGCAATTATTGCTAGATGAAAGGAATAAGTAGTCTTTAGCGTAATTGGCTCATTATTAGGGGGGGCGACGATGGAAAAGTACAAGATTATAATCTATATTTTAATTGCTATGCAAATTGTGTGGATACTTCTCACTGTTTTTTTAACAAGGCAGCTGAGAGAAAAGTCTAACAAAGTTAATAATTTACTATTTAATATTTCACAGGGTGATCTTACACAAAAAATAGATGTGGAGAAGAAGGGGTTTTTACATTCATTACATTCAAATTTAAACAATCTTGTTGCCAAATTTAGAAATTTGGTGGCGCAAATCATCACCCTCACAGATAAAACTATTAACTATACCAGTGAATTAAATATGGATACCATGAAGATTAATGCATCAACAAAAGAGACGGTTAAGGTTATAAATGAAATTGCTAAATCCATGGAGGGTCAAATTGCTTCTATAAAAGATGCAGAAAAGTATTCCTGTGAAGCCATGGATACTGCAAGAAAGATAGTAAAAAAATCTGAAGAAGTAAGTCAGAGGGCTAATATAACTATAGAAACAATTGATGCAAGCTACGAAAACTTTGAGTCGCTTATTGAAAAATTGGACGAATCAGCCAAAGCCAGTGCCGAAACCGCTAATAGGATAAAGCAGCTTGAAAATCAGACTATACTAATACAAAGCATAGCGGATAAGGTTAGCAAGATCAGTAAGAGCACTAACCTTCTGGCCCTCAATGCTTCCATAGAAGCAGCTCGTGCTGGAGAGGCGGGTAAAGGCTTTGCAGTGGTAGCTGATGAGGTAAGAAAACTTGCGGAAGACTCCACCGTGCAATCAAAGCAAATACAGCAGGTTGTTGATGGAATAAAAGAGGAAATACATAGTATTACTAATTATATGGAAGAGGAAATACATTCAATTAAAGAATATGTGAATTTTTCATACACCACTAGAGAGTATTTAAAAAAGATAAATACTGAAACTAAAGGTACCTTTGATGTATTTAGTGAAATAAGCAGCCAAATAGATGAACAAGAAAATAAGATAGATAAGGTTGTAGATATTATTAAAAATACATCCTATACTTTTGAAAGTATCGCAGCTTCTACTGAAGAAATGGCAGCCTCCGCCGAAGAACAAGCTAATACTACGGAAGAAACCTTTAAACGATTGTCCAATCTTTTGGATATGAATAAGGAGATAGAACAGTACATAGCTGCCTTTGTAAAAAATTATAAAATAGATGGTAATACTCAAAGATATATAGAAAATGGTATAAAGATATTGAGGGAAATATCTAAAGCACCCTGCTTATCAGCTATGGAATACTCTAGTTCTACTGCTTATCTAAAGGAAGAGCTAATAAAATATCCTGAATTTGAATTGCTTGCAACCATGCAAGAGGATGGCATGAGAAAGGCTATAACCTTGGATTATAAGGAACAAGAGGTGTACGTAAACTTTGCACACCGACCATATTTTAAAGAAGCCATTACAGGCAAGGAATTTATGTCAAAACCGTATATTTCAGTAGATACTAATAATTACTGCATTGCCATGGCAGTGCCTGTTAAAGATAATCTAGGGAAAGTTACTGGAATATTGATGGCAGATTTAAGGCTATGAGGTTGACCTCATGGCCTTTTTAATTCATCAAAATAAGTCAAAGACTTATTTTTTTCTTTGCAATAATTCATCAAAGGATGTATTATAATTATATTAAAATTTATGATTTATAAAGGAGCTACTATGAGAACAGTATATAAAAATCCTAAAGAACTAGGACATAAAATTAAGGATTTAGTTGATACATATAATGATGGACTAATTTCTTATGAAAAGTTTGAGGAAATAATTATTGAAATGATAGAAAAGAATGAGGATAGAATTTATAAAAATGGATTCATGCCATCGAAATTAATTAGTATTATAGGTGAAGACGGAAAATCAATAATAGATGAAATAAAAAGTAAAATAAATAACCAGTAGTTTAGATGGAGTAAAAAATGTTGTAAATAAGGAAATTGAAAAAATAAAAGCTTCAGGTAAAAATATTATCTGAAGCTTTAAGGCATGTCTTTATTATTGTGAACAATGTAAATCCATGGTAAAATTAATTTGGCAAATCATTGTAAGATAAGGAGATAGTAATATGTTAGTAAACCGTATAGGATTTATAGTTTTTACTTTTTCGTTGATGCTTATATTATCAGTGTTAACGAAGAATGTTATTATATCAGGAAGCATTACATTTGTTACTGTAATAATTGGCTATATAATTATTGCAAATGTGCGAAATAAAAAAAGGGTTAATTTATTAGAAGAAAATTGTGATCCACAAGCATTTTTAGAAGCTACAGAAAAACAAAGGGATATGATAGGTAAAAAAGATAAATATAATACTTATTTGAATATTGATAAGGCAGTAGGACTTATTACCATGGGGGAATTTGAAGAAGCAAAAGAACTTTTAATGTCAATTGACAAAACTTATTTGTCAGCTAAAAATGGAATGCTACTCATATATACGATAGATTTATTATATTGCTTATATGAACTTGGAGAAATTTCTCATGCCGAGGAAATATTTGAGACGCAAATTCCTTTATTACCACCTGTGAATTCAAGAATGATTTTATCTATGAAATTACTAGTGGCAGAAAGACTTTTGTTTTTAAATAGATATGAGGAAAGTAGAGAAAAATTTCAAGAATTATTGAACGAAAAAATGACCAAGCGTATGAGGATAGGTGTATTATATGATTTAGCAAAAATAGATGAAAACACTGGAGATATTGATTCGGCACAGAATAAATATAAAGAAGTAGCAGAGTCAGGAAATAAACTATGGATAGCAAAGGAAGCTAAGAAGCATTTAAATTAGTAGTAATTAAAAAAACTTAAAGAATCATAAGTATGAAATAGGAGAATTTTAAATTAGCAAACGTGGTATAATTTATATTATAGGAGTGTGAGACTATGGCAGATATAAAATATGAAATAAAAGAGAGTCTAGGAACTATTTCAGAATCATCAAAGGGCTGGGTAAAGGAATTAAACCTTATAAGTTGGAATGAAAAAGAAGCTAAATATGATATTAGAGATTGGGACCAAGAACATAAAAAGATGGGTAAGGGAGTTACCTTAACAGTTGAAGAATTAAAAAAGCTTAAAGAAATATTAAATGAAATGGATTTGTAAAATAGGATATAACTTAATATTAACCCTCTCTTTATGCTTTAAATATTATGTATTATAGTAATTTAAGGGAGTAATTTATGGTAAATGGCATACCAATTTATATAAACCAAGACTTAATGTTAGACTTAGCTGCGTTAATGTGTGGGGGATTTGAAGAAAGTAGAAATGTTAGGAATAGGAAAGAGTTAGAAGTCCATTTTAGAAATACACAAGAAAGTAGATTGCAAAAAACTATACCAAAAATATATGCTGTTAATAATGAAAAGGATTTGGGAAAATTACATGGTGAAGTAGAGTTTGTAAATGATGTTACTTCGACAATAATATTTACCAATTTCTCCAGATTTAATACCGTTAGATCTATGATGCTTGAGAGAAATATGATTAAACCGATAATAGAGAAAGATATATTTGAAGGTGAAATAAAGAGCGGGGATTATGTAGAATTTACTGCAAATATGATAACAACTTCCCTCTTGCCAACCATTAATACATTGATAGGCGTAATAGAGTCTTATGATATTAAACTTTTAGATAATTTAATAAGGGAAAAGTTATCTGGTCTAAATAATATTACATTTATATTAGGCCAATTAAAATTTTTAAGTGATTCCTTAAGTATGAATAACACCACTGATATGGTTCTAAATATAGATGAGAGTAAAGTGGTGTTAACTGTAAATTTAGATTATTTTTCAAACAAAAATGCTTATGTATATGATTTAGCATATTCAGAAGTGAGGATTTTGGGGAAAATTTCTAGAATCGTAGATGAAGACAATTATTTTGACTTGCTAAGGAAAACAGCTACAAGCGATTATTATAATAGATTCTTAGATTCCTTAGCTCCTTACTTAATGATACTAAATAGTAATGGGATATTGGTGCCAGATAATTTTACTACGAAGGTAAATGGACCAGGGATTAATGTTATACCTGTTGCAATTTATGTTTAAAAACTACATATGATTGTGCAAAAATCAAATTGATAAAATAAGAAAATCCAGTCCAAATAATCAAAGGGTATGTGGAGAGATAAAGATAATTTGGAATAATCTTCAGAACTGTTTTATAATATAATAAGTGTAGTAATTAAGTGATTATAGGAGGGGTTATATGAACAATTTTACATTTTATAGTCCAACATATTTTGTTTTTGGAAAAGATACCGAAAATGAGGCAGGTAAATATGTTAAGCGTTTTGGTGGAAGTAATGTTTTAATCCATTATGGTGGAGGCTCTGTTGTTAAAAGTGGTTTGCTTGAAAGAGTTGAAAAATCTCTTGTAGAAAGTGGTATAACATATAAAACTCTAGGCGGAGTAAAGCCTAACCCAAGAAGCGGCTTGGTTTATGAAGGTATTAAGCTTTGCAAGGAAGAAAATATAGATTTCATCCTAGCTGTTGGTGGAGGAAGCGTTATAGATTCCGCAAAAGCTATAGCAGCAGGTGCAAAGTATGATGGAGACTTTTGGGACTTTTATCAGGGAAAAGCAGTAAGAAAAGCAATTCCTGTGGGTACTATATTAACTATTGCTGCAGCAGGAAGTGAGGGATCTGGTGATTCTGTTATAACTCATGAAAATGGCATGTTAAAACGTGGTGCCAGTGGAGATGCACTTAGACCTGTATTCTCCATATTAAACCCACAATTAACTACTACTTTATCTGACTATCAAACAGCTTGTGGTGCTACAGACATTATGGCTCACGTATTTGAAAGATATTTTACAAACACCAAAGATGTTGAAATAACAGATAGGCTTTGCGAAGGTGTACTGCTCACCATGATTAAGGAAGTACCGAAGGCTTTAGAAAATCCTAATGACTACAATGCTAGAGCAAATATAATGTGGGCAGGAATGGTAGCTCATAATGATATTTGTGGAGTAGGACGTGTTCAAGATTGGAGCAGTCATCAAATAGAACATGAACTGTCAGCACTATACGACGTAGCTCATGGAGCAGGTCTTGCGGTTATATTCCCTGCATGGATGAAACATGTTATGAAAAATGCAGTGGACAAATTTGCTCAAATGGCAGTTAGAGTATGGGGATGCCAAATGGACTTTGAAAACCCTGAAAAAACTGCATTAGAAGGAATCCACAGATTTGAGAACTTCTTAAAATCCATTGGTATGCCTCTAACTTTTGAGGAGATTGGTGCAAAGGAAAGTGACATTCCAGAGATGGTAAAAAAATTAATGGATGGCAGAGATAAAGTAGGTAGTTTAGTAGGACTAACTGCTGAAGATGTAGAAAAAATATATCGTTTAGCTCTGTAAAACTGTAAAATAGAAGATAAGAAAGCTATGGGTGAAATACTCATAGCTTTTTTTATAATATCTGCAAGATAATAAGCCAATGATATTAAAAGTATCCTTGGCTTATGTTATAATTTTTAGTAAAGTATAGTGAAAAAGTCTATTTGACTAATAGACAAATATGACTTGATGGAGGAAATATGATTATTTTAATTACGGGTTGTTCGCATTCAGGAAAAACATTACTGGCACAAAAATTACTTGAAAAATACAAGTTTCCGTATATGTCTATTGACCATCTGAAAATGGGACTTATTAGGAGTGGAAATACAACGTTGACACCAGAAGATGATGACGATTTAACGAATTATCTTTGGCCTATTATTAGGGAGATTATCAAAACAAATATTGAAAACAATCAAAATCTTATCATTGAAGGCTGCTATATTCCTTTTGATTGGAAAAACAGTTTTAGTGAAGCGTACCTTAATGAAATCAAGTATTTTTGCCTTATTATGACGAAGAAATATATTGATAATCATTTTTTTGAAATAAAAAATTATGCGAATGTTATAGAACAGCGTGTAGATGATTCATTTTGTACAAAAGAAATGCTTATAGAAGAGAACTTACTAAATCTTAATATGTGTCAAAAACATAAGTGCAATTATGTACTAATAGACGAATATTATAACATTGATATAGAGTTGTAAATTCTAGCTTGGGTTGGAGGTTGAAGTATGAATTTGTGGATATTATTAATAGAAACTGTAATTATAACAATGATTTTTAATTTGGTTATATTCATTCCTTTATGTAAAAATCCAGTCTGGTGGATTCATGATTATCCAAAAGATATTCAAGAAGAATATTTTAAAACCCATGAAAGAATACCAGCAGAACCATTAAGCAAAACAGCTATAATTAAGAAGGGAATATTTCTTTTCTTTAGCATTATAGTACTTGTTGGACTAATGAGTTTAGCTCAGGCAAAAACTTTTTTAGAAGGTTTTTTAGGAAGCTTTTTTATTTGGTTTATAATTAATGTTTGGGATTGTTTCTTTATGGATTGGATTTTATTTGCTAATATTAAAGTAATAAGATTACCTGGTACTGAACATATGGACAAAGAATATCATCAAAAAAAGTATCATTTTATTCATGGATTAATAGGAATATTAATAGGAATATTTCCATGCTTATTTGTGGGAGTAAGCATTTTATTGATTAACTCATAAATTCCAATTTGTCTCATTGAACAAAACGAGCATAATGCTTGGCTTAGTTAATATATATTTTTCTTATTTAACGTAACAACTAAAAAATGAATAATTTACCTGAACACCGTATTATTCAAGCTTGAATTTTACGGTGTTTTTACGTCGTAATTTGATTAAAAGGCGACGTAACTTTTGAAAATGGAGATACGAATAATGTTCTTTGAAAATTGAATAATACGGTATTAAGAAGTAAAAACATTTTATATTTACTACCAAAATAACCATTAGTTGGTGTATAAATATGATATAATTACTATTAGTTAAATCACAATAGTAATTTATTACGAATAGTTAAGGGGAATAAAGTAATGAAAATATATTTTCAAGAATTTAAGGATGAAATTGATACGCTTATCGAGTTTTTAACATCAGATACCTGGGAATTTCATGGAATACCAAATCCAAAGCCAGAAAGTATTCGAGCAAGTTATGAAAACCAATATTATAACGGAGATGATTGCAAAACATTTTGGATTGCTTTAGATCAAGATACTAAAGTAGGAATGATAAGGATTTATGACTTATATGATGATACTCCTTTGTTTGATATAAGAATTTTAAACAACTACAAAGGCATGGGAATTGGGACAATTGCTGTTAAATGGATTAGTAGTTATATATTTAATAATTTCCCTAACACAGAGAGAATAGAGGGAAATACAAGAGAAGATAATTATGCTATGAGATGCGTTTTTCATAAGTGTGCTTTTGTTAAAGAAGCACATTTTCGGAAAGCATGGCCAAGTAAAGATGGAAAATTATATGATGCAATTGGTTATGGCATAATAAAAGTTGATTGGGCAAGTGGACAAGTTACTCCAGTAAACTGGAATGACTTTAAGTATTAAGTATATAAATACCAATATTCTTATTTAACGTCAAACAATAAAAAACGAATAATTGTTTTAAACACCGTATTATTTATAATTGAATTTTACGGTGTTTTTACGCCGCAATACAAAAATTTTGCGACTTTATATTAACTTTAATAAGTAGCTTATAGTATATAAGTGAAAAGAAATCTAAATATGCAAAGGAAAACTGGTCAACACTGTTTGCACATATGATATCATAGATAATAAAACAGATGAAAGAATATGTTATAAAATAAGTTGGTTCTCCAATTTAGTGAAGATTATATCATGATAATAATATTTACAAAGTTAATACTATTATCTATAAATATATTATTTCTCTATATAATGATGCATACTGATTAAAGAATAAATTAAAATATATAAATATTAAATAGAAAAAGAATGTTATTTAAAAGTTGAATAATATGGTAAATAGAATTAAAATTTTTATCTATCTAAAAATAATAATAAACACTATTATATGCTATAATTACTAATTAATTTAGCTGGAATTGTAATTCATAACTAATAAAGAGATGGTGATAAAATGGAAAAATGTAATATATTAATTAATTTAGAAATTCAAAATCATGAGATTCCAGATCTTAGACAAGCTGTAGGGTGGGAACGAAGAGATAGCGACTATCCTGTTTTATTTGAGCATTGTTTATTTTGGGCAGGGTTACGGGATAAGAATTATAATCTGATCGCATTTGGATATATGGTAGGTCCAGGCATAGAACACGGATATCTTGAGGATATTATTGTTCATCCAGATTATCAAGGAAAAGGTATTGGCAATGCACTTGTAAAAAGGTTAATGCAAGAGGCTGAAAATAGGGGAATTTCTATTGTAACAGTAACATTTGAAGAAAATAATCGCGACTTTTATGAAGGTTGTGGTTTTACTTCATGTCCTGGAGGACTATGGAGAAAAAATGATTAAGTTTTAAGTAAATCAATTCGGAATCTGAAATAAAGGCGACGTAACTATTAAAATCTGAAATAAGAATAATGTTCTTTGGAAATTGAATAATGTGGTGTTTGAAAATTTTTATACTTTTATACAAATATAAAAGTATCCAGAAAATGTGGTATAATTCTAAGTGGATTAAATCATACTTGTAATTTTTTATGAATTAGTCTAATACCAATAAAAATTATTTATACTAGGAAGTGATTACATGAGCGCATATTCTTTTATTGCAACTGATTATGAATTGCCAGAGTTAGATAACTCAAAAGAGAAAATTATTACTGTGAGAGAAGCAATTAAATTAGGTATAAAACCGCATGAACTAGTTCCTTGGGAAAGAATGAATCCAGATGATAAAGTAACGATTGTTGATAACGAGGATGATTTAGGTGAATTAGTTATTGCAAAGGGTACTGCATATGAAAAAAATGTAAGGTGGTATACAAATAAGCCATTTATATACTCAGTATATTTCAGGTATAAAAAATCTCGTGCAAATCAACTTCTAGAATACTTAAAAGAAAACATTATAGAAGGACAAAAACTTGAATTGTGGTCAATATGGCTTGATGATAAGCAGAGAATTAAGCCTATTCCTTGTGATTATGAAGAAATTGATTTAGACAACATAAAGCGAATGTATGATTGGAAAAGTAAGAATCATGTAATTTATAACTGTATTATAATAAAAAGATAAAATGATATGGGATTTTCATATTTAATATTTTGAATTAAAAAATGAATGATTTATGATAACACTGCATTATTCAAACTTGAATTTTACGGTGTTTTTGCGTCGCAATACAAATATAAAGTGACGTATTTTGATTATTTTGCGAGTTAATTAATAGAAATAGATCTTTGAAAATTGAATAGCACGGTATTTATAAAATATGTTATAATTAAATAATAATTGTAAATAAATACGAATAATTAAATATTTAACATAAGGGAGTTAGGATGAAGAGGCTTGAAAGCAGTAGATTAATTTTAAGAGCATGGACAAAATATGATTTAAATGATTTGCATGAAATTATGTCCAATAAGAAAGTAGCCGATTTAGCAGGATTTAGGGTAAGGGCAAATATTAGCGAAATCAATGAAATTTTAAAAAAGTTTATTCAAGAACCGTATAACTCACTATGGGCAATTGAACTTAAAGAAATTAATAAGGTAGTAGGATGGATTGAATTACATGAACCTATGGATAATGTTTGTGTAGGTTCTAAAGAGATAGGGTTTGTTTTATCTGAATTATGCTGGGGACGAGGGGTGGCAATCGAGGCAATTAAACAAATTGTTACTTATGCATTTATGGAAGAACAAGCTTGCTGTATTGTATGTTCTCACTTCCAAAATAATATACAATCTAAAAAAGTAATTGAAAAAAGTGGTTTTAAGTACAAATTAAAGTATAATGATAAGTTTTACTATTGCTTGGAAAATGTATTAAATTTAAGACAGTAATTTTAAACTATTACGAAGATAAAACTAAATATAAAAAAATGAAAATACCGTAGTATTCAAAATGAATATGCAGTATTTACACTATATGTTATAATTTTAGGTAAAATAAATGTTAATTATATTTTTATATAAGGAGGAATTAAAATGGAATATTTTCATGTTGATGTTTTTAGCAATGAAATTTTATCTGGCAATGGATTAACTGTTGTTTTTTGTAATGAGGAATTAGAAGATAATCTTATGTTGAAATTAACACAAGAGTTTAAGCAATTTGAAACAATTTTTGTGAGAAGAATAGATGATAGTATATTTAATGCAAGAATTTTTACAGTAGATGAAGAATTGGATTTTGCGGGGCATCCTATTTTGGGAGCAGCTGCTACTATTCATAGTCATATTTTTAAAAATGAAGAAGATATAGCAATTACATTTCAATTAAATCAAAAAACAATTATAGCTAATTCAAAAAAGATAGAGGAGTATTATGAAGTACAAATGAATCAAGGAAAAGCGGAATTCCTCTGTGAAGTTTCAAAAGAGAAGAGAAATAAATATGTACATGCATTGAACTTGTCAGAAGAGAATTTAAGCGAAGAATTTCCTATGGAAGTTGTATCAACAGGATTACCATACTTATTAGTACCATTAACGTCAGGAATAGAGAATGCAAAAATAATTAGTTCTAAATTTGAAGAAATGTTAAAAGAAGTAGGTGCTAAATTTGCTTATATATTTGATGTGAATTATATAGAAGGACGGACCTGGGATAATCAAGGAAACGTTGAGGATGTTGCAACAGGAAGTGCAGCTGGACCATTAGGTGCATATTTATATAAGCATAATATTTTTAATGTAGGTCATGAGATTATAATAAATCAAGGAAGATTTGTCGGCAGACCTAGTAAAATTAAGGTTTCTATGAGCATTTCTGAAAAAGAAATATTAGTGTCTGGAGAGGTAGCTATTTTGGCAAAGGGAACTATTTTACTATAATAATAAACGTAAAAAATCGCATTATTCAAGAGATTGAATTTGCGATTTTTTATTGCGCAATTCAAATATAAAGTGACGTATTTTGAAAATATTACGAAGTAACCATTAAAATTTAAAATACAAATGCTGTTCTTTGAAAATTGAATAATACGGTGTTAGGAAGTAAAATTACTTTATATTTATTACCATAATAACCATACGTTGGTGCATGAATGTGATATAATTGCTATTAGTTAAATCACAATAGTAAGATATTATAACTTTTTCTTAAATTTCAAAGATATAGTTAAGATAATAATATAACTTAATTTTATAAGTAGGAGGGGTGAACAGTGAATTATAAATTTGTTCCTATGAATAAAGAGTATGCGAATGAGATTGCATACAATTGGAAGTATAATGGAATTTACTCATTCTATGACATGACGGCTGATGAAGATGATTTAATGGAGTTTCTTAATGAGAATAGTTGGACAGACCATTATTTCACAGTATTAGATGATAAAAGTAAATTAGTTGGTTTTTATTTATTTTTCTTTGAAGGTGGAATTATGAGTATAGGTTTGGGGCTCAAACCTGAATTAACGGGAAGAAGAATTGGACCTGAATTTGTGATTGCAGGTATTAACTTTGGAGTGGAAAAGTTTAATTATAAACAGAACTGTATTATGTTGGCGGTTGCTTCATTTAATAAACGAGCAATAAGAGCATATGAGAAGTTAGGGTTTCAATATGTAGAGAAATATATGCAAAAAACAAATGGTGGAGAATTTGAATTTATTAAAATGAAGAAAGTTATATAAATGTACATTTTTCATTTTTAACGTCATAACTGAAAAAGCGAATAATTTAGTAAGACACCGTATTATTCAAGCTTGAATTTTACGGTGTTTTTGCGTCGTAATTTGATTAAAAGGCGACGTAACTTTTGAAAATATAGATACGAATAATGTTCTTTGAAAATTGAATAATACGGTGTTAAGAAGTAAAAACATTTTATATTTATTACCAAAATAACCATTGGTTGGTGCATAAATATGATATAATTACTATTAGTTAAATCACAATAGTAATTTATTGCGTATACACAACATCTTGGGAGGAGAAAACTAAAATGATAGGAAAAATAAAAGAAGAATGTTCGGATAATGTAGAGTTTAAAGAGAGAGAGATGGGGAAGGATTATAAATTAAATTTCAAAAAAGAAACTCAACATTTTATAATTCATTACACTGAATTTGATAAGACATGCATAGATAAAGTTTCAGATGTTCTTGAAAATAGTTATAATAGGATTACCAATAGACTCAATCAACAACTCCAAGAAAAGTTGATTATTGAGGTTCATCCAGACCGTAATCAACTTCATATTGCTTTAGGATTTCCAAATGCACCTGATTGGATAAGGGGAGGGCTTGGAATAGGTAAAATTGTAATAGCGTCTCCTTTAAATCCACCACCAGGTTCCCAATTCTATAACGTATTAAATACGGCAGTTCACGAATTTGTACATATAATAGTAAATAAAATAAATGAGGATACACCCAGATGGTTAAATGAAGGAATTGCTTGTTATGAAGCAAAAGACAATGATGAAAATTGGATAAGAAAAACCGTTAGGAATGGATTAGTAAATAATATGATTCCAACATTTAAAGATCTAGATACTGGCGAGGATTTTGAAACGTTTTTCAAGCGTAATGGATATCAATACTCATATACCATAGTAGAATCAATAATTAATTTATTTGGCTATGACAAGTTGTGTAACTTAATAAAATCACCAAATAGTTTTGTAGAGATTTTTAGTATAACCGAAGATGAACTTCAAGATAAATGGATTGATTATATAAAAGTGAATTACTTGTTAGATTAGACAAAATAGAAATTCTTAATAGTCATGATACACAATGTTCTCATTTAACGTCAAACAATAAAAAACGAATAATTGTTTTAAACACCGTATTATTTATAATTGAATTCTACGGTGTTTTTACGTCGTGATTCAAATAAATTACAACATAAATATAATATTTAAAATACAAGTAATGTTCTTCGAAAATTGAATAATACGGTGTTTGTATATATAATGGTTTATATAAAACACTTAATATTAAAAAAATCAATTATATAAGACAATCTAAAGACCAATAAGAAATGAAGGTGATTATATGAATTTTCCAACTCAGATAGGGACAGATAGAGAAGGATATATAATAAACTATACTTCAAAAGATAATATAAGTTTAAACTATTTATTAATATTAGAAGAGCTAATACAATTATTGAAGCAAGATCTGAATGATAAATTGCATAGCATATATGTATATGGAAGTGTTGGTAGAGGTGAAGCTATTTTGGGAAAATCAGATATTGATTTATCAATAGTATTAAATTTACAGCTCACTCGTCAAGAGTTAGAAAAGTTAAATAATCATAAGAACGAGTTTTTAGAAGAGAATAAAATGGTTCCTAAAATAGATTTTGATATTGGAACACTAAATGATGTTTTGAAAGAGGAAAATTTATACTATTGGGGATTTTGGATTAAGCATATATGTACTTGCATATATGGGGAAGATTTATCTATTAATTTTCCTAAAATGAAACCTAATAGAAGCATATGTCAATCGTTAAATCAAGATGTTATTAGTTCTCTTATAAATTATAAAGATAATATAATTAAAAATGAAGTAGATAGTAATATGCTAATCTCAGCTTTAAAAAGAATTATTCGTGGAGCATATTGTCTTGTTGCAGTAATAGATAAAAGTTGGATAACAAAAATTGAGGATATAATTATTGTACTTAATTATTATTTTCCAAGTGAAACAAGTTTTAAAGATATAGATTTAATGCTTAAGGGGAAGGAAGAAGTTACATCGAAACAAGTTTTAAAGCTTATTGACTATTTTATTCCTTGGTTTAATAGACATAGAATATAGTAAAACGCCGTATTATTCAAAACTGAATTTTACGGTATTTTTTATGTCTTGATTTGATTAAAAGACGACGTAACTCTTGAAAATGCAGATACTAATAATGTTCTTCGAAAATTGAATAATACGGTATAAACAACAAAATGTAAAAAACTCTTTACATTTATAGAAAGATTAGATAATATATAAATGTAAAAACTATTTTACATTTAAAAGGAGGCTTATTATGAGAAAGATGGATGAAATGGAAATGTATATTTCACTAAAGAGTATAAAAATAGCATGGTTCTATACTATAGTTTTTCTATTTATATGGTTAGTATATGAGTATATTACGACATCAAAATTTGGGTTGCCGTTCTTTTTATTTACCACCCAAAATGTTATTTTGATTATATGCCAGCTTATTTTAAAGAACAGAATGGTAGGCAAAAATGAAAAATAAAATTAAAGAATTTAGAAAAAGACTGGGCTATAGACAAGAAGATTTAGCTATTAAGATGAATGTGACTAGACAAACTATTAATGCTATTGAAAATAATAAATATAATCCAACACTAGAATTAGCAATGAAACTTGCAAAGTTTCTTGAGACAAGTGTAGAAGAATTGTTTTTAATAGATGATTAATTATTGAGATACCGTATTATTCAAAGGTGGATATGCGGTATTTTTTGCGTCGTGATTCAAATATAAAGTGACGTATTTTGAAAATATTACGAAGTAACGGCTGAATTTAAAAGTGCGAACGATGGATCTTTGAAAATTGAATATTGCGGTGCTTAAAAATAGAGTTATAATTAATAAATGTGATAATATAGTGTTAACGATATGGAGGATGTGCTATAATTTCTATATTTTAATAAACAATTGTTATAAATTGTTTATTAGTTTTTTGTTTGACTAATATATAAATAGGAATTTGTGGAGGAAAAAATATGTGGATGTTACTTGGAGTAGCTGCAATTATTACAGCAATATTAAATATTATTTTCGCAATACAACGAAAAACAAACAAATGGTTTGGATTTTGTAGTTTATCATTAACAGCTCTGGCTTTATGTGCATTCTATAGCGATGCTGCTAATAGAGTTATTCATGAAGACTGGGCTGGTTTGATGGATATACTGCCTACTATGTCAAAAGCATTGTGGGTTTGTGTGATTGCTTCTATTTTAGTCAACAGTGTTCCATTGCTAATAAAAAGAGAAAACTAACTTCCAGTTTGTAAGATCAATTAGAAATTTAATAGGAAAGATACGAATAGGAGGATAACAAAATGAAATATTTTATTGTTGAAGGAATTATAAAGGATGCTGAGAAGATGAATGAAGAAATTATGAAAGAGCATATGTCATATACTCAAAAAGCCATGGATGAAGGAATGATATTAATGTCTGGGCTAAAAGTAGATATGAGCGGAGGGATATTTATTATTAAGTCAGAGTCTATAGAAAAAATAGAAACTTATTTATCAAAGGAACCTTTTAAAATTCATGGGATACAAGATTATAGATTAATAGAGTTTAATTCCCACTATTTTAATCAATCACTAGGTGAATGGTTTAATAAATAGCTATCTTTTAAATTCCAATTTATATTGAATAGTTGATTAAATAGAAATGAATAATATTAATAAATTAGGAGGAAAAATAGGAATTTGTAGAGGTGAATAATTTGGTAGATAAATTAAAATCATCGAAAGAAAATATAAATAATAAACAAGAAATAATAACACTTATAACATTTATTTTTATTGGATTGATAATGGGAGTAGTAGCAAAATGGTGTGATACTTTCGCACAATGGGGCAATTGGTTAAGTACTTTATTAGTACATATTGGATTTCTTGGTAGTGGTTTTGGTATTTGGATTTTTTTAGGCGCTTATATATCTGTAAAATCTAAAACCCCTTTATGGGCTTGTATAAAAGTACCGTTATTTTTCTTGTCAATGCTATTATCATATTATCTATATTCGATAATAATTGTTGATTATTTTTCTAAAAAGATTATTTATGGTTGGTGCTTTTTCTCTCTTCTAACTACTATTTTTGCTTATTGTTATTGGTATGCAAAAGGTGATAAATTAATTAATAATATAATATGTGCAATACCAATAGGAATGATAATTGCACATACTATTCCTACTTATAGGGGATATAGTGCCACTTATATATTAGAAATAATCTTTGCTATAATTCTATTATTTATAGTTAAAAAGGATAAGAGTAATAGAATTAAAGCTTTAGGGCTTTCTTTGGTTTTTGCTATATTATTCTCAATAATACCTATTTATGAGTTAATATTTGGGTATTTACTGTAATATTAGAGACAGTTTATAAGATAATAAGTAGACAAACTCCAATTTGTAGTGGACGTTATTTACATAATAGGAGGTGTTGACTTGAGCAATAATAAATATGATGGCCTTAATGAATATCTTGTCACTGGAATGATAATTGGTTTATTTGTAGGTGTTGCTTTTTCTATAATTATGAGAAATAATACCTTTTGGGCAATAAGTTCCCCAGGTTTTGGTCTATCATTTGGCTTACTAATTGCAGATATTATATGGTGTGTAAGGTATTGGGAAAAATAATAATAACTTTTTGATATCATCACTAAAAACCACGATAGAAATGTCGTGGTTTTTGATTTAACCTTATATTTTTATATTTTGCTTTTCAATGTTCTAAGAATGAAGGATGAAAAATCATTTGGCTTTCGACCTAATATCCACGTCAAAACATTTGGATTACCGATAAATCCATGTTCATTATAATGTTGAAACATCTTTAATAGTGTATTTACTTGATAGTCTCCTACTCCAAGCTTTTTTAATTGTGCTGCAAACATTTCGTCTTGAGGCGTTTCAACTTTGATTTCACGACCAAAATGCTGTTCCATAGCTGCTATCATATCAGACAAAGATAAATTTTCAGATCCACAAAGTTCATATGTAGCCCCCGTATGACCTGGACTCGTAAGAATTATAGAAGCGGCCTCGGCTAAGTCTTCTAAGTCAACCATACACATGCGAGTTTCTTGAGTAGTAAAAAACTTCTGTTGAAATATGCCTTTTTCACTAAGTGAATTCCAAGACTCTAGTATATTCTGCATAAATACTGCTGGCTGAATAATAGTATATGGGATTCCTGAATTTACTAGAAGTTCCTCAACCATGAGTTTTTTCTGATGATGTGGCATATCTTGAAGTATGGAATGCAATACCGAATGATATACGAAATGCTCTACTTTGGCTGAGCAAGCAGCGTTTATTATCATTTGTCCTATCTCAACCTCAAGAGGGTTTACAGCAGAACAAATGTGGTATACAGCACTAACTCCGATAAATGCTTCATCTACAACCTTTTTATCCATCATATCTCCTGCAACTGCTTCCATCTCACCTAAGGATTTAATTTCCTGAATTTGTTCGGTTGTATGAACGAAAGCCCTAATCCGCTCTCCTTTAGATAATAAAGCCTTAATTATTGCACGACCAGTTTGCCCATTTGCTCCAGTTATAAGTATCATAATAATATCTCACCCTTCTATATTAAAGTAAATTCTTTGATAAAAAATTAAGTAAGGAGGTTAATTCCTTCAATTGACCATCCTCAAGTCCAGACATTAGCTTAGCAATTAAGGTGTAGTGTATAGGCAAAATCTCCTCCAATATACATAATCCTTTTGAGCTTAGACGAACCAAATAACTTCTATGGTCAGAAGGGTTGGGGATTTTCTCTATGAAACCTTGATTTTCAAGGCCAGCTATTAATCCTGTCATAGTTCCCTTAGTAACTTCAGCCTTTTTGCTAAGAGATATTGGAGATAATTGATAATCACTTTGGCGATACAAAAGCATTAAAATTGTAAATTTTCCTTCCGAAATACCATACTTAGAAAAATGTTCATCAAGTATTTTTGAAATATCAGATGCCGTCCTGAGAAGTGCTATACAACTTTCAACTGCATCTACATTTATACCCGGAAATCTGCTAGAATATTCATTTAAAGCCTCTCGTTTTGGTATATCCCTAAGACTAAATTTAAAACCATCCATAATAAAACCTCCTTATTTATATAGTAAGTCGCCTTACTACATTTGTAAAGATTTATTTCATAAACATGACTAGGTATATGTTTCCTGTAATAATAAAAAATACCTTCCTTATATGGTAAAGAAATTAATGGGCAGTAGAGACAAAGTAGGTAGTTTAGTATCATTAACTGCTGAGGATGTAGAAAATATATATCGCTTAGCACTGTAAAATAGAAGATGAAAAGCTATGAGTGAAATGCTCATAGCTTTTTTGGAATGTGGTTATGGTGAAGCGTATCTGTGGAGAACCAAAATTAAAGGGAATTTATAAAATATTTGAATTAAGTAAGCAATGATATTAAAAGTGTCATTGGCTTGTGTTATAATTATTTTAGTAAGTTATTGGAAAAGTATGGTAGGTGAATGGGAATTTGCAGTGAAGTTTATTTATATAATAGGAAGGAGAAAAAAGTGCAAGAGATGAAGAATAAAAAAGGCGGTGGTTGTATTTTTAATAATCACATTAGTGCTAAGCAGTATATGTTATTACATAAGAATAAGAGGTGGTGATGCTGCAGCTGGGATGACATCTATACTGATGTGGTGTCCTGCAGTATCAGCATTTATAGTTAAAGGTAAGTTTTATCGCAAGGAAAAGGTATTAGGATGGAATGGTTGCCAAACAAAATATATTATGGCAGGTGTATTCATTCCAATTATTTATTTGGGATTTTCATATGGGCTTTACTGGATTGTAAATCAAACAGCATTTACTGGAGAAATCTATACAAACTCTATTGGATTACTACTGTTACTAATTCCTTCTTCTTTATTGACTGCAACTGGTGAAGAAATTGGATGGAGAGGATTTTTACTACCAAAACTGACTGAAATTTGGAATGTTAAGATTGCTATTTTGATAAGTGGGTTAATATGGGCAGTATGGCATTTTCCTCTTATGGTAGCAGGTTTGTATCAAACAGGGACAAGTATTTGGTATCAGCTTCCAATGTTTACTGTTGAAATTGTTGCTATGACAACGATAATGGCTTATTTACGTTTGAAATCAAAAAGTGTATGGCCTGCTATTATACTCCATGTAAGCCATAATTATATTGATCAAGTGATATGTGGACCATTAACCAGTGCTAATAAACAAGCGTATTTTGTAGGAGAAACGGGTTTGATAACTGCATTTATGCTTATTATAGTAGCAATAATTGTAATTAGAAAAATAATACAAGAAGCATTATAAGTGCATAAAGATTGTGAGAATAATACGAAGCGTATCTATGGAGAGCCAAAATTAAAAGAAGTACTTTAAATATTAAACATTGACATAGATACAAGCTATGATATACTCATATTTATTAATTCAGAAACTTTGGAGGTGGTAGGTATGTTTATAAATCTGAAATTTGGAAATAATTTTAGTAGTGTTTATACCTATGCAGAGTAGTAGAAATGCAACAAACTGCATGGGATAAAAAGTTGCATTAGCTGCTGATTCTGCACTTTATTTAATTAATTAAGTAAAGGAGTATGAATATGAAATATATTAATGCAGCAGATGTGCTTCCAAAGGAATTATTGAAGGAAATTCTAAATTATGTAGATGGAGAACTATTATATATTCCTGCATCAGGTGAGAGGCAAAAATGGGGAGCATGTAGTGGTTCAAGAGAATACTACAAGAAACGTAATAGAGATATAATCAATCAATATAAAAATGGAGCAACAATAAGCAATATTGCTAAGGCTTATTGTTTATCATATGATTCAGTAAGAAAAATAGTAAATAAATAAATCTAAAGAGATTTTATCATTTTGGTAGGATCTCTTTTTTAGATAGGAAAAAACAATTATAGCTATTCTTAAGGGTATGATTATAGTATTTAAAATTATAAAATAAAAGCATAATCTTAAATAATTTTAAAAACACTATTAAATACTAAGATTGATATGTTTGCGATTGGAATGTAAAAATATATTCTGCAACCTTGAAGTACTGTGTAGTGGAGATTTGGAAAATAAGAATTTTTAGGAGGATTGAAATGAAAATTAAAATGGAATTAGAAACAGAACGTCTCCTATTGAGACCATGGAGAATTGAAGATGCACCTGCTCTATATAAGTATGCCAGCGATCCTAAAGTTGGTCCAATAGCTGGGTGGCCGGTTCATACCAGCATTGAAAATAGCCGAGAAACCATCAGGGAGGTGTTTTCTAACGAAGGGATCTACGCAATTGTTCCAAAAGGGCAGGAAGAACCTGTTGGATGTATCGGACTTTTAATAGGAGAAGCAAGCGATTTTGGCATCGGATCGGACGAAGGAGAAATCGCGTATTGGATTGGTGTTCCTTATTGGGGGAAAGGACTTATACCAGAGGCGATTAGAGAATTGATGCGCTATTGTTTTGAAGACCTTGAACTTAAGACACTTTGGTGCGGGTACTTTGAGGGAAATGAGAAATCGATTCGTGCTCAAGAGAAATGTGGGTTTAAGTATAATCGTACCAATTATGAGAAGCCTTGGGCTTTGATGGGCGATGTAAGAACGGAAATCATTACTTGTATCACCAAGGCGCAGTGGTTAAATAATATATCTCCTTGCGAATAGTTGCACAAATTCCAATTTGTCTCATTGAACAAAACGAGCATAATGCTTGACTTAGTTAATACATATTTTTCTTATTTAGCGTAACAACTAAAAAATGAATAATTTACCTGAACACCGTATTATTCAAGTTTGAATTTTACGGTGTTTTTGCGTCGTAATTTGAAAATATTGCGAACTAAATGATCTTTGAAAATTGAATAATACGGTATTTGGTAAGATATGCTATAATAAATTCGTAATAGTATTAAAATGTGTAATAGAATATCTATTTTGCGAGGAGATGTGAAATGAATAAAAAGCTATTTTTAAAATTAGGATTATTGTTATTATCTCTGTCACTTGTCGCATGTGGACAGAAAAATAATTCAGCAGGAGAAGATAATTCTTCTAAATCAAGTACAAGCCAATTTGTTAGCAGCACTCAAAGTTCGGTAAAAGAAAGTGTAAAAACTACATCTCCCTCTGTTGAAAATGCAGTAGAAAGCAAACAAGAGGATGAGGATGTACAAAAAGATACACAACAAGACACGAAACCAGATACACAACCAGAAGCAACTGAAAAAGAATACTATGACTTAATAAAAGAAGCTTGGCAGAAACAAAAGGATTACATTGATTCTATTGATGATCCTAAAGTAAAACAATCAGTACAAACCACGCACTCTGCAGCTATTTTAAAGTCAAATGAATTACTTTTGGCACATCCTGAAGACTCTAAGGCTATAAATGCAAGTCTAAAGAAGGTTCTCGCTGGCGAATAATTTTCAAGCTTTGGTAAGGTAAAGTTGGGTGACTAAATACGGAATGCTTATATATTCCTCTGTTTTTTCATTAGTGATACTATGAATTTTATTATTTAGGGCATCGTTATCACTATTTAAACCTCTATTTTCTTCTTTAAGTTCAGTGATTATACTTTCATATTCAGATAACTTAACTTCATTTAATTTCAATTGTTCCGTAGCTATTTTAAATTACTACGAATTAGTAAAAATAAATGACATACTTAAATACCGTATTATTCAAAAAGAGAATATACGGTATTTTTTAGTTCGTAATTCAAATATAAAGTGACGTATTTTGAAAATATTACGAAGTAACGGTTGAATTTAAAAGTGCGAACGATGGATCTTTGAAAATTGAATATTGCGGTGCTTAAAAATGGAGTTATAATTAATAAATGTGATAATATGGTGTTAACGATATGGAGGATGTGCTATAATTTCTATATGTTAATAAACAATTGTTATAAATTGTTTATTAGTTTTTTATTTAACTAATATATAAATGGGAATTTCATGAGGTGATTCTATGATGTACAGAGAAAGTACTTTAGATGATTGCAAAGCCATCTATTCTTTAATTTGCGACATGGAAAACAAGGAGCTTTCATATGACAGGTTTGAAGTAATCTATCATGATCAGATAAGTGACTGCCACTATTATTGCCTTGTCTGCGAACAGGACGGTATGGTGATTGGTGCTTTGAACATGCGCTTTGAAGAGCAACTACATCATACAGAACGGATATCAGAAATCCTTGAATTTGCAGTTGCTACTACATGCAGAAACAAAGGCATCGGAAAAGAAATGTTTATCCAAAGTTGCCAGATTGCAAAAGATAACGGCTGTTCACAAATTGAAGTTGACTGCAATCAACTGCGCAAAGATACACATCGTTTTTATGTGAGAGAAGGTATGCATAACTTTCATTCTAAATTCTCTAAACGACTGGCTGGTGATAATGTACAGGAGAATGCTCTTGGCAGATAAATTCCAATTTGTGCAGATGAATGTGTTGAAAACTATTGGATAGAAATGATGATGCCATAAAACATTATATGTATAGATAATTTGAAAATACAAACAGCAGGATAGGTTTTAAAAGCCTATCCTTTTTTCATAAAAATATATAATTAAAACTTGAATTTGAAATAATCTTAATTATATTGTATATGGGAAAATATAAACTTTTTTATATATGGTAGGGTGAAGCGTATCATAAATAAATGAGGTTTTTACAAATATTTAAAAAGGTATAGAACTAAATTTAATTCTATACCTTTTATACTATTACTTATATAGAATTTTTACAGATTAAGTAGTAAAGATTTAAGGTAATTAAAATTAGAAATCTCATAAGTAGATTTTATTGATGTTTTATTTATAATTTAATTATTAAGTAATTTAGGTTGCTTTTGTTTATAGTTTTCATCAGATTTTGCATTAAGTATAATACCTATTAAAAATAGGATACATCCTACTACCTTCCCTATAGAAAAAATATTGAAGTACACATAGTCTATAATTGCACTTGTAAACATTTGACCTATGAAACGAAGTATAACTGTATGCACTGCTGATACTTTATGAACTATAACATTAAATAAATAAGTTGTTAAAATTCCTATAGCTCCACCTAAAAAATAAATTAACGGAATATTTGATATGGAAGAATAGCTAGATATAGAATTTATCATAATAAAGCATAAAACAAGAGAAGAGATTGTACCTATTAAATAATTTATAACTACACTATTTATAATCCCTATTTTTTTAGACAATTCTCCATTTAACATCATGCTTATAACAATTAATACTCCTGTTAAAAATGAAAAAAATATATACATTATATGCACCTCACTATAAGATAATCATAAAAATTAAGCCTGTTATAATTATTGAAAAGCTTAATATTTTTTCTTTTCTTAGTTTATTAACTGGCATACCAAATAAGCCGAAATGGTCTATTAAAGTAGAAAGTACAAGTTGTCCAAATAACCCAATACCTGCGGTAAGTGTTATCCCTATTTTGGATGAAGATAGACTATTTAAGAATATGACTAAAACACTTAGTATACCTGGTGTAAAAAGGATAGTAGGTATTTTATTGAATTTAGGAAGCTTATTTTTTACTACTATTGATACTAGTAAAATTAATAGAAGTCCTAAGGCGTGGTAAATTAATGTACTGATATATAAACCTATCCTTCCTGATAGAACACCATTTAAAAATATCATTATAGCAAGAAGAATACCGTTTAAAACAGCTAAATTTCTATACTTATTCAAATTCGTTCACCCCTTTACAAGTCGTTATAAATAAAATAATATATTTATAACAATTAGAATATGACATTGGTCATGTTAGGAGGTTTTATGAGAAGAATTTTAGATGTTAGGCTTATAAAGCAGTATATTAAAAAACATAATATAGAACAGATATTTGATTATGAAATATTAAAATATGCACAACTTCATTTCTATGAAAAAGAAGAATATATATTAGAATCAGGGGAAAATCTTGAATATTATTATTTACTTGTAGATGGTAAAATTAAAATTTATTATCCTTTTGAAAATGGGAAATCAATGCTTTTAAAATTCTATAAAGATTTTAATACCATAGGAGATTTAGAGCTTTTAAAAGATATTCCTATCCTTTGCAATATTGATGCAGTAGAAGATACTTATTTGATAGCAATACCTACAGCCATACTTAGAGAAAAGTATTTTGATAATATAAAGCTTTTGCATCATTTAGTAGATTCTTTGAGTGAGAAGCTTTATGGAATTATTAATAACAGCTCATATAATTTTGTATATCCACTTATTAATAGGCTATCGAGTTATTTAGTTGAGCATTTGACAGATAAGAGTTATATAATTTTGAATTCATCATACTTAGAAATTGCACAATTTTTAGGTACAACATATAGACATTTAAATAGAACTCTTAAAGAAATGGAATCAAGGTCAATTATAAGATGTGATGATAAAAAAATACATATATTAGATATAGATCAACTTAGGGAATTGTCTAAAAATATTTATATAAAACCACTTTAGAATATAATATGAATAATAAAAAATAAAGGTAACTTTCCTTTGACCCCGACTATTTTTCGTAATACAATAAAGAAAAACATATAAGCGAGGATGTATCATGACCAAACATCATATCTATACAATGAGTGTCGCAAGTGTCTATCCCCATTATGTTACGAAGGCGGAGAAAAAAGGACGTACGAAAACAGAAGTGGATGAAATCATCCGTTGGTTGACAGGATATAGCCAGGAAGAGTTAGAAGCGCAACTGGAAAAACAGACAGACTTTGAGACCTTCTTTGCAAAAGCTCCCCAACTGAATCCTTCGCGGGCTTTGATCAAAGGTGTGGTCTGCGGTATCCGAGTGGAAGACATCGAAGAACCAACTATGCAGGAAATTCGCTATTTGGATAAGCTGATCGATGAGTTAGCAAAGGGAAAAGCGATGGATAAGATTTTGCGAAAATAATAATTAAAAACGAAGAAACACTGATTCCATATATATAATATAAAAGAATCGGTGTTTTTTGTTGAATTGGCAATAATCTTGAAACTTCAGGAAAATGAGTCCAGTAACCCGATATAATAAAACTCTCCACTATATCACCAGACTTTCTATAAGTGTTATGATAATAACATGGAGGTGCAAATAGTATGGACAAGATATATAAAACAGCAGAAGTAGCTAAAAGAGTTGGGGTACATTCCAACACTGTACGTTTGTACGAAAAGCTTGAATTAATACCAAAGGCGAATAGATTACCAAATGGTTATAGAGTATTTACTGACTATCATATAGAGCAGTTTAACCTTGCTAGAACTGCCTTTAAAGTAGAGGTTCTACAAAATGGGCTTAGAAAGAAGATAGTCAATGTTGTTAAGTTATCTGCTAAAGGGGAACTTCAAGAAGCAATTAACTGTACAAATGATTATATAGATCAGATAAAGCAAGAGCGAAAAAATGCAGAGGAAGCCATAGAACTGTCAAAGAAGCTTTTATTAGGGATAGATGCTAAAGATAATTATATATTTTTTACAAGAAAGCAAACTGCAGACTATCTTCAAGTCACAATGGACACATTAAGAAATTGGGAGATGAATGGTTTACTTACTGTTAAGAGAAAGCAGAATGGATATCGAGTTTATACTGAAAGTGATATTAATAGATTGAAAATAATACGTACCTTACGTTGTGCTAACTATTCCCTTTCAGCAATTTTAAGAATGCTTAATGCCATATCAGAAAGTAAGGAAATTGATATTAGAGAGATAATCAATAAACCAAAAGAGGATGAGGACATTGTTACAGCATGTGATAAGCTTCTTACTTCCTTAAGTGATGCAGAAAAAAATGCAAATAGTATGTTAAAGCAATTAGAATTTATAAAAAATGAATTTAATACAGACTCTACACTTTAACACCAGACTTTAGGATGGTGTTATTCTTTTATCAAAAGGAGGGAATAACACATGGAAGCAATAGAAGTTCATAATCTTTATAAATCCTATGGGGATGTCCAAGTGGTGAAGGATGTTAGTTTAACGGTAAAGAAAGGTGAGGTATTTGGATTGCTTGGGGCCAATGGGGCAGGAAAGAGTACTACCATAGAGTGTATTTTAGGTACAAAGAATTTTGATGGCGGACAGGTATCTATCTTAGGTATGAATCCTCAAAAAGAAAGAAAACAACTATTTCAGAAAGTTGGGGTTCAGTTTCAAGAATCTAATTATCAAGATAAGATTATAGTAAAAGAGTTGTGTGAAATAACTGAAGTTCTTTACAAAAATCCATTAGATTCCAATAAATTATTAGAGCAATTTAACCTTCAAGATAAGGTTGAAAATCTAGTAAGCGAGCTATCTGGAGGTGAAAAGCAACGATTATTTATTATCCTAGCGTTAATTCCTAACCCAGAGGTAGTATTCCTAGACGAGCTTACAACAGGGCTAGATGTAAAGGCTAGAAGAGATGTATGGAAGTGCTTATTAAACTTAAAGAAGCAAGGACTTACAATCTTTTTAACATCTCATTTCATGGATGAGGTTGAAGTTCTGTGCGATAAAATATGTATTTTAAAAAATGGAATAATAGATTTTTATGGAACAGTTGAAGAAGCAGTGGCACTGAGTCCATATGAAAAATTTGAGGATGCTTATTTATGGTTTGTAGATGAGGAGGAATTGGATGATGAAAGTATTTAAAGGAATGTTAAAAACTGAATTAAAGTTATCACTAAGAGGCATGGATATGTTCATCTTTGCAATCTGTATGCCAGTGGTGGTAACTGTTATTTTAGGTGTTATTTATGGCAATAAACCTGCATTTCCTGGAGCAGATTTTACATTCATGGAACAATCCTTTGCAGCTGTATCAACCATTGCAATATGTGCAGGTGGCGTCATGGGGTTACCATTAGTATTATCTGAGTATCGTCATAGAAAGATATTAAAAAGATTTAGAGTAACACCAGTTAGCCCATCTATGATTTTAGTAGTTCAAGGAGTAATCTATGCTTTATATGCCATTGTTTCATTAATTCTTGTTTATTTAATAGCAAAAATATTTTTTAAGTTTCAATTTAGAGGTTCATGGATAAACTTTTTAGGAGCATATACATTAGTAATGACATCAATGTTCAGCATTGGATTTATGGTGGGGGGAATAGCGAAAAATATTAAGATGGCAGGTGTTATTGCCAGTATTCTATACTTTCCTATGCTTATATTCTCAGGAGCAACATTGCCATACGAGGTTATGCCAACAGCGCTTCAAAAAATAGCAGATATCTTACCCTTAACTCAGGGGATAAAGCTTTTAAAAAGTGCATCACTTAATTTAAGCATAGATAATACAATACTACCAATTTTAGTTATGAGTATACTTGCTGTGATATGTACTGGGGTATCTATTAAGTTTTTTAGGTGGGAGTAAACTGTCTTTAATACAAGAATAGGAGATAACTTTTCATTTAATGTTACTTTTCAAAAATATTTAAAAAACAGTGCAGGTAAAACATATTCTGACGCAGTAAATGAATGGTATAATGATGGTTGACAAGGTTCCAATTGCTACTGGTGGAAATGCAACCGCGCTTTTTGCTATTATGACACTATCAAAGAAAGGAGTGTCGATCATAAATATTTCAGACAGAATTCAGAATTTAAGAAAAACAAAAGGTATTTCGCAAGAAGAACTTGCAGACAAGGTTGGAGTATCTCGACAAGCTGTTTCAAAATGGGAGAGCGAACAAAGTATCCCCCGATATTGAGAAAATCATTATCATGAGTGATTATTTTGAGGTGACCATAGACTACCTTTTGAAAGGAATTGAACCAAAGAAAGAAGAAACGAAGAGGGGGAAAGCTTTATAACATGAACAATGTTTTGATTATAGACGATGACAAAGAGCTTTGCGCTCTTATGAAAAAATGTGTGGAACAAGAGAGCTTCTCTGTCCATGTTGCTAACAGTGGATGTGCAGGACTTTGTATGGTTGATGAAAACAGGAACAGCCTTTCCCTTATCATTCTTGATGTAATGATGCCGGATTTAGATGGTTTTCATGTGCTGCAAAAAATTAGAGAAATAAGCAATGTACCCGTACTGATGCTCACCGCCAAAAGTGACGAGGAAGATAAAGTTTCCGGGTTACGGCTGGGTGCTGATGATTATCTGACCAAACCATTCAGCATTAACGAACTGATGGCTCGTGTCAATTCTCTTATTCGCCGCTATACTACTTTGAACCATACGGCTGAAAGTGCCACAGACTGCATGATGTTACAAGACATGATGATAGATAAATCCAATCGCATTGTGACTGTGAATGATATGCCGATAGAGCTGACAGGCAAAGAGTTTGACCTGCTTTTCTTTCTAGCAACAAATAAAGGGCGGGTGTTCACTAAAAAACAGATTTATACGCAGGTTTGGGAAGAAGAATATGCTTTTGACGATAGTAACATTATGTCCTTTATCAGCAAATTACGGAAAAAGATTGAGCCGGACCCAGGCCATCCATTTTATATTTTGACAGTCCGAGGTGTCGGTTATCGTTTTAATAAGGAGGCTTGACGTAAGTATGAATGTTTATCTGTTTTTTACGTTGGCTATAGCCCTGCTTATTATAGTATACCTTGTTTCTATCTTGCGGCGTGTCCGAACACAAATTACCCTTATAAAAGATGCTTTAGAAGATATAAAAAGCGGTAATCTCAACCGACGTGTTTTGACAATGGAAAACGATATGACAAGTCAAATTTGTTATGACATCAACGAAATTGCAATTAACAGCCAATCACGGCTTATTCAACAAAAACAATCAGAGCAGGCATATAAACGGCTAATGACAAGTCTTTCACATGACGTAAAAACTCCACTTGCTTCTTTGGTTGGTTATTTGGAAGCAATCGAGAGTAAAATTGTAGTAGGAGAAGAAAAGGACGATTATATCCGTGTTGCGACTAATAAAGCCCATCACTTAAAGCATTTTGTGGAAAATCTGTTTGAATGGGTGAAATTAGATTCTGGTGAACAGGTTTTTCATTTCGAAATTTTTGATTTGAATGAGTTATCCCGTAATATTATAGCTGATTGGATTCCTATTTTAGAAAACAGCCATTTTGAATATGAATTTGATATACCGGAAACAGAATATTCCATACGTATAGACGCAAACGCATATACCCGTATTCTCAATAATCTATTACAGAACATTATCACACACAGCGAGGGTGACGATATGGTGTTGCGTATTTTTGAAAATAATCAGCAAACCAAAATTGTAATAACAGATAATGGAAAAGGAATACTTCCCGATAATCTTCCTCATATTTTTGAAAGAATGTACCAATGCGACCATTCACGAGGTGCAAAAGGAAATGGTTTAGGTTTGGCTATTGCAAAGGAGCTTGTCAGCGTTCACAAAGGAACTATCACTGCTGACAGCACTCCTGGCGCTGGAACTACATTCACGATTTTATTGCCGAAAGTCCTGTGACAGCACAGGGCTTTCTTGCTGTAAAAACAAGATAAAAGCAAGATTACGGCAAGGTTTTGGCAAGGTTAATGTTTTATACTTTTAATTGTGATTGTTTCTGCTATCATATTGGTTATCACATTGCGAAAGCAAAGTTATTGAAAGTGAGGAAATTTTATATGAGTGATTTTTTGATAGAAACTAAACAACTGACAAAAATTTATGGAGAACAGACGGCCGTTAGCTCCGTCAATCTTCATGTAAAGAAAGGTCGGATTTACGGACTGCTCGGACGCAATGGAGCCGGAAAAACCACCATAATGAAAATGATTTTGGGGTTGACTTCTATCACATCGGGCGAAGTAGATGTGTTCGGAAAGAATATTAAGGGTCAGGAGAAACGGGTATATCCACGCATCGGTGCAATCATCGAAACACCGGGTTTTTATCCTAACTTGACCGGGACGGAGAACTTGGAAATTTTCGCAAAGCTGCGTGGTACAGCTGCCCCTAATGCAGTTGAAAAAGCATTGAAAGTAGTTGGATTACCGTATAAAGACAAAAAGCTGTTTGGAAAGTATTCTCTCGGAATGAAGCAGCGTCTTGGTATTGCCAACGCCATTTTGCATGACCCGGAATTGCTGATTTTGGACGAACCTACAAATGGTCTTGACCCCATCGGCATTGCAGAAGTAAGAGAATTCATTAAGAATTTGAGTGCCACACAAGGAAAGACAATTCTTATTTCCAGTCATATTCTTTCGGAAATATCATTGTTGGCTGATGATATTGGAATTATTGACCGCGGTGTTCTTTTGGAAGAAAGCAGTATGGATGAGTTGGAAAAGAAAAATAGTAAGTATATCCTGCTGCAAGTTTCCGATGTGCCAAAAGCTTCTTTGATTTTGGAGCAGCAATTCAAGGTTAAAGACTACTCGGTGCAAGACGACCATATTCTACGACTCTATGATACATCCCTTGATATGGCGGCAGTCAACAAAGCGTTAATGATGCAGGATGTTGCAGTTGCAGGCTCACAGCTTTGTAATGATACTTTGGAGGACTATTTCAAAAAAATTACAGGAGGTGAAGGCATTGCTTAACCTTATTCAAACAGAATTTCTTAAACTGCGCCGCAATAAGCTTATTTGGCTCATGTTGTTAACCGCTCTCATTATGCCATTTTTCGCACTATTATATTTTAATTATTTTGGGGATAAAGGTGTTGACCCGATACATTTTTATAAATGGTCAGCACTCGGCTATACTATTATCATTATCTTACCTGTTATTTTGGGAATACTTAGTACCATGCTTATGCATGAAGAAAATCAGTATGATATGTTAAAACAACTTTGGATTGTTCCTATCAGCAAAATGGGATACTTTTTTAGTAAATTTTTTGTGGTTTTGGTTTACTCCATTTGTTTCATGCTAATTACATTCGTAGCTTCCGTTATGTTTAGTGTGCTTTCAGGATATGTCGTATTTGAATGGGGAAGCGTATTATATTTACTGAAAAAATGTTTAGCGGCTGGTTTTTTTACTGCTTTTGCAATGTTGCCGATTTTAGCAATAGCCTCATCGCAAAAAGGATACATTCTCCTGATTTGTATTACATTGGTTTATACCTTTTTTACATTTTTTATAATGCCTGTAAATATGTATCTACACCCCATATCCAGTATGGCAGTTATATTAGATATTCCGGGCATTGTTCAAGCAATTAACGTCCCTTTAGCGTTTCTTTGTATTTGCGTTTGGGATATTATTGCAGTATTACTTGCAAATGTCGCATTGAAAAGAAGGAAATGAGGTGTGCATAATGCGAAATTTACTTTGGGCTGAACTCCAAAAGATTCGCCGTTCAAATATTGTTTGGATTACAATTTTTGCAACAGTTATGGTAGCTGTTATTGTTTTTATACAGGGATGGTTTACGTATAATGGTTCACGGGATATAGACAGTGCAGGATGGTATATGACTATGGCTCAGCCTTTGGCAACAATTTTTGTTCTTCCCGCAGTCATTTCTCTTTTGGGAAGTTATATGATCTGTCGTGAAGAAGATGAGGATACTATAAAATCTTTGCTACTTATTCCCGTAAATGAAACAAAGTTAATTGCTACAAAAATGATTATTACTTTTTTATTCAGTATTTTCATTTACTTGCTGCTCTTTGCAATAGCATTTTTGACTGAGGCAATATTACATCTTTCCGATTTATCGGTAGGAATGGTTTTAGATTTTCTGAAAATATATTTTCTTCAAGGTGTTGGAATATTCCTTGTTATCTCGCCCATTATTGCCTTGGTATCATATATGAAAAAAGGCTATTGGATTGCATTAGTATTAACTGAAATGTACTCTTTTGCGGGACTATTCATGAGTATGTCAAACACCCTAAAAACATTCTATCCTATTACGGCGGCATTTGGGGTTTCCGGTTACTATGAAGCTACTGTCCAAAATCGGATAGAAAGTATTATAGTCTTGTTACTATGTGGTTGCCTTTCTGTTTTTATACTCAAAGGTTTCAAATATAGTGAAAAAAATTAGCCATACGCTTAGACGTATGGAAAAAAACAATGACAAAAAGGTAAATATTTATGAAAAAAAGATTGTATAGGATTAGACAAGGGAAATGGATTGCTGGTGTTTGTGGTGGTATTGCTAAATACTTTGATATAGACCCCAAGGTAGTACGGTTGCTCTGTGCAGGGCTTATCGCAGCATATGGAAGTGGATTATTGATAGCAAATAAACAGGGGTTATGAGAATGATATGAAATTATCTTAATTATATTTTCTTATATGTGTATGTTTTTAAAACAAAAAAGTGTTGACTGTAAGAATGGTAAGTTATATACTTTAGAAAGATTATATTTATAGAAAAGGAGAGTTGAAGAGATGATTTCAGTTGTTCTTAACTAAACTATTAAGATTAAATAGTTTAAGATGCTTTAAAGTTCTAGTTTAGAGCTTTATTTGATTTTGCATTTAAGAACAATATCTTCTATTAAACTCTTTTATAAAAAATAAAATAAATTTAAATACACATATAATATTATATATGCTTATTTTTATTAAGATAAAATATGGATATATATATTTTGTATTAAGTTTAATTTGATAAAATAAAAGATCTTTATATAAATAAATTCCCCATAGATGGTATTGTTCGTCTATGGGGATTTTTGTTTTGTATTGAGAAAGGTGGGAGTTTTTATGGCTTTAACAAAAGTTACAGAAAGAATTTATTATCTTATAAACGACAAGGAAACTGATAGGCCAGTACTTGGATACATTAAAGGAGATAAGTATTCTTTGATGGTGGATGCAGGAAACTCAAAAAATCATGTTGAAAAATTTAATAATTCTATAGAAAAATTAAATTTAAAATTACCTGATTATGTTGCAATTACTCATTGGCATTGGGATCATAGTTATGGAATGCATGCAGCTATGGGAAAAACAATAGCATGTGAAATAACTAATGAACAATTAAAGGTTATGACTAAATGGCAATGGACAGATGAAGCAATGAAAAAGCGTCTTTTAACGGGAGAAGATATTGAATTTGCGGATACTAATATTCGCAAAGAATATAAAACATTTCAAGAGATAAAAATTACTGCTGCGGATATAGTATTTAAAAACAATTTAGAAATAGATTTAGGAGGATTAACAGTTATTTTAAAGAATGTTATTTCACCTCATTCTGAGGATTCAGTAATAGTTTATGTACCAGAGGAAAAAGTAGTGTTTATAGGAGATGCTTATGGAATGGACTATTATAATAATTGCAAATATGATCCAGTTAAAGTAGAGGGTTTTATAAATACGCTAGAGAATTTAGAGTTTAATCTTTGTTTTCCAGGACATTCATCACCTATAAATAAAACTGAGATCATTAAGTTTTTAAAATCACAACATAAAAAAATTTGCGTAAGAAATGAGTAAATTTTATTGAAATCACAACCCTACACTATAGCACCAGGGTTTATAACATGTGTTATAATCTGAATAGAAGAAAAAGAGAAGGATATAAAGAATTTGATTTCTCATCTAAGTACATTGATTAATAAATAATAATATTTGTGTAAGTTGAAAGATAAGTTATAAATTAAAAACAAAGGAGTAACAAGGAGGGATATAGATGAAGCAGGAATTTATAGTTTTAAAGGGATGTAAAGAAAATAATTTAAAGGATATTTCATTAAATATACCTAAGAGAAAAATAACAATATTCACAGGGGTATCCGGTTCAGGGAAGTCATCAATTGTTTTTGAGACAGTAGCAAAGGAAGCTCAACGTCAATTGAATGAGACCTTCACTGCCTTTATAAGAAATTTTTTACCTAAGTATGGTGAGGTTAAAGCTGATCATATAGAAAATTTATCAACACCAATTATTATTGACCAAAGCAGGCTTGGTGGTAATTCAAGGTCAACTTTAGGTACTATTACAGATATAAATTCATTCCTTAGAGCTTTATATTCAAGGTTTGGAAGTACTTATATCGGTAAGGCCAATATGTTTTCTTTTAATGATATTAACGGTATGTGTCCAGAATGTCAGGGCCTTGGTAAAAAGTTGGTTCCAAATATGGAGGAGATATTTGATAAGAGTAAATCCTTAAATGAAGGAGCTATTTTACTTTCAGGTTTTGGAGCTGGTTCCTGGCATTGGAAGATATTTGCCCAGTCAGGATACTTTGATAATGATAAGAAAATATGTGATTATTCAAAGGAAGAATTAGATAAGTTTTTATATGGTGGGCCAGATAAAATTAAGATAGATGAAACAGGTGGAATGAACATAACCTATGAAGGTTTATTGGTTAAATTTAATAGGCTATATTTAAGTAAAGAAGGAGAAACCTCTGAAGCTGCAAAGAAAAAGCTAAGTAAACTACTTATAGAAGACCAGTGCCCTACTTGCAGGGGAAAAAGGCTTCATGAAAGAGTATATGGATCTTTAATTAATGGTTATAATATAGCGGATTTAACTAGTATGCAAATTGATGAATTGGTTGAGGTAGTTAAAGAAATAAATGAGCCAGAAGCAGAACCTTTAGTTAAAGGGATAATAGAAAAGCTAAATAATATTATAGATATAGGTCTTGGATATTTGACTTTAGATAGAGAAACTTCATCATTATCTGGTGGAGAATCTCAACGTATAAAGATGGTAAAGCATTTAAATAGTAATCTTATAGATTTAATGTATATATTTGATGAGCCTAGTATAGGTCTTCATCCAAGGGATGTCGATAAATTAAATAATCTATTAAAAAAGCTACGTGATAAAGGTAATACTGTAATAGTTGTTGAACATGACCCTGATGTTATTAAAATTGCAGACCATGTTATAGATGTAGGCCCAAGGGCAGGTAAGCATGGTGGTGAAATTGTATATGAGGGAACCTATGAAAATTTACTTAAATTAGGAACATTAACTGGAAATGCATTAAATAAAACTCTTTCTATTAAAGAAAAGGTAAGAGAGCATAAGGGATATTTAAAGGCTGTAAATTGTAATAAGAATAACTTGAAAAATATATCTGTTACAATACCTAAGGGTGTATTAACAGTAGTGACAGGAGTTGCAGGATCAGGTAAAAGTACATTGATTAAACATGAATTTTTAAAACAAAATAAAGATGCAATACTAGTAGATCAAAGTCCTGTGTCAGCTAATTCTAGGTCCAGCTTAGCCACCTATAGCGGAATTATGGATGATATAAGAAAGGCTTTTGCTAAGGCAAATGGTGTTAATGCATCATTATTTAGCTCAAATTCAAAAGGAGCCTGCGAAAATTGTAATGGGAGCGGAATAATAGAAACAAATCTTGCATTTATGGATAACATAAAAAGTACTTGCGATGTTTGTGAAGGCAAGAAGTATAAAAAAGAAGTTTTAGATTATAAATTACATGACAAAAACATAATAGAAGTTCTTGAAATGTCAGTTTCAGATGCAATTGAATTTTTTAACTTAAAGTCTGTTAAGGCAAAACTGCAGTCTATAGAAAATATGGGCATTGGATATTTAAATTTAGGGCAAACTCTCGATACCTTATCTGGTGGAGAATGTCAAAGATTAAAGCTTGCCAGTGAATTGCATAATGAAAGTTCTGTATATATATTGGATGAGCCTACAACAGGTCTTCATATGGCTGATATTGAAAAATTTATCAACATAGTTGAAAGCATTGTGGACAGTGGCAATACAGTTATAATAATTGAACACAATGTAGATATTATTAAAAGAGCAGATTGGATTATAGATATGGGACCTGATGGTGGAACAAAAGGTGGAGAGATAATATTTGAAGGGGCTCCAAAACAATTATGTAATTCTGAAGCATCATTAACAGCTAAGTATATTTAGTTAATAATTAAGGAGAATTCTACTTGTAGAACTCTCCCCTCACTTTAATTATAACATATGTAAAGCGTAAAATATAGACTACTAAATTTTGAACCTAACTGCTAAAATATAATAATCAAAGATGTGACTATATTTCATGTAAAAAAGACATTTGTCATTGGACAAGTGTCTTTACTATTTAAGGAGGGGATATAATGAAGGATTTTGAATGGAAGCTTGAAAAGGAATGGTTGCAGGAGGTTCTTCAAGAGGTTCAAAAACAGTATAATGAAAAACATGATCTTAAAGAAAAGTTTAAAAAGGATGCCCTTGAAACACAACGAGAACTATGGAATGATTTAGGATCTGTTTCGATAGCCAATGGATTAGAGCAGGTTGCAGACTTTATGGGATTTATCAATACCATGAAAATACAGAAGAGAAGCCACGAGTTCACAAAAAAACTTGAGGAAAAATACGAGAGAATGCTCCTATCACCCTACTTTGGAAGGATGGACTTTATTGAAAATGGAGAGGACAAAGCTGAAAAGTATTACATTGGAATTTCAAATCTTATTAATGATAACTATGATTTTCTTGTATACGACTGGAGAGCACCGGTTTCCAGCATGTTTTATGATTACGAAATTGGAGAAGCTAATTATAAATGTCCTGAAGGAACAGTAGATGGGAAGCTTACACTGAAAAGACAGTACAAAATTAATAATGGTGAAATTAAGTATATGTTTGACAGCAATATTAAGATAGACGATGAAGTGCTACAGGATATCTTGAGTAAAAGCGCGGATAGTAAGATGAAGGCAATAGTAACAACTATTCAAAGAGAGCAAAATAAAGTAATTCGTAATGAGGAGTATAAAAATTTGATTGTACAAGGGCCTGCTGGAAGTGGGAAAACCTCTGTTGCTCTTCATAGAATTGCCTATCTATTATATAAGCATAGGGATAAAATAACACCTCAAAATATAGTAATATTCTCTCCAAATGATGTTTTTAATGATTATATTTCTAATGTATTGCCCCAGCTTGGAGAAGATAATATGTGTCAGACCACATTTAAGGAATACATGCACAAGGCCTTAGGCAATGAGCTTATAAAGGAAAACTATTCTGAGATGATGGAGTATATTCTTGTCTCTAAGAAGGATGGTGACTATGAAAAGAGAATAAATAATATAAAATTTAAGTCTTCTATGGAGTTTATAGATGTATTAAAAGCATATGTATGCTACCTAGAAAAAATGGATAGAAATTTTACAGATATTATTTTCAGAGGGAATTTGATAATCTCATCTAAGGATATAGAAGAATTATTTTTTGAAGATTATGTAAAGCTCCCACTTAAAAGAAGGCTTCAAAAGATAAGAGAAAGAATTTTGTTCCTAATGGAGCCTTATGAAAAATATTGGGTAAAAGAAGAGGCTGAGGAGCTTAGGGATTCAGGTAACTATATAGATAATGTAGAAATTATGGAGCGCAGTATAGCTATTGTAAAGGATGAAATAAATGATATATACCATGAAATCAATAGAATGACGGATTTTGATTTAGTGGATGCTTATAAAAAGCTTTTTGAAAACTTGGAGTTTTTCTTAAAAAAATCAAACACTGAATACCATGAGAAAAATATTGATGAAATCAAAAACTATACTTTAGAAATCTTAAGAGCAGGAAGACTTAACTATGAGGATCAGCCACCCCTTTTGTATTTAAAAGGTGCCTTAGGAGATCTGCCAAAAACCTCAGAAATCAAATATGTTATTATTGATGAAGCTCAGGACTATACACCGCTACAGTATGAAATCTTTTATCAGCTTTTCAACCATGCCAATATGACCATACTAGGGGATTTACATCAATCCATCAATCCATTCATGAACGTGGGCGATTATGGTAATATATCCAATGTATTCCCAAAGGATAATACATGCATAATAAATTTAACCAAGAGTTACAGATCCACAATGGAAATTACTGAGTTTTCAAGGAGGATACTTAACAAGAAAATTACTGACCAGTGGGTAGAAAGAAGCGGAGACAAGCCTTTAGTCCTTGGCCTTCCAGATGAAGAGGCTATAAAAGAAAGACTTCTAGAGGATATAAAAATATATAAGGATAAAGGACACAAATCTATTGGAATCATAACAAGGACTATAAAGGAAGCACAAGATGTACACAGTTTCTTAAAAGACAAGATTCATGTTAAAGCCATAATGAAGGATGATGATGAATATGCGAGTGATACCTTGGTAATCCCCGCTTATCTTGCTAAAGGATTAGAATTTGATGTGGTGCTGATATATAATGCAGGGGATGAAAATTACAGCTGCGAAGAGGAAAGGCTGCTGCTTTATACTGCATGTACTAGGGCACTTCATATTTTACGCATATACTATTCAGGAAAGGTTACACCTTTGTTAGGAGGAAGTTATTAAATTTAGTAAGGAAGTTATTAAATTTAGCTCTGTAAAATAGAAGATAAGAAAGCTATGGGCGAAATGCTCATGGCTTTTTTTATCATATCTGAAAGGTTTGGAATGTGATACGGTGAAGCATATCTGTGGAGAACCAAAATAAATAGAGAGTTTTAAGAGATTAAAGGTAAGCCAATGGTATTAAAGAATCATTGGCTTATGTTATAATTAATTGGTAAGTACTGGGATAGGGACAGATAGAAAAATAGGAACTTATCGAATGCTTGTAATAGGGATATGAGGTGGAATATATGCTTTGGATAGTGATAGTTTTGATTGCGCTGGCAATCATAGTGATGTACTTGGCGATACCCGGCGGCAGACTTTGGAAGCAATATCTGACAGATGTAAAAAGTTCTTTGACCGAAACAAATAGGCAAAGAAGCATACAGAGTATATTTACGGAAGATTATGCTGCTGAACTGCCTGCTCTGCTCCGTCAGCACATCATCAATGGGGGGTATATGGGAAAGCCCTTTATGGATAACATGCTGATATATTTTCATAACACAAAGTTTCGTATGTCGGCAGGCAAAAAGCCAATTAAAATTAAATTCATGCAGGTTAATTTTGTAAATAGACCAGACCGACACGCTTTCTTGACAGGACGAATTGCGGGGATTCCATTGCAGGCCAAAGACAGCGTGTTGGACGGATTCGGCTCTATGACAGGTGTGCTTGCCAAGCAGTTCCAGCTTTTCCGCTCTACTGGGGCAGAAATGGACCAAGGTCAGTTGATAACAGCGTTGGCAGATGCAGTATATATGCCATCCTTGTTTTTACAGGAATATGTGTCATGGACAGTCGTTGACGATTGCACCGTTGAAGGTGAGATTTCATGGAAAGGCGTTACTGCTAAAGGAAGATTTACTTTTGACAATAATGGCAACATTATACGTTTTGATACCGATGACCGATATATGGACGAAAACGGAAAAGGCAGCTCGCTGGTGCCGTGGTATGTAACCTATTCTGATTACAAAGAACAGAATGGTTACTTTCAGCCGGGAAGCGTTAGTGTAAATTGGATGCTCCCGGATGGTGACGACACATATTTTGTGAGCGACCACATTGAGGTTCAATATTCAATAAATGAAGCAATTTTATGACTTGATTATTTGGTCTTTGCAGCAGTAGGCTGAACAGTTTGGTTTACTTTATCCTAAGAATATGAATCTATCAAATTCCAATTTCAAGTGCCGATTATTTATATAACAAGATAGAACAATAAATCAGAATTGGAGGAAATTTGAGATGGATCAATTATCTGAAAAAATGAAAAATAAGATAGAGGAACTTGCTGAAATTGGTAATGGCTTTTATGATAGCGAACAATATGATGAAGCTTTAAAAGTTTGGGAAGAAGCATTAAGTCTTATTCCCCACCTGCAACAATTTTATAGTGAAACTGTATGGTTTTTGGCTTCGATAGGCGATATATATTTTATACAGAATAACTTTGATAAGGCATATCAATGTTTTGATGCTGCAAGAGGAAATCTTTCTGGTGAAGGCTATGGCAATCCATTTGTCATGCTTAGACTTGGTGAAAGTTGCTTGGAGATAGGTGATGAAAAAAACGCCTTGGAATATATGTTAAGAGCATATATGTTTGAGGGCGAAGAAATTTTTGATGAAGATAACCCTAAGTATCTTGAATTTTTAAGTACTCATATAGATCTAAGACAAGACCGCACGAAAGAATGATTATTTATGTAAGCTACACAAAATTATATTTTACGAGGAGGATTATCTGTGAAAAAGAAAATTCGAATTGTTGCCGTACTTTCATTAATAATAGTAACCGGATTACTATTTTTAAGCACTGGGGGAAAAATAACAGGTATTATGCTAACTGATTACTCAATATCCGAAGATGGCAATGTAATGACGCTAGAAGTTGGTGTTGCAAGTAGTATAGGGTATATAAGAACGCTTAAAGCGAGTGAAGACGGAAATAAAAAATACATTACCTTTTATTCAACATACGGATTTAACAGTAATATCGGTGCTAAAGATGAATTTCAAGTTGAATTACACCCATCCTGCGATGAGATATATTTTTATCGTGGGAATGGCGAGTACAAGCTGAAGTTGCAAAAAAATAGCGGAACGAATGAATGGGAAAGAGCTAAGTAACGACAAGGGTATGTAGATAATGAGAATAACCGGAAGCTGACAAATTCTAATTTGAAGAGGAGGATGACAATGAATATACATAATCATAATTTGAATATACATTATACTGCACCAGCCGAAATATGGGATAAATTGAATGAGTTATATTTTGAAATGCCATTTTGGAATGGGTTTGTGAATGGCTGTCCACAATGGTATGGCAATGATGGGAAGCTGATAGAAGCATCTGTTGAGCCTAGCGGACTACAGTTCTATGCCAAATTACCTCAAGAAGAATGGAACTTATGGTTTGAATTGTTTAAAAGTAGAGCTTCTGAATTATTAGGTTTTCAAGTTGGGGAACCAGAAGATGGTTTTGAATTTTATATCTATGATTGAAGTATAAATTCCAATTTGAGATTGAGTAATATAAATAGTAATTTTAGTAGAGGAAGAATGTATGAGAAAAGAATTAGAATTTCCTGAAATTGATGAAAGTAAAATAGAATATGTTAGTAGGCTAATTGACGTTATTGCTGAAAATGGTACAGAGGATTATCATAAGGAATTGATAGAAATTAATAGTATTACAGGTAAAGAGTTTAATGGAATTGAGTTTGCGGAATATTGGGGCTGGACATCATTAGAGATGATTTCAAGACAAGCATTAACTCCCAATCCTCCATGCATTCGTGATTTAAGTAAAAGTGAAATTATAGAAATGATAGGTATTATAAAAAATCATTTTGAAAATGGGAAAGATGTAGAGGCTGAATACTATACTGAACTTTTACAAAAAAGTTTACCATTATGTGATATTTTACACTATGTAATGCTTGAAGGCGAACCAGAGCAGATTGCTGATAAAATGCTTGAAGATTCAAGAAATAGTATTATTCATTTATAAGAAATAAATTCCGAATTTGTGAGTTTGATAAGTTGTTGCTTAAAGGAGAAATGAAAATGGGATTGTTTGATAAATTTAAGAAAAAAAATATGGATAAAAAAAGTGTGACAAATAACACTTTTTCACAATTTACAAGTGTATTTGAGCCATCTGATGATTTGGTAAAACCTACAGAAGAGGAACTGAAGCAATTTGAGGATATATTACCATCTGAATTATTGCACTTTTGGAAAGAATATGGATTTGGCAATTATGGTAATGGAATAATAAAGGTTATTAATCCACTTGACTATATGGAAAGTTTATATGAATGGCTTGGAAAAGAAGACTTCTCAAAATTGCCTATTTTGGTAACTGGCTTTGGAGATATTTTCTATTATCGAAAATTATCAGAAGTGGATGAGGATATCTGTCTTCTTAATATTCATTATAGAAATATTATAGTATGTTCATACAGTTTAGATGATTTTTTAAAATCATATATTGTAGATGAAGTTAACTACAGTAAAATATTGAGAAAAGAATTATTTGACCAAGTATATGCTGTTAAAGGGAATTTAAAAGCAAATGATATATATTTCTTTGTACCATCGCTTATCTTAGGAGGTAAAGAACCAGTAGAATTAATTGATAAAGGGAATGCAAATGTACATCAAAGTTTATTGTTTCAATTGGGCAAATGATTTTTTAGTATATATTTTAAAATTACAATTTGAGGTTGAATAATATAAATAGTAAATTTGTGGAGGTAAAGTATGTTTAAGTTAGGGAAATTAAAGTTTGATGTGGAGAGTGCGACATTTAGTGGGAGTTTTATGGATTCTTCTATGAGTAAAAGAATGCAGAGTACTGGACTGCCAGAATTTCACTGGTTTATAGAAATAGATATGAATGCAGGGGATTTTGTAACAGAATTAGATGATGAAGAATTGGAAGATTTAGAAGATGATGAAGAAATTTATTATGAATCGGTTTCACCTCGTTTGTATCATAACAACGGTTTTAGGCTTGATATAAAATCATGGAAAGATATAGAAGGACTTTCTTTAAAATGGGATTCTCAATATAATGCAAACGGTGAAGAAGCGGGAACATTGTATGTTTTTGAACATGAAGATGTAACTAATGGAATAATTGAATTCTTGGAAAGAAATGGAAACAAGTTTCTGGTTCGATGGACAGGAACTGCAAATGTGTATTGGGATGATGAATATGGGGAAGATGTTCCATTTTCTTTTGAAGGAGAAGTGGAATTTAGTGGAGTTAGTGCTTATTGTGATGATATATCAACTTTAGATGAATTAAAAATAGTCATGACAGATTTTATTAATTTAGATGAATATAAATGTATATTCAATGATACACATGAGATTAAAACAGGGATTTCTTATGTGTGGAAATTTTTCCCTGAAAATATAGATAAATGATAAATAGTTGAGTAATATAAATTCTAGTTTGTCATTCAGATAGTGAGTATTATGGGAAAAAGGTTTTGAGTTTTATATTATTTATACAATAGGAGGTAATTACTATGCATAGTTTTTGGAGATTTATCTCTTAAAATATTGTTTGAAAAGAATAGAGAGGAAATTTATATAATACTTAATGAGATATTTGATGGAGGGTCATATGCGAGTTTTTATATCAATAACACAGGATTTAAAAAAGGCTGTTCCATTCCAAAGGATGCTGCCCTATATATTGGACAAGCTTAAAGAGCAAAGTCTTACACCTGCACGTTACTTATTCGCATTTCAAGATGTGCCGAATACTAAAAATCAACTATTTTCTAAAACTTCTATGGGCAAACTGGTGAAAGCGTTCCCGCAGTTTGAAGATTATCTGTGGCCGCACAGTGAACAAAGACCGTGCGAGACTACAGCCTCTAATTTTCCTGCTGTGAGCGGGCTTACCTATGTGCAGCAGGGAATCCCCAATGCAATAACACCGGAGATGTTGACAGCGGTGGCTGAGAAAATTCCCAAGCCGTATTCCTTCTATAGTACCACCATCCTATTGGATGCCATTCCGTGGTTTGGAGACAGCAACCCCGAGCCGGCATTATCTTGCGGTATACAGGATGTTCCCTGTGCAACGGACGGTATGAATCTATACAATGAAGAGTGCAGTTTCTATCAATCTGACAGTATTGTTTTATCAAAATGCTTTGATTATGGAACCAACTACAATCCCATGCATCTGCGCTTCGAAGTAACGCCATTTATCGAAACTGATATGCTTGAGCAGATGGATGAGCAAATCGAAAAAATCAGCGCGTTGTTTGGTGGTAAACGCAGAATGAAGCAGATGGTCTGCTGTTTTCCACCTGAAGAAATAGCTCGTTTTGATGCTGCTGCAAAACAGATGGAGTTGTTTTTGCAGAAACGAAGTGAGGCATGGGCACAGTTGCCTATGCCAAGCGGAATTCCATTTGGCGGAGGGGCTTACCAATCAGTTGCAAATGCTCCCAAGGACAAGGATTTTCAACATCGAAACACAGCCTCTTATTTCAAGAAGATACTCAAAGAAAACGGATTTCTCTGGCATCACCCGAAAATCAACGGATATTGTGACTTTGGAAAAATTGTTACAGAGGGTAATTATGCGCTGAATATAAGCACAGAGCTTCGTCGCGGAGATTCGTTGCATATCTACTTACGGTGCTCAGGCTACAATTTTTTTATCAGTCATGTGTTGGCTAGCGATCGCCCATGTCATTCGATGTATGAACTGGAGCTGTATACCTCCGATTTGAAGAAAGTCATACAGCTTTGGGAGAGTGAAGTTGTTCCGGAAATTCGACGGCTTTTCGGGGATACCCCAGATTGGTATGCGCATTCCATCCATTATGACAACTATATTGGATGTACTATCCGCAATCAGCCGTAGCCACATTATGAGCATTAGCTCTTGTATGCGAATTAAAACAAAGCTATAGGAAATTTATATTTGTTGAGTCTTATGGAGGTTTTTATGCTATGTACGAAAATATATATAAGTGACACTAAGAAACCTATGACAATAGAAAGCACATCTGGTATTTCGGAAAGCCAACATAATGCTATATTGGATAAAATAGGTAAAGACTATATTTATTTAGAATACACTGTAGGTGATATCAGTTTATCAGTTGAGTTTAACAAGGAAAAAGCAGCATTTATTGGATGGGTTGACGAATATAATGATGACATTTCTTATTTTGACAATGGAAGTCAAAATATCTATTCCGTAGATTTAATTATCAATGCTTGCCCTCAAGAAAGAATGATGTGCTATTCATTGAAGGATATTAAAGTTATCATTGTGCATTTTTGTAAAACAGGAGAAAAGCATCCATCTTTTAAATGGACTTCGGATACTGACATCTGATATAAAGAGTGTGGCATTTTTCAGTATTAAAACAACGTTGCAGAAATTTATACAAGGAGGATAAATATGCCTATCTATCAACCAGAGCAGTATAATTTAATAATAAAGAGAATAAAAGAAAAATGCATGGTCCAAGATATTTTCTTGGGGGAGCAACTATCGGAAGAAGAAATTTGCTTATTTGAAAAGAAGCATGATACCATACTTCCTCAGGTTTATCGAAAATTTTTGCTTGAGGTAGGCGATGGCTGTGATATGATTGGTGGATTCAAAATGAAATCTCTTGATATGATAGACAGATTGATATCAGAAAAATTATCAGCTACTTTTCCCTTTGAAGATCCTTGGATTTGGGAGGATGAAGAATGTCCATCCGAATCTCAGTTATTGGAAGTTGGGAATGGAAACATTGAGCTTATTCATATTGGAGATGCACAATCCTATAATTTAATTGTTACAGGGAAATGTCGTGGGGAAATTTGGTTTTTTTGTGATGTAGGAATACAACCCTGTTGGCAGCGTCAAGATTTTTTGGATTGGTTTGAAAAATGGCTTGATTATGGTAATGATGTTGATTATTTTACAGAATATCAGTATGAATAAGATGAGCATTCGCCCTTGTAGGCGAATTAAAGCAAAGTTGCAGGGAATGAATATTCTCTATTATTAAAGGAGGTAGTACCTTGACATACGTTTTACAAGACTATTTGAATATATATCAACGCTTTCCTGCACATGGCACATGGAAGAAAAGTGATCGAAAAGAAAGGCATCGCATGTTGACATAATGGCAAAATTGCCATTATTCACAAATGCCTGATGTGGAAGAAATCCGTTCTTTTATCAAATATAATCCTAATTTAGTGTATGAACGGCCTTTTTTCCTAAAAGTATTAGTACCTTGCATTTATGCGGACATTGAAAATAACAGTATTGATGCTATCCGTTTTATGTTTGAAAATAATAGCAATCATTACATTGGTACAACCAGAGATTTCGTGGAAATATTTTGTGAAGCATCGAATTGTACATATACTCCCTTTGATGTGGCCGGGTTTATATTGAAGAAAGAGCCGGATAATAAAACCGTACTATATTACAAGTATGTATTGATGAGCAGAATCATTGATTTTACTATACATGAGGTTCCTTGTGGTATTTTGAATGGTATGAATGGTGCTGAAAAATCCGCAATACCAAAAATGTTAGAAGACTTAAACGAGTTTGAGCAGCTATGTAGTGTGGTGGGAGAAAATCAGAAAGCATTTATCGACTTATGTCGTAGGCTCTATGTGGCTTGGGATGAATATCTTGATAATAAAAGCAGTTACAATAATTTTGTGGACTACTTAGATAAACATCATATTTGTTATAAGGAATAGTATCGTAATACCTGGCTGTTGTGGAGGTGAGTATTATTGATTGAAAAAAATCAGTTGTTAAAGAAAAAGATAAAGATACAACAGGTAAAAAACAAACTAAAATTACTTAATGGGATAGAAATCTTAGAGACATTTGAAAATGATGAAAATAGAATACTCAACGAAATGTTTTCAGATTATTATGCAGTAATGTATTCAAACAATACACTGCCACATAGTAAATTATCTTTTGAATCTTCCGATTTGGAAGTATTTTCTTGGATTTCATCTAAAATGCGATTAGAAAATGGACAAGAATATTTCTTTTTGTGTGATGGTATATGGACAAGAATCAGAATCATTGATCTACAGTGGGCAATCAAAAGTTTATGGGAACATAATAGGTACAAACAAGGTAAGCACAAAATAGGGTCTTTCGGTTTTTTGCTTATGGAAGTGAACTTGAATTATATTATGGAAGCAGGTTGCGATTCCAGGGATGAGTACAACTATCTAATTGATATTTGGGCTTGTGCTAAATGAGCTTTCGCTCCTGTAGGGGAATAAAACAAAGCTATAGGAAATTTATATAATCTTGCTTTAGGGGATAGTCAAATATCTTCTGAGTGTCAAATGATTCAATCAGTAAGAAGGTGATAGGAATGCAGTATGACTTATCAAGAGAATTTGCAGCAAAACTAAGTGTTTTGCTCGAATCATCATTGATTCATTATAAATATTACGAATTGTGGTGTGATGAAATAATTGAAAGTATGGATAATCCCCCATACTGGATTATTGATTTAACAAGCACCAAATATTTGCCTGACGCAAGAAATGTTGTATACAGCTATGCATTTTCAGAGTCCTTCATAGATTTTTACTATTTAGAACTAAGGGATTTTTATATTGCCTGTAAATATGTAAAATATATAAAAAAGCACATTTCCTGGGCCACCTTTTTATCATCTGCTGGAAGCTATTCTGATGGTAATAGTTGCTGTGTGGAGTGTGAGTATTTTTATTACTTGCTCAGCCAATTTGAAGAAAGTGAATATTCCAAAAAGATGGAATATGAACAGTCAGAAGAAGTGGGCAAGAAATTTTCGAACCATATTAAAGAAAGTGATAGATTATATGAGTATTTTCTAAAATACTTTAGACAATATGTTTCAAAAACAAAATGAGCATTCGCTCCTGTAGGTGATTTAATACCCATCTACAGGAAATTTATATAATCTCGATAATTAAGGAGAAAAATAATGAATAACATAAACAGAGATATAAACATTTACATAGCTGGTTTGGGAATTGCATTTTATTCTCCGGGTATGGTAACAGATATTGCTATCGGAAGCAATTTTTTGATGCAGGAGTTTAATCGCCCTGCTGATATTGGGGAACACATCCGAAAAGGTGATATAACTACTTTCTGCACTGGAACACCCGGACAATTTGACCTGCGCTTTAGAAGTGGGTATCCCGACGAAACCATAAGCAAGGAATATCCTGTGGCTATACGGCTTGGACTTCAAGTAAAAGGCGGCAAAATCCATGTCATAGATTTGTATTGGCTTATGGAATTTGACGCTGAATGTCCGCAGGAACAAGTAGTAGAAGTCCAAGATGGTTTCTATCATATCACAGCACTCACCAGAAAGCCGAATTCTGGAAAATGGGGAGATGATCAAACAATCTATATTTATCTCAATGAACTCCCTGAAATGCCAGAATTAACATGGAATGGGGCACCACCATTGTTTGTTGAATAAACAAGATTGCCAACATAATATGAATGACAAAACAAGAACTTGCTAGGGTAGCTCAAAATAAAGCAAGGCTATAGGAAATTTACATAACATTGTATGGGAGGAACAATTATGAGTTGGGAACTAAAACAAATCTTTATGCCAAATCCAAATCCGAACAATGACTATACAAACTATGAAAAGAAGTTACAACCTCAAATGCGGTTTGCCGATCCAAAACTGAAAGATCTTTTTGAAAATCATGAAGATGAGATCATGAAGATCGTGGTCAAAGAAATCACAGAGTATTTAGAAGATGAAAGTGCTTGCAATGATGATTTGCATATGTTTCCTCGCAGATGTGAAATGACAGGCGAATGGTATGTTGGTGGTATTGCGTTACGTGAAGAAAACGGAAGAATTTGGGGGAGCGTTTTTACGCGCTTCTTGGGATATTATCCCGATCCCTCTGTTCGTATGCCAATAGATGATTATCTCGGATTAGAAGTATGGATAGAATATGATCCAGAGCATAAAAAATTTATTTTTGATGGAGGACTTGACAGTTCTTCGATTTAAATTGTCTAAACGAACAATGTCAAATTAAAATATGTTTAAAAGGAGTTTCGTTATGGATATTATTAAACTGTTGCAACAGGATGAAAATTTGTCTGACCTTCTATGTTATATTTGTGATGTTGAAATTCTTTCGGAATTCAAATCTCCACAAGATGAATTTGGTCATTTAGCCTATAGTATAACTGGAAAAACATTCGCAAAAGAAGGCACAGGAAGTGAATACATCTTATTGGAGGATGGTTCAGTTGGATTTTGGGGAAGTGAGGGCGAAAGTGGAAGAATTGCCGATAGCCTTTATGATTTTTTTGTGTTTATGGTAAACTGCCCATTTTGGCGTGATTATGTGAATGCTGCATCATATCAAAATATGGAGTGTCTCCAAAGCTTCGCAAAAGAACTCATGGAAGAACATAGACAAATGGTTGAAGAAGATATGGATATGGACTTGGATGAAACCCAAAAAGAATTGGCAAAGGGTTTGAGCATTCCACTTGATAGCGATATTTCTAATGTGCTGATGAAGTTTTACCATAGTGCTACCAGAGAGCCACGTTTGATAACCACATATACGGAAAATGACGGAAGTACACATAGCAATACAGGTTCTCTGTTTGAAAGTAAAGGTATAGTTCGATTCTAGGCTAATGTGAAGAAAATGAGCATTCGTTTCTGTAGGCAAATTAAAATAAAGCTACAGAAATTTATATAATTTTACTGAACAGTAAAATAGAAATTTGGAGTGAAAGATGAGGATTATAGAATATTATTTAATGCCCGAGGCTAATTATCATGGCGAATATGATAGAAAAGAAGCTCATTATTTAGTGAAAAAAGGTTCGGTTGCAGATATGATACACGATAGTGCCATGCTATGGGGATACGATTTTAATAAGGTTATTCCTGATTTTGAACGATTAAATACTATCTTACTTAGTGGAGTGTTTGGAAGATTGGTTGAATGGGATCCATTTAAAATAACAAAAAATGAATATTCAGAAATTGTAGAACAACTTCTAAGTATCTCCATGAACCAATCCTATAGAAAAGGGTAATATCCAATCTATTGTCGAGAGTGAACAATACAGTTATAATGGTCACTCGTGTTTTACAGGATAGAACGATGTTATATGACCTTTCAAAAAAACTAATTAAATTCGGAGCTAACCCATTAAGCGAAGACAAGTATGGAAAGTTACCATCACAGATAGCGACTGACGGGGTAGATGAAAAATTAATTGCAATATTAGAGAATAGTGCAGATTAATCAGAATTTGGAAAGGAGTATTAGAAATGAGCATGGATTTAGATTTTTGGAAATATAAAAAAGGGACATGCCTTGATAACAAAGAAGTATATATAAAAGCGTGTTGTGATGGAGAAGAAATAGACGCTTTGGAGCAACTGCCTGTTGAGGAAATTTTGAATAAAGTAGCTGTAGTTTTTAAAGATTGGACTGCTCTTGATAAAAACAATTATGAGAAAGAAGGACATGGTGCATTTAGTATTTTTACAACATCACAAATAGTACGCTTTGATTGTTATGGTATCAGTGGAGATGATATGAATTTGATCATAGATATAATGTTAGATTTTGGTTGTCCACTATATGATCCTCAAATATCAGAACGATTTGACGTGGATAAATAATGATCTCTAAGTTAAAGTTTTTCTGTGAGGTTATTAGCATTCGTTTCTGTGGACGAATTAAAATAAAACTACAGGGATTTTATATAATATGCAAGGAGAGTACTTGGTGAAGAATATATATGGATTTATTTCCCGTATCAATGAAATAAAATGGTTTTCAAGATGTGGAACGGCTGAAAAACGGTACATTGTTGTTACTTCCATTTTTGAAGCATACGACAGTTACAACTCCAAAATGTTAGCTGTATGGGGACCTAAAATTTGTGCTTTGGAAACTCAAGCCATAGAGATTATTACGGATGAGAAAATAGACTGTATTTTTGAGACCGTTTCCAGTGATATACAAAACTCTTTATGGAATGGCTACTGCAATTTCATAAAGAGATGTAAACTTGAAAATGAAAGCGGATTAGAGAACGAAATTATGGATTGTGTGAAAAGGGATATGTCATGGGCAGCAATCGAAATACAGCTTGGACAAAAAGACTTTTTCAACGATCTTTTAAACATTTACGAACAAGGTCGATGGCCGTGCTCATACGATGGAGTTTATCCACACGGAAAATTCGTTGTTATGTAGACAAATATGAGGCATAGGAAGGGGAATTTTATAGTGAAAAACAGGATTCAAAAGCTAATACAATTAGGACCGATCCCATGAAATAAAGAAATTAGTTATGAACTCTTTATGACCTATGATGATTTATTGCAGATGGAAGAACCTATTACACTAGAAGAAGCAGGGCAAATTATTAATTTTTTCTCAGAGGATTGTGACGATTTGAATTGGGGATTGCTGCATTTGATTGAAAGTGCACCACTTATTACAAAAGGTAATATAAAAGAATATAGAAAATTGATTGACCAGTGTAGACAGAGTGAGTTTCGGGAAATATTGCGTATTAGATTGGAAAACTGGGAAAAGAAAAATAATCTCTCTTAGGAGGCAGAGTTAGATGGAAAAATACATGGTAACTGTGATTGAACTAAAAACGCAGCATGAAATAAAATTAGTCATTGAGGCTGATGAAGCAGAAACTACTGAAAATATCATTTTAAGAACACAAGTGAAGGATAGTCTAATATCGGTATTTGATTATAGCTATTTTCCAGCATACCAAAAGTTAAGAGACAAAATTTTGAGGCTGGGCTATGGTATAAAGTGTAATGGCTCACGACTCAATGCGGTGCAATCCGCTATGATGGGTACAAGCGGAAATATCTATGTTGTCGAGTTAGGTAGACAGGCATTTACAAAAGATATTGTAAGTCTTTATGATTATGCTGAGATAAGTGCTTTCCCAGATACACAAGAGCAAACGGCGTTTTTTCGAAGATGGGTCGACTCTTTGAACCAAGGGCAATCATGAAGATTATAAGCATTCGTTTATGTGGTCGAGCTAAATCAAAGAATAGGAAATTTATATTTATTCAAATTAAGGGATGATTTTGATGGTGATAAAAAAGTATAAAGAAATATGGATATACAACGAGACAGATGAACAAGCCTTATGTGCACTAATCAATGGAGAGTATGGCTGGTTAATGTATCTACGTGAGGAAGGTGACGCAGGGTTCAGTTCCCGAAATCCCGATTATAAAGGTACGGAAGATGCTACAATTGAATACTTCAAAAAATACCATAAGCCACCTAAGTTTGTTGTATGGCACAACGACTCTGGTGATGGTGTGTCTTTGAATCATATCTTAAGCAATAGGTTATGAGCATAATCCGAAGGTTGACAAATTTCATTTTGGAAAGGAGGACCTTATTGTGGAAAAGGGGCTTTTATATTACAAAGAATTCATAGACAAATTAGTTGATATGTCAAAATCCTGTACTGATGCTAATAATATAAAAAATGGCAGTTATCCAAAAGTAGCAGTGTACCAAAACATGAATGCAATTTTAGAAAAACTATCACAAGAAGAACGCCAAGTGCTTTCTGATAGTATACAGTCGTGTTATAGCAGTGCTGTTTTTGATGTTTTGAGTTATTTAGAATGGCTAAGCTGCTGTCGTAATATGCAAATATCAATAGATGGAGAAATTTTATCGTCAAGTACATTCGAAGGATTTTCAGATGATTTTATAGGGCGTTCAAATGATTGGGAATGGCCTAAATAAATTCTTATCTACAGAATTTGGAATGTAGATTATTTATATAATGTGAGGAAGGAGAGCCTATTATGAAAGAAAAAGATATAGAGGCAATCAAACACTATTGGGACGCGGCCTTTGACAAAAAATTATATATTGATGAAAACAATCCCAAAACAGCGCAGGCAAGGAAAGACCTCCTATCTTCTTTGTCAGAAGATATTACTCAGATTGAAATATTTAATGCTTGGTTGAAACGTGAGTGTCTTAACAGAAATGCCGACGGACTTGACTATATGCTTACTCTCGGTACAACATTTGATTTATTTGATAGGGAAAGTTTGAAAGTTTTGCAAATGATTGCTTGCGATGATTGGCATCATGATGCTGAAAATCTGGTAGCGGTTTTTGAAGAGCACCCCACAGATTTCACGAATAAAATCTTATACGATATGGCTCTGTCACGATATCCAAATCATTATTATAGCGACGATGAAAACGGAAGTGTCACAAGAAAATGTGTCTGGGCTCTTTGGCGTTTAGGGGATATCGACAGCATAAAATCTTTATCAAACAGCGGAGATAAAATTGCCGAAGGTTATGCTCAGCATCAACTTGAAAAGCTGAAAAAGAAATAATTTTGAAGCGTACATTATGAGCATTTGCCCCTGTAGGCGAATTAGAATAAAGCTACAGAAAAATTTATATTTGTAAGGGTGTTTATTATGGATGAGAATATGAAAAAACATTTGGAGTTTTTGAAAGAACAACAAAAGCAGAAAGAACGTGAGAAACGTATCGCCTTTGAGAAAGAGCGCTTGTTCTCTGAGAACATTAACTTTATACAACACTATAGGTTTGCCAGCAATATGGAAGCAGAGAAAATCAACGCATTTCTTGACGGACTCCCAGCCATTACACCTACAAGACCGGACTTTTCTAAAATGGCGATTGAACAACGGTTTCAAAATATAGAAGAATTATTGCTATATGAAAATAAGGACATTTGGATATATTGTCTTTGCGGTTCAAGCGAGCTTATCGATTTGTATTCTTATGGCAGTGTGAGAAGTTTCATAAATGATTTTGAAAATTGGTGTTACATCAGCGCTTATCTGGTACTCTTGTTTGATAACTTGAGTGACTTTATTTTTGTTGATGACAATGGGAATATCATCAAATCAAAGAGCATCGAAAAATGAGCATTCGCTTCTGTAGGCGAATTAAAACAAAGCTATAGGAAATTTATATTTTTAGGTGTTAGTTTATGGGTAATTATAATGATTTTTTAATGGATAAAGAGCGCGAATTGACAAGCATAAATCCTATTGACATAAGTGGTAATTATATTGAGAAAATTATTCGTGAATATTTGATTTATAGTTGTTCAAATACAATAGGAGCAACATTTGAAAAATTCTTTTTAGAGCGATTGTTCGATGAAAAACTTTTGGTCACTCTTTTTCAAATATTGCTTGATGAGAGTGAAAATTATTCCAATGATGCCAGATATGGTGCCGCATTTTTTATTTCAAAATTCGATGAGAGGATACTAAAAAAATATAAGGACAAATTAATTTATGTGCAAAATTATGATATATATAGTTTAAGACCATTTGCCAAAGAAGACCTTCCTCATTGGTTGAATTTTGAGTGAGAAAATGAGCATTCGCTCCTGTATGCAATACAAAGCTACAGGAAATTTATATAATAGGAGGTAGCATGATACATATTGAAAGAGGAAAAGAAAAAGAAGCATTTATTGCTTTTGCCAATATGGCGGTTGCAAAATTAGCTGAGAGTGACTACTCTTCGTTTTTAGCATTATTTGATAGTAGTCGTTTATCTGAAACAGATTTGATTTTAGCCCTCAAATATTTAGATGATTCTCGGCCAATACTTAAAATTGATAGCCCAATAAAATGTAAATGTGAGAATCGACGAATCGATATAATACCCTATAAAAGTGGACGGGGATATGCTATGGACTATGACTTAACAACAAATGGAGAGATAAATGATTTGACTATTCAATTTGAGTTTTTGGTAGAAGCAGAGGGATATTCTGTTTCCCTTGAAGATTTACATACTTTATAGATTGTTCTTAAGATTATGGGTATTCGCTCCTGTAGGTGAGTTGAAACAACGCTACAGGAAATTTATATTTGGCGTGGTATGTAATATGGTAATAAGACAAACAGTGAAAATCGAAATTTGGAGATGATATGTATGAAAAAAAATCAATTTTGGAAAATAATTAAAATGTTGGATTGGAGCAGCGAGGGAAATGATGATAAGGTTTTAGCGCCTGTTATTCAGTATTTATCAGAGCAATCTGATGAAGAAATATTTGAGTTTGAAAATATTATGTCCAAGCTATTATATGATATTGATAGTAAGAAAATAGCCATGCAATTATATGGAACATTAGAGCTTTTTTCCAATGATTTATTCCTTTATCAGCGGTGTGTTGCAATCGTAAATGGACAAGGTTATTATAGTTCTATTTTGTATGGAGGAGAAATATTAGACCCAGATTTAGAGTTTGAATCAATATTATATGTACCAATCAAAGCATGGGCTAAAAAGCATCAACAGGATACATCCAACTACCCACATATTGCAGAGCCAAGTTATGAATCATGTAGTAATGAAGAGCTTTGGAAAAATTAAATTTGTAATGGATTTTTCGCTCTTTAAATATAAGATGGGAGGTTTTTACAATGAAAGCTTATTATAGTGATGGGAGAGGACGATACGGCACTGGAGAAAGCTACGACTGGTTCTATAAATACGAGAATGAAGATGTTGAAATCTTTACGAGTTCGGATAGCTTATGGACATATACTCCGATTGACGGCGGGATAGAGATTTTGCGTTATAACGGTAATAATATTAATATCGTTGTTCCGGCTGTCATCGATGGGAAAAACGTCGTTTCACTTAACAGTACGTTTGATGGGTTTTATGAGCTAAAAAGAGCGGTTATTCCAGAAGGTGTAATGTCGGTAGTTGGCGCTTTCTATGGCTGTGAGGGTCTTGAAGGTGTTACTCTACCGAAAAGCCTTGTTGATATGACTTATACATTTAACTGCTGTTATTCTCTGAAAAATATTGATATACCATCCAGAGTGAGGAATTTTTCATGGGCATTTGAAGGCACCAAGTTTGAAAGTTTAATTTTCCCACAAGGCACCGAAGATATTTCGCATGTTTTTTGCGGTTCTGAATACATTAAATATGCTTTTATTCCAAATAGCGTGACAAATTCATACGAGGCTTTTTCCGACTGTGATGTGCTTACCGAAGTTGTTATTGAGGATGGTGTTACAAACATTGACGAATGGGCGTTTTTTCATTGTCCCTCGCTCCTTGAACTTACAATTCCAGCAAGTGTTACGGAATTCGGCAAAAATTCTGTTGGGTTTATGGAAATAAGAGAGTACACTAGCCCCGAAAAAACCGCTTACAAGATAAAAGGTCAACAGGTTGTTCCAGGTTTTAAAATAAAAGGTACTCCAGGTTCAGTTGCTGAAAAGTATGCCAAGGAAAATGGGATTGAGTTTGTATCATTACTACAGTTATAGGTTAAGCGAAAGACAGGGGTGGGTGGTGGCAAGGAGAAACCATTATGGATATTAGAAATGAAATAAAGAATATCGACTGGAGTCAATATGAAACTGCTTACGGAAATGCTAATCAGGACATTCCGGAATATTTGGACCAATCAAAATATATTGCCAAAGTTTCGAGCTTGTTGTTAGATTTATTTTCAGAAGATAAAGAATGTGCCATGAGAGCAACGCATTACTTATGGTGTGGCTTATGCCACCAGCATGCGTTTGTATCTTCTGCTACGCTTCCAGCCTATGATTTTCTTATTTACGGTCTAAAGAATTTGGATGACAATTTGAAGATTGAAATATTAGACATACTACTAGGCTTTTCTATTTGTACAGCCGGATCGAGTCTATCTGATTCATGGCAAGGAAAATTAAGAAGTAAGTTAAAAGAGGATATGGGATATTTTCAAGAATTGGCATTGAATACAAATGAAGAAATTTTAGCTTTTGCTGAAAGTATTATTGAATGTTTAGAGTAGATTAAATTTTTGCGGAAAATGAGCATTTTCTCCTGTAGTCGAATTAGAACAAAACTAGAGGAATTTTATATTTGATGAAACGGGGGTGAAGTTCAGTGAATATTTCTGAAGCAAAAGAATTGCTATCATTTCATTCTTGTCGGAATAGTGATATTGATAATCCAAAATGGAAAAGTGGATTTTTAGGATGTTTGCGACCGTTTCAAGGTCAATTATCTGAAGAAAATTTCAAAGAAATAATGGAATGCTTAAAGGTATTAGCTAATGAGTTCAATAATCCTCAAATTGATAAAAATATTGTGGCTATAATTCGTTGTACAGAATAGTGGATAAGCCCGGGTGGGATGTTAACGAGCAATCATTTGCTTACTTCGGAACAAGAGACTATGTTGCGTGAATGGGTTGACATCATTTCTGATGCCCTGTTTTGGCTATTAGATGGAGTAATCGATGAAGCGTTTACGGGATATAATGAACACTTTGAGAAGTACAAATAGGAAGTTTTTTCTTTCTATGCAAGAACAAAAAGGTTCGTGGAGAAGATAAATGGAAAGTGAGGAGGATAAAATGGGAGACAATATAAAGCCTACCAAAACGGAAAGTTATATAAGTCCAGAAGAAAAGGTTCTGTTTGATGAAATCAGAACGGAGCTTTTCGATGAAGTAACCCCCGGTCTTTTCGTAAAAAAAGAAGAACCGCCAACTGTAAATCCGAATGAAGCGTGCTATAATGCCATAGCTGTTTATGTCTATGGTTTTCAAGAATATGCTGAGAAGATTGACTATGTTACAGATATTAACTATACAAGGCAGCAGTTTCACAAAAGTATGCTCCATGAAAGCATTTCAACAAACAACAAATTTGATATTGCTATTGACCTCATCCGGCGTGGTATAGATGTGGATATTCAAGACTACAACGGTAATACAGCACTTCATTATCTTGCAGGAGATATAAACCAGCCAGGGGCATGTCAAGTGTTTCAGCTTATTTTAGAGCAAAGTCTCAACGTAAACATTCTGAACAAAAGGGGGCGCTCTATCCTCTGGCTTTTGCTTCCTTGTGTTAGGACAAATTCTAAGATTGAAGAGAGATCCTTGGTTAAGCGGTTAATGGAGATGGGAGCGGATAAGAGTATCTTGCCTCAAAGGCTTCAGGAAAAGTTAGAACTGATTTTGAATATGATCTAAAAATGCAAAGCCCCAGTCTATTGGTAAGATTATGAGCATTAACTCCTGTAGGCGAATTATAGCAAGGCTACAGGAAATTTATATAACTCTTTGTAAGGAGGGTAAGTGTATGGAAATTAGTGAAACTCTTTATAACAAGCTCATAGAATGTAATTGGTTAGAAAACTGCGGAACAAAACGAAAATGTCAGTATAGTTTTGAGACGTATCAAGTGATGGATACTCATAAAATGTTAAAAAATATACAATCTATAAAATGGGAAAATGCATGCCTTGATAAACGAGGATACTTAACAGAGTATTTGTGTTTAAACGTACAAGGTGAATACGATAGATATTGGAATACTACTGTAAGGACGATTAAAGCGAATTATTTACCGAAGATTTTAGATAAAATCCAAGTTGCAATAGGTGACAATAATTTACCGGAGGAAGTGATGCAGGATATTCGGTTTAATGTGCTAAATATCTTTATGGCGGAGTTCTATTCAACGTATTATGTAAGTGAATTTTCAAAGCAACTATTGGAGATATATTTATCAGGACACTTGCCCTGTGGCTGGCATGGAAAATATCCTTACGGAATGATTATGATGTTTTAATACAGCTAATGATTATTTGCTCCTGTAGACGAATTAAAAAGCTACAGGAAATTTATATAATTTTTCATAGATGTGTGGAGGTAAAGATGATGCTTAATGAGTTATTAGAGAAAATAAACCAAGAAATGTTTGACGAAATAGATTGTGATTCTATATTAGGCCTGCGTGATTGCGAAGTGTTTGATTCTAACTGGATGAATCTTTATAATCAAATAGAGCAATTAAAACTGACAAAAGAGTATTCAGAAGAATCAAAACGCTTTTATGATGAATATAGAAAAAAAGCTTTTTTGGAAGTGTATAATTTATCTCAAAACAGTGATTTAGCTGCCTGCATATCGGATGATTTTGGACTGATTTTTGATAGTATGCAGCTTGGTGTCACAACATCCTGGTTAGACAAATTGATACAGTCATATCGGTCATCTAAAATTCCGTGTGGCGATTTGTAATTCTCACAGATTATGAGCATAATCGGGAGTTGATAAATTCCAATTTATTCAGTCTTCGTAATTGACAAGCAGGAAAGTGGGTGAATATAAATGACAAAAGCGGAAGCAAGGCTGAAAATAGCCGTTCATGCAGGGAGAAACGATAATTTCTCAGAGGGATATGTATATGCTTTAAGATATGGATTTAAAAATTTACCTGAGTTGCAACAAAAATTTGATGAAATTTTTGTATGTTTGAAAGAATTGAAAGAAACCTTTTACTCACCAGAAATTGAACGAGAACTTCTTGCAGACTTAAACGAAATACTATATGAAAGCATTTTGTATATTAGCAACAAAAAATCGGCTTATTGTGTAGTTGAGATTTTTGCAGAAATTTTATCTGAAACTTTGGTTTATCTTTTGGAAAATGCTGAATATCCATTTGAAGCATTTGATAACTACAAAGAAAACTATGATTTCTTTGTAGATTTTAATTTTAATGGTGACGCTGGTGAAGTTGAAATCCTATCTATAAATGGAATCAGCTTGCCTCAAGATTACATTGAGTTTATGAAAAAATATAATGGTGGGGAAGGTAGTATCGGCAAAGGAACATGGTTAATATTATTTCCATTAGAAGAATTAGAAGAAATAAACGAGGACTATTGTATAAATGAATTTCTTCCCAATCATTGCATTATAGGTTCTTCCGGCGGTGGTGAATTATTTGGAGTGGATATAGATGGAAATTATTTTGCTGTTCCGACGGTTTCGATGTCTGATAAAGATAAGATTGTTTTAGGGAATACATTTTTTCAGTTTATTCAGCGTTTAGATACATATTTGGATTGATAGTTCAGAAGTAAGAATTTGTAGGAGAATTAAAAAAGGCTATAGGAAATTTATATTTGGTGAAGGAGGAGAATTAAAATGGCATTACAGAAAATTTATGATTATTTCCGTAACTATGACAAAAATACATATCAGGTGGTTGCCTGTATGGGAAATGAACCGTCTGAATCGGACATATCTGCATTCGAAAAAAGTATTGGAAGTATGCTACCGCAGGAGTTTAGAGAGTTTACTATGTCACCGCTAGGCGGACTTTATATGAATGTGAGAGAAGAAGTTTGGCCGCAAGCAAAGCAGTTTGATATTGGTCCGTTTTGGTCTTTTTGCCGTGGCATCATTGTTTATGGAATAGCAAAAGAAATACCAGATTTTTTAGATATCCGTGTCAAGACAAAAGAACTACATGAAGCAGGATTTATAGACTACGTTCCTTTCCTATCCATTATTGGAAATGGTGACGAAATATTCTGTTTTGATAAGAAGGGTAATATTGTCATATTAGATTACTATCAGACAGGTGAAACAACTTCAATAGAGGGGAGTTTTTCGGATTGTTTGATGAAGCAAATTGAGGAATTGGAAGAACGCAAGAACAAAAAGGTCCGTGGAGAAGATAAATAGTAAATAGGGATGAAATTGAAACATATTGGAGGAAATAAAATGATTAAGTATGAAATTCCTGAGACTTTAAAAGAGCATGAAAATATAATAAAAAGAACTTTTAGGTATAGTAATGAGATAATTTTTAAATGTGAAGAAACAAAACCGTGGGAGAGTAAATTAGGTGGATGTCCATATTTAAAAAATATTGAAGAGTATCCAGTAGATGAAGAGGGAGAACCCATGTTATTTTTAGCACAGATAAATCTATCAGACCTTGAAAAACTGGATGATTTACCCCAAAAAGGGTTATTACAGTTTTTTGTTGTAAATGATGATATGTTTGGATTGGAAAGTCCTATTTTTGTAAAATATATAGAAAGTTATGAAGAGAATGAAGCACAATTAATAAAGGAAAATCCTTATGAAAATAATGAAGGATATAAGCAAGGTCTACCTTTTTCAAATAACGGAAAAATGTACTTTGAAACAAGGGAAATGCCTATATCTTCTTCATTAGAGTTATTTGAAACGCTTTTTAAAAATGAGCTTTCAGAAGAAGAATATGAGAAACTGAGTGAGGATTGTTATAGCTGTAACAGCAGAGTTGGAGGTTATCCCTATTTTGTGCAACATGATTGTTTAGGTTTTGATGATGAAGATTTTCTTTTATTGCAGCTGGATATAGATGATGAATGTGGTATTATGTTTGGAGATTCTGGAAACTGTGTTTTTTCTATTCCTAAGGATGCTCTGAAGAATAAGGATTTTTCAAAAGTAATATATGATTGGCAATGTTGCTAGATTATAAAAATTATATATAGATGCTTATTTGTTGAATAGATAATAACTATTACAATAATAAGTTACTTGTAGACATTGATAAATCAAATTACCCTAAGAAAAGTGAATTTAATTACCAAGAAATTATTTACCATTATTAAATTCAGCAGACATGCTGGTAAAAAGGAATTTGAAGTGCAGATTACTTATGGTGGGAGAAGATATATGGAAAATATAATAAATATACTAAAAACAGAATACGGGATAAACTGCCTGTCTGTTACCTCTCAAAAAGGTGGATGGTCAGCTTCGGCATATAAAGTGTCTGATGGTGTGAAAAATTATTTTTTGAAGGCTTATGAAATAAATAGGGCTTCTACTCCTAAGTTAACATCCATGATTGATATATATATTCCAATTACCATTTGGTTGGATCAAAACACAAAGTTGTCCGGCAAAATTCCTGTTCCTGTAGTAACAAAGGATGGGAATTATAGATGTCAAGATAACCATGCAATTTATCTTTTGTATGAATATATTGACGGCGAAACTATTGGTGATGATGAATTGTCAGATGACCAAGTAGCGCAACTTAGTGAGATGATTGCAGAACTCCATTCTTTCAGCAGTACACAAATACCTTGTGATAGTTTGAAGATAAGAGAGGATTTTTCTCTACCTTTTTTACAGCCATTAAAGGAACATATTATTCAAAATTTTGAGCATCTTGCTAATGATCTAAAAGAATTGCTGAAAGGACGAATTGGGTCTATTGAAAAACTGATGCAACGTGCAGAGACGCTTTCATTGTTCCTTATCAATAACAAGCCCAAAATGGTTTTTTGTCATACTGACCTTCATAATTGGAATTTGATGCAAAGTAAAAATTTATTGATTTTAATCGACTGGGAGGGGCTGAAGGTTGCTCCGCCCGAAGCTGATCTTATGTTTTTGAAAGAAAAGCCTTACTATAAGTATTTTTTAGATGTATATCAGGAAAAACATCCAGACTTTCAAGTGAATTCGGATGCAATGGAGTTTTACTTGGCTCGACGTATACTAGAGGATATTTGGGAGCTTGCTGAGCAATTATTGTTTGATTCTCAGAACAAAGAAAGTCGTTCTCAAACACTTAAATACCTTAAGGCTTTGTTAGATGATATGGAATTATAATTGAAAGCTCCAAATTTCAATTTAACAGAGGAGGTACGGAAATGAAAAATTTCATAAGAAACTATCCTTTATTTTCTCTATGTGGCTTAAACTGTGGGCTGTGTTCAATGCACTTGGATAATTATTGTCCTGGTTGTGGTGGTGGAGCTGGTAATCAACCATGTGCAATTGCAAGGTGCAGCCAACAGCGTGGCGGAATTGAATACTGCTATTTGTGTGATGAGTATCCTTGTGAAAAATATGATGGTATAAATTCGTTTGATTCCTTTATTACTCATCGCAATCAGTTAAAGGATTTTGAGAAAGTCAAGAAAATAGGAATAGACTCCTATCAATCTGAACTTGCTGAAAAAATAGAAATTTTAAAATATTTATTGGCAAACTACAATGATGGACGGCGAAAGAGTTTTTTCTGTATAGCTGTTAATCTTTTGGAACTGCAAGATATAAAATCCGTAATGGAACAAATTGCAACTGAAACAGAATCGGACAATCTGATGCTAAAAGAAAAAGCTACACTTGCAGTAAACCTGTTTCAAACTATGGCAGAGAAGCGAAATATTGTGTTAAAACTTAATAAGAAAATCAGCAAGAAGAAGTAGTTAAATTTCAATTTAAGGTTGAGTAATATAAATAGTAATTTGATAAGAAGATTATATTTATATATTTGAATTTCTCAATCAAGTTAATACGAAGAAAGGAAAATTGATGTTTATGAATATGAATGAATGCAAAGAGTTTATTAAGAGCTGTCTTGAGAAACGTTATAAGGATATAGATGATATGTTATTGATGATGCCAGATGTACCGGAAGAAATGAGAGCTGGTGAACTTGATGAAGAGGGATGGGTTAAGTGGAAAATGATACCTTCAACTGTAACCGAAAGTGATTTTGAAATAATAGAAAATGAATGGGGTGTTAAATTCCCATTAATGCTTAAAGCATATTTTAAAGTATACTTCCATTACTTTGAAGAAAATGTTGGCAGGGTTCCGCCGGACGAACCATTCTATAGTCTTGATAATGCATATAACCCAGAATTACTAAGGTATGGATATTTGGCTTTTACCTGGGATTCGGAAGGATATTTTATCCGTTGCATAGATTTAAGCAATATGCCTGATGAAGATAGTTGTCCAATATATCAGATTGATCATGAAGTACTGTTTGAGTATGATGAGGAAACTATAACTAAAGAGGATATAGACAAAAATATGGTTAAAATCGAAGAAAATCTGAAATCATATCTTGAAAAAGTGCTTATAGAAAATTACAGTTACTAAGAAGAACAAAAGTTTATGTTGAATTGGTTGAAAGTATAAAGGTTGATAGTAATAGATGTATAATTAAAATTACTATTTAGCCATCAAATTCCAATTTATGCAGATGAATGTGTTGAAAGCGATGAGATAGAAATAATGATACTATAGAAATTTAAGAAATTCAAATAAAAGGATAGGTTCAATATAAAGCCTATCTTATTTGACAAAAATATAATTAAAATTTGAAATGAAAATTAAAATGATTATATTGTAAGAGAGGAAGTTTTTGCCTTACAGTGAGTGAAGCATATCTGTGGAGAATCAAAATAAATAGAGAGTTTTAAGAGATTAAAGGTAAGCCAATGGTATTAAAGTATCATTGGCTTATGTTATAATTAATTGGTAAATATTGGTATGGGGCATATAGAAAAGTAGTAATTTGTAAGTGAGATTATTTTTATAACAGGAAAATAAATTATATTTTAAGGAAGTTGAATAATATGAAGATTATTGTGATAAATGGAACCGAAATAAAAGGTTGTACCTATAATATAAAAGAAAGTTTTCTAGAGATTTTGCGGGATGGAAATGAAATAACGGAATTTTATTTGCCAAAGGATTTGCCACATTTTTGCTGTGGATGTAAAAACTGTTTTTTTAAAGGTGAGCAGTTTTGCCCTCACGCAGAGCGTGTTATGCCTATCTGGAACGCTATTTTGAATGCTGATTTGCTTATATTTGCTTCCCCTGTTTATGCATTAAGAACTACTTCGCAGATGAAAGCTTTGCTTGATCATCTGTGTGTGTATTGGATGGTACATAGACCCGATGAAAGAATGTTTAACAAAAGAGCTGTGATTTTGACGAATGCTATAGGTATATTTAACGGTGGGGCACAAAAAGACATTGCAACAAGTCTATCTTGGCTTGGCGTCTCTGATATTAAAAAGTTAGGCATAGGATTGCTTGAGGGTGTTATTTGGAATGAACTATCCAATAAGCGAAAAAATATTATTATCAGAAAAACGAAAAAGATTGCTGAAAAATATAAAAAAACGCGTGTAGCACATAAGGGAATAAAAGTAAGCATTAAATTCGCCATAACTAAAATGATGCATCAGGCTGTTGCCAAAAAAGAAATAACATTATCGCTTGATAATCAGCATTGGGTAGATAAAGGGTGGATAAATGTATAAACGATTATTTTTAAATCGATTATGAGCAAATCTGTGCTCGTCAAATTCTAGTTTAACTGGCATATAAATCGGAATTTTACGCTTGAAAATATCACCATCCGTTTGCCGGAGGGGTTTATCATGGGGCTGATCGGCCCAAAAGGTTCAGGCAAAACAGATTGGTGTTTCCGTCAACAGCTATATAATAGCGGCGTTTTACAGGCAGACAGTAAACTTAACTGTACTTGACTTACCAACAACTTATGGCTGCTGCAAAATTGAAAAGATGATTTTTGTTCCCCCTGCGGTTTCTTATGCTCACAATATTATTGCTGTTTTGACTGTGAATGGGAAAATAGCTCTTACATATCATAGCATGGAGAATGGCAACGGTGCAGACAAAAATTTCTTTGATAGAGGTATTAAAAACCTCATATTGTAGGCCAGACGCAAAGATGCAGAACTTAAAAGAGAAAAATGAAATAACAGCAAGTAAAATCAAGCAGTAATCCCTCTATTTCTTTATAATAAATGTAGAACGGCTGAAACGAGGTGAACAGACGAATGTACGAGTGGCAGAAGCAAATTCAAATAATCG
>NZ_CAUPZS010000003.1:0-219931 GCF_963515715.1 uncultured Clostridium sp.
ACATGGGATATTAATTCTTTTTCAATCCCTTGAAAATAACTTGTCATTTCTTCATATCTTCTAGGGCTTACTTCTTCCGTTTCTTTAGTAACTATTATCTTTTCTACAGGAAGCTCCTTTAATATAACTCTAATCAAATCAATGGTTGTTGGTAAATTCTCTTCTATACCCAAATCTATTCTTCTAACTCCTGAAGGAATTGGAAATCCTGCGTCGCATATAATTATTCCATCAGTATGTCCTATAGCAGCTACTAATTCTGATATATCTTTGTGTAATATACCTGTTTTTTTCATTTTACCAACTCCTTTAATTCATAAACATTATCTTCTATATACTTTTTAACTTCATGAAAGTATGGCAGGGACGGTTGCGATCCCATCTTAGTCACAGATAAAGCCGCTGATACATTAGCAAATTTAATAGCATGGTAAATACTCCATTTTCGATCTAGTCCATATGCAAAAGATCCTATAAATTCATCTCCTGCTGCGGTAGTATCTACTGCTTGAACCTTTAGGCTTTCTACAAAATGTTCCTCTTCTCTATTTAAGAAATATACACCCTTTTCACCCATAGTTATTAAAACATTTTTACATCCCATATCTAATAATTTCTCAGCAGCTTTCTTTGCGTTATTTTTATCAATAATTTCTATTGCTGTACAGTCTTTTGCTTCAACTTCATTTAGCACTATATAAGTTAATTTACTCAAATAGCTCTTATCAAAGCCCATATAAGGAGCTGGGTTAAATATTATTGTTTTGTTATATTTATATGCTAAGTCTATGGATTTATAAATACTTTCTAATGGGATTTCTAATTGAAGTATTAAAGTACTACATTCTTTTATTAATTCTTCATGGGCTTCTATATCGCTCGGAGTTAACTTTAAATTAGCTCCAGGAATTATGATTATCCTATTCCTTCCATTGTCTTCTAATGTTATGAATCCTACTCCTGTACTTTCATCATTATCTTTCATTACATGCATATGATCTACTCCATATTCTTTTAAACTGTCTATATGGGCTTCAGCAAAACTATCCTTTCCTAATTTACCAAGCATAACTACATCTCCACCAAGTTTTGCTACAGCTACCGCCTGATTAGCACCTTTTCCACCAGTAAATTGAGAAAATGAAATTCCCTTTATGGTTTCTCCTTCTATTGGAGCTCTTGGAGTTTTAGCAACTAAATCCATCATGAAACTTCCTACTATAAGAATTTTGCCCATTTATAACTCTTCTCCCTCTAAATTAATCTTGCTTAACAACATTTTTCCTAAGCTTCCCCCAGGATGAAATACTGCAAAATTTTCTTTTTTAAATCCCTTAAGAATGGATAAAGTAACTCCAATAGCATCTCCCACAGCTAAAACAGAAGTTGTACTAGCCGTAGGGGCGATATTTAAATGATCTGCTTCTTTCTCAGCCTTTACTTTTATATGAATATGACTTTTCTTAGCTAATGAAGAGTTTTCATTAGCTGTCATAGATATAATTTTTGCTCCTATAATTTTTAAAGAAGGGATTATTTCAATTATCTCTTTAGTCTCCCCACTGTTTGAAATAGCAATCACCACATCATCTTTTGTAATCATTCCTAAATCTCCATGTAGTGCCTCGGTAGCATGTACAAAAAAGGATGGGGTACCTGTACTTGCAAAGGTAGCCGCTAATTTCTTCCCTATGTGTCCCGACTTTCCTAGTCCAGTGAAAATTACCTTTCCTTTGCATTGCATTATAATCTCTACTGCTATCACGAAATTTTCATCCAATTCTTCTTTAACTTTTTCTATTGTTTTTATTTCTTCTTCTATAACTTCTTTACCTATTTCTAATATATCCATAATTATTCTCCTTCCTTTATATGACTTTAGTGCATATTTTCCCAATACCTTCTATTTCTCCATGTAACTGGTCACCTTTATTTATCTCTACAGCATCTGCTGGTGTACCAGTTAATATAATATCCCCTGGCATTAAAGTCATTATATGAGATATATAGCTTATAAGATGAGGTATAGAAAATATCATGCCTTCTGTTGATGAATCCACAATTATTTGAGAATTTTTCTTTAAAATAACTTTTAGATTAGATACATCAATATCTTTCACAAGGAAGGAAGCTAAAGGTGTAAATCCATCAAACATTTTTGATATATTCCATACAGATGAAGTGTTTAATCTATCAACCGCTGTCAAATCCATAGATGTAGTATATCCTAATACATAAGACATGGACTCTCCTTCAGTTGCATTTTTACATTCTTTCCCTATTATTACCCCTAATTCTACCTCTGCTTTTACATGTGAAGAAAGATTAGGATAAGGTATGAAATCATAGGTAACTGTGGTAACAGGTTTTAAGAAAATAACTGGCTCTTTTTGAAAGTCTTCTGCCTCTTTAATCATTCTCTTATAATTTGCACCAACACCTATTATATTTTTTGGGTTATGGGGGGGTACTATTTCTACCTTATCCATATCTAACTTTTCTCTAGTAAAAATATGATTCTTATATATGTCCCCTTGGATTTTGTAGTAGTCGCCATCCTTTAAGTAAACATATATTTCATCATTATTGTAAATTACTTTTTTAATTACAATTCCCGTATCTTTCTTCATCTTCTATGCCGAGACTCCCTTTTTATTGTTCCTCATGTTCTTTACAGGGGTGTATAAAAGGGATACTATTGCAAATATAAATAATACTATTGATATTGGTCTTGATATAAATATTAAGTAATCTCCTGATGATAACGCTAAACTTCTTCTAAAGTTTGATTCCGCAATTGGCCCTAAAAGAAGCGCTAGTATAAATGGTCCTAGTGGTATATCTAATTTTCTAAATAGAAATCCTACAAGCCCTGATATAAGCATTACTCCAACATCGAATAATGAGTTGTTTAATGCGTAAGATCCAATTATACAGAATAATACCACTACTACCCAAATAACTTTAGGTTGTACCTTCAAAATATAGGAGCTTCCCTTTGCAGTTAAAAGTCCAAGCACCAATATAGTAAGATTAGCAACTATAAGTAATGCCATTATGTTATAAACAAATTTTGAGTTTGATAAAAACATCTGCGGTCCTGGCTGCATTCCATACATCATAAGAGATCCTATTAAAATAGCAGTAACAGAGTCTCCTGGAATTCCTAGGGTCATCATAGTGGTCATAGTTCCACCTATAACCCCATTGTTTGCTAGAGATGTAACTGCAAGTCCCTCTACAGAACCATTTCCAAACTTTTCAGGTTCCTTTGACATCTGTTTAGCTTGTTGCCAGCATATAATTGAAGCTATATCTCCACCAGTACCTGGAATTGCTCCTATTATTACTGAAATTATTGCAGACACAAAGGATGGTAATGCCGTAGCTTTAAACTCTTTAGCTGTTGGAACTACCCTACCTAAATCTTTAATATTTGTCACATCTCTATCGTCCTTTATATTTTCAATAATTTGATAAAGTATTTCTCCTATACCAAACATGCCTATCATTATTGGAATAAAAGATATTCCTTGCATAAGATTCATGTTTCCAAAAGTAAACCTTTGAACTGAAAACATAGGATCCATTCCTATAGTAGAAATTATAAGTCCTAATAATCCTATAATTAATCCCTTAACCACTTCTTTTCCAGATACACTTATCATCATTGATAGTCCAAAAATAGCTAAGGCAAAATATTCAGGTGGTCCAAATTTCAAGGCAAATTTAGCTATTGGGAAAGCTGCCACAATCAATACAAATGTACTGAATAATCCACCTATAACAGAGAATATTGTATTAATTCCTAAAGCTAGCCCAACTTTACCCTGTTGAGTCATTTTATATCCATCAAAGGTTTGAGCTATAGATGCTGGAGTACCTGGGGTGTTAACCAAGATTGCTGAAATACCCCCAGCCCATATTGAAGAATTATAAACTCCAAGTAACATAGCTAATCCTTGAGTAGGCTCTAACCAAAATGTAAGAGGAGTAAGCAAAGCTACACCCATAGTGGCAGATAGTCCAGGTAAAGTACCTATAAACATACCAACCACTACTCCTATAAAGTTATACATAAAAACGTTAGGTTGTAATACTTCTCTTAATGCATCAAATAACACTACTATTCACTCCCCTCATCTTAAATTTAACATTACATTAAACACATTGTTAAATATGAAATAAGTACCTATAGTTAAACATACCGATAAAATAATATTTTTTGTTAATTTCACTTTGTAGAGATAACCTAATGAGAACAATAGTATAAAACATGCAATTATATATGATAGGTTTATCCACAAAGCCATGAAAAGCATAACCACAGCTATTGTAGCTAAAAATATTTTCTTATTTTCTTTTGGCCATTCTTTTACGTTAAAATAAACTTTTTTATTTTTTAATCCTTTAGATATTAAGATGATTGACATTACAATAAGACAAACCCCTATTATAGTAGGGAAGTATCCTGGCCCTGGTACACCATCTGTGGTCCCACCAGGAAAACCCTTTGACATATATATCCACCAAACACCTATTAAAGATGTAATTATGCCAAATACAACATCACCATTTAACATGCTCTCCCTCCTTTTTAAAAGGAACTTGTATGCATGTACAAAATCATACATACAAGCTTATTTTACTATTTATTTTTTAATTCCCATTGCTGGTATCTGTCTCATGTAGAAATCAAACTGACTTTTTGCAAACTCGTTAAATTCTTCACCATTTTGATATGCAACTGTAAATGCTCTTTCATCTGCTATTTTCTTTAAGCTTTCTGACTGTATAGCTTTTTCTATAGCTGGAACTAATACATCTTTAACCTCTTGTGGTAAATCTTTCGGAGCTGCGAATCCTCCCCAAGCTGCTACCACTGTATCATAACCCTTTTCTTTCATTGTAGGAACTTCTGGGAAGAAAGGTGATTTATTCTCATCAACTACTGAAAGTACACGAAGTTGTCCACCTTCAACACCGGACTTAACTTCAGAAACACTTACTGTAACTGCATCTATATGTGATCCCATAAGTGCTGCTATAGCTGGCGCTGCACCGTCAAATGGCACGTGATTAAACTTAGTATTTGTAGCACTTTCAACTGTTGCTGCAGCAATATGCCAAATTGAACCTGTCCCTGAGTTACCAACCTTTACTTTTCCTGGGTTTTTCTTAGCATAATCCAAGAACTCTTCTATTGTCTTCCATGGAGCATCAGCTCTTACTGTTACTGTTGCTGGTGAAATATTTGATCTTCCTAGTAACGTAAATCCATCTGGTTCTACATCATTTGAATATCCTAGTGCTTTAACCATAGCTAATTCAACAGGTACATATCCTATTGTATATCCATCCGGATTACTACCCTGTAAGAAAGACATTGCGACTGCTCCTGCTGCTCCTGTTTTATTCGTTGAAACAACTGGAACCCCTAGTTCTTTTTGTAATTCAGAAGCTACTGTTCTTGCCACCGTGTCAGATAATCCACCTGGTGCCGCTTGAATAATCATATTAATTTGTTTTGTCGGATATTTTGCTCCTTCTTTTTTGTTAGTTTTTCCGCCGCCACCGCAAGCAGTCATAAACATCATTGATCCCACAAGGCCTAATGCAAGCATAACTTTACTTCTTTTCATTACTATCCCTCCATCTTATTCATTAAATTTTTAAGATTATGTAAAAGCACATTAATGCTTTCCTCATCTAAATCCTGCAGTGGTTTTCTTACATATCCACCATTTAGTCCATTTACTTTCATTCCCGATTTAATTACAGCTATGTTTCCATCTCTTAAAAGATCTGCTGTTGCTCTTGCATACACTTGTAAACTTTCAGCTTTTTTATATTCCCCTTTAGTGTAAGCTTCATATATTTTCACAAATATATCTGGATTTACATTAGAATTACCTGAAACTAATCCATCACAACCCATAGATAACATAGTGTAGAACAATGGGTCGCATCCGCTCAACACATTGAATCTATCTGATTTTAATGATATATATTCCTGTAATCTTATCATGTCAGCAGAGCTGAATTTGATTCCCATGATATTTTTAGTTTCATCTATAAGTTCTTTTACTACATGTGTTTTAACATCATTGTTTGTTATCCCTGGAAAATTGTAAATATATACTGGATAATCTTCTGGAGCATTTTTAGATAATTCTAGATAATAATCCTTTAGCTGTTCATCAGTTAATTTATAGTAATATGGAGTAATAGATGTAATCGCATCTACTTTAATATCTATAGCATGTTTTGATAATTCCCATACATTTTTTACACTTAAGTCTCCAACATGTAAAACTACAGGCAGTTTCCCCTTTAGCTCGTCCATAATTACTTCAGCAGCAAATTTTCTTTCTTCTACATCTTGTAATGTTCCTTCCCCTGTAGTTCCAAGTGCAAAAACACCGTTTACATTTTTACTAACTTCGAACCTGCATAGCTCTCTTAAAGCTTTTTCGTCTATTCTTCCCCTCTCGTCAAAAGGTGTAACCATTGCAGCAACTACTCCCTTTAATTTCATAGATTAATCCTCCCTTTAAATTAAATATATTTATAATTATAGTAATCGATTACTTTACTCTTAAAAATTTTTGTTTATTTTTATTTTTTCACCCTATTTTTAAACTTTATAGATAATTTGTTATAAAAATAACAGTAATCGTTTACTAAATAATCGCAATAAAAAGGATTATATTCTTTTTATTGACTCTCCTATACATATTCTAGGACAAAGTATATATTCTTTAAAGTTATTTTCATCATTATCTTCTTTGGTGCTTTCCAATAGTATATTGCACACCTTTCTTCCAATAGCTCTACCATCTTGCTTAACCACTGTAAGTCTTGGCTCCACAAGTTCTCCTATACTTAAATCTCCATAGGATACTACTGAAATATCCTCTGGTATTTTATAACCAAGCTCCTCTATAGCTATCATAGCCCCTTCAGCCATTCTATTGTTTGTAGCAAATATAGCAGTAGGTCTTTTAATTTTATCATTACTTAAAAGCTTCTTAACTTCATTATATGCCTTATCACTATCAAAATCAGCATATAGCAAATATTCATCTTTAATTTCTATATCGCTACTTTTCATAGAAGCTTTAAATCCTCTTAACCTTTCAGTTCCTGTAGTAACATTTAATCTACCATTTATTATAGCTATTCTTTCATGTCCATTCTTTATTAAAAGTTCAACTAAATCATAGGATGCTGAAAAGTTATCCTCTAAAACTGTATCTATATTTAAATCTCCTATTTGTCTATCTATAGCTATTAACTTTACACCACCATCTATTAAATTTTTCAGCTGTTCACTATTGTCTCCACTAGGTGCAATGACAATAGAATCTACCCTTTTTTCAAATAAAACCTTTAATAATTTCTTCTCTAGCTCTGGATCTTCATGGGTTACTGCCATTATCATATTATATCCCTTAGGCCTCATCCCATCCTCTATTTCTCTTGCGATTTTCATAAAATAAGGGTTGGATATATCTCCTACAACAAAACCTATTAAATTAGTTTTATTATTTTTTAAACTTCTTGCGATGGCATTAGGAGAGTAGTTAAGCTCTTTAATTACATCATACACTCTTTCCTTTACCTCTTCGCTTACTGGATAATTATTATTAAGTACTCTAGATACAGTAGCTGTGGACACTCTTGCTTTTTTAGCTACTTCCTTTATAGTAATTTTGCTCATTTTTATTCCCCTTATTTATAGTACACGTTTACTATAATTATAGTAACTCATTTCCAATTTTATTTCAATACAATTTTGAAAATTTAATAACTTATTTTTTTTAATTTTCACTCTTTTCTTTTATTGATTCCCCTCCAAAAATCTTAGTTTGAATTATATATTCTATTTCTCCATCTTTTAAACGCTTGTTAATCTTATCTAATACTATATGTCCGCATTTTTCCCCAAGCTTATAAGAATCATAGGATACTGTTGTTATTTTTGGTTTTAATAATTTAGCAGCATTTGTCTCTCCAAAACACACTAATGAAACATCCTCTGGTACTCTTATTTTTAATTTCTTAAGGGCTAGTAATGTTCCTTCAAGTAGATAATGGTTAGTGCAATATATGCTTGTAGGAAATTTAATTTCTTCACTTAAGAATTTAATTATGCTATCATATGCCTTTTCTTTAGATAAAATGTTTCTTAACTGCAAATTTTTATTAACTTCTATATTATTATCCTCTAAAGCTTTCAAAAAACCGAGATATCTATCTTGTTCAGTACTTATAGTAGGATTTCCATTTACTGTTAAAATTTCTTTGTGGCCATTTTTAATTAATTTTTCCGTTATATTATAGGATGACTCAAAATTATCTAATAATATAACAGCTGTTTTAACTCCTGAAATTTTTCTATCTACCATTATTATATTTATTCCAAGATTTATTAAAGATTCAATATTATCTTTATTATTTTGGCAAGTAGCTAAAACTATTGCCTCAACCCTTCTTTCGTGAAATAAATCTAACAACTCTACTTCATTATCTGGATTATCATGGGTGCTCCCCATCAATAAACTATACCCTTCTTTTGCTACTACCTTCTCAATGCCCTTTGCCATTTTCATAAAATAAGGGTTGGATATATCTGGTACAATCAATCCTATGGTATCAGTTTTCTTTATTTTAAGGCTTCTCGCAACAGCATTAGGCGTATAATTTAAAACATTTATAGCCTCTAATACTCTCTCTTTTGCTTCTTTGCTTACTGGATAATCTCCATTAATTACTCTTGAAACTGTAGCTGTGGACACATTAGCTTTTTTAGCCACATCTTTTATAGTAATCTTTTCCATCAAATTTCACCACCAAAACATTACTAAGTAAATTAAATATCATTTTATTTAAAAACTGTCCTTTAGTTTTAATAATTTACTTTATTTATTATTTAAATTATACTCCATATGTGAAATAATAAATATATAAAGTTCATGGAGGTAAACTAATATGAATACAGACATAAAAGTAGCTCTTTTAAAAGAGGAACTAGAAGAACTTAAAGAAAGCTTTAAATATCAGTATGGTGATAAATACATGGATTATCCCGAAGTTCAGGCAAGGCTTGAAGTTATCATAAATATGATTAAGTTTTATGAAGATAATTAAGAAAAATTGCGATGTAAAAATAGCTATATCAAATTGGTCTTTCAATTGTAAGCTTCTACAAAAGTAATTGGGTATCCAAAAACGGGAACTGAGATACATAGTGACGTCGCGTCACAAAAAGGCGCTCCTCCCACTATATACCTCAATTCCCTTATGTTTTACATATATATTTTTTAAAATTGTAAGCTTTTACAAAAATAATTAAAGTTTTAAAATAGAGAGCTAAGCAGGTAGTGAAGCCGCTCCAATAAAAAGTCGCTATTTCACCACCTTCTTAGCTCTTAATAGTTTGCAAATGTCATTTCACAATTTTATCATGATAAATATTATATTATTAATTATTGATTCATTTAATTATGACAAACACTTATTTATTTTGTGAAACTTAGAAGTGCTATGTAATGCGCACTAAGCGTTTGAGCAAAATCTAGAAATTCTTAATTTATTTTAGAAAAATATCGTTAAGATGCTGTACATGTTTGACCAAAGGGAGTTTGTCAGCATTAGGGATTTTTATAAAATAAATTTTAGAAGTTCTTATTGTAGCGAAGCAGCATAAGAAGCATTATATAGCACTTTTTATTTCTTAAAACCATAAGCATTTTTTAACCTTTTTATATTTTATAGTTATATTTTTACGAATATCTAGTCAAACCTCTTAAGAAAAAGTGCAAATTTAAATATAATTTGAAAATTACATCTCAATATATTAAAATGATACTATTAATCACAAAGGAGGTTAAAATTATGAAAGCTTTTAGTATGAGCGAAATAGCTTATAAGGAATTTTTAAAGTTTCTTGAAGAAAATAATGTTCCATCAAAGTCAATTAGAGTGAATTTAGCTGGCCATGGCTGTGGTGGTCCAGTATTTAATATTGTTCTAGATGAGCAAAGGGCAAATGATGAAGTTACTAAAATAGAAGATTTAACTTTTTTAGTAGATAAAGACTTAGTTGCACAGTTTGGCGGATTTACACTAACTTGCGATGAAGAAAACGGTCTTGGAGGCTTCGACTTACAACCATTGTTAAAAACTGATGATGGTGGTTGTTCAACTTGTTCAGGTTGTCATTAATTTATTCTTCAAATCATGAAACTAAAAGTAAATGCTTTGATTAATAGATAATAATAGATATCGAAGGAATCCCTTTAATGGGATTTCTCCAATATCTAAAAATCTAAAAAACTAGGTATCTAAACATCTAACTAAAATGATTTTTCATTATTTTAAATTTCTATAATATGAACTTCTCTAATGCATAGGCTACACCATGTTCTTCGTTAGTTTTTGTTATAAAATCTGCTTTTTCTTTTAACTTAGAAGATCCGTTACCCATAGCCACCCCTAAGCCTGCGAATTCTATCATAGGTATATCGTTATCCCAATCTCCAATGGACAATACCTCCTCTGGTGAGATATTGTGAAGATTAGCTATTTTTTTCAGCATTAAACCTTTATTAATTTTATTGCTAAATATCTCTAAAAATTGAGGTAATGAAAAAATTGCATTAACTTCATCTTCATATTTAGATTTTAATATTTCTTTAATCTCTAACAGTCTTTCATGTTCTCCTACCAAGAGTATTTTATAAATATTATCAGCTTTATCATGGATAAACTTAGATATTTTCCCTACTTCAATTCCTTTTCCCGTGTAGTTTTCGTAATTCATGTAGTTAAATGATTTTTCAACATATATGTCTTCATTCATAAAAAGAACAATATAAATTTCTTTTTCTTCGCAAATCTTAACTATCTCTTCTGAAATTTTTTTATCAATATTTTCATCAAATATTAGTTTGCCTGAGTAGTCATATACCTTACATCCATTCATGCAAATAGATAAATCCTCTGTTTTCAATTTGTATAAAAAGGGTTTTATTGCGAAAAAGTCCCTCCCTGATGCTAATATTATTCTTACGCCTTTTTCTTTTACTTTTGTTAAAGTCCCTGTAACTCTACTGCTTAATTCATGATTATTATCCAGTAAAGTACCATCTATGTCCAAGGCCACTAACTTAAACATAGCTTCCCTCCATTTCAAATGTATAAATTAAATTTCCCTCTCAATTCCGGTATTAATCTAGTAATTTCTTCTTTCATATAGTTTACATATTCTTTTGATATGCCTTCCATTCTTAAGGTTATACAAGGTTCTGTTACAGATTTTCTAATTAACAACCATCCTCCTTCAAATTCTATTTTAACTCCATCTAATTCTGTAATATTATATATAGACTTTAATTCCCTAAATTTATCTAATAGTTCTTCTCTCTTATCCTTATGCCATGGGATTCTTATATCTGGAGTAATTGTGGTTTTTTCTATGTTATCTACAAAATCCGAAAGCTTAATTTTTTCTTTTGAAATTATGCTAGCAATTTTTATAGCTGCGTAAATTCCATCATCCTTACCCAACTCGTGAAAAAAGAAATGTCCACTTATTTCTCCCGCTAAAATTGCTTTTTCTTTTATAAATCTACCTTTAATAAAGGTATGCCCAGATTTCTCCATTATGGCATTTCCACCCATGCTCTCAACTTCTCTTTTAACAATACTTGATGATTTTAAATCATATACTACACAGGGATTTATTTTATTTTCCTGTAAATTTTCCTGCAAATAATCCCCTAAGTAATAATGAATTAAAAATACAAAGGCTTCCTCACTTTGAACAATTCTTCCCTTGTCATCAACAAATACAACTCTATCCCCGTCACCGTCAAAGGCTACTCCTAAATCAGCTCTATCTTCTAAAACCTTTTGTTGCAGTTTTTTTAAATTGGAATATACCGCAGGGTTAGGTTCTCTATTTGGGAAACTACCATCGAATTCACAAAAAAGTTCCTCTACTTCATACCCCATTTCTCTAAATATCTCTGGAGCTAATTTTGAAGTGGCTCCATTTCCACAATCTATTACTACTTTTATATTTCCTTTTTCACCAATTAAGTTTTTTATATGCTCTTTATACTCTTCGTCAATATTTATTAAACTCCTCTTTCCCTCTCCATTTAAATATTCTTTTTTATCCACTATTTCCTTTATAGAATTTATTTCTCCGGTCGTAATTGGCTCATCTCCTAAGACTACCTTAAATCCATTATACTTTGCTGGATTATGGGATGCAGTTACCATTATTCCTCCATGGGCCTTTAAATAATCTTTTGCAAAATACAATGCTGGTGTGGTAACTCTTCCTATGTCAATAACCCTACTCCCGCTATTAATCAATCCTTGGATTAGTAATTCCTTTAATATTGGAGTGGACAATCTTACATCCCCACCCACAACTACTGTTTTTCCGCAGATACGTGTCCCTATAGCTCTACCTATATGGTAGGCATCTTTTCCATCAAATTCTTCTATATATATTCCCCTTATATCACATTCTTTATAAATCCCCATTGAGCCCTCCTTATATTAAATAAGATTTTTCTCTACATTTATCTTTAAACATCTCATATCTTTCTTCATAGGTTTTTCCTTGTCCATATTCAGGCTCAATTTTTTCTTTTATTTTTACCATATTCTCCACCCCTTCTGTTAAACTACTATAAAAAGTTCTAGAGGTGGCTAATATTGCTGCACCCATTGCAGCTTCCCAAATCTCTGGTATTAACAATACTTTATTGAGTATATTTGCCCTTATCTGGCACCATTCTTTTGATTTTACTCCTCCGCCAGTCATAAATACATAATCCTTAACCCTACATCCCAAATTTTCAATAGTCTCATAGCAGAGTCTTTCTGTATATCCTACCCCTTCTAAGACCGCGGTGTATAACTCTCCTTTATCTTTAGGCTCCCCTATTGTAAAGCCTTCTGCATCCTCTTTTACAAAAGGAAATCTTTCTCCTCTTCCTATTAAAGGATACATGACTATATCAGTAGGTGCATATTTGTAAATCTCTTTATTATAAATATCAAATTCTTCTTTTTTAAACCTAGAATCTAAAGATTTTCCTCCTATATTGGATGCTCCTCCTATAATCCAGTATCCTTCAGGGTGTAGATGTGAATATACTCTTCCATGTTTATCTTTAATAATATGATTCCATATGCCTTTTATTGTAATAGTTGTGCCCAAAGAAGTATTAAACTCCCCTTCTTTACTTATGCCTGACGCAATAGAGGAGGCATATCCATCTGTGCAGCCACCTACCACTAAAGTGCTGGTTTTCAAGCCAGTAATATTGCTAATTTCACCGCTTATATTTCCAATTACCTCTCCTGGTGCTACTACTTTAGGCAATATTTCTTTAGAAATGCCCAGTTTTTCAATAAAATCAGGCCACTTTTTATTTATTAAATCATACCCTGTTTTTAATCCATTAGAATAATCAGAAGTATAGAAACTTCCTATAAGATTTCCTAAAATATAATCCCCTTGATGCAATATCCTCTTAGTTTTTTCATATATATCTGGTCTATGATTTTTGACCCATAATATTTTAGGAAGGCCGTAAGAAAAATTAAATTTATATCCTAAAGATTCACCAAGTTCTTTACCATAGCTTTGAACTATATGACTTTCTTCATATGCTCTTCTGTCATTGTACATAATTCCATTGCTCAAAGGTTTATTATCTTTATCTAAAAAAATAATTGTACCTGAAGTACCATCTAGAGATAATGCCTTTATATCCTCTACTTTTCTTCCCATATTTTTAAACTTATAAACTAAATCTTTTAAAACATCGATGGTTGAGTTTAACCACATGCTGGGGTCTTGCTCAATAACCCCCTCTATATTTGAGCAATTAATAACATTAAACTTTATGTTGCTTGAACACATTAATTCCCCTTTATAGTTTGTAATTATTCCCCTTACCCCTTGTGTTCCCATATCTAATCCAATAAAATACATAATCTATTCCCCCAATATATATTTTTATATTTTTAAAGATAAGGCAACTTTAGAGCTACCTTATCTTTATTTGGGGTTTATATTTCAATTCTAAAGTTTCTATCTATTTTTTCTATCAAATCCACTTTAGACTTAGATCTCCCTCCTTGAAACTCAGAACCTAACCATATGTCTACTAACTTTTTAGCAAGAGCTGGTCCTAATATTTCTGCCCCCATACATAAAATTTGAGCATTATTACTCCTTCTTGATCTTTCAGCTGAATATACATCATGACACACAGCCGCTCTTACTCCTGGTACCTTATTAGCGGTTATACACATGCCAATACCTGTACCACAAAGTAATATTCCCCTTTCAAATCCCCCTCTAGTCACCTCGTTTGCAACTTTTAGAGCAACATCTGGATATAATACTTCTTCATTTTCACAGGACCCAAAATCCACATACTCAATGCCAATATCTTTTAAGTGTTCTATTATAATTAATTTTAAATTATAGGCATTTTGGTCACATCCTATAGCTATTTTCATTATTTAGCCCTCCTATCTAGAATACCTCTCCAATAATCCACACTTTCTTTAAGGCTTGGAATTACTATTTCATCATTAAAACCATAGGCTTTATAAAACAACTCCATGATTAGATATATATTTTCCACCTCTGTAGATTCTATGGTCTCTACAACCTTTTCTCCATCTATTATTCCTTTTTTATTGTTCTCCTCTGTAAAAGGCCAGTGATTACTTCCGCTTTTATCTGTCTGCTGTAAATGTAATATCTTAGACTTGTGTATTAACTTCTTAATCCAACAATAAGGGTCACTATCCTCTTGATTTTTAGATGTTATGTCTAAATGTCCTACATCAAGATTTAAATATATAGGAACCGCTGAAACTTTATTTAATCTTTCAAAAATATATTCCGTTTCTTCAATGGTGGATGGATATTCTCTTGGAATTGACATGGGCTCAATTATCAATTCTTTTAATCCTTGCTTATCAGCGTACACAGATAATTCTCCCATGGTTTCAATTAACTCTTCTAATAATTGATTTTTTCTTTTTTCATTCTTAATATCATTCATACTAAAAGCGCCTAAATATACCCCTGTTGAGTAGCATCCCATGTCTTTAGTTTGATCTATGGATTTTTTATACCAATTAATATAGCTCTTTCTCAATTCTCTATCCGGATGAAGTAGAAAATTTGTCTGGTGAGATATTGACCCTGTAGCAGTATTAATTATTTCTATACCCTTTTTTTCACCATATTCCCTAATTTCATAACATACTTTCTTTCTTATATTTTCTTCAATTAAAACTGGATCCAACATATCAAAATAAAACTGAACGTATTTTAAACCCAATTCATCTACTATAATATCTATCCACTCCTCTGTTAGAGGATATCTATTTAAAGCAAAGCTCGTATTCATTCCTAACATTATATTAGCCATCTAACCACTCCTTTGATCTTTGTACTGCCTTTTTCCATTTGTAATACAAGGCTTCTCTATCTTCATCTTTCATTTGAGGATAAAATATTTTATCCGCTTTCCATTTTTCTTTTATTTCACTTTGATTTTTCCAAACTCCAGAGCCTAATCCTGCTAAATATGCAGCTCCTAAGGAGGTTGTTTCTATGTCCTTTGGTCTTATAACTTTACAATTTAATATGTCCGCTTGGAATTGTAGGAGAAAATCATTATTAGCTGCTCCCCCATCTACTTTTAATTCTTTTAGCTTTATTTTCGATTCCTTCTCCATTTGATCTAAGAGGTCCTTTACTTGGTAAGCCAAAGATTCTACTGTAGCTCTAACTAAATGGGCTTTTGTTACTGAAGAAGTTAATCCTATTATTAGTCCTCTAGAATACATATCCCAATGAGGTGCACCTAATCCTGTAAAGGCTGGTACAAAGTAAATTCCTCCATTATCAGGTACACTAAGAGCCATCTTTTCTACATCTTTAGAGCTTTCTATAATTTGCAATCCATCTCTTAACCACTGTACCGCTGCTCCAGCAGTAAAAATACTTGCTCCCATAGCATAATTAACTTTTCCATCAATTCCCCAAGCTAGGGTAAGCAATCCCTTATCACTCCTTGTTGCCTTTTCTCCCGTAAACATCAACGGTACAGCACTGGTTCCATAAGTGTTTTTAGCCGACCCCTCCTCAAAGCAAGTTTGACCAAATAGAGCAGCTTGTTGATCTCCCGCTATACCTGTTATTGGTATTTCACTGCCAAACCATTCCTTATCTGCATATCCATAAAAATTAACTGAAGGTTTTACCTCTGGAAATATTTTTTCTGGGATATCTAAAATCTCTAAAAGTTCTTTATCCCACTCTAGTGTATGGACATTAAATAATAGGGTTCTTGAAGCATTTGAATAATCTGTGGCATGTACTCTTCCTTTAGTTAGCTTCCATAATAGCCAAGTATCTATAGTTCCAAAAATTTCTTCCCCTCTTTTAATCTTCTCTCTCGCTTCTGGCACATTATCAATTATCCATTTAATTTTTGTTGCAGAGTAAACGGGGTCTATTACCAAGCCAGTTTTTTCATTAAATATAGAACTATATCCTTCCTTTATTAGCTTTGTACATAGTGGACTACTTCTTCTACATCCCCAAACGATTGAATTATATAGTGGCTCTCCAGTATTTTTATCCCAAATAGTAGTGGTTTCTCTTTGATTAGTTATACCTATGGATGAAATATCTTCCCCTTTTAAATTTGCCTTAGCTAAAGCTTCTCTAGCCACTTTTATTGTTACATCCCATATTTCTAAAGGATTATGTTCCATCCACCCTGCTTGAGGATATATTTGGGTATACTCTTCATAGTACATGGAAACTCTATCGCCATTATCATCAAAAATTATAGCGCGTGATCCCGTAGTTCCTTGGTCAATGACTAAAACTTTTTTATCCACCATGATTTCCCCCTTATTTAATTTTGCTTTTTATAATTTGTCTTTTATGAAGTTGTCTACTATGGATTTAAAGTTCTCCGCTCTTAATCCAAAACGCCCCACAAATACTCCATCTATATTTTCTTTTTTACTTAATTCCTTAGAATTTTCAGGACTTACTGATCCTCCATATATTATTCTTATGTTTTTACTCACTTCTTCCCCTAACTCTTTTTCCACAATATCCCTTATATATCCATGCATGTTTTCTACATAATCCACAGAAGCTGCTTCCTCTTTACCTATTGCCCAAACAGGCTCGTAAGCTAAAATAACCTCTTGTGCCTCTTCTTTTGATAATCCATTTAAAGCCCAAAGTATTTGACTTCTTATTTTTATTTCACCTATATTTTCTTTTTTATCCCTTTCCTCTTCTCCTATACATACCACGGGAGTCATTCCATATTTAAAGGCTAATCTCACCTTTTTATTAACAATTTCATCCCTCTCATTAAAATAAGACCTTCTTTCTGCATGACCAATCTCTACATAAGAGCATCCTAATTCTTTTAAAACTAGTGGTGGCACTTCTCCTGTAAATGCTCCCTTTCCTTCATGACACATATTTTGTGCACCATACTTTATACAACTATCCTTAAATACTTCAGATAATTTAGGTATCATGGGGAAAGAAGGTAATATGAACATTTCCACTCTACTTTCATGTGCCAATAATTTCTTTAAATTCTCACCGGTTTCCTCTGCTATACTAATAGAATTAATATGCATTTTCCAACTTGAACCTACTATTTGTTTTCTCAAGCTTTCTCATCCTTTCATCGAAACTATCCTTTGTAGTTTAAAAGATTTTCATAAAATGTCTCCAGTATACATACCGAAGACGCTGCTCCTGGGTCTAGATGCCCTACCGCTCTTTCTCCTAACCTCATAGCCCTTCCTTTTCTAGCTCTTAGAGGTATAGTCGATTCTGCACCTGATTTTGCACTGTTTAAGAATTTTTCAAAAGCTATTATAGGTTCTTCCTTATTAGCTATTGATTGAGAGAATGCATCTAATCCTGGTCTTAGAGCATCCACCATGGTCTTCTCTCCTACAACAGCTTTTCCCCTTCCTTCTAATGCCTCAATCCCTGCTCTAAACATTTCATAAAATCCATTAAAATCTACTTCTTCTTTCCCTTCTGCAGGAAGTCCCATCTTCATAAACAAACTCCCATACAATGGACCTGAGGAACCTCCCACCTTTCCCAGTAATGTCATCCCTAACTTTTTCATTAGAGTTGTAATATTTTCTCCTTCCCAAGTTGACAATTTATTGCTTACCTCTCTAAAGCCTATGCTCAAATTGATTCCATGATCTCCATCCCCAATTTGAGAGTCTAATTCGGTAAAATAATCCCTTTTCTCTTCTACCATAAATGCTAAATCTTTAATTACATCTATAAAATAATCCTTCTTTATAATGAAGTTTTCATACATGGTATCTTAATTCTCCTTCTTCTTGTTAATTTAGTACTGAACAAAGTAAGGGGTGTCACAAGGGTAATTCATGAGTTCTTTTAATTCTTCATCCAACTTCATTAAGGTAATTGACATACCTGCCATATCCATAGAAGAAGCGAAGGTACCCACCAAGGCTTTATATACTTTAATCCCCTTTTCCTCCAATATTTCATCAACTTTTCTATAGCATACATGTAAATCCATCAACGGAGTTGCCCCTAATCCGTTTACTAACACATACACTTCATCTCCTGATGCGAAAGGAATATCTGGTAAAATATGCTCCATTATTTCAGCTACAACTTCATCTGCTCCTCTTAATTTTTCTCTTTTTACTCCTGGCTCTCCATGAATGCCCATTCCTATTTCCATATCTCCCTCTTCCATATGAAATATGGGTCTTCCTGTAGCTGGTAAAGTAGATGAAGACATTGCAACTCCCATAGATCTTGTATTATCATTGGCTTTCTCTGCTGCTGCCTTTACCTCATCTAGCTCTCCTCCCATAGCTGCCTTGGCTGCTGCACATTTAAATACAAAAAAGTCTCCTGCCACTCCTCTTCTTTCACTTATCACTTCAGATGACATTACATCGTCAGTAACAAGTACCGTCTCCACTCTGATGCCCTCATCTGCTGCCATTTCAGCTCCCATATCAAAATTCATTACGTCCCCTGCATAATTACCGTACATATATAAACAACCCTTGCCGCTATCCACTGCCTTTACAGCGTTGTAACAAGGTTCTGGTGAAGGCGATGTGTTGATATTACCTATAACCGCCGCATCAGCAAAGTTTTCCCCTACATATCCTAAAAACAGTGGCTCATGTCCGGATCCACCACCTATTATTACTCCAACCTTATCTTTTATGGGGGCAGCATTGCTGACTACCACTCGTCCATCATCTTCTAAAAGCTTTACATATCCCTTATGTGCTCTACAGTATCCCTCTAACATTTCTTCCACAATATCATATGGATCATTAAATAATCTTTTCATTTTTACCCTCCTATTTTATCCTTCTAATTTTTACGCTAAAAAACATGATAATAAAAATCCACCTATTATTCCTCCAATTACAGCTCCTACTATGGTTTCGCTTGATTTTTTAATGCTTCCGCCATGCATATAAGTGGCCGTAATAAGACCCACAGCTGCTGCCCATGCCATATCTATCCAAGCTCTTCCTGTCTGATGAATCATATTTATGCCATGGTTTAGGCACCATGTAGTTCCAACTAAAATTCCTGCTGCCATCCATCCACCTATGGCTCCGAATTTATCCACTAACCGTCCCCATACCATTCTTATTAAAAATGGAAATATAGCCGCTCCAGCTATCGTCGCTATAGCTAATTTTAGTGTCATATTAAATCCCCCTTTTTATTTAATTATTAATAGCCTTTTTCTCCATGTCCTTTTCAATAACAGCTGCTAAAGCGCCTCCTATAATTCCACCGATAATAACACATATAAAAGTAGGGATTGATTCACCAAAAGTTTCTCCCCCGTGGATAAATACATCTCTCATAGTTCCACAAACCCCTATACTCAAAGCCATATCAACAAAAGCACCCTTGTCCTCATTTTCAAATAAACCTAGATAATGATTCATAAACCACATAGTTCCAATAATTATAAATCCGGCAAACCATCCCCCCACAATGCCATAAGCATCCACAAAAGTTCCCCAAATGCTCATAGCAAAAATACCTGCAATACATCCCCCTGTTGCAGACTTTAAAATTCTCACCCTTATTCCCCCTTCTATTTTTTTCTTTCATTTATTTTCTTTTATTATTGTTTTGTATTACATGTCTATGTTTTTTCATTTTAAAAAATAACTATTTATACTTTTTCTTTTTTATTTGTATTAATTTCCATTTGTCGAATATATTTATAATAAAATTCCATATAAAAAAGTAAGAAACAATAAAAAATAATAAATCTCAAGGGGGTTTAAGTATGAAAAAATACTTAATTGGGGTAGACGCTGGTACTTCACTGGTTAAAAGCGTATTATTTGATCTTCAAGGACATGAACTATTTGTATCTAAGCAAAAAACTCAGGTTCTTACTCCTAGGCAAGATTGGGCTGAACAGGATATGTACTCTGTTTTTCAAGCTACTTTAAACACACTCAGAGAATTAGTAGATGAATCCAACATTAGCTCTAAAGATGTATTAGCCATTGGAGTTACAGCTCAAGGGGATGGCTGCTGGATGATAGATAAAAATGGGGATCCTATCAGAAACGCTATCCTTTGGTCAGACGGAAGAGCGGGAAATATTATCAATGAATGGCAAGAAAGCGGCGTTTCAGATGAAGCTTATAAAATATGTGGATCATCACTTTTCCCCGGTGCTCAAAATGCTATTTTGAAGTGGTTAAAACATAATGAAGAAGAAAACCTTTCCAAAGTAGCCCATGCTTTCTATTGTAAAGATTGGTTAAGATATAAATTAACTGGCGTTGTAGCAACAGACGAATCCGACGCTTCACTTCCTCATGTTAATATAAGGACAAAAACTTATTCACAGGAACTTTTTAAATTATATGGTATTGATGATTTGAATCATCTTTTTCCTGAAATAATTCCTTCTACTAAAGCTTTTGCACCTTTGCTTAAAAATGTTGCGGACTTTACTGGACTTATGGAAGGAACACCAGTAGTTATCTCTCCTTTCGATGTAATATCCGCTTCAATAGGAGTAGGTGCAATAAATGATGGAAATGCTTGCTCTATAGTTGGGACAACTTGTTTTAATGAAGTCACTATGAGTAGCCCAGATATTACGCCGTTAAATGTAGGTATGACTATAGCTCATGGCATACCAAATAAATGGATGAGAGCCCTTGGAGCTATGATGGGAACTCCTAATATAGATTGGTGTATAGATAATATTTGTGCTCTGGATAAGGAATACTCTAAAAACTCCAACATTAATTTATTCTCATTCTTAGAAGAAAAGGTACAAAACGTTCCTGTAGGTTCTAACGGTGTAATATATCACCCTTATTTAAGCCCTGGTGGGGAAAGAGCACCTTTTGTTAAACCTACTGCAAGAGCTCAATTTACTGGAATTTGTATGGATCACAATAGGTATGACCTTCTAAGAGCAGTGTACGAAGGAGTAGCTATGGAAATGTTAGATTGCTATAAACATATGCCAGGAGAAATCAACGAAGTTCGCTTATCTGGCGGAGGGGCTAGTAGCAGTTTCTGGTGCCAAATGTTCTCAGATGCTACTGGTAAGATAATGAAGGTTCCTCATGGAAGTGAATTTGGTGCTAAGGGTGCCATAATAAATGCTTCTGTTGCTATAAATCTATTTAGCTCTTTTGAAGATGCTGTAGAAAACATGGTAAGAATAGAAAGACAATTCAATCCTAACATGGATAACAACTTAAAATATGAAAAGCTATATGATTGCTATAGGGATGTATATAAAGCTCAGTGGGATCTTTGGGATAAATTAAATAGTACAGTTAAAAGCTTCTATTAATTTTCTCTTATCAAAGTTTTTATTAATTTACTCTTAAAGGGATAGTTCTTAACAAACTATCCCCTATAAGGAAGAAAGGTGGTAAATATGAAAGAGTACGATGTAATTATTATAGGTGGAGGTATTACTGGAACATCCATTGCAAGAGAATTATCAAAGTATGATGTTTCAGTGGCTCTTTTAGAAGCCTATTCGGATTTAGGAATTGGAACAACTAAAGGAAATGGTGGAGTTGTACATGCTGGTTATGATCCTAAGCCAAATACTTTAAAAGGCAAATTAAATGTTAATGGATCTTTAATGTATGAAAAATTATCTAAGGAGCTAGATTTTAAATATAATAATACCGGTTCATTAGTAGTTGGTTTTGAAGATGAAGACTTAGAATACTTAAAAAAATTACATGAAAATGGAGTAAAAAATGCAGTACCTAATATTGAAATACTTAAAGCAGATAAAATAAAAGAAATAGAGCCTAGCATAAGTAATAATGCAAAATTTGCTCTTTATGCTCCCACCGCAGGAATTGTAGAGCCTTTTGAGGTTGCATTAGCCTTTGGTGAAAATGCATTAGAAAATGGAGTAGATATTTTCTTAAATGAAAAAGTTTTATCCATTCAAAAGGAAAAGAATTATTTTTATTTAGAAACAGAAATATTTAAATACAAATCCTCCTACATAATTAATGCTGCAGGAGTTTTTGCAGAGGAAATTGCACAAATGGTAAACTTAAAAAATTATTCAATTAAACCTAGATTGGGTGAACTTTTAATACTAGATAAAAACCACAACACAGGATTAAATACAGTATTATTCCCTATTCCAAGTGCTCATACAAAGGGTATAGTTGTAATACCTAGTATTGCTGGAAATATAATAGTTGGTTCAACTGCAAGAATGGTGGATGATAAAGAAGACCTTTCCAATACCACTAAAGGAATTAATGAATTGTTAAATGGGGCCAGAAAAATGCTTCCACAAATAAATAGTAGGATGATAATTAGAGAATTTGCCGGATTAAGGGCTGTTGCTTTAGAAAATAATGATGATTTTTATATAGAAGCTTCCAGTGAAGTGAAGGGCTTTATACATGTGGCTGGTATACAATCCCCTGGAGTAGCATCTGCTCCCGCTATAGCTGAATATGTTAGAGATATTTTAAGCAATGAAGGTTTGGACTTAAAGTTTAAACCTAATTTCAACCCATATAGGGATGGAATAGTACATTTTAGTGATTTATCAATAGAGGAAAGAGAAAAGTTCATAAAAGATAATCCTTCCTATGGAAATGTAATTTGTAGATGCGAGACCATAACTGAAGGTGAAATATTACAAAGTATAAATAGACCTTTAGGCGCTAAAACAGTAGATGGCGTTAAAAGGAGAACTCGAGTAGGGATGGGCCGTTGTCAGGGTGGATTTTGCCAACATAGAGTTCTTAACATATTGTCAAAAGAACTTCACCTATTGGAAAATGAAATATATTTAGAAAATAAATCTTCTAATATAATATTAAATAGGCTTAAAGGTTAGGAGGGTAGCTATATGAAACACTTAAACTATGATGTGGTTATTATCGGAGGCGGTCCAGCTGGATTAGCTGCTGCACTAAAAAGTTATGAAGAGAATTGTTCTGTGGCGATTATTGAAAGAAATTCTGAATTGGGAGGAATACTGAATCAATGTATCCACAGTGGATTTGGTCTTCAATATTCTAAGGAAGAATTAACAGGCCCTGAATATGGCCAAATATTTATAGATAAAATCAGTAATACAAATATAGATGTATATTTAAATACCATGGTAACTGATATAACAAAGGACAGAAAAATAACTGCAATAAATAAGGAGGGCCACATATTAATAGAAGCTAAATCCATAGTTCTATCTATGGGATGCAGAGAAAGAACCCGTGGCTCTATAATGATACCTGGCTCTAGACCTGCTGGAGTATTTACCGCTGGCCTTGCTCAAAGGTACATGAATATTGAAAATTTAAAACCTGGAAACAAAGTAGTTATATTAGGTTCTGGGGATATTGGACTTATTATGGCAAGAAGGCTTACCATTGAAGGGATAAAAGTCCTTGGAGTTTTTGAACTTATGCCCTATCCTAATGGACTATATAGAAATATAAAACATTGCCTTGAGGATTATGATATTCCTCTTAAACTATCAACTACAGTTACTAATATAATAGGTAAAAATAGAGTAGAAGCTGTAATCCTATCAAAGGTAGATGAAAACTTGAAACCTATAGCTGGTACTGAAGAAAAAATAGAATGTGATACTTTAATTCTCTCCATTGGATTAATTCCTGAAAATGAGCTATCCACCAAAGCAGGTGTTGAATTAGACCCCCTCACCAATGGACCTTTAGTTGATAGCTATCTTCAAACTTCCACAGAAGGTATTTTTGCTTGTGGAAATGTGCTCCACGTACACGATTTAGCAGATAATGTAACCCTAGAAGCGGAATTAGCCGGTAAAAATGCCGCTCTTTTCTCTAAAAAGGTTTTGTATGAAACTGAAAAAGTCCCTATTAGAACTGAAAAAGATATTAGATATACAGTGCCAAGATATTTAAACAAAGCTTCAGACAAAAATATCAATATTTTCTTTAGAGTAACAAACCCAATAGAACAGGGTCATTTAGTTTTAAAGTCAAAGGATGAAATACTTTTCAAAGGAAAGTTAACCTCCTTTAGACCAAATAAGATGGAAAACTTCATCTTAAATAAGAAGTATTTAAATAATATTGAAGAAGATTTGTTCTTATCTATTGAAGAGATTGAGGAGGTTGAGTAAATGTTAGAAAAAACTGTAGTCTGCACTACTTGCCCTATTGAATGCACCTTAAAATTAACAATCAATAACAATGCTATAGAAAGTATCTCTGGCAATAAATGTTCAAGAGGAATAGACTATGCCAAATTAGAATTTATAAACCCTCAAAGAGTTTTTACAAGTACCTTATTAATTAAAGATAATGATAAGGAAACTCTACTTCCTATTAGAAGTAGTAAACCCATATCCCAAAAATTATTTAAAGAAATTATAGAAATTACCAATAAAATAGAAATAAATCCCCCCATAAAAATGGGAGATATAATAATTAATAATATACTAAATTCAGGAATAAACATAATAGCATCCAGGACTATAAATAAATTATAATTCTATAAGCAAATTATAGTTAAAGAAAAGAGGGAATGGAATGCTTGCCTTTGAACGACATAACAAAATATTAGAAATGCTTTATAAAAATAAAAAAGTAACTACTCAAGAATTAGAAAAACTTTTTAATGTCTCCCCATGCACAATAAGGAACGACCTAAACAAATTAGAAAAAAACGGCCTTCTTGAGCGAATGCATGGTGGAGCTGTTTTACCTCAAAGCTCACTGATAGATTTAAGTTTTTCTGCAAGAGAAGCTCAGCATCAATTAGAAAAAGAAAACATATGCAAAAAAGCTAGTGAATTTATAACTGGAAACCAGTGTATTATAATAGATGCAAGTTCTACAACTCTATACCTATCAAAATATATGGACAATGTAAAAAACTTAACTGTAATCACAAACGGATTATATATAGCAGACAAGCTAAAAGATAATACCAATATCAATGTAATACTCACAGGAGGGGTAGTTCGTCCTAAATCAAATTCCCTAGAAGGGCTTCTAGGAAAAAATCTTGTAGAGCAAATCAACGCAGATATCGCCTTCGTCTCTGCTAGAGGATTTACTTTAGATGAAGGCCTTACTGAGTTTAACATATATGAAGCAGAATTAAAAAAACTACTTATTTCTCGAGCAAAAAAAGTAATAGCCCTTATGGATTATTCTAAAGTAGGAAAAAACTCCATATCTAGCTTTGCTAAAACTAGCCAAGTCAATACTCTAATTACAAACTCTAAAGTATCGAAAGAGGTAATTAAAGAGTATGAAGGCAACGGTCTAGAGGTAATATTGTGTGATTGATATAGTTTATTTTAAAAATTCTTTGTAAATTATTTGGTATCTCAATTGTGAATTTCTACGAAGATAATTTAGTTTCACAAATAGAGAGCTAAGCACGTAGTGAAGCCGCTCCAGAAAAAGTCGCTATTTCACTACATACTTAGCTCTTTTCTATTTCATAAATATATTTTCAAATATATATTGTATCTCATTGATTTATAAAATGTTAATTTTTACAATCTCATTGTATAAAATCTTAACGAGAAGTTTCAATATTATACAGTTTTACTATTATCAACTGACGCAATAAATGACATAATACTTATAATTGGACCAAGAAATAATCCCATAAATACATCATGGTATACTTTTGTAGTGTTAAAACTATCTATAATTTCTAAACCACCCAGATACAATATAAATGTAATTAAAAGAGCACCTATTTTTCCACTATTTTTATTGCTTATTAACTTTTCTATATTTACTTTTTTATAAATGAAATAAAAGATTACACTAGAAAATATAAGTGCTGGAAGTGTCATTTTAAAATAGTTACTCATAATAGCTCTCCTTTCTATGCTGTCATATTTTACAAAAATCTATTAAATTATTATTTACTGTTCATCCCAAAATAAATCGTTTAGAGTTTTATTCAAAGCCTTACAAATTGCAATGCATAAATTAAGTGATGGATTATATTTACCTGCTTCGATTAATCCGATAGTCTGCCTAGCAACACCAACAGCTTCGGCTAACTGCTCTTGAGACATATCACATTCGATTCTAGCAATTTTCATCTTTTTATTCTTCATATCATTCACCACCAACTTTTACTTATAAGAGCTATCTGACGCTTCTAATTCTTTATTAGACTTTTTTTCTCCATTAGATATAATCAGCTTCATAATAAAATAAAATGGTATACCCCACATTGCAGCCGCTCCAAGTATTTTTAGTATTTCCATTGGTTGAAACTTTCCCTGTTCCCATAAATGCTCCCATCTCATAAATATTCCATAAAATAAGCTACCTAATATAACTCTCTTTTTAAAGTCTGCAATTGTTTTCTTCTTTCTATTTTCCCCTCCCCAAAGGAGTAGTCTTCTTTTTATTGCTTTTACTGTAAAAATAGCACCTGGTACAATCCATATTAAAATATAAAAAGCTATTATACCAAGTGATTGTCCTGGTATCAATAATAAGATAAATTCACCAAACACATAAGTATAAAAACAAATTTCAAAACTACGTGCACGATATTTATTTTGCAACTCATTTATACATTCATCACCTGATGAAAAAATCGGAATACCATTAATTAAGGAACTAATAATTAAATAACCCATAGATACTGATATTGCTAATACTTCTAGAATATAATTGGAAAGTTCTTGTGTAAAAAAAATGTATTTAGTGGATGACACTATTACCGTTAAAATAAGTATTAACAGATAAAGAGGTGAACTAATTTTATTAGTTTCCTTTATAATACGCTCATCTTTTAATTTTTTAATCAAAATAACCATCTCCAAATTTTATTTTATTTTCTATAATAAATATAGTATATTATATGTTTCTAAATGTCAAATATATATTACATAATATAATGTATAAATTGTATTTCACTATAAATATATGCCACATAGGTGAATTGTAATTCAATAGTAACACAAGATGCCACTTTGTAAATTGAAAAGCAATCTTTGTAACTGACAACTGAATATTTGTAAACGAAACGCCACTTTTGTATCCGAAATGTATGTTTTGTAAATGAGATGCAGTTTTTGTAACCAAAATGCAGTTTGATTTTTCACATTTATTGAAGTATTATATTAAAAATAAGTATGCTAAATAAAGGTCGATTCTCTCTCGATTTTTTTGTAATCAGAGAATCCACCCCTTAATTCCTTAGATAGATTAGTGATTGGCAGCATGCATTTTTATTATTTTTTTAGAAGGTGAATTGTAACGCGAAATTCCCATTTGTATTGCAGGAATCTCGTTATAAATTTCTAGGAATACATTAAGGATTCTGCCTAAACAGAATCCTTTCCTTAACTCTCCACTATCAATTCTCAATTAAATAAAATTATAGTTAAAAATTAAAAGTGAAAAATAAAGGAATTTCATCCAATACTCTTCACTCTTCATTCTTAATTTTTCACTATTCTAAACCGCATTATACAAAGATGCATATATTCCTTCTTGATTTATTAGCTTTTCATGACTTCCTTTTTCCTTTATTCCTTCTGGAGTTAATACTACTATTTCATCTGCATTTTTTATAGTTGAAAGTCTATGGGCAACTATTAATGTAGTTCTTCCCTTTGCTAATTCCTCTAAGGAATTTTGAATCAATAATTCTGTAGCATTATCTAAAGCAGAAGTCGCTTCATCTAGTATTAATATTTTAGGATTCTTTAAGAATACCCTTGCTATAGATAATCTTTGTTTCTGACCACCAGATAATTTTAATCCCTTTTCTCCTATATAAGTATCATATCCTTCTGGTAAACTCATTATATAATCGTGAATATTAGCTCTTTTAGCCGCTTGTACTATCTCATCCTCTGTGGCATCTGGATTTCCATAAAGAATATTTTCTAAGATAGTACCAGTAAATAAAAATACATCCTGCTGAACTATTCCTATATGTTTTCTCAAAGACTCTCTTGTTACAGCGGATATGTCTGTACCATCTATAGTAATCTTTCCTGAATCAACCTCATAAAATCTTGGAATCAGATTACATAAAGTAGTTTTTCCTCCACCAGATGGCCCTACTAAGGCTATGGTTTTTCCTGATTTTATATTAAGATTAATACCATTTAATACTCTTCCTTCTTCATCATCATACTTAAAGCTTACATTATTGAATACAATATCACCTTTTACATCGTCTATTTCTATTGCTCCAGGAGAATCTTCCTCTACTTCCTCATTCATAATTTCACAAAATCTTTTAAATCCAGTCATTCCTGATTGTAGTTGTTCAACAAAGTTAATAAGTTTCTTTATAGGATTCATAAACATACTTATATATAGAAGATATGCCACATAATCTCCTAAATTAATCTTACCTAGATATGTAAAATATCCTCCTAAAGCCAACACAGCTAAATTTAAAAAATCTACTATGAAATTCATCCCTGAGAAAAACTCTGCCATAGCTTTATATGCATATTCCCTGGCTACTCTAAAGTTATTATTATCTTTTTCAAACTTTTCTACTTCATAATCTGTACTAACAAAAGCTCTGGACACTCTTGTTCCCGCAATTGAGTTCTCAAGAGATGCATTTACCTCTCCTATTTTTACTCTAGTTTCCGTAAAAGCCTCATCCATTTTAATTCTTTTCTTTATTGCAAATATTACTAATACTGGTATAAAAGCAAAAGTAATTATAGTTAATGGAATATTTATTGTACATAAAATTATAAATGAACCTATAAGCATAACAATTGATATAAATAGATCCTCTGGTCCATGATGGGCAAGCTCTGAAATGTCCATTAAATCATTAACTATCCTAGACATTATAATTCCTGTTTTGTTTTCATCAAAAAACTTAAAAGGCAATTTTTGAAGATGTTTAAAAATATCTCTTCTCATATCTGCTTGCATTCTAACTCCAACTACATGTCCCCAATACTGAAGGAAATAATTTAATCCCTTTTTCACCAAATATATTACAAGTAAAACTACACTCCATATAATAAGAAAATTTAACTTTTTATTTGGAACATAATCATTTATTATGTTTCTTGTTATCATAGGATAAAACAAATCACAAATAGCTACAAAAAAAGCACAAATTAAATCTACAATAAATAGTTTTTTATGTGGTTTATAATATTTCATAAAATCTCTTACCACAATACCCCCTCCTTATACTCTGATTATTAAATTATAATTGTATCGTATACTTGTACCAATCTTTAGTATACCATATAAGTGCATTATTTTTAACCTGATATTTCTTTTAATATAAAATAAAAACATTATTTATTAAAATTACATTTCATAATTCATAAATCTACTTTCTACAAAAGCCATAAATACTTATCAATAAACCTTCAGTTAAGAATATAGTATTGTACGTTTCTTGATTTCTTCAGCTAAAGTTCAGCTTTATACGTACCTATAAATTTATCCTTATGATGTTTTTCCTTAATACCTGTTATAAATTCACTGTATGGAATATAACTAATTATTTTAATTAAAATAGGTGTCAATATAGACGTAATCATCCAAGTTGTCAAACCTATAGCTAACCAATCATTTAAGTTAAGATATATTCTTACATTGTTAACGACAAATCCTACTACTAAAATATGATACATATAGCTAGCAAATGAATATTTACTAATGAAGTTAAAAAAACTATAAATTTTAATTTTATTTGATAAACTAACTGAAATTATATACCAAGCTAAAATTGAAAAAACAAAATAGAGTAAAGATAATCCCCTGCTAAATTCAACCTTTTCCATTTCATTTAAGTATGCATATACAAATGAACCAATATAAACAAATATTACCGGAACTTTAAATTTTAAAATTCTTTTTTTAAAAGTTTCATAGTTCAATGCTATGTATATACCAAGTATAAAATATAAACTCCAAAATAAAGGTGATACATTTATAATTTTTTCTTGGATTTTTGTAGGATTATTAAATATAAAATGTGCAAATTTATTGGATATTAAACTTTGATATTTTGACACTTGATAATAAGATAAAACTAATGTTAAAAAAACTAATATTCTTAATATTAAATTCTGTTCATGTATTTTTTTAGCAGCGAATAGAATCAGAGGAAAGTATATATATAATCTTATTATCATCGCCATGTACCATAAGTGATAAGCAGCATCGCCAGATAACAATTGAGCAAATAAATCAATAAGATTAGTATATTTTCCAAAAACAAGCAAATATATTATAGACCATAGTGTATATGGTATAAATACTTTCGTTATTCTTTTTATATAGTATTTTTTCCAATCGAATTCTTTTGAGTATGAGTAAAAAAGTGATATTGCACTTATACAAAGAAAAGCTGCCGCTGCAGGCTTGGCTAATGTATAGAAAAACTTAAATATTTGAAAATAAGAGTAACTAATTTCATCTATCCTAGAATATCCCCCCATGGTATGTTGTTCTACTACAAAAATAAAAGAAATAGCTCTTAAAACATCTAATTCCTTTAATCTATTAATCTTATTCAAAAATTATCCCTCCAGAAAATATGACCATATAATGCATTATAAATAAATTTTACCTCAATTTACATGTTAATGCATACCTTTACTTATGTCAAAATAATAGTTATAAAAAAATGAAGAGTTAAAAATTAAGAATGAAGAGTACTGGATGAAATTCCTTCCTTTACCCTTCACTTTTCAATTTTCACTCTTCACTATCTATAGCTCTTAACTTTTAACTCATTACTCTGTAAGGGATTTTTTAAATATCATTGAATTACTGTCCAATTTTGTATTCCCCAATGTGGTATATGGCTTTTCTAAAATTCCTACAAACTCCCATCCATCTTTCCCATACTTATTTAATTGGTCCTCTATTGTTAAGCTACTGTCCGAACTTAGAAAATGATCTACGGTAAGCGTTTTATATTCCCATTTCATATAGATTGATTCACCCCTTTTAGTTTTAGTAGCAACATATTGTTTATTAATCTTATTGTCTACAAAAACACTAGGGTTATTCTTTAAATTTTATTTCCTTATTGGATATTCTCCATTAAAGCATCCAAAGCAAAAGTTTTTATCTCTTCCTAAAACCTTATGAAATCCTTCTAAACTTAAAAACTCTATACTATCTGCTCCTACTACTTCTTCTATACCACTTTTTCCTTTATGAAAGGATATCAATTCTTTATTAGATTTGATATCAATACCTAAGATACAGGGATGGATTACCATTGTGGAAGCAATTCTAAAGTGGACTTCCCTAGCCCCTGAATCCTTCAGCATTTTAACTATAATCTTTGCAGTGGTTCCTCTCACCATGGAATCATCCACTACAACAACCCTTTTCCCTCTTATATTTTCAATTATTGGAGATAACTTAATCCATATCTTTTCTTTCCTTAATTCCTTACAAGGCTCTATAAAAGTTCTCCCCACATACTTACTTTTAATAAGTCCAATGCTATAAGGTATACTCCCTTCTTCTGCATAACCCATCGCAGCTGGTATTCCAGAGTCAGGTACTCCTATAACCACATCTCCTTTTATTGGGTTTTCTTTGAATAATTCTTTTCCAAATAAAAATCTAGATTTATAGACACTAATATGGTCTATTATGCTATCTTCTCTTGAAAAATATATATACTCAAAAGCACAAAGAGAGCTTTTTTTCCCTTTAGAAAAATTGAACTTTTTTAATCCACTAATATCTATGGTTACTATTTGCCCTGGGGCTATGTCCTCTATCAATTCTCCGTTTAAAGCATTGATAGAAGAGCTTTCTGAGGAAATTGTATACCCATCATCAAGCTTACCTATGCAAAGTGGTCTTATTCCAAGAGGATCTCTTACACCTATTAATTTATCTTTCGTTAAAAGAGTTATGGCATAGGCTCCTTTTATAATCTTTAATGTTTTTATCAATCCTTGTTCTATGCTATTTCCCTTTTCTATTTGAAAACCTATTAGCTTTAAAATTATTTCACTGTCTGAACCACTTTGAAGATTTAATTTTTCACCAAATCTTTCTCTTAATTCATTAGCATTTATTATATTACCATTATGAGCTAAAGCAATATCTCCTAAGCTAGTTTTAATTAAAAATGGCTGAGCATTTATTATATTATTATCTCCTGTGGTGGAATATCTCACATGTCCTATAGCTGCTTTCCCTTTTAAAGCTTTGAACCTCTCTACCTGCATTAAATTACAAACTAATCCCATAGATTTGCACAACTCTATGTTACTACCATTAGTTATAGCAATACCTGAACTCTCTTCCCCCCTATGCTGTAACGCATAAAGACCATAATAAGTCATAGTGTGAGCATTGGTATTTTTATTCATAAAAATACCAAATACTCCACATTCCTCTTTTAATTTATCCTCATTCACTTAATCATCTTCTCTTAAAATATTTATATTTTTACCTTCCATTACTTTATTCATATTTCTAACTGCACACATTTTTCCACACATAGTACAAGTTTTTTCATCTTCTGGTATTGAACTTTCTCTATATCTTCTAGCCTTTTCTTCATCAATTGCTAGTCCAAACATCTTGTCCCAATCTAATTCTTTTCTTGCAGTACTCATTTCATTGTCCCAATCCCTTGCTCCCTTTATGCCCTTTGCAATATCGGCAGCATGAGCGGCAATTTTAGTAGCTATTATACCTTCTTTCATATCCTCTAAATCTGGAAGTCTTAAATGTTCTGCTGGAGTTACATAGCATAAGAAATCTGCTCCATAAGTGGCTGCAATAGCTCCTCCTATGGCACTTGTTATATGGTCATAGCCTGGAGCTACGTCTGTTACAATAGGTCCTAAAACGTAGAAAGGCGCATCATAACAAAGTTTCTTTTCTAAAACCATATTAGCTTCAATTTCATTCAGAGCCATATGTCCTGGTCCTTCTATCATTATTTGTACATTTCTCTCCCAAGCTCTTTTTGTCAATTCACCTAAGGTCATAAGTTCTTTTATTTGACTTGGATCTGTTGAATCAGCTATGGAACCTGGTCTACAAGCATCTCCTAAACTTATAGTAACATCATATTTTTCACATATATCTAAAAGTCTATCGTACTGTTCATAAAAAGGATTTTCCTTGTCATTTAATTCCATCCAAGCATACAAAAGAGAGCCTCCTCTTGAAACTATATTAGTAAGTCTTGGATTTCTTTTAAATATCTTAGCCGTTTCTCTATTCATACCAGCATGTATAGTAATAAAATCCACTCCATCTTTAGCGTGAGCTTCAACCACTTTAAATAGGTCATCTGCTGTTAATTCCTTTAATTCTTTATCATAAAAACCAACTGCATCATACATAGGAACTGTTCCTATCATAGCTGGTGACATATGTATTAATCTTTGTCTAAATTCTTGTGTTTTACCAAAGCAACTTAAATCCATTATAGCTTCTGCTTTCATCTCTATAGCCTTTTTTACTTTTTCTAATTCAACTTCAATATTGCAACAATCTTTTGATATACCTAAATTTACATTAATTTTAGTTCTAAGACCTTTTCCTATCCCTTCTGCATCTAAACTTTTATGATTCTTATTTGCTGGTATAGCAACCTTCCCTTGTGCAACTAGCTCCATTAAATCTTCTACTCTCATATTTTCTTTTTGAGCTACTCTTTCTATTTCCTTTGTTACAATACCTTTCCTTGCTGCATCCATTTGAGTTGTATAATTCATTTAACCCATCTCCTTTATAAATTTTAATAAAAAAAAGGAAAGCATTAGCTTCCCTCATAACTTTCTGATTTCTTAACTTCTTAATTATAATAAAAAAAACACAACCTTATATAAATAAAATTGTGGTCCTTAAATTATATAAGCTCTTCCCTACGTTGGAATTATCCAAATCAGGTTATGAGGGTCTGAGATCCCATCTCACTCTCAGCCTATTTATAGGCTCCCCTAGAAATATTCAATTATTTAACAACTTAAATCTAACATAAGATATTTTTATTGTCAAGGAAAATGTTAAATATAATAACTGTCCCCATGTAATTTGCAATTGACAATTGATAGTTGATAATTGATAGTAAATGAAAGTATTTTGCTAAACAAAATACCAACACCAATAAAAGGCTTCTAGACAAATGCCTAGAAGCCTTTTATAATTGTATAACAATTTTTTATTTAAAATATCTTCCTAATAATCCCTTGAAAGCTTGACCATGTCTTGCTTCATCTTTACACATTTCATGTACTGTATCATGGATAGCATCTAAGTTAAGTTTCTTAGCTAAAGTTGCTAAGTCTTTCTTTCCTTGACATGCTCCGTGTTCTGCTTCTACTCTTGCTTCTAAGTTTTTCTTAGTATCAGCCCAAACAACTTCTCCTAATAATTCAGCAAATTTTGCTGCGTGTTCTGCTTCTTCAAAAGCTATTCTCTTGTAAGCTTCAGCTACTTCTGGATATCCTTCTCTATCAGCTTGTCTACTCATAGCTAAGTACATTCCAACTTCTGTACATTCTCCCATGAAGTTAGCTCTTAATCCTTCTACAACTTCTGGATCTACATCTTTAGCTATTCCTATTCTATGTTCATCAGCCCAAGCCATGTTGTCAGTCTTTTCTATAAATTTATCTGCTGGAGCAGCACATAGCGGACATTTTTCTGGTGCCTGCTCTCCTTCGTGAACGTATCCGCATATTGTACATACAAATTTTTTCATTTTCAAATTCCTCCTACATAATTCATTTTCAAATTTATTTTTCATATCTCTCGTCTACATTTATTATTATATAATAATAATTATTAATTTGCAATAGCTTTTTCAAAAAAAAATATATTTTTTCCATAATTTAATCAACCCACACTAAATCTCATATATTTAAAGGAAATATATATTCTTTTTACTCATCCTTACAATATATTATAAAACATTAAAAGTTAACAGCAAAATTTGCCATTAACTTTTAATAGAAATTTAATAACTTTTAAAGTTTAGACCAGATTAAAATCCCACTTAAATTAAGTTTAACTTTACTTTTTAAGCAACTTTTTACCTGATATGCCTGGCTCGGTCATTCCATATGAATCCAATATGGTTTCTAATTCTATGTCTTTTAACAGGCCTTCATTTAATATTAATTCTTTTACAGATTGCCCAGTATTTATAGCATCTTTTGCTATTCTAGCGGAATCTTTATATCCTATATGAGGGCATAGAGCTGTAATTATACCTACACTATTTTCTACTAACTCTCTGCAACGTTCTTCATTTGCAGTAATACCGTTAATACAATTTACAATAAAAGTTTCCACTCCATGAGCAAGAGTTTCTATTGATTCAAATAAATTATAGAATAATACTGGTTCAAAAGCATTTAATTCCAATTGGCCAGCTTCTGCCGCCATAGTAATAGTCATATCATTACCTATAATATTAAATGCAACCTGACTCATAACCTCTGGAATAACAGGATTTATCTTACCTGGCATTATTGATGAACCATTTTGTTTTGCAGGAAGATTTATTTCTCCAAAGCCGGTCCTTGGTCCTGATGATAATAACCTTAAATCATTACTCATTTTAGAAAGACTTATTGCACAAACTTTAAGGGCACTTGATACTGCAGCAAAACCATCTAAATTTTGAGTGCCATCAACTAAATCATCATTTTGAACTAAATCCAGTCCAGTAACTTTAGAAATATTTGGAGCAATATGTTTAACATACATTTCATCTGCATTTAGACCTGTTCCTATAGCTGTAGCTCCCATATTAATATATTTTAATTCATCTTTAACTCTCTTTATTCTTACTACATCTCTCTTTATCACATTTGCATAAGCATGGAATTCTTGCCCAAGTCTTATAGGAATGGCATCCTGCATCTGAGTCCTTCCCATTTTAATAACATGGTCAAATTCTTTAGATTTAACTAATAAAGCCTCAATGAGGTTATCTAACTGAACTAATGCCTTATCTAATAATCTTATAGTTGCAATTTTGCCACCGCTTGGAATTACATCATTAGTGGATTGTCCATAGTTAACGTGGTCATTTGGATGAACATAACTATAATCTCCTAGCTCTCCACCTAAAATTTCGGTGGCTCTGTTAGCTACAACTTCATTGATGTTCATGTTCATTGAAGTTCCTGCTCCCCCTTGTATGGGATCAGTTATAAACTGATCATGAAGCTTTCCTTCAATTATTTCATCGCAAGCCTTAACTATAGCATCTCCTTTTTTTCTATTAAGTAGCTCAACTTCCATATTGGTTATTGCCGCTGCCTTTTTTATTTCTGCTAATGCCTTAATAAGCTCAGGATGAATTCTTCTTCCTGTAATATTAAAGTTTTCATAGGCTCTTAAAGTCTGCACTCCATAATAAGCATCCTTTGGAACCTGTTTTTCACCTACTGAATCGCTTTCTATTCTGTATGCCATATGCTATCCCTCCATAATAATAATTTTCCCCTAGTTATTTAATGCAATTTCTTATTTTGCCAACTCCACAGTTTTCTTCGCCAAAATATCTGTAGAGGATATAAAGTCAAATTCATTAAAATTATCTTTTATTGGATTAAAGACCAAAGGTAATTCTGTACATCCTAAAATAACTACCTTTACCTCCTGTTCCTTAAATCCTTTTAGAATACAATTTAATTCTTCTATTTTAAATTTTCTTTCCCCAGCCTTAACTTTATAAATTAAATCTAAAACCATATCTTTAATCTCATCTTCAGGAACTAATACATCTATTCCTAGTGGATTAAGATATTTTTCATATACCTTACCTTCATAAGTTCCCATAGTTGCTAATAATCCAACTTTACACTTTCCGAATTTATCTAATATATATTTCCCCACTTCCTCTATCATGTTTATAAAGGGTATCTCCACAGCCTCTACTAATTTATCATAAAAATAATGGGCAGTATTACAAGGAATTATAATAAAATCAACTCCATTATTTCTCAATCTTACAGCTGTCTCTAGTAAGGCACCTATAGGATTTTCACCTTTCCCCATAATATAACCGGTTCTGTCTGGAATTTTAGGATTATTATCTACTATAATATGGATATGATCTTGATCCCTTTTAGCTGGCGTTAAGTCTACTATTTTATCAAGCAAATCTGCCGTTGCCTTAGGCCCCATTCCCCCTAATATGCCTACGGTTTTACCCATAATAAACTCCCCCAATTTAATTTAAGCATTCAATGACTTATCTTTATTACCACCCATTATAGATGCTTTTTCATAATTTATTTCCCCTTCAGTTGCCGAAACTACAATGGAAGCAGCTATATTACCAGTAACGTTAACAGCCGTTCTTCCCATGTCTAATATTCTATCTATACCAGCTATTAATGCTGCACCTTCTAGTGGAAGTCCTACTGACGATAGAACCATCATAAGCATCATAAATCCTGCACCTGGTACTCCTGCTGTACCGACAGATGCTAATGTAGCCGTCAATAATATAGTTACCTGTTGACCTATTGTCAGTGGTATTCCATAGGCTTGAGCTATGAACACAGCACAAACTCCTTGATATATAGCTGTTCCATCCATATTAATTGTTGTTCCAAGTGGAAGAACAAAACTTGCAACTGATTCTGATACACCAAAGACTTGTTGAACTATTCTCATACTAACTGGTAATGTACCTGCGCTACTGCTTGTACTGAAAGCTATTGCTGTAGCTGGTGATGCGCCTTTAAAAAACTTCATTGGTGATATCTTTGACCAAATCTTAACTGAAACTGAATAAGTTAATACTGCATGTAATAAGAATGCCACATAACAAACCGCTATTACTTTAATAAGTGGTAACAATACCTTTGGACCATTACTTGCAATAACAGGAACTATTAATGCAAATACGCCATATGGTGCTAATCCCATTATTATTTCTGTAATCTTATACATTATTTCTGCTAAGCTATCACAGAATTTCAAGTATGGTTGTCCTTTTTCCCCTATATATGTTGCACCAACTCCGGTAAATAGTGCAAAGAATATGATTTGAAGCATATTTCCCTTAGCCATTGCATCTATTGGATTTGTTGGTATTATGTCTAAAAAAGTTTGAATTATCGATGGTGCTTCAGTTACCTCTTGTGCAGCCGCTGCTGCTAATGAAACACCTACACCTGGTTTAAATATATTAGCTGCTACTAAACCAATTACTATAGCAAAAGCTGTTGTAACGAAGAAGTAAAGCATTGTTTTTCCGCCTATTCTTCCAAGCTTTTTAACGTCTCCAATACTTGCTGCTCCAACAACTAATGATGCAAATACCAGTGGTACTATGGTCATCTTAATTAGATTTAAGAATAGGGTACCAAATGGTTTTATATAGGTATTTGCAATTTTAGGATTAGATACAAAGAATAAACCCACTATAACTCCAAGAATAAGACCGAGCATAATTTTAGTAACCAGACTTATTTTTTTCTTCCCCATAAAAAAGCCCCCTTATTTATTAATTTAAATTATAATTTTGACATTCCAGTTTTAATTGCAATATCCCCCACTGCCTTTGCTACTACATGAGCTACTTCCTTGTTGAAAACATCTGGAATTATATATTCTGCATTTAATTCCTCTTCCTTAACTATGCTTGCAATGGCTATTGCAGCAGCTAATTTCATATCTTCAGTTATAGCTTTAGCTCTTACATCTAAAGCTCCTCTGAATATACCTGGGAAAACTAACACATTGTTGATTTGATTTGGAAAATCTGATCTTCCTGTTGCTACTACAGTTGCACCACCTGCTATTGCTTCCTCTGGAAATATTTCTGGTGTTGGGTTAGCCATGGCAAAAACTATAGCATCCTTATTCATTGTAGCTACCATTTCAGTAGTCAACACATTTGGTGCTGAAACTCCTATGAATACGTCCTTTTCTCCTATTACTTCCTTCAATTCCCCCTTTTCAAACTTTCTATTTGTAAGGCTGGCAATTTTCATTTGAGCTTCATTCATCCACTCAGCTCCTTCAACTAAAGCACCTTTTCTGTCAACCATTACTATATTTTTAGCTCCTCCAGCCATTAACAACTTACATATGGATATACCTGCTGCTCCCGCTCCATTGATAACAATTTCTACTTCTTCGATCTTTTTATTAACTAGCTTCAATGCGTTAATTAATCCTGCAAAAACAACAATAGCTGTACCATGTTGATCATCATGAAATACCGGTATATCAAGTTCTTCCTTTAGTCTTCTTTCTATTTCAAAGCATCTTGGAGCACCTATATCCTCTAGGTTAATTCCACCAAAAGTTGGTGCTAAATATTTTACAGTTTTGACTATTTCATCAACATCCTTCGTTGCTAAGCATATTGGAAAAGCATCTACGTTCGCGAATTCTTTAAACAATATTGATTTTCCTTCCATTACAGGCATGGCAGCTTCTGGTCCAATGTCTCCAAGCCCTAAAACAGCTGTACCATCTGAAACCACAGCAACTAAATTCTTTTTAGCAGTATATTTATAAACATTTTCAACATCTTCATGGATTTTTTTGCAAGGCTCTGCAACTCCTGGTGTATAAGCTAAGCTCAGATCCTTTTTATCCTTCACTGGTATCTTTGATACAATCTCTATTTTTCCGCATTTTTCTTCATGAAGTTTTAAACTCATTTCTTTGTAATCCATAATCCCATCTCTCCTTCAAATAAGTTTATATAAAAATCAATTCTAGGATTGATCCATATATTACTAATATATGTATATAATAATTCAAAATTCAGATAATTCCAATATTTTGTAAGTATTATTAACATTTTGTAAGTTTATTTATTATTGTTAAGATTATAACAAAATATTTTAAATATTTGAATAATTCTATATCATGACCATTTTACATGCATTTATAAGTTGTCTTTGGTCGTCCCACTTCACCATATTCAACATCTCTGCACACCTCTTCAATAAGGTTTAAATATTCTAAATATCTTCTTATAGTAACCCTTGATAGCTTCATTTCTTCCGCTATCTCCTCACAGGTAAAATATTCTTGTTCATATCTTTTTATGAAGTTCTTAATTCTATTTAATGTTCTTTCATTTATACCCTTCTGTACATCCTCGTTAAATATTATACTATTGGCATTCGTAATTTTATCTATATCCCCTTGATTGATTGTAGGTTTTGAATTAAATATCCTATATCTCATCTTAAATTTATTTAACGCATCTCTAAATCTTTCATATTCAAAAGGTTTTATAAGATAATCAACTGCTCCTAATTTTAAAACTTCATTTAATATATCAGTATCATCTGCAGCTGTTACCATTATTATATCAGTCATAATATTTAAACTTCGTAATTCTTTTAAGAAACTTAAACCATCAAGTTTGGGCATGTATTGATCTAATATTATTAGGTTTACTTCTTTTTCTTTAATTAATCCTAAGGCTTCCTTTCCATTGTTGCATACGCCTATTACAATAAATTCATCTATGCTCTCCACATATTTTCTATTAATTTGAGCAACCATTGGATCATCTTCAACAATTAAAACCTTAATCATATTAATCCCCCTTTGGAATAATTACTTTAACTTCTGATCCTTTGGTAGGTTCGGTAAAGAAATAGATTTCTCCCTTTAAATTATCTAATATTCTTTTAACCATAAAAAGCCCCCTACCCCTATTCTCTCCTTTAGTAGAAAAGCCACTATTAAATACATATTTGATATTTTCTTTTTCAATTCCATCTCCTGTATCAATGACCTTTATAAGTATACTTTTGTCACTTTCTAATATAAGTATTTCTACATTCTTTTCATCCTTTTCAGTTATACTTACAGCTTCAATAGCATTTTCAAGGAGATTTCCCACTATGGTGACTATATTATGGCTATTGATTTTACCACCACATTTATTTAGTGTGCTTTTAGGATTTATGCTTAAGTCCACCCCCATTTCCTTAGCTCTGCTTATTTTTCCTAGCATAAGAGCTGCCACTGTAGAGTCTTTAATTCTATTGATTACAATACTTGTTTTTTGTTGATGAATCTTAGTTTGCTTGATTATATACCTTTTAGCTTCATCCGTTTCTCCAATGTGAATTAATCCTAAGATCACATGAAGTTTATTTAAAAACTCATGATTATTAGCTCTTAGTGCCTCTACTACTTGTTTTATTCCTGTTACTTCTTCTGCAAGTCTTGTCAATTCTGTTTTATCTCTGAAAATTGTTACAGCGCCAATGACTTTTTCTTTTTCTAATATAGGAATTCTATTAGTTAATATTATTGTATCATTTATTATCATCTCTTTGTTATATTGGGCTTCACCAGATAAAAATACTTCTGGCAAATTAGAATTAGGAATTAACTTAAATACATCTTCTCCAATAATATCTTCTTTTCCTCCCAAAATTTCAATAGCTGCCCTATTATAAAGAGTGATTTTAAGATTTTCATCTACAGCTACTATCCCTTCATCTAGCGAATCCAATACTTCCTGTTTTTGAATGAATAATTTCGATATCTGTTCCGCTTCATATCCTAATAAGGAATTCTTTATACTGTTTGAAATTATTAATGAACTAACAGCACCAATCATCAGCCCTGAAGTAACCACTAATATTATTGCAACTAATATTTCATAATTATATGTTTCTATGCTTTTCATGGTTACCTTTGCAGTTACATAGCCTACTGGTAAGTTATTTTCATCTCTTACTGGAACAAATGTAATAATAAGCCTACCAAAATTTTCTATCATATCTTTTAAATATATGTTATTTTTTAAGGCCGCTTCTTCACCTATGCTTATATCTTCACTAGTTCCAATCTCTTCCAAATTAGAATTTGCATATGTATTCCCACTTAAATCCATTATTGCTATTTGGTCTATATTCTTAGAGGATACTGCTATATCTTTTATGTATTTTTGTAAAGGTTCTTTTTCTCCTTTATCTTTTAGAATTTCTATAACCATTGGGGATTTTGAAAGTATTTTAGTAGTATTCATCAAGTTAATTTCCATTTCTTTTCTAACCCAAGACATCCTAAGTTGGCTCATAAACACAACAGTGATTGCCAAGGATATAAAAACAACTGCAAAACTTAAATATACTATTTTGGTTTTTAGTTTAATATTGTTATTAACCATACTTTCTCACCCCAATTTTAAGGAATTACTTTTTACCTGTTTTATAGCTTCCTTCAACCACATTAAACTTTATGTTTTTTCCATCGCTAGTTGCTATAATATCTCCTGCTTCATCCACTCTGTAAATCTTAATCCCCATTTTTTCAACTCTGTCCATAACTTCCTTATGTGGATGTCCATAATCATTTCCCTTGCCAAGAGTAATTACTCCATACTCTGGATTTACTTCTTTTAAAAATGCTGCTGAGCTAGAAGTTTTGCTTCCATGATGTCCTAATTTAATTACATCTGCTTTAATATCAAATCCATTTTTAATTATTTCTTTTTCCGCTAGAGTTTCTGCATCTCCAGTAAATAGGAAAGAATTATCACCATAAGTAACTTTTAATGCAATGGAATAATTATTTGTATTTTCATAAGTAGAACTATTAGGTGCTAATAGCAAAACTTCCGCATCCCCTAGTTTAAAAGTTTCACCTGGCTTTGGAGCTGTTGCCTTTAAATTTTTCTTTTTCATGCTAGCAACCACATCTTTAAAAGTTTTTGTATTAGCTGTTGCTTTTGGCATGTACATTTTTCCTATATCATAATTATCTATAACCACATCTATTCCACCAATATGATCTTCATGGGGATGAGTAGCTATTAAGTAATCTATTTTTTCAACTCCTGTCTTTTTTAAATAGCTCAATACTTTATCTGCTGATGCATTAGGTCCTCCATCAATTAACATATAATTGTTTTCATATTGTACTAATATGCTATCTCCTTGTCCGACATCTATGAAATGAACCTGTAGTTTTCCATTCCCCTTAGCTCCATCCTTTTCAAAAATCAGATCAATTTCTTCTACACATCCAAATAGAAATAAAGAAAATACCATAATTAAACCAAATACTATATATTTAGCTGCGTTTTTTTTCTTCAAATAATCATCTCCTCTAAACAAAGTATCCTCTAAACCAATTATAGTAATTCATAGGTAAGTTGTACAGGTCATTTGCAAACTAAAAAGGAAAAAGGCTGTAAAAGCAAATCAAATTTACTTCTACAACCTATATCAATGGGATTTAAGCTCTCTCTTTTTTGCTAGATATTTATTCAATAGGCTCAAATATTCCAGTAAAAAATCTTAGCACTGGTGGCTCATAGACCCATTTCAATCCTTTTATTCTATCTCTTTTCTTATATACTTCAATAATAGATTCAGCTACATAATCCAAATGAGCATATGTGTATACCCTTCTTGGAATTGCTAGTCTAACTAATTCCAATTTTGGATAGTGATTTTCACCAGTTTTAACATCCCTGCCAGCAGATACTATTCCTCTTTCCACCGTTCTAACTCCTGAATGTACATATATTTCTGCGGTTAATGCTTGAGCGGGTAATTGTTCTTGAGTTAAATGTGGCAAAAACCCTCTTGCATCTAAAAATACCGCATGTCCTCCTATTGGTTTAACAATAGGCACTCCGGCTTCATCTAATTTTTCTCCAAGATATTCAATTTGCTTTACTCTATGTTTTATATAGTGATAGTCCATAGCTTCATGAAGCCCCCTAGCTAGTGCCTCCATATCCCTTCCTGCCATTCCACCGTAGCTTGGCATCCCTTCATAAACAACTACTAAGCTAGTAGCCTTTTGATATAATTCCTCTTCATTTATAGCTAAGAATCCACCTATATTTACTATACCATCTTTTTTCCCACTCATAGTGCAACCATCCGAATAAGAAAACATTTCCCTTACTATTTCCTTTATAGTTTTATTTTCATAACCTATTTCTCTTTCTTTTATGAAATAAGCATTTTCTACGCATCTTGTGGCATCAAACATCACTCTTATACCGTATTTTTTAGACATTTCATAAACTTGTTTTAAATTTCCCATGCTTACTGGCTGTCCACCTGCTAAGTTAACTGTTACAGCAACACATATATATGGTATTTTTTCAGCACCAACCTCTTTAATCAATACTTCATATTTATTCAAATCCACATTTCCCTTAAATGGTACATCCCCTCTATTTGGGTCGTGAGCCTCATCTATGATTACATCTACAAAATTACCACCGTTTATCTCTTGGTGCGCTCTTGTTGTTGTAAAATACATATTTCCCGGAACATAGTCCCCTTCTTTTATAGTTATTTGAGATAATAAGTTTTCAGCTCCCCTTCCCTGGTGAGTTGGGACTACATATTTAAATCCAAACAACTCTTGAACAGCTTTCTCTAAATTGTAAAAATTATCACTTCCTGCATAAGCTTCGTCCCCCATCATAAGTCCAGCCCACTGATTATCACTCATAGCATTAGTTCCGCTATCCGTTAATAAATCGATATATACTTCCTTGCTTTTTAGATAAAATGAATTATACCCACATCTTATTATAGCTTTTTCCCTTTCTTCTCTAGATAAGATATTCAACGGCTCCACCGCTTTAATTTTAAATGGTTCTGGCATGTACTTGCTCATAAAAATTTCCCCCTTAAACCCCAGTAATTTAAAATTTATTATAAAATACAATCCAAACATACATCTTTCTAACATGCTATTAAACATTTTAGTCACAGGTAAATAATTCCTTAATTTCATGTTAGCATAAATATCATTATAAAAATGTAGCCACCACTACCATTTACTATATTTTTTTACTTTTATTTATAATGATATGTTTGATATAATTAAAATGCAGAATTATATCTTAAAATAAATACATATATAAGGGTGAGTTTTATGAATGATTACTTAGAGCATTTTAGTGATGATAGCTTATTACCTTGGTTTGATTATAATGATATTGACTCCGCTCTTAAAAATTATCTTCATTTAGGAGTAAAGAAATATTCTAAAAAAGGTACCTATATCGTTAAACAAGGAGAAACTATAGATAAAATACATTATCTACATAAAGGTAAGGTGAAAATTGTATTACTTACCGCAAGTGGACAAGAGAAAACATTTTGGTACGCTTTAGGAGGAAATATCGTAGGGTGTGTGCCTTACTACCACAATCTACCCTCCAACGCAGGAATGATTGCTGTAGAAGATTGTGAATTATTTTCTTTTGACAAAAAAACCTTTTCTGAAATATTGTTAAAAGAACCCTCCATTTATGAAGAAATGTTAACTATAGTATCCAAAAAAATTAGAATATTAGTAAATACTATTCAAGATATATCTTTTTTAAATCCAACTGCTCGTGTGTGCAAACTGCTTTATCTCATGGCACAACATTACGGTGTCCAATGCCATGATGGAATAACTCTAAAACTAAATATTTCTCATTACGAAATCGCTTCTATTACTTCACTTCACAGAGTAACTGTTACAAAAATATTAAACTACTTAAGGCAAGAAAATATCATAAGTAAATCCAGGTCAAATTCTATAATAATAATAGATTTAAATAATCTATACAAAAATGCTTTTGAACTTTAATTATAAATTTTCATCTAAAAAACTACCTAACTTGACTTCAAATTAGGTAGTTTTTATTATTAAGAGTATTAAAATAACAGTGACATCTGTTCATATCCACTATCTTCTGCAATCTTTAATGAGCCATCTTTATAGGGCTTTAATATTTCTTCTAAGTTATCATCTCCAGCCAGCCAAGCTTTCTCTTCTCCCAATTTAAACATAACCGGCATCCTATGGTGAATTTCACTCATCTCTTCATTAGCTTCCGTTGTTATAATTGTAAAAGCTTCATAAGCTTCTCCCTTTTCATTTAAAAAGGTATCATATAACGCTGCCATAGAAAAAATTTCTTCGTCTTTTAAGGAAATTTTATACTTTATCTTACTACCTTTTTCACCCTTCCATTCATAAAATCCATTAGCTGGAATTACACATCTATTTTTAAGGGCTTTTTTAAATAAATACTTATCTTCAATACTCTCACTTCTAGCATTTATTATTAAGTTTTTATTGCTTTTTAAGGTAAATCCCCATTTTATAAAATACAATTTATTATCCGCTTTAATTATAGGCGCTGTATTACTAGGGAATATTTCTTTTCCATTAAAATATTTTTCTTTTTCTTCTTTATTTATTAAATCAAAAGATGTTATAACATTTTCTAAATCACCATTCAAGAAAAACCTTCCACACATATAATCTACTCCTCTTCAACCTCTATACCTGCTATTTTCATTAAATATAGAGCATTTCTAGTAGTTGATATTCCTTTTCTAAGTTTATAATCAAAGTGTATTTCGTTGTTCTTATAGTATTCTCTAAAATGATAGTTCTTAACTTTAGAATTATATTCTTCTAAGCTACCCAGCTCTAAATCATGGGTAGATACTAGCCCCAAAACCTTCTCTTTACTTAGTTTATTTATTAAAATTTTTGCTCCTGTATGCCTATCCACAGAGTTAGTTCCCTTAAATATTTCATCTAGCAAAAAGAATATTGGCTTTTTTATTTTAACTCCTTCAATAAGCTTATTGATCCTTAACAATTCCCCATAGAAAGAAGATATATTTCTCTCTAAATTATCGCTAATTCTCATGCATGTATATATATCCATCAAGGAACAAGTAAATTCCTCCGCAAACACTGGTGCTCCCATGTATGCAAGTAAAAGATTTATTCCAGTAGTCCTTAAAAAAGTACTTTTACCAGACATGTTAGAGCCTGTTATCAAAAGAATTTTTTCTCCATCGCCTATGGAGAAATCATTCTTTACTGCTCTTTCTCCTAAAAGTGGGTGTCCAACCTTTTTCCCTCTTATTACAAGCTTTTCTTTCTGTATAGTGGGAGTAACCCAATTAGGATTTTCAAAACCAAGAACAGATATGCTGGATAGGGATTCGAATTCTCCTACAACTTCAAGCCACTCTTTTAAATAATCCCCCCATTTTTCCTTCCACATCTCCAATTTAATCATATGTTTATAATCCAATAGAAATAAGACATTAAATATAGCATAAAAGAAATTGCTTCTATCAGAAATATTATTAGAAATATTCATTAATTCCTTTATAGCCGTTGAAGCTTTTTCATCTTCATTTTCAACTATTATTTCCTTCAAGTTTACAAGATATTCAGAATGAAACTTTTCTTTTTCTATTAAACTTATCATATTGTAGTAGCTCTCTATGTATTTTTTATATAAAAATACAGTTTGTAATGCATAGTTTCTTTTCTTCTTATCATTAAACAATATTGCTACACTAATAAAAATAAAAGATAATGCTCCGTAATAATATAATCCTCCCATGAGGTAAGATAATATTATAAATACTATAGTAAATAGCGGTATACTATTGGTTAAAGTTTTTATATAGGCTTTGCTATACAAATTCTCTCTATCAACACACCAATTTAAAAGTCTATCTACATGTCCTTGTTTATCCTCTTTTAAAATCCCCTCTCCCTCAAATCTCTGTCTCCATCCTACATCCTTTCCTAACTCCTTTATAGCTTCCTGTCTCTCTATTATTTCATCTTCACTATAATTATGGTCTTCTAGAGTACTTTTAAATTTAATTTTTCCCATAAAGGTGTTAGTACAATTGATGTATTGAAAAAGTGAGCTGGGTCCAAATAAATCTAAATCTCCTGAGAATTGATGCTCTTCATCAATATAATCTTCTCCATCCTCTTTAAAACTTCTCCACTTACCTTCTATTCTATCTATTCCTTTTTCATTAATATGTATAATTTTTTCCACCAAATCTTTATTTTTGATTAGCCTTTCATGTATCTTAGCTAAAAAAACAAATAAGGAAATCCATAATAGGAATGATATCAGTGTAAAAATATAGCTATGCATTTTATAGGAAATAAAAAAAGAAAATATACACCCTCCTATAAAGGTTACAAATCTAAATATACTGATTAAATTAGCTATTTTTTTCTGTTTATTATACAAAGCATTGAATTTATTTTTTCTCCTTACATATACAGATTTTTTATCTTTCAAGTTCCTTCACCTACTTATTCTTCTTTAATGTCTTCTAAATTTATTATGCCACAATTAAACACTTTATCCAATAAATTTGTAAATAAAAGTATATAAAAAATAAGCTCAAATTTGAGCTTATTTTGCACTATAATAACATCTTTTTGGTGATTCAATTAATTCTTCTTTCTTTAAAGCTTTGATGGCTTTATCAACTTCTGCCTTATCCACTCCTAATTTTTCAGCGATTTCTCCTGATTTTAGTGGTTCTGAACTCTTTAGTAACTCTAATACTTTATCCTTTATTTCCATAGAAATTCCCTCCTAAGTATATTATTTTCCTTTTCTTACATATATAATAAACAATTATTAATTAAAAATCAATATTAATTAATAATTTGTTTTAAAAAATCCTATATAAATATCATTCTGTACAATTTCCGGAGCTTTCTAGCTCTAAAATTACCTTTTGGCATAATTTATATGTTTTTTCTAATATTATTTCTATTTTCCCTTCATATATACCCTGCTTATCCTCTAATAGATTTTCAAATATATTTATTAAGTAAATTTCCTCATCATTAGAAAACTTTTTTAATTCTTCTAATGTCAATGGATAAACTCCTTTTATGGCAGCGTATTTATATCTTAAGACCCACATTAAAGGCTTTAAAATTCTTTTTAATAACTTTTTACTTAAAAGGGATTCCTCTCCTTCATTGATACATATGAAATGCCTTATTCCCATAATAATGTACACAACTAAATTCTTGCTTCTTTCTATAAAATCTTTTTTATTAGGATAAGGTACCTTTAAACTACCATATAAAATTTTCCCATCCGTTCTATACTGAATAGGTGAATACTCGCGAGTAAAATGTGGCAATAAGCATTCTTCAAAGGATGTAATCTGGGGATTTAGCCTAGGATGAGGATAGAGGGATTTAACTATCTCCCCTACTTTGTATAAATCCTCATACTTCACTTCATGTAAAAATACCCATATATCAATATCGCTTCTTTTTCTCACTTCGCCTCTAGATAAGCTCCCTGTAAGAAGTATGCAATCCACTCTATCTTTAAAAGTTTCTATGATCTTATCCCTAAACTCATTTATTTTTTGGTAAGGTTCCATATACTCCTCTCCATACAAATTACTCTACCCTTCATATTTATAAACAATTTTCCCATTGATTATGGTATATAAAGTTTTTGTGAGGCTCTCCAATGGATTTCCATCAAAAATGGCTATATCAGCGTCCTTTCCATTATCAATACTTCCAATTCTGTCATCCATTCCAATTATTTCAGCGGCATTTATGGTTATGGACCTCAATGCTTCTTCTTCCGTCCATCCAGCTTTAGCAGCAAGCCCTGCACACATTGATAAATACTCAACAGGCATTACGGGATGATCTGTTGTTATCGCTACTTTAATTCCTTTTCTATTCAATATTCCTGGAGTAGTAAAGTTTTTATTTTTAACTTCTATCTTGCTTTTAAATGTAAGAGTTGGCCCAACAATAGCGGGAAATCCAGATTCTTTTATATATTCTGCAACAAGGTCCCCTTCTGTACAATGATCTAAAGTCATCATTACATCAAATTCCTTAGCAATTCTTATAGCTGTCAATATATCATCAGCTCTATGAGCATGAGCTTTTAGAGGTATTTCTTTTTCAAGTACTGGTATTAAAGCCTCCATCTTTAAATCAATGTCAAAGCTCTCTTTCTTTAATACTGCAGCCTCCTTTTTATTCTTATAATTTTTAGCCTTTACTAGTGTTTCTCTCAACAATGCTGCCGTTGCCATCCTAGTTATTGGCATCTTTCCTTTGGAATTATAGACTCTTTTCGGATTTTCTCCAAAGGCAATTTTCACAGCGCTAGGAGATTTTATTGTCATTTTATCTACACAAATTCCGCAAGTCTTAATAATTGCAAATTGTCCTCCTATTACATTTGCACTTCCAGGCCCTGTCATTACAGTAGTTACCCCTCCCTTTAAAGCTTCATAAAATGCTGTATCAAAGGGATTAATCCCATCTATAGCTCTTAAGTGCGGAGTTATAGGGTCAGTAACTTCATTTATATCATTCCCTTCAAAACCCATACCTTCTTCAATTAAACCAATATGGCAATGAGCTTCTATAAAACCTGGTGTAACCCATCCCCCTTTAGCATCTATAACCTCACATTTTTCAGGAATTTTTATATCTTCTCCAACTTCAATTATTTTTCCACTTTCTATTAATACGCATCCATATCCATAATTTTTTCCATTCATAGTAATTATTTTTCCGTTTTTAATTAACAACAATCGAACCATCCCCTTTATATACTTTTAAACATACATGTATATTTATATGTGTATAGCTTCATGTTTATATGTATGTAAATTTATATTACCATACTTTTCCCTTTATTTTACGTATATACTATAAAGATAATAGTTTTAGGAGGTTATTAATTTATGAAAAAATTCATAAATTATCTTGTTGGATTATTAGTGATTTTATTCATATTTACATCCTGCAGCTCTTCAAAAAAATCCCATGATGGATATTCTAGCCCATCAGAAAACGCAACGCCACAAGCCTATAACTTTGATAAAAAGGAATCTTCTATATCTATGGAGAAGGCTAAAAAAGATTCCTCTCTTAGTACAGAACTAGTAGATAGAAAAAACATACAAAATGCCACTATAGAAATACAGACCTTAGATTTCGATGGCAGCACTACAGACTTATCCAATAAAGTAAAATCTTTTGGAGGATATATAGAAAGTTCTAATATTAGCGGAAAAAGAATTGATAATGAACCCTCTGCAGAAAATAGATTCGCTGAAATATCTATAAGAATTCCAGTAGAAAAATTTGATGAGTTTATTAAAGATCTTAGAAATCTCGGAAACATCACTAACCAAAGTATAAATATCAAGGATATTACTCATGAATATTTCGACACTGAGGCACGTGTTAAATCTTTGAAAATACAGCAAGAGAGACTTTTAGAGCTACTAAAAAAATCCGGTGAACTAAAAGATATGTTAGAAATAGAAAAAGAATTGGAAAGAGTGGGGTATGAAATAGAAACTCTCACCGGAACATTAAAAAAATGGAATAATCTAATAGAATATTCCACTTTAAATATAAATTTATACGAAGTGCAAAAATATAAAAAAGTAGCTACACTATCTCTTAAAGATAAGGCATACTATGGATTTATTTCCTCACTAGAGAATGTAGGATATTTAATTAAATTATTTATAATATTTATTATATCCTCAATCCCATACTTAATAACTATATTACCTTTTATACTTATATTTAGGTATTTTAACAAGAATAAAAACTTCAGTTTTAAAAATTTATTTAAAAGGAACAAAAAAGATATTTAAATCATAAATTGTTTATTATTTGTTAATATATTGATAATCTAAATTTAATATTTTACCTATATAATAAATTTAAAGTAGAAATTAACAATAATATTGTTTAGTTAAAACCAGACCTCCCCCTTACGAACGGAAGAAGTTTCTTCCGTTTTTTTCTTTTCAAATACAATTAATATATTAAAACCTTTTCACTAATATTGCTTTTTCAAAAAAACTTCAACTTTTTCTTTAGGCAATGGTCTGCTTAAAACATATCCTTGTATTTTATCACAATTTTGTACCCTTAACACTTGAAGTTGGACATCTCTTTCCACTCCTTCGGCTACCACATCTATTTTCATTTTATGTGCTAATTGAATTATCTCAGCAGTTATAGCATCCTCAATAGAACCATCTTTTACATCATCAATAAAACTTTTATCAATTTTCAAAGTATCTATTGGAAGTTTCTTTAAATAACTCAAAGAAGAATATCCCGTACCAAAATCATCTAGTGATACACCAACTCCTATATCTTTAATGGATTTTAATTTTTCCGCTACAGAATCTATAGATTTCATTAAGGTACTTTCCGTTATTTCAATATTTAACAACTCTGGTTTCATATCGTATTTTTCCAGGGTTTCTCTTATAAAAAATATAAAATCCTTTTGCTGAAGTTGTATTGAAGATACATTTACTGATATAACGATTTCATCATATCCTTTATTCTTCCATTCCACATGTTGTTTACATACCGTTTCTATTACCCATTTTCCAATGGATACTATAAGCCCCGTACTCTCTGCTAAAGGGATAAAATACGCCGGTGATACTAAGCCTCTTTTAGGATGATTCCACCTAATTAATGCTTCCGCACCGATAATTTTCTCCGTCTTTAGATTCATTTGAGGTTGATAATATAGCTCAAATTCATCATTTTCAATAGCCCTTCTTAAATCCGCCTCCAGCTTTGTTCTTTCCAAAACTTCTTTGTATATGCTAGTGTTAAAGAACTCATAAGTATTTCTCCCTTTCTCTTTAGCAGCGTACATAGCGGTATCTACATTTCTAAGCAATGAAAAAGCATCTTCTCCATTATTAGGGTATATATCTATTCCAATACTAACCGTAGTATATATCTCATGTTCTTCAATGCATATTGGTCCTTGAAAATGATTTAGTATTTTTTGGGCAAATGCTTCATATTCTTCTTTTGTTCCCTTCATATTCTTTATAATTAAAAACTCATCTTCTCCTACTTTACATAAAATATCCTTTTTACCAATAAATTTTTTTATCTTTTCGCTGACAGTTATTAAAAGTTTATCTCCAAATTTATGACCTAAAGTATCATTTATATTTCTAAAATTATCTAAATCTATTAAAAATAAACCTATTTTACTTTTACCATTATATGCTTTTATTTTCTCGCTAATTATCTCTTTAGAATAATGAAAATTTGGCAATCCAGTTAATCTATCGTAGTAAGCCAATTGTTTTATTTTTTCTTCGTAGTTTTTTCTATCAGTTATATCAGATAGGGAACCTGCCATTCTAATAGCTTTTCCTTCCCTATCTCTTAAAAGCTTTCCTCGGGTTAATACCCATTTATATTCATCGTTTTTTATTTTTAACCTATATTCACTAAAGAAGTAATCACTACCTCCTCTTAAATACTCCTTAAAAGTATTTAGCGTGTCATTTAAATCTTCAGGATGTATCAGCCTGGTCCATCTACCTATTATGCTTAATTTAGGATTCAAAACCTCTAAAGGTATTTTTTCTTTCCATTTTTCAGATATGAAGAATTTATTATTTGTAAAGTCCCAATCCCATAAGGCGTCATTAGCCCCTTCTACAGCCAATCTGTATCTTTCTTCACTAATCCTTAGGGCTTCCTCATTTCTTTTTAACAGTTCATATTGACTTTTAAATTCTTTCTCCATTACACCCGATTCGGTGCATATATGACATATTTTTTCAAGTTTTGAATCCATAGCACTCCCCATAAATAACACCTACTCATTATAATTATGTAATATATATATATTTTACCAAGTATATATTACCATAAATTCAATGAATTTTTAATATTTAGACAGAAAAAATATCAAATTTTATACTTTATATTAATTTTTCTCATATTAACTATAATTATCTAGTATATAATATACTTTTTCTGTCATAAAATTAATAATAGTCTTTTTACCTTCATACGGGATATAGGATAAAACTTCTTTTAAATCCTTTTCTTTTATAATATCTATTCCGCTATATATAAATTCTATTATTTTAAATGAGTTGTCCTCATTTTCTACATAATTTTGTATACCGTTTATTATATTGTTGCATATACTATCTACATTTATAAATTTTCTCATGGCAAGATTTAATCCTCCTACCATATTATTTACTTCTCTTCTTATAGTATCTTTAACACTATCCTTTTCTACAAAATCTTTTATATACTTCAATACTTCATCCTTGTTATTGTAGATATAAACTTTAAGTATATTTTCAAATCCTTGAGGTAAAACATCCTTAAGTTTTTTATCGCTATTCTCGGAAGAGTTAAATTGTTCAGTGACTATAGAATTTATTTTTTCCCGAGTAAGTTTATTGCTATCTATGGTCTCTAACAATTTTTTATACTCTCTAATTATAGTTCTAAATTCCTCTTCGTTTTCTGCATCTCCATCCATATCTGTTCTTAATTGACTTATCCTATCAGTAATTAGATTTTCTATACTCTCTAATTCTAATTCACTTAGATTCACAAACATGTAATCACCTCATAATTTTTATTTTATATATTTTAAAGGCTTATTTTCCTTCCACGGTGCGTACTCTTTAGCAAATATAACTCTGTCATAATAACTTGGATGACTATAGTACCACACCTCATAAATTTTGCTAACCTTTGGTAAGCTCAAACTATTTTCATGAAGTTTAATTGTAGATGTTATTACAGAGGAATTATCTTTAGTAAGCTCAAGAGCAAATCTATCCGCTTCCTTTTCTACATATCTAGAGTAAGTATTAGTTATAGGATTAGCTAAAAATAAAAATATATTAAGTATTAATATTATCAAAGGCATTGCTCCAATATCCACAATTTTTCTTACTCCAAGTACATCTCTCCACTTATGTAAAATCCAAAGCAAGGATTTATTTACTAGGTATAAAACCAAAGTAAAGAGTGCTCCTCCTAAAACTATAGACTTCCACACATGACCCATGACATAATGACCTATTTCATGAGCTGTGATTGATAATGTTTCTCCTTGAGTCAAATTATTTATAGTGGTGTCCCATAAAACAATTCGTTTAGAGTTAAATACGCCTGTCATATATGCATTCATTTCCTTTGTATCTACACTTTTGTTTACCTGATACACTTTACTATTACTTATATCGGCTATTTTTAACTGTTCCTCAATCTTAGTTTGAAGATTTTTATCCTGTATAGGCGTATACTTATTAAATAAAGGATCTATATACATAGGAGAAATAAATGTAACAAACATCAATACTGGTATAGATAAAAGTCCATTATAGAGCCACCACTTCTTTGGGCTTTTGTTAATAATAAAATATGGAACCCAGAGAAACATGGAGGTAATCAGCGTGTTAATAGTGAATCCTTTTAAGTAATCGCTAAACCATTTGTAAAAGGTTTGATTAGACAATCCAAAATTATGCTTATGAATAAAACTTCTATAATAGTCTAAGGGAAAAGTTATAATACAGCTTATCAGTGTAAAGAAAATAAAAAATAATGCCAGTTGAATGATATAGTTTCTGCTTATTCCCTTTACAAATTCACTTAACTTTTTCGATAGCCCACTTACTATGAAAATAACAGGTATACCAAAACTTAATATGAGATTAATAGACCAAATATTTAAATTTATTTTTCTGTAATATATAGCTTTATCTGATACTTTTGCAATACTGGCTTTAGTATTATTATCTAAAGTAATAGTATAAGAATTATCCTTCTTTAGTTTTTCCATATTTGAATTTTCAAAGTATCTAACTGAAAAAACAAATAAAAATATTAAAGTAAAAAATACAGTCAAAGTTAAGTAAAATGATTTTTTCAAAGTTATCCCTCCCTTATAACCATTATATTATAAAAGAAAGATATATATAATCTAGTGAGAGTATTTAATTGCTCTATTTAACATTTTAAGTATAAAAATCATCCCTATAGAATTAATGCAAGCAGCCAGTATCACTGTAGAGTATAGTATACCAAAAGTTGCAGGTAATCCTACCATCAATAAAGCAAGTAATAAAAACACAGTTCCACTTACTAATGTGCCCAAAAATGTCGTAATCATTACTCCTTTATTTCCACTTACTTTTATATTAAATATCTTCATAAAAATATAGACAAACTGTGCTGTTATTATCTTATCTATAAAGTTTGGTATTTGGCCCCCTGGAAAAGTTGTAGTGAGAGCTGTAAGTGTTCCTGAAATCACTCCAATAACAAATACAAATTTATAATCTTCAACAAAACCTAGGGATACAAACATCATTAAAAGTAAAAAGTCTGGTTTCATACCAAATACAAAGTTCGGTGATATTTGGTGTAAAAGCAAACCTACTGCCAACAATACTGAGCTTAATACAAATTTTTTCAATGTCATAATAAAAACCCCTTTCAATTTTCATAATTTATATTTACAAAAGCGCGCTTAAGTTTTTATACAATAAAAAAACTCCGCCCTAAAAAATAGGGCGAAGTATTATTCGCGGTACCACCTAAGTTATGCTAAAAAGCACATCTCTTATTCGGATACAATCATATCCTAGCCTTTTTAACGGTAGGCTTCCGGTAACCACTACTCTCCATAAAGGATTTCAATTTACTTCTATGAGGTCCATTCATTAAAATCTATACTATGGAGATCACACCATCCTCCACTCTCTTGGAATAATCAATTTTAACTACTCTTCCTCATCAATGAATTTAAACATATCAATTTTGATTTTTAGTTTACCACTTTATTTCAAAATTTTCAATAGTTATTTTTTATTTTATTATATTTTTTCCCGCTATCTTACCAAAAACTATAGCGTCTGGAAGGGCATTTCCTCCTAATCTATTTCCACCATGTATACCACCAGTTACTTCCCCTGCTGCGTATAAACCTTGAATAGTTTCTCCTGATTTATTTAGCACTTGGGTTTTTTCATTTATTTTCAATCCACCCATGGTGTGGTGAACTGCTGGATGTCTTAACGTCGCATAGTATGGCCCTTTTTCTATTTTATTTTTCCACAAACCACGATTGAAGGAATCTTTTTTATTATCTACAGCTTTATTAAATTCATCTATTGTTCCTTGCAATACTTTTTCATCAACTTTAATCTTTTCTGCTAATTCTTTTATGGAGTCAGCTTTTATTATTGTTCCCTTTTGTATTAATTCCTCTACATTATCACCAAGTTCATTCTTTTCTTTTATTATTTGAGAGTCATTTATCATGTAATATTGTCCATCTTTTTGTTTCATTATTGCTTCACATAACTTGTCTCTTCTATTATCTTCATTTATAAATCTTTTTCCTTCTTTATTTACAAATATGGAATTTTCTACGTTTATAGTTGGTCCAGTAAGCTCTATAGCCATTGGAAGCAACTGAATATATTCCATTCCAATTAAATCTGCTCCTACTTTTTCTCCCATGACTATACCATCACCTGTTGCTCCTGGATGATTAGTAGTTGGTTTATCTGCTGTTAGGCTTGGAACATATTTTGTTCTCATTTCTACATTAGCAGCAAATCCTCCTGTTGCTATAACTACACCTTTTTTCCCTCTTAATTCAAGTGGATTTTTATCCTTATCTTCAGCCTTAACCCCTACCACTCTGCCGTTTTCAACTATAAGCTCTGTAGCCTTTGTATTAAGCAATATTTCAACACCTAATTTATCTCCAGCTTCTTTTAATGTATTCATATATCCTGTCCCTGCTGCATCTGAAGCTTGATGGGTTCTTGTCCATAAAGAACCTACCACAGAACCTATTTTTTCGTTAAACTCCATGCCATAGGATTGCAACCATTTTTTCCCTTCAAGAGAACCTTCAACAAGAATTTTAACTAACTTTTCATCTGCCTTTTTATCTCCACCTTCAAAGGTTTGTTTAAAATGCTTATCTATTGAGTCTTCTATTCCCTGAGCCTTTTGAGCTTCTACATCAACTGCATTATATGCTCCACCGGATCTAATAGTATTTCCACCTATCATAGGCATCTTTTCTAATACTATTACTTTGGCTCCCTCTTCCGCAGCAGCAACAGCAGCGGACATTCCAGCGCCACCTGCTCCAATCACTATAACATCCGTTTCCTTTTTAACTAATTCTTTTTTTGATGAATCATCACCTTTTGATACCTTTTTTAGCTCATCAATATTACCACCAGCATTTTTAAGTGCTAAAGTTATAGCTTCTATAACCCCGTTACTTGTTACTGTAGCACCTGAAATAGTATCTACAGCTAAACTTTGCTTCTCTATTATCTCCTTTGGTATATCATTTAAAGCTGGATCGCTTAAGCCCTTAGTTTCTTTATGTTCTAATATTTTTATATCTTTTATTTTCTCTCCATCCACTTCCACCTCAAGCTTAATATCTCCATTATGTCCTTTGGCTTCAGCAGTGTATTTTCCCGCTTTAAATTTTGTTTCCTCTCCAGAAGTATTTTTACTTCCTCCACAGCCTACAAGAGAAAACATAAAAATTAAAGTCATAACCATTGCTAGCTTTTTAAACCTCTTCATTATAATACATCCCCTTTTAACTTTGTTATATTTTATACAATTATTATATTACATTCCACTAATATTTTCCAACAATTATTATGTAACATTAAATATTCTTGTGATTTTTTATAAAAAACAAGATTTATTCAATAAAAAAACAAAGTATTAGAGTAATTATTTCTCTAATACTTTGTTTTTTTATTAACATTATTTAAATATATGCATAAGATTATTAAACATATCTTTTTCTTCTTTTATTCTATCTTCATTTCCTAAAACACATATATATTGCTCTTTCATACAATCTCTAGCTATAGGTGCTAATTTTTTAATATCATCCACTTTTGTGTCTAATATTTCTTCTCTCTCCCTTTGAATATCTTCATCTTTAACTCCACTAAAATAATTAGCTGAAGCCTTATCACCTTTCATAGATGCTGTAAGAGGAGAATCCACATCACTTACCGTTCCAATTATATATTTTGTCATACCTCTTTCATCTTCCATAAAGTTTTCTATATATTCAAATGCTCTATCATAGACATCTAATGTATTTTTTAGATGAGGATCTCTATAGGATACAAAATACATATTACCATTTCTATTAAATCCTCCAAAGCATCCATAAGCCCCACCTTGCACTCTTACTTTATTCCATAGATAGTCAAAACTTACAATGGTCTTTAACACCTGCATTGTGCCTGTGTACTTATATCCTAGTTTTTTAAAGTTGTATCCTTTTGCATTATATTGTACCTTTCCTGAGGTCATCAACCCTTCGTTTTCAGGTTTTAGAGCAAAATTGTAAGAATACTTTTCAAAAGTATTCTCCCCAAGTCCTTTTAATAAAATAGGAAGTTCTTTTTGAAACTCTTTATAATCCTCTTCTTCTAAAGTAATACTTATAGTTACATTCTCTTTGTTGAATATTAATTTACATAACTTATTTAAATTACTTTCTATTTCTTCCTTTTTACTTTCAAAGTTTTCTTCAAGATCTACCACAAAGTGATACAAGTTTATTCCGGATACCAACTCTAAATATGCTCCTACAGCTGAAAAGTAAGATGCTACCCTTCCTACAGCCACCATATGTCCTCTATCAAATATAGTCATTTCCATTCTTGATTTTAATTCTGAAAGTATTTCTTTAATCCTTCTACTATCATCAAATTTACTACTTCCAATTTCCTCTACCAATAACTTAAACAAATCGCCCATCCTTGAGGCTAGAACTTTTGCCTTCACTTTAAGCATAGGGGTAAATTCATCCACATTAACACTATTTGAATAAGCTGTTGATGAATAATAAATTCCACCAGTATTTATGTTTACTTCCTTTGACAAATCTTCATAATCATGTTTTTCCGTACTTACTTTCCCCAAAACTCCAGCCAATAGTCCTATATATGGAATTAACTCCTGAGGAACATTTCCAGTATTAAAGTATAAATCTACATAGGCAATCTTATTTGTAAATATATCATGTTTTAATACCTTTATTCCACCTTCATCTAAGACTTCTATAGGAAGTTTTTCCGCTTCTCTATTTATATCTTCTATTGATAAAAGAGGAATCTTTTCTATGGCTTCTTGTGAATCTGGAGTGTTCTGTCTCTTAGTAAGTTCTTTTGTATCATCTAGAATTTTTTTCAACTCATCCTTTGATAAATCTTCTTTATAAGCTTTTAACTTTTCCTTTGTATTTCTGTCTTTTTCTTCTGCAAGACCCTTTTTAGGCTTTACAATTAAAAGTGAACTGTGATCGCTTTTTAATATATATTCATTTATAAGCTCCTCAAAATATCCCTTTTCCGCTCTTTCTTTTATTTTCTTTAATTGTGGCTCATAATTTAAATGCATTAAAGGATGATTATCATAAAGCCAACTATCCATGCATTTTATACCGTATATAAGCCCTTTTGGATATCCACCATAGTCAGCTTCTCTTAAGTAAAATTCTTTAATATTCAATGAAGATTGAATTAATTTTTTATCTATTCCCTTATCCACCAATTCTTTCAAAGTAGCAAATACTAGATTTTTAAATTCAGCTTTCTTATCCTCATTGGAGTTTTTAACTATTACACTTAAAGTTGGTTGTAGAACACTATTATCAAAGCTTCCAAATACATCTTTACCTATGCCACTTTGTATAAGTGCCTTTTTAAGTGGAGCTGCTGGAGTTTCCAATAATAAATGCTCTAAAATTTCAAAGGCTAAATATAACTCTGCATCTGTTACTTCTCCAACAACAAAGTTTAAACTTAAGAAAGTTTTATCTCCCTCCCCCTCATTCTGAGAAATAGGATATTCCACTACATTTTCAACCATGTTTTCAAAAGGTTTTTGTATAGCTATGGAAGAATCTATATCAATCTTTTTAAAATCTTTTAAATAATTATTATGTATAAAACTTAATTCCTCTAAAGTATCTCCATCACCATATAAGAATATATAGCTATTTGATGGATGATAGTATTTCTTATGAAAGTTAATAAAATTCTCATATGTAAGTTCTGGAATATGCTCTGGATCTCCTCCTGATTCTACTCCATAGGTGGTATCAGGAAATAAGGATTCAGGTATTTTTCTCATAAGTATGGATTCTGGTGAAGAGAAAGCACCTTTCATTTCATTATATACTACTCCCTTATAGGTTATTTCCCCTTCCAAATCCTCTAATTCATGGTGCCAACCTTCCTGCATGAATATTTGAGGATACTTATATATATTTGGATATAAAACTGCATCTAAATATACATCCATTAAATTAAAAAAATCTTTTTTATTCTTACTAGCAACAGGATACATTGTCTTATCTGCAAAAGTCATAGCATTTAAAAAAGTATTCAGTGATCCCTTTATAAGTTCTACAAAAGGCTCCTTTGATGGAAATTTTCTTGAACCACATAAAACTGAGTGCTCCAATATATGAGCTACACCTGTGCTATCCTGTGGTGGAGTTCTAAAGCTTATAGAAAAAACTTTATTATCCTCTTCGTTTTCTAGCTTTAACAATTTTGCTCCTGTATCTTCATGTTCAAAAATTAGAGCTAGTGAGTTTACTTCTTCTACAGTTTTTTTATCCACCAATTTAAAACCGCTATAAATTTCACCTATTTCAAAATTCATTTCATTACCTCCTAATATTTTATTAACATTATAATAAATCCCTCATAAAATATATTATAGGCAATAAAGATAGAAAAAAATATTAATTTTATATAAATTTATTTTATATTTATTAATTAAGTGTGTTTAAACTTATAAATAACTTATTGACTAATTATGTTATTACTGTTATTATTTTATTAATATAAGTCGAATATTGTATTAAGGAGGATTCACTAAATGAAGTCAACAGGTATAGTTAGAAAAGTCGATGAACTAGGAAGAATAGTAATTCCAATTGAATTAAGAAGAACATTGGATATTGAGATAAAAGATTCTTTAGAAATTTTTGTAGATGGTGAGCAGATAATACTAAAAAAATATAACCCTTCATGTATATTCTGTGGCGATGCAAAAAACGTTAAGCACTATAAAGGTAAAATTGTATGCCAAAACTGTCTAAATGAATTAAAAGAAGATAAGTAAGATTACCGTAGCTTGCAAAGCATTTTTGCAAGCTATTTTTTATTTTAAATTATCAGCTTAACATTATTAATTTACTTACCCTACTAAATTTACCTAATATTAATCATTATTGCAATATCATATACTGAAAATTAAATTTGTTCATTAATAATTTACAATTTAGCCTTTCGTTAAGTATATAATAAATAGTGAATTGAGGTGAACTTTTTGGATAAAAAAATAAAAGTAAAAATATCAAATAATGCTTATAATCAATTAGTAAATTTATTTGAATATGATGATCAATATAATTGCTTAAAATTAACATATAATCAAGGTTGTTGCAAAACTCCAAAGGTTTCAATCTTCCTAGACACAATAAAGGAAATAGATTTTGCAGATAAGGTGGAAGATATATCTATAGTCTACGATGAAGAACTTGTAGATAAGGTAGATGAGATACAGATAATATATACAAATAAAGGATTCATGGTAAAAACCGCTTCTGCAAATGAGACAAATGAAACCAAAGGGTGTGCTTCCCGTAGCAATGGCTGCGGTAGTTGCAGTGGCTGCGGCAAAGGATGCCATAAATCCTAAAAGAATATATAAGCAATATTGTAAAATATAAAGGAACTAACTATGTAGTGAGAGAAAGGATTTTTTTAAAGTGTCCTCACTATGTGCTTAGTTCTATTTTTTTACCCAATTACCTTTGTTAAAATTATAAATGTGAAAACAATTTATGTTTATGGCAAATAAAAAAATGCTACACAATGCTTCTTATGCTGTCTCGCTTCAATAAGAACTTCTAAAATTTATTTTATAAAAATCCCTAACGCTGACAAACTCCCTTCGTTCAAACATGTACAGCATCTTAACGGCATTTTTCTAAAATAAATTAAGAATTTCTAGATTTTGCTCAAATGCATAGATCACATTACATAGCATTTTTAAGTTTTGCACAATGAAATTGTAAAGATAAATATTTGAGAGAAAAATTGGTTACATCTCATGTTAAGGTTCAATCCCCGTAAAATCAACATTCCTTATTTCTATGATACCACATCCTCCTTGATTTTGATCTTTTCTTTAAAATAAGTAATATATTTAGTTTTTTAAATTCTTTGATATTGTAAAACATATAAGAGCTAAGCATGTAGTGAAATAGCGACTTTTTTGGAGCGGCTTCACTGCGTGCTTAGCTCTTTATTTGGTAAACTAAATTACTTTTGTAGAAATTTATGAATGTGAAAACAATTTAAGGGTGTAGTAAATAAAAAATGCTATTCTACATATTCAATTACTTTATCAATAAATAGTATACCTTCTAAATGGTCAATTTCATGGCAGAAACATTTTGCCAAATCTCCTGTACCTGTTACTGTAATTTCTTCACCATTTTCATTTAATGCTTTTACAGTTACCTTATATGGTCTTAAAACATAACCCCATTTGTTAGGAATACTTAAGCATCCCTCAATAACTTTTTGAGAACCTTCCTCTTTAATTATTTTAGGATTAACTAGCTTTATAAGGCCTTGCCCCATATCAACTACTACGAGTTTCTTAAGAATTCCTACTTGGCAAGCCGCTAGTCCACCGCCATTTTCTGTATTATACATAGTATCAGCCATATCATTAAGTATTTGCCTTACTCTGTCATCTACTATTTCAACTTCCCTAGACTTTTTTCTCAAAATATCATCGTCTAAATGTCTAATATTTCTTAAAGCCATTTCTCTTAACCTCACTTATCGTTATTAATATCTTCTATTACTTTATCAAAGCTATCATATATTTTACCATTGTTATTTTCAATCATACCTATTATGTATTGATTGAATCCCCAAGGAATATAATTGCTTTCATATTGATTAGAGGTAGTTTTTCTTATATCAGACAAATGTGCTTTTATCTCCTTTTTAGGAATATATCTCAATATATCTTCTAATGTGTAACCTTCTTCGGCTAATTGATGAATATAGTTACAAGCCCAAGCAATAGCTAACTCAGCCATCACTCCTTCGTCTTTGGTAGATATATCTGCTACTATCACATCAGATTTTAATACTTTTTCAGTATCCATTGTAAATATATCGTTAGCAGTAGGCAGTTTTGATTTATCATTGCAAGGAGCTTCTATAGGATTGTAGAATTCAATATCTGTATTTTTTAATTGTTCTCCTTCGTACAATCTTTGCTTAACATCTGCTTCATTGAATAAACCTCCTGCTATATAACCTTGTTTTTGCTCTGGGGTGTAATTAATCATAATTTTTTTCATACATAGCTCTCCTTTATTTATATATAAACTACTTATAATTTCCTTTCGCTCTCCTGAAAAAGAAATATCTCCTCAATAGTGCTATCATATAATTTAGCAATATCATAGGCCAACCAAATAGATGGTTCAAATTTTCCTGTTTCAATTGCATTAATAGCTTGCCTTGATACACCTACAAGTTTTCCAAGCTGCTCTTGGGTAAGTCCACGAGCTTCTCTAAATTCTCTTACTCGATTCTTCATATTTTCACTTCTCCTATGTAAGGTTAACCTTACATAATAACTATATATCCATATAATCTTTATGTCAAGTTAACCTTAGATAGAAATTATATAATAACTAAAAAAGAATTTGCTCAACAATGTGTTTCACAAATTCAATAAATATTATATCATCTATTTAAACTTAGCTTTTATCTCTTTTATTATTTTTTCCATTTAATACCTTTTAAAATATGAAAATTTTACCTAGTTTCATTTTTGATCATGTGAATAAATTCTTTAACATTATTACTGCACATAAGCGGAATATATTTTCTTATAATGTCTATATCTAAATCCCACCACTTAATTTCTAATAACATTTGTATTTCTTCTTTGGAAAATCTTTTCTTCATTTCTTTAGCTGGATTCCCTGCCACTATTGTGTAAGGTTCAACATTCTTAGTAACTACTGCTCGTGATCCTATAGCAGCACCATCACCAATTTTAACTCCAGGCATTATCATAGCCTCAGTTCCTATCCATACATCATTTCCAACAATAGTATCTCCCTTTTTTTCAAATCCATCTAAAGCATTTTCATTAAGGTCTGCCGTATAAAAAAACGGATATGTTGTAATCCAATCATGCTTATGACCTTGATTACCAGCCATTATAAATGTTGCTCCAGAACCAATAGAGCAAAACTTTCCTATTTTAAGTTTATCTACGCCATCCATATCTGGCGAAAGGTACCTAACACAGTAATCTTCAAAATGTTTTTCATGATAATATCCTGAATAATATGTGTAATCTCCCACTTCTATATTTTTATTTGTTATATAGTCTTTAACTATATAACCATTCATCCAAGTTTCAAAAACTTTATTTTCCAAATTTAAACACCTCTATTTTATATTATTATGTTATTCTTTAGCCTTTAAATAGATTAGCTACTGCTTTTTGAATCCATAAATATGAATCTAAAAAACAGTAGCCCAATCCTCACAGTTCCATATATCCGTTACTATATCTCTATAAAATTCTGCTTCGTGACATACTAAAAGTATACTTCCTTCATACTTTTTTAGTGCTCTCTTAAGTTCATCTTTTGCTTCCACATCTAAATGATTTGTCGGCTCATCTAGGATTAGTATATTTGTGGGTTTATTTATAAGCTTACATAGTCTAACCTTGGCTTGTTCTCCCCCACTTAATATAGATACTGTGCTTTCTATGTGTTTATTTGTCAGTCCACATTGCGCTAATGCACTTCTTATTTGATATTTATTATATCCTTGAAGGTCATCCCATACTTCATCTATAACAGTGTTAGTATTTAATTCTTTAATTTCTTGCTCAAAGTATCCTATTTCTTGATAATCCCCTACTTTAACTTCTCCACTTATAGGTTTAATTAATCCCATTAAACTTTTTAATAATGTGGACTTTCCTAGACCATTGGCTCCAACTAAAGCAATCTTTTGCCCTCTTTCCATTGTTAGATTTAGGGATTTACTTAGTGGTTCACTATATCCTATAACTAAATCTCTTGCTTCAAAAATCATCTTTCCTGATGCTCCGGATAACTTAAATTGAAACTGCGGTTTTGGTTTTTCACCTGCAATCTTTATCTTTTGCATTTTATCTAACTTTTTTTGTCTAGCACTTGCCATGCCCCTTGTTGCAGCTCTCGCTTTATTTTTTTCAACAAAATCTTCAAGCCTAGCAATCTCTTCTTGTTGTCTTTCATATGCAGATTTTAATTGCTTTTTCTTTATTTCATATGCTTTTGTAAAGTTCTCATAATTACCTATATATCTTGTTAATGACTTGTTTTCAATATGACATATTATATTAACTACGCTGTTTAAAAATTGTATATCATGTGATATTAATATGAATGCATTCTGGTAATTTTCTAGATATGTTTTCAACCATTCTATATGCTCTTCATCAAGATAGTTTGTAGGTTCATCTAGTAATAATATATCTGGCGCTTCTAAAAGAAGTTTGGCTAATAAAACCTTAGTTCTTTGTCCACCGCTTAAGTCTGTAACTTCCTTATCTAATCCTAAATTTCTAAGTCCAAGTCCTGCTGCAACTGCTTCTATCTTAGAATCTATACTGTAAAATCCATTGTTATCTAACATATCTTGAATATTGGCTGCCTGCTGAAGGGCTTTGCTCATTTCTTCTTCATTCATTTCACCTATTCTATCATATAAATCCTTCATCTTACTTTCCATATCAAAGAGATATGAAAAAGCTTCTCTTAACACAGATTTTATAGATTTTCCTTTTTTAAGCTCAGTATGCTGATCCATATATCCAATTCTGATTTTATTGCTCCACTCTATTTGTCCCTCATCTGGCATCAATTTATTTGTTACAATATTCATAAAAGTTGACTTTCCTTCACCATTATCCCCTATAAGTCCTACATGCTCTCCTTTTAGCAGTCTAAAAGATACATCTTCAAATATTACTCTATCTCCAAATCTATGGCTCATATTTTTAACAGTTAAAATGCTCATTACTATTACTTCCCTTACTTCCTTTTTTTAAATTTTCCTCTGAGAATTCACTTATTGAAGATTGCTCCTTCTACTCACATCATATCATTGGCTTTTCTCACTTCTCAAGTTCATAAATGATTCTGTATCAAAGTGGTTCATACTTAATTCTAAAATTGCAAATAAAAAAATCGGTATTAATTTATCTATATTGATAATATTAAAATACCGATTTGTATTTATATTATTTGTTTTTCTTCTCTAATTATTCTTCTAATACTATGCTCAGTAAGATAGTATTGATGAGCAAGCTCTTTAATAGATATTCCTTGATTGTATAAATCAAAAATCTCTCTATTTCTTTCCTTCAAACTATCTTTTGCACCACTATTCTCTCCCCAAGCTTTCTTATTCTCACATTTTACAGGTATATATAAATACCCACCCTCTATATACTCTTGAATTAATTCAATTACATCTTCTGGCAATATATTTTGTGCCTTTTCATATTTCATAATCCTTGCTCCTATCTACTTTTTAATCTGTAAATAATGAAGCAAAGACCACACAAAACAATTTTAATCTAAATTAATCTAATAAAATTCGGCTCTGAACAAAACTTTGTTCCCTCTGCTTCATGTAGTCTTTGCGCAGAGCCTAGGTGGGCAGTACGTTTTATTGTAGATTTCATACATAGTCCTCCTATCAATTTGAATTTATATTACTGAACTGAGTCTAAAGTAATTTTATCATATATATTTATAAAGTAAAGATATACGACTTTTATTATAATAAGAACACTTACATAATTAAAGCATATTTTAAAATTGTGACTATAGAGGTATAATTTAAGTAATAGCTATAAAATAATAAATAAAACATTATAAAAATATTAGGAGATGTTTATATGAATTTAAATAGGAATGATTTATGTTGGTGTGAAAGTGGATTAAAATATAAAAAATGCCACATTGAATTCGATAAAAAATTAGAAATTTTAGAAGCACAGGGCTTTCAGGTTCCACCAAGAGAAATCATTAAGACTAAAGAGCAAATTGAAGGTATAAGAAAAAGTGCTGAAATTAATAATGCTGTACTGGATTTAGTGGCCAAAAATATAAAAGAAGGTATGAGCACTGAAGAGATTGATAAATTAGTTCATGATTACACTGTATCTCAAGGGGCAATTCCAGCAACTCTTAACTTTGAAGGATATACTAAGAGCCTTTGCACTTCAATAAATGATGAAGTGTGCCATGGTATTCCTAGTGAGCATAGAATTCTTAAAAATGGAGACATAATAAATATAGATGTATCCACCATATTAAATGGATATTATTCAGATGCTTCAAGGATGTTCATAATTGGAGAAGCAAGTGAGGAAGCAAGAAAGTTAGTAGAAGTTTCAAAGGAATGCTTGTATAAAGGTATCGAAGCTGTAAAACCTTGGGGATTTTTAGGTGATGTAGGGGCAGCAGTTCAAGAGCATGCAGAAAAGCATGGCTACTCTGTGGTAAGAGATTTTGGTGGTCATGGTATTGGACTTGAATTTCATGAAGAACCTTTTGTAGCTCACAATGGTAATAGAGGGGAAGGCATGGTTTTAGTGCCTGGTATGATATTTACAATAGAGCCTATGATAAATGCAGGCTCCTATGAAATAGTAATAGATGACGAAGATGATTGGACAGTATTCACTGAAGATGGATCTCTTTCTTCACAATGGGAACATACAGTACTAGTAACAGAAGATGGGGTAGAGATACTCAGTAAATAAATTCTTATAAGTCTCAGCTGGAGCAAATATTTCTTATAAAAAAACTCCAGCTGAAACTAAGAATCAATAGCCTCCTATCTTGTGTTAATCTAAAATTATACTTAACTATATTTTAATCATTCAGCTCCATCCACTTTTCAAACATTATGTCTAATTCTTCTTGAGTACTTGCTCTTTCCTTATCTAACTCTACTAACTTATCATAGTCGCTTCCATTATTATTGATTTCATTGTCTATATTTTGTACTTTTCTTTCAAGTTCTTCTATTATCTTTTCTAATCTCTCCACTTCCTTCAACTTATTACTTACTATGTTTTTAGGCCTTTCTATATTTTGTGGTTTATTTATTTTATCTTTGCTAGAAATTTCTGTATTACTTCTTTTGATTTCTTTTTCCTTCTCCTTATAATATTCATAGTCTCCATAATAATTAATAATCTTTTTATCTTCTATTTCACATATCATTTCTGCAATTTTACTTATAAAAAATCTATCATGAGATATAAAAAATATAGTTCCTTTAAACTCCATTAATGCTTCTTCAAGCATTTCTCTTGAATCTATATCGAGGTGGTTTGTAGGCTCATCAAGTATAAGCAGATTTATATCATTTTGAATTAATTTACAAAGTTTAAGCCTGCTTTTCTCCCCTCCTGAAAGACCTTTAACCTTTTTAAAAACACTCTCTCCATAAAATAAAAATTTAGCTAATATTCCTCTAGCTGATCCCTCTGAAATAGTCATGTCTTCTCTAAATGTTTCAAGCACAGTTAGCTCTTCATTATCAAAGATTATATTCTGGGGAAGATATCCTATTTTAATATTAGACCCTAACTTTATTTCACCATAATCTGGTTTAAATTCTCCCAAAATTATTTTTACGATAGTTGACTTTCCACTTCCATTGTCTCCAATTAATGCTATACGCTCCTTATATTTAACATCCAAACTCACATCCTCTAATATTTTTTTATCACCAAAACTTTTTCCTATACCTTTAAAACTTACTACATCCTTACCTGATCTATCAGTCTCGGCAAAATCTAACTGGATTTTAGGCTGATTCACCATTGGTTTATCAATTTTTTGTATTTTATCTAACCTTTTTTGCATACTTTCTGCTCTTTTAAAAAACTTTTCATTATCCCCTTGAACGGCCCATTCTCTAAGCTGTTTTATAGCTTTTTCCATAGCTTTTATTTTTTTCTGTTGATCTTTATAAGCTTCAAATTGTTCAAAAACTCTTCTTTGTTTTTCTTTAACGTAATAAGAGTAATTACCATCATAAAGGGAGGTTTCTCCATCCTCTATTTCAACTATTTTCGTTACCACTCTATCTAAAAAATATCTGTCATGAGATATTACTATCACCGTACCTTTATATGCTTTAAGATAACTTTCAAGCCATTCTATTGATGCCATATCCAAATGATTTGAAGGCTCATCAAGGAGCAGTACATCTGGATTTTGCAATAGAATTTTACCTAATATTACAATAGTCTTTTCTCCACCACTTAAACTTATGAAGTCTCTATTTAAAAAATCCTCATTAAATTTTAATCCAGTGCAAATCTTGCTTAATTTTTCTTCTATTTCATAACCACCTTTTGCTTCATAAACTTCACTGAGCTGAGAATATTTTTTTAATGTATGCTCTAATTCTTCTGCATCTAAGGTAGCCATTTCCACTTCTAATGTTTTTAGTTGTTTATTTATTTCATATTGAATTTCAAAGGCAGTTTTTAAAACATCCACTACTTTAAATTGTCCAGGGAAATTAGGTATTTGATCTAAATATCCTACTACTGAATTCTTTCGTATAGTTATGGAACCTTTATCCTGTTTTTCAATACCTGCAATAATTTTAAAAACTGTAGTTTTACCAGTACCATTTCTCCCTATTAATCCAATTCTTTCTCCATATTGAGCTTCAAAAGTAATATTGCTAAAAATTCTATTACCTCCAAAATATTTTTCTACTTCTTTTAACGCTAATTCTATCATAATTAACTCCTCCCTTATGTCTTAATTAATATTGATTTTTAAAAATAATAAAACCCGAGCAAGAAACACTTACCCGAGTTTTGTATTTTGAAATTTAATACAAATCAATTATATAATCTAAGTTTTTTAATAAAATACCTAAATAAAGATATTTCATAAAAAATAATACCTATGACTAAAAGTTACATTTTTTAAAGATTATATATTAAACATAAATGAGTAGTTAACATTAGTTTTATCCTATCAAAACTAAAAAACCCAGGCAAGCTAATCCTTACCTGGGTTAAAAATAACATAGATTATAATATATTTAAGGCAAAGATAACTCACTTCTTTTTAGTACATTATTCAATTTTGGACAGACTCCTCCCGTAAAATCGAAATTAACATGTGTAATTCCAGATAATGACATTGGCAATCTATCTAAAATTGTGTTTACTAAAAAGAAATTCGCCATACCTTTCACCTCCATAAACCATTTAATTTAATAAATTAATCTTAGCATATTTCAAATTAACTTTCAAATTAACTTTCAATTCACATTTTTAAGCATATCCCATAGTTAACCAGTTCTAACTCTCAGCTTCGAGAACCAACTTATCTTGTAAAAATAAATATTTGAGAATATATTTTAAAACATAATGGAACTGTGACAATTATAAAATGTTATATACTTTTTATCTAACTTACCTCTTCTTTTTCCTTATATAAAAATACCATTAATGATGATCCTATGATTAAAAAATATCCTATTATACTATAAATATCTGGAACTTCTGCCCAGAGAAAAAAGGCTATTATCTGTGCAAATATTATGTTTGTATAGTTATATATAGAAACCTCTGAAGCAGGGGCGTATTTATAAGATATAGTTAAAGAAAATTGCGCTATAGCAGCAAATATTCCTGCACTGATTAACATTATAAATTGATTTAAACTTAAAGGTACATAATTAAAAGGAATTATCATTATGGCTATTAAAGTTGAAATAAAGGAAAAATAAAAAACTATAATCTCTGAATTTTCCTTATCACCTAAATATCTAACAACGGTATAGGCTCCTCCTGAAAAGGCTGCAGAAGATATGCCAATTATAGCTGGTATTACAGTCATGTCAAATTTAGGCTTCACTACAAATAATATACCTATGAATGCCAATATAAGAGCTGGTATTTGTATTTTAGGAAGTTTCTCTTTTAAAAACCATACCGCAAAAATTACAGTAAAAAAGGGATGAACTTTATTTAACATAGATGAATCTGCTAGAAGCATATTATCTATGCAATAAAAATAAGTTATCATACCAATAGTTCCAAGAACCCCTCTTAAAATCAACTGCTTTCTATTCTCTTTCTTTCCCCATGGTTTTTGTTTTTTTCTAAATATTATAGCCGTGGAAACTATTAAGCTAACAAAATTTCTAAAAAACGTCTTCTCCACTGTAGGTATATCACCTGACATTTTTACCAAGGCGGCCATAAACGCAAAGCATAATGAAGATAAAATCATATATGCAATAGCCCTACTTCTATTATTTGTTTCAGTCAATATTCATCCTCCTCATAAAATATGATGCTGTTATAGATATATGTCTGAAAACTCAATTTTGATTTTATCCAAGTCCGTAAAATGATAAAAATTATGATTTTCCATGGTACAGTTTTTTATAGGTAATTTTACTACAAATTCGCTTCCTTTGCCATATTCACTATTTACCCATACCTTCCCATTATGTACTTCCGCTAATGCTTTTACTAATGACAATCCAATGCCACTACCTTCATTTTTTCGACATAATGATCTATCTGCTTGTTCAAATTTATCGAAAATTGCGTCTATTTTGTCGGATTTAATCCCAATTCCTGTATCTTTTACTGATATATAAATATGATCATTTCTATCTTTTATTTTAACGAAAACTTGTCCACCTCTCTTAGTAAACTTCAATGCATTAGAAAGTAAATTCAACATTATTTTTTCAATTTTACCTCCATCACAAGCTAAATATTTTTCTTCAACATCTGTATCAAAAATTAGATCTATTCCTTTAGCTTTTGCATATTGAACTGAAGACATTGTAACATTTTCAATTAAGCTTACTACATCTATATTCTCAATATTTAGTTCATAGCAACCAGCATCTATACTAGAAATGTCTAACGTATTGTCTGCTATTCTTAACAGTCTATAGCAATTCTTTTTCATAATATTGAAATATGTTTTAAGCAATGCTGAATTATCATTTTCAGAGTCATCTAAGACTAAATTACACATTTGTAATGCAGTATGTATAACATTAATTGGTGTTTTTAATTCATGAGAGATGTTGAGCATTAATTCTTTCTTTAATTTTTGATATTCTAGAGCTTCATCTTTTCCCCTATTCTTATAACTTAACATTTTATCCTCCATTGCAGAAATAGTATGTTTCCATAAAAATTTTATTATCTTTATTTTATCGTTATTAAAAACAAAAGTTTTAGTTCTATGCTCTAAATACAGTAATCCAATTAATTCATCATTATAAGCTATAGGCATGCATAATAAAGATTTTATACCGTTTTTCATAATATAAGAATTTTTATTATGTTTAAAATCATTTTCTCCATCGCTAATAATAATGGTCTCGGAGCGTCTTTTAACATAATATAATATTTCTTTGTAAATATCAACCATATTTTCTATAAAAACCATATTGTTGTTTTTTTCAACATACATATTATTATTTTTAATAATAACTAAATATCCTTTTTCTGCTTCCGAATATTTTATAGATAATTTAAATAATTGGTAAAAAACTTCTTTCAAGTCAATGTTATCTGGCGAAAAATCTTTTTTAGATTCCACGCTATTTAAAGTACTATTAATGATATCTAAAATCATTATTTTAGTTTGCCCCCTTTTTTTACATAAATTAACATCAAACTTTATCATTCTAATACACTACTAGCCCGCAAAAAATATTATATCAAAAATTTATACTCTTGTATCGAACAAGCATTCCATAATTATCTACAAAAAATTTAAAAAAGAGACCCTTTTTTAATAAAGAATCTCTTTTATATACAAAAATAATACGATAATGCATATACTTTGATGTAATGTATTTTATTTTGTAGATATCTTTACAAAAAAAGTAACAATATTATCTTTAGATTCTGCCCATATTTCACCACCATGTAAATTTATAATACTTTTTGAAATAGCTAGTCCCAAGCCACTTCCTCCTGTAATTTCAGCCCTTGATTTTTCTAATCTATAGAATCTTTCAAATATCTTATTTAAATCTTCTTCTTTTATATTATCCCCTCTGTTTGATATGCTAAACAAAGCGTAATCCTCAATTTTTTCAAGAGTAATTTTAATATCTCCTGGTTTATAACTGTATCTTATTGCATTTACTATAAGGTTTTCAAATACTCTAGCTAACTTATCTCCATCAGCTGTTACTTTAATACTTTCATTTAGTAAATTTTTAGTTACATTTATCTTGTTTTCTTCAAATATAGGTACGAACTCCTCAGTCAACTGTTCTATTAACTCAGTTAAAGCTATCTCTGTTAAATTTAATTTTATACCATCACTAGTAATCTTAGTGTATTCAAATAATTCATCTATTAATATCTTTAACTTTTCAGATTTATTATAAGCGATATCTATATATTCCATCATTTCTTCTTTATCGTTGTATTTACTGTCTTTTATTAAATTTAAATATCCAAGTATTGAAGTTAGTGGTGTTCTTAAATCATGAGACACATTAGTAATAAGTTCGCCTTTAGTTTTCTCTAATTCTCTTTCCTTTTCAATTTTATCTCTTAATTCCCCAGTCATAAAATTAATATTTTGAGCTAAATTCGCCAACTCATCTTCTCCTTTTTGCTCAATTCTAAAATTCAGCTGACCTCTTGCAATATACATAACACCTAGTGCTATTTCTTGTATATACCTTACTTTTTTCCCCGTTATAAAGTAAAAACTCACAATGAAAAATATTACAGATAATACTAGTGCAAAGAATGATTTTTGTTGAGTATAGTACTTTGTTTCAACATCTCCTCGAGGAGTTCCTTTTAGCACAGCATAGGCTCTACTATCAGAAAATCCAACAGGGTAAAAGGTTATAAACTCTCCCTTGCTGCTATCATAATTTTTTATTTGGTCATAATTATTTTTAAAGTTCATTGCATTTCTTATAACTGCGTGCATATCTAAATTGGTTTCCTCTGCATTATCAGTCTTATACATTACTTTCCCAGACTCATCAACTATTAGTATTTTATTTGAGTTATGGTTATAATTATTCAATACCTCAAGTATAGCATCACCATTTTTAATGCTAATTTTTTTATTATCCAGATTATATCCTATATCTAAAACTGTATTAGACATTTCTCTTATACTATTTTGATAGTTTACTTCAGAATAGGCCCTAGGTTTTGAAAAGAAGGAATTAGTTAGGGTAAAAAATATAAATGATAAGGATAAACATACCCCAAATATAACAATAAGTTCCCAACGTATATCTTGATTAACTTTACTTTTTATATTGTAATATAAATCTAATGTTTTATTTTTAATCTCATTGAAAGGTTTGGTAGAGAATGCCCACAGTCCCCTAACAAGTTTAATAAAAAGTTTCCACATTACTCTAAAAGGTTTAGTAAAAAATCTCCATAGACCTCTAAAAATACCTTTAAATATTCTTTTTAAAATCATGTTTCACCTCATGTGCTTTTACATATTTTCAACTTTGTATCCCACGCCCCAAACAGTTTTTATATATTTTGGTTTTCTAGAGTCTTCTTCAATCTTTTCCCTTAACTTTCTTATATGAACCATAACGGTATTGTCTGATTTAAAGAAATCTTCCTTCCATACCCTTTCATATATCTTTTCTATGCTAAATACAATGCCTTTATTTCTTGATAAAAGCTCTAAAATAGAAAATTCAATTGGAGTAAGCTTAATCTCCCTCTCTCCAACTCTCACTTCACGGGTTGCTGTGTTTATTATAAGATCATCTATTTCAATAATATTTTCATCTTGAGCGGCTACTAAACTAGTATTAAATTTTTTATACCTTCTTAGCTGAGACTTTATTCTAGCAATAAGCTCTAATGGATTAAAAGGTTTTGTTACATAGTCATCTGCTCCAGCTGTTAGCCCCCATATTTTATCCATATCTTCACTTTTAGCAGATAGCATAATTATAGGCATGCTCTTTTCTTCTCTAATTTTCATACATGCTTCCATGCCATCCATTTTAGGCATCATTATATCTAATACTATTAAATCTATATCTTGGTTTTGTAAGTAATCTAAAGCTTCCATTCCATTGCCACACTTAATCACTTTATAACCTTCATTTTCTAGATATATCCCAATTAAATCCCTTATTTCTTTTTCATCATCAACAATTAAAATAGTTTCTCTTGTCATAGCTAAAAGCCTCCTTCTATAACAACTTATCTTATACTATCATAAAACAATTATGATAAATCTACAAATATTCTTAAAGTTTTCTTAAAAAAACTAGAACATACTTCTTAATTTAGTAATAGTCAGTGAAATATTTATTTTTCAATCTTGTTTTAAGACAAAAAACCGATTACACAATGAAGTGCCTTTTTCTGAAACCACTTCACTATGTAACCAGTCCTCATTTACACAATCAATTATTTTTTAGAAAGTTATAATTGCTAACTAGTCTGTCACGACCTATATTTTGAAAATATCTTTAGAAACTCTTATTGCACTAGGTATTAGTTCAATTTTAACATGGCCTTCTGCTTCTTTTGCTGTAAGTTCAACTCTTATATTTTTACTGCCATCATTTGAAATTGTTATAGTATCCTCTATCTTACCCTTTTCATCAAATAATACTTTTTCTCCATTGTAAATTTTCAAATTTAATTCTCCATTATTAACATCACTTTTTATTTTCATATCATAATTAGCACTTTCAGTTACTATCTCTTTTAGATCCATTCCATCAAAAAATTCAAATTTAATATCATATAAATCATTTTCACTATTGTCAGTCCACCATTTTGTGTACCCCGTCCAATCCACTTGCTTTATGTCAAAACTATTTTCCCTATTAAAACTAATTTTTTCATCAATATTTTTGTTAAGATTGATATATCTGTAAACTCCTAAAGAACATACTAAAAAAGCAAATGTAATTCCTATTATAACTTTTTTATTCTTTTTCATTGTTAATCTCCTCTCTATATAATTTATGTGATAACTAATTAATTCCCCACTTTAAATCAAAAATTTCCTTATATGTTAATTATAACATATTATAAAAATAATTTTGAATACAAATATGAAACTAAGTACGTACCAATGGCATACTTAGTTTCATGTTTATAATATTAGAATTATAACTTTCTACTATTCACTAACTAACTTAAGTGATTTCCACAATAAGGGCACATACTCCAACCTTTTTCAACAGCCCTTCCACATTGAGAGCAGCTATTCTTTAAGTGGTTTCCGCAACTAGGGCATATATTATAATCTTCCCTCACATAACTTCCGCAGTTAAAACACTTTTTATTATTTGAAGTATAAGAACTTCTTACTACCAAATATATTATTAACCCAATAAAATTAGGGACAAATATAACTACTAGTAACCATAGCCAAGGCTCCATCCCTCTACTTTGAGCATCATAATAAACAAATCTTCCTATAACAATAAGTATTGTAATAGGTATTAAAAATACCAAAGGTATAAAGATCATAGCAGGAAATACTGCCCAAAATTCTTCTCCACCAATGTGTCTGCTAGTAAAAATATTTGCCCCAAATAAGATAATGCCTAATCCCACTAAACCTACTAATACATAAAACAAAACCTTGAAAGGGTTTTTATTACTATCATTATCATATGTTTTACCATTTTCATTTCTAGTACTTTGGAAAATTGCATATATTATAGCTCCTAGCACAACTAAGATAGCTATTGGAATAATAAAGAAAAAGGATAACATTCTCATAATATATCACACTCCTAATTTGTTAATTCGTTGGTTCATTAAACTTTGAATATAATAATAAAAATATAACTACTATTGCATTACTTATAGTAAATGCAGTATTTAACATGATGTATATATATTTAGCATTAATGTAATATAAAGAAAGATACACCATAGTTGACGCAAGCATTATATAAAGTATTATACTTAGAGGTATTAAATATATAAAAAGTTTATGGTATTTATTATCCATATAGTTTTTTGTTTTTATTACTAGTTTTCTTGGAGCTTCTATGGTTTCATCTCCTATTTCAAACAGCAATTCTTCCAACTTATTTTCATCCATCATAGTGATTCACCTCCATATAATCCTTTATAAGTTTTCTACCTTTATTTAATCTAGATTTAATAGTACCTTCAGGGATTGAAAGAATCTCACTGATTTCCTTGTAGCTTAGCTGTTGAAAGTAATACAATATTAAAGGAATTCTATACTCATCCTTTAAGGTTTTAACAGCTTTTTTAATCATGTATTTCTCATAGTCTTTAATAGTTTCTTCTTCAGGTAGATTTTCTGTAGAATATACCTTTCCCATTTCCTCCTGTTTTTCTTCGTTATTAAAATAATCTTTTATTATATTCAACCATCTTTTATTTTTTCTATATCTATCTTTATATGAATTCATACATATAGCAAATATCCATGTTTGAAAATTTTTATTTTCATCAAAAGTATTTATGTTTTTAAATACTTTTACCCAGGTATCTTGAAAAAGATCTTCTGCCTCAGTTGAATTTTTACATAAATGGAGAGAAAATTTATATAGGGAATCTTTATATTTATTCACTAAAAACTCTAGCCCTTGTTCTCTATTATTGTTATACATTTGTAAGATATCTTTGCTTTCTACATTCAAATCTTCTCCCCCTTTCATTTATGTTTTACGCTTCACTTACATTTAGGTTCACAAAAAACAGAAAAATTTTCGTACATAGAAAATTATAATTTTAAATAATTAAGCATATATGTTTTTTCAAAATTAGATTATGACAAATTAGATACTCAATTATAAATTTTTACAATGATAATTGAGTATCTAAAAATGGGAACTAAGTACATAATGACGTCACTTCAGAAAAAGGCGTTCCTCCCATTATATACTTAGTTCCTTTATATTTTACAAATATATTTTTACAGTTGTAAGGTTTTACAGATAGATTTAATAAATGATTAAATAATAAGACTACAGAAACATTACATATCATTCTCAAACTCTACACAATAAGAAAGTATTTACTATAGTTAAATAAGTCAATAATTGATAAGGCGTTTATCATGATAAAATTTTGTAAAGTATTAAGAGCTAAGCAGGTAGTGAAATAGCGACTTTTTATTGGAGCGGCTTCACTACCTGCTTAGCTCCATGCTTTGGAGCCCGAATTTTTTATGAAAACTTATAATTGCGAAATCAATTTAATATACTAGTTTTGTGTCGCGATTTTTCTATAAATCTCTTTCTCCTGGCTTGAGAGTTTTTATACCAAAGGTGAAGAAAACCAATCCAAAGAGTACGAGCACCAATAAGTTTATTTGTATACTACTAATACTTCCTCCATTTGCAAGCTTCGTATAGGAATCCACCATCCATTTTTGAGGCATAAAGCTTGATATTTTTCTAATGATAACATTCAATGAATCTGTTGGAAAAAAGCCTCCACCTAATATACTTGTAACTACAGCTATAAGTGTGAGAATTAAATTATATTTTTCACTATCATCTACCACTCCCACTAAGCCTACAGAAAATCCTACTGACGTTACCAAATAAGCTGCCAAGATAACGAAAACCCATAAAGGTGATATTCCCCATTTGATTTTAAAAATAAAGGTGCTTACTACCAAAAATAAAGCAACTTGCAATATTCCAAGTAGAAAATTAGCCATAATATGCGCTAGTACCACCTCATATTCTTTTACTGGAGTGGAAAATAGTCTCATGAAATTTTTTTCTCTTTTATCTTCAAGTAAAAATCCAATACTTGATCCTGCAAACATCATTATAAACATAGAAAGTAAACCTATGGAAGCCCTACCCTTTTCATATTCTTTTGATTTTAGTGTAGCCTTTTCATATTCTACCATTTCCTTACCACTCATTAATGCAGCTAAATATCCTTCAATTTCTCCTCTTAATACCTGTACATCTTCATTATTATTAAGAGAAACTATTTTTATTTTATCCTTAGAATCTAGTGAAAATTCTTTTTGAAATACTACCCCTATCTCTATATCCTTATCTTTTACCTTTTCTTCTATTTGCTCCTCTTCCAAAAGTCTAATATCATATTTACCGCTATCTTTTAAATATTCTACCATGGAATATTCTACACTTTGGGAATTTGCTATTCCAACAGCAACTTTTTCAGTGTTCCCAAACATAACCACTCCAAGTACTGCTGCTAATATAGGAAGAAAGAAAATAAATCCAAATATATTTATTTCTTTTAGCATTCTTTTTATTAAATTTATTGTAATCACTATACTATTCATAAATATTCTCCCTCCTATAAATAATGCTAGCGATAATCATAAAAACTGTACCCATTATTCCTAAAATTATCAAATTTATCTTTATGCTATTAAGGTCTCCACCTTCCATAAGCTTTAAATAGCCATCAGAAATCCATTTATTTATTGTAAACTTTGATATCACTCCAAATCCATCTCCACCAGTAAAACCTCCACTGGCGAATGTCATGAATATGACTATAAATGAAGCAACTGTCCCTGCCACCTTAGTGCTTTTAAAAACTCCTGATACTATAAATGCAAGAGCCGTTGCTACATATACTCCAAAAATGGTTACAACAATAATATTTAAAATAGAACTTCCCCAATTCACACCAAAAATTAAATTAGAAAGAATTATTATTGCACTTGAAATTAATAACACTATTAAAGAATGTCCTATTAAAATTCCCCCTAGCATTTCACTTCTTCTAATTGGCGCTGCAAACATCCTAAGAAGTGTATTTTTTTCTCTTTCCCCTACTAGCATGGAAGCTGCAATCATACTTCCTAATAGGGTAAATAGCACAAGGGTTGTGGTAGCAAAGTATTGAATAGACGAATTATCTTTTGACGCTGAGAGTATAACTATTTCAATTATTGAATTAGAATGATCATTAACCATCTCTCCTCCAGTTCCAGCCATGCTATTAATAATACCAATAAGAAAAAGAGGTATTATTATTAGAAAACCAAGGAGAAATATATTTTTAAACATATCTTTTATATTTTTATATGCTATTGTCCACATAATTCCTATCCTCCAAACACTATAATTAATCTCTTAATTTTCTTCCTGTCAGCTTTAAAAATACACTTTCTAAATCTGCCTGCTTTATGTCAATATTTCTAACTACTACATTTCCTTCTCCTAGTTTTACTAACACTCTTTGTAAAATTTCATTAGGCGATTTACATATAACCTCAATTCTATTTCCTTTTAAATTAACCTCATCAACTTCCTCTATTTTTTTTATCTCATCTATAGGATTAAAACTTATATTATAGCCCTCAATTATTATTTTTTGCTCTTCTGATATGGAGCTTACTAATTCCTCTTTGCTTCCTAAAGCTATTAATTTTCCGAAATCAATAATCCCCACTCTGCTGCATATGCTTTCAACCTCTTCCATGTAATGACTAGTGTATATAATAGTAGTCCCCCTCCTATTAAGCTCCTTTATAGACTCTAAAATATGATTTCTAGACTGAGGGTCTATCCCTACAGTAGGCTCATCCATAATTATTATTTTAGGTTCATGAACAATGGCACAGGCAATATTTAACCTTCTTTTCATACCTCCAGAAAACTTTTTAGGAACTTCCTTTCTTTTTTCTATAAGTCCTGTAAACTGTAGAGCTTCCTCTGCCATTTCCTTAAGCTTTTTACCTCTTAATCCATACAATTTCCCTAAGAACTCTACATTTTCCATAGCCGTCATATTTTCATATATGGCAAGTTCTTGTGGAACAAGCCCTAATATTTTTTTTGACTCTAAGCTATTTTTCATCACATCAATTCCATTTATAAAAATCTCTCCACTATTAGGCTTTAAAAGTCCCATAATCATCTTTATAGCTGTGCTTTTTCCCGCTCCATTAGGCCCTAATAATCCAAATATCTCTCCATCCTCTATGTCTAAGCTTATATTATCTACAGCCAAGTTATTTCCGTACCTCTTAATAATATTTTTCAATTTAATAGCCATATATAAAATCTCTCCTTTTTATTCACTTATGCTTATATTGTATAAAATCTTACTGTCCTAAATCATAACTCTAAGTCATAAGTTGGAGTGACCTAAGTCATCTTTAATAAAGATTAAGACAAAACTTTTAAAGCTTATAGAATTTTAAGATTGCAACAATTCCAAAATGCTATGCAATGTTTCTGTAGCCTTCGCTTCAATAATAACTTCTAAAATATATTTATAAAATACATCTGTGAAACATAAAGGAACTAAGTATATAATGGGAGGAGCGCCTTTTTTGAAGCGACGTCATTATGTACTTAGTTCCCTTTTTTTGTATACCTCAATTATTTTTGTAGAGCTTACAATTTTAAAAATAAATATATTCTTCACTTTAAAAATTGCTTGGCAATTTTTATTTCTCATCTTTAAGATAAAATATAGCTATTTGAGTTCTATCCCTTAAGTTTAATTTTGAAAATATGTCTGTAATTTTATTTTTCACAGTACCTTGGCTTAAAAATACTTTTTCTGCTATTTCTTTGTTTGAATATCCTTCAGAAATAAGTTTCATTATTTCTATTTCAACTTCTTTAAGGTTATACTTGGAGAAATCTTTCTTATCCTCTTTTTTTAATAAATAAGGTACTTTTTCCGCTATACTAGGATGGATGAGCATATTGCCTTCATTAACTATTTTAACCGCCTTAATTACCTCTTCAGGTAAAATATTTTTAAGCAAATAACCTGATGCTCCATTTTTTAATGCCTCTACTATGTATTCATCATCATTAAATGTGGTTAGTATCAAAACTTTTATCTTTGGGAATGCCTCACATATTTTTTTTGTGCCTAATACTCCATCACATACAGGCATTCTAATGTCCATTAAAATTACATCTACAGGATTCCCCTGACAAAATCTAAAGGCTTCATCTCCATTTGAGCATGTACCTACAACTTCAATTTCTTCATCTAAGGACAATATTATTTTCATGCCTTCTCTAACCATTATGTCATCATCTGCTATAACCACTCTTATACTCATTTTCCGGCCCCCTTAATTAAAGTGGAATTATGCTTTCCACAATAAATCCATTTAAATTATATATTTTTAACTCTCCATTTATTAACCTTAATCTTTCTTCCATATTGGTAATTCCCATGCCTTTTAAAAAGCTTGTACATCCATCCCCATCATCACTTACCTTAAGACAAATTTTCTTTTCATTGAATATGAGTTCAATATTTATGCTCTTAGCATCCCCGTGCTTTACTGAATTTGTTATGCACTCTTGAATATTTTTATAGAGAGTCAGCTTAATTTCATCATTTAAATTTATTATCTCTCCTTTTGATATGAAATCTATATTAATCCCTGTATCTATAGTAAACTTTTTTGTCAAATTTTTAATGGAATCTACCATATTTTCTAATTTAATATTTTTCATATCTTTAACAGTATACCTTAGTATATCTATGGTTTCTCTTAGATTTTCCACTGAAGATTTTAAAAGCTCCTTTGATTTTTTTTCATCTAAATCTATTATACTTACCCCTGCTTGAAGCTGTATAAGTAAGGCAGTTAATCTATGTCCTATGGTATCGTGAATTTCTTCAGATATCCTATTTCTCTCCTCCAATTGGGTTAAATGTCTTACTCTATGAGAATATTGTTCCAATTGTTTTTTAGTTTTCTCCACTTCATAACTATATCTTCTAACATCATCATATAGATACTCCAATTTACATGTTTCATCATTCAATTTATTTATGCTAGAAGTTTGTAACAAGCATAGTCCATAGATAAGTAAATTTATTAATATAAATTCTATAGAAAGATCTTTAATTAAATAAATAAGCATAATAAAAGTGACAGTTATAATACCATTGACGTATTTTTTAGAATAACTTATTCCTTCTATGAGAGTGCTATATATAAAAATATATGTGATTCCATTAAAATTATTAAAAAGGGTGTAGATTAAAACCAAATCTAACAGAATAGAAAAAATATAGGTTTTTTCTTTGAAATACATCATCCTTAACTGCATATTAAACACAATCAATAAAATAAGTATTATAAAATATGGTAGCTGAGCTTCCTCCATCATAGACACCGCGTATATTATATTTAACAACAGTATTATAAATTTAATTATATATACATTTTTTCTATTCATATCCATTCTCCAAAATTATATTTTAGGTAATAATAATTTTCTATTTTTTATTCGTGATAACTTTATTATAATATATTCCTTAGCGTATTTAAAATGAAATTATTTTCTGAATAAAAACCATTCATACAAAATCAAAAATAAAATAATAAAACTCTGTACACCTTATAAAATAAGCATACAGAGTTTTATATAAAGTTTTTTATTTATTTTATATTTTAAAATTAAAGATTAAATTAGTAGTTTCTACTAGCTAATTCAAAATAGTCTCTTGGGTGTACACATGCTGGACATTTGTCTGGGGCAGATGTTCCTTCATATATAAATCCGCAATTAGTACATTTCCAAAGAACTTTTTCATTCTTTTCAAACACTTGATTATTTTTAACATTTTCTAATAATTTTAAATATCTTTCTTCATGTTCTTTTTCAACCTTTGATATCATTTCAAATGCCACGGCTACATCTGCGAATCCTTCTTCTCTTGCTACCTTTGCAAACTCTGGATACAACTCTGTCCATTCTTCATTCTCTCCCATTGCTGCTGCCTTTAAATTGTCTTCAGTATTATCATGTAGGGATACTGGATACTTAGCAGTAATTTCTATTGCCTCATCTTTATAATCATCCTTTAGAAATTTATAAAATCTTTTAGCATGTTCTCTTTCCTGTTCAGCTGTTTCGATGAATATGTTGGCAATTTGTACAAATCCCTGTTTTCTAGCAATACTAGCGTAATATGTGTACCTATTTCTTGCCTGTGATTCACCTGCAAATGACTTTAATAAATTTTCAGCAGTTCTTGTTCCTTTTAATGATTTCATAAAAAAACCCCCTTAAATAATTTATATACTCATTAAGCAAAAGCTTTAAATACTTATTAATTAGATATTATAATATTGTTACTCGTTGTAAACTTCTAAATATATAATATCATATGTTTTATACTTAGTCAATAATAATTATTAAATAATAATTATTATTGGTTTGTATTAATATAAGGCAAATAAAAATAATTGGTATACTAAATCTACATCTAGCACAAGATATTAGTATACCAATTTATAATAGCTACTTAATACCCGTTTCCAAGTACCTTTCCATCTTTGAGTTCCATTCGTCGTAAAGCTCACCATATTCATCCTTAACCACTTCTAAAAATTTGTCTAGCACCCCTAATTTATTTAACCCTTTCATCAAATGTCTAGGATAAGTACGATCTCTAGAATAATTATTTCTAGGATCTATTACCATTAAAGAAAGTTCCTCTGTAATATATAAATCCTTGCACCTTATATCAAGTTTAGTAAATTTAAGCCTTTCAAATTCTTTTATGACTTCAATAACCTTGCATGCCACTTCCTTATTTAATCCATTCTTCTTTATATATTTATCTAAACGTTCTCCCCCTACATAATCTCTTACAATATAATATGTTCCATTGTAGTATACCTTGGGAAAATATTTGCTATTCTCCGTTCTCTCCAAAATACCATATTCTCTTTTGCACACCCTTTTTTCTTTAAAAATCTTAATCACTTTATTATCTGGAAGTAGATATACTACCCCGTTGTTTCCTTTTCCTAGAAACTCCCCTTCTCTTAACATCTTTTCCGCTCTTTCATCTAAATCGATATAATACTCATCAACAACACTCATAAATACACCTTTCTTTATTATTGATTCCCTTATACTCTCTATATTCTATGAGCAAACTTCCATTCTATTGACATTTAAATGGTAAATAATGTGTTATCAATTTCTAAAAGTTTCATTGCAGATAAATTTATTGCAATTGCTCCCAAAGGTGCCGTTATTAAAATGGATAAAACCGATAATGCTAATATTAAATCCCCCGATGCTACCCCTAAGGATAATGGCACGGCGCCTATTGCTGCTTGAACAGTAGCCTTAGGAATATATGAAATCACACAGAAAAATCTCTCTTTCCAATTTAATTCTGTGCCTAATACAGAAATTATAACCCCTATACTTCTTCCTAAAAGTCCAATTAATATAACAGCAATACCAACTCCTCCAACCTCAAGTGCTACCTTTATATTGACTTGGGCACCTACTAATACAAAAAGTAATATCTCTGCAAAAACCCAAATTTTATTAAACTTCATTGCTAATCGCTTTCCTACATGAGGCATTTTTTCAAGTATTATAAATGCAATAGTCATTACACCTAAAAGACCAGCTATTTCAATCTTGTTTTTTAATAGACTTTCTAATGCTGTGAGCAATATAGAAGAACCGAGTATAAGTAACACCTTTTTTGTATCTCTTATGTGATATTTTTTAAACATCCATATGAGAATAAATCCAATAATAATCCCAGATGCAACTCCTAAAAGAATTGAAATAGGAATTCCTAAAATCTTTACCCCTATGTTAACATGATTGCCACTATATAATCCTAAGAATGTACTAAATATTGTAATTGCAAACACATCATCAATTGAAGCACCTGCTAATATTAAGGTTGGTATGCCCTTGTTTGTCCCTATGCCTTTTTCCATGAAATTAATCATTTGAGGTACTACTACTGCTGGCGATACTGCTGCAATAATAAATCCTAACATTCCTCCTTGTATAAATGAGAATCCTAAAAGTTTTGTTGAGGCAAAAGCGATAAAAAAACCTTCAATTAAGCCTGGAATGCAACTCATTTTAAGTGCAGTTCTACCAACCTTTCTTAAATCATCTCTACTTATTCCAAATCCTGCTCTCAACAGTATTATGATTAGAGCAATTTTACGAAAATCAGCAGATACATTCATTATATCTGATTGAATTAAATTAAACCCATAAGGTCCTATGATAACTCCTAAAATAAGCATACCCAATAACCCAGGCATTTTAAGTCTTGTAAAAAGAGCATTTGTAAGTAATCCCAATAAAATAATAATTGCTAAGCTTGTAGCCATAGTTATTCCTCCTAATTAAATTTTTAAATACAAAAAACTCCTACAGAAATAAAAATATTACCTGTAGGAGTCATTAGCTTCACAGCAGTTAAGGCGAACTCCATCACCGTATCTCAATTTTACTAATAAATAGTATCATGTTTTTTATAAAAATACAACTTTAGTTAGATATTTAGATGTTTAGTTTTTTAGATTCTTAGATATTAAAAAACCAAAAGTGCTAAGTATGTAGTGAAATAGCAATTTTTTTCAGAGCGGCTTCACTGCGTGCTTAGCTATATGCCCGGAAACTCTATATTCCAAAGCTATTTCTCACCATTCCATAGTATATTAAGTTTAATCTTCTTGTAATATTTGAAAGTTTCTCATACATAGTATATAATGTGGATATACAACTTAATTAAGTAAATTTTATTTATTATTATAATTTAAGTAAAATAAAGTAATTAATTGTATCTACCCATTTTCTATATTCCAAGTATGAGTTTTTAATTAAAAGCATATAAATTAGGGCTTATATAAAAAGAAGAACTCCTAAAATGTTTATAAGAAGTTCTTTTTTTATGCGCTCATTCTTCTAAAATCACAGAAGAAACCAAAAGGAATATATTTATTCTTTTAATAAGAATACAATTAGGGGTTATATACATATAACCCCTAAAATTATGCCACCATTGTTTTGCTAAGCTTGCCAAATAGTTTTTAGCTAACATGATGGCATTGGTGGCGTTTAGCTATGGGTAATTATTAAACCATAATTTTAAAATAAATATATTGTATAGGAGGATATACACATTGGATTTACTCTTAAAAATTAGTATTGTATTATTTGTTGGTGTTATTGGAGGAAGGTTAGCTAAATATCTTAAACTTCCTAATGTAACAGGTTATTTAGTAGCTGGATTATTTATCGGTGCATCTTTTTTAGGGATAATTAATGAACAAGATATGACAAGCTTTTCAATTGTCAATGAAGTAGCATTAGCAGCCATCGCTTTTAGTATAGGCAGTGAATTTCTCTTAAAAGATATGTTAAAAGTAGGTAAAAGTGTTCTTATAATTACACTGGCAGAAGCCATTGGTGCTGTAATATTAGTATTTTTAGTAACTTATTATGTATTTAATCAGTCCTTTCCATTTAGCATTGTAATAGCCTCTATGTCCGCAGCCACAGCTCCTGCTGCAACGATGATGGTAATTAGACAATATAAAGCTCATGGACCTCTTACAAAAACTATTTTACCAGTTGTTGCAATTGATGACGCTGTAGGGATTATGCTCTTTGGACTTGCTATGTCATTAGCTAAAATATCTATTGGTTCAACAAGCCATTCTTTTTTACAGATGATTAGCGCACCACTTATAGAAATTTTAGGTTCCCTTTTACTAGGATTTTTATTAGGAGTTGTACTTACATTTTTAGCTAACAAATCTAAGAGTAAAGAGGAGTTATTGTCAATTGTATTGGCCGCAATTGCTGCTAGTACTGGACTAGCTAACTTATTAAAATTATCTCCTCTTTTAACTTGTATGATGCTTGGTGCAACCCTTGTAAATTTAATGCACAACTCAAATCGTGTATTTACACTTATAACGGATTTTACTCCTCCTATTTATTTGCTATTTTTTACTTTAGCAGGAGCGAGTTTAAATCTAAGTGTTCTAGCCCAGGTTGGAGCCTTAGGTATAGGGTATATTATAGCTAGAGCAATAGGAAAGATGCTTGGAGCTTTCTTAGGAGCAAAATCCGTAAATGCGGATGATGCAGTGGTTAAATATTTAGGACTTAGTCTATTGCCACAGGGTGGTGTTTCCATAGGATTATCTATAATAGTAAGGCAGGAATTGCCACAATTTGCTGCAGCCATAACTACAGTTATTCTCTTTAGTGTATTAGTTTATGAAATTTCAGGACCTATTCTAGCAAAGATAGCTATAGAAAAAGCTGGAGAGGTAAACGGATTGAAGAAAGTTGCAGGCCAAGCCTGTTAAAAACAATAGAAGCCATTGGAAAAAAACACTTTATTGTATATAATTTAGGTAAGTAATTATATGATTTATATTATGAAAGTTGGTGATACAATGTATGCATTATTTCTAGTTCTTAATGAAGTTGATTACTTAGATGATATTCTATCTACTTTTTTAGATATTGGTGTAAAAGGTGCAACCATTTTAGATAGCCAAGGAATGGGTGGTGCCCTAGTTCATGGTGAAAATAGAGACATACCTCTCTTTAGATCATTAAAAAGCTTTCTAGATAGTTCTAGACCTTATAATAAAACAATCTTTACTGTTATCCAAAGTGAAGAACTTGTTAAAAAGGCTATGCAAGCAGTTAATGACGTAGTTGGAGATATTTCAAGACCCGGTGTAGGCTTAATGTTTACAGTTCCTATAGGTCATATTTATGGTATGAATGAAAATTGTTGTAGTGAATAAATAAAAAAATGCGACATAATTTTATTTAATGAAAATTTGTCGCATTTTTTATTTTAGCACAAATTCTTATTTCATAATTTTCGAAAAATAGTGATTTTTCTGTATAGATATGATAATATAAATATAATGATTATACAAACATCGACCAAATATAGTTTATTGGAGGACAAGCCTTGAAAAAGAGTTCTAAGCAATTTTTAATAATATCCTTTATCATAAGCTACATATGTTTTGGTTTAATAGTTTATTCTAGGATTACATTTGACCATATATTTAATAATCCTCTTTATCTATCTCTATTTGTGCTTGGATGCCTAGGCCCTCTTATTTCATCATTTATTGTACATATTTTAAATAAAGAAGAGTTAGGTGGAATAAGAGGATTTACAGACAAATTAAAAACAGTTAAAGCTCCAAAAGCCATTATTTTAATACCATTATTTCTAATAGCACATTATGGTTTTGCCATACTTTTGAAAACCGTTTATAGATATGGTAGTATCATAGATTTTTTTCGTTATCTTCCCATAGCTATAATACTAGGCTCACAAGAAATTGGTTGGAGGGGAATAGTACAGCCAGGGAATGAAGAAAAAAATGGGTTTTGGAAATCTTCTATTATAACAGGACTTTTTTGGTCATTGTGGTTTTTTCCACTTATTTATATACCACAATTTATTATACTTCCACAGTTTTACGCGCAATTTGCAGCATATTTAGTGGGAATAAGTATACTATTGACTACTCTTTATAAATCAAGCGGGAACATTATGTATTGTGTAATACTATCTAGCTTTATATTCGCATTATTTCCAGTTATCATCTTAAAGCAGAGCTTCATGCTTGTTCTAATAGCATTGCTTGATTCAATAGTTGCAAATACATTTAAGAACAAAATCTTCAACTAAGAGAATAAAATATAAAAATGCACTTAGTAACTAATTTATATTAATTACTAAGTGCATTTTTGGTTTTTTTAAATAGTAATTTAGTTTAATCATAGAAATCATCTTCTTCTAATTTTTTTTCTCTTTGCTCAAGTATTTTCTTAAAGATCTCTTCAGCAGCTTTATAATGATCCTCCGTAAGTCTCATTGCCAATTCATAGTCCTTATTTCTAAATGCATCCATTATTTTTTTATGCATCTTAATACTGTCTTCCTGAATTTGAAAGGTGCCAGAATTATAAAAATTCCTAACAAGCATTTCATGAAGAACATTATATTCTTTAAAAATCTTTTTTAATCTGCTATTTCTAGAGTAATTAATAAATGTCTTATGAAACTTATAATCATAATCATAGAATTCATCAGTGCCTATATACTTCTCCTGAAGTAATAAATATCTTTCTAAATGCTTACATACTTCTTCAGTGCCAGCTTTCTCAAAAGACAATTTTACACCGGTGTTAATTACATATAGAAGTACCTCATTGACCTCAAGAAAAAAATCGTAATCAAAATCAACCACTGTTGCTCCAGATTTGTCAATAGATGTGACAAGTCCATCTTGATTTAGACGATTTATGGCATCTCGAATAGGAGACGAACTAACTCCAAATCTTGTTTGCAATGTCCTATTGACAAGTTTTGAGCCAAAAGGAATATCTCTTTTTAATATTTCCATTTTTAATACATCATAAATTTGATCACTTAAAGTTTTTTTGTTAATTAACACGCCACTACTCCTGTTTTTTATAAAGTAAAATAAATTAATTTAACATATTATATCATTAATCTTTTATTATGTAAATAAAAGAGGCGGAGTACTACTCCACCTAACCTTTCTTGAAATATTTAATACTAATTTACTAGTATTAAAATGCCACTTTCATAAATAGAGCAACTATACATAATATTGCTGCAAAAGGTACGTAAACAAATTTTCCCAAGTTGTACCATAAATCCCCTTGTTTCTTCTTAGCTCCTAAATTTATTTCATTAAGTAAATCTTCTTTTTTCATAACCCAGAACCAAGATATAGCTCCTAATGTGGCTCCTATAGGGATAATATATATAGATACAATATCCATCCATGGTCCCCACTTAAATATAGGTTCCATATTAACGCCTATACCAAAACAAATCACACAAAGTAATGCTAACATAGGAACACGTTTTAGTTTTGGGAATCTATACATTAATGATTCTCCAACTACTTCAAACATGTTTTGTAGAGAAGATACTCCACCAAATACTACCGCTGTAAATAATATTATTGCAAATATTCTACCTCCCGGTATATCCTGTAATATTCTAGGTAAAGTTACAAATAAAAGTCCAGGACCTCCACCAACATCTACATTGTACGCAAAGCAAGCAGGTATAATAACTAATGCTGCTACTATTGCTGCAATTGTATCAAATAAAGCAGTGCTTTTTGCTCCATCTACTATATCTTCATTATCTGAAAGGTATGCGCCATATACAATCATTCCACTACCAGTTACAGATAGAGAGAAGAATGCTTGTCCCATAGCCCAAATCCAAACCATTGGACTTTTTAACATTTCCCACCTAGGCATAAACATAAATTTATACCCTTCCGCTGCCCCTGGCAAAAAAGCTACACGAATAGCAAGAATTATAAATAATACAAAAAACAATGGCATCATAATTTTATTAGACTTTTCAATACTATCTGCGCCAAGTGTCAGTGTAAGTAATGTTCCAATGACAACTATTAAGTGATATGGAACAACTGAGTAATCTGTCATGGAGAATGATTCAAACCATACCCCTGTATCTACAGTCATAAGAGTACCTGTAACAGATTGAGTCCAACCTTTAAGTACATATGATATAATTACTGCATAACCTATTGCTATACACATAGATCCTACAAGAGGAAGCCATCCTACATACTTCCCAATTCCACCTTTTCCACCCGATTCCCAAGCATTTTCATATGCACCAAGGGTACCAGTTTTTGCTCTACGACCAATTGCATATTCTGCAGAAAGCCCTGTGTAGCTAAAAAGTACTATAAAAATAAGATAAGCCACTAGAAATGCTCCACCACCGTTGCTTCCTAATTTGTAAGGAAACCCCCAAACATTAGCCATACCTACAGCAGATCCTACGCAAGCTAAAACGAATCCCCATTTTGTCGAAAACTTCGCATTATTCTGAACATTTTTGGTATTTTGATTAACTTTCGTTTGCATACCTTTCCTCCCCATTTTTAACTTTATAATAGGAGTCATTATAAAGTAATATTTTTAATTCAGCCCACCTTTTTTGTTATATGTATATTTATATTCCATATTATCAGGCATAATACCTGATAATATAGAATAATAAATCTTTTTAATTAGTCTGCATAATCAAATTTTGCAGTAAAGAATCTTAATTGTGCAGGTTCATAGATGAATTTAAGTGGTCTTATATCTTTATTATGTTTGTATAGATGGATAACTGATTCAGCTACAACATCCATATGCTTGTAAGTGTAAACTCTTCTTGGAATAGTAAGTCTAACTGTTTCTAATTTTGGTCTATGGTTTTCACCTGTCTTAACATCTCTACCTGCAGAAATTATACCACGTTCCATTGATCTAACGCCAGAGTCAATGTAAAGTGAAGCAGCTAGTGATTGAGCTGGGAATTGTTCTTGATCTAGATGTGGACAGAATCTTCTTGCATCTAAGAATACAGCGTGTCCACCAACAGGTTCAACTATAGGAACTCCAGCTTCTTTTAATCTATCTCCAAGATATCTAACTTGTTTTATTCTGTGTTCTATATATTCAAATTGCATTGCTTCTCTAAATCCAATTGCTATAGCTTGCATATCACGGCCAGTCATACCACCATATGATGGCATACCTTCGTAAACTACTACTATTTCCTTAGCTTTTCCAAATAATTCTTCATCATTAATTGCTAAGAATCCACCAATATTTACGATACCATCTTTTTTACCTGACATAGTAGCACCGTCAGAGTAGCTGAACATTTCATGTACTATATCTTTAATTGAAACGTCTGAATATCCTTCTTCTTGTTCTTTTATGAAATATGCGTTTTCAACACATCTAGTAGCATCATAGAACACCTTGATTCCGTGTTTTGCTGTAAGTTCTCTAACTGCTCTCATATTAGCCATAGAAACCGGTTGTCCACCTGCTAGATTTACAGTAACAGCAAGGCATACATAAGCTATATTTTCTGCACCCTTTTCATCTATTAATTTTTGAAGTTTATTTACATCAATATTACCTTTAAACTTAACATTTGCTGAAGCATCATGTGCTGCATCTTGAACTATATCTACGAAGATACCGCCGTTTTTTTCTTGGTGATATCTAGTAGTTGTAAAGTACATATTTCCAGCCACATATTGTCCTGGTTTGATAGCTATACTTGAAAGAATATTTTCTGCACCACGTCCTTGGTGAGTAGGAACAACGTGTTTGAATCCAAATAATTCCTGGATAGTAGATTCTAGATATACCCAGTTTTTACTACCAGCATAAGCTTCGTCTCCAATCATCATTCCTGCCCATTGAACATCACTCATGGCATTTGTTCCTGAGTCAGTAAGTAAGTCAATATAAACATCCTCTGATTTTAAGTTGAATGTATTATATCCAGCTTCTCTCATAGCAATTTCACGTTCTTCTCTTGAGATCATTTTTACAACTTCTACACTCTTAATCTTAAAAGGCTCCGCAGGGTACTTGCTTAAATCCATGTAATCCATAATAAAAATCCTCCTTGAATTTTATATATTATTTATTATTTATTATATATATCATGTATGATGCATCATACATCATCGACCATCTTTATTGTACAATGGAAAATATCGGATGTCAATATGAAAACGTTATTTTTTCTGATTATTTGTATTATTTAGATGATTATTTATATTCCCTTTAATTTTATAATTCAGTCTTTTGTCGAATTATCGTATTTATCAATCAGAAAATAAAATTTTAAATATATAAAAAACTTAATTCGCAACAACAATACTTATAAAAGTTAAGCTTCTACTACGAATTAAGTTTCTTTTTATCTTTTATTATTAACTTTTCAATTTTAACTCTTAGTTCTTAACTATGACTTCCATGAACTATTTTAAAGCCTTTATCTTTTAACATTTTTTCATGTTTCTCATACTGATTACATTCTACCTTTATACAAAGGGCCAAATGAACAGTATCCACATTATTATTTTTAAGTTGCTTTATTTTGTGATCCCAGTCATCATCTTTCCCTATAGTCTGTCCACAACCACTGCAGTAGAAGAAGCTTCCAAGAAGTGGTTTGTTATCACCATATAATTCAAAAGCATCTGTAGAATTATTGTATGCTTTAAAGCACCCTGTACCAGAACACTTACCAACTAATTTTCTACATGCCATTATTCCTATTGCCATAATATACCCCTTTCTTCTTACACAACTATTACTTAGACTAAATTAGCATAAGCATATATCTTAATTATATGAATTTATTCAATAAAGCCCTTAATCTGCATTTTTTCCTCATCACGAAATAGTGCCATTCCTGTCTTCATTTTCCTAAAGTTCGATTTTTCATAAAAAATTTCTTTGCCAGGAGAGGCATATAATATAAAATTACACTCTGGAATAGATTTTAAAATGCTATTAAGAATTATGGCGCCTACCTTTTTACCTTGATATTCAGGCAATACTGCTATATCATAAATTGCAGCTTGATAAACTCCATCTGAAATTGCACGACCAAAACCAATTAATTTATCCTCATCAAAAGCAAATACAACAGTATGACTATTTTCAAAAGCCTTCTTATGTACTTCTCCTTCAAAATAAGACATTCCAACCTTTTTTAATATTTCAGGTACACAATTCCAATCTACATTTAAACAATTGTATTGAATTTTTAAGTTCATTTTTTTCTCTCCCTTACCCTATTAGTTTAAATTTAATGCTATAAAGCAAGTATAAATGATTACCTTAGGTAAAGCGCAACTACTATTTTATATCAAGTGATTCTTAGCTTCAGTAGAAGATGGGAGTATTACGGATGGTAGTCATCGGATAAAATATCAATTCTGTACTAAATATTTATTTCATCTCCTGTACTCAAATATTCCACCCTATCTCCCAATTTTTCTTTTAAACGGGCATATCCTTTTTCTCCTGTGCAATGTCCTGTGTATACTTTTTCTATTCCTTCTTCAATAATTTCTTGAGATATATGATCTATGTACTCATCTTTCATGCAAAGTCCATCCCATTTACCTTCAACCATTAAATGAAATCCCCCAACTATTCCTTTAATATTTTCCTCTGGGAACAAACTCTTAACAGTTTTAATAATATTGATTATTCCATTGTGTGCACAGCCTGTAAATATCACAAGTCCATCTTCTGCTTTAAAGACTAATATTAATTCGTGTTGAAAGTCATCCTTGATAAATCTGGTTTTTTCCTCTCCACATTTTTCTTCTTTGTAAAGATTGTCATTTCCCTGTGGTAATGGATATTCTTTTAATATATCTGTGACAATAAAAATATTTTTATCTATTTGGGTAAATTCATCTACAAACTGAAGTCTATGTAAGTTATCTTCAGCTACATCCTTATTAATTCCTATATATGCTTTTTTCCCATTTCTATCTGAATAGTAATCTTTAAGAGCTTTCTTTTTTAAATATACCTTCCCTAAATTATTACTGCTAAAGAAAGCCAATAATCCTCCCCCGTGGTCAAAATGGCCGTGCGATAGTACCGTCATATCTACTTCTTGAATATTTACTCCCAGCTTTTCTCCATTACTTACAAAACTACCTGAGCACCCTGTATCCAATAATATTTTTCTATCTCCAAATTCTATGTAAAGGCATAATCCATGTTCACATGTTAAATCTTCACCAACTTTTGTATTCTCCATTAGTGCAATAACTTTCATTTATAATACCCCCGTATAATTCAATATTACAACCTTATTATATGCATATTTTGTAATAAATGCATATATATCAAACTATTTTGCTGTGACAACTCTCCTAATTTAATAGGACACCTTTGTCCCCCATATTGTGACATTCCTGTCCTATACAATAGGACATATTTGACCATAGAATAAATATAAGAGAATAAATATAACCTAATATATTATAATATCAATAGGACACTTTTAATTATTTATGCGTTTATATATTACGAAAGAGGCGATTTTATTTTATGTTAGGTTTCAACTTTCACAGCATATTTTTATGTTTTAAGCAAATATAAATTTAAATAATCTACTAATTCTACAATCTTATTGTAACTCTAGTGTACAAAAAACATAAAAGAGGATTCCGCCGTAGCAAAATCCCCTCCATATTTAATCATCTAAAGATCTATTAACTAAAAAACTAATTTTATTCTTATTCCCCACAAAGGAACAATAATTTCTTCCACTTTCTATCTACTTCTTCTTGAGCTTTAGCAATTAAAACTTTTCCTTCTTCTGACTTGAACAAATGTTTAAATCTTCCCTGTGGCTTTAGCCATTCTTCAATTGGAAGTTTATTTTTAGGCTTATAGCTTAATTTAAATTCTCCGTTTACCACTTCATATAGTGGCCAGTAGCAAGTTTCAACTGCTAATTTTATTAATTCTAGTTCCGTTGCCGTGTCACATCTCCATCCTCTTGGACATGGAGCTAATACGTTCATAAATTTAGCTCCCTTGAACTCATTTATGGCTCTGTCAGCTTTATTATATAAATCCATAGTGTACCTTGTTCCAGGTATTACAGGAACTGTTTGTGCCACATATGGTAGATTGTGAGCTGCCATAATCATGGTTAAGTCTTTTCCACTTTGTTTTTTACCTAAAGATTCACTTCCTTGAGGAGTTGTTGTAGTATCTGCTCCTGCTGGGGTTGCGGAGGATCTTTGAATTCCTGTATTCATATATGCTCCATTGTCATAGCATACATAAAGCATATCATGTCCTCTTTCCATAGCCCCAGATAAGGATTGGAAGCCTATATCATAGGTTCCACCATCTCCGCCAAAAGCGATGAATTTAAATTCTTCTTTTATTTGACCCTTTCCTTTTAAAACTCTATAAGCTGCTTCAGCTCCACTAATGGTTGCTGCTGCATTTTCAAAGGCTGTATGAATAAAGGAATCCTTCCAAGCTGAGTAAGGGTATAGAGTTGTGGAAACTTCTAAGCATCCTGTAGCATTGGATATAACAGCCTTATGCTCTGGGTTAACCGCTTTTAGTACCCACTTTGCAATCATAGGGGCTCCGCATCCACCACACATTCTATGTCCACTAGTTATTCTATCTGGAATTTTAGTTAATTCTTTTAATGTAGCCATTCTTATCCCCCCTATTCCCTTAAACCTAAGTAGTTATATTTATTGTATTTTCCTGTGTTTATAGCTTCTAATAAATCCATGTAAACACTTTCCAAACTTTCTACTCTAACGTCTCTTCCGCCTAGTCCATAGATATAGCTCATTAATATTTTGTCATTATATTTTCCATATAAAGAACCTGCTACATCTACATATAATGGTCCTCCATTTCCTGATAAGCCTTCTGCCTTATCCATTACAGCTATGGCTTTAACATTTTTAAGAGCTTCACAAATTTCCTCTACTGGGAAAGGTCTATATAATCTTATCTTTAATACTCCAGCTTTGATGCCTTTTTCTCTTAATTCATCTGCCACAGCTTTTGCTGTTCCAGCAGAGGAGCCTATTATAACTAAGGCTACTTCAGCATCTTCTAATCTGTAAGCTTCAAACAATCCATATTTTCTTCCTGTTAACTCTTCATACTCTTTGGCTACTCTTAAAGCTACATCTTTAGCATTTAAAAGACCTTGTTTTTGCTGTCTTTTCATTTCCATATAATAGTTAGTAAGAACCATAGGACCAACAGCTATACTCTTCTCTCCAAGTAACCCTGCTCCTGTCCTTTTATTAGCACCAACAAATTCTGCAACCTCTTTATTATCCATAATAAATAAATTTTCTACGGAGTGGCTTGTTATAAACCCATCATAACATACCATACCTGGAACCATAACTTCCTCGTCCTCTGCTATTTTTAATATTTGAATAGCGTTATCATAAGCTTCCTGGGTATTTTCAGAATACATTTGTATCCATCCTGTATCCCTTGCTCCCATGGAATCTGAATGGTCATTATGGATATTAAGGGCTGGAGACATTGCTCTGTTTACTAGAGCCATTATAATTGGACACCTGTCCCCTGAAGCTATATGAAGCATTTCCCACATAAGTCCTAATCCATTTGATGAGGTAGCAGTCATTACTCTACCTCCTGCTACTGAAGCTCCTATACATGCACTCATAGCACTGTGTTCTGACTCTACTGCTACAAATTCTGCTTTACACTCACCATTTGCAACGAAGGATGAAAAATACTGAGGTACTTCTGTTGATGGAGTTATAGGAAACGCTGGAAATACGTCTGGCCCCATTTGCATCATAGCTATTGCTACAGCTTCGTTACCGCTTAAACTTTTTCTTATCTGATTAGCTTTTGCCATTGTCAAACCCTCCTATTCTTCATCAACCAGCTCTAGAGCTTTAAAGTTACATTGTTCTACACATACTCCACAGCCTTTACAGTGATCATAATCTATACTAGTCATTTTTCCATCTTCTACTATTATGGACATATCAGGACAAACTGCCCAGCAAAACATACAATGCTTGCATTTATCTTCATACCAAATAGGCTTCATTGCTCTCCAGTCTCCAGTTTTAAAGTCTTCTGCACTTCCTCCATCTAGAATTAATCCACCTCTTGGGATATCCATCCATGGAGATTCTGGAGTAACCTTCATTCTTTTATCCAATTCTAGTCACCTCCAAAAGTCCTCTTTTAAGTGCTGCCATATTTTTATCTATAACATGAGGTTTAGTTGCAAATTTGTGCTTAAAGGAATCCTGCATGTCCTCTACAAACTGTTCCTCATCTATAATTCCAATAATTTTAACTATAGCTGAAAGCATTGGAGTATTTGGAAAATATGCTCCTAGGGTTTCTTCTGAGATGGTTCTTGCATCTACGGTATATATCTCCCCTTCGTATCCATCAAGCTCTTTTTTTATTGTCTCAGCATCTTTTCTAGTATTTATGATGATAGCTCCTTCTTTTTTTAGCCCTTTAATACATTCCCCAGTTTTAAGTAGGGTTTCATCTACTACCACTACATAATCTGGCTCATAAATATTACTATGAACTCTTAGTGGGTAGTTTGCTATTCTGTTATAAGCTGTAATTGGTGCTCCCATTCTTTCTGGACCGTATTCTGGGAATCCTTGAATATACATTCCTCTAGAGAAAGCTGCTTCTGCTAGTAACAATGAAGCTGTTTTAGCACCTTGTCCCCCACGACCATGCCAACGTATTTCAATTAATTTTTTGTCCATGGATTTACCTCCTCTGTCATTCATATATTTATCTCTACATATTTACTTCTTCTTTACTCCAATCCCAAGGTTTCTTTTTTATCAATCCATCGGCAAAAGGAATGTACATGGATACGATTGCAGATATTCCAAGAAGCCATTGATACCATAGTAGTGGTATCACTTGGAACGGAGTAACAGCTCCCTTAGTAAAGCTTAAAAGTATTAACATCTGAGCTCCATAAGGAATTACCCCCTGCATAATACAAGAAAATATGTCAAGCATGGCTGCACTTCTTCTCGGGTCAACTTTATATTTATTACACATTTCTTTTGCTATAGGTCCATTAATTATTATTGCTACTGTATTATTAGCAACAGCTGCATCTGTAATTGCTACTAGAGCTCCAATTCCTACTTCTGCAGACCTTCTTCCCTTTATCATGCTTTGAATTTTATCTAATAGATATTGAATTCCTCCAGCCTTAGTAATCATATGGGCAAGACCACCGGTAAACATTGATAATAAGAATATATCTATCATTCCTAAGAAACCATTAAATATTTCTTGTGAAAAACTTATTATTGTAAGATTTCCATAAGCCAATCCAATTCCACCTGAAACCATTATTCCAAGGGTTAGAACTACGAAAACATTAACTCCGATTAAGGATAGAATCAAAACTAATAGGTATGGTAAAACTTTAATAATGTTGTAATCATAAACTTGCGCTGGCGGAATCACGTCTGGACGTCCAAATATTAATAGTAAGATTATAGTTATTATGGCTGCAGGAGCTGCTATATATATATTTACTCTAAACTTATCCCTCATCTCGCAACCTTGGGTTCTGGTGGCAGCAATGGTGGTATCCGATATTACTGAGAGGTTATCACCAAACATAGCTCCTCCCATTACTGCAGCTAGAACAAAAGGTAGAGATAGTCCTGATTTTTCTGCAAGTCCTACAGCAATTGGACCAACAGCTACAATTGAACCAACAGATGTTCCTGTGGATATTGATATAAAAGAAGTTATTATAAATAATCCCACTGCTATATATTGTGTCGGTATATAAGTAAGCCCTAAGTTAACAGTGGAATCCACTCCTCCTATAGCCTTAGATACAGCAGCAAAACCACCGGCTAACAGATAGATTGTACACATTATAATAATATCTTTATTTCCGCACCCTTCTAATAATGCATCAAACTTTTCCTCAGCAGTTCCTTTTAAAATGAAAAATGCACTTATTATTCCACAGAAGATAGCTACAGGTGCTGGTAACTGATAGAAAGCCATCTCTACACCTTTTGATTGCAGTATTATCCCGCTACCAAGATAAATAGCCACAAACACTAAAAAAGGTAGTAATGCCAGACCACTTGACTTTTTCTTGTTTTCCATTACAATTCCCCCTATTTAATTTTATTGAACTCTATCCCCCATCCATAAAGAAAAAATAAAAGTATTATTTAACTACTAAATCCAATGCTGCCTTTAAATCTTCAATTATGTCTTCTACTGTTTCTAGTCCAATAGACAGCCTTACTAATCCATCGCTAATTCCTGCCGCCATTCTCTCTTCTTTTGTGTATGGTGAATGAGTCATTGATGCTGGATGCTGAATTAAGGTTTCTGCATCCCCTAAACTTACAGCTAAACTAGCTAGTTTTACATTGTTCATAACTATTCTTCCTTCTTCTAATCCCCCCTTTAACTCAAATGAAATCATACCTCCTGGTAAAGCCATCTGCTTTCTAGCTATTTCATAATATTCAAAACTCTCTAATCCTGGATAGTATACCTTTTCAACTGCTGGGTGATTCTCTAAAAACTCAGCTACTTTCATTGCGTTTTGACAATGTCTTTCCATTCTAACTTCTAAAGTTTTCATACCTCTAATAACAAGAAATGCATCAAAAGGACTTAAAACAGCGCCAGTCATATCTTTTACTCCAAATAATCTTACTTGGTCTATAAATTCCTTTTTACCTACTGCAAAACCAGCGATAACATCTCCATGACCATTTAAGTATTTCGTAACTGAGTGTAACACTACGTCAGCTCCTAGTTCTAATGGTCTTTGTATATATGGAGTACAGAAAGTATTATCAACAAATACCATACATCCTTCTACTTCATGAGCTATTTGTGAAACTTTATTAATATCAGTAACCTTTAAATTTGGATTAGCAGGAGTTTCTAAATAAACTACCCTAGTATTTGGTCTCATAGCTTTTTTAACTTCTTCTAGATTAGTAGTATCAACAAAAGTAACTTCTATACCATATCTAGTTAATCCATGACTTAATAATGCATAAGTGCATCCATAAAGTGTATCGTCTGCCACCATATGATCCCCTGCCTTTAGAGCTGACCATAATGCGGATGAAATAGCTCCCATACCAGACGCTGTAGCAACAGCTGCTTCTCCTCCTTCTAGTATAGCAATTTTTTCTTCCAATTGATCCGTAGTTGGATTACCAAGCCTTGTATATATATGTCCACATTCTTCTCCAGCAAATCTTCTTCCACCCTGTTCTGCTGATTCAAATATAAAAGTAGAAGTTTGATATATAGGAGTACCTAGTGCACCATATTGTGAATCCTTTTTGTGTCCTCCGTGTACTGCTTTAGTTCCAAATCCCATATTAGCCATATTTTCTTTATTCATAGCAAATCCCCCTTATTTTGTTATATATATTTCTATATATACTAAAGCAAATGCCATGCCAAGTTTTATGACTATATATAAATGTACTAGGATACATTGGTACACAAGGATTTGATAGATTCAGTTTAAATATTTCAAATTTTCTGTAAACATTTTATGCCACTTTACAGTATTTAGCGTAAAATATTCTTTCCATGTGTAAATTATTCTTTCCACTCTATTCCATACTTATTTATCTTATTTATTACTGTTGTATGGGATACTCCTAGATCTTTTGCGGCTTTTCTAAAGGTTTTATTCTTTTTTAAAGACTTAATGATAGCCTCTTTCTCTGCTATTTCGACTATATCTTTCAATTTTAAGTTTCCATTTTTTACCGAACATTCTGTTCTTTTAGGATTTTCATGAAGATGGATCATTAAGTGCTCTTTCTTTAGCAATTCATCATTACATAAATTCATAGCTCTTTCTACAACATTTCTAAGCTCTCTAACATTTCCAGGCCAATTATACTTCATTAGGTTATTTATAAACTCTAATTCCGCTCCTAAAATGTTTTTGTTAATCCTTTTGTTTAGATCCTCAATAAAAAATGTAACTAAACTTGGTATATCTTCTAAATGTTCCCTTAATGGTGGTATATATATAGGAATAACGTTCAATCTATAATAAAGATCCTCTCTAAATTTGCCTTGCTTCACCATTTCTTCTAAATCTCTATTGGTAGCACAAACTATTCTAACATCTACATTCTCTTCAATATTACTTCCTACTTTTCTTATAACCCCTTCTTGAAGTACTCTTAAAAGTTTAGCCTGTAATAATAGAGGAAGCTCTCCAATTTCATCTAAAAATAGGGTTCCTTCATGGGCTTCTTTAAAAAGCCCTTCCTTAGTAGTAAAAGCACCAGTAAAACTTCCTTTCTCATATCCAAAGAGTTCACTTTCAATTAAATTATTTGGAAGAGCTGCACAATTTACAGGTACAAATTTCTCATCTTTTCTACGACTAAGATTATGAATTGCTCTTGCAAATAATTCTTTTCCCGTACCACTATCCCCTCTTAAAATAACTGTAGAATTACTATTTGCAACAGCCCTCACCATTCCCTTTGCTCTTTCAATAGATGAACTATTACCTATGATATCTTTAAAAACTCTATTATCGCTTGAAGAAACAACATTGGCGATCTCTATTACCTTTTTCATATCTCTAATAGAAGACACCACTCCAATATTATTATCATTGTCATCCTTTACTGGCCTTATGGTGGTTAAATAATGACTTTTACCTCTGCCGTTTTCCAAATAAATTTCAATATTATCGTGCTTTTCCCCACTATTTATCAAATCTATTATAGGACTATTTTTCATTAAACTATTGATATTTTTTCCTACGATATCTTCCTTTGAGTAATAAAACACGTTTTCACAATAACTATTAAAGATTTCAATCTCTGAATTTTTATTTATATACATTATTCCATCATCTATTGAATCTATAATAGCAAGGAGCTTTCTTTGGTATTTTTCATGTTCTAATAATTCAATCCTATTGATTTCGAATACTCCTTTAATTTTGAATATATTTTCTTTTAATTCTTCAATTTTATTTTCATGTATATCCTTTATTTTCATGCAAACTCTATTAGGGAAAACCTCTACAGAAGTAAGGTCTATATTTAATTTATATATTTTTTCTAAAATCTCCGATGTTATGCCAATTCTATCAACAGCTAATATTTCTAATCGAATGTATCTCTCCATTTTACCCCTCTTCCAAAATATGTTACTTAACTATAATGCTATACTAAACTGCACTTAATATCAATATTTAAACGAAAGATTTACTATGGTAAAATATATAAAATTAAAATTAAAGCTATGATAAGAACATAGTCTACATCATAGCTTTGATTTAATGTATATAATTTTTATTTATTATACTCCCCAAAATTCAACTAAAGACAGTAGTCTTTGAAGATTTTCTTTAATTTCCATGCATTTCTTTTTACTTTCTATGAAAATCATTCCCTCACTACTATCCTTAAATATTATTTGTAAGTGATATTCTCTTTTGAATAGAATGGAACTACCTACAGCTTTCATTGTAATAGGTTTTATAATTTTTATTTCATCTAGTTTATATATTGTAAAGTCTTTTCTGTCAAAATTAGACTTACATTTTACCATCCAGTTATCAGTAATTGCTAAATAATTTTTTTCATTTCCAAATTCAACTTTATACTTAGGTTCACCGTACATTTCCCTATCAAAGGCTTCTACTTCCTCTAGCGTAGTAAGATATTTTTCTACACTCTTTCTTAAATATGGATCACCTTTTTCCTTATCTCTCTTTTTCCTTATGAAAAGTCCCACTATAGCTGCTATTATAGCTGGTGATGTTACTTTTAAAGCTTCCAATGACCTGGAATAAATCAAAAGAGCTATTACTATCCCACCAATTACTCCTAATACAATCAGAGGATTATTTTTTGATTTTTCTTTAATCTCCTCTATATGCTCATCATGTTCATCTAGCCATCTTGACATTTTGCTCCTCCTTATTTCTAAAACATTCTTAAGTAAAATAAATTTATTATACTTTTACCATAAGAATCTAATAAACCTTTTAATTATCGAAACCTTTATAAAAAACATTATACTATACTAACAATTTTTCATGATTTTTCCATAATATTGTATAATTTTGCTATCCATTACGGGAAACATTTTTGTTTTAGAAATGTCTATAGGTGAAGAAAAAAGAACAGAACACTGTACAATTAGATCTATTAGATATTACTATACAAATCCAGAGGTTTACTATGATGGCGTAAGCATTGACGAGCTAGCGCCAAAAGGCTTATCCCTAGATCAAATTAAAGAAAAATTAGGAGAACCTGAATCCGAAGATGATTCTAGATTGAAGTATGAATCTAAGGGTGGATTAATGAGTTTAAAGATAAAGTATTAGAAACTGTAACCGTAGAAAAGAAATCTAAATAAAATATATGTTTATGGACAAACTATGCTCTAGAATGTTTATAAATTTGTATTTTTTATAGTTTCATATATTATTTAATTTTGAAAATACATCTGTAAAACATAAGAGAACTGAGGTATATAGTGGGAGGAGCGCCTTTTTCGAAGCGACGTCACTATGTATCTCAGTTCTCATTCTGGATACCCAATTATTTTTGTAGAAACTTATAAATGTAAAATCAATTTAATGAGTACAACAAATTAAAAATGCTACATAATGTTTCTTATGCTGATTCACTGCATGCTTAGCTCTATGTTTGGAAGCTAAATTATCATTGAAGAAATACCATTAAAGGGATTTCCACCACATCTATAATCTATTAATCTATTCATCTAAAAATCTATTTAACAAACTAAAGCTTACACTGAAATCTTACCTGTAACTGCTAATATTATCATAATTACAGATATAATAAGCATAATAGCCATATAACCCTTTTCTCTACTTGTAACACTTTCATTCTTCTCTTTTTTACCTTTAATATATATAACTATTCCTGTGGAATACATAATAAATGCTAAACCTAAATATGCAATTCCTACGGCATAGATAACATAAAGAGAATAAATAATTGATATTAAAGATATAACTTTTTCTTTTATGCATCCCTTTTCACTTCTAAAAACTTTAAATGCAAACATTGAGGATATTAAATAAGGTAATAATATGTTCGTAGTTGCTATATGAGTTGCTACATAGTATCCTTTTTGCAATGCCGGTGAAAGCAATGCAATTAAAAATATCTGTATAGCTGTTATGGTAAATAGCAAAGCATTAACTGGTACATTTTTTTCATTGGTCTTTTTAAACCATTGAGGCATTAAATCATCTTGAACAGCCGGCACATATAATATTTCAGTAGTTAATAGATTCCAGCAAAGTAAAGCTCCAATATTTGAAATTATAATACCTAATTTAATTATTACAGCGCCTGCTTTTCCAAGGGATGTAGCTAATAAAACATCTGCCAATGGAGTTGTCGAATTAACTAAAACTTTAGCTGGCACAACTCCCATGGATAAAATTGATATAGCCACATAAAGTTCAGCTGTGACCAATAATGCAATTACTGTAGCTTTACCAACTGATTTCTGTGTTTCAGCTCTTTCTGATAACACTACCAAAGCTTCAACACCTACAAAACACCATAGAACCGTTCCCATAGCGCCACTTACCTGTTTTCCTATATTAGTGGCTTCCCCTGAGGATGCTAAAACATTTTGCCAGTTAGGTACGTAAAATATCTCTCCTTTAAAAGCTAGTATTCCAAATATGATTACTAGAATTAAAGGTATAACTTTAGCAATGGTTATTATCACATTAAGTACTCCAGCCTCTTTTATTCCCCTTTTTATTATAAAATAATATGACCACAAAAGGGCAGAACCTAATATAAAAGTTATAACTGGAGGCATTTGATATTGTTCTCCAATTAAGCTATTAATAGTTTTAAAAATCAAAAGAGTAAATGATACATTTCCTAAAAATGAACTCATCCAATATCCCCATGCACAGTTAAATCCTATAAATGGTCCATAACCTGCTCTAGCATAAGAATAAATTCCTCCTTTTAGTTCCGGTCTCTTGTTGGAAAGCATATTAAATACCAGTGCTAACATTATTACTCCAGATACCCCTATGCCCCAAGCTATAAGCACCGCCTGTGGGTTAGAATAAATAACTAAATCCGTTGGACTATTAAAAATTCCTGAGGCAATCATCGAGCCTATACCTAAAGCTATTAATAAACCTAATCCAAGCTTTTTTTCATTATTACCCTCCATTTTAATACCTCACATCCCCAATTTTTTATAGTTTTTTCATTTTTAAAAATGGTTACTTTTAAAAGTAACTATCTTAAAAAAGTAACCATTATGAATAGGATTATTCTCTGATATCTACCAATTCTCTAACATCGCCAATTATAGCTCTTGGAACTGGCAGATCAAGCATTGTTTTTAATCCTGGTGTAGAATTCATCACAAGGGGTATCATGTTTACACATATAGCTATAGTAGCAATACCTCCTGGTATTTCCGGTTTTATTTGAAGGTCTATGTTTGGATATCCTTTTATGGAAATATAATCCCCAGTATCTACATTTTCTAATTCTGGTCTTATCTGTTGAGGGTGCTCCATTACAATAAATTCTTTATCTTCTAAGCTTGCATATCCTAATTGTCTACATCCTGCCACATCTCCTGGATTAACTAAAACAATATCTGTGCTACGAGGAACATTTGTCAATATCGCTTCTTTTTCCTGTCTAACATTATTAAACTTTACATTAAATGCTTCTTCAAACATTCCAAAGGATTGTAGGAATCCTACATGTCCTGCTACTGTGTCATTTTTTACTCCTTCGTTAAATTCTTCTGGCTTAAGTCCTATTCCTTGTTCAATCATAACTGCTTTTCCAAAACAAGCAAGATCATTTATTCTAGCTACATTTATTTTATCCACAGTATCACAAACACCTGTCAATGCAATAACCATTAAATCCATTATAAATCCGGGATTTACACCTGTTCCTAATATTGACACATTATTTTCCTTAGCTATTCTATCCATTTCATCGGATAATTCCGGATCTAAAACTCTTGGATAGGCCATTTCTTCCGCTGTACTAACTATATCCATTCCCGCTTCTGCTGCCATTTTTATCGATGGAAATACTACCTTTGTAAATGAAGCTGTAGCCATAACGCAAACATCTGCAAAACCCTTTTTTATAACCTCTTCAGCCTTATTTGTAACCACACAACCATTGTCTTCATTCTCTTCTACCCCTAATATATCCCAAAGCTTTCTGCCAACTTTACTCGGATCTGTATCTATAGCTCCTACAATTGTAAATCCCTGTTTTCCTAATATCATTTTAGCGATACCGCTTCCCATTGAACCTAGTCCCCAAACTACAACTTTTATCTTTCTTTCCATATTAAACCCCTCCATGTAATTTATTTAATACTCAAAACTTCATTAATAATTAACCAAAGCATACTCAGGTTGCCCTTCATAATATTTTGTAACATAATTTGAAGTCATTGATGCAAGCAAACAACCATAGTCCATTTTAAATTTTACAATGTCTCCTACCCTCAGTGACTCTACACTATCCGTAACATCTAAAAGTAAATGATCACTGCTAGCTCCAAAAATACTTATATTTTCATCTAAAGGAAAGAGTCCATCTACTTTTATATCCTGTCTTCCTACTGCCACAATAGCTCTTTTCCTTATACCTTTATCCTCAAAGCGAGGTGTATTTCCAAAGGCATCCATTCCGATTCTCCCTGTAGGAACTGTAGGTTTATCCCTTATTTCTATAATTTCACCTTTTAATATAAAAGCATCGTCATAGCAACTTGGTATTGCATCTCCAAAGGAAGTTTCACGTCCAAGTGCAATTCCCTCTCCTACTCTTAATTGATTGATTTCTTTTGGAATAGTTCCATTCATTACTAGGTACAAACTACTAGAGTTTCCTCCTGAAATAATGGGTAAATCTAAATCATAAGTATTTTTAATATCATTTCTTAAATTTACAAGTTTCATCAAATTATCCTTATCAGGAATCACTCCTCCATAGCAAGTTACGTTAGTACCTAGTCCTATTAAATTTATGTTGTCTAATTTTATTATTTCCCCAGTAATATCCAGTACATCTTCTACTAAAACGCCCTCTCTTAAATCACCTATGTCCACCATTAAAATGATATTATGGGTTTTATTTAATTCCTTAGCTTTCTTTGATAATATTTTTATAGTTTCTAGTTCAGAATTTAAACTAACATCACTATACTTAATAACCTGCTCTGCTTCACTTTCCATGGAAATTCTAAGTAACATTTTTTTGCAACTTATTTGTTCCATTTTCTTTAAATTTTGGACTCTTGAATCTCCAATATGGGTAAAGCCTGCCTGAAGTAAAGCCTTTACAATAGGAATTTCTGCACAGAAAACCTTGGTTACTCCAACAACGTCTATTCCTTTACTTTTACACATGTATAAAATTTGTTTTGCATTGTGAGTTACCTTTGACAAATCAACTTCCACACAGGGATACTGTTTTCTCATAATGAGACTCTCCTTTTACTTTTATTCCTCTAATTTTTCCATGTCTTTAGTTATTCCTAAACTTTGTCTAAGTAGTGCCTCAGCAGCTTCTCTATTTTCCCTACTTAAAACTCCTGCACATGCCATAATATAATTTTTATCCAATAACGCTTTAGCGCCTTTTCTTGGGAGCATGGTAACATCGTCACTCATGTATCTTACATTCAAGAGTGGCTCTTTTCCTGCTGGCAATCTTGTAAGTGCTCCTCCTGTGCCTACTATATATTTAACTTGAGATAGGTCTTTTCCATAGGCTATAAATCCACTATCTCCACCATATTTTCTTTTTATAGTTCCTACATGTCTGTTTATTGCAACATCTACAGCTTTCTTAGTTAATATACTGCTGGCAGTTATCTCCTCAGGTTCTGTAGGTATTGCTTTTATATGACTGCTTACATATTCTTTTTTAAGGTCTGCTAAATCCCTGATATCCAATATATCTATAATGTTTTTACTGTTTATAAATACTCCGATATCCCCTTCTACGGTTCTTTTAGCCTTTGGTTCAGGGTTCACAAGCATATCTAAAACCACCGCGCTTCCATCTGTAACAGAATGAACATCTGTGGTGGCTCCCCCCACATCTAAAACCACTAAATCTCCTATCATATCATAAAGAATTTTTGCACTTTCCATAACAGCTCCAGGAGTAGGCATTATGCTTCCATCTACCATTTCCTTTATTTTATTCATTCCTGGGGCTTTTATAATATTTCTTTCAAAGGCTTCTTGTATTACCTTTCTAGCTGGCTCTACATTTAATTCATCTATACTTGGGTAAACATTGTCAACAATATATAATTCCTGATCTTTAAATGTATCTTTTATTTCTTCTCTGTTTTCAACGTTTCCACAGTAAACTATGGGTATATTGAATTTCTCCTTACTGATAATCTCTGCATTATAAATGGATGTTTCTCTTTCTCCATAATCTGTTCCCCCTGCAATCATTATCATGTTAGGATTTATTTCATGTATTCTCTTTATGTCACTTTTCCTCATTTTCCCTGATGTAACCATTTTTATTATGCCACCAGCACCTAATGCAGCTTCTTTTGCAGCCTTAACAGTCATTCTTTCCATAAGTCCATGAACTGTTATTTTAAGCCCTCCCGCTGCACTACTAGTTGCCAGCATCTTTCCCCAAGTTATAGATTCGCCTACTTGATCTTCAATATCCTTAACTGCATTTTTAAGACCTATAGTCACATCTCCATCTAGCACTGTGGTACAGCTTTTTCCTTGAAATTCTGCCTCTACAAATATATCCTTATTTTTTTTAGTTTTTATGTTAAAAGCCGTTACCAGTGTAGTGGTACTTCCTATTTCTGCTACCAAATAATCAACTTTCATAAAACGCCCCCTGTTTATCCGATGACTACCATCCGTAACACTCCCATCTTCTATAAGTGGGAGATAACGGATGCTACGTCCCTGGATAAGTTTTTCTAAGCTTCAGCTGGAGTAAGTATTCCTTTTAAGCAAACTCCATCTGAACCTAAGAACCACTTGATACCATTCTTAATTATGCATAACCTGGTGTGAAACTAAAGGGTTACTTCATCTTCCTCTGTATTAACTCCCATAAGCTTTTTAATTATGAAAGATGCAACATCTGTACCGTTGGAACCTCTTCCAAAACCAACATCCATTCCATTTGCTCTAGCTATTTCGTCTGTCACTTGAGTTCCACCGGAGGCAAGTATTAACTTATCTCTCACTCCTTTTTCTATGCACAAGTCATTTAACTTCTGCATATTCTTTGTGTGAACATCATTGTGAGTGATTATAGTACTGCATAATATTGCCTGAGCCTTTGATTCTATAGCTGCGTCCACAAGTTTTTCTACAGGACATGAAGTTCCAAGATATATTGCCTCTACGCCAAACCTTTCCACTCCCCCATGTTTGATATCAATGACTTCTCTTAATCCAACAGAGTGTTCATCCTCTCCCACTGTAGCAGCTACAACTTTTATTGGATTTTCCTTTACATAATCTCTCATTACATTATCAGGTAAAACTTTTCTTCTCTTTGGCAGAACTAATTCATCACGTTTTACAGGAGTAAAGTCACAAACTCCCTTAATTTCAACTAAAGTTCCTTCAGATTTTTGCATAACTTGCTTATGAATGATTTCTACATCCTTTAAATTCATTCTCTTTCCCATTTCCAGTGCTGCTGCTTCACTTATCTGCTCATCTTCTGGCAAGAATAGTGTAACCTTTAAATATCCGTCCTTACTCCACTGAACTTCTGGCACTACTGTACCATCTTCCTTAACTTTTTCCATTCTCTTAAAGGCATTATCATCTTCATCAAGTTCATCTATATACTTAATTTTTGAGTGCTTACATAATGTACATTCCTCTATAGCATCACATGATTTTTTATATTCTTTTGGTATATTGTTATATCCAAAATGTCCGCAAACTGGCGCAAAGTAATCTTCTTCTCTTTTTACTATAGTGTCCACAGCATCTCCGCCGTCCATTTTTCTTGCAATACCGTCTCCGTTTCTTTCTGGATATAAACCTGAATCTACAAAGAATCCTGTGTCTACTGCCTTAAAGTATCCACCAGCTTCTAACACTTCTTCTAGGAATAAAATCGCTCTTTCCTTTAATTCTCTTACCTTCTCTGGTAAATATCCTATTTTCTTTAGCTCCACCATATCCATCAATCCATCCATGCTTACAAATGCTTGTTTCGCTGTATTTATAGCATGTATATTATTGTAGTGCCATGGAACGTTTTTACCTTCATCTGGAGTTATGGTACTTTGAATATGAGCAGAAGTTAGTTCTGATATTAATAAATTTAATGTATGACCAACTGTAGCTTCTCTTTCACAAGATTCTATATACTTAGTGTTCATCTGAGCTCTCATTTTGTATCTATCAAATAACTGTCTTAAAGCCACTGCATAAGGAAGGTCATATCTCATACAAGGAGCCGGCGCAGATGTAGGCGGCACTGTAGATAGTGCAATATTTTCTGGTTTCATACCAACCATTTCTGAAAATTTAGCGTTTATAGCATGTTGAACCATAAGCTCTGGCATTACATTATATCCCTTCATAGCTGTTGCATTGGCATTATGAGCTCCATCTATCTGTAGCATGTCTACTGAAGTCATTATTCCCTTAGCCACAGCTGCATCTACAAAGGATCTAAACATATTTACATTTCTGTAAAGTATATTGTATTGAGGATCTTGGTGAGCACCATTTACCCCTTCTTCTGCAAACATAACAGCTATATCTGGTCCTGCAACACCTGAAACATAAGAATGAAAATTAATTTTTCTTCCTACTTCTTCCTCTATTAAATCTATAGCTTTTCTTGTAGCTCTAACCTGTTTTCTAGTAATAGGAACTCCCCCTACGCCTTCTGGTGTTCCTTCTATTAATCCATCAAAATGGCTCTGTCCTGCTGTTCTTATAACCATTAAATGATCTGCACCATGCCAAGCGGCCATTCTCATTCTTCTCAAATCGTCTTCAAATCTTCCTGAAGCTATCTCTGTAGTAATAACCGGTAATGGTTGAGGATCTATGCTATTAAAACTTCTAGCTGCTGGCAATGGTTGACTATTTTTTAAAGGCTGCGATATTTCTTTATAGGTAAACTCCCCCATTTGTCCTTCTGGGTAAGCTTCTCTCCAATGCCACCCTCTCCATTTTGGCTCATATTTATCTAGATCTTTTAATATTTCTTCTACATCTAATTTTTCATTATCCTGTAATTTTTCAACCATTATTTGTCACCGCCTTTCATTTTTTCAACAATTAAATCCCAGCCTATTCCCTTAGCTAATTCCTCTCCTGCTTCCAAGTAATGCTTATTGGTTAATTTCCCATAGGTTAAAACCACATTTCCTATACCCTTTCCTAGGAGATCCCATCTAATTCCATATTCCACTATAGGCTTAGCTTCAAGGCTTGAAAAACCCATTCTTAATAATACTGAACGTTCAATAGCTGGTGATGTGTGAGTATATGATAAATCTACTAATGGTTTTACAATTTGTTCAGTAAGACTCCAAAATCTTTCATAAAGCTGTTCATCATTTAAGTCTTTTAAATGCTGCCTTCTATTTTCATAATCATCTTGTCTTTTCATAAAATCCACCCCTATTCTATTTCAATATTATTTTCTTTTAAGATATACATAATCTCTTCTCTCTTCATCTTTGTTTCATCTACTAAGAAATCAAAATCAACTTGATTAATTTTATTATCATTTACTTTTTTCAAAACATTTTTAACATAGGAGTTTCTTAAAGAATCCATATCCATATCTTTTACTGATACAAGATTTGGATGAGAAGGTAATATTATATTTTTACCTGGTATTTGATCATTTGGATTCCCTACAAAAACTTCTATTCCATTTTCTTTTGCAAAATTAAGCTGAGGTATTAAGTGTTTACCTGCTCCTGTATATTCAGTTTCCTGAACCACTATTATTTCATCATCATCATATTCTTGAGCAACAGCAAAGGCTGCTGCTAAAGATGTGTTTCCAGCAGGTCCTCTTTCCAGTCCCTCTATCTGCGCCACAAGTTCTGTCATCCAAAATACTTCCCCTTGACTTATGGTTACATATCTATCTAAATATCTTAAAGGTCTTGCTGCACTTCTTGGCACATCAGATCTATCTGGATTAGTCATAAATGGAATTCCAAAACCAGTGTGCCCTGTTGTAAAGGATTTCTTATTGAAGTCTATATCAGATGCCATATGTAACCCTGAAAGATCTACAGATGCACCTACAATCTTTGTATCCTTACCTCCAGCCTTTATAATTCCTCTTGCAGTTCCTGTAGTATTTCCTCCACCTGCATGGGTTACTATTACAGCCACAGGATCTTTCCCTAACCTTTCTCTACATTCCTTAATAATTTCATTTCCTAAGGTCTCTATACCAGCCACTCCATAAGTTGAATATAATGAAGCATTATAATATCCTGTATCTTCAAGTATTTTTAAAAATGTATAAAATAGTTCTGGTCCTACAGTAAGTCTTAAAACTTCTGAACCATATCCTTCACACTTTCTACCCTTTTCTAATATCTCTGGCTGTCCTACTTTCCTTGAATCATAACATTCGTTAGCTATTATACATCTAAGTCCTCTTATATTAGCTTGAGATGCTACCGCTGCTCCATAGTTACCTGAAGTGGCCGCTGCTACTCCCTTGTAACCTCTTTTCATAGCGTCATATACAGAAACACTAGCCCTCCTATCTTTGAAACTTCCTGATGGATTACAACTTTCATCCTTTACAAATATTCTAGCTGCTTTACCAGTTTTAGATACTTTTCTTGCAAGCTTTGTAATATTTCTAAGTTCTAATAGTGGAGTATTTCCTACTCCAGCTTCTTTTTGAATTTTTTCTATATCCTCTAAAGAGTATCCCACATCATCCATAAGTTTTTCATAGTCAAATGAAAGTTTTCCATTCTCATATTTGTCATAGTCTATACCCACGGATTTTAGCATTATCTCATTTTTTCTAGCCATAAGCTCATCATATTTATTCATAGCCTATTACCCCCTTTTTAACTAAAAACAAACTTTAATACTAATCTTCTATAAGCTTTCTTGCTTGCTTTCCTATATACTCTACTTCCTTTACATACCTTCCAAAGGAATGATAATATCCTGGTTCTACTTCTACAACTTCTCCTTTAACAATTCTTCCTACAATGGTTTCAACCTGAACTTCGCTGCCTACTTCACAATCACTTAAACAATTTCCTCTTGTCCAACACTTTAGAGATATGATTCTTGTTTCTTCTGGTATGCTTTGAGATCTATCCTCTGGTGTCAAAACAATCTCCTCAATTTCAACCCATGTTCCTTTTTTTATCATAAATCTTCACCTACCATAAATTTATTTTTATTTAAATAATTTCTAAACCTTTGCTTATCTGTATAGCAACTTATATGCCAACAAAGAAAACCATGTATTCATGCGACTTTACATGAATACATGGTTTTCCTAATGCAAAAATTTTTGCAGTTTTTCTAAATTTTATTGCAAAGTTTTCAAATTACTTCCAGCAACTTCCTAAAGAAAAACACCTGCAAGATATTTTGCTGCTCCGTAAAATATTTTTGCACTTATCTAGATTTATTATATCTTCTAAGTATTTTTTTAGTATTTTTTACTTCTTTACATTATATTTTTTTAATTTATATTGTAGATTTTGCCTTGAAATGTTTAACTTCTTAGAAGCTTTACTAATATTATAATTACTTTCTCTTAATGCTTTTTCTATTATCTTACTCTCTATATCTTTAATATACTGTTCTAAATTAAAATCTTCATCAATATTTAAATTATCAATATCTGTATGAACTTTATTATAAAAATTATTAAATATCCTAGATTCAAAATGCTTACGATTTAGAGTTAATTCATAATTGGTCATATTCATAGCTGCTTCAATTACATTTCTTAATTCTCTTATATTGCCAGGCCAATTATACTGTAAAAGTTTTTCAAAAACTTGCTCATCTATTTTTTCTATATTTTTATGTAAAACTTTATTATAATGTTCAATAAAATTTTTTATAAGTATAGGAATATCTTCCTTTCTTTCTCTTAATGGTGGTATATTTATACTTATTACACTTAACCTATAATAAAAATCCTTTCTAAGCTTTCCACTTTCTATAAGCTTTTCAGGTTCTTCATTTAGTGTAGCTATTACTCTCACGTCTACTTCTATGGTCTTATTACTACCTATAGGCCTTATGCATCCGTCTTGAAGCACCCTTAAAAGTTTAGACTGTAAATAGGGCTCCATGGAATTAACCTCATCTAATAGAATAGTACCTCTATTGGCCTCTTCAAATAATCCTTTTTTATCTTCTGCTCCAGTAAAGCTTCCTTTTTCTGTACCAAACAACATTCCTTCAAGTAAAGCAGCTGGAATAGCAGCGCAATTTATTGGTATAAAAGGCTTATCTTTTCTTAATCCACCATAATGAATACTCTGAGCAAAAACTTCTTTTCCACAGCCAGTCTCTGCATAAATTAGAATGGGAGAATTAGATATGCTTGCTCTTTTAGCTTTTTCTATAACTTTTTTCATGAGTTTGCCTTCACCATATATATCATCAAAAGTATAATGCTTTTTTACTTCTTCATTGTTTTTTTGTAATTTATGTATACACTCCGTTAGTTCCTTAAGTTGAGTCATATCTTTAGCAATTTCAATAGCTGCTACATTTTCTCCTTCTACAACTACGGGAACCGTAGTATTTATAGTTATAACCTTCTTATTGTTTTCATTGCTGTAATGTTGTATTAAATCTTGAATTCTCTCCCCAGTTTTTAAAGCCTTTATAAGAGTAGAGGAACTTTCTTCTACAGTTTCTAAATACTCATTAACTTTTTTACCAAATACTTCACTAGGATCTATCCCCTCCACTTTTCCCATGCTTTTATTGTAATATATAGTTCTTCCACTAGAATTTACAATGTGAATTCCCTCATCTAAATTATCTAATAAGCACTTAAGTATCCTCTCTGCATAGGACGAATTATCAATCATATTATCCCCCTTTTACCTTATAATTACATATATAGTAATATTATATAACGTATATATGTAATTATAAGATATACATATCAAAGATTAAAGTATAAATGTTAGTTAGATGCTTAGATGTCTAGTTTTTTAGATGTTTAGATATTGAAGTAATCCCATTAAAGAGATTTCTACCACATCTATCATCTATTAATCTATTAAATCTATTTGTGAAACTAAATTACTTTTGTAGAAATTTATAAATGAAGAACTAATATGTCATAATTTAATTCTGAAAATATATTTGTAAAACATAAGGGAGATAAGTATATAATGGGAGAAGCGCCTTTTTTGAAGCGACGTCATTATGTACTTATCTCCCCTTTTGGAATGCCCAATTATTTTCGTAGAAACTTATAAATGTGAAACCAATTTAATTAAATAGTTAGATATTTGGATTTCAAATCCTCAACATATCCTTGGAAGTATTTGAGTGTCTAACTCTCCTAGTATACTTTTGCCGCCAAAGTCATTTTCAATATATACAAACTTACTTTCATTGGTAAATTCACCTATGATGCTAGCTTCACAATTACATCTATTTTTTAGGTCTTCTACTATGTGGTTACATGCATATTCATCTGCTACAATTATCATTCTTCCTTCGCAAGCCAAATAAAGTGGATTAATACCTAACATATCATTTATGGCTTCCACTTCTTGTCTTATAGGGATTTTATTTTGTAATAAATGTATTCCTAAACCGCTTTCTTTAGATATTTCATTTAATACTTGAGCCACACCGCCTCTAGTTGGGTCTCTCATAAATTTTATATGATTACAGTAGTTCTTTATGTACCTTAGAAGATAATTTAAATGGGCACAATCACTGGCTATATCTCCCTTCACTTTTAAATTATATCTATCCAAAGCTATTGCAGTGCCATGTTCCGCAATAGTTCCTGTTATTATTATTTTATCATTACATTCTATGTTTTTGGACTTGTACCCATCCACAACTCCAATTCCTGTGGTATTTATAAATATTTTATCTCCTTTACCTTTAGGTACTACCTTAGTATCTCCTGTAACTATACTGACCTTAGCAAATTCACAGACTTTCTTCATAGAATTTACAATGGTCACTAAATCTTTTAGAAAAAAACCTTCTTCTATAATGAATGCAGCACTTAAATATAAAGGCTCTGCTCCACAAGCTATTAGGTCATTTACAGTTCCACAAACAGCTAATTTGCCTATATCCCCTCCCCTAAAGAATATAGGATTTACCACAAAGGAATCTGTTGTCATTGCAATTTCTTTTGAAGAAAGGTTTATCAATGCAGAATCGGCATTTTTTAATAAGATATCATTTTTAAAACTTGCATAAAATATCTCCTTTATTAATTTTTCAGTATACTTTCCCCCTTCTCCATGAATAAGCTCAATAGCATCCTCCTTCATATTTACATCACCACCATCTTATATTTATAATACGCAGCACAAGCCCCCTCCGTTGATATCATACATGGCCCACATGGCGTTTCAGGGTTACACCTTTCTCCGAAAAAAGCACATTGGAAAGGATATATATTGCCAAGCAAAACATCACTGCATCTACAACCAGATTTATTTTTAAATATGGTATCCTTATTTTTAAAATGATCTTTTAAATTAAATTTATTAATTGCATCTAAGTGGTCATACTTACCATTTATGACTAGAGCTGAATTTTCAATCCTTCCAATTCCTCTCCATGCTACACCTTCTATTATAAAAACCTTATTCATTAAGCTCTTAGCTCTTTTATTTCCATCATAACTTACCCATTTTTTATATAAATTTTCAAAGCCATGGTAAGGAACTTTTTTACTTTTTTCGTAAATACTTTTGAGCAAAAAATATATTCCTCCTAATATTTCTTCACCTTGGAAGCCACATATAACAGCAGGAATTTTATATTTTTCATAAATAAATTTAAAATCTTTCTCTCCTGTTATTGTAGCAACATTGCCTGGACAAATTATTCCGTGAAGCTTCTTATCCTTAGCATTTAAAATTTTCATAAGTATAGGTGGCATTATTTTTATAGAGGTTAAAAAATAGAGGTTCTCAATTTTTTCTATAGATGCCTGCTTTATAAGAGAGGCAATTAGAGGAGCAGTGGTTTCAAATCCAACTGCTAAAAATACTACATCTTTTGGATACACTTCTTTAGCTATGTTAATAACTTCATTAAGAGAATAAATAATTCTTATATCCCTTCCTTGAGATTTCTTGTAAGTCAAACTACCATTGTTTCCACTAACCTTCATCAAATCTCCAAAGGTTAATATAGTTATATCCTTTGAAGCCAAATATGTAGCCCCGTCTATATAATTTTCATCGGTAACACACACTGGGCATCCTGGCCCTGATATTAAATTTATCTTACTAGAAATAATACTTCTTATTCCATATCTAGCTATTGAATTTGTGTGAGTGCCGCATACCTCCATAATATTTATGCTATCCTCATCCATAAGTTCTGCATATTTGTTTATATTTTCTACTATCTTCTCTAATTTATTTTTATCAACCATACTCTTCCCTCAACATCTCATCTAATATATTTTCTAAATAATTAAAGTACTCCTCATCTATCTTTTGTATAGCGAACCCTGCATGAACCAGCACATAATCTCCCTTTGCTGGATTATCAATAAGATCAATATTGACACAGGCTTCTATGCCTTTAATATCAATGGATGCAAATGGAGGTTCTACATTTTTTATTTTTCCACATACTGCAAGGCACATATCATATCCCCTTTTCACTTAATATTGCATCTGCCACAGCAATTTGCCCTAAAGAAATTCCGCTATCATTAGTTGGTATGCTTTCATTAAAAAATACTGAAAAATCTTTCTCCTTTAATAATTCATATATGTTTTCTAAAAGATACATATTTTCAAACACGCCCCCACTTAACACTACTTTATTTATGCCGTAATCCTTTCTTAATCTACAAGCCATTTCAACTGTAATATTTACAATGGTATTATGAAATTTTCCGCTTATTTTTGAAATTGATATTCCATTTTTAATATCTTTTAATATATCAATAATTATAGAAGTATGATCTACTATATACCCTTCTTCTTTTTCTATTAAATATCCATAACTTTCTAAAGTGTTGTATTCTACAATATTCTCCAATTCTATAGCTCCTTGTCCATCATAATTTATGTTTTGTCTCAAACCTAGAATTGAGCATACTCCATCGTATAGTCTACCTAAGCTTGATGTTTTATAGCAGTTTAAATCATATTCCAAGGCATTTAATATGTTATTTATATATTCCTCACTTATATCTTTCTCACTTATATCCTCCTCTAAAAAACCACAAATTCTCTTTAGCCCAAACCTTCTGATTTCTTCATTCCTAACTTCTTTTAAATAGCTTACCCCTATTTTCCATATATTCTTTTGAGCAGAATCTCCTCCTTGGATTTTTACATATTTAAAATGTCCTACTCTATTAAAACTTTTTCTACTTCCAATTAAGAATTCTCCTCCCCAAGTGTTTTTATCTATACCATAACCTGTACCATCATATATTATTCCTATAACATCATCGAATATATGATGTTCCAACATACAACTTGCCATATGTGCATGATGGTGCTGAACCCCAATTTTATTTTCATTATTTAAGTTCATGGCATAAACAGTAGACATGTAATTGGGATGCATATCAAAAGCTATGATCTCTGGATTAAAATTAAAAATATTTTTCATATTGTTTATAGCTTTTACATATTCTCTATAAGCATTTATTTCTTTTAAATCTCCAAGGTATTGACTCATATATACAATTCCATCAAATGCAAAGGAAAAAGTATTTTTCATATCTGATCCACAAGCTAATATTTTATTTTTTATTTTCCTCTGAAGGCAATAAGGAGAATATCCCCTGCCTGGCCTGCTCACAATCACCCTATCTTCTAGCACTTTTACCACTGAATCATCAATAGGAGTGTTTATATCTCTATTATTTAATAAAAAATAATCCACTAATCCACAAATATTTTTTAATGCTCCTTCATTTGTATATTCTATTGGATTTCCGCTAATATTAGCACTGGTCATAATAAGAGGAGGACTCTCTTCTTTAAATAGCAAGTAGTGTATGGGGGTGTAGGGAAGCATTATACCTAATTTATTTATTCTTGGTGCAATCTCTTCGCATATATCTTTTATGTCTTTTATATTCTTTATGTCATTATTATTCTTTTTCCATAAAAGCACTATAGGTCTTTTATTGCTAATAAGAATTTCCTCTTCCTTTTTATTTACCTTGCAATATTTTTTAACTTCGTCAATGTCTTTCATCATTATTCCTAGGGGTTTATCCTTTCGTCTCTTTCTTTTTCTAAGTTCTAAAACAGCTTCTCTATTAGAGGCATCACATACTATGTGAAAACCTCCCACCCCTTTAATAGCTATTAATTTTCCCCTTTTTAATAGCTCTACACATGCTTTTAATTCATCTAAACATTGAATTTTTTCTCCCTTATTATCCACTAAAGCCAGTTTAGGCCCACAGTCTATACAACATGTGGGCTGAGCATGAAATCTCCTATTTTCGGAATTTTTATATTCCTTTTCACAAAGATTACACATATTAAAATTATCCATAGTAGTATTGCATCTATCATAGGGAAGAGATTTTATTATGGAGTATCTTGGTCCACACAAAGTACAATTGGTAAAGGCATATCTATATCTCTTAGAATCTTTATTAAATATATCTTCAACACATTTATTACAGGTGGCTATATCAGGAAGAATAAATTTTAATTTTTCATTTGAAAATTTACTTTTCTTTATAATAAAATCTTCATATCCACATATATCTTGTTTAAATACCTCTACCTTTTCAATTCTTGCAAGCTGTGGAGGTTTTTTTACCACATCTATAAGAAATTGCCCTATATTTTCCTTTTCACCTTCAGCACTAATAACTACACAAGAGTCAAAATTGTTAACCCATCCTTTAATCTTAAATTCCTTTGCTTTTTTATAAATGTATGGTCTAAATCCCAAACCTTGAACAATACCATATATTTTTACTAAATAGCTCTTTTTGCCGCCTTTCATAGACTCATCCAATTTTATTTCCCGCAATTTTTTTGATAACAGCTGTAAGTTCTTCCATAGATTCGTATTTTACTTTTATCTCAGTATCTTCATTTATTACATCATCATTTAAATCCTTAAGGTGCTCTAAAAGATTTTCTTCTGTTATATGACTACCTTTAGAAACAGCCAGCTCCATAAATATTACTCTTTTCAAATTATTCGCTTCACATATTTCTTTAATTTCACGAGAAATGTTTTGCATTAAAAATGAATCATGCATTTATAAATCCCCCTATTATAAATTTTTTTTATTATTTTTGATTATTATAGTAGGTAAGTATAATATTATATACTTCCTTTTTTATATCTTTAAATTTTTCTAAAAGCTTTTGACTTAATTCTACTCCATAATCAATATCAGCTCCTTCTATTCCTATAATGTACCCTGTTAAATTTTTTACACTATAGCTATTTAAAAGTTTTATTAAACTTAATTGATGTTGAGAATAACCCTTTTCGAAGAAATTTTCCTTATCTTTAATATTGATAATAGAGATTTTTCCCACCTCTATGCCATAAAAAGTACAGTCTAAAATAAATATAAAATCTCCATTCTCTATAAAGCTTAAAGAATAGTTCACATCTGTCTCACCTAGTACAACCTCAAAACCCAATTTTTCTAAATCTTCCTTTAATTCTTCTCCAATTAATACTCCAATAGCATCATCCTTCATTATCCTATTTCCTATGGCTATAACTTTTTTCCTCATAACTACACTACCCTTATATCCATTGGTGAAAAGTCATTGCTTAAAACATGAGTTGCACAGGAAACACAGGGATCAAAAGACCTAATCACTCTTCCTATTTCAGTAGGATTTTTAGGATTATCAACATATGTACCAATCAATGCTTCCTCTAAAGCACCTAGAGTTCCATTGGAATCCTTTGGTGATAAATTCCAGGCACTAGGCGTTATTATTGTATAATTTTTTATCTCATTTTCTTCAATATTTACATAATGTCCAAGAGTTCCTCTTGTTGTATCTACAAACCCATATCCTACAGCATTTTTAGGTAAAGTATATGCCTTATTGGTACTATCTTTAGGTAATATTTCATCTAAAAGCTGTAGCATAATATTTGCAATTTTTTTAGCTTCTAATACTCTTGCTACAATTCTATTCATAGTTGAAATTCCTTTTCTATAATCTCCACTTATATACATTCTAGCCAAGGGTCCTACTTGCATTGCATATCCTTTATATCTAGGAGCTTTTATAAAACTATATGCCCCTTCTTTAAAAGGATCTGACTGCCAATTATTATCTTCTATGTTTAATGTATTATTCTCTGATTTATACCAAGCTTTATATATATTTTCATTTATATTTTTAATATCTAAAATTTCCTCCTTACCATCTATAATAACTCCCGGAGATACATAATGGATTTCTTCCCCATAGCTGTCGAATACTCCATAGGTCATTAGATTTTTAGGACCTGTTCCTATATTAAAGTAATCATTATAATAATTTGATATTATAAAAACGTCCTCTATCATCTTATTTTCAATAAAGTCTTTAATTTCTGTAACCAAAGCTTTCATCTGAACAATTTTTTGAGCTGTTATATTAACGGTAACTCCTCCTGGAAAAACCCCGTGATTATGCGGTGCTTTTCCCCCTAAAACCGCTGATATTTCATGAGCTTTTCTACTATAGGTTAGAGATTCAAAGTAATGTTCTATAAGCTTTTCACTTTGTTTTTTTGGTATTCTATAATCTTCATGGGTAATTGAATATATTGGATTTATATTAAATCCAGTAACGTAGTCTGGAAGAACATATTGATAAAAATGTCTTAAATGATTTTGCAAAAATTCGCTTCCATGGAGTACATCTTTAATCATTTCTTCATTTCTATCCGCTTGTATGTTATAAGCGTTTTCTAAAGCTTTTGTTGAGCTTACAGAATGAGCTGTAGAACATATACCACAAATTCTTTCAGTGAAATAAATAGCGTCTAGGGGTGGCCTTCCTTTTAACATCTTTTCAAATCCCCTAAAAAGCATTCCTTGACTTTCTACATTTATAATTTTATTACTCTCTATATAAGCTGTTATTTGTAAATATCCACTTATTCTAGTAACAGGGTTGATAACTACCTTATCTGCCACCTAATCCCCTCCAAATTAAATATTTATAAATGGTTCCATACCATCTGGAAAACCTCTCGAGGCACATCCTATGCAGGGAGTATTATCTCCAATAGGCCAATTAACATAATCATTCCACTTCCTTGTAGGACAATCCGTTCTAGTAACAGGTCCCCTGCAACCTAGTTTAAACATACAAGTTTTTTCTCCCACTGACTTTGCAAATATTTTCTTTTCAAAATAGGATCTTCTAGGGCAATTGTCATGTATGGTTACTCCATAAAAAACAATAGGTCTTCTATCCTCATCTAGTTCCATATCTCCAAATAATATTAAATGAGCTATAGTTCCCATAATCCAATCTGGATGAGCTGGACACCCTGGTACCCTAATTGCTTCACGATTAATTTCATTTTTTATATATTCAAAAGCACTTATACATCCCGTGGGATTAGGTCTTGCTGCTGAAATACCACCATAGCAAGCACAGGTACCAACAGCAAGTATATATTTTGCTTTAATTGCAGTTCTTTTCACTTCCTCCATACCCGTTATAATTTGACCTTTATAATTTCCCACAATGTTATAAATCCCATTATCCTTAGTGGATATAGCTCCATCCACTATAAGAATAAATTCTGTATTAAGGGTAGCTAATAATTCTTCATAAACCTCTTCTCCCTGGGATTTCATAAGGCTATTATTGTATTTGAAATTCACCATGTCTGTTAAAAAATAGCCTACATTAGGAGCACATCCATCTAGCAAAGAAATTATATTTCCAGAACAACCTGATGCTTCAATCCACACTAAGTTCATCTTTTTCTTATTTTCCATCTCTATTTGAGAAACTGCTGCCTCTACCAATTCTTTTGCAGTGGAAGATTTAGATTTCATTACTGGACACATATTATTAGGCAATGCCACTACTCCCTTCAGTTTTCAATATTCCAATCTTTTCTAATTCTTTTAAAACCTCTTCTTTATTATGACAGGAACTAATTTCTTTACTTAAATCCCTTCCTGCTCTTAAACCAAAATGAGTTCCTCCTGCCCATGCTGCATTATAAGTCACATCATAAACTATTCCATCAACTGATACATAGGCTTTATTTCCACCTTTGCCATCATACTTTTCCAACTCTTGTAAAGTAAAATTCTGTGAAGCCTCACTTCTATAAATCTCATTTATGGTTTTTAAATCTCTCATATTTCTTAAAAAGTTTTCCAAACCGTTAATTTGGTACTTCTCATACTTAATTAAATTTTCATAATACATTCTATGGTATCTATTAATGCTCATATTCCTTAAACTCTGAAGGTTATATACATTACATTTCATTCTATTTATTAGTTCTTCACAATATTTTAAATTCACAGGATTATCCTCCTAAAAAATAGCACTTTTTAATAATATGATTTTTATAAAGAATTTATAATATATTTATAGGAAAACTTCAAATCTTATAATATTTAAGTTATTATAAAAGAGTATGTAAAATTAACGGTTAAAATTTTCACTTTGAAAGAAGGTATATTATTGAACAAAAAGATGGCTTTAAGTATTATAAGAAGACAATATGAAGAAGATATTGACAAAAACAGAAATCTTAAAAATTCAAAAAAATTTTTTGATATGAATGAAAAAGAAGAATATACACTGGACGATGAAACTTGGACTGATATGGATATGGATAGTGTTTATAAAAAGTTAGATAGAACTTATAGTACATTAGGAGAATCCGTTCTATATTATATGCTAAGAAATCCGCTAAAAGATGAAGAAAAATTAAAAGATAGGGATAAGCTCATTGAATTATTTAAAAGTGATGCAAACTTAAGAGAAAAGCTCTTATGTATATTCTTTGAATTGGGCAATGATACAAAGAATGCTTTTTTAGATATGATAGAAAGTGAGCTTGTAGTAAATAAGTTTAAATATTATTTATATACCCTATTGGGCAAAATACTTCCTATAATATCCGTTCTTCTAATTATATTTTTTGGTGAAAAATATGCCATAATGATATTTGCCACTAGTGGTTTAAATATGTTTATAAATTCTAGGGAAAGATATACTATTAAATCTCGTGGTATAGTATATTTAAAAGACATTATAAGATCCGCTAATAAAATATCCAGCATAAAAGACCCTAATTTGAAAGAGTATACAGATAAAATTAAAAATGATCTTAAACATGTTAAAAATATTGATATAAGCTTATTTTTAATAGGCATTATTGATTCTTTTGGAGGATTTTTTGAAGCTGTTTCCCCAGTATTTCTCATAGAAGAATGTGCTTATTATAAAGTATCTGGAGTTTTAAAGGAAAAAAAGGAATATTTAATGAATATATTTTTTACTGCAGGTGAACTAGAAGCCATGCTATCTATAGCTGGTTATCAACACAATTTAAAACAACACTATGTGAAACCAAGCTTTACTGACGAGGTTTCATTAAATATTAAAGAGGGAATTCACCCACTTTTAGATAATCCAGTGGCAAATTCTATCTCCATTAAGGACAAAGGCATAGTACTTACTGGTACAAATATGTCGGGCAAGTCAACTTTTTTAAGAATGCTAGGCATAAACATACTATTATCACAAACCTTTTATTTTGCATTAGCCAAGGATTATAAGGCTTCATTTTTTAATATAGTATCATCAATTAGTCCTAATGATGATTTATCTAAAGGTAAAAGTTATTATATGGCTGAAGCTGAAGGAATACTTAGAATAGTTAATGCTCTTAATAAAGAATTGCCTTTATTTTGTCCTATAGATGAAATATTTAGAGGTACCAACCCCATAGAGAGAATTGCCATGTCAGCAGAAATATTATCCTATTTAAACAACGGAAAAACCATTCCTATTGTGGCTACCCATGATAGGGAATTAGTTGATATTTTAAAGGATAGTTATGAATTCTATTATTTTAGTGAAGATATCGATAACAAAAATGGTTTAAGCTTTGATTATAAACTTAAAGTTGGAGTTTCTAAGACTAGAAATGCAATAAGACTTTTAGAGTATATTGGCTATCCAAAAGAAATAACAGAAAAAGCACATAAAAGAGCCGAAACCATTAAGGGATTTATCTAGCTATTTATCAACTTTATAGAATAAAAAGTAACTAGGTTGCTGGAGTAACCTAGTTACTTTCTATGTGTTTAGAAAATTTTTAATGAGTTAGTCAAAATATATTTAACTACATTGAGCGAGCGAGTTAATATATTTTTTTAATTTTAATTATACTGATTAAATTTAATTTTCTTATACCACCCCCATTATGGCTAATATGATTGCTATAATAGTACCAGCTATAGGGATTATAACTGAAACCATTCCTATATCTAGATAGGATTCTTTGTGTGTTAAGCCGCATATTCCCAGCAATGTAATAACTGCTCCATTATGAGGCAATGTGTCAAGACCACCACAAGCAAGAGTTGCTATTCTGTGGAGAACTTGGGGATTTATTCCCTGCTGCAATGCAATATCATAGTAGGTTTTTCCTAAGGTTCCTAATGCAATACTCATTCCCCCTGATGCTGATCCTGTTATACCTGCCAATATATTAACGGAAAGAGCTTCAGAAATAATTGGATTGCTTGATATTCCAAGGATAGCCATTTTAACAATTTCAAATGCTGCCAAAGTTTGAATTACATTTCCATAACCAACTTCTGATGCAGTATTAAGTATTGCTAAAAGTGATCCTATAGCCCCATCATTAACACATTTTTTAACTTCCTTAAATCTTTTGTAATTAAGAACTATAGCTACAATTATTGATATTACTAATGCAATAATTAAACTCCATGTACCTGATACGCTTGATAAACTTGTATTATATGGAGCCTGAGTTAGATATTCTCCATTATACTTTCCTGCAACAAAAACTGATCTTGACAAAACAAAGTTAATAATAAGGACTAATAATATAGGAGTCATTGCAACTATAAATGATGGTAATTGACTTTCATCAAATTCGATAATTTTATCTTTTTCATGATTTCCATAACCTTCACCTGCAGCTGCGGCCTTTTTAGCTCTATAAGTTAACCAAGCCAATCCTCCTCCTCCCATAACTATACCTGCTGCAATACCTAGTATAGGGGCTGCATATCCATTTGTTCCGAAAAAAGGCATTGGTATTGCATTTTGTATTTGAGGTGTTCCTGGTAATGCTGTCATTGTAAATGTAAAAGCACCTAATGCAATTGAACCCGGAATCAACCTCTTTGGAATATTAGCTTCCCTAAATAATGCAACAGCTATTGGGTAAACTGCAAAAGCAACAACAAATAATGAAACTCCACCATATGTCAATATGGCACAGGAAAGAACTACTGCAATAATAGCCTTGTCTTTTCCTAATTTTTTAGCTATAGTGTGAGAAATAGCTTTAGCTGCTCCTGAATCATCCATTACCTTACCAAAGATAGCTCCTAGTAAGAATATTGGGAAGTATGATTTAACATATCCCGCCAGTGATTTCATAAATACTTCTGTAAAAGTAGCCATTAAAGGAACACCTTGTCCACCAATGCTGCTCATTAAAGCTGCAAATAACGCCAATACTGGTGCAAGAATTAGTACTGTTATTCCTCTATAAGCCAGATACATGAGTAATATTAATGATAAAATAATCCCTATAACTCCAAACATAATATCTCACCTTTCTTTTATTAATTTAAGGTTTATGTTTTTTATTTTAAGCCCATAGGCTGATCTAAAAATATTCTTTCATCCATCAGTTTTAAATCTTTTGATATGATGGGTTTAAAATCCATTTGACTCAATATATCCTTTTCTAAATCCATACCTGGAGCAATTTCAATTAATGTTAATCCATCTTCTTCTAGTCTAAATACTGCTCTTTCAGTTATATACAGTACAGACTGTCTAGTTTCTCGTGCATATTCCCCACTAAAAGTGATTTGCTCTACATGGTTAACGAATTTTTTTGCTTTGCCTTCCTTTTCAATTGTTAACTTTTTATCATCGATTTTCACCTTTAATCCACCTGCTGTAAAGGTACCACAGAATACCATCTTCTTTGAATTTTGAGAAATGTTTATGAATCCTCCACAACCCGGTATCTTAGGTCCAAATTTACTTACATTTATATTTCCATATTTATCACATTGCGCCAATCCTAAGAAGGCTGAATCCACTCCTCCTCCATCGTAGAAATCAAATTGATTAGCTTGATCTAATATAGCCTCTACATTTGTTGATGCTCCGAAACTCAATCCTCCTGCTGGCACTCCTCCTATAGGTCCCGCTTCTACAGTTAGAGTTAAAGTTTCTCCTATGCCTTCCTCATTTGCCACAATGGATACTCCCTCTGGTATTCCTATGCCTAAATTAACTATTGAGTTTTTACTAAGCTCCATGGCAGCACGCCTTGATATTACCTTTCTTTCATCTAATGGTAGTGGTGGAATATTATCTAATGGTAATTTTATTTCTCCTGAGTAAGAGGCATTATATTTTTCTGAAAAGGTCATAAAATTATTTTCTTCCTTTCCTATAACTACAGCATCCACGCATATACCTGGAATCTTAACCAACTTTGGATCTAATGTGCCATTTTTTACAACCTTCTCAACCTGAACAATTACTATACCACCTGAATTTTTAACTGCTTGTGCTATGGATACACATTCTAATACAACTGCCTCTTTTTCCATACTAATATTTCCTTTTTCATCTGCATAAGTTCCTTTTAATAAGGCTACATTAATGGGGAACGCCTTATATAATAATCTTTCCTGCCCTTCAATATTTACTAGTTTCACTATATCTTCTTTGGTTACTTCGTTTAATTTTCCGCCCTCTATTCTCGGGTCTACAAAAGTTTTTAATCCAACATGGGTGATTGTCCCTATTTTTCTTGCTGCTATGTCTCTGAATAAATGAGCAATAACTCCTTGTGGTAAGTTATAAGCCTCTATTTTGTTTTCATTTGCTAACTTTTGAAGTTTAGGAACAAGTCCCCAGTGTCCTCCTATTACTTTTTTAACCAATCCTTCATGACCAAAATGGTTGATTCCTCTGTCTTTTGAATCACCTTGTCCAGCTGCATAAACTAAGGTTAAATCTCTTGGATATCCTTCCTCCATAAACTTTTTTTCTATAGCACAACTTAGCTCCTCTGGATGTAACGAACCGACAAAGCCGCCAATGGCTACAGTATCTCCGTCTTTAATCATGTCTATAGCTTGTCTTACAGTTATAACTTTTGAAATCATAATTTATGCCCTCCCCTATAAAATTTCCTATAACTATGTATCAGCAATAACCGTGCCATTAATTAAAAATAAAATTTTCATTAGAAATTATAGGGTTTGTTAAGCAAATATCAATTTTCTCACTTAAATATATATAAAATTCAGAATTTATCTGCAATTATTGTAAGATTTTCCTTACACTCTCTACCTTTTATTTAAAAAAAGTGTAGTGATTTACTTACACTACACTTTTTTTCGACAACTTTATTGTAAGGATATACGTACAATTTTATTTAATTATATGAAAATTCCGTGTTTTTCAATTTTTTCGTATAAAGAAGTTCTACTTATATTTAGTTTTTTAGCCACCATAGATTTATTCCAATTACAAGCAATTAAAGCCTTTAATATTGCATCTTTTTCAGCTTCATTTACAATATCATTTAAGCTAATATTTTCAAACTCATATTTCTTTTCCCTTATCTCTTTAGGAAGGTGTTTTACTTCAATTAAATTTCCATACTCAACAAGATTTATTGCTCTTTCTATTGTATTTTCTAATTGTCTTACTCCACCATCCCATTTATAGTTCATAAGACAATGTACAGCATCCTTAGACAGTCCTTTAATTTTTTTATTCAATTTTGTAGAAACCTTTTCTGTTAAATAATTTGATAATATTTCAATGTCTTCAGGTCTTTCTCTTAGTGGAGGTATATTTATTGTGACCACATTCAATCTATAATATAAATCTTCTCTAAAGTTACCTTCTTTTATCATTCCCTCTAAATTTCTATTTGTTGCCGCAATTATTCTCACGTCTATTTTCTTAGTTCTTGTAGACCCAACCCTCTCTACTTCCTTCTCCTGTAATACTCTTAATAATTTTGCTTGCATGTGGAGTGGCATATCCCCTATTTCATCAAGAAATATGGTTCCTTTATTAGCTAATTCAAATTTTCCCATTTTACCTTCTTTTCTAGCTCCAGTAAAAGACCCTCCTTCATATCCAAAAAGTTCTGCTTCTAATAGATCAATCGGAATGGCTGCACAATTTACTTTTACAAAATTAGCATAGGCTCTTTCGCTAGCCCTATGTATAGCATGAGCAAAAAGTTCCTTTCCAGTACCACTCTCACCTCTTAAAAGTACATTGGAATCTGTTTGTGCTGACTTCTTAGCTAATTTTTTTGCCTGCATAAAAGATTTACTATTTCCTATGAGATTATCAAAACAATATGAAGCACTATTACTATGCTCGAATTCTCCTTTGTATTTCTTGTATTCATCTTCAATATTTCTTATTTTATTGTATAGTAAATCAAGTTCTTTAACATTCTTAAATAAAATCTTCCCAATAACAGCCACTAATTCGCCATTTTCGATTACGGGAATTCTTGTTGCAATCATATATCTCCCTTTTATCTTTTGAAGTTGAGCTGTTTCTTGAATTCTGGTTTTAGCTACTATATGCATACGAGTATTTTCTATAACCTCTGTTACATGTCTCCCAATAGCCCAATCCTGTTCAATTTCTAAAAATTCTGTATATGATTCATTTATCATGGTTATAATTCCATTTTTATCTATAACAATTATGCCGTCATATGCCATCTCTAAAGTATAATTAAGGATTCTAATCATACTTCTTTCCTTATTAATATCGTTATTTAATTCTTCCGATTCTGTTATGTCATATATCAATAACATATATCCACTTTTAATGTTTGCTTTTTTTACAGGCATGGTATGGATATTTAATATTTTATTATTAATTATTATTTTATCATTGTATTTTTTTGTTACATATTCATCTATTCCATACATATCATCTATATTTAAAGAAGGTATTATTTCTTTTAAATATTTATTCTTGCTCCCATCTAGGTTAAAAATAGTTTTACTTTTTTCATTAAACATAGAGATTTCTCCTAAATTATTAACTACAATCATTCCTACATCCATATTATCGAGTAAATTTTCTAATAGATTATCAATCATAAAATTTCTCCCCTTTTCACATAATAATATCTTTATATCTTTGAGAGATATTGTAACTAATATGTGACAGTATTTCACTATAAAATTACAAAAGGCATGTATTTTTTACATGCCTTTTACTTATTAGTTATCTTATTGGCGCTAAAGCTTTTGCTTGTCCATCAATAACAACTTTTCCATGCTGATTGATAACTGTAGTCTTTAATATTACTCTATTTTTCTCTTCATTCTTGTCTACAACCTCAGCTATAGCTGTACAAGTGTCCCCTATTTTGACAGGAGCTAAAAATCTCAATTCTTGACTCATATAAATTGTGCCTGGTCCTGGCAAATACATGCCCAAAACTGTTGAAATTAAACTTGATACCAACATCCCATGGCATATCCTTCCTTTAAACATAGTCTTTTCAGCTTCCACTTGATTTACATGGGCTGGATTTAAGTCCCCTGATATTCCTGCAAATAAATAAACATCAGTATCAGTTAAGGTTTTACTGAAGGAAGCCTTATCCCCAATATTAATTTCCCCTATTGTTTTTCCAATCATAACAATACCTCCTAATTACTATTTTTTCTTTTAATAATATTTAGTAGCAATTAATGTGCCAATGATTATAATTTTTTTATTGACAATTAACTTAGCCTTGTATATACTGTATATATACAACATATACAGTATATACGTTATAAACAGTTCGTAGTAAAGGAGTGTAACTATGAATATAATAATATCCAATTCTTCCGGGGAGCCAATATATGAGCAAATAACAAATCAAATAAAATCCTTAATACTGACAGGTGAGTTAAGAGAAGGTGATAACCTTCCCTCCATAAGAAATTTAGCTCAAGGATTGAGAATAAGTGTTATAACTACTAAAAGAGCTTATGAAGAACTAGAAAAAGAAGGCTTTATACAAACTGTCCCTGGAAAAGGTTCCTTTGTTGCAGGTCAAAATAAAGAGCTGCTTAAAGAAAAACGAATGAGGATCATAGAAGAAAAACTCTCAGAAGTTGTGGATGAGAGTAAACTAATAGGCCTAAGCCTAAAGGAAATTATAGAGATCTTAAAAATTTTATATGATTAATTAGGAGGTATTTTATTATGAACAATATACTTGAAATTAATAATTTAAGAAAAGAATATAAAAATTTTGCATTAAAAGATATAAGTTTTAATCTAGAAAGAGGATATATTATGGGATTTATAGGACCAAATGGTGCTGGAAAAAGTACAACTATAAAGCTCATAATGAATCTTATAAAGAAAAATGCTGGGGAAATCAAAATATTTGGTAAAGACAACTTAAAATATGAAAAAGAAATTAAGGAAAAAATGGGCTTTGTTTACGATGAAAACTATTATTATGAACACTTAACTATAAATGAGATAAAAAGAATAATATCTCCATTTTATAAATATTGGGATGATAATACTTATAATAAATACATTAAGGATTTTGATTTAGATCCTAAAAAGAAAATTAAAGCTCTTTCAAAAGGTATGAAAATGAAATTTTCTTTAGCTATAGCCCTATCCCATAATGCGGATTTAATAATTATGGATGAGCCTACTTCAGGACTTGATCCTGTTTTTAGACAAGAAATTTTAGACATACTATACGCCTTAATACAAGATGAGAATAAAAGCGTGTTTTTCTCAACTCATATAACTACAGATCTTGAGAAAATAGCAGATTATATAACCTTTATAAACAAAGGAGAAATAGTTTTTTCAAAACCTAAGGATGAAATAATGGAAAGTTATGCTATAGTTAAAGGCCCAAAAGAATTTATAGATAGGGAATTAGAAAAAGAATTTATAAAAGTTAGAAAAACTTCCTTTGGATTTGAGGCCTTAACTGATAACGTAAGTAAAACACACAAATTATTTGCCAACGAAAATGTAGTTATTGATAGGGCTTCATTAGAAGACATCATGGTTTATACTGCCAATAAATAAAAAGAGGTGTTAAAATGTTTAATTTAATTGCTAAAGATATATTAGTGCAGAAAGGAAGCTTAATTGGTATATTGATATACTTGCTTATATGTTCCTATTCTTTTAGAAGCATGCCTAATGGAATAATGTTAGGCTTAGTAACAGTAACCATAGTTTTCTTTTTCATTACAGGATCTTACGCTTACGACGAAAGAAATAAAAGTCATGTTGTATTGAATAGTCTTCCTATTACAAGAAAAGAACTGATAATTTCCAAATATATTTCAGTAATAATTTACAATATAATTGCCTTAAGCATAATGACATTATTTATGTTTGCGTCAAAATTTTTGAATTTACCTTTGACTATACATTTTTTCACCTTAAAGGATATAGTTAATCTTTTTATAACATCATTATTGTTAGCTTCCTTTATGTTTCCTGTATATTCAAAATTTGGCTATATTAAAAGTAAAGTAGTAACCTTTATAACTTACTTTAGCTTCTTTACAATAGCAAATGTTTTATCCAATATTTCCGATAAAGAAACTATAAATATATTTTCTAATCTTTTACAAACTCTTTCTAATAACACATATATACTTTTAATTATGGCATTAGTAATTTATCTTCTATCTATGTATTTTTGCATGAAAATCTATGTTAATAAAGAACTAGATTAAATATATTATAAAAGGGTGATTTTATGTTAAATTTAATAATTAAAGATATACTTCTTCAAAGAAAGATTACTTTTATAACTATTCCCTACTCTATTTTGATGATTATTGTAAGTATTTTTGCTGGAGCAAATAAAATATTACCGATTTATACTCTTGGCATTATCATAACCGTTTACCTTTCAGTTCAATATATAATAGGATATGAAGAAAAAAATCAATCTTCTTTAATAATAGCAAGTCTCCCTATAAACAGAGATAATATAGTTATTTCAAAATATTTGTCTTCACTATTACTAATGATTATGAATATATCTATATTTTTAATTCCTTTTTTCTTACTTAATGTTTTTTTCATTGCTCAACCAATAGAATTTACGGATTATGCAATAATGTTAATTTGTATATCAATCATATTATTAACTTATTCAGTATACTTCCCACTATATTTCAAATTTGGACATGCGGTTGTTAGGATTTTTCCTTTTGTCATATATTTAGGAGGGTTAATGTTGCCTGGATTTTTACAAAAATTGATCGAGAAAAATAATCCTATAATGAAAAATATAATAAATATTATGGCCTCTAATCCAGCCAAATTCCTCGCTATATTTTTGCTATTTTCCTTGACTACATTGTTCATATCATTATTATTATCTTTAAATGTATATAAAAATAGAGATTTATAAAAGGAAAGGCGTGAAGTTTAACACGCCTTTATTTATTGGTATTTTAATGTGCCACAATGGCAACAATATTAAATATCATGTTTTTTAAAAAATTGCCTTTAATAATAACAAAAAACCGCCTCTATCCTGGCTACTACATTTATTTCTCCTGGAACTATTGGAGTTGATGCTGAATAAGCCTTTAGGTCTATGGTGGATTCTCCAACTTCTCTTAAACTTTTTTCAACTATGCTCACAGGTGTTCTGTTTAGCTGAACATTTAATGTATTGCTTACTTCTACAGCCTTTAACACCACATCTGTTATGGCTAGCTTCAATGCTTTATTGTAGTATGAATCTATGTTTTCCGCAGTAAATTTTATATTGCTAACACTGTTAGCTCCACTTTGCACTGCTTTGTCCACCACTTCCCCTACTTTATTAATGTCTCTTACTTTAACATTTAAAATATTTGACACTTTATATCCTCTAAACTTCTGTCTCCCTTCAACAAAATCATATTGAGGTTCTATATTGTAACTGGATGTACTTATGTCCTCTTCATTTATCCCTATACTCTTTAACCCTTCTATAACCCTATTAGTCCTTATTGCGTTCTCCTTTTGAGCTTTTTCTAAATTCTTATCTTCCGTTATTACTCCCATAGTTACAATAGCTATGTCTGGCTCAACTTTTAAAACCCCTAATCCATTTAATCTCATTCTTCCCTTTTCAAAATTATGCTGCCTCGGTGAGTAATAATTATTATTATAATCCATAAGAAAAACCTCCAAAACATATAATTATTACATTATATGTAAGAAGGTTCAATATGTTTATGTTTATATCATGCCACCATCTATCGTTATTATTTGACCAGTTATATATTTTGAAGAATTGCTACATAAGAATACTACTGCTTTTCCTATATCCTCACACTCTCCAAATTTACATAGTGGAATTTCTTCCTCAAGGCTTTTTCTTTCTTCTCCAGATAACCAGCAATTCATTTCAGTGTTGATTACCCCAGGAGAAATGGCATTAACTCTAATATTAGAAGGTCCCAATTCCTTAGCTAGTGCCTTAGTAAAAGAGTTTACCCCTCCCTTTGATGCTGAATAAATAACCTCACAGGAAGCACCAACATTTCCCCACATGGAAGATATGTTTATTATAATTCCTTCTTTTTTTTCTAACATATATGGGACAGAATTACGACAACAATTAAATACTCCTTTTAAATTTGTATTTATAATTTCATCCCAATCCTCTTCCTTAGAATCTATAAAAAGTCCAACCTTAGAGATTCCTGCATTATTAATCAATATATCTATTTTCCCAAATTTGCTTATCATATCTTCAATCATTTTTTTAGAATCTTTATAGGAACTTACATCACATTTGTAAATTTCCCCGTATCCGCCTAGGCTCTTAACTACATTTAAAGTTTCTTTTGCGGAATTTTCATCTTTTCTATAATTAATTATTACAGAATATCCTGCTTTTGCAAGTTCTATGACTATCCCTTTGCCTATTCCTCTAGATCCACCTGTGACTAGTGCTACCTTATTCATTTCTACACATCCTTTTAGTAAATGTCACAATCGTTCATTCTGCTTAATGTATTAATTAGAGTAAAAATTATGGATGCAGCCAAGTTTGCAGTAACATTATCTGAATCAAACCTTGGAGAAACCTCTGCTATATCGAAACTCACTACCTTATTATATCTTAAAATATATTTTAAAAATATTAAAGCTTTTTCTGGATCTAACCCTAAAGGCTGAATAGCACTTACTCCTGGTGCAAAAGCGGAAGAAAAGACATCACTACATATAGTTACATAAATATAATCCTGATGCTTAATAAATTCACCCAATTTTTCTAGGATACTCCAATTGTCGCTATATAAAACATCCTTAGCTAAAATATATTGAACTCCTAGCCTTTCTGCTGTTTTAAAAAGCTCTACAGTGTTACTGTGCTTTTGAACTCCAATACAAAAATATGAATAAGGTAGATTTTCCCCATTACATATATCTGCTATTTGTCTAAACATCGTACCTGAACTGCCCCCATTTGGGTAAGGTCTTATGTCAAAGTGAGCATCAAAATTTATTATACCGATTTTAGGTTTATCCTCAACTTTTCTAATATTATTTAATACTCCACTATAGTTTCCAAAGGCGGTTTCGTGTCCTCCTCCCATTACTATTGGAAATAAATTTAAATCCAAAATTTTATCTACACATTTTGAAAGTAGACTTTGACTTTCTTCTAATGTTATATCTTCGCAATATACATTTCCCATGTCAAAGATCTTCACCTCTTCATTGAAACAACAAGGTAAATTAGCTAACTCTTCCCTAATGCTATCTGGTCCCTTCGCAGCCCCAGCTCTTCCCTTATTTCTTTTTACTCCTTCATCACAACAAAAACCTATGAGAGCAAAACCTAATTTCCATGTAAAAGGAGTTAAATCCTCTCTATCTAAATCAACACACTCTACCCACTGATGCCATCTAAAAGCATCAAAATTAGTTTCACTATCTATTCTTCCCTGCCATATTTCTTCATTTACCACTCTATAGTTTTTACCAAACATTTTATCCTCCCCCATTTTCAGCTATATATATATAGATTATATAATAATAAGAAATTATAGGCTACTGATAATTATATCAGCAGCCCGTCTTTTTTCAGTCTTCTATTAATCTTCTACCACTGGTAAGTTTTGAAGATAGCTATCCTTATCTTTATCTGGTAAGCTATCTAAAAATTCCTTCCCTAGCTTTGAAACCTCTGGAGATACTCCTTTTATTGCCGTTTGTTTAGATAAATAAAGTGCTTGTTCTTTAGATACGGTTTCTCCATTATCTAGTTTATATGCTGTTATATCTCCATTATATCCTCTAACCACTCCTACTATAGTATTAGAAAATGTAAGATCGAAATACATAAAAACACCTCCAAATAAATTATAATAATATTATTTCCTTGGAGGTGAATAAAATACTACTTAACTTTTCCTATCAAAAACATTATCTTCATTCCTTTTGAGGAAAATTTCGCTTCATATTCTGTCATTATATTTTCTTTAAAGCCTGAATTGTGCAAATCATAAGTTACATACTCTAAATTAAATCCTGCCTCTTTAAAATATTCTTGTGAAGCATCAAATAGATCTCTATCATCGGTTTTAAACCAAACTTCACTGCCAGGTTTTAAGAATTTTTTATACTCATTTAAAAAATTGGTATGGGTAAGCCTTCTTTTATTATGTCTATCTTTAGGCCATGGATTGCAGAAGTTTATATAAATTTTTTCTACTTCATTTTCTTCAAACACTTCACTTATAAACATTATATTTAAAGGTATAATTCTTACATTGGTTAATTCCAATTCTTCAACCTGTCTTTTAGCATATACCAGTATTTCATCTTTTAAGTCTACGGCAACATAATTTGTATCTTTAAATTTATCTCCTAACCTTGAGATAAATCCTCCTTTTCCGCATCCTAACTCTAAATGTATAGGATTTTCATTTTTAAATTCTTCTCTCCATTTGCCCTTATACTCCCTTGGATTAGTTATTATCAAGTCGGAAGATTCCATCTCTGGTCTTGCCCACCATTTTTTCCTAAGTCTCATAATATTCCTCCATATTCTACTCTATATAATACTTAACAGCATCTATTATAGCATGACTAAATATATTAATTAAACAAAATTTTCAACTTTATCGTCTACATTCATTTTATATATGGCTATAAGAAATAAAGCTAAGGAAAAAGCCCAAAGTATTATAATATTTATAAATACCTCTTTAAAATCCATTCCATGTTGTAGTTTATCTATAGCTTCAATTGCCCATTTTTGAGGAATGAAGTTGCTTACCCTCTGTAAGGTCTTAGGCATAAAAGAGGTTTCCCAAAAGCATCCACCTAGCATAGAAGTAGGAATAGTTATTAGTGTAGTTAAATTACTCCCTTGGGCGGAAGACTTGGCAAATGCCATGACAACCATACCTATGCCTATGGCCGAAAGTCCAAAACTTACCAGAATTAACATCATTAAACCATTTGGAACATAAGTATTTACTTTTATAACTTTTGTAATAAACAATAATATTATAATTACTTGAAAAAATACTATAAATAAATTTGCTAATACATTGGATAGCACATAGGTTTTAGAGCTAATTGGTGATGCGCATATTCTATAATAAGTTCTATTTCTTCTCTCTTTTATCATTAATCTAGATACATTTCCTGTGCTAAACATCATAAACATTATTAAAAGTCCAATACCAGAATAGGTTATACCTATATTCAGCGAACTGTCCTCTAATATCTCCTCTTTGATTTTAAGCTTTCCATCTTTATATCCATCATAAAGCTTATTAAATTTATTCCTGTCCCCTCCTGAAGCTTTGCTTATATCCATCAAATTCTTAATATATATATTATTATAATTCTTTATAAGAGCAGTAGCCTGTTCTCCTTTTATGGAATACATGTGTATACCTTTAGGGTTTTCTTCATATATATTCTTAGTAAAATCTTCTGGGATAATCATAATACATTCTATTTTTCTATCCCCTATCATATCCTTTAATTCATCTTCACTACCAGTAATAAATTTAAATCTTTTAGTAGATTTGAGATACTCTATCATATCATTAGATAATACTTGATTGTCTTTATTTATCAAACCTACATTCACCATAGAGTTAGTAGAAGCACTACTATTATAAATATAAAAAGAAGCTGCAAAACTTAGCATGGGTATTATAAAATAAATTATTATACTACTTTTTTTCCTAAAAACATTTTTTAAGGTATTAGTAAATAACACTATAATATTATCCAATTAAATCACCTTCTTTTTATATATTAATGATGAAATAGTTAGAAATAATATGGCTACGCATAAATTTATTATTATTGCAGTATAAGCAGTTGAATAATTATTAGAATATATATAATTAAAAATCCCATCATTTGTCCACTTCAATGGAGAAAGTTTACATATAATATTAAGTGCTTTGTTATTATAGCTCTCAAGTGGAATATATCCTCCCCCTAAGAATGTCATTATAGGAGCTATCATATTTAATAAGGAACTAGATAAAGTCTCTTTATTTGTCATAAATGCAACTCCAACTCCTAATGAAATAGACATAATAACTTGAGAAAATATTAAAATATAAATAAAAGTCATGTTTTCTCCCCAATAGGTTTTAAACACATATTTTGTAAACAATATAACAATTAACCCTTGTGAAAATGTGGCTATTATACTACCTAATAACTTACCAGTTAAAATTTCATATTTACTAACTGGAGCGCACATTATTCTATTAAAAGTATTTCTAATATACTCTCCTCCTATAGAAAATGAACCCTTTAAAGAACCATACATTATTATCATAGTTAACATGGTAACTGCGTAGTAATCTAAAGCCCTAGGCTTTTTCCAATTTTCCATACTACTTTCTTGTACATAGTTAAAATCATTATCCTTTAATACTTCCTCTAAGCTTTTAGGGTTTTCTAAGTATATTTCTCTTATAGCATTATACCTCTCCACATAACTTTGAAGTATTGTCTCTATTAAGTCTCCCTTAAAATTGTATACTTTATTTTTATAAAAAGTTATTTCTCCTTTATCTTCATTGACATCTATATAACATGTATAAGAACCATTCTCTACTTTTTTTAATGCTTCTTCTTTAGACTGTATTTGCTCACTTTCAATGCCTAAATCTTTTATGGTTTTTAAAAATTCATTAAAGTTATTATTTTTACCTTCTATGCTATAAAGAATTTTATTGTACTTAAAAGTAATTGAATTATTGAAAGAACCGGATAAAGCATACCCTAGTATCAATATAATAACTATAGGATATATCACCATCATAATCATGGAATGTTTATCTTTTAAACTATGTTTCATTTCTTTTAGGGCTATCGTAAATAAATTCATACTCCCCTCTCCTAATCCCTTAATTTTCTTCCTGTAAGGGTTAAAAATACAGTTTCTAAGTTAGGCTTATTAGACTCTACATTTTGTATGGATAAGTTATTTTTTGTAAAATATAATATTATTTGCTCCATATTATTTATATCTTTATTGCTACTTATCTCTACCTTATTATCTTTTATTGTTACTCCATTAACCCCTGAAATTTTTCTAATTTCCTTTTCATCTACACTATTTAGAGAATCAATGGTTATTATTATTCTTTGTTTATCCCATACAAGAGATTTTAGTTCATCCTTACTTCCCTCTGCAATTAGCTTACCGTGGTCTATTATGGCTATTTTACTACATATCTCTTCTATCTCTTCCATGTAATGGCTTGTATATATTATAGTAGAGCCAAGACTGTTCAATTTTTTTACAGATTGAAGAATATGATTTCTTGATTGAGGATCTATGCCTACTGTTGGCTCATCCATTATTATAAGCTTAGGTTTATGAGCTAACGCACAGGCTATATTTAATCTCCTTTTCATTCCTCCTGAAAGTTCACTTGGAAAACTCTTTATTTTATCTCCTAATCCTACAAATTCCAAAGCAGCTAAAGAGCTTTCTTTCAAATAGCTACCTCTTAGTCCATAAAGGCTTCCAAAAAATTTTACATTTTCAAACACTGTTAAATCTTCATATATTGCTATATCTTGGGGAACTATTCCTATATTACTCTTTATGAATTTTTTCTCATCATTAATATCTTTATTAAATATTTTTATCTTTCCACTATTTGGTTTTAATAGCCCACATATTATATTTATTATAGTACTTTTCCCGGCACCATTAGGTCCTAATAGTCCATATATCTCTCCCTCTTCTATTTTTAAATTCACATTATCTACTGCAGTAAAATTTCTAAACTTTCTAGTTAAATTTTCTATAGTGATTATATTCATTAATTCATCACCCCATATCCTTATTCCCCTTATATAATTATATAAAAAAAATGACTTCTCCTTTAGTATGGAAAGTCACTTTTTCTTATGACAAAAGTCATATTACTATATATTACCTTTTAAATAACTAACAGCTATCTGTGTTCTGTGTTCTAACCCGGTTTTATCTAATATAGACGTAATATAATTTTTAACCGTACCCTCTGATATATATAGTTTTTGAGCAACTTCTTTATTAGATAAACCTTCTGCCACAGCCTTTATAACCTCTATTTCTCTTGCTGTAAAATTTTCTTCATCAAGTTTTATTTCTTTTTTGTCCTCTATTAATTCTTTAACCTTATTCATTATCACATCTTGAAAAACTGTATTACCATTGTAAACAGTTCTTATTGCATCTATTATTTTATCTGGAGAATTATTTTTAAGTATATACCCCTTAGCTCCGTTCTTTATACCATTTACTATATATTCATCTTCATCAAAAGTAGTCAATATTAAACACTTAGTATTTGTGTTTTTAACTATTTCTTTTACTCCGTCTACTCCATTTAAAACTGGCATTCTTACATCTAAAAGTGCTACATCCACCTCTTCTTTTATACATGTATCTAAGGCTTCTAAGCCATTTTCCACCGCTCCAATAACCTGAATATCATCATACATGGTAAGTATTATCTTCAAACTTTCTCTTATTAAAGAATCATCATCTGCAATTAAAACCCTAATAGCCATATAAATCCCCCTATAAACAAAATTTATTCCTCAATAGGAAGTATAATTACTACAGAAAAACCCTTTGAGCCATCTACTATAACTCTTCCTCCTATGTTTCCACATCTCTCTTCAATACCTTTTAAACCCATTCCTTTTCTAAAATTAAAGCTGCCTACTCCGTTATCCTTAATCTCCATTCTAATTATCTTATTGAAAATCTGTAAATTCACAGTTACTTTATTACCTTTTGAATACTTTATTGTATTTGTTAAGCATTCTTTTATATTTTCCTCTATAACCTTCCATTGTTGATAAGTTACATTTTGAATTTCACCATGAAACATAAATGTATGTTTTATATTGCTCTTAGATGTAAATTCTTCTAATAACAGCTTAATTTTATTAATACCAACTTGCTCAAAAGGAGGTTTTATATTTCTTAGAGTACCTCTTATACTTTCCATTCCATCACTTAGTACAGCAATTGTGTTGTCCATAAGGGTAATGCTCTTTTCTTTATCTTTTTCCATAAGCATTTTTGAAGCCTGAAGTTGAAGTATACTACCTGAAAGTGTATGACCAATTTTGTCATGTATTTCCTGGGCAATTTTATTTCTTTCTTCCAGCTTGGAAGTATATATTATTTGGCTTTCATATTCTGCATTTTTAATAATTTTGCTGCTCATATTATCATAAGACAGTTTTAAATTATCATTTTCCTTCATTAATTCATCTATCCTCTCCTTACTTTTTATAAGTAAGGAAAAAAATAAATAGGTAGCCGCAGATATAAATAAATACTCTATCCTAATATCTTTTCTAACAATCATAGTAGTAGCGATGATAGATATATTTAAATATATATTTGCAACGGAAATTCTATACATAAGTTCAAAAAGGTTTATTGGCAATAAAAATAGAAACAATGGGGTTATATATACCCCGGATACAATTAAAAATATACTGATTACATTTCCAAGAACTATTTTTGTATTTTTGTTTTCGCTAATGTACAAAAGCATACTTATAGCGATGTACAACAACAAAAATAATATTGTTAATTCATCTCTATCTTCATATAAGGTAATGTATTTTAGGGAAGAATAAATTAAAATAATAAGCTTATTTAATATTATCCACTTATCCATATGAATCCTTCTTTTATAAACTAAATGTTAAATATTTTCATTAAAAAACCATAAAGTGCATTAGCAGGAGCGTGAACTAAAACTCCAGAAATCCATGGTATCATTATAAATAGTAATAGTATTACAGTTTGATAAGGATACATTGCTTCATAAATTTTATAAGCTTTTGCTGGGAAAAGATCTCTTAAAACATGAGATCCATCTAAGCCTGGTAATGGCATGATATTAAAAAATGCCAAAATACAATTTAATTGTATTGTTATATATAAAATAGTAATTAATAAATTAATAACAGAGTTATTATAGAAAGATTGTGGTAAAAACTTATTCATAATAGACAGGATAACAGCAACTACCACAGCAACTAGTACGTTAGCTAAAGGGCCTGCGATTGAAACCTTTAAATCGTCCTTATAATAATTCTTAAATGCCCTTGGATTTACTTGTACAGGTTTTGCCCATCCAAAACCAGCAAGAATAACCATAATAAATCCTAGTGGATCTATATGGGCTAATGGATTTAAGGTTAATCTCCCTTGAAATTTAGGAGTTTTATCCCCTAATCTGTCAGCCACAAAAGCGTGGGCATACTCATGAAATGTAAATGCAATTAATATGGCTGGAATCGTTAGTATCTTATATATCAACATATTCACTAATAAAATCATCCTCTCTTAATATCAATGTAAAATTATTATATCATAAAGTTATAAAACAAAACTACTAAGATCTAGACGCTTAAGTCCATCTTAGTAGTTTTTAGTTTTTATTTGAATAATGTCTTAATTAGTTTACCATCTTTTATCGATGCAACACCATTGTCATATACTTGAAGGAATATACCAGAATAAGAGTATTCCTTCCCTGTAGCTATTTCTTTAACCATGCCTTTTAGATTATCATTTATAACAATCTTTCCACCATCTAAAATAAATATATCTTCACTATTTGCAGGCTGTACTAAAGGCATAACTTTCCACTCACTTGTAGGTGTTTCTACTTTTCCATAATATATTTTCGATATTTTATTATCTTCTAATGCTCCTATATAAACATTATCATCATCGTCAACGCCCAGTAATTTTGGATTGTCTACATCTTTTATTTTTATAGAATTTTCCATACCAGTGGCATAAACTCTGTTATAAGTTTTATCTTCGTAAATAAGCTTATCTTCATTGTGCAGAATAGCAATTTCCCCAACGAAATCAGATTTTAAATATAAATTTCTTAGTTGTTTATTTATATCTATCCAATAAAAACTACTTCTTCCTCCACTTCTAGAAACCTTTATATATATTACATTGGTAAAAACAGAATATTGTATATCTTCAACCTCTGAATTTTCATCTGCCCAGGTTAAATCCTTTATTTTTCCACTTTCTTCTCTATCAACATCATAGTAGGATAATTTTAATCCACTACTGTTATTAGAATTATGTTTCTCACCTATTAATATTCTATTTCTATCCGGAAGCCATTTATAGAAGGATATATCTACTCCTTCATCAAAGGATACTTTTTTTTCTTTCCCATCTTTTGTATTTATAACTTTTAATTGTCCATCTATATTATATGCTACATACTTACCATCAAAGGATAGGGCAACATGTTCTGCTCCCGCTGGTATAGGCACTTCTACATCCTTTTTAGTATCATTTTCTTTTTTTTCTACCTTTTTAAATCTAACTGATGTATTTGTTGATAGATATATTTTATCAATATAAACAAAACCAATTATTTGAACTATTAATGAAAATATTATCCAAGTAATTATCCTCTTTGTAGACTTCATCTTTCCCTCTCCTTCTAAGATGTTACATATATGACAGAAGGTACAGCTCTTTCACCTAATGGGTTACAAGGATTATTAATGACTTCTTCATCATAATACATTGTGGCAGAAGACCCTCCATCTAAATTAGTTGCATTGAGAGCACCGTATTCTAGCATTATATCTTGTACATCTCTTAAGGTAGCTCCTACACTTCTAACCTGTCTTCCATCTATGACTAGTAAAAGCATAGCTCCATCTTCCCTTTGTCCGATGGCAGTTCTAGGTGCAATTCCCCATCCACCATCACCAGATTTTATAGTAGGCTGTCCATTTACTACTAGCGCAGGACCAAAGGTTATAGCTTCTTTTGCATTTAAATCCTTTAGCTCATTTAAACTATATTTACCAACTAACAATACGCCTTCTTCAGTAATAGCCATTACATCATCTTTTGCATTTGAGTTGCTGACATTATTAATTATCTTCCCATCGTTCATAATTATTCCAACTGGTTGTCCTCCTGTGCCTGTCCAATTTCCATCTGAATTTTGATCAACAAAACCTCCGGCATTTATGGCTGCAATAGCATTATTATTTTTACCTATTTGGCTTGTTAGTTCTCCTAATTCCTTTGATAATTTACTACTATAGCCAACCTTTACTCTAGTAGGATCATGTACTACTAACATATAACCCTTAAATTTTTTCCCATCTATATCGTATCTTTCTATATTGGTATCGTGCTTATTTTTAAAGTTTATTTCTCCTAATCCCTTTCCCTGGTCAATAACCTCTACAACATCTTCACTTAAGATTTGTTTTATTTTTTTATCTGATAAAAAAGTAGTGGCTATATATTGATGGCTTAAGGTGCTCATAGCTGCTCCAACTATTGTCTTTCTCACATTTTTAAAAGGTCCATAAAATAATATCATTGGGGCTGTAATACCCGTGAATACAAACTCAAATATCAGAAAAAACAGAAATATTTTAAAAGAAAATTTCTTTTTTTTCTTTATTTTTTTCTTTCCCTTCATATTTCAACCTTTCCTTTCATTTTTCCTTTCATTTAGCATATAATAATCATTGTACAATAAATATGTACTTTTTTAAATAGTAATCATTGTATTTATACGTATTTATTTGGAATGAAATTATTAATTTTTTATAAACAATAGAAAAAAACACATGAAGAAATCCCCTTAAGGGGATCTCTTTTCAGCATCTATATTCTAAAAAATTACCAGCTAAAAGGGAACTATAACATCTTAGAGGCTTCATAAGCCAATGGTGATCTCTCACATTCATCATATTTCAAAGTTATCTGATAACAAAGCTCACTACCCTTCATTTTCTCTGAAGCATAGCAGAGTCCATTAGATCTAGAATCTAGAAATGGATGATCTATTTGATCTGGATCTCCTATGAGCATCAACTTTGTACCTTCTCCTACACGGGTTACTATTGCCTTAACTTGTTTTGGACTTAGGTTTTGAGCTTCGTCTATTATCACCCAATTTTTTATAATAGATCTTCCCCTTAAATATGCAACAGCTTCCGTTGTAATTATCCTTCTATCAAAAAGTTCTCTTATTTTATCCGCTAATTCCTTTTCATTTCTATATCTTTCTTTCTCATCTGAATCTACAAGTATTTCTAAATTATCAAAAACTGGTCTCATAAAAGGAGAAATTTTCTCTTCCTCTTTTCCTGGCAAATATCCTATATCTTCATCCATAGTTACATTAGGCCTACATACTAAAATTCTTCTATATTGATTTGTGTCTTCTTCTAATATTTTATTTAATCCAACCGCTAAGGAAAAAAGGGTTTTTGCAGTTCCAGCAGGACCTTTTATTATAACTAAAGGTGCTGTACTCGCATCAGTGTATAAAGCTTCTAGCATAAATTTTTGCCCTACATTTCTAGGATTTATGCCTAATGGACTCATTTCCTTATAATACAAAGGTACTACTTTTTTGCCGTCAAATCTTCCTAAAGCAGTTTTCCTTGGATTATCAAGAGAATGTATTATTATAAATTGATTTGAATAAAGGTTAGGGGTCACGTATTCATCAGTTATGGATGCGTAATATACTAAATCCTTTATCTCTATAAATTTACTTTGATAAAATTGATCTACTTTCTCTGAGGAAGCATACAAGTCTATTCTTCCTGTATATTGACTTTCATACTCAGGTACTACTTTCTCATGAAAATCCTCAACATCTATATCTACGATATCAGCTTTAATTCTTTCAAATATGTCCTTAGTGATTAAGCATACATCCTCGCCTAGTTCTTTTAGACCCTTACATAATTGAATTATTCTATTATCAGGTTTAGCTTTATCCCAGGATATTGGAATCTCAGTATGTTGATGATTCATCTCTACTCTCAATTTTCCCCCTCCTGGAAGAGGAACTCCCTTATTTAACTTTCCTTCTTTTCTTAATTTATCTATTAGTCTTGACGCGTACCGTGCATTAGCTCCTAAATCATTTTTATCTTTCTTAAAATTATCTAATTCTTCTAATACCACTTCTGGTATTACTACATCGTGTTCCCCAAAGGAGAATATAGCACCAGGAGAATACAGTAAAACATTAGTATCTAGCACATAAGTCCTCTTCAATGGGCACTCCTCCTCTAATTTATATCATTGCATATTTAATAATCCGGTTAATATATACTATGATATAAAACAAAAAAATAGACTGTGTAAAAACTACAGTCTATTTTTATATGGCAGCCTCTAGGGGAATTGAACCCCTGGTTCCACCGTGAGAGGGTGGCGTCTTAACCACTTGACCAAGAGGCCATATATATTTTATTCAACTCGATAAGTATATAACTTTTATAGCAGATTGTCAATATTTCATACAATAAATATTAAAAAATAATATTTATCATGTTGAAGTTTCTATAATTTAAATAGGGATTTTGTACATCAAAATCCCTTCCAAACTCTCAATTTTCAAAATTTCAAATTATAAACTCTCAATTATCACCTTTTAATTATCTATTTACTCTCACTACTAGGAAAGAAAACTCCTCCAATTATTCCTCCAACCACTGCAGGTAATATCCATGAAAATCCTCCAGCATAAAAAGGTAACATTTTTATAATACCACTGAAAATAGATGTTATTCCTGCAGAGTTTAAAGAGTTTACAATACTAATTATCATGGCTCCATATACGGCTCCAGAATAAACTCCTTTATTCTTAATATATTTTGAAAACATAGATAAAGCTATAAGTACTATTACTACAGGATAAATAATTTGAAGTATTGGTATTGCTAATTTTACTATAGATTCCACTCCATAGCTAGACATAATAGTACTTACTATGCAAGTTAAAAGTACTATTGCTTTATAGCTTATCCTATTTTCTAATAATTTGTTAAAGTAGTTTCCAGTAGTTGCTGTTAAACCTACAGAAGTTGTAAGACATGCTACTGCAATTGCCCCTCCAAATATTATTTTACTGCTATCACCTAACAATCTTTGGCTTATGAATACAAGTATAGTTGTTCTAGTAAAATCCTGATCTACTACTCCACTAGAAGTTGCTCCTATATATAATAATCCTAAATACACAACTCCAAGGCATACTGCTGATACTATCCCAGCCTTCATTATTATATTTATTTGAGTTTTTCTGTCTTTATATCCTTTTAAAAATAAATCTCCTATAAACATCTGTGCTAATATTATGGAACCTAACGCATCCATAGTTTGATATCCCTCTGTAAATCCCTTAGAAAAAGCTCCTTCTATGTTTGTATTTACAGGTGTTCCAATAGGGAATAAAATTCCTTTAACTATTATAATTCCTAAGGTAATCAATAAAAATGGAGTTAAAATAGATCCTATTCTATCTACAACGGAAGACTCATTTACTGCCAAAATATATGTGATACCAAAAAATATAATGGATACTACTATTGAGTTGACTTTTGGAAATAAAGGAAGAACCCCTAATTCAAAAGTTGTAGCTCCAGTTCTCGGCACTGCAAATAAAGGTCCTATTGACAACATTATTATAGAACATAGTATTTTACCAAAGGTTGGTGATATTTTTCTTGTTAAATCCTCTGTCTTTCCTCCTGATAAAGCTACAGATATTATTCCAAACAAAGGTAACCCAATGCATGTAATTAAAAATCCTAATCCAATATATCCCCATTTATCTCCTGCCATATAGCCTAATGTAGGAGGGAAAATTAAGTTTCCTGCTCCGAAAAATGTAGAAAATAAAGCCATGCCCGTTATCAATATGTTTTTTAAATCTTTACTCATCCTTTGCCCCCTCATGCCTATTAAAAAAAGTATTCATCCTCAAAGTGACGAATACTTTCAATATATAGCCAACTATTTTCACATAAATTATTACATAGTTTGATAATTATTTTATAGAAAAAATCCATAATACACAAGTGGAATCTTATGTAACCATGGTAATATACTAAAAAAAGCCATTGTATTTCGCATTCTTTCTTCAGTTTCCTTATTTTTATTTTATAAATATATTTTATTCATAAATATTTATAAATCTATGAAATAACTCCTTCATCCCTTCATTATTTAAGTACATTTTTTCAGGATGCCATTGAACCCCAATTATAGTTCTTCCATCAATATTTTCAATAGCTTCAACTACTCCATCATTAGAGAAAGCACTTATAGTAAAACTCGGTGCTAAATCTTTAATAGATTGATGATGAAAACTATTTACCTTATCTTCCCCTCCTAATATAGAGTAAAGCTTAGTATTATCTCTAATTTTTATTTTATGAACAGCTACATCGTAAGCTGATTTTTGAGAGTGTTGCAAATAAAACTCCTCAACCTCTGGTATATGTTGGTATAATGTACCGCCACAGGCAACATTTATAGCTTGCATTCCCCTACATATACCAAAGATAGGTTTGTTCAATTCCTCACAGGCTTTTATAACCATAAAATCATAGTCATCTCTTTCTGGAACAATGGTTCCGCAATTTATTATAGATTCCTCACCATAATAAAATGGGTTAATATCAACTCCTCCGGTTATTATGACTTTATCTACTAATTTCACCTGTTCTTTTACCTTATAATACTCCTCTGTGAATGGAAGTATTATAGGTACCCCTCCACACTCTTCTACCACATCTAAATAATCCTTGTTTGCAAATATTCTATGGTAACTTGGAAATCCTTCCTCCTTATGAATTTGTAAATTCCCAACAACTCCAATAATTTTTGCCCCCATGATTGAATCCCCCTTATATACTTTTTAATGTTTTCACTTCATAAATTTTATAGTCTTTAAGCTGATCTTTATATTTTTCTAAGGTTTTAAAATCTACTTCTCCTTCATATATTATGCCTAATGCATCTCCGCTATGAGCCCCAATTATTCCATAGCCTTTAATTTCATCCTTTATTTTTAATACACTATCTAAAATATCATATTTTAATCTTTCATTATTTCTCTTTATGCTCTCTGTTGAACAATATGCTATTTTTTTTATATCTTTATATTTTACTCCTTCTTCAAATACTTCTATTAAATCCTCTATATTGCTCAATGGCGGCAGTGGTTTACTGTTAAATTGTACTGTATCCACTACTTTATTTCCTTCAAAAACTAAAATATTAAATTCTATGTACTCACCTATTCCCTTTTTATATAGACCTTTTTTGTAGTCAAAAATAGTCATTTCATTAAAGATTATGCTATCTGTAGGTTCAATGTTTATACAATGTTTTTCTATCTCCTTAGGGTTATACTCCTTATTAAAAAGTTTCAAAAGTCCATGATACACTCCACATAAATCCGCTGTACTACTAGCAAATCCTTTACCTGTAGGAATATTAGATTTAATTTCTATATCTAAAATGTCGATGTATTTTTCTTCTCCCCACTCCCTTAATAAACTCTCCATAAATGTACAAGATTTAGAATAATTATATTTTAATTTTGGATCTTTGCTCTTAAAAATTCTTACTTCTGTATACATATTAATAGGACAGGAGCACAAAATATCTTTATCACTAATTTTACCTTGAAGAATTTCACCAAAACTTGCAGGATAACGTACTACAACATCCATCATATATACTCCTCAAAATTTATTATTTTAACTTTTATTTTAACAATGGATTTACCCTCTGTAAATAGGATTTTAGCTATATTGACAGCTATATAAATAAGTGTTAAACTCAAATTTAGAAGAAAATTCAATAAAGTTTAATTAAGAATTAACTTATAGGTACCCTTAAGGGTTTAATAGGGAAAGAAGTTAAATCTTCTGCGGTCCCGCCACTGTGATGATGAGTCATTAGCATTATCCACTCAATATTTTGGGGAAGGAGCTAAATAGACGATGAATCTAAGCCAGGAAATCTGCCTATATGTCTAAACGCTTAGCTTACGTGGATAAGCTAATGGTTTAAACTTTTAAGCCGTTATCTTATGATAAGGGTTTTTTGTTTTCTAAAAATTTAAGGAGGAAGTAAAATGACTAAACTTAAAAAAATTATTATAGGAATTTTATCACTAATTATTATAGTTTCACTAACAGCCTGTGGAAAAAATGCAAAAAATGAAAGTGAAAACATTACTAAACAGCCAGTAACTACAACATATCCTTTAAAAATAAAAGATTCCTATGAAAGAGAAGTTACTATAGACAAAGAACCAGAGAGAATAATATCTTTAGGACCAAATATTACTGAAGCTGTTTACGCTTTAGGTAAAGGAGATAAATTAGTTGGAAGAACAGATTTTTGTGACTATCCAGCAGAGGTAAAGTCTGTTGAATCCATCGGCAGCTTACAAAAACCTAGCATTGAAAAAATAGTTGATTTAAAGCCTGACGTTGTAATAGCCTCTACTCATTTTCCAAAGGAGGTACTAAAAAAATTAGAAGATTTAGGTGTTAAAGTTGTTGGACTATATGGAGAAGATAGTTTTGATGGAGCTTATAATACTTTAGAAAAAATGGGTCAAGTATTGAATGCTAATGATAAGGCAAAAGAAGTTGTAGATAACATGAAAGAAAAAGTAGAATATGTTACATCAAAAGTTAAGGGAAAAGAAACACCTTCAATATATTATGTAATAAGTTACGGCCAATCTGGAGATTTTACTGCTACTAAAGAGACCTTCGTACGAAATGCGATAGTTATGGCAGGAGGTAAAAACATAGCAGATGATGCAGAAGGTTGGAGATATTCAGTTGAAAAAGTATTGGATAAAAATCCTGATATGGTTATAGTATCAAAATATTTTGATACTAAAGAGGGAATTAAAGTTGCAAACGGATATAAGGATTTAGAAGCGATTAAAAAAGGTAATTTATTTGAGATTGATAATAATATGTTAGATAGACAAGGACCACGACTAGCTGACGGCTTAGAAGCTTTAGCTAAAATAATTCACCCTGAGGCTTTTAAATAATGATTAATTATATTTAATAATATTTAGGATTAAGAAAAGGAGAATTTTCATGTCTTATATTAACAAAAGAAAACACTATAAATTTTTATTAATTATATTAGTAGTTATATTGCTAGTTATTACAGTAATATCCAGTACCTTAGGAGTGGCAAATATAAATTTTTATCAAAGCATGAAAATTCTTTCTTCAAAGATACCTCTCCTCGGAAAATATATAAACTTAGAAGGTATATCTTCCACTCATAAATTAATTATTTTAAACTTAAGATTACCAAGAATTATATTAGCTGCATTAATAGGAGTTGGTTTATCATTAGTTGGATGTGTTTTTCAAGCCATTTTTAAAAATCCCATGGCGGATCCATATGTATTAGGAATCTCCTCCGGCTCTGCCCTTGGAGCTTCCATTGCAATTGTACTAGGTTTAAACGTTGCATTTTTAGGCCTAAGTGGAGTTACTATACTTGCTTTTACTGGAGCTATACTTACCACATTATTAGTGTATAGCATAGCGAGAACTGGTACTAAACTTCCAACTAACACACTGCTCTTAGCTGGAGTTTCCGTGAGCTTTCTATTATCTTCAATAATCTCTCTTATCATGATTTTTAATAGAGAACAGGTTGAGCAGATAATATTTTGGACAATGGGGAGTTTAAATTCAGCAAATTGGAAAGCTGTTATTTCCCTATTACCTTTTATTTTTATTGGGGGATTTCTAATATTTGTATTTTCAAAGGATTTAAATGTAATGCTAACAGGAGATGACACAGCCTCTTCTCTAGGTGTAGAGGTAGATAAGGTAAAGAAACTATTACTTGTAATTTCATCAGTAATCATAGCTGCTTGTGTATCTGTGAGTGGAATAATTGGATTTGTAGGATTAATAATTCCTCATATGATAAGAATTATAGTTGGTCCTGACCATAGAATATTACTTCCTTTTACGGCCTTAGGTGGAGGAATATTTATGATAATTTCAGATACCTTAGCAAGAACTTTGGCCCAACCTGCAGAAATTCCTGTAGGTGCAATAACTTCAATTTTTGGTGCTCCCTATTTTATATATCTTTTAATAAAGAATAAAAAGAAGGTGATGTAATGGCTGGAGATAGCTCACATTCAGTTGATATAAATAATTTAAATTATTCCTATGATGACAAGCAAATACTGAATGATATAAATATAAAATTTGAAAAAAATAAATTTTACAGCATTATAGGGCCTAATGGTTCTGGGAAAACCACTCTTCTAAAAAATATAGGTAGAGCATTACCTGTAAATCAAAGCTGTATTTACATCGACGGTAAGGAAATAAATGATTATAAAACCAAAAATTTAGCTAAAAAGCTATCCTCAGTACCTCAAAATACCAATATAGACTTTGATTTCTCTGTTTTAGATATTGTCCTTATGGGCAGGGCTCCTTATTTAAAGAGATTTGAAAATGAAGGGGAAAAGGATTTATCTATAGTTAAAGAGGCCATGGAGATGACGAATACCTGGCACCTTAAAGATAAATTCATAAATCAACTGAGCGGTGGAGAACGCCAAAGAGTGATTATAGCTAGAGCCTTATCTCAAAAAAGCGATATAATACTATTAGATGAGCCTATTTCTAATCTAGATATTCAACACCAAATCGACATCCTAGATACGGTTAAATATTTAAATAGAGAGGTTACTATTATAGCTGTACTCCACGATTTAAATTTGGCTGCACAGTATAGTGATTATTTAATTTTATTGAAAGAAGGTAATATATCCTCTCATGGAACACCAGAAGAGGTATTAACGGAGAATAATATACAGAATGCATATAATATAAAAACTTGTATAATAAAAAATCCTGTTACAGGGAAACCACATATCATTCCTATAAGTAAAAATTACATGAGAGAAGAACTATTGATAAATGTTCTTTAAATAAAAATACAACCTTGGTAGGATTAATTGCTCCAAGGTTGTATTTTTTCTCTAACATCTCTTAACACTTTAATCTTAGCTTCATCATAAGATCTAAAGGTCTCTAAAGCCTCTTCCAGGTTATAATATACCTTCCAATACCCAAAGGTTATAAAATCTTTTTCTGGATAATCCATAAAGGCTTCTACGTCTTCTAAAGGTATGCCCAAAAATATTCCCATTTCATGAGGGCAAAAGTCCTCATATCTTCTCTTCATCAATTCTAAGCATTCTTCCAAGGACATCTCTTTATCATATCCAAATTTATTTAGAAAAAGGATGTTTCTATAATTAAATATGTGTTCTTCTAATCTATCTTTTCTATAGAAAATAACCGTATACACATCTCCTGTATCTTTAATAGTAAATGCATCAATTTTATAGGTCTCTAAAAATTCTTCATTATGTTTTTTCCACGCATCATATAAATTTTTATTATTTCGAGAAAAAGTTAATATACAAGAGGGTTTATTTCCATTGATAACAGGCGCTATATTATATGCTGTCATATAAAACATATAGTCTTTTTCTTCTAATTCATTTATCATTTTTAATGTTGATATAATTTCAAGTTGACTCATAGTAACCACCCTTTCCTTATTGATAACGAATATCAATATCAATTATACTATATAAATTCAACTTTTAAAATATCTTTTATTATATTATTTGCATTAAAAATATTATTGATACACTTATTTTAACTTTTTTAATATGTCTTAGAAAATAAAACGGTTAAGAATCTTCTAAGACCCTTAACCTTTTTTGTTATAAAATATTTATTCCCTTTTCTTCACAAAATCTAATCATATCTTCAGGCCATATGGATGATTGAACTTCTCCAATATGTGCCTTCTGTAAAAAGAACATACACATTCTTGACTGCCCTATTCCTCCACCAATTGTATAAGGTAACTTCTTTTCCAATAATAATTTATGGAATTCTAAGCTCTTTCTTTCTTCACAATTAGCTAACTTTAATTGTCTTAATAATGCCTCTTCATCTACTCTTATTCCCATGGAAGATAGCTCTAAAGCTCTTCCTAACACTGGATTCCAGAAAAGTATATCCCCATTTAATTCCCAATCATCATAGTCTGGAGCTCTGCCATCATGTTTCTCACCAGAGGTTAAAGTTTTTCCAATTTGCATTAGAAATACTGCCCCTTTTTCTTTAGTTATAGCATCTTCTCTTTCCTTTGGAGTTAGTCCTGGAAATAAATCCTCAATCTCTTGAGAAGTTATAAAAGTTATTTCTTCTGGAAGATTTTCTTGTAAAAAAGGATAACTTTCAGTTACTTTTTTTTCAGTTTCTTTAAAAGCTTCATATATTTTTCTTACTGCATCTTTTAAATACTCTATATTTCTATCCTCTTTTGTTAATACCTTTTCCCAATCCCATTGGTCTACATATATGGAATGTATATTATCTAAATCTTCATCTCTTCTTATTGCATTCATATCTGTATAAAGTCCTTCATCTGCATCAAATCCATATCTATACAGAGCCATTCTTTTCCACTTAGCTAAGGAGTGTACAATCTCAGCTGAAGCTTCATTATCATCTTTTATAGTAAAAGATACAGGTCTTTCCACACCACTTAGGTTATCATTTAATCCTTTATCACACCTAACAAATAAAGGTGCTGATACTCTTATTAAATTTAATTTATGAGCCAATGCTCTTTCAAAAGTATCTTTAACACATTTTAGCGCTATTGCAGTCTCTTTTAAACTTAAATCAGTTTTATAATCCTCTGGAATTATAAGTCTCTCATCATATTTACCCATAGTCTTTTGCTACCTCCTATATTCTATATAATGTTTTGATAGTGCACTATTTTTAAAAACAAAAAACCCTTCATCCCACAAAGGGACGAAAGGTATATCTTCCGCGGTACCACCCTGATTAGCTTTACAAAAAGCTCTTCTCACACTAAAGAGTATCTATCAATACTCTCCCTCATTAACGGTTGGGTTCCGTCTAAGCCTACTCTCCTTAAAGATTTGGGTTAGAGACTCAGAGATGTTCTTCAGTATAATTTTCGTATAGGGCTTTCACCATCCCCCATTCGCTATGACTACCTTTTATACTTACTCTTCTCTTCACAGTCTTTATTTGGGACAAGTTAATTAATTAAATTCGATTATATACGTTATAATCTATATTGTCAATAGCTTTCCCAAACTTTACTTATTTATTTGTCCAATTTAATAATGTTTCATATTTTTTCTCTATATCTTCATAACCTATTTTATATAAGCTTTCTAACTTTGATTTATTTCTTTCTATTCTTCCTACTTTTAATCCTGTTTCTGGTCTTATTATAAAGACTTTTCCCTCTTTTTCTAAGTTTTCTATATAATCTAGAGTTTCATTGTAATGCTTATATCTGTTTAATATAGCTTCGGTTAAATTATCATAACCTGAATAAACCCTTTTTAATAATCTCTTATGTTTAAAAGGTTCCTTTCTATATCCTCTAGGTCTAGTAAGTATTATTATATTTTTTTTGAATCCATCTTCCATAGCCTTCTTCACAGGAATAGAATCTGCAATTCCACCATCTAACAGTAATCTATCTTTATACTTTACTATAGGCGATATAAAAGGAAGGCTAGCTGAAGCCTTTACTACGGTTAAAATATCTTCATTATCATCCTTATGGAAATATATTGGTTTTCCTGTGTTACAATCTGTAGCTACAACTACAAAATTTTCTTCAGCCTTAAAAAAAGTAGGAAAATCAAATGGATTTAACTTATTGGGTATTTCATTATACATAAAATCTAGTCCAAATATACTTTTACACTTTAAAAAGTTTCTATATCCTATATATCTAGGATCCTTTATATATCCAATAGTCACATCTTTGTTTCTTCCTATTTGCCTTGATATGTAAGATGTAGCATTACAAGCCCCCATAGACACACCTATAACATATGGAAAATACAGATTCTTTTCCATAAAAAAATCTAGCACTCCTGCTGTGTATAATCCTCTCATTCCTCCGCCTTCTAGTACTAATCCTATTTTTCCCATATTACTCTCTCCTCTTTATCCTTATCTCTACTTTTTACTCTCCCCTCTTGAAAATTACAATATTATTATACCCCCATTTTTTTATAAATTTAAATATTTCTTTTATAAATTTACATGTCTTTAATAATTTATTCATAATTCCATATTTATCTTTTTTCAATGGTTATAAAACTACTCTAACATGCTCATAATATAAATATAACCATAAATTATAGAAGTATATGAATTAAATTAAAAATTATCTATATATTTACAATATGGATATGAATTATAAAAGGGAGTTGATAACAATGAAAAAATTTCAGCGAAACATAATTATTGCAATATCACTTTTTACATTAGTTGTAGTAATAGGTTTTTCATATTCAGAAGTACGAAAAAGAAAAAGTATGATAAATGACTCTACTGATTTATCAATGGAAGTTAATAAAACTACTACGGCATCAAACCTTTCCCCTATAGTTATATATAATAGCCATGCAGATGAAGAATATGCTTTCGGAAAAAAAGTTACTGATATTGGAGCAATTATTAATGATAATCTTATAAAAGAAGGCTTAAATAGTAGCTTTATAGAATTAAAAGCCGCAGAATCCTATACAAAGTCATACTCTAATTCTCGTGAGTCCATAAAAAACAATGTTGAAAATTACGATAAGTCTATATTATTAGATATACATAGGGATATCACCGACTCTCCAAAAACAGCTGAAAATGATATTACCATTGTTCTTTCTAAAAATAACCCCTATTATGAAACCAATAGAAAATTTGCTGATTTAATTGTAGAGGAAATAAATAGAACAGAAGAAGTAAAGGCAAATATATATTTATACAATAATGGAGTTAATTATTTTAATCAGGACCTATCTAAAACCGCCCTTGTTATTGACATTGGTTATAACACTTCAACTGTTGAAGAGGTGGATGCTTGTATTAATGCACTTGTTTCAGCCTTCAAAAACCTTAATATTAAATCTTCTTAAATGAAATAAAGTAAGGAGATATTTACAACTTAAAGTCTCCTTACCCACCTTTTGAACTTTCTAGTTCTCATGCTACTTTAATTATTTAACTTTAACTATTACACTTCATATAAAGAATCTTTGACTTTAATTCAGCTACAGCTTTTTCAACTTAACCCTATGCCTTATTTGCAATAGGCTGTTTGTTGTCAGCTTCTGGTTTATCATAAACTTTTCCTCCCAAGCTTCTCTGGATTTTTGCAAGCATACCTGTCTTACGTAATGCTATGAGAAAAGCAAATGCAATTGTGCCACCAATAAGTGTTGCGCTGATGAATGAGGGGACATAGAATATCCATGTAAGCCATGTTCTACCCCAGATAAATGTCATTATAGGATAGGAAAGGATAGCTCCAATGATACCAGTCCCTATAACCTCACCTACAACAGCACAGATTAATTTACCCTTAGAGACTCTGTAGAAAATTCCCGATAAAGTGGCGCCGAAAACTGCTCCCGTCAGAGCCAAAGGTGGAATTCCCATAAAAAACATTCTTATAACACCAATCAATGTAGCACAAAGCAGGGAATACCATGGTCCAAGAAGAACAGAACATACAATGTTAATAAAGTGAGCCATAGGACACATTCCTTCAATTCGAAGAATTGGTGAAATTACAACTCCCATTGCAACCATCATTGCTAGCATAAGTTTTTTTAATAACTTAGATCTTTTTTCCATAACAAACTACCTCTCTAATAATATTTATCCGATGACTACCATCCGTAATACTCCCATCGCACTCTGTGAAAGCGATTTAGAGTTCTTATGCTGTGCATAACGGATGCTACGTCCCTGGATAAGTTCTTCTAAGCTTCAGTTGGAGTAAGTATTCCTTTTAAGCAAACTCCATCTGAAGCTAAGAATCACTTGATTTTATGCATATTAATGCTTGTATGGCTTTTAGCTTACAGAATATGCAATGTGGGAAATAAATACCATTACAGAAGTATATTTTTTAACACAACAAAATAGCAATTCCCTATATAGCATAAGCCATACTAGTCGGTCGAAGCTTAAAAGCTTCCTCTCATCTTGAAACACAAGCTCCCTCGCTATTTAGTTGTCTTTTTAACATATGGGCCAGGGCGCTCCCCCTTCGCCTATGGAGAATATTAATTCCTCAAATCAGTAATAAAAAATAGGATACACCAAATAAGGTATATCCTATTTATACTCATAAAAATTCATAAACAAATAGTATAAACTAAGTGTTTACCTACGTCGGCATTATCCGAATCAGGTTATGGGTCGAAGCTTAACTTCCTCTCAGCCTGCAATACAAGCTCCCCTTTTTTTAAATTCTATCATATAGTTTTACTAAATACAACCAAACTTTTATTCTTGTCTATTCAACTGAATGTAATTTCCTCATTATAACTTCTTCCATAGACTTCAACTTATTCTCACTTTCCTCTAGAGTCTTGCCTATAGAATACATATAAATTTTTATCTTTGGTTCAGTACCTGAAGGTCTTACAGCATACCAAGAACCATCTTCCAATATGAATTTTAATACATTGGATTCAGGTATCTCACTCTTGCTTTCTTCTTCATTTTTCAAATCGTATTCTATACCTCTTTCTAAATCAATGTATTTCACTAGTTTAACATCCCCTAAAACTTTTGGGAATTCTTCTCTATAAACCTTCATCATTCTAGATATTCTTTTCTGTCCTTCTACCCCTTCTAAAACTAGAGATATTAGTTTTTCTCTGTAATAACCATGTTCTTCATAAACTTCATTTAATACATCTATTAAAGTTTCTCCTAAAGTCTTATAATATGCGGTAGCTTCACAAAGTAGCATTGAAGATATTACTCCATCTTTATCCTTTACAAAGTCTCCTGCTACATAACCTATGCTTTCTTCATATCCAAATATAAATTTATGATTACCTTCTTTTTCTAACTCATTGGCCTTTCCGCATATATTCTTAAATCCTGTTAATGCCTCAAAGGTTTCCACTCCATATTTTAGTGCTATAGCCTTTCCTAAATCTCCAGTAACAACGGATTTTACTATAAAGGCATTTTCAGGTAGTTTTCCTTTATCCTTCATCCCCTCAACTATGTACTTTATCAATATGACTCCAGTTTGATTTCCATTAAAAGCTACATACTCTCCGTTTTTATCCTTTACCATTATAGCCAATCTGTCACAGTCTGGGTCTGTTGCTATTAAAAGTTCTGCTCCTACTTTTTTTCCTAATTCTTCAGCGTATTTAAATGCCTTTACATCTTCAGGGTTTGGGTACCCTACGGTGGTGAAATCTGGATCTGGATTTTCCTGTTCAGGAACTACAAATATATTATTAAACCCTCTTTCTTTTAAAACCCTTCTTACAGGTACATTTCCTGTCCCATTTAAAGGTGTATAAACTATATTTATATCTTTATCTATTTCATCTCTTAGGCTTAAATTCTTTACTTTTTCTATGTATTCATCATCAATTTCTTTTCCTAACATCACTAAAAGCCCTTTTTCTTTTGCCTCTTCTTCACTTGCCATTTTTATTTTATTGAAATCATCTATATTATTTATTTTTTCTGTGATAGGATCTGCAATGCTAGATAATATTTGAGCTCCATCTTCCCAATAAACCTTATATCCATTATAATCCTTTGGGTTATGACTTGCTGTCACAACTATACCTGATATGGTATTTAATCTTCTTACAGTATAAGAAAGCTCTGGAGTAGGTCTTAATCCTTCGAAAAGATAAGCTTTTATTCCATTACCAGCTAATACTAATGCTGCTGTTTTAGCAAATACATCTGAATAGTGTCTACAGTCATAAGCTATAGCTACTCCCCTATCCATAGCTTCTTTTCCATTTTCCACTATAAAATCAGCAAGCCCTTGCGTTACTTTAGCTATTATGTACTTATTCATTCTATTTGTACCAGCAGCAATTTTTCCTCTTAAACCTGCTGTTCCAAACTCTAAATTTCTATAAAATCTATCTTCTATCTCCTTAGGATCATTCTTTATACTCTCTAATTCTGCTCTAGTTTCTTCATCAAAATATTTGTTATTTAACCACTCTTCATAAACTTTCATATAATGCATAATATCATTATCTCCCTTCTAGGCTACTATATAATATATTTATTGTATCAAATTTTACATAAATATATTAGTACTATTTGTAAACTTTTATATTTTATCATTTTAAAAATAAAAGCAACCATACCGTCTAAAAGGTAGGCTGCTTTTTATTTCAATAACTCCAATTTTACTTTTAACTTTGTAGTACATAAGTATAATAAAAAATGTTTATTATTTGAAACACTACTAATATTCCTATAAACATGTTAAGTCTATTAGTATACATCTTGTTTTTTACTAATATAAATAAAAAAGGTATTGCAATTATTATACTTACTACAGTTAAAATCAATCTTACACTAGATTCCGCAGGATAGCTTTTTGCTATTATAGTTATAAATGTTATAAGGCCAAATAAAATATTCAAAATTGACTGTTTATTTTTTATATTTTCTGTCTCTTTTATATTTTGTGTATCTTTTTTATTTTGTTTATTTTTCATATTTTGTTTCCTTCCTTAATACTTTGTAGTAATTTAAAATTGTTAAGCAAATCTTATTATAAATTTTACCACAATATATGCAAAATACGAAGAGCTTTTTAAGATAATAATCTATCTCTACTCCTTTTTACATTTATAATAGGGATTTTTGAAAGACAAAAATCCCTATTTTTATTATTTACTTAACTGGTTTTTCTATTACATTAGAAAGAGAGTTCATTTCTTCTAAGTCATCCCAAACAAAAGCTTTTACTGTATACTCCCCTTCTTTTGGAAGTTTAATTATTCCACTTATCTCTACACTCTTACCGTTTTCTATACTTTGTTCCGCTCCAACGTAGTTTACAAGTTTTCCATTTTCATCAAACAGACCTACTATTAAAGCTGCATTTTTAGCTTTTTCAGTATTATTTATTGCTTGTACAGTTATTTTTGCATCATTACCTGGTTTAAATTCTTTTACTTCTGTTAAATTTTTAATTTGAAACTCCTTATCCTCACTTGGTTTTTCACCATCTGGTTTTTGTGGATTTAATGCTTTAAACACAGATTCTCCGTTATATATACTTACTAGAGCTGCAAAAGCCATTCCATTTGCTTGATCTGTAAAATCATTATAACTAGCTTTTACTTCATCATAAATAAAATGGTCTCCTTTTTTATATGTCATTAACGCATCTAATGGTGTTTTTCCATTTTTACTCCATGCTGGTGACAATACATCTTCTCCTGCTGATATTAAAGCTTGTATCCCCTCTGAGGTATATTCTGAACATTTCTCATCTTGGTATTTTATACTTAAACTAAATCCCCCATCTTCAATTTGTAATTCCTTAAGTTTTTGTACACAATTATTTATTGAATTATTAACCCCTTCTATATCCCTATGATTAGATAATGCAATGGTTATTGATGATATAATTGATAAATTGGGATTTTTAATATTATCAGCTACATCTTTTAATATTTTTATAGCTCCATCTATATCATAATTTTCTTTACACATATCTAAAGCTATTATAGAATAAGCCTGAGATATAATAGATGATTTATCATCTTCAGGTAATTTAAATTGTCCCTCATCATTTTGAGACTTGACCAAAATATCTACATAATTTTCACCTTCATAATTTCTTGGATCTAATCCTGCTGATACTATAGCTATTATATTTTTAGCATGATTTGTAGTTTTATTATCATAATTTAAAAAATCAGGCTCTTTTTCTCTTAATTGTAACTTAGGCATTATTAAATCCTTGGAAAATCCAACTTTACTTAATGTTAGAGCTTGAATATAGTTATATGTATTATCCTTGTTACTGTAATAGTCTTTTAATTCATTTATAACTTTTTTAACACCAGAAGCATCTAAAAGTCTAATACTTTTAAACATAGATTCTCCCTTATACAAATCAGCTAAAGCCATAAATGCTTGATTATTTGCAAAATCATTTCCAAAGTTACCATTAACTTTATTCTTTAAAAGAGCGTCTACCATAGTACTGTTTTCTTTTGCCCATTCATCACTTAGTGGATCTATGTTATTTGCAACAAGTGCTTGTATTACAGTGGATATAGTACATGGATTATTAACTTGCCCATAAGTATCATATCCCCCTTCATTATTTTGTTTTTCCTTTAAATATTTTATAGAAGACTTTACTATGTTTTCCGCTTCCTTTATATCTTTATGAGTCGCTAATGCAGTAATTACCATAGCTGTAGTATCTATATCACTATATACTCCATTTATGCTCATATTACACAATGTCTTTATAGCTGCTTCTTTATTGTAGTCTGAATCAGCCATATCTAATGCAATAATTGCATATGCCTGTGTTGTTGGATACATTCCATCTTCTTCTTCAATTATAAATTTCCCCTTATCCTCTCCATTTTTCACCTGAGAGTTTGTAAGCTTTTCTACATAATTTACTCCATTATATTTTTTAGGGTCTTTACCACTAGCTATTATTCCCATAATATTAGCAGCAACACTAGCTGCACTGTCAGCATTTTCTCTTACTTTATATTTTCCCTGTAGATTTTTTATATCCTCTGAAATATTATTACTAGAATGATTCAATGCTAATGTTTCCCTAAATTCATAATTTTCTTTACCACTATAATAAGTTTTCAAATCTTTTAAAGTATTTTTTATATCTTCTGTCTTATCTTTGTCTGCATCATAAGAAACTTTAAATTTATTAAATACAGTTTCTTTATCCCTTAGTGCTATAAATACTCTTAACACAAAGGATGTATACATATCTTGTTCATAGGCACCAAACATACTTGAATATATATATCCCTTACCCATTTTAAAAGATAATAATGCATCTAATAGTGTTTTATCATCTTTAGTCCATTCCTTTGATAACGGGTCTTCTCCAGCGGTAATTAATGCTTCTATAACAAATGCAGTATCTTGACTATCACCTTCTGGACATATATCTTTACCAATAGTAAAAGCTCCATTTTCTAGCTGCTCATCTTTTAAGTATGTTATAGCTGAATTTATTATATCAGCTATGCCCTCTTCATTTTTATGATTTGAAAGTGCTGTGATTACCAAGGCTGTATCTACAATATCGTTAAATTTCCCACTTTTGCACTCACTTTTTACTTTTTCTAAAACTATTTTAATATCCTCTTTATCACCAGAAGCCATATCTAAAGCTATTAAGCTATATAAATATGCCTTAGTTTGTATATATTTTTCCTTAGGATTTTTTATGTAATCCACAAGAATGTCTACATAATTTTTGCCATTATAGTTTCTTGGATTTTTTCCCATTCCAATTATCGAAATAACATCTCCAGCGGCAAATAATATAGATTCTTTATTATTTAATTTTGCTTTACTTTGGAGCACACTATCTTCTATGCCTAAAGCTTTTAGACCAACTATAGTATTAAAATCATAATTTGAAGTGTTATTATAGTACTCTTTAATATCCTCTAGCTCTTCCTTTATTATTTTATTTAAATCTGATTTTTCTTCCAATTTGAATTTGAAATTTTGGTACATAGATTGTCCTTTATAAATATCTGCAATAGCTGCAAAAGCTAAATTTGTTGCTGTAGGGTCTGAAAATCCTCCTCCCATACCTTCAATAAATTCAAATCCATTGTCAGATACTTTACAAGCTAATAGTGCATCTAATAAGTTTCTTCCACCTTTAGTCCATTTATCTTCTAGTGGGTTCTCTCCTACTGTAATCAAAGCTTGTATAACAGGTGCTGTAGAGTAAGGACTATTTCCCATTCCATAATAATCAAAGCCTCCACCTTCTAATTGCTGATCTTTTAAATCATTAAGACAAGCTTCTATTAATTCATTAACTCCATTTACATCTTTATGTTTTGACAGTGCTATTAAAGCCTTTATAGTACTATCTATATCTTCATACTTTCCATCCTTAGCTAAACCAATTAGTGATGCTGAAGCTTTGTCTACATCATATTTAGCCGAAGCCATATCCAATGCAATAATAGCTTCTGACTGTGCAGTAACTGATTCTTCGTCACTATCTCCTAGAATAAATTTTCCGCTTTCACTTTGAGCTTTTATAAGCTTTTCTACATAATTTACTCCTTCATAGCTATAAGGATTTTTGCCAATTGCTATTATTCCCATTATGTTATCTGCTATAGCAGCTACATTATTTGATTCTTCTAATTTAAAATTCTTCTTTTCTCCAGAATTTATATGATTAAATGAAAGTATATTTAAATAATTATCTTGTTGATTATTCTCATAATATTTTCTTATATCTTTTATTATATTTTCAAGTTTAGTTTCAGATTCTGAGGTCTCACCTACTATAGAAAAACATTGTCTTACTATAGCTGGATATTCTTCACCCTTTAAATCCTTATCATTTTTATAAATATAAACTTTATGTTCTCCTTCAGTTACTTTGAAAGATACTTCCCCATTCTCATCTGTCTTGTATTCCCCTACACCTTCGACTTTTACATTGACTTCTTTTGCAGGTCTTGGATCAATTCCCATCATAACATTTTCTTCAGTGATTTTTAATTTGTATGAATTTCCTGTGTTTTCCATATGGATTTTAGGTATACATGAAATTCCTCCAACCCATTTTGCCATATGCCAAACCATTTCTTTGTAATAATTGCCTTTAATATCTTTAATTAGTTGCTCACTTATTACATTACCTTGTAATATATCGCCATTGTTATCAACAAGATAATACATCCATCCTATATTTCCTGTTCTCTCTTCTCCCAAAATTTTAGTTACATTATTAGAATCTAGTCCTTCTATATTGTTTTCCCCTACCGCATTTGAAAGTAAATCTTTTACATACACCTCATCTTTTATACTTACTTCTTTATCAAATAAATTATCTCTTATTCCTTCTACTCTTATACTTATATTGGAGTTAGTTTCATTTTCCCCATTTCCCTCTGCAGATGCTTTTAATCCTAATATTGAAAAATCCAATATTGAAAAGCACATTAAAAAAGTCATTATAAAGGATATTATTTTTTTGTTTTTTTTCTTCATAAAGTTTTTCTCCTATATTAATATTTCATCTAAATTTAGGGACAGTTATAGTTGTTTCTCCCCTATGTAGTGTAGCTACCACCTCATATAATTAATTATTGGCTTCAGATAAAATTCACCTCTTCATCTGAAGCCAATAATCACTTGATTACTTCACTGGTATTTCTATTATATTTGAAAGTGGTGTCATATCTTCTAATCCATTCCATACAAAAGCTTTTACTGTATATCCACTTTCCTTTGGTAGTTTTAAATTAACTTTTAACTTAACAGTTTTCCCTCCATTTATACTCTGTTCTGCTGCTGCATAGTTTACAAGCTTTCCATCTTTATCAAATAAACCTACTATTAAAGCTGTATTTTTAGCTTCTTTAGTATTATTTATAGCTTGTACAGTTACTTTTGCATCAGTACCTAATTTAAATTCTTTTACTTCTGTTAAATTTTCAATTTCTATTTCTTCTACTTTTACATCATCTTTAAATTCTTTAATATTATATATAGAACCTATTTTTCCAGATTTAAAGTTTTTGTATGCTGCTAAAGCTTGTAACCCTTGTTCTGTTGATCTTAGATTTGCAGTGTCTAATTTATCTTTTGTATGAGCAAATCCTCCGTCCTTAGTTTTATATGCTAATAAGCAATCCATTAGATTTTTTTCACCCTTAGTAAATTCTTTGCCAGTTGGATCAATTCCTAATGAAGTAAGAGCTACTATTGCTTGAGAAATACTTTCGCTTGAACCATTTTTATTCCATTCTGAAGTATATTCTCCTTTATCATTTCTTATATCATTTAAAACTTTTACTGCATCATCTATTGCTTTTTTCGCATTTTTATCATTTTTATAGTTTGAAAGAGCTATTAAACACATGGCTGTGGTATCTGCATCTACAGATCCGAATCCCCAGCCTCCATTTGACTGCATATCAACTATTTCATTTGCTATATCTTCTTTTGTAAATTTACAATTCTTAGGTAAAGTAAATTTACCTGAATCTAATGCAATAAGGCCATATGCTAATGCATATATGTTATTTTCATTTAATAAATCTCTGCTACATAAATCTTCAATTAAATTGTAATTTCCTATGTTTCTTGGATCTCCACCTGCTGCCACTATTCCTATAATTGTTCTTTCACAATCTGTAGTTTCCTTAAATTTGCCTTCTTTAAATAAGCTTTCATCTCTATTTTTTATCTTTTCTTCTATAGACTTTAAGTAAGTATCTGGTATATCTACTCCTGCTACTTTTAAAGCAATTGCGTTCCAATCACTAATATTCTCTTTTGATAAAATATTTGATGATGATTTTATTGCTTTTTCTACTTCTTTTGTATAATCTTCTGGCTTTTCTTCTGGATCTTCTCCTGTTAACTCTTCCCAAGTTGGTGCTTTACCTTCCATGGAGCTCATGGAGTAATACCATATAATTTTGTCACCAGCCTTAACTGAAACTTTGCCTGCCATTACCTCTGGTACAACTCCATTTACAGTATACATCCACCCATTTAATCCTGCATTTTCGATTCCATATATAGAAGTAACCATGTCTCCTGTCATTTGATAAAGTTCGGTGGAAGCTTGTAACACACCAAGAGCTGTAAATCCTTTATCATGCTTTTTATCACTTATTGTAACTTCTTGTGGTTTGAAATAACATTCATACTTGCTACCTTCTGGTATAGCAATAGCTACATTAACCTTAAAAGTTTTTTCTTCCTGCTCATTATCTCCATCATCTATGCCTTTAACCTTTATTCCATCTACTACATATTTATCATATCCAGCATCCCTTAAGTCTATCAATGCATATAATGCTTTCCATGTAGCTTCTACCCAGCCTCTATTGTTCACACTTTCACCTTTTTTACCGTCAAAAGAATTGTTATCTTTCCATAGTGTGAATAAGGCATCTACTGGATTTTTACCTGAAGGTTTTGTCCACTCTTTTGATGTAGGATTTTCTCCCACTGCAATTATTCCACGAAGGACTTCTGAATGATATCCTGTTATAAAAGCTGTATCATATAGCCCACCATCATCTTTTTGTATCCCTTGTAAATATGTTAAAGCCTTTGATATAGCTTCTTCTACACCTTTTACATCTTTGTGCTTGCTTAAGGCCATTAATGCATATCCTGTATTTATGGGAACAGAGGAATTTCCTCTCTCTTTAAATCCTCCATCTTCGCATTGTGCTTCTATGATTTTACTAATAGCATGTTCTATATTATAATCAACCTTTTTATCTTTGAATTTTTCATTATATTTATCTAATGCTATAACAGCAGTTATTTCTCTTTGTGCAAAATAACTATTAGTACTATTTATTTCTTCTACTATTTCATCTATTAATCTTCTTCCATTATAATCATTAGCATCCTTATTTAAATCAATAAGGATTAAGCTTTGATTTGCCTTACTTCCTACATAGGCTAAGTCTTTGTCGAAACTCTCATATTTTTCATTTAAATACCACTGTTTTTTACCTAAATCTGCCCCTGCATTGTACATAGCAGAGTATTCAAAACCTTGTAATTGTCCTTGGTTAGTTATAAAATGATCTTCATTATAGTAATTTACTATCCCGTTTATTATTGAAGCTATACTGCTGCCATCCTTTTCTGGCTCCTCAGTGTCTGAATCATTAACAATATTAATTATTTCTTTATAAGAAGGTCCATTTCCACTCATGGCATCTTTGCTGTAATACCAAACAATTTTATCTCCATCTTTAACTTCTGTTTCATTTGCATAAGTTTCTGGTACTTCTCCATTTAATGAATACATCCATCCATTCATGCCTTCATTTTTTATTCCAAAGATAGATGTAACCATACTACCCTTAGCTTCATACTCATTAGTTGCTGATTGTAATGCTCCTAAAACTGTAAGTCCTGATTGTTTCTTATTACTTATAGTAACTTCACTAGGTTTAAATTTTACATCATACTTTTTATCTCCATTTGGATAAACTATAGTTATATTTGCTTTACAAGTTTTTTCAGGTTCTTCTTTGTTAATATTATCAAATTTTACACCCTTTATTTGATAATCCTCATATCCTGCTTCTTTGAGGGCAACTAATGCAGAAAGTACTTTTGGTATTGGAGTATAGTCACTTCCTCCAGTAGAGCTTACAAATTTCTTACCATCCCATGAATTAAATAATGTTTCTATTATTCCTTTGTCATCTTTAATCCATTTGTCTGATATTAAATCTTCTCCTATTTGTGCAAACCACATTACAGCTTCAGCATTAGGACCAGTAAAGAATTTTGAATTTACCAAAGCTCCATTCTGTGTATACTTTACATATAAATAGTCCAAAGCTTTAGTTATGCACTCATTAGCTCCCTCAATATCTTTGTGCTTATTTAAAACAATTAATGCCGCTGCAGTATGCTGTGGTGCACCATTTATTGAACCATCTTCTTTTTGAACTCCTATTACGTTTTTAATTGCATTTTCTATATTATAATCTACTTTTTTATCACTAAACTTTTCATTATACCTATCTAAAAGTACTAAAGATCTAATTTCATTTATACCAATATTTTTAGGTGAACTTACCTTGCTTATCTCCTGTGCTATATCGCTAATTAAATTTATTTCTTTATAAGTTGTTGGATCTTCATTAAAATCCATAAGTGCTAATGCTTGAGTTACTTTAGAACCAAAAGCTGCTAATCCATAGCTAGATGTATCTTTATTTACTCCCCAACCTCTTTTTTCTATGTCTGCCCCCGCTTTAAACATAGCAGCATAGGCTTCTCCTTCAAGTGAACCGCCTTTATTATCATAGTAATCTTTGTTCATGCATGCGATTACCGCTTCGATAGCATCCTTTACTGTTGCAGTTGTCTGTACATTATTTATCTCCTCAGCATAAACTTTATTAGGCATAAACAAATTAAAATTAAATGTGGACAAAATCATAGCAAATGCCATGATAAAAGATATTATTCTTTTCCTTTTGTTATTCATAAAAATTTCCTCCTCATAAATTTGTTAGTTTTTAATATATTAAAACATCATTTCTTTCTTTTAAATTTTTATAAGCTTGTAGTGCTAATAATGCTTGCTCTGTAGCTTTTGAGTTATTTTTGCCATTTTTTATATGTGAAAAACCTCCATCCGCTGTTTTAAATGTCATTAAAGCATCTATCATAGTTTTATCGTTTTTCATGAATCTACTATCAGTTGGATCTATACCATTAGCGCATAGTCCCATTATTACTTGACTTATACTTTCTGCATTTTCCACATTATAGGACACAAAGCCACCACTTTCTTTTTGAAGAGATATTAACTTTTCCACTCCTTCATCTATGGCCTTTTTAACCTCCGGTATATCTTTATGCGGAGCCAATGCTACAAGTGCCATTCCTGTCATATCTGGATCTGCCTTTATACCAGCGAAATCCCATCCCTTATCCTTTGTACGTTCATTTAATATGGCATTAACTAGTTTTTCCCTTGTCCATATAGCAGAATCAGGTACGTGATACTCTTTTGAATCTAGTGAAATAAGTCCAAATATATATGCGTTAATTCCTTGACCTTCTATATCTTCATTATTATAAATCTTTTCTATTAAATTATATCCGCCAATATTTGTTGGATCTGCGTTAGCTGCAAGTAGTCCTAAAACCATTCTTTCATAATCTGTAGGCTGCTCCATCAGTCCATTTGATTTTTTCAAATCCGCTTCAATTTTTTCAACATATGTATCCGGTATTGTTTTGCCTGCCTTTACAAGGGCTACTGCTTCCCAATCTGTCTCTACACCTTTTTTTAAAACATTAATAGTAGTATTTATTGTGGTATTAACTTCTTCTTTATGTTTATAATCTGCAGTTTTTTCTTTTATCTTAAAGGTATAACTTTTTGGAGCCTTTATAGGCTTTAAATCTTTTGAGCAAACTTTACCCCCAATATTTAAAGTATAAGTCCCTCCAATCTTATAACCTTCCTTAGGTGAAGATACAGTTATAGTTTTTCCATCTTTTAAATTTATTTCAGCTTCTAATATATTTCCATTGCTGTCTTTTATAGTAATCTCCCTTTTAGTTTCATCATCAAGCTTCACTTCCTGATTAAACTTTATATTCCAAGTTTTATATATATCCTCTATATCTTTGTCCACCTCTGTCGCTCTAACATAGCTACATAATGACAAAAGTATTCCTGCAGTTAATGACAAATTAATATAAATTTTTTTATTCCTCAGCACAGACAACCCTCCTTTAATTTAATTAATAGCTAATATATTTTGGAAGTTTTAACATTCCACTTAATTCATATTTTAAAATTACTTAAGCTTTTATTTTCCACAGTTTCACCTTTGATTCTTATAACTTTATTTCTCTTGTTATATCTTTCTAAAGCCTCTATGAAACTTTCTCCAAACAATTTTGCAAAAATTACATTACCTACTGCGTGTAATGTATCATGAGAAAAGCTTAATATATTTCCTGCCAATATAGTTTTTAATGTAATTGGCCTCATAAACTCTAAGACATACCATTGATTTAATATAGTTCCATAGATATATCCCCAAATTCCACACATTATTACGAATCCATTTATTCCCCACTTACTAATTTTATTCTTAAAAACTCCGAAGAAAACACCACATAAGCCCCACCCCAACATCTGCCAGGGTGTCCATGGACCATGACCCAAGAAAAAATTGGAAATAAATGCGCACATAGAGCCCACCATAAAGCCATTTACAGGTCCTAATGTATAACCCGTTACTGCACATATAAATGTAACAGGTTGAAAGCCTGGTATAGCTGCAAAGGGTACTCTTAATACTCCTCCTAGTGCTGACATTGTTGCTAAAGCCGCCATAGTTCTTCCGCTGATTTCTTTACTTTCAAATAGTACTACAGCGGTACCTATAATAAATAATGCAGATATTTCTACTGCTCTTTCTAATGCAGACTCAAAGTAGGTCATTGAAATCAGCATTATTATATACAAAACAATTATTACAGGACCTAACTTAATCTTTTTTTTCATTTACATCACCTTCAAAATTTCAATAGCATCTTCAGATTTTATAACTCTACATTTTTTCTTAAATACCTTAGCAATCTGTGGTGAATAATATATAGAATCATATAATATAGTGTTCGCGACCCCTTTTGCTACAATTTCACCATTAAACATAAGCATTACAGAATTAATATAATCTCCAGCAAAATCAGCATCATGGGTTATAAGTACAATAGATTTTCCTCGTGAAGATAGTTCTTTTATAATACCTCCAAGCTTTTCTTTTGCTATAGAATCCATTCCTCGTGTAGGCTCATCTAAAATAAGAATGTCTGGATCTGTAATCAATGTGCAAGCAATGGCTGTTCTTTGCTTTTCTCCCCCACTTAAATCCCTTGGATTTCTGTCTTTTAAATGAGTTAAATCTAACAGCTCTAATACATTAATAATCCTTTTCTCATCATATTCATCAATGTTTTCTAGAGTATATCCTACTTCATCAAAAACAGTTTTTCTTCCAAAATAGTCATTTGGATTTTGTGAAAGGTATCCTATTTTTTTAATTCTTTTGTCTAGACTAACTTTTTTTATATTTTCATCTTCTATTAAAACCTTTCCAGTATAACTATCTATAAGCCCACATATTATTTTAAAAAGAGTACTTTTCCCCGCACCATTTTCCCCCATAACCGCCAGTACTTCTCCTTGATGCAGTTTAAAATTTATGTTGTTTAAAGTTTTACTCCCTTTTTCATATTCAAAGTTTAATTTGCTAACTTCCATAATGCACTGTGAAAAGTTTCTATTTTCCTTTTCTATTTTTACTTCTTTAAAGTTTATACCTTTTAAAACTTCTCTGCCTTCCTTAACATTTATAGGCATTGTATCTTTTCCTGCTTTTTTAAATATGTATGCAATGTTAGGTAAATGATATTTTTTATGTATGTTTTTAGGAACATCATGTGGAGTTCCTTCTCCAATAATCCTTCCTTCTTCCATAAATATAATTCTATCTGCTAAATGAAAACATTTATCTAACCTTTGTTCCACAAGAATTATGGTTTTTCCCATATCTCTATTCAACTTTTTTATAGAATTTAAAACTTCTTCTCCTGCTATAGGATCGAGCTGAGATATAGGCTCATCAAATAATATAACATCTGGATCCATGGCCACTACCGAAGCTATTGCTACCCTTTGTTTCTGCCCTCCAGATATTTCTGTAGTTTGCTTGTCCTTTATATCACTTAGTCCAAGCAATGATATAACTTCCGCTACATTCCTTTTCATAATATTTATATCCGTATTAAGGTTTTCAAGTCCAAAAGCAATTTCCCTTTCCACATCTTGAAGTACAATTTGCTTTTCAGGATGCTGATATACCATCCCTACAGTTTTAACTATGTCATGATTACTAAGGCTTTCAATATTTTTACCTTTTACATATACTTCCCCTTTTAATGTTCCTCCATAATAATCAGGAATTATTCTATTTAAAAGTCTTATAAGGGTAGATTTTCCACATCCTGATGGTCCCACAATTAATACAAGTTCGCCTTCTTCTACAGACAAGTTTATATCTTTTAAAGAGGTATTCTCACTTTCTGGATAATTAAATGTAACTTTATCTATATTTATTATTTCCAAGTTTTCCACCCCCGATATATTAATGATGGGATAAACATAATTATACAAAGTATATATCCTTCAATTGATAAAGCCTTTACTGGACTATCTACTTTAGGATAGAAATTTAAAACATTAAAACCCTTAAAATTAAAATATTCATAATATGCAAAAGTGCAAATGCATACTAAAATCAAGAATATATCACTATATGTAAATTTTTCTTGGAAATAGGAGCTTCTTTTATTTAAAGCTCCATATCCCCTTGAATACATTGATTCTGCCATATCTGCCGAATCCTCTAAACTTGATAAAAATAATATCTTTACTATATTTCCACTGCATTTAATACTTTTTTTCATATCTTTATGAAACATCTTATTTCCTCTAAGTTTTTCAACATTAACTATGTTTTCATAGGAGGTCATCATAGTTGGAAAAAGTCTTATAGTCATACTCATAAGTAATGAAGACTTCTTTAAAAACTTAGAGAAAAATCCAAAAGCTCTATCAGGGTGAATTATTAAATTTCCCAAACCAAAAGTAAGCGTTACGCACATAACCCTGATACCATTAAATATTCCATAAACTATAGCTTCTAAAGTAATTCTCATAGGTCCTAATACAGGGTAATTTATATGACCCTCATATATTACAGTGTTTCCATCATGAACCATAATAGGATTTAATATAACAATCAATAAGGTAAAGGGTAATATAAGTCTTCCATATAAAAGTAAGTTTTTTAAAGAACCATCTAAATACACAAGAGCTAAAAGACTTATTAGTATTATCAATAAGTATATTGGATTATTTATTTGTAAAAACAATATGATATACACTGTAAGAAACAGTATTCCTGTTAAAGGATGTAACTTTTGTAAAAATGTATTTCTGTTTTTATATGTGAACATATAAATCACTTCCTATGCATTACTTAATTTCAAATTCTACTTTAACTTTTTCTTTGTTTTTAAATTTATAAAATCCACAATACTTTCCATTATCCAATACTGTATTAAATTCTACTGTTCCATTGTTTAGAGTATCTTGTCCAATATATACTAATGAATTATTTGAATCATATAATGTTATTGTAATTTCTCCATTTTCTTCATTGGTAATCTTCATCTGAACTTTACCACTATTGTTAGTAACTTTAAATGCATTATCTGAAGGTTTTTCTGGATCTATTTCCCCACCATTATCACCGCCATTATCGCCACCTGGACTACCATTAGATATTACTTCAATTGTTTTTTCATCTTTTCCACCTTCTTTTTCAACAGATACTATATGCTTCCCAGTGGAATCAATTATTATAGTTGCACATCCGTCCATATCTGTTCTTGCTACCTCTTTTCCATCAACTTTAACTACTGCATCATATACTGGTTTATATACACAAGTAGCTTTTACTTCAAAAGACTCCCCTAGCTTTATACTATTAGGTACTCTTGAAATTTTTATTGGCATCACACTTTCATCTGGTGCAAGATCCTGCCAATTCCATTCGTGGTAATCAAATTTCAATGTATCTCCACCTTTTGGATAAACTCCGCGAGCCCCTTCAGATGTCTTTGAGCCATTTAAATATATAAACCAATCCTCTCCAATTATTCCTCTTTTCCTTTGATCTTCTGAAAGTTCCTTTAAAGTTTTATTTGAAAGTCCATCTATTCCAGTTATCAATCCTTCCTTCTCTGTGACAGATGCAACGCTCTTTAAATAATCCATTGCATTATTATCCTTGATTTTTAAGATTTCTTTTTTTAATTCTGTGCCTCCATTACCTTTTGATATTATTAATGTGAATGAATTACCATTTATAGCTTCTTCCCCGCTCCCAGAGGTTGTACCATTTCCCTTATCAGTGCTTGTTACGTCTTTTACATCACCATCTATTTCTACGTCTTTGACTCCTTTTTCTACCTTATTTACAGTTGCCCCATTTTTAACTTTTATACTGCATTTGCTGTTAGCAGATATTTTTTCTACTTTAGATCCTTTTTCTATATTGAGTTTTGATTCGGTAGCTACTTTTACTTCAAAAAAATCACCTTGAAAATCTATATTCGCTTTGCCAATAATATCAACTGTTTTATCAAACTTTCCTTTAAGTACAACTTTATTTTCAGTTGCATCTGATTTGTTTTGAATTAATATATTGCCAAAATTACTTTTAATATTATCTAGTATTGCATTACTCTTAACGCTAGTATTATTTATATTGCTATTTTCCTTTAACTCAACTCTTACATTGTTTTTACTATCAACTATTAAATTTTGAGCTTTAGAATTTAATAACTGAATACCATTTTGCGCACCTGACTTTACTACTATAGTATTAGCAGTTACATTCTTAATATCTATTGAGCCTTTTTCACCTGGATCTATTGTCAGTACTCCCTTAACCTGTAAATTCTGCAGTGTTACCTTATCAGCTCTTACTATTAAATCTCCATTTATAAGTTTTTCAGTTTTTTCTTCTCCAAAAATTGAATTATCTTCATTAATTTCTGTTATTTCTACGTTAATTTCTAGCTTATTCAATATGCTTGATGGAACTATACTTTCTCCACCTACAGCAATCATATTGCTTAAAGAAGTTATGTTATTATTTAAAAAGTTCTTTAAATCTGGTGTTATGTCTTTATTTGTTAATATTATTGGTGCTACCTTTTGTGCTGCTAATGCTGAACATGAAAGTGCATCTGCAAATTCATTTCCTTTTGGACCTGCTCCCTGTACCACATAAACATTTTCAAAAATAACGTCATTTTTAAAACTTTGTAATACATTTTTATTTGTCTCAAATCTATCTTGTCCACTTATTCTTTCTACATTTTCTATTCCTTTTATAGCATTATTTGAAATGACACCTTCTCCACCTATAACAAAGACTTTTTTGGGACTAACTTTATTAATATATTGTTTTACAGATTGCTTTAATTCATTTTTATCCGCAAATACTATTGGTGCTCCTTTTTTAGCTGCAATAGCTGCAACTGAAAGACTATCTGCGTATCCATTTGCTGATGTTACGAAAACTTCATTAACACTACCTAATTGATCCGCAATTTTAAGAGAAGTTTCATATCTTGTATCTCCATATAAACGTGTTATATTAGTTATGTTTATACTTTTTAACTGCTTATCAACCTTTTCTGAAACTACCTTAGGTCCTCCTATTATATAAACATTTTTAACATTTAATCTCTTAAGTTCTTTTATTGTATCCTCACTTAATGCGGATTGTGATGTGAGCATTATTGGGGCATTATATTTTTTAGCTAGGGGCGCTGCACATAATGCATCTGCATAATTATAACCCTGAGCTACTATGGCAGTTTGTGAGCCTGTTTTCCATCCCTCTTTACTTATTTCAATAGAAGTTTCTATTCTGTCTTTTCCATAAATTCTATTTTTTGTATTTTGAGCATAAGTCACCGACGAATTTGTAAATAATACTGACGTCATAGTGAACATAGTTATGGCTATTTTACTTAATAACTTTTTGTTCATATTGTCCTCCTTTTTGTAATCATTTGCTTCAATAAACTTTTTAAAATTTAGTATTCCTCTGATGAGAATTCTCTCTTATCCCATTCATGATAATCAAATAGCAATTCATCTCCTGGTTCAAGGTATAGATCATTAGCACCTACTGATGTTTTTTTACCATTTAAATATATAAACCAATCTACCCCTAGTACCCCTAATTTCTTTTGCTCATCAGTTTTCTTAGATGCTGGAATGGGATAAATATTACATATTTCATTTATTTCATAAATAAATCCGCCCTTATCTCTAACATCTGAATTTTCTCTAAGATATGTCATAGCACTTTTATCTTCTGATATCTCCACATCTTTTTTTACAAGTATTTCAGACTCTTTGCCAGTATATCCTTCTGACTCTTTAGCTATTATTAGGGTAAATGAATCTTTTTTCTTTTTATCTTCCTTTGGTGGTACTTTATCTAGCTTTGCCTTTTCACTATTAGGTTTACTTTCTTCAGTATTTAATTTATTTTCTGGATTTTTATTAGGTTTAATATCTTTTTTATTAGCGTTGTTACTTGAATTATTTTCTGCAGTTTTTACATCATCACTATTTTTTTCCATTTCGCTTGATGCATTACTATCCTTTAATTCATCTTTGGGGTTTTTAGCATCAGCTTTATTATTAGCTTCAATTACCTTATCATCTTCAGCTACCTGATCTTTATAATTTATATCTTGAGATACTGCCATACTGGAATTACTTAATGTAGAATTTGACGCTTTTTTACCTTCACATCCTATAGTAAAAAAGCATATTAAGAAAAGCATTGTAATTGGTATGATTTTTTTGAATATCTTCATTCTTTCACCCCCTTTCACGCAGTTCAAAGGGACAAAACACATATGAACACATAAAAAAAGAACCCAGAAGGGTTCTTAAAATAACGCAATGCAATATTTTACCATAAATACGACTAAAATATTCCCATTAGCTGTGTATGTATCTTTCCCTCCGAAAGAATCAACATTTACTAGGCAGGTTTCCTGACTTAGCTTCATTTTACTCCCTTGCCTTCCCAGATAATTTTTTATCCAGTGACCTAATTCAAGGTTTCATCTGCATCACAGTAACGGTGGGCTGTAGTGGATTTTAACCACTTTCCCTTTTAACTACCGGTTTAAGGTAGCACCTAATAACATAAATATACAATTTTAATACTTATTTTATTATATTATATAACTACTACTTATTCAATGTATTTTTCTAATCTTTATAAATTTTAGTTAATTTTCCACTCCTTTCCTAGCCTCTACTCCTTTATAGTAATAGTGTTTAATCTCTTTCATTTCTGTTACCAGATCTGCTCTATCTATTATCTCTTGTGGCACATATCTACCCGTTATTATAATTTCAGTATTTTCCGGCTTTTTATTTAATAGATCTAATACATCCTCAACATTTAATAACTTGTAATATAATGCTATGCTAATTTCATCTAAAACTACAATATCATATTCTTTAGAATTCAGTATCTCTTCACATCTTTTCAATCCAATTAAAGCTCTCTTTTTATCTTCTTCTGTAGGATCATCATAAATAAAACAGTTCATTCCAAATTGTTCTATTGCAAAACCTTTAAGATAATTTACTCCTTCCACTTCACTATACTTCATTCCCTTAATAAATTGTCCAAAAAATACTTTTTTTCCTGCGCAAACAGCTCTTAGGGTTAATCCTAATGCAGCTGTAGTCTTTCCCTTGCCGTTTCCTGTATAAACTTGAATATATCCCTTATTTTCCATAGTAATCCCCTTCTCCCTTATATTAAAAAAGGGATTTTTGTCTTGCAAAAATCCCTTTTTTACGTTCAACTCTTAATCCTCAACTTTTAACTATAAAACTAGTTTTCAATACCTACTCTACAAGGAACTCCTTGAGTATAGTAGTGTTTAATTTCTCTCATTTCTGTAACTAAATCTGCTCTATCTATTATTTCTTGTGGAGCATATCTTCCTGTTAAAATTAATTCAGTTTTTTCAGCTTTCTTTTCAATAAGTTCTAAAACTTCCTGTACTGTAAATAATTCATAAAATAAAGCTATATTTATTTCATCAAGTACTACTACGTCATAGTCTCCACAAGTTAAAATTTCTTCTGCTCTTTTTAAACCTTTTTTAGCTTCTTCAATATCAGCTTTTGTTGGTTTTCCAAATATAAAAGCATTTCTGCCAAACTGTTCCATTTCAAAATTAGGTAAGATTTTAACAGCTTCAAGCTCACTATATTTCATACCTTTTGTAAATTGACCAAAAAAAACTTTCTTTCCTGCACAAACTGCTCTAAGTGAAAGCCCTAATGATGCAGTAGTTTTCCCCTTACCATTTCCAGTGTATACTTGTATATACCCCTTATTTTCCATAATAAATCCCTTCTTTCAAAAGTTTTTGTCCGTCGACTAACTTTTACAATACTCACTTTAATAAGTATTGTATAGAAAAAAGCAGTCCTTTATAAGTTTAATTAAGTCCATATAGGAGTAAATTTAAACCTCCTACTCGTAAACGATTATATCATAATTCAACTGTATTTTCTATGAAATATATGGTAAAATGCTTCTTTTATTAAATATTTTAAATTAATTATAATTTCTGTTTATTTATCTTTAACATTTACAGTTAAATTATTTTCTTTATTAATAAATTTAATTCTTATCATGTTTTGCTTTTACTAAATTTTTAATACTTATTATTCTTCTTTCATTAATGGGTTTCCATCTATACAATCTTGAAGATGCTGTATAAATATATTTTGAATTTCCTTATTTTCTCCTAGCCCGTGTAGATATATGTTTACCTTATAACCTTCACTCTCTAAAATAGTCTTCCAAGAATCCTCTTCATCACTAGCCATATCATTAGTTGCGTGGTCTCCTGCAACTAACATAAATGGCATTAAAGTAACTTCTTTAATATTATTTTCTCTTAACATTGGTAATAACACATCTAACTCAGGAAAGCCTTCTACATTAGCTATGAACACATTTTTAAATCCTTCCACATCCATTATGCATTGTAACTGTGAATAGGATGAATTAGCTGGATGGGCACTTCCATGACCCATGAATACCACAGCATGATCCTCTTGTCTTTCTGGAATCTGACCTTTTAAAGCCTCAACTGCCTTGTTGTAATCAGAAGTTCTATAAAGTAGCGGTCTACCTAAAACTAACTTTTTAAAGTTCTTTCTAGCTTTATGAACTGCAATTCTTATATCATCATACTCTTCCCCAGGCATTATATGTAAAGTTTGAACATATATTTCCTCAAAACCTTCCTTTGCCATTCTCTCTAAAGCTTCTTCGGTGTTATCTATATATAAGTTGTCTCTTTTTTTTAGTTTGTTAATTATCATGCCTGATGTGAAAGCTCTTCTAACTTCATAATCAGAATAAGTTTCTTTTATTCTATTTTCAATTACTTCGATTGTAACCTTTCTTGTGTCTTCATAACTTGTACCAAAACTTACTACTAATATTCCTTTTTTGCTCATTAATACCATCCCCTTCTTTCATTATTTATATAAATTTTTTAATTTTTATTTAATTTACCTATTAATCTTACTCTTTTCATAGTCTTTAAATTTTCATAGGCCTCATGACTTACTGCAGCTATGAGTACGGTAGCTGGCCCACAAGTTTTATGTAAATCTATAGATATATTATCTTCTAAACTTAGATTCATATTGTTATTTCTAGCCAACAATTCACCTTCGTATAGTATTCCTTTAGATCCTACAGGCACTATTTCAAAAACACCTTGAGTTCCTAACATTTTATAAAGGTCATCATAGTCTGCTATATCTTCATCTTTACTTAATAAATTTATTTCTCCACCAACCTTTGGCATGCCTATGGATATAAGTAAACAATCTTCTTTTATATTATTTAATTTTAAGTTATCATTATCAGCAATACCAACTACAGTTATACCTAGTGCGGTGGAAGTAGTTTTAAAGTTTTCTTCAGTACTTCCATTTAGCGCTATTTTATCTATTCCTGCATGAGCCAATTCTTCTTCTACGCCCTTAATTATTTCTTTTCCTGTAGGCTCCATTTCATTACAAACTGCATTAGTAACTGCAACAATATTAGCTCCAGATGCTAAAACTTCAAGCATTGCTACTCTTAAAGTGAGTTTTCCTACAAAAATCGAAGGAACTTTTAATGCATCTCCTTCCTTCATTCCTATGCTTCCACAGCTATCACAAGCGATTACCATAGTTTTATTACTATCTATACTAACTAGGGTTAGATCTCTAATTTTATTTATTTTCATATTCCTTCATGCTCCTTGGTAATAATTTATACACTACTAATGCTACAATAGCATTTATAGCAGCTACTAAAGATAATACAGGTACAAAACCCAATATTCCCGCCTTACCCATTACAGGTAATAATAGAGGAGTTAGCACTAATAATGTTAATGGTCCATTGATAATTACCCCTACAATAGTAGATAAAATCATACCTATTAATTCATTTTTTCTACCTATAAACTTATATACAAAAGCAAATGCAGCCATTGTAACAGCCATTCCTATCATAGTAATTAAGTGAACTGGTAAGGAAAGTGGAAATCCGCTAGTTAAAGCTGTTAGAAAGTGACCTACTCCTCCAATAATAGCTCCATAGAGTGGTCCTAGCATCAATGCTCCTAAAAACCCCGGCATGGAATCAAAGGCAATCGTCCCCATGACTTTTAAATTTGACCCCACAAAAGATAAGGCGATAAATAACGCTGTTAATACTATTTTTTTTGTTCTCATATTAAATCCTCCTAAATGTAAACTACGACTATTGCTTAAAGTTTAAGCGTCATATCTATAAACCATCGCCACACATTTTCTATCAAACCTTTCACATAGACATTAAGTTAATTGAATAAGTGTTTTATTAACTCTTCTTTATTTCTATATAAATTTTTATAATCTATTTTTTTTCTATCTATTATAATAACCCATATTCCTTCATCTAAGGCAGATTTTATTTTTTCTTCAGTGCCACCCTCTATTCCGCTATCTTTCATTATAATAGCTTTAGCATTGTAGTTTTTTATAAAAGCTCTATTTAACTCATAACTAACAGGTCCTTTAATAGCCACTAAATCATCTAATTTAATACCTAAAGAATAACATTCTTCCATAACCTTTAATGAAGGTAATACTCTATGAATCATTCTATTTTCTACACCTAAATTTAATATTTTATCTAAATTTCTGCTTCCTGTAGTATTTAAAATATTTCCATCTATATCTTTTAAATTTTTATAAAGTTCTGAATAATCTTCTACTAAAATTACTTTTTCGTATTTTGCAAATTTATCTACTACACTTTCCCTTTCAAATCTTATGTATTCAATGGATAGTTCTTCACATACCTCCATAAGATTTTTGCTTACATCTATTGCATATGGATGAGTAGCATCAATTAATATGTTGATTTTGTTTCTAGAAAAAGTCTCAATCATTTCTTCTTTTGTTAAGGGTTTATTATTTAATATCTTATATTTATAGTCCTTCAAAAGCTCCCCACCATATTCTGTGGCTGTAGATACAAAAATGTCATCAGTATATTCATTTAATAACCCTAATATTTCTTTACCTTCCGAAGTACCGCTTATTAATCCAATCATTTTATCACCAACCCTTTGGAGTGAAGAATGCAAAGTTAAAAGTGAAGAGTTATGGTGAAAATTCCCCCGAAATTTTTCAAACTATATATCTATAGAAATTCCAAAGGAATTTCATCCTTTATTCTTCATTCTTAATTCTTCACTTTTCACTAAAAATTATAAAGAGTATCCTCTTGGCGTTACAAACTTGCCATCTTTAATGTAGCTTCCACTATTTCCTATTATTACTATGGAGAACATATCTACTATGCTGTCATCAAAGCTATCTAGTGTGAATAGGTTGATTTCTTCTCCATCTCTAAGTGCATTTTTAACCACTCCTACTGGAGTATTCCCTTTTCTATGTTTCTTTATAATATCAATACACTCTCTTAAATAATGTGGTCTCCCATGGCTTCTAGGATTGTAAAGAGATATAACAAAATCCCCTTCTGCTGCAAGTTCCACTCTCTTTTTTATAAGTTCATATGGGGTCATTAAATCACTTAAACTTATATTACAATTATCATGCATTAATGGGGAACCTAGTACTGAAGCTGCTGAAGATGACGCTGTTATTCCTGGAATTATTTCTACTTCTTCGTCTTTTTTCATCTCTAAAATAAGTCCTGCCATTCCATATATTCCTGCATCTCCCGTGCTAACAATAGAAACTACTTTTTCTCTTGCAATTTCTAAAGCTCTTTCACACCTTTCCACTTCCCCTTTCATGCCAGTTGAAACTATCTCTTTATCCTTAATCAATGGTTCAATAAAATCTATATATTTTGTATATCCTACAATTACTTCACTTTCTTCTATTACCTCTTTAGCTCTAGCTGTCATATGTCCCAATCCGCCTGGACCAATTCCTACTACATATAATTTTCCCAAAATAATCCACCTTTCCTTTTCACTCTTCTCTCTTAATTCTTCATTCTAAATAATTCCAATGCAAAGTGTCATTCCGTTTAATTTCAATTTTCCAGTTATAAAAGTTCCATTTTGAAGTTCAACACAGGGTTCACATACAGTTCTTACTCCTATGGTTTGTTCTACAAAGTCGCTCCCTTTAAATTTATGATCTATATTTTTTATATCCTCTATATTAAAAATGTTGAGATCACATTTTAAAAAGATACTTAAATCTTTCATAGCTTTTTCATCTTTTTTTACTTCTACAGTTCCAATAGACTTTACTCCTTGTAAGTCTAAATTATTATCCATTAAAACTTCTACAACCCTTTTTCTCATATCTTCAGAATGAAAGTCTTTTCTACATCCTATCCCTAAAACTACATTTCTTCTTATCAACTTCAGTATTTTAGCTTGAGGATTTTTTATTTTTTCCTTCTCAATCCAACAGGATCTATTCTTATTTGTTACATATACAATACCTGCGGCCCCTTCTAAATCTGAACTATAGCCTTTAGGTATTGGTATAATATTATCTTCATCTTTAAAATAAACTTTTTCTCCACGAACTAAAAGAGCAGCTATATCTTTAGCATCTTTTAAATCTTCTATCACTAAGTCGTTTTTTTTCGCCACCATATCAGGAGCTTCAATCCCTAAGGAGTCTGTAGCAGTGGTAATTACAGGAATAGATTTTAGTATGTTTGAAATTGTTATAGCTAATTCATTTGCACCACCTAGATGACCACTTAAGAGGCTTATGACGAATTTCCCAGAATTATCGATAGTTAGCACTGCCGGGTCTTCGTCCTTCTTTTTTATATATGGTGCTATTGCCCTAACTGCTATGCCTGTTGAGGTGATAAAAATTACCCCCTCATAATTTTCCATTGCTTTTTTTACTACTTCCTTAAAATTAAAATTATCATCCTTTTCCTTTGAAAAAATATCTATAGAAATATATTTTTTAATCTTTTCACAGATTAAATCTCCATTCTTAGTTATAGTTATAGCTGCTATATTCATTACTCTTCTGCCTTTCTAAACATGTGGGTAAAGCTCTTATCATATAGCAAACTTTTTGAGTATTCACAGTCTATAAATTCTCCTACAAGGATTTGAGCACACTTTGTAATATTAGCTTCTTTAACCTTCTCTGCTATATCATCTAACGTACCTAGTATAATTCTTTGGTCTTCCCAAGTTGCTCTTTCTACTACCGCTATAGGTACATTTTTGCCGTATCCTTTTCTTAATTTTTCTACTACTTTTTCTATCATGCTTATAGATAGGAATATAGCCATAGAAGCTCCAACACTTGCTAATTTCTCTAAATCTTCTGTTGCAGGTACTGGTGTTCTTCCTTCTACCCTAGTAAGAATTAAAGTTTGTGTTACATTTGGTAAAGTAAATTCCCTTTGTATTGCCGCTGCTGCTGCAAAACATGAACTTACCCCAGGAATTATTTCATACTTTATATTATGTTTGTCTAATTCATCCATCTGTTCTTTAATTGCCCCATACATAGATGGATCTCCTGTATGTAATCTTACAACAGTTTTACCTTTACTTACTTCTTCCTTCATCACTTCTATTACTTGATCTAATGTCATAGAAGCTGAGTTATGAGCCACTGCTCCTTCTTTGCAAAAATCTAAATGTTCTTTTGCAACTAATGAACCTGCATATATAACCACATCTGCTTCTGATATTATTTTTCTTCCTTTTACAGTTATTAAATCCACATCTCCTGGACCTGCTCCAATAAAATATACCATGTATTTTCTCCTCTTCTTAACGAATTTTATTTTCTATTTGCTATTATTAGGGACATATAATCCTTATTTTCTATAATTTCTTTTCTATCTCTTAATATCTGCTGTCCTTCTCTATAAGCTCTTCTTACACAAACGTAATCATATCCTTTTTCATCTAAGAAGTTTACAACTTTTTCTTCGTTATTATAGAGTTTCATTATAACTAAGAATTTTTCATCCTTTACTGCATCTAATCTAGTGGAAGGCAATATTAGTAATGGCTCATCCCCAATGACTAGTATTTCTCCTGCAAGACTTGCTGATGCACAAAATGAAGTAATTCCTGGTACAGTTTCTACCTCATACCCTTTTTCGTTTATATATTTCAATAGATATATGTATGTGCTGTAAACAAAAGGATCTCCTATAGTTAAAAATATTACATCCTTTCCTTCATGAAGCTTTTCTTCTATGGTTTTAAAGGCATCAAATACCTTTTCTTCTTTATCTGGTGTTCCCATAGGAAAATGTTTTACAATTACCTCAGCATCTTTATTTATAAAATTTATAGATGTGTCTAAGGCTATACTGTTTCCCCCATCTTTCATTGGAGATGGTGCTACAACAACTTCTGCCTTCTCTAATAATCTTATAGCTTTTAATGTTAATAATTCTTCACTTCCTGGTCCTACGCCTATTCCATATAATTTAGCCATTGTTCTTTTCTCCTTCTATTATAAATATTGGATTATTCGCCATTAGCATATAGGTCTTCCCCTTTGTCTTACTTACAGAAACTTGGGTACACTTTACTTTATAGCCCAACTCCATTAACGTATTCATAGCTATGTAGAGGTTATTTATTGTTATAAAGTTTAATACTATTTTTCCACCGTCCATTAGCATTTCACAGTATCTTTTGATTAAATCACTTAAATTTCCTCCGCTACCGCCTATAAATATGCTATTAAACTTTCCTTCTATCTTGGCAGTTAAGGCTTCTCCTTCAATTACTGTTAAGTTATCTGTCTTAAATTTTTCCTTGTTTTTATATATAACTTCTAGTGCGTCACTATCTTTCTCTAGGGCAACCACTTCACCTTGACTACATATTTTAGCTGCTTGAATACTTATAGAACCTGTTCCTGCTCCCACATCTAACACTCTAGAACTTTTATATAGATTCATTTTAGCAATGCTTAAAATTCTTATTTCTTCCTTAGTCATTGGACAGTTTCCTCTAATGAAATCTTCATCAGATATAAAATCTAACTTTTCTCCTTCTAGTGAAGCCTCTTCATTCTCTAGCAACAGTACACACAATGAAGAAAATTCTTTATTTTTTATTTCTTCTGGATATCCTATTTCTATTTTTTCATCTTCATAGGACAAGTTTTCTCCTACATACATCTTAGGATTTAATCCTTCTTCTAGAAACCTTTGTGCTAAATCCTTTGGAGAGTTTTTACTGTCCGTAAGCCATATAGATAACTTATTTTCCCTAACTTTGTTTATAAATTCCTCTTCTCTTCCATGAAGACTTCCTAAATAGGCTCCCTGCCAACTTTTATTTAACCTTCCTGCTAAATATTGAAAGGAACTTATTCCTGGTATAACATTTATTTCGCCTTCATAATTATTTTTAATATATTCTGTTATACCATAGTATAAAGGATCTCCCGACGCCACTACAGATATGACTTTATCCTTGTTTTTTTCTAGTTCCTCTACTACTTCACTTATTTTATTTACTTTAATTTTTTTCTTATCTATAAAATCCACACTTTCCATAGCTCTTCCAAATCCAAGTATTATATCAGATCCTTGCATTATTTCTAGGGCTTTAGGCAAAATGTAATCCCTATTTCCAGGTCCAATTCCTACTATATAAACCACTAATATCACCTCTTTTTCACTAATCTACATACAAATTCTTTTCCATAGAAAACATAACTATCTTAGGGCTGATTTCATCATAAGTATATATTTCAACTCTTTTTTTAATTTTTTCTGCTATTCTCTTGTAAAGTTCTTCATAACCGTCCCCCAAGAACTTTATTGCCCCTTCTGTGGTTTTTTGGCTATAAACACTCTGTACTAATTCTTGTGGATACCCCATTAAAGCAAGTTCAAGAGCCATAATCTCCATTCTTACATCACATACTCTGCTATGGGTATTAAAACACCCTCCTGCTATTTTGCATAGCTTTCCTATATGTCCCACTAAGGTTACATCTTTAATTTTGTTTTCCATACAACAATTTAATGCAAATCCAATATAATTAGATACAACTACCATGTTGTCCGGATTTAACCCTACTTTAGTACCTGCTCTTTCTCCTATATTACCAAATACTAATATTAGTTCCTTGCAACCCTTTGCTACCTTTTGATTTATCTCAATTCTTATGGATTCCTTTAGGGCATCCTCTGACATAGGCATAACTATACCTGAAGTTCCAAGAATTGATATACCTCCAATTATATTCAGTCTAGGATTAAAGGTCTTTTTAGCTACTTCATCTCCCTTAGGAACAAAAATAGTAATCTCTACTCCTCTATCCTTTGGAAGTACATCTTTTACTTCTCTTTCTATCATAGTTCTTGGCACAGGATTTATGGCCCATTCACCTTTAGGTACATAAAGTCCTTCTCCCATGACCTTTCCTACGCCAATCCCACCTTTTAGGCTATATCCATCTTCTCTTTTTTCAGCTCTAGCCCAAATTTCTAATCCATGGGTAGCATCTGGGTCATCTCCCCCATCTTTAATAACACAACACTCTACAAAGTTTTCTCCTCTTTTAATTTTTTCTATAGGAATATTTAATTTTATACCTTTAGGAGTGTCTATGCTTATTTCCTTTAAATCTTGCCCTGAATACAACATAATTGTTCCTGCCTTTGCCGCTGCTGTTGCACAGGAGCCTGTAGTATAACCGCATCTTAATCTTTTACCATCTACATTTACATACATATCAAGCATATTTAATCACCTGCTTCTTGGCATCTAAAATCAAATAACTAGTCAATGATGCCTTATTCTCTATCTACAACCATATACATTAATGCATTAACTATGGCAGCTGCCACATTGCTTCCACCTTTTCTTCCTCTAATTGTTACCATTGGTATTGAAAGTTGTTTTTCAGCCTCTTCCTTTGATTCTGCTGCCCCTACAAAACCTACTGGTGCTCCAATTATGAATTTAGGATTAGCTTTTCCTTCTTTAGTAAGTTCCATAAGCTTGTACAAAGCTGTAGGTGCATTACCAAAAACAAAGAATTCCACTCCATCCTCTACTGCTTTTTCAATTCCAGCCATAGAGCGAGTTATACCTCTTTCTTTAGCAATTCTTGCTACATCCTCATTTGAAACATAACATTCTACAGTGCAGTTTAGTTTCTTTAATGCAGCTTTATTTATACCTGATTTACCCATATTTGTATCTGTGTATATTTTAACTCCCTTTGCAAGCAATTCTTTACCTGCCTCTATTGCCCCTTCTCTTATATACACAATATTTTTATAATCAAAATCTCCTGTGGTGTGTATTGTTCTTTTAACTATCTTTAATTCTTCCTCTGTGAAGCTATGCTCTCCCATTTCTTCACCTATAATTTCAAAACTTCTTTCTTCTATTTCCATAGGTTTTTTTATATAATCCATGATTTTTCATCGCTCCTTTTTAATAGAACTTTTAAAAACTCCATATTTCCAAAAAAGTGTATATGGGGATAAGCAGCTAAAGTATTGTTTTTTAAATATCCACAGCTCCACTCTTTAATACTTCCATCATATATTTCTTTAGTCAACTTATATACTTTATCATCATTTAAGGTAACATAAGATTTATGAAATTCATGACAGTTTATACTCAAATCTTTACATTCTAACTTTGCATAGCCAAAATTTTGAAGTGATTTTGTCATTACAGCCTTTCCATTAAAAAATCCTACTGTTTTTTCTTCATCTATACCATTGTCTATAGCTCCTGTAAGATACATAAGTCCACCGCATTCCGCATAGCAGTGCAGCCCATTGTTCAATCTTTCTCTAATACTATTTAGCATAGTTGTATTTTCACTTAATTCCTTTAAAAATACCTCTGGATAACCGCCACCTATATATAAAAAGTCTATATTTTCAGGAAGTTCCTTATCCTCTAATGGGCTAAAATAAACTATTTCTCCTGCCTCAGCTAACAGCTCTAGATTTTCTCTATAATAAAAGCTAAAAGCCTTATCCATAGGTACTCCTATCTTTAGGTGCATATTTTCTATATGAAAATTATCTTCATATTTAGGAGTTTCTTTGAAGTATTTTAATAGCTCTTCTAAATTTACATTATTTAATATATATTCGCTGCATAAATCTATTTTTTCTTCTAAATCTTCAATTTCGCTGCTTTGAATTAAACCTAAGTGTCTGCTTTTTATAGATAACTTTTCATCCTTTGGAATATAGCCAAAGACTTCAATCTTACAGTTATACTCAATGGATGCCTTTAAAAGCTTATAGTATTTTTCACCGATATTATTTAGTATTACTCCACAAATATTTACATTACCAAAGTTTTTTAAGCCATTTATCTCAGCACATAATGTAGCCACTTGTGCCTTAGGTGATAATACTAATACTACTGGTAAATCTAAAACTTCTGACACATGAGCTGTAGAATACTTAGAGTCTATTCCCTTTCCATCGTAAAGTCCCATAACCCCTTCTATAACACCTAAATCTCCTTCTCCTCTAGAGTAAGAAGCTTTTACTCCATCCTCACCCATAAGGAATATATCTAAGTTTCTAGAAGGTTTTTTAGCTATTCTGCTTTGAAAAGCTGTATCTATATAATCTGGCCCTACTTTATATCCTTGAACATCAAGTCCTTTTTTCATTAAAGCTTTAATCAATCCAAGGGTAATGGTGGTTTTTCCCCCACCACTACTGTTAGATGAAACAATAATACTCTTCATATTAACACCTGTTTTCTAGAACTTTCTCATTAGTTCCAAGAATTTTTCTATTTCAACTTCACTATGCTTAACCCCTATGAACATAGCTTCAAACTGTGAAGGTGATATGTACATTCCACCATTTATCATATGATGAAAGAACCTTCCATATAGCGCTGTATCACATGTTTTAGCATCTTCGTAATCCACAACACTCTCTTTCTCTGTAAAGAAAGGCGTCATCATGGATCCACATCTATTTATCACTAAGGATATTCCTTTTTCCTTAGCTACTTCTTCCATACCCATTTTAAGAGTGTTAGCTAACTTTTCAATGTGATCATAATAATGTAAATTATTATATAGCTTAGTTAATGTAGCATATCCTGCTGCCATAACCACTGGGTTACCTGACATAGTTCCTGCCTGATACACAGGTCCCATAGGAGATAGGTTTTCCATTATCTCTCTTTTACCACCGTATGCTCCACAAGGAAGTCCTCCTCCCATAATCTTAGCAAAGGTAGTTAAGTCAGGAACTACGCCACAAAGGCTTTGTACTCCTTTATAAGCTACTCTAAATCCAGTCATTACTTCATCAAAAATTAACAATGCTCCATACTCATCACAAACTTCTCTTAGTCCTTCTAAGAACTCTTTAGTTCCAGGTATAACTCCCATATTACCAGCCACTGGTTCAACTATGATTCCCGCTATATCATCACCGTATTTAATAAATAAATCTCTTACACTTTGTATATCATTGTATTTAGCAATTAAAGTGTTTTCTATGCTGCTCTTCGGTACCCCTGGAGAGCCTGGAATTCTTTCTGTAAGCACTCCTGATCCTGCTTCCACTAAGAATCCATCAAAGTGTCCATGATAGCATCCCGCAAATTTTATTATCTTATCTTTTTTTGTATATCCTCTTGCAAGCTTTACAGCGCTCATAGTAGCTTCCGTACCTGAATTCACCATTCTCACCATATCTACATTATCTAATGTATTTACCATATGTTTTGCAAGCAATAATTCCACTTCCGTTGGTGCTCCAAAAGTTAGGGCATTATCTACCATATCTTTTATAGCTTTTACTACATCCTTATCATTATGTCCTAATATCATCGGTCCCCAAGATGCTATAAAGTCTATGTATTCATTTCCATCTTCATCAAATATATGTGAACCTTCACCCTTTTTCATTACTGGAGGATTTATGGTAACATTTGTAAATGCTCTAACAGGGCTATTAACTCCCCCTGGCATATACTTTTTTGACTCTTCAAATATCTCTAAGTTTCTCATTTAAAACACCCCTTCTTTTTTCAACTATTTTACCCATTTAGCCGCATCAAGAGCATAATAGGTTATAATCATATCTGCTCCTGCTCTTTTCATAGATAAAAGCATTTCAAGTGCTATTTTCTTCTCATCTATTAATCCCATTTTTGCAGCAGCTTTAACCATAGAATATTCTCCGCTCACACTATAAGCTGCTATTGGCATATGAGTTTTATCCTTAGCCCATCTTATTACATCTAAATAGGATAGGGCAGGCTTTACCATAATGATATCTGCTCCTTCCATGATGTCACTTTCTATTTCAAGCATGGCTTCTCTTATATTTCCTGGATCCATTTGATAAGTCTTTCTATCTCCAAATTGAGGTGTTGAATTGGCTGCCTCTCTAAAGGGACCATAAAAAGCTGAACAATATTTAGCACTATAAGACATTATAGGAATGTGTACATATCCATTCTTATCTAAAGTTTCTCTTATAGATGCAATTCTTCCATCCATCATATCCGAAGGCGCAATCATGTCTGCTCCTGCTTTGGCATGGGATAGAGATATTTTGCACAAATAATCTAGGGTTTCATCGTTATCTACATTTTCACCATGAATTATTCCACAATGACCATGACTTGTATACTCGCACATGCACACATCAGTTATTATGTAAATATCTTTAGATAGCTCTCTAATTTTTCTTATTGCCTTTTGTATTATTCCATTATCATTATAGCTTTCACTACCAATTTCATCTTTATGATCCGGTATACCAAATAGAATTATTCCCTTAACTCCGCTCTCTTCTATTTCTTTTACTACTTCATGTAACCTATCTATGGAATAATGGTAGTTGTTTGGAAGAGAAGTTATTTCTTTTTTTATATTCTCCCCTTCTACAACAAATAGTGGGTATATAAAATCATTTGGGGTTAAAACTGTTTCCCTAACCATACTCCTTATGGCTTCATTATTTCTCAATCTTCTATGTCTATTAAACATAAATTACACTCCTTTAAAATAAACCTATTTATTTTCCAAAAGTTTTTTAATTATTCCTTCGTTTGAATATTTATCGCATACAGTATGTTCTATGCCATGCTTTTGAAGCTCTTTTGAAGTTATAGGGCCAATAGCTAAACATTCCTTGCTCTTTATAGCTTCCACTCCAACCATATCTATCATGTTTCTTACTATGCTTGGGCTAGTAAATAAGACTATGTTCACATTATCAAATATTTCCCCTTCAGGTAAATCCCCTTTAGCTATACTATAAGTAGTTACTTCATCTACTAAAGTTTTCTCCTCTATTAATGCTTCAACTAAATATTCTCTAGCTTGAGCTGAACGAGGGAGAAGTATTTTATCTCCTTCTTTTACATGAGGCTTAATTTTATTGAATAAATCCTCTGCTACAAATTCTTCTGCCATAATTTCTGGTTTTATTCCTCTTTTAATCAGAGCTTTTTCTGTGGCAGGTCCTATAACAGCAAATTTTCCTTTTATGTTTCTAATGTCATATTCTTTTTCTACTAAATAATCAAAGAATATATTTACAGCATTTACACTGGTGAAGAGGATAAAATCATATTGTGATAATTTATCCATATATGAGTTTAAGTTTTCCCCTGTGTTTACTATCTTTATAGCATTGATTTCTGTGGTTTGTGCTCCTAAATCTCTCAACTTTTCTATAAGTTCTCCCGCCTGTTCCTTTGAGCGAGTTACACATATGTTTTTACCGAAAAGGGGCTTCTTTTCATACCAGTTAAACTTATCATTAAACTGAACCACATCACCTACAAGAATTATACAAGGAGATCCTATTCCCTTTTCTAATGCCTTTTCTTTTATGTCTTTTATAGTTCCAACTACTTTTCTTTGAAGAGAAGTAGTTCCTCTCATTATTATGGCACAAGGGGTAGATTCATCCATGCCATTTTCTAAAAGCCTTGAGGTTATTATATCCAAGTTATTGAATCCCATTAAAAATATTAAGGTTCCTCCAACTTTTGCTACTGCATTCCAATCTAAGTTAAGTTTATCTGCAGTCATTCCTGTAAATACATGAAAACCTTGAGCTATAGCTCTGTGAGTAACTGGAATTCCCGCATAGTTTGGAACAGATATAGCTGAAGTTATACCCGGTATTACTTCAAATTCAATATTTTCTTCTAATAATGATAGTATTTCTTCCCCTCCGCGACCGAATACGAAAGGGTCCCCTCCTTTTATTCTTCCTACTATATGTCCTTTTTTAGCAAGATTAACTAACATTTCATTTATTTCATCCTGGGTTTTATAGTGACATCCAGGTTCTTTTCCACAGTAATATATTTCACATTTTTCATCTAAATATTTTAATATCCCTGGAGATGCTAGTCTGTCATACATAACTGCAGTACATTTTTTTAATTTATTTATAGCCTTTAGTGTGATTAGCTCCTCATCTCCTGGTCCTGCTCCAATTAAATATACTTTACTCATAGTCTACCTCCTAAGCCATTTCAATTTTCTTGGCTAAATTTTTTCCTAAGTTTATAAAATCTTCTTTTTTGCCTTCTATATCTTTTTTTACTATTTTTCCATTGACTTCAAAGATTCCTACCATATATAACATATCACCTTTAATTATTGCATTAGCTCCTATGGTGGAATGACAATCTCCTTTTAACTCTTTCATAAAGCTTCTTTCAGCTTCCACACAAATTCTACTTTCTTCATGGTCTATATGCTTAACATATTCGTAAGCTTCTGACCCTACCTTTGTTTCCACACCTAGCGCTCCTTGTCCTATGGCTGGCACCATCTCCGTAACCTCAAAATAATTTGTTATTACATCTTCCATTCCAAGTCTATTTAATCCGGCGGAAGCGAGTACAGTTCCATGTAAATTTAATTCTTTTATTTTTCTTATTCTAGTCTGTACATTTCCTCTTATTGGTACTATCTCTACATCTGGTCTTAAAAGTTTTAACTGTGAAGCTCTTCTTCTGCTGCTAGTTCCAACCTTAGCTCCCTCTGGCAAATCCATAAAAGGAGTACCATCTGCAGATATAAATACATCTCTTACATCTTCTCTTTTCGGTATTGCGGCTATTTGAAATTCTTCTAGTATTTCATAAGGCATGTCTTTCATACTGTGTACTGCAATATGAGCTTTATCCTCTAATAGAGCCATTTCTATCTCTTTAATAAATAGCCCTTTACCTCCAATTTTATCTAAGGTTTTATCTAATATTTTATCTCCTAAGGTTTCAATTAGTAACTTTTCACATTCTACATTATTCTTTTCTTTAATCATATCTATTATTAAATCCGTTTGAGTCTGTGCTAGGATACTTTTTCTCGTAGCTAAAATTAATTTCAATTTCATTACCTCCATAAAACATTTTTAACACTTTATTATGAACATTTTTTTCAAAAAAGAAATAAAAGTCATCTGTGTTTACAAAGTTTGTTATTTCATTTTTCAAAGGATTATCCTTTAAACTATTTCTTAATTTACAACAGTAATCCACAAAATCGTCATATTCCTTAGCTACATCTGTCAACTTATTAGTCAAGTAAACAGAAGTCTTAGGACTACCTTCCTTAGTATTTAGTGAAAGATTTATATATTTAGTTTTTCTTTGACAAGGTACTAAGAACATTCCTCTTCTAAACTCACTAGAATCGGAGTAGAGCTTACAATACTTTTCACAATGTTTTTTTATTAATTCCCTTGTATTATTATCATCTATAGCTATTATTACTAAATGATAATTTAATATATAATCTTCTTTATAATCATCTCTTATGAATTCAATATTATGACTACCCTTTAACTCATCAAAGCTATTGGTGAATTCTTTAGAAAGCATGGTCACCATACATCCATTCTTCATAAAAGTCTTAGCTTTTATAAAGCCTGCCCTTCCTCCACCTATAATCAATACCCTTATCTTATTGGATATTAATGAAATATTAGTGTAGTCTATTTGGTATTGTAAAATATTCTTTGAATTATATTCAGGCATTCCTCATACCTGCCTTTCAATTGTTCTTCTTTTAATACTTCTATTGCTCTATTTACATAGGCATCAGAGGTGCTTTTTAATAGCATTTCAGCCAACATCTCTTTATCCTTAGTTTTTGATTTATTCTTAAAGGTCTTATACCTCTTTCTATATACAACTTCTCCAAATTCTTTTAGTTTCTCTATTTGAGGAGATATTTCTCTTATCTTTTGCCAATCCTTAAAATCATTGATGTACTTATCTAAAATATATTTATTTTCTTCCATCTGTAATTTTCTTTTCTGACAATTCTCATCGTTTAATAAACTAATTTTATCTATATCGTATACCTGAATGTTATTAATCTTTTCTATTCCCTCTTCTACATCTCTAGGTACTGCTAAATCGAAAATCACCAATTCTTTTTCTGGCAGATCATTCTTATGTACCACTGGGTGTGGTGCAGAGGTTGAACATATTATGCAATCTACATCTTTATAAAAATTCTGCCTTTCATTAAAAGGTATTGCCTTTACCCTGCTATCTTCTATTTCAACAAGCGAAGGGTTTCTAAGGGATATATATAATTTATTAAAACTGCCAGACATTATATATTTACAGGCTAAACTACCAATTTCTCCATAGCCAAGAACCATAAAATTCTTTGCACCTAAGCGTCTACCTTCATTTACTGCTATAGACGCAGAGGAAACAGGTATAGTGTATAACTTAGATTTAAATCTAAATTCCTTTCCACAGGTTATTGCCATTTGAAATAGTTTTTGAATCTCTCTTTTTATAGTTTTATTTGTTAATGCTATTTCATAGGCATCTTTAACTTGACCTAAGATTTGATCTTCACCTAAAATTGAAGAATAGAATCCGCATACCACGTTCATTATATAATCTACAGCTTCATCATCTTTATGGAAAAATGTATATTTTATATATTCTTTACTCCAGTTTAATCTTTCAAAAATCTCATCAATTATTTCACCATAGTCTTTTGGGGTGGAAAAGTATACTTCTGTTCTATTACAAGTACTAAGTATTAATACCTCGTCACAAATTTCATTAAGCTTCAAAAGATAATCTTCATAACGTTTTGGTATTATACTTAACTTTTCCCTTATATCTAGCTTTATATTATTTCTGATACCAATAACTCCTATCATTCTCTTTCACTCCATAAAGTTCAATTATTTTAAATATATCGCAAGAAAAATTAATATAAAATTATATATACATATAAATATAAATCTCTTATAAGAAAAATTAAAGTCTATGGCAATGTAAGGAGTATATCCTCTATAACATCTGCTATCTAACCCATCCTTTATATTTTTCCATCTCTCCATAGTATTCACAAAAAGTAATGCCGCTATTTTACCCGTACTTTTTATTTTTGAGGAAAATCCATCAAATCCTCCTCTTGATTTCATTGCGTTGTGCATAATATTATATTCATCATCTAATATCATTAAAAATCTTTCCATAGATTTTGCAATATCGCATATATCCGTTAACCACTTATTTTTAGAAAAATAATATAATATGTGTTCTATAGGAGTAGTTAAAGTAAAAAAAGAAAGACTTAATCCAGAAAATAAACATTTCAATATAATGACATATACATACTTAAGTCCATAATCAAAAACGAAAGTTAACGACGAAAAAGCAGCAAAGGCTGCTATTTTAAAAGCAAAACTAGCTACAATTTTCATATTATTTTTTATGATAATATGCATTAAAAAAAATATCATTATATTACCAAAAATTACCATAGGATTATATATAAACCCCATGATAATTATTGGAACTATAGTCATAAATATTTTTTCTAATGGATGAATATAGGTTAATTTATTTCTCTTCGACAGCGCAATTACTAACTTTAGCATTTTTCTTCTTTCCTATATAATACCCCATGAATCCTGCTCCTATAGCAGCTTGAGCTGCAAACAATAAACTCTCTATTTCCCCTGAAGGTGGTTCCCATAATGCTGAAAACCATGGTTCATAATCCCCTCTTGTTTCAGCTATTACATCTTCTATCATTCCGTCTGCCCCTTCGAACTCTCCGCCTCTCATGCTACCTATAGCTAAAGAACCTATTATAACTATAAAACATGCAATTAATAATGATATTGTTCTCTTTTTCAATTATTTCACCCCGCTAAGTACTTCTATTTCTTTAGAAGAATATTTTTCAATAAATTCAAAAATTATTACTGTAAGCAATCCTTCTACTATAGCTAAAGGAATTTGAGTTATAGAAAATATTGAAAAGAATTTTCCAAAAGAAGCTATTATTCCACCTTGCTGTGCTGGGAAAGCTAAAGCTAACTGCACTGAAGTAACAAAATATGTTGCTAAATCACCTATTGCTGCTGCTAAAAACACCCCTAGTTTTTTATTTTTATTTTTTAATGCAGTGTATATTAAGTAAGAAACTATTGGTCCAACTACGGCCATTGAAACCACGTTAGCGCCAAGAGTTGTTATTCCTCCATGGGCTAAAAATATAGCTTGGAATACAAGAACTATCAATCCTACTACTGAAGATATAAAAGGTCCAAAAATTATAGCTGAAAGCCCTGTTCCTGTTGGATGAGAACAGCTTCCTGTAACTGAAGGTATTTTCATAGCTGAAAGTATAAATGCATATGCAGCTACAAGACCTAGAAGCATTTTAATATCTTTATTTTTACTAGTGCTTTCTTTAATCCCCTTTATTCCCATTATTACAAATGGCAGAGCAATTACAAAATAAATTCCCGACCACATCGGTGGCAAAAATCCTTCTGCTATGTGCATGGCTGATGCACTTGACGTCATTGTAAACACCATAGCCATCATCATAAATAGTGTAAACTTTTTACTCATTTATAACCCTCCTATAGATTATATATTATTTTTTTTAGTACCTGTAATAATTTATCGTTGTTCAATCTATCTTTGATTGCAAATCTTACATAGCTTTTATTAAGTCCAATATAATTATTGCATTTTCTTATGACTATTCCTCTTTCTAGTGAATACTCGTATAATCTATCGCAATCAATATTTTTTAGTTTACATAAAATATAGTTTCCATGGGTATCAAATACCTTTTCTATAATATCTAATTTCTTTAGTTCTCCTTTTAGATACTCTCTCTCTACTTTAATCCACTCTATTGATTCATCAATATAATTTCTATCTTTAAGTACATATTTAACTGCTAGCTCTGCAAAAGCATTTATGTTCCACGGATTTTGCTTTTCTTTTAATTTATCTATGAAATCCCCATCTGCACAAATCCCATATCCAAATCTTATTCCAGGCATGGCATAGAATTTTGTTATAGCTCTTATTATAAATAGAGATTTATAATCTTTTAATTGATAAATAAAACTTTCCTTATACCTTCCTGTAAACTCTACAAAAGCCTCATCTATTATTATCTTCTTGCCTTCTTTTTCACAACGCTCTATTATTGGCAAGAACTTTTCTTTGTCTATTATCCCACCATTAGGATTGTTGGGATTCCCTATGATTATAGCTTCTACACTGTCTAAATTTTTAGCTATAGCTTCGTAGTCATATTCCATATCTTCATTTAATGAAACACATACTATATCCACTCCCCATTTCTCAGCACTCTCATAATACTCTCCAAAGGATGGGATAATTATCATAATGCTTTTGAAACTGGATATAGTTAAATCAATTATTTCTGCTGCTCCATTGCCCAGTATAAAATCTTCTTCATGAACTAATTCTAAACTTCTATCTCCATGGCCAAATAATATCTCTACATTATTTATATACTCTTTTAGATTTGCTCTTAGTTGTCTATATTGAAGATCTGGATATCTTGTTATATTTAAAATTCCTTCATTTAAATTATCTATAAACCCCTTGGGTACACCTAATGGATTTATATTAGAACTAAAATCTATTAATTCTTTCCCCTTTAATATTCCTTCTGTATAAACATCTCCACCATGTTGCACTTGTTACACTCCCTTTATGTTTAAAGTTAAAATCACTATACCAAATGCTATTAAAAATAGTATTTCTGATGCAAACATTAATTTTATGCTTCCAAATATATGGTTATAGTTTAAATCTACTTTTTTATCTCCTATAGTTGGCTTATATACCACTTTTCCAAAGTAAGTATTAGTACCACCTACTTGTATACCCATGGCTCCTGCTGCTGCTCCTTCTGGATAAGCACAATTGGGACTTTTATGATTCTTCCTGTCCCTAATCATCACTTTAAAAGATTCTATAATATTTCCACCAACCACAGGGGAAGATAAGCCTATTAAAACCCCCGAAAATCTAGCAGGAATATAATTAAAAACATCATCTACCTTCGCTGGAAAAAAACCTATATTAATAAATCTTTCATCCATATATCCAAGCATTGAATCCATGGTATTTATGCCTTTATACATCATAGCCAGTGGAGCCCCTCCTACTAATCCATATAAAAGTGGAGCAATTACTCCGTCTGCTGTGTTTTCTGCCACAGTTTCAATATCAGCTCGTATTATTTCATCCTCCATTAGAGACTTTGTATCCCTACCTACAATGTAGGATAATTTTAATCTAGCATCTTCTATATCTTCATTTTTCAAAGCATGGTACACCTTAATAGCTTCATTTTTTAAACACTTAGCTGAAAGAGTTGTCCATAGAATAACTATGTTTAATACATGATATATCCATTGATTACCCTTAGTTAGATATAATAGGCTGTAGGGAATTAAAAAAGATATTGTGGCAACTATCATAACGATAAATCCGCCAAAAACTTTTAACCCTTTACCATTTTCAATATACTTTCTTCCTTTTTTCTCTAAATAACTTATTAACTTTCCTATGTAAATAACAGGATGCGGAAACCAATAAGGATCTCCTATAATCCAATCTATTATTACTGCTAAAGTTAAATCAATAAAATTATTTAATAAAAACGAAACTATGGTAATCACCTCTACCTATTTATTCCCATGATTCTATATAAATTTTCAATATCTATATTTTTTCTAACTAAGTCTGCTAGTTCATCTAGATTTTTTTCTCTAAGATTTTCGTAGTGAAGAGACTCTCTTTCTTTTAGTCCCTTAGCTACTCTCACTTTATTTAATATTCTTTCTCTAAATTCAATTCCATCAAATAGACCATGGATATAAGTACCCATTATATTTTCTCTATCATTTATTGCCCCATCTATTCTATTTGCATCTTTTCCATTTTCATTATAAATAGTAAACATTGGAGCTGCAGTGTTTCCATAGTTTGAAATACCCATATGTATTTCATAACCATATACCTCTCCATAATTTCCTTTGGCTTTTACCCTAGTGGTAACCTTTTCCTTTTCAAAGGTTGTTTCAATATCCAAAAGTCCCATTCCATCGACTTCTTTATTATCTGTTTCTACTCCATGTGGGTCTTTTAAAACATTACCAAGCATTTGATAACCGCCGCATACTCCGATGATAAGTCCCTCTTTTGAGTATTTTTTAATTGAGTCTTCTAATCCACACTCTCTTAAAACTAATAGATCATCTATGGTATTCTTAGTTCCAGGAATTATCAATAAATCCGGATCACCGAAGTTTTCCTTTGCTGTTATGTATCTTATAGATACATCTTCCTCAACCTTTAAGGCATCAAAATCTGTAAAATTTGAAATATGAGGTAGTTTTATAACTGCAATATCTAAGTCTGCTTTTTTATTCTTATTAAAATCTACTGCTCCATCCTCATCCTCTAAATCTAAAGTAAAGTGAGGAACTACTCCTACGCAAGGTATCTTAATTATGTCTTCTAACATTTCTACCCCTGGTTTTAATATTTCTATATCCCCTCTAAACTTATTTATTATAGTACCTTTTACTCTTTTTCTTTCTTCTTCAGTAAGCAGTAACATAGTGCCTGCAAGGGAAGCGAAAACTCCACCTTTATCAATGTCTCCAGCTAAAAGCACTGGAGCATCTACCATTTCAGCAAATCCCATGTTTACTATATCTCTATCTCTTAAGTTTATTTCTGCTGGGCTTCCTGCTCCTTCAATAACTATTATGTCAAACTGTTTTTCTATATCTTCAAATTGAGTTTTCAATTTTTGAGCAAAGTCCAATTTCATATTATGATATTCCATGGCTGTACTATTTCCATAGACTTTTCCATTGAATATTATTTGACATTTCTTATCGCTAGTGGGCTTTAACAATATAGGATTCATATAAGCTTCTGGTTCTAATCCCGCTGCATAAGCTTGAAGAACTTGGGCTCTACCCATTTCTAAGCCATCATTAGTTATATATGAATTTAATGACATGTTTTGCGATTTATATGGACAAACAGAATATCCATCCTGCTTAAATATTCTGCATAACGCAGTAACTAAAATACTTTTTCCTACTGAGGAACCTGTCCCCTGAATCATTATCTTTGTCAATTTAAACACCTCTTTAGTAAAAATAGGCTGTGTTCTAGAGTTTGATAGGAGAATTTTGTTCTAGGAGGTCTAGATTAATCTAAGAACACAGCATTCAATATATAATATATAAAAATAGCAGACGAACTACTCGCCTGCTGATGGAAACCATAAAAAAAGACCGACAAAAGCCGGAATCATTTATTAAGATCCTTTCCCGCCGAAAGCTCATTCTCTAAAATTCAGGCAGGTCTCCTGGCTCATGATTCTTCCTCTCCTTCTCCTTCCCCTTGCGAGTGGACATTAAAGGTTCGTCATCAATTACAGTAGCGGGGGCTGCTGTGGAATTCAACCACATTCCCTTTTCACCTAATACTAGGCACCTGAAATTACGTATTCATTTATCATAATTAGTGTACTACACGTTCTATAATTTGTCAATATGTTTCAATTTTCTAACTGTATACTATTCAAAGCCTTATTTCAACTAATATATATGTTTTTTTATATAAAATATAAGAAATCCTATTGTTCCTACTATTGGTGTTAGTATAATATAGTGTTAGTATAATACTATAGACACATAAAGCCATAGAATTATGTGCAGAGCTATACAAATACATTGATGAGGTGAGCACCATGAATAAAATAAATATCAAACCTGTTAAGAGTAAAAAAGCGTATTTTCAAATAATTGAGACATTTATTCATTTAATTATTGATAATCAGCTTGAATACGGAGAACGATTATATAATGAAGCAGAATTAATGGAAATTTTAAATGTCAGTCGACCAACTTTGCGAGAAGCCTTGAGGGTTATGGAATTTTTAGGAATCGTCGTAGTATCACCTAGAAAAGGAATTGTCATCAGCGATCCGAAAAATAATAGCTATTATTTACCACTTACATATATTCTAGCTTTTGAAAAAACAAGTAATACAGATCTTTTTGAACTTAGAATGGCTATAGAATTAGAAATGGTAGGCCTTGCAACATCTAGAGGAACAGAAGAAGACTTTGCTAAGATAAAATGTCTTTTTGATGAAATGGTTGATTTTCCTAGAGGAGATATAGAAAACTTTACCCGCTTAGACCAATCCTTTCATATGAGTGTCTTAAGCTGTGCTAAAAATGACTTATGTTTTAAATTAATGTATACTCTTAATACATTAATTTACGATCAATTGGAACAAATACATAGAGCTTTAACAAATGACGATAGAAAAAACACCATACAAAAGCACAAACGCATATATGAGGCACTCATAAGCAGGGACGAAAAATTGGCAAGAGAAGCCATGAGAGACCATCTAGAACATGCCTACGGGGTCACTAGACAGCTTCCAAGTGTTTTTTATAATACCTTCGGAAAATAGTAAATTTCCAATAAAAAACCTTCTTTCCACCAAGAGTTGAAAAGAAGGTTTTTTATTATTTATATCTATATATTTTATTGAAGAAGTATTTTATATACAGGGATTATAAATAAACTTAATATAGTAGTTATAGTGATCATAATAGCAGCATATTCATAATCTGCATCATAAGATTTAGATACTATAGCAGTATTAGTCATTACTGGCATAGCAGCTTGAATAATAAATACTTTTGTCATAAGCGCATCAGGTAAAGGGAAAACTTTACATAGCAATACTACCATTAGAGGTGATATTATAAATCTTCCCAATAAAATACCCCAAACATCTTTATTAAAATGCATTCCTTTTAAATCTATATGATATATTGTATTACCTATAAACATCATAGATAAAGGAGTAGTTAAATTACCTAAATATTTGCAAGTATCCATTGCAAACTTAGGTACAGGAATAGCTAAAAGTATTAATATTATAGCTACTATAAATCCCATTAATGGAGGGGAAAATATTCTTTTTATAGTATTCATTGATAAAAGCCCTTGGGATTCGCCTTTTCCATCTTTACTTATTTCAAAAACACCTATAGTCCAGAAGAAGGTAGTATTAGCTATATAATATAGCAAAACATAAGGAATACTTTCTGAACCAAATAAGGCTAGGTTAACTGGTAATCCAATAAATATAGTATTAGATACGAAAAACATAGATAAAAAAGATCCACGTCTATTGGGAGTAATATTAAAAACTTTTATAAATATCTTACCTAATAAATAAGTAAGAGCTATGGATAGAAATGGAACTATAAGCCCTCTCCCCAAGCTTAAAAGTTTTTCTCTATCAAAATCGTTCATGAGATTATTAATCATCATAGCTGGTAGAGATACATTTATAACGATTTTCGAAAATAATTTAGCTCCTCCGTTATCAATCCACTCTTTTTGTGTTAAAAAATATCCAATAGATATCATTATAACAATACTAAATATACTGCCAAAAGCAGTCAAAAGTTCCATAAAAAATCCCCCTTTAAATTGAATATATTCGAAAATCCTTATGCCTCCGCTTATCTTTAATTTTAATACCAACCTCTATACTTCATTGTTTCCGCCAATTTGTTTATAGCATACATATAAGCAGCATTTCTCATGGTACAATTAAACTTCTCTTTCATTGCCCAAACATTGTTAAAGGCATCTACCAAAAATTCTTCTTCTTTTTCCTTAACCTGTTCTTCATTCCAGTAGTAGTTATCTAAGTTTTGTACCCATTCAAAATAAGATACTATAACTCCACCTGCATTAGTTAATATATCTGGTGTAACTTCAATTCCTTTTTTCTCTAATATTTCATCTGCTGCAGGAGTAATTGGACCATTTGCTCCTTCACAAATTAATTTTGCCTTTATTAAGTTAGCATTATTAAGATTTATAGAATTTTCTAAAGCTGCAGGCACTAGTACATCCACAGATAGGCTCCAGAATTCCTCTTCTTTTATTTCAGAACTTCCAGGAAATCCAATCAAAGTTCCTTTTTCGTTAAAATAACTTACTAATTTTTTAATATTTAATCCTTTTTCATCATGTATAGCATAAAATCCTTTTTCTCTATCCCATTCTGCTATACTAACTACTTTTCCACCTAAACTTTCTATACAAAGGGCAGCATTGCTTCCTACATTTCCAAAGCCTTGAACTGCTATAGAAGAATTATTTAGGCCTTTATTTAGCCTCTTTAAAGCTTCTTTAAGAACTATAGCTATACCTAAGCCTGTGGCTTCACTTCTACCCTTAGAACCATTTAATACTACCGGCTTACCAGTAAAAGTTCCCCAGGCATTTTCTCTTGAAAGTTTATTATACTCATCTGCCATCCAGGCAATTATCTCAGCATTTGTGTTTACATCTGGAGCTGGAATGTCTAAATCTTCACCTAAAACTTCATAAAGTTTTTCCACATATCCTCTGCTCAATCTTTCTAATTCACCTTTAGATAGGATTTTAGGATCTACTATAATCCCACCTTTACCTCCACCAAAAGGAATATTAGCTATAGCACATTTAAAGGTCATCCATATTGATAATGCTTTTACTTCATCCAAATTTACTCCTTGATGAAATCTAATACCACCTTTTGTAGGACCCATGGTGTTATTATGTTGACTCCTATATCCTTTAAATACTTCTATAGATCCATCATCCATTTTAACTGGAATGCTAATCTCCATAACTCTACCAGGTTCTTTAATTAGTTTATAAACACTTTCACTTAAATTTAAGCTTTTGCAAGTTTCTTTAATTGTCTTTTGTACGTTTTTAAGGGGATTTAACTCTTCAACATTCATAATTTCATCTCCCAAATTTACTTCTTGTCCACAGAACTTGTAGCAATAATGTCTGAACCTAGACCAAGAATGTTTTCAATAATTACTTCATTAACTTTTATAGGTGCATCAACTTCTATTTTTTTTATCTCTTCTATAATATCAAATATTTTGCCTTTAGCAATAGCTTTTGTTGTTCTTACGCTAACAAGAGGCATCTCACCATTATTTATTTTTATTAGTGATGAGATTGTTCTTTTAGGATCTTGTATTTCTTGTGTTACATATTCTTCTCCTCTTTTGCACAAAGCTCCACCTACATTTTTTATATTCTTTCCTTCTAAATCTACAGATAATTCACATCCGTTAGGGCAAATTATACATGTTATCTCCTTACTCATTGAGCTACCACCACCTTAATATTTTCTTTACTAATAATGTCTTCTTTTTTTAATATTATGTGTATCATCTCTGCTGGATTTAATTTATTAAGTTTCTTTACTTTAATTACTTTTTCACCCTGTTTAATTTCTATTGCTCCATTCCTTGAAGGTCTGCTTACCCTTAAAGATAGCTCTACCTCTTGTTCTCCGCTTATTTTTTGTGGAACTACATTGTTAACAGTCTTATCTGTTGTTATTGTAATTTTATTTTCATCTTGTTTTTCATCTTTTATATATTTCGCTGCTGCTTCTGCTAATCTTTCTCCCTCATCAGATACAAAATCCACCAAGTCATGCACATGAAGAACGTTTCCAGCTGCGTAAATTCCTTCAACACTTGTTTGTAGATTTTCATCTACAATTGGACCTTTTGTTCTTTCATCAAGTTCTACCCCTGCTTTAAGGGATAATTCATTTTCCGGAATAAGTCCAACGGATAGTATCAATGTGTCACATTCATATTCCTTTTCTGTCCCTTTAATAGGTTGTCCGTTTGCATCCACTTCGTTTACAGTTACTGCCTTTAACCTTTCTTTCCCTTTGATATTTGTTACGGTATGACTTAAATATAGTGGAATATCATAGTCATTTAGGCACTGTTGTATGTTTCTAGGCAATCCACTAGGATAAGGTAGTTTTTCTACTACTGCAAGTACCTTTGCTCCCTCCAAAGTAAGCCTTCTTGCCATTATAAGTCCGATATCTCCTGAACCTAATATCACCACTCTTTTTCCTACCATGATATTTTTCAAATTAATATAGCTTTGTGCTACACCTGCTGTAAATACTCCCGCTGGTCTTGTTCCAGGTATACTAATAGCTCCTCTTGTTCTTTCTCTACAACCCATTGTTAGCACAACTACTTTAGCCTTATATTTTTTAAGCCCATCTCTTGTAACCGCTGTAACTTCCTTGTTATTTGTAAGATTTGTTACAGTTGCTTCTGTTTGTATTTGAATATTAGCTTTTTCTACCTCTTCTATAAATCGATTTGCATATTCAGGTCCACTAAGAGCTTCTTTAAATCTTACTAGGCCAAAACCATCATGAATACATTGTCTTAATATTCCCCCAGGCTTTTTTTCTCTTTCTAATATCAAAATGTCTTCTATGCCTTTTTCTTTTAGCTTTAAGGCTGCCGCAAGTCCTGCTGGACCTCCTCCAATGATAACTGCATCTTTTAATATCGCTTCCATTATCTTACGCCCCCTAAAAACATTTTTCCCTGTTCTCTTGAGTAAGCTACTTCATCTATTTTTTTATTTTTTTCTTTCATAATAAGTTCTGCAATTCTAGTTTGGCAATATCCACCTTGACATCTTCCCATCATGGCTCTCGTTCTATATTTAATACCAGTTACTGTATCTACCCCTAATGTATTGTTTATTGCTTGTAGAATTTCTCCTTTTGTAACCGTCTCACATCTACAGATGATTTCTCCATAGTCAGGGTTTTGTTTTATAAGTTCGGCTTGTTTTTCCTCAGATTGCTCTGAGAATTTCAATATTCCTTCTCTTCTAGGGTTGAAATTTTTATTTTCTTTTAAGTTTTCCTTGTTTTTAATTTTTTCTACTACATATTTCGCAATTGGAACTGCAGAAGTTAATCCTGGAGACTCAATTCCAATTAAATTAATCATATTTGGTACTTCTTTTCTTTCTTCTATTACAAAGTCCGCATATCCACCTTTTTTCTTATCTACTAACTTTGGTCTAATCCCTGAGAAATTTCTAATGAAATGTTCTCTTTTTATTTGCGGTAATATCTTTCCCCCTTCTCTTACAAGCATGTCCATAATCTCTTGAGTTGCTGAGTAATCATCATTTTCATCAATGTATTGAGCGCTCGGTCCAATAAATACATTGCCATGAATTGAAGGAGTTAAATGTATTCCTAAGCCTCCCTCTTTCTTATTAGGAACTGGATATGCTGGAATATCTAAGAATTCACCTGCTTTTTGATCAAGAATGAAATACTCTCCTCTACATGGATAAATTGTGTAATCTTTAATACCAACCATTCTTGCTATTTTGTCAGAATTTAATCCAGCACTATTAATTACCCACTTACTATGATAAGTTTCTTTATTTGTGGTGATTTCATAACATGCTTCTTTTCTTTCAATGCCAGTTACTTCTCTTCCTAAATAGAAATCCACACCATTTTCACATGCATTTTCAGCTAACGCAATTGTGTATATAAAGGGATCTAATATTCCTGTCATTGGAGAATATAATGCTGCTTTTCCTTCCACATAGGGTGCCAATTCTTTAATTTTTTCTGAAGGTACAATTTCTAAACCTGGAACACCATTTCTATCTCCTTGTTCCTTTAACTCATTCAATACTTTTATATCATCTTCATCAAAACCTGTTACGAGCTTACCTGTTCTTTTAAAAGGTATATTAAGCTCTTCTGCAACCTTGTCAAAACCTAAGCAGCCTTCTACACAAAATTTAGCCATAAGAGTTCCTGGTCTGTTGTTAAATCCAGCATGAAGCACTCCACTATTTCGTCCGCTTGTCTCACATATTACATCTTGTTCTTTCTCTAGCACCCCTATTTTCAGTTCATACCTTGAGAGTTCCCTTGCAATTGCACTACCAACTACTCCTGATCCAATAATTATTACGTCATATTGTTTTTGCATTTTTATTCACCTCTTACTATATTTTTTAGATTTTTCATGGCCAAATAAAATATATTGCTTCAAATTTTATAAACTATATAGAAAAACATTACTTATTAATTTGTTACATTTAGTTCAATTAGTATACTAATTGAACTTAGTATAATTTTAACTCTTTCGAAATATTTTGTCAATTTATTTTTCGAAATATTTAGTAAATTAATTTTCTATATTAAAAATCCCTTAAAATTAATTTATAGTTAACTCTAAAGGATTTTTATAAAAATATTTTTATAAATTTCGAAAAAATATTTTTAATATTATTTATTTAAAAGAGCTGTAAATAATACGAAAATAGCCAATTCAACAAATTCATTATTTGCTCCAAGACAATCTCCTGTTATTCCACCAATTTTTCTATTACATAGCCTTAAGAATAACAATGTAACCGCTAAGGATACCAAGATTGAATAAATACCATATCTTACTCCCACTAATAAAAAGGAGGAAATTGCAGCAATGTTAAGACTTACAATAAAGTGCCCTACTGAAGTGTTTCCTATAAATAAATTTCCCGTTCCTTTTGGTTTTGCATTCTTTCCTATTAAAAATAATAATACTAGTGTAAATCTGCTAATTATAGGGGCAACTATTATAACATTACCCATTCCTTTTGAAATAATAAAAGACAAAGAAGCATATTTTGTTAATATGTTAAACATTAGAGCTACTGCGGCGTAGGTGCCAATTCTGCTATCTTTCATTACTTCAATTATTTTTTCTTTATCTCCTTTAAAGGAAAAAAAACCATCGAATATATCTCCAAAACCATCTTGATGAAGGCATCCCATAAGTATTATACCTACGGCTAGTACAAATATGGCCGTAATATTAGCTGGAAATACTTTTATACACAAATAATAAACCAACCATTGTATACATCCAATAATTAATCCTACTAAAGGTAACATAGCACTTCCATCTCTAAAATTTTTACTATTACAGGGAAGGCTTTTTTTTACCGGCAATCTAGTTAAAAATTGTATCATAAGTAATAAATCTAAAAAGTACTCTTTCATTTATGTCACTCCTATTTGATTTTTAATGGCTGGCCACAGCATACTAAGTAAATTTCGTCACTTAAACTCCCAATATACTGGTTTACAAAACCTGATACATCTCTAAAAATTCTTCCTAACTTTGTAGGAGGTACTACTCCCAAACCTACTTCATTAGTAACCATAACTAAAGTTTTATCCATTTCTTTTGCTTTAGTTATGAGCTTGTAAAATTCATCTTTAATTTTAGCTGTAATTTCATCCACTTCTTCCATGCTTATTTCTTCTAAATCTTTATCTTCACTAAACATTATATTAGTGGTCATTATGGTTACACAGTCAAGTAATGCATAATTTTTTTTACTTTTCTCTAAGGCTTTATGTAAATCTAAATACCCTTCATATGTCTCCCAATTATGATTTCTTCTTTCTATATGTTTCTTTACTCTATCCTCCATTTCCTCATCCGTGATTATGGAAGTAGCGATGTAAAGAACATCATCATTACCCTTTAATAAATCCTCTGCGAAGGTACTTTTACCACTCCTTGCTCCTCCAGTAACTAAAATAATTTTACCCATGCTATCCACTCTCCTATTAAATATTAAATTTCCACTGGTATTATAGAATCTATATAAATATTGCCATATTCATATTTTATTAAGGTCATATCTCCATTTCTACTGCTAATTTTCCAAAATATATCCAAGTTCTCTCCAAGTATGTATGAATAAATGCTTTTCATAACTCCTCCATGAGCAACCACTAGAATATCTTTCTCTTCTCCTCTTAGTATTTCCTCAAAGAAGTCTTTAACTCTATCATAAAATTCTATATAACTTTCCCCATTGGGTATTTTATATTCTTTCCAATTATTACACCAATTCTTCCACTCCACTGAATAATTTTCTTCTAACTCCTTATGATCCTTTCCTTCAAATATTCCCATATCCATTTCATTAAGCCTTCCATCCTCTATCAACTCATATTTACTATTCTCTAATATAATATGAGCTGTTTCTTTGGCTCTTTTCATCTCACTAGTAAAAATCTTATCAAAATTTATTTTTTCAATCCTACTCTTTATTATGGATGATTGATGCCTTCCATTTTCATTTAAACTACAATCTATTTTCCCATAATAAGTCTTATTATAATTATTATCCGTTTCTCCATGTCTCACTAAATATATATTCATTATTGCACTACTCCTAATGTTTTATATATTTTATAAACTATTAAAAATATATCACTTTAAAAAAATAAATGCAATTATATAAGAATATTTTCTAACTTTTTACATTTATTTAAAGGATTTTTATTCTTTGCATAGAATATTGTAATTATGTTTCAATCTTTGGGGGGTTGTAGTATGTATATAGTTGATAAAATTGAATCGAATGAAGATGTTTTGTACAATTCCTATAGTAGCACTGTATTTATAAATAATATAATTAACGATAACTTAGATAGATTTGAGAATATTAAATCAGAATTTTTTACAAATATTGTACATGAACTAAGAACACCTGTTAATATAATATTAGCTGCTATTCAATTGTTAAATATGGATATAAACGATGAAATTAATTTATCTAAATTAAAAAAGAAAGATTATTGTGATAGTATTAAACAAAATTCATTTAGATTGATTAAAATGATAAATGATATATTAGATTTATCAAAAATTGAAAATGGTTGCTATAATTTAAATTGCCATAATTATAACATTATAAGCATTGTGGAAGATGTAGTTTCTTCCGTAGCTAATTATATTGAAGATCAATCAATTTGTTTAATTTTTGACACAAATGTGGAAGAAAAAATAATTGCCTGTGATCCGGAAAAAATAGAACGAATTATGCTAAACTTAATTTCTAACTCAATTAAATTTACTAAACCTGGTGGAGTCATCAAAGTGATTATAAAGGATAGAAAAGATTCTGTACTAATTATAGTAAAAGATACAGGCTGTGGCATACAAAAGGATGATTTGAAAAATATATTTAATAGATTTACTCAAGTGGCCGAACCTTCGCCTAAAAGTATTGATGGTTCCGGCATAGGATTATCTCTAGTTAAATCTCTTGTTGAATTACATAAAGGTACTATTAAAGCTAAAAGTGTATATGGAAAAGGAACGGTAATGATGATAGAATTACCTGCATTAAAAACAGAAAATTCTAAAGATTATACACTATGTGATAAAAATTTAAACAAAGATATTACCGAAAGACTTAACATTGAATTCTCTTATAACACCAAGTAATACATGTAACAAGTTGTATGACTTAACATATAATATATTAAACTAGTATTAGCCTTTATTCACCAGGAGGTGTTTTATATGTTTTGTGGGTTTATATTCTTCTTTATTTTCTGGCTAATATTTTTAATATTCTTATTTAGAATTTTATTCTGCTTATTTAGTTGTAATCGTTGCTGCAGATGCTAGATTTATTTAGGGGAAGCCTAATCAAGGGTTTCCTCTTTTTGAAGTTATAAATTAACTTATATTTTTATAAAGGAGTATGTTATATATGTTTTATTTATTACTAGCTATATTGTGTAGTTCATCTATTGCTTTGATATTTAAGTATAGTGAATCTAAAAATATAAATAGATACACTTTAACATCAAGCAATTATTTTGCTGCATCTTCTATTAGCTTAATTCTTATACTCACAGAGAGAGTCCCTTTCATTAAAAAGCCTTCTATCCAAGCATTTAATAGCCAATTTTCTAAAGTCATTATACATAACCAGGGTTTATTCTCCCCATCAGCTAGTTTAGTTTGGGCGATTATGTGCGGCATTTTATTTGGATTATTTTTCTTCTCCTCTTTTATATATTACCAAAAAAGCGTTAAAGATAATGGTGCAGGGCTATCTGGCGCTTTTTCAAAAATGGGTATATTAATTCCTATGACTTTTTCTATAATTTTATGGAAGGAAACCCCTACAGTTCTGCAGTGGTTTGGTATACTACTATCTTTACTTTCTATAACCATAGTTAATATATCTTTTGATAAGAAAAGCGTTACTAAAATAAATCCCTCATTATTGCTATTATTTTTTTTAGGTGGAATGGCTGACTTTTCTAATAAATTTTTTCAAAAATATGCCTTATTGAATTATAAAAATGTTTTTTTATTTTTTATTTTCTTTACAGCTTTTATAATTAGTGCAATTTTCACTATTAGAGATGAAAAGAAAATTATTAAAAGAGATATACTCACAGGAATTGCAGTAGGTGTACCTAATTTTTTCTCATCCTTTTTCTTAATCCTTTCATTAGATAGCCTAACTACTTCTGTTGTTTACCCCGTCTTTAGTGCTGGAAGTATTGTATTTATAAATATATTGAGTTATATAATATTTAAAGAAAAATTAATGCCAAAAGAAAAGCTTTCTCTTGGGTTTACTATAATCTCTCTGATATTTATTAATATAAAATAATAAAATCCCTAGCTGATAATTTTATCATAGCTAGGGATTTTATATACTCTGGGGGAATGAATTTGATTCCAACTTTTTTTGTTCATCTCCTATCATTCGCAAATTTTATTCTTCTGTTTCTGGTTTTTCTATGCTTTCTTCTAAGCATTCTTCAATAACTTCTTCTGTTAATACAAACATTCTTTCATCGATCATATGCTTACCTCCTTATTATTTATTCTTTATTCTTTTCACTAGATTAGTATATCACCTTTTTAAAAAAATGCAAGCGTTTTTAAAGACACTTGCATTTTGAAAACCTTTAACTATATTAAATTTCTGTTAATTTTCATTGATTCATGAAGTCTGAAAATTCTACACCAACTATTTCCGCATTTATTTGCTTAATATTACTTTTTTCTTCATTGTGAATAATTCTGCAAGGTAAGGATATTATAAATTCACTTCCCTTCTCATATTCGCTATATAAATTTATATCTCCTCCATGCATTTCTACTAAAGATTTCACTAAAGGAAGCCCTATTCCACTTCCATGATAATCAGAACGAATATTATCATCAACTTTTTTATATCTTTCAAAAATACATTTCTGCATCTCTTTTTTAATACCTATGCCAGTATCCTTAATAGAAATTATCATTTTATCATTGATTTCGCACATACTAATATCTATTTTCCCACCTTTTGGTGTAAATTTAGCTGCATTAGACAATAAATTTAATATTATTCTTTCTATTTTTTCTTTATCACAAGCCATTATCCTCTCTTCTATTTCAGTATCAAAAGTTATATCTATACCCTTATCTTTTATAAATGTTGAAACTGTTTGAACCACTTCTTCAACTACGCTTACTATATTATAGTTATCTAATGAAAGATTAGAGTAATTCCCATGAATTTTTGTAATTTCAATTAAATTATTAATTAATTTTAATAGTCCATAGGAATTTTGTTTTACTACTACCATTCTATTATTTAAGTTAGAGCTATTATCGATTATATCTCCATTATCAATATTAAATTGAATTAACTTTATACTATTTATTATTATATTTAAAGGCGTCCGTAAATCATGGGCAACATTTACAAAAAATTCAGTTTTTAATTTGTCCCTTTCTTCTAGTTCTTTTATTCTTCTCCGTTCATAATATACCAGAACTAGCAACATCACCATAATGATATAAGTCATTAATATTTTCCCCCTTACAATATTAATTTTTTGTTGAATTTATGAAACCATTATAATTATTGCCGAAAATTTTCATATAAATACCTATATATACTATATTTTAACATTATGTGCTTACCATCTCAACAAAATTCAACATTGATTCTACATAAAAAGACTGCATATACTATAATATATGCAGTCTTAAGGAAAATATTACTATAATTTGTTTGTTAGTTCTACAATTTTTAAGATGACTTCTACGGTCTTTTCCATGGCAAAGGTGGGGATATATTCAAACCTTCCATGAAAATTATGACCTCCTGTGAATATATTTGGAGTTGGTAACCCCATAAAGGATAGTCTCGCCCCATCTGTACCTCCTCTTATTGGAGCTACATTAGGTTCTACCCCTACTTCTCTCATGGCTTCATGAGCAATATCCACTATATATTTTACTTCTTCAATTTTTTCTTTCATATTATAATACTGATCTTCTAATTCTAGTATTGCTGTGTCTTCCCCATATTTCTTATTTAACTCTCCCACTATTTTTTCTAAATTACTTTTCTTATTTTCAAAACCTTCTTTAAAAAAGTCTCTGATTATATAACTTAATTTAGTCTCTTCCACCTCTCCTTGTATGGATGTTAAATGATAAAAACCTTCATATCCTTCTGTGTTTTCTGGTACTTCATCTTTAGGTAGAGCATTCATTAATTCACAAGCAATTTTCATAGAATTAATCATTTTATTCTTAGCGGAACCTGGATGAACATTTCTTCCTTTGATAACTATATTAGCTCCTGCAGCATTAAAGTTTTCATATTCAAGCTCTCCTAATTCTCCCCCATCTATTGTGTAGGCAAAATCCGCCCCAAATTTCTCTACATCAAAATATTTTGTTCCATTTCCTACTTCTTCGTCTGGAGTGAATGCTATACATATTTTACCGTGTGGTATATGTGAGTTATTACAAAGATACTCAAGAGCAGTCATTATCTCAGCGATACCAGCTTTATCATCCCCTCCTAGAAGAGTAGTTCCATCTGTGGTTATTAATGTCTTCCCAATATAATTTTTTAGTTCAGGTGAATCTTTAGGAGAAAGTACTATATTTTCTTCCACGTTCAATACTATATCTTTACCATCATAATTTTCTACTATTTTAGGATTTACATTTTCTCCACTTAAATCTGGACTTGTGTCCATGTGAGCTATAAATCCTACTGCTGGTACCTTCTTATCTACATTAGAGGGCAATTCCCCTAAAACATAACCATATTCATCTATCCTTACATTGCTAAGTCCTATTTCCTTTAACTCTTTTTCTAATTCCCTAGCTAATATCAATTGTTCTGATGTGCTAGGATAAGTATTTGAATTTTCATCTGATTTTGTATTGTACCTTACATATTTTAAAAATCTTTCTACAACCTTACTCATGCTATCTCCCCCTAATTTCATATTAATAATTAATTTCCTTTAAACTCTCATTAAGAACCTCTGCTGATCTTTTCAGTTCATCTAATTCTTCCTTATTTAACTTAACTTCTAATACTCTTTTCACTCCACCTTCTCCAACTACACAAGGTACTCCCATGTATATATTATTAATTCCAAATTCCCCTTTTAATAGAGTTGAAACAGTAAGAATAGAATCTTCGTCTCTTATAATAGCTTCAACAATTCTTCTTACAGCTAAGGCTATGGCATAAGAAGTATTTCCTTTTCTATTTAAAACCTCATAGGCAGCATTCTTAACATCTTCATATATATTCTTCTTAAAGTCTCCCTCACATTTACCGCAAAATTTCTTGCAATACTCATCCACATCTATACCTGCTATGTTAGTAAGACTCCAAGCTGCTATTTCAGAATCACCATGTTCTCCTAATATGTATGAATGTATATTTCTAGCATCAACATTAAAATGATCACTTAATAAATATTTAAACCTGGAGGTGTCTAAAACCGTTCCTGATCCTATAACTCTTTCAGGAGGAAACCCTGATAATTTATATGTTACATAGGTCAATACATCTACTGGATTGGATACTACCGTTATTATGCAATTAGGACTATATTCTACCACTGGAGGAACTATTGACTTAAATACTTTATAGTTTTTATTTATTAAATCTAATCTAGTTTCTCCTGGTTTAGGACCCATTCCAGCTGTAATTATTACTATATCTGATCCTTTTGTGTCCTTATAGTCACCTGATATAACATCTACGGGCTTTAAAAAAGAAACTCCATGAGCTAAATCCATAGCTTCCCCTTTAGCTTTTTCTTTATCTATATCTACTATTACAATCTCTGAGGCTAGACCCTCCATCATTATGGCATAGGCGGTAGTTGCACCAACAAATCCTGCTCCTATTATAGATATTTTAATTCCTTTTTTATTCATAATTTCACTCTCCTATTCTTCGCCTATTATTTTACACCAATACTTTGCTTATTATTTTGTATCATCCTTTCTATTTATCCGATGACTACCATCCGTAATACTCCCATCGCACTCTGTGAAAGCGAT
>NZ_CAUPZS010000004.1:0-187580 GCF_963515715.1 uncultured Clostridium sp.
TACTACTTTCTTCTCGGAGTCATTCCTGCATTAAATACAAGATTGGCGGATCGAGTTGCGGGTAAATACTTCCCTTCTGGAATGGGAGAATTATTTATTGATGTCAAACTCATTTACGATACCTACCAACGATTTTGATTACGCGTTCAATGGCCTCTACGGCTGCTTTGTGATCCTGCGAGAAGTTGATACGGAAACAGTCGGTAAACTGAGGCCCAAATTCGGTACCCGGAGTTATAGTTACTCCCGCCTGAACACGCAATATTTTAGCGAATTCCCCTATAGTAACATCCAGCTTCGGAAGCTTTACAAATAGGTAACTGCCAGCCTCTGTGCTTCTAACCTCAATACCTTCTACAGCGTGCAACTTTATCAAAAGGTCATCGCGAATTGCCTGATGCTCTTTGATTCGGTGTTCCATCCAACCATCAGGCTCTGCAAACCATGATTTCAGTACAGCTTGGTTATATCCGCCTGCACGCAAAGACACTATAGCCTGCAGTTTTTCCATGCGTCCAATAATTTTCGAGGAGCCAAATGCCACTCCTAAACGATAGCCGCTCAAAGACTCAGTCTTGGATGGCCCAATGATGGTAATCAAGTTTTCCGGTTTTACCTTTTCAGCACACAAGTGAGTATAAGTTCTTCCTTCAAAAATCTGACGTGAGTACAACTCATCTACAATGACTGTTACACAATACTTTTGTGCAAGAACTGCAATCTCATGAATTTCTGAAGGTGAGTAAATTAAGCCTGTAGGATTATTGGGATTAGAAAACAAAAATACTTTAACACCAGATTTGAAAGCATCCTCAAGCTGATTTAAGTCCAAACCTGCACGATCTTTTACCCTTAGATAATTCATCTGTATAGGGACGAGCTCCCCATCAAAGAATTCAACGAGCTTTCGATTGGCGAAATAGTCTGGCTCTACAATGGCAACCTTGTCACCTCTTGCAACAGAGGAACCAACTGCAAGGAAAAGTGCACCCTGTGTGCCGGGAGTAATGATGAGTTCACTATCAGCAATAATCTCAGTACCGGTGTAACGAGAAAGCTTCTGAGCTACACCCTCTCGTATTTCTTTACTTCCACGGTACTCGGTATAAGCCTGCTTGCCGCCAACATGAACACCTGCAATAAAGTCGTCTAATGTACCAGGAATTGGTTCAAAGGCATCAACATCACCATGTGAAAAATCAACTGGCGTTCCAGAAAGCTTCTCACCTCGTAATTCAATCTCAGCTGTGCGCTGTCTTATCTCCTGCCCCGGAGCATTATCAACACCCAGTTTAGCGAATTTTTCATTTAACAAATCCATCTTTCTAACCTTCTTTCATTAATTAATTTAAACATATAACTGCCTTTAGTCATGATGTAATGTTATAAGTTTGGATAATTTGGACAAATTATTTCCTAAGCACCAGATCCAATAGATATTAATATTTGTGCCAAAAGAGGAGGTTTTTTCTTTATATTAGTACTCCTTTAATTTTATGAATCCTTTTATTGGAAAAGTGTGATTTTCTTTTAGTTATAAGTACTAACTATCAACCTTCTCTTCAATTAAAGTATATCATCTTTGGAAAATTATTCAAATATATATAATTATATACAACTATATATATTTTCTAATACCTTCAATTCCAATCTTTACAGTAACTAGGCTCACAAGTGTCATTTTTTGAGATATGGAGGCAAAGTAATTGCGGTGGGTACTCCAGATGATATAAGATCCAATAAAAATTCTGTAACAGGAAAATATATATAAATAAAAAAGTAAAAAGCTATGAAATCCTTAATTGGGATTCATAGCTTTTAATTTATAATAAACTACATTAGATTCATAACTTTTATATAATAAAGAATAGGAACTAGACTCCCCAAATGGGCATAACTGATAGTAAAATTAATAGAAAGTCTGTAGAACAATGAACCTTTTATTATGCCATGACAATATATATGTGAAGGCCTATTTAAAAAAGGAATTTTAATTATGCTGAAAGGAGGGGTCACGTGAACGTTACAGATTTAAGCGATCTTGTGCAATTGCATGGTAAATCCATCTATGGCTTTTGCCACAAGCTTACAAAAAATCAGGCTGATACAGATGATCTATATCAAGAAACATTTCTGAAAGCGATGGAGCTGTGCCATAAAATTGATAAAGATAATAATCCTAAAGGGTTTCTCATTTCCATTGCAATAGGACTATGGAAAAACAATCGTCGTAAATATGCCCGGCGGCAAAGAATAGCTCCAATAGAGCAACTTAACGAAGATATGAAGAATAGTTACATATTCAAGGATGAACTAACTCCAGAGGATATTGCTATATCCAATGAACTCTGCGTTATGATACAAACGGAAGCAGATAAGCTAAGCGATAAATTAAAAATACCTTTGTATATGTATTACACTGCAGAAATGTCCAACGAAGAAATAGCATCTGCACTGAAGATTCCCCTGGGAACTGTGAAAAGCAGGCTTCACACCGCTCGAAAAACCTTGAAAAATACTTTAATGGAGGTCGGTAAATATGAAGAATTCTGAGCAATTAGATCAACTGTTGAAGCGAGCCCTTTCTCCAACAGTTGAGCCTAGTGAAGATTTAAATCAAAAAATCATAGACCAACTGAAGGAGAATAATATTATGAAACCAGTTTATAAAAAAAGGATATCCGTTGCACTAATTGCCGCTACACTTACCATAGCAATGTCAGTAACGGTATTTGCAGCCTGGCATCTTCTTAATACAAAACAAATTGCTGAACACCTTGGAGATCAAAGGCTTGCTCATGCATTTGAGGACAAAAATGCAATCGAAATAAATAAATCCATTGTTTCAGGTGGGTATAATTTCACTTTGCTTGGAATCGTATCAGGCAAGGGTTTAAGCGACTTTAGAGCTTCTGTACAGGATATACATCCAGATAGAACCTATGCCGTAGTCTCAATAGCAAAACAAGATGGCAGTAAAATGCCGGATACTCAGGATGAAGAGTATGGGAAAGTTCCATTTTTTATCTCTCCTCTAATAAAGGGCCAAAAGCCATGGCTAGTTAACATAGCTTCTATGAATGGTGGATATAGTGAATTTGTAATGGATGGGATCATGTATAGATTAATTGAATGCGACGGTGTTGAGATGTTCTCCGACAGAGGACTTTATCTTAGCATAAGTACCAGCAGTTTCTATGATGTAAATGCTTTTAACTATAATGAAAAGACTGGTGAAATTAGCCCTAATACTAATTATAATGGTGCTAACGCTCTTTTTAACTTACCTCTCGACATAAGAAAAGCTGATTATGAGAAAGCCGAAAAATATTTGAAAGAATTATTGAAAGAACCAAAAGTAGATTCTACAGTTAGTGAAGAAGCAGCTATTGATTGGGAAAAGAAATTTGCAAATGGTGTTGCAATACCCGAATCTATAAAAAAAGTTACTTACGACAAAAATGGATTTGCATGTTATGAATATGAAGGCTACAAACTTTCTATTGCCGTAGACTCTCTATTTGAAAAAGGAAAGACTGACGTATCTAAAATTGTAAGTATAAATGGAGAAGATGACAACCTAACCGCTATTCAATTATCAAGAGATGCTAATGGAGTGATTACTGGTAGGATATTAAAGCTAAATTAACTCGTTGGTAGCCACAGGTGATGATATTCATCACCTGTAATCTGCGTTTAATTCTATGTTGATTATAAACTTATCATCTTCATTTTTCACCCAAATTTTTCCTTCATGCAGTTCTACTATACTTTTTGTAATGGCTAATCCCAATCCTGAGCCTGCAATTTCTGAGTTTCTTGATTCATCTGTCCTATAAAATCTATTAAATATTTTATCTAAATCTTCTTCTGAGATGCTCTCAACTATATTTTCAAAGCTTATAATTACATTTTCATTATTTTCATATAAATTTATATTTACGTCGCTTCCTTCAAGACTGTATTTAACAGCATTTCCTATAATATTTTCAAAAACTCGTGCTATCTTGTTAGGATCTACTAATAACTCTACTTTGCTATTTTTAAAATTTTTATTGAACCCTATACATCTTTCTTTTGCCTTAATTGACAGTTCACCTATGCTTTGCTCTATTATTTCTATTATATTAACTTTTACTTTTTCGAGTTTAATGCCGCCGCTCTCAAGCTTAGAATACTCAAACAAATCATCTATTAATACCTTTAGTTTCTTCGATTTTTCTAAAGATATTTTTGTATATTTATCTTTATCTTCAAAACTCATCTTATCATCTGCTGCAAGCTGAATGTACCCAATCAATGCCGTAAGAGGTGTTCTTAAATCATGAGATACATTTGTTATAAGTTCACTTTTTAGCCTTTCTGCGGCTCTTTCTTCTTCTATTTTATTTTTCAACTTAAGTGACATATTATTAATCTCTTCTGCTAAAATTGCTAATTCATCATGTCCTTGAATTACTATTTTATAATCTAAATTTCCTTCAGAAATTATTTTTATACCATTACATATATTTTTTATATATTCAGCTTTTCTTCTAACCAATAAATAAATTAATAATAGAATAGTTATGATATTGGGAAATAATTTCACGGAAATAAGAATTAGAGAAAAAGATAATAATAATTCTCTTGTTACGCTTCCAAATACTAACTCCTTAAATCTATTTTTAAATTTTGAAGAAATCAATAACATAACTACAATACCTGGTATGATGCTTAATGTAATAATATGTAAGGCATTTGATATAATACTGGATACTGCATCAGATACTTTATCTGGTATTACATCGAAAATTAAAGATATAGATGTAACACTTAAAACAATAGTTAATAATAGTTCTCTTGTTACACTTCCAAATAATAATTTCCTAATTCTATTTTTCAATCTTATATCCAACTCCCCATACCACTTTTATATACTTAGGTTCCTTAGGATTAATCTCAATCTTCTCCCTTATATTTCTTATGTGTACAGCTACCGTATTATCTGCATTATTAAAAGGTTCATTCCATACATTATCATAAATCTGTTCTGTACTCATAACTCTACCTCTATTAAGTGCCAAAATTTCTAATATAGAAAATTCTAAGGGAGTAAGCCTTACAAAGATACCCTCAACAAAAATTTCTCTTGAAGCTCTATTTATTGTAAGTCCATCAATAGTTATCTCATCCTCATCTTCTTTTTTTACTTCATTAAAATTAAAACATCTTCTAAGTTGAGATTTTACTCTTGCAGTAAGCTCTAATGGATTAAAAGGCTTAGTAACATAATCATCAGCTCCAACATTTAACCCCAATATTTTATCGCAATCTTCATTCTTAGCAGAGAGCATAATAATTGGGAGCTTTTTTTCTTCTCTAATTTTTAGACATGTTCTTATCCCATCTAATTTAGGCATCATGATATCTAAAATTATTAAATCAATATCATTATTTTTAAGTTTTTCTAAGGCATCAATGCCATCGCAGGCAGTAATAACCTTTAAGCCTTCATTTATTAAATAAATTTCAATTAACTCCCTTATATCTTTTTCATCATCTACTACTAATACTGTACTTTTTTCCATGAATTATAGCCCCTTTCTTATTATTAATAATCGTAAGCATTACCTATCTTTTTACATCTCTTATTATTGATAGTATATGCCGCAAATAATATTACTAATGGCATTATAGGATATGCATATCTTTCAAATGTAAAATATGGTAAATATATAACATTAAAATAAACCACTACCATAATCAAAAACTTAAGATTCAAACTTTTATCATTATGCTTTATCATACCATAAAGGGCCCAATATAAAATTGCAAGATGATAGATAATTACAGGGATATATGATATATTAGCTATCCAATAGAAAGGAGCTCTCCAAAAATAAAAAGTTTTGCCCAAAGTATACCAAGCTATATATTTTAATGGTTCTTTTTTTCCATAAACCTTCAATCTTTGAAGTCCTGCTTTTATTTCATTTTCATCATTTTCTAAAGCATCTTCTCCTTTTACATAAGGTACTCCCCAACCTTTACTTTGATCGTAATTAACAAAGGTCCCTTGCAAAAATGGATTCCCACTAGATTTTGTAAACAAAATTACTCTATCAAAAACTTTATAATTTCTTATCCACCAAGGTGCCATAATAATGCAAAATATAATTGTAACTACAATAGTATACTTGACTATTTCGCTAAAACTATATCTGTTTTTTATCCACATAATTAAAATCAACAATGGATAAGCAGCAATGGTAGGCCTAAATAAGCAGGCTGCTGCCCAAACAATTCCACCTAATACATATAGCTTTAAACTTTTCTTTTCAATTGCATAAATACTTATATATATTAAAAGTAACAGTAAAAATTTAAAAATAACTTCCATTAAAATTAGGTTTGTTGCATAAATTTCAGCTGCATATAATACATCCATAAAGCACGCTATTAAAGCTACCTTACTATTAAACACTTTTTTTCCTATTAAAAACAACAAATATAAACTTAAGCCTTGCAATATTACTTGAAATATCTTAAATGCTACAATGCCATTTATCTTACCGAAAATAGACATAAAAAATGAAAGAAGAAAGGTTAAGCCCGGCATTATGTAAGCTGTAGGTTCTTTTATATTTTCATAAGACAGTATGTTGTTATCTATTAAATTCCATGCGCTCCTAATATATTTTACATCATCATTATTGAATTCTTCTAGACTTCCTAAAAGCAGCGAATCTCCATAAGCAAATATAGAGAAAATAGCTACTGTCATAAAAACTATTTCAATGATTATTAAATAAATATTGATTCTTTTTTCTTCACTCATATCTTTTAATTTATTCATATACCTTCCTCCGCTTATCCTATTATTAAATCATCACTTTATCCCAACTAAAACAGCTCCTGAAAAAATTAATAAAAGTCCAAGGGTTTTTGATATTGTTAGACTTTCATTAAATATGATAATACCTGCAAAGGCCCCTGCAATATAACATAAACTTTGAAGAGGATATATTCTACTCAACTGTTCCTTAGACAATAAATACAACCAAATAACTGTAGCAAAAACATAGATAATTCCGCCTGAAAATATGTAAGGATTAAATAAAGTATTAATTATGCTTTTAAAAGATATCTGAAAATCAATTTTACTCATTCCAATCTTCCACAAAACTTGCCCGCATACCAACATAAATATATTAATTATCAATAATAAACAAGTCATTTTTTACCCCTCTTCAACTCTATCTTTTAATATAGAATTTTCTTGTATAAGCTTTGTTAGTTTTTTTTGCATATTTGAAATTACTATCATTAAATAAAAAATCATTATTAAGCTAAATACTATACCCATAAAGAACAAAAATGATGGTGCGTACATTATCCCTGTAGCTTTTGCAAGATATTCTACAATCCTTGAATTCATTGAAAATATCATTAAAATTAAACTTACTAAAATCCATAGCAAACCCCACTTAAACTCCAAACTTCTTTTTCGAATAAATATAATACTTATAACTAGAAAAAAAAGTGAAATCATAAAACAAAATAAATTCATTGTAACACCCCTTTTTTACTCGGTTGGATAAGCGAAGCTATAGTTACTTTCACCATATAATACACAGATTTTATTGGTGTTATAGAGGATTTCCCTCCTTGTCTTTTATTCATATTAACGTCAATCTCTTTCACGTTAAGGCCATTTTTTACAGCGTATACTATAGTCTCAACTTCTGGATAGTCTTGAGGATAATAATTTGCAAAAAGGCTGATTCCTCTTTTGTTAACCATCCTATAACCAGAAGTGGTGTCATAATATGAACTCTTACATAAAAAAGACACAAGCTTTGAAAAGTATTTTATTCCAATCTTCCTGCATACACTAGGTTTATAATTTGACTTACAAATAAACCTAGAACCAATTACCATATCAGCATTACTCTCATTAAGCTCCTTAACTAACCTACCTAAATCCTTTGAGCTGTGTTGACCATCCCCATCAATCTGTACCGCTGCATCGTAACCATTATAGAGTGCATATAAATATCCTGTCTGCACAGCACCACCAATACCTAAGTTACTACTTAAATTTAAAACCTTTGCTCCTGCCTTTTTCGCTTCTAATTCTGTATTATCCTTTGAACCGTCGTTGACAACTACAATATCAAATTCAAGATTATCATCTTTTTCAAAATCACTATCCTTAATTGCCTTTACTACTTTATATATATTTTTTTCTTCATTATAAGCTGGAATTATTACTAAACATTTCATAATTATCTCTCACCCTTTCTTTCGAATCTATAGACGAAAAAAATTAAGCTTCCCTGCAAAATGCAAAAGAAGAAAAATGATAGTTAATAAAAAATGCTTCTCGTCTTAATCCAATAACCATTTCCATTTATACTAATTATTATAGAAACTATTATTAAAGAAATAGTTTCTATAATTATGAAGATTTAATGAAGATAACTAATTCTGCTATAGTATTTGTCCTATCTGAACCCTCATTTGATAAATAATCTTTAGTATACTCAAATAAAAGGGTACTACTTTTTATTCGGTAGTACCCTTTTCGACTATTTAAATATTATTTCATTATCAACTTATATATATAATATACTCTATGATTGTCCTATATAACTCATAATCTATGTTATAATGATTTCTCTCTTTTGTTCCCAATATATAATCCATCCCGTACTTTTTCAATATAAAGAAAACCTAAATTTTCATAATATTGATTTAATTTAGTATTTGCTGTTTGGCAGTCCAAACGTAGTTTATTTTTGCCATGCTCAATTGCTATATCTTCACAATATTTTATGATTGCTGCACCCGCGCCCTTTGCCTCAAGATCAGTTACTAAATTATGTATGTAATAAGAAGGTATCTCGTCTTCCCACCGTTTATCTGTATCATTTAATACAACAGCCCCAACAATTTCACCAGATTCTTTTTCAATCAAGACATACAATTTATGTTTTAAAATGCAGTCATCAAAGTATTCTTTTGGATAGCATTCCATATAATTTGTCTTATTCCATTGCTCAATACCGCAATTATCCATCCATCGGATTCTTTTTCTAATTAGCAGTAAAATATCAGCAATATCTTTTTCTTGGGCTAAATTAAAATTATATCTTACGTTCATGAATTATACCTCCAAAAATATAAATACGCTTACCGCTAAGTAAATTTATATGCAAAAGATAAGTTTTGCTTAATTCAAATAAATTATATTTTCAAAAGCATTTCATACTGACTAACGCTATACTCAAATCCTAATTCAAATAAGAAATCTTTAGTAGATTTAAATTGATCATCTACATTAAGAACACTAATTTTATGTGATTCTGTATTTTTTATCATATCTGTAATTATACTTCTTGCAATTCCTTTACCCCTATAATGCTTATTTACTGCTACTTGGGGAATATCTCCTGTTTTTTTATCAATAATGCCATAGCCAACAATTGCATTGTCAAAACGTACAATAGAATATATGAATGCTTTTGGTACAGCATTGATTGAATCAATAGAATTCTGCCAGGAGGGTTTAAAATCCCAAAATTCTGTTAACTGCCTCCAGTTAATTCTGTCAATCTGCTCAACCTTGCAGGTTGTTATTGGGTTATATTTATTTTTATCTAGCTGAAAGCATGTGAATTCTCTTTGAATCTCGAAGCCTTGTTTTTTGTAAAGTTGAACTGCAGATGTATTGGATTTAATTACTTCGAGCAAATATTGCTCTACTTGTTTCTCTTTAAGCGCCTCTTTGATATTTAAAAGCATATCACTTGTTATACCTTGTCTTCTATACTCACCTACAACACCTGTCCCAAGGTCATACACAGTTGATTTCCCATTCCAATTTCGAAATCCATTTAAAACGAATCCAACTAACATCTCATTTTTAAATGCACCTATGGACATTTCAGGGACATAACCTCTTCTTTGAAGCATTTGTTTAAACTTCCAAAGGGGCAAATCCATTTTAACTTGATAATCAGAAAATGCATCTAAAAATGTTTTATGAAGTGTTTCAATACTTGTTTTGCCTAATATCTTATAACTAAACATTTGTTATCTTCCCCTTTCTATTACATGACACCTTACTTATAATCTGAGCTTTTGATAATCTGTAAAATGCTTATTTGATTGATGAATTCTCTGCATGTTCAGCACAATATCCTTATATTGTAAACTAAGTTGATTTATATCACAAACTTATATAATTATTATATCATTCATTCCCATGAAATTCCTACTTTAAAAAACCACATAGTAATCTAATAAACTATGTGGTCTCTTATTAACTAAATTTACTTTTGCTCTATTAAAATAGCTCTTGCTGGCGCAGCCTCTACTCCTTTAATCTTAAGAGGAAGGGCACATAATAGATATTTTCCCTCATTTATCTCTTTAAGTCTAAGTCCCTCAATTATGGTTATACCATTTCCAAGGAGAATCTTATGAGTTTCATGTCCTTCTTGGCTTCTCTCTATACCAAGAGAATCTATTCCTACGCCTTTTATCCCTCGCTCCTTTAAATATTTTGCTCCACTTTCGTGAAGGAATACAAAGTTGAAGTCAAACCCCTCTTCAAAGGAGTTCCTAGTTTTTAATAAAATAAAGTCTCCTTCGTTTATTCCTTTATTCTCAAAATCCTCTTCCGTAATTCTGTCCTTTATTGATGTTAAATCCACCACTTTGCACTCTGTTACTACATTTTCAATATTAAACTCATCCATAGTAGATCCCTTTTCAATCATATGAAGTGGTGCATCTATATGAGTACCAGTATGCATATCCATGCTTATTCTGGACTCATAACTACTTCCCTTTGAAAAATCTTGCAAAACCTTAATAACCGGTCTTTTTTCATCTTTATTTTTGTATACAGTCATTTTATTATGTATATCCATAGATATATCATAAATTTTCATATACTTCCCCCTCCTATACATTCCACCAAAATCTTCCGTCCCTTTCGAGCAATTCATCTGATTCCTTTGGTCCCCAACTTCCAGAATCATAATTAGGATAATTAGGCTGATTATTTTCCCATACTTCTGATATTGTATCAGCAAACTTCCATGAATATTCAACCTCATCCCATCTCGTAAATAGTGTTGAATCTCCTTTCATAACTTCGAAAAGAAGTCTTTCATAAGCTTCTGGTGAATTGTTTTCAAGAGGACAGTTTTGACAAAACTCCATCTGAATAGGTATTATCCAATTTTCTACCCCTTGCTTCTTACCGTTTATCTGAAAGAAAATTCCTTCCTTTGGCTGAATTTTTATTACTAAAAGATTAGGCTGTAAATTGTCAAATTCCTTAAAATATAATAGTTTTTCCATAGATTTGAATTGGATAACTATTTCTGTACATTTATTTGCTAACCTCTTTCCAGTTCTAATATAGAATGGAACCCCTGCCCATCTATAATTTTGAATATATAACTTCATAGCTATAAAAGTCTCAACATTGGAAGTAGGTAGCACCTTATCCTCTTCCCGATATGCTAACACTTCTTTATCACCTATTTTACCTCTTCCATATTGCCCTCTTACCATATTCTCTATTACATACTCTGGTGTTACTTTTTCAATAGATTTAAAGACCTTTATCTTTTCGTCCCTAATATCCTCGGTATGGAGACTTACTGGTGGCTCCATAGCTATCAATGAAAGTAGTTGAAACATATGATTTTGAATCATGTCCTTAAGAGCTCCAGCAGATTCATAATACCCACCTCTGCTTTCAACACCCACCATTTCACTTGATGAAATTTGTATATTATCTATATATCTGTTATTCCAAAGAGATTCAAAAAATAAATTAGCAAACCTTATTACCATTATGTTTTGTATCATTTCTTTTCCTAGATAATGATCTATTCTATAAATATTATCTTCACTAAAGGCTGATCTGATTTTCTCATTAAGATAAGTAGCTGATTTAAGATCTCCTCCAAAAGGTTTCTCTATTACTATTCTCTTATTGCTATCTTTATGAGTATTCATACCATGAAACTTTAATTTTTCAACTATGGGTTCAAAATACTCTGGAGCCACAGCAAGATAGAAGATTCTATTCCCATGAGTATTATATCTCTCATCAAGATTATCTAAAAATTTTTTCAACCTTACATATCCATTATTATCTCTAAAATCAAAATCTAAATAATATATTTTATTTCTAATCTTACTCCATTTTTCCTCTTCCATGGTGAATCTTGAATATTTACCTATGGATTCTTTTATTTGCTCTCTATATTCCTCATCAGTGAATACTCTTCTCCCTATAGACACAATAGCAAAATTATCAGGAAGCATATTCTGATATGATAGATTATATATAGCAGACATAAGTTTCCTATGGGTAAGATCTCCCGTGCCACCGAAAATAACCATTATACATGACAAATCAATATTTATCTCCATGTTAATTCCTCCTCTCCAGAAGAGTTTTATTCATTCTTCTTAGTTGCGTGTCCTCCAAATTCATTTCTTAATGCAGCTACAACCTTACCATTAAAAGTGTCTTCCTGCTCCGATCTATATCTCATGAGCAGAGATTGAGTTATAACCGTTGCAGGTACTTTTAACTCTAATGCCTCCTGAACAGTCCATAACCCTTCTCCAGATGAATACATGACTCCCTTGATTCCATCAAGATGTGGATCTTTCTTAAAGGCATTTTCCGAAAGTTCCATAAGCCATCCTCTTATGACAGAACCATTATTCCATACTTTTGCAACTTTCTCAAAATTCAAATCAAACTGAGATTTTTCAAGTATTTCAAAGCCTTCTCCTATGGCCTGCATCATACCATACTCTATACCATTATGAACCATCTTTACAAAGTGGCCGGAGCCATTTTCACCTGTATGTAGATATCCATTTTCAATACTTATGTCCTTAACAAAAGGCTCTATAAATTTGAATACATCATCTTCTGAACCTATCATTGTGCATGCTCCATTTCTTGCTCCTTCAATACCTCCACTAGTACCTATGTCAACAAAATCTATTCCTTTATTCTTAAGTTCAGCATATCTTCTTAATGTATCTTTATAATTGGAATTTCCTCCATCTATTATAATGTCATGCTCATTTAAAAGCGGTACAAGCTTAGTAATCATTTCATCAACAGAATTTCCCGCAGGAACCATAAGCCATATGACCCTTCTCCCTTCAAGTTTTTGAACAAATTCCTCTAAGCTATATGCTCCAATTAACTCCTCTTTTTCCGCTTGTTGAACCTTTTCTAGCGTCCTGTTAAAAACCACAACATTATGCCCCTTATCCCTTGCATTTAATGCTAAATTGTAACCCATTCTTCCCAATCCAATTAACCCAACATTCATATTAATCCTCCTTACTTACACTTTTAAAATTATATATTGTAAAATTAATTATAAATTTATACGGTTCCCAATGATATTTTCCCATATCAGTTCTTCACTTATTCATACTATAAGTATATCACCATATTATATCAATATAGTAATAACTATTCTGTAACATCTATCACTATTTAAACAAAAACCTAGAGATTAATTTATTTTATCCCTAGGTCTTATAAATATATTTGTTTCTATTCAATTTTTAAAGATTTATATTTATATTTTTTTTATTATTAGTTAGATTATTTTAATGCTTTTTCAACTTTTTCAATATAACTTTTTATGGTAACATCTTCTGAGGATACACCCTCATACCATAGTTGCCCATCTCTACATTTTTCTCCAAAATATCTAGCCTTTATGATAATCTCAGGTCTGTATTCAAAATGCAAAATATCAAAATGTCTCCATTTACCGCCCCATATGAAATTATTTTTTTCAAATATCTCTACAATTTCTTTAGGATAAGAGGCTATTCTTTTTTCCCCTTCCTCAGCAGAGGCCCATTTCCAATAATCCCTACTATCCCTTGCAAGATCAATAGCAATTCCAAAGGCATGGGGACTTAATCTATTTGTTCCAGCTATATAACGATAATTAAAAGTACCACTCATTGGATATACACAAGCTCCTATGGTGTTATTTCCATTGGCCATTGGTATAAGCTCCTCCATTACCAATCGCAATGATTCAGCAGCTTTATTATTACCATTGAATTGATAATTAGTATATACTATATTTTTAAGATTAGATTGTACTCTCTCCTGTGACTCTCCATAAACTTCCTTTAACAAAGGGTATATCCTACAACGGCCAGGGTCAAAATTTTTATCCATCAATTTTGAGATGGATGATAATGGATATATTTGTTCCATCATATCTTGTATATCTGGATTAGCCATTTTTTCTTCAAAATTTTTTTCTCTTTTATCATCATATAAAATTTTTTTACCTGATTTCATCACTACATAAACTGATCCACTTTCTTCCTTAACTACATCTAAAATATAATCAGGATAAGCCATCATTAAAGATAGAATATCCTGCTTCATAACTCTTTCATAATCACTAGAATTTGATGAAGCCTTCACAGTAGAGCTACTATATAAAACTAAACAAAGTGATGTTATAATTAAATATATTTTCATCATAAAATTTTTCATAAAATCACTCCTTAAAAGTTTATGAGTATATTAAATTATTAATAATGAACACGTACTAACCAAAATCTTATATTGCTATCACTCCATCCAAGATCCCATGGAACTTTGTTTCTGTCTGTATTATGACAGCTAACTAAAGAATATCCTTTAGAATCAGCTCCTGTTACAACTGAAATATGAGTGACATCACCTTTCTTTTCATATGCAACGAAATCACCAGGTAATAGCTTAAAGGATGCCTTATATACCTTATCATAACTTCCATAGGCAATTAATGAGGCTCTACCGCTATGTAGCATATAATCTTTAAATCCATCTGCGTTCAACCAAGCACGTGTTCCATTATCTTTCTCATAATTCCACATAGAATTTTTCCTAAACTTACCACCTTCAAAGAGCATCTGAGAGGCAAAATTTGCGCAATCTCCTCCTAAAGAATTAAAATTTTTATAATCTTTATTATAAGTAAAGCCATATTTTTCTTCGTTGGCCGCTCCACAATATTTCTCAGTATAATCTACAGCTTTAATTCTTCTTTCATTCATATTAGAAAAATCTCTGCAACTTTGATTCAATATAAATTCTTTTATAGAATCGGTTTTTATGTTGTCTAAGTTTAATGAATCTGCAAATGGGTCTTTATACCATTCCTTTGTGATGATCCACATTCCTCTTCTATTTATCAAGTTTAAACTGTGATAGGTTCCAATTCTAGATATATTTACTTCCTCTGGATTGTTTTCATATACATACTTGTATTCTGTTGAACATAATAAATTAACAGAATATTTATCCTCTCCTCCACTAACTTTCCTCACTACAACCTTTGGATTTATGTCAATAAATTTTGCTCCCTGTTTCTGCTCCCAATTATGAATGTATTTCATTTTTCTTTTCTCATGTTCACAGGCCCATTTACCATAAGTAGTATTTTCATCATACATGATCTCTATTAACTCTGAATCTTCATTTAAAATAGCTTTATTCCTATTTTCAAAAATTTCTTCTATAGCATTTATAACTTCTTCATTAGTATCTTCTGTAATTGCCGACGCTTTATTATAATTAAATAAACCTAATAAGCAAAATATAATTATTATAAAAAATTTTGTTATATGTTTATATGTTACTTTTTTAGGATAGGTCTTCATATATAGCACTCCTTATAATCATTTATATCACTGTTTACAATCACTTAGTTTAGTATAGCTCAGTAAATATTTTAATATTCAGTATAAAAGCTTTATAATTTAATGAATATTTAGAAATATCTGTAAAATAAAGCTATAAAAATGAACATAATAAAAAAAGTGCTAAATATTAATAAATTTAACACCTCCAAAATTAATTTTATTTTTTTATGATTCCATAGTTTTATGGACTAATAAATTTTTTATAGAGATTAATTTTGAAATATACTTAGATTATTCTCTAATAGTAAAATTTATATATAGGTATGCTTAAACACATCCATACTATTCCTGCATACCACCCTGCTATTACATCGCTTAAATAGTGTACTCTAAAATATACTCTGCTTAATCCAACTGAAATGTTTAAAATCACTATAATCCCACTTATTATGCAGGTAATTAAATTAACACCAATTTTATCGAATATAAAATACATGCTAATAATAGAATAGGCCATAAATACCATTGCATGTCCGCTAGGTAAGCTATATCCTCTTACTTTAAATAATTTTATACTAGGTCTTTCCCTTCTGTATATTAGTTTTAGTAATTCATTAAATAACCACACCCCAATAATATTCATAAAAAAGAACATGCTCTCTTTAAAGTAATTGTTTCGATAGCAAAAAAAGCATACTACTATAGTCATTATAACTATAGATGTAGGATCACCTATTGTAGTAGCTATTTTAAAAAACTTATACAATTTTTCATTTTCTATATTCTTTACATAGTTTATGGCTTTGATATCCATACTAAACTTCTCTTTTTTCTTATAAAAATTTAATAGTATAAATAATGATACCATCGCAAGTGACGGTAAAATTATAGTTGATATTAACGGCACAAAAACGCCCTCCATTTATATGTATTTTTATCCTCTTAGTATAATAAAATTATTTAATAACTTTAGTATAGATATTATTATGAATATTTTAGCATGTCAATAAAAAACTTATTATATAGAACATAATTAAAAAGATTATATTTCTAATTTTAATTTTATAGAAATATAATCCTTACTATTTTTAATGTACTTTATCATTTATTAATCTTACCTTGCTCTTATAATGCACATATCTATGAATAATTATGCCAATACATGACCATAAAATTCCTGCACACCATCCAGCAATTACATCACTTAAAAAATGCACTCTTAAATATACCCTGCTAATACCCACAAAAAAATTCAAAGCGATAATTAATAAAATACCAATGTTCCTAAACACACTTGATTTAATTTTTATAGAAATAAAATATACACACATTAAGGAAAATGCAGTAAAAACCATGGCGTGTCCGCTAGGTAAGCTGTATCCTCTCGCTTCAATAATTTTCAAAATTGGTCTTTCTCTTTTAAATATGAATTTTAACAATTCATTAAAAAGCCAAACTCCAATTATATTAACAACAAAGTATATGCCATCCTTTAACAATTTCTTATAATAAAAAAGGACTACTATTAAAAAGGACATGATTATTATTGTTGATGGATCCCCTATGGTGGTTATAGTCTTAAAGAAAGCATCCAAACCTTTTCCTTGTATATGAATTATATAATCTATAGCTCTCTTATCCATTAGAAAATTTCCCTGTAGCTTGTAAAAATAATATGCTAATACTAAAAATAAAGTTGTAGACATTATAGAAAGTACCACTGATACAAGAGATATTTTCCATCTTTCATCTATACTTTTATAATTATTAAAATAATTTTTAGTCAATATCATCACCTCAAAATAGCAACATAGGTATAGTATATATATATACCCTGTAATTGTCAATTTGAGAAAAAAAGCATCAAACAATTATTGTTTGATGCTTTTTTCCCTATTCTTCTCCATCAGAAAATGTATTATATATGAAGTTATATACTTTGTCATACACATTACTGCTTCCAATCACCACAATAGTATCTCCAGCTTTAAAAACATAATCTGGCCCCGGTGAAATCATTATTTTTTCTCCTCTCCTATAAGCTACCATAGTAGCCCCTGTAGCTTGCCAGAATCTAATTTCGTTAATTTTTTTACCAATTATCTTACATTGATCATTTACTTCGATCTCTATTAAAGTAAATGGTGTTATGTTTTTGAATCTATCAATAAAATCTAATATTTTATCAAAATTAAGTTGAATTTCATCATCTAATTCTTTCTTTTTTTCTATTAATCTAAAAATATTTTCTTTTACTGTAGATAGATATTCAGTATCTCTATTTTTTTCAATAAATTTTTCTGCTGCAGATACTGACAATATTTCTATTCCACTTCCTCTAGTAGAAGATACAACATTCATTTCCTCAAGTAGAGCTATTGCTCTCCTTATTGTTTCAGGGGATACATTATACATACTAGCCAGTGTAGATCTTCCACTAATTTTCTCATCTACTTTAAAATCACCTAACACTATTTTATTAGCTACATCTAGAGCTATATTTTTGTATACTGCCCCACCTTGATGGACTTTCATTTTTATTCCTCCATTTTGTAGTATTTAATGATGGTAATGTCATATCTTATATATTACAACAAAAATCCTTATTTTTCTACTATTTTTCATATTCTTCAAAGTGATCTACTGTAGCTCTATAAATAGCTCTATTAAAAAAATCATCATTATTCAAAGAAAAGTCTTTTCTATCTAGTCTTATCAACTGTTGTATTATTGGGAATAGCTGCATTCCATACAGGTGCATACATTCCTTTGGTTTTACTCCTGGCCATGCATTGCATCCTACTACAGTTCTCCTATTATCATTATTAACTCTCTTAGGTATAGTTTTATAAATTTCATCCTCTGGATATATTACGGGCTTATCTAAAGTTCCTGTAGGTATGCCCTCAACAGCCTTAACTTGAATAGTATCTGTATCCGTTAAATAAGGGTCTGCTGTTAAATCTAATATTATGGCATGAGGTTTTAAATGTGCTATTAAGTCATTTGTAATTATATAATCGGATGGATTATCTCTTGTAGTTGCATCTACTAAAATATCTGTTTCCTTTAATAAGTTTATTCTTTCCTCTCTATCTCCTGTTACCGTTCTTGGTAACATTTTTACTATTATCCCCTTAGTGCCTAGTTCTGCCATTTTGCTATTTAAATCCCTATTTCCATATTTACCAGCAGCTTTAGCAGCATATAAACCTACCATTCCCATCCCCATTATTGTTACATTTATAACTCCTCTATCTTTTGAGTAAAAATCTCTCATACTTTTACTCAGCTCTTGGAAAGCCATTTCTATACCATTGCCAGAAGTTCCATTGTAATTTACAACTATTCTTTCTAAGAAATCATTTCTTAAAGAATCCATGGATACTCCAAAAATATTCTTCTTTTTTAACTTCTCAACTCTCGTAGGTCTTGTGGGATAATGCAGCATACTAACTAAAGTGCTGCCATTTGCCATGTAGTCTATTTCATTAAATTCTGGTGAGCGAAGAACAACTATAATATTCTTTTCATAACATTCCTTATTTGATACAAATTTTATATTTTCATTGGCCTGTAGATACTCTTCTTCTTTTATCCCCATTTTTGAACCATAACCTTCTTCTAGATAAAATTCTGCCTTCTCTCCCTTTAATCTTCTAAAAAAATCTGGTAAAAAATCCCTTTTTTCATTCTCTTCCTTGTGCATTCTTGGATATCCTAAAGTAATCATTTTTATCCCCCTATTCTTAACAAAATATTAATTATTTTTTATCTGAAAGTTTTTGACAACCAAAAACTCATATAGTATAATGAAGTTGTTATTTAGTTACAACTTCATTATATATCCAAAGTTGTAGTTTTTCAATATATTTATTGTAGGAGGACTTAAAGCATGAAAGACATACTAGAATTAATAAGTAAAGATGGTTTCCAGTATGCAATCACAATAGATTGCGAAGGGACTAATTTTGACAAAAATTTAGAGAATAATGTGAAGAATCTGGAAAGATTTTTAAAACTCAATTCAGAAAATGGAATTACTACCATTTTATTTATAACTCCTTTTTTTGCAGACATGCTCTTTCAACTAAATTTAGTTGAGAAAATTAAGGAATATAATGTGATTTTTGGTCTTCATATTCATCCTGAAAATCTTCCGGATGAAATCAACCAAAAATGTCCCTTTATAAAAAAAGATGAGGAACTACTGGCCTCTTACAATATAGAAGAACAAAAACATATTATTAATTATTCTATGGATTATTTGAGTCAAAGAGGTGTAATGCCTGTTCAAATATATAGAGGTGGTTACTTTTCAATGAATGATGATACCGCTAAGGCCTTATACGAATTAACGGATATAAGATTTGAATCTCATAATATTTATAGAGAACAATATAAAGTAAGTAATAATTTACTTACATCACTACCTGTATATTCATTAGATGATAAAGAGGAATTGAGACTAGAATATTTTTCATCTGAAAAACTTTGTGAATTCTTAAGTGATGCAATTGATGAAAATAAACTTACTTTGGGAGTTACCCATAGTTATCTTTTAGATTCCAATGACTTTCACTATGAGCGAGATAATTTAAAAGAAGATGTTCATTCAATACAAAAAAAATTGATAGAAATAATAAAGATTAAAGAATAGGGGGCTACTATATGAGAGATTACAGAGAAATTGATTTATGGAAAGATGTTACCGAAGAGCAGTGGAATGATTGGAAATGGCAAGTTAGAAATAGAATTACCACTATAGAACAACTAAAAAAAGTCATCAATATTTTGCCAGAAGAAGAAGAAGCTATAGATAAATGTTTACAGTCATTACGAATGGGAATATCTCCATATTATGCTACTCTAATAGATCCAGATGATTTAAATGATCCTATTAGAAAACAAGCAGTTCCAACCATACATGAATTAAACTTTTCAAAAGCTGATATGTGCGATCCTTTACACGAAGATGCTTCTTCACCAGTTCCAGGATTGACTCACGCTTACCCTGACAGAGTTTTATTCTTGATTACCGATATGTGTTCAATGTATTGTAGACATTGTACTAGAAGAAGATTTGCTGGTCATACAGATTCTTTCATGCCTAAAGATAGAATTGAAATGGCATTAGATTATATAAGAAACACCCCCTCTGTAAGAGATGTATTGTTATCAGGTGGAGACGGACTAATGATTGAAGACGATAAGCTAGAATATATAATAAAGAATTTGAGGGAAATTCCCCATGTAGAAATTGTAAGAATAGGTTCTAGAATTCCTGTAGTTAATCCAATGAGAATAACAGATGATTTAGTAGATATGTTGAAAAAGTATCATCCTATTTGGCTTAACACGCACTTTAACCACCCAAATGAAATTACAGAATATTCCATAAAAGCTTGCGAGAAATTAGCCAATGCTGGGGTTCCTCTAGGAAATCAAACAGTTTTATTAAGAGGAGTTAATGATTGTGTGCATATACAAAAAGATTTAGTTAATAAGTTAGTAAAAATGAGGGTAAGACCTTATTATTTATATCAATGTGATTTATCAGAAGGAATTGAACATTTTAGAACTAAAGTTTCTAAAGGAATTGAAATAATAGAAGGTTTAAGAGGTCATACTTCTGGCTACTGCGTCCCTACTTTTGTTGTTGACGCTCCTGGTGGCGGCGGAAAAATACCTGTAATGCCTCAATATCTTATTAGTCAATCTCCTTCAAAAGTTGTATTAAGAAACTATGAGGGTGTTATAACAACATATACAGAGCCTTCTCATTTCGAAGAAACTCATTGTAATTGCCCAACATGCAAAAGTGAAAATAAAGAACCATCTACTGGTGTTTCATCTTTATTAGAAAATATACAAATAAATCTCGAGCCTAAATCCTTAGATAGAAAGAAAAGAATTAATGATTATAAAAGCAAATCCTAGGAAATACTTCCTAGGACTATTTTTTTATTGTATTTTAAATCTTCTTATTTCACTTTCTAATGTCTGTGCCATTCTGTTTAATTCTTCTGATAAGGCATTTATCTCTTCCATTTCAGCATTTTGTTCTTCTGTTGCACCACTTACATTTTGAGCAGCATCTGCAATATCCCCTGAAATACTAGAAACTTCTTGAACTACTGACAATAGCTTATTTCTACATTCATCAACACTCTTTAAGCTTTCAGATATATAGTCAATTTTTTCAACAACATTTACTATTGAAGTATTTATTTCTTTAAAGGTATCTCTAGTATTGTCTACAGCCTCGTTTTGATCTTTAAGAACTGTATCTGCTGTCTTTATTGTGGTTAGAGCTACTTCTATGTCATTTTGTATACTAGTTATTATAGATTTAACATTATTTGTAGAGTGAGCAGTGTTTTCAGATAATTTCCTTACTTCCTCTGCTACCACTGAGAAACCTTTACCTGCTTCCCCTGCTCTAGCAGCTTCTATAGCCGCATTTAATGCAAGTAAGTTAGTTTGCTCTGATATTGAAGTAATTGTTTCTACAATGCCACCAATGCTGTTAGCTTTTTCACTTAAGTCATTAATAACATTAAATACTGCTCTGGATACATTGCCATTCTCTAGATTTTTTGCTTCTAATTTATCAATTGTTTGGAAGCCAGTATTAGAAATTTCATGCATCCTACTTGTAGTATCTATACTTTCTTTTATACGCTGTACAACTAGATCTAATTCCTTTGATAATTCATGAGCTGCCATTACACCTTCTTTTGAACTATCAGCACCTTTTTCCATGTTAGATGCCACTTCAGTTATGGTTTGAGCTACTTCACTTATAGAACTAGAAGTCTGCTCCGTTGATGCTAATAATGATTGTGAAGAATCAGATACTACCGCTGATGCCTCATTTATATTTTTTATTAAATTTTTCATATTATCTAACATGACATTAAAGCTATTGCTTAAAAGCCCTATCTCATCTTTTGACTTATAATCACTATAAGCCGTCAAATCTCCTGAAGATGCTTTTTCAGTAATCTTAGCAAGGTTAGTTAATGGTTTTGTAAATTTACTTGATAAGAAATATATAATTATAATTACAAGAAGTAGCATCCCTGCACCTATTATGTAACTGATTTTTTGAACTTTAGAAACTAGTGCTAGTGCATCACTTTTCTTTTCTACTGTGATTACTGCCCAGTTATCTGACTCTCCTGGCAATTTAATGGTCTGATATGCACTTATCACTATTTCACCATTTAAATCTTTATATTCAGTTTTACCTGAATTTCCAGCTAAAGCATCTAGAGTAATCTCCGTTAATTTTTCTGGTACTTCTATATTTTCCACTTTAGTCACCGGAGCACCAGTATCATCCTTTATAACTTTATTAGAGCTATCTCTCTGTCTTACAGTTTTTGTAAATGTTTTGTAATTATATATTTCTTGTACTAGCTCCCTCTCTGGATGAGCAATAACAGCCCCGTCTCCATCAACAACATAAGCATAAATTAAATCAGTACTATATTTTTCTACCAATTTCTGAAGCTCGTCCAATTTCAAATCTGCATCCATTACTCCAGTCATATCATTTTTTTCATCAAAAATTGGAAATATAATGGAATTAATAGCATCACTATCATCATTTACAGTAAGATATGATTTAGTAACAAAAGGTTTCTTTTTGCTTACGCTTTCTTTAAACCACCATCTATCTGCCCTATTTGCTAGCTTTCCTGTAGTTCTAGCTGTTTGATCACCTTTCATATCTTGAATACAAAATAAATCAAAATACGGATTTCTTTTAATGGTATCCTTTACAGCTATGTCCTGCATCTTAGGGTCCATTTGTCTTACATAATAATTACTTATAAGTTCTTCTGTTAAAACATATGCCTTATCCATATAATCTGATACACCATTAGCTATGGTATTGGATAATGTTACATGATCGGCATAAAAATGGCTTGTAAGGTTTTTACTTGTAATACCTGTAGTAGTAATTGTAATTGCTAAAACTGGTATAATTACAATCATCACAGCTACAAGTATTAATTTGTGTTTTATTGATTTAATTTTAATCCCCTCCTTTTTCAAACAAAATTCTCCTAATAATTACATATCTTATAAATGTATAATATAACATTTATTGATAAATTTCAATGGATTTACTAATGTTTTCATAATAATATTATGTTTTGTTAAATATGTTTATATTTTTTATTATACTTTTAATTAGCTAATAAACTTGCTTAAAATTATATTCTACGAAAAATAGATTCTATAAAAATAGAATCTATTTTTTTATACCATATCCACCCATTACAGTTTTTGTATCGCTTATTGAGATAACACAATGCAATGGACTTTTCTCAATAAGTTTGATGATTTCATTCTTTCTTTTTCTTTTAATATGAATTAACAATAAGCTTTTGTCTTTATTTATTCCTTCAGCTCTTACTTTAGTTACACCTACATTTTTTTCTCTTAATTTTTTAATCAGTTCCTCTCCTTCAGATTCAGGTAAAATTATACTTATAGTTAGCAATCCTAAAGCCAATTTTTCTTCTAATATAGACCCTAAATAGTTGCCACATGCATATCCTAATGCATATGTCACCATCCTTATTGGATCTTCGCTTATTCCTACTAATACTTTATTGATTAAATATAGCCATATTGATATTTCAAAAAAACCAATTATTGAACCGTATAGTTTCTCTCCTCTAGTTATTAATACTGTTCTTATAGTCATTAAAGATACTTCTACTATCTTTGCTAAAAAAATTAACAAATACGTAATCAAGAAAATATCCTCTCCCTTTAATAAATGCTTGGGAGAGAATTCATCCCCCAAGTAAACTCGATACTTTAGCTATACGCAAGTCCAATGATTTTTATTCCATATCTATCCAATAAGCTATTCTCTACATAAATTTATAACATCTTTTAATGCAGCAGCCGCTGCTCCTCTAGGATTTGATGCTCCACCAATTAAATATATTTCTCCCATAGTATCAGTATGGAATACTATCCCTTTATTGCTCCCGTTTATATTCCCTAAAAGGCTATTAGCATCAATCTTTTCCGGAAATACTTCTAAAACTAACTTACCAGCTTTATAGTAAGCTTTGCATAATAATTTTATAACCTTGTTCTTATTTTTAGCCTCTAATATATCTTCTCTACTTATATTTCTAATGCCTTTAATTGCAATATCCTCTAATGAGTAATTACCATCCATTAAGCTGTTTGCTAATAACAATATTTTAGATGCACTATCAATGCCATCTATATCCATTGAGTTTTCTTTCTCTGCTATCCCTTTTTTAACCGCTTCCTCTAATGCTTGTTCAAAAGATATATTTTCTTCAAACATTCTGTTCAATATATAATTAGTAGTTCCATTTAAAATTCCAGTTATATTTGTAATTTTTGCTCCTGCCAAACTGTATACGCCCAAATCCATAGTAGGAAGAGCCGCTGCTGTAGCACCGCTATACTTTATTTTTACATCTTTTTTTCTTGATAACTCCATCAATTGATTAAAGTTTGCGACTAAAGCACCTTTAGATAGCATTACTATATCCATGCCCCTATTAATAGAATTCATTATATAATTTAGGGAAGGACCTCCTGTTCTTATATCACTTTGTGTGCATTCTATAAGAATATCCCCTTCTAAAACAGGATAATTATAGTATGATTCTTTAAAATGTTCAGCATATTCAAGAACCCCTTGGGGTCCTGAAGGACAGTTGATTAAATAAGATGTGTCAATTCCCCCATCTTCAAAAATGCATCCTTCCTTTTCTAAAACACCACATAAGATTAAATCCATGTCATATTTTTCTCTAATATATAACCTTTTTTCATCAATAAGCCTCACAAATTCTTTACCTACATTACCAAAACCAGCTAAAATAATCCTTTTTATCATAAGATCCCCCAATCCCTTAATATTATAAAATTTCTGAAAATAAGAGGTGACAAAATTACATGTAATCTATTACATTATATCATATTTTTATTAATTTCTGTAGTGAAAGTGAAAAAGAAAAACAGCAATTTTTTTGCTGTTTACTTATATAAATCATTATATATGATGTTAAAAACCTTAAGTGCCTCTTCAATTTTAGGTTTTAATAATTCTTTTTTGTTTTCAAGTTCTTCATAGCCTACGTCTGTAAGTGAATATATCCTTTTTGAACTATCCCATTTGCCTTTAACTAACTTTTGTTTCTCAAATTTTTTAAGAAGCGGATAAATCCCTCCAGTACTTGGTATCCATAGCCCCTTTGTTCTTTCACCTATTTGATGAGCTATATCATTACCATTGGTTGGCCCTAAACTCAATATGTATAAAACATATAGAGGTAAAAGTCCTTTGGTAAAAACTTGGCCTACAGCTTCCTTCTCTTTTTCAATTTTTTTTAAATCTTCTAATTTTCTTTTATACTCTTCATAAAGGCGCTTCTCTTCTTCCTTTACGTCATCATAACCAAGGCCCATATTTATGATTCCTCTATTAATACAATTCCAACAAGGCCAGGACCGCTATGAACTCCAGATACAGGGCTTATTGCTCCTCCCATTACCACCTTTGAAGCATTTTCTAACTTACTTATTCTTTCATGTAACTTTTTTGCTTCTTCTAAAGCATCCCCGCTCATAATATAAATAGCACATCTCTTTTCTTTTAATTTGTTTTCTATTATTTCAAACATCCTATTTAATGATTGTTTCCTACCTCTAACCTTATCGCAAGTACAATACTTACCATCATTGTTATCTACAGCAATTATAGGCTTGATGTTTAATAATTCCCCTATTGTTCCTGAAACCTTGCCTATTCTACCGCCTCTTTTCAAGTATTCTAAAGTACCTACAACAAAATAAACTTGAATCTTTTTCCTAAATTCATATAATTCATCTACTATTGTATCAAAATTTTTCCCTTCTTTTATCAATTCACCGCATTTATGAGCTAAAGCTCCTTCACCCCATGATATAGCTTTTGAGTCCATAACATGAGTAATAATTTTCGGATGATTTTCACTTACTACTTTTACGCCATTGTATATTCCTGAAAGACCCGTTGATAATGTTATTGCAATTGCATGAGTATATCCTTCCTCTTCAAGCCTGGTGAATAGCTCCTCCATATCTTGCATAGATGGTAGTGAAGACGTTGGTACTTCTACTTTAAAATTGTCATAAACCTCCTGTGGAGTAATTTCAATCTTATCTTTATACTCTCTGTCCTTATAAATTATTCTAAAAGGTAGTACCTCTACATTGTATTCCTTAATAATTTCCTCTGTTAAATCAGCTGTAGTATCAGTTATTAAAGCAATCTTTTCCAATTACATTTCCTCCTCTATATAAATAGCTTTCTAGTATATTATCCCACACTATATATAAATTATATCACCTTTTATATATTAATATCAATAGTGATAACTATCACTGTTGATAACTATCACTATTGATAACTATCAAAAAAAATAAAAAGAAACTTAAACTAATAAATTTCCTTTAATTTATATATATCTATACCTGATAGAATTAACTATCAGGTTTTTAATTTAAATTTATATCCACACCTTGGACAAGTAACTAATATGTTACCTTTTTTACGTGGAAGTCTTAATTTTTGCGAGCAGTTAGGGCATCTTGTAATCAAAAATTCCTTTCTTTCCTTTATTTTATTTTTAAAATTATTTAGAGTACTCCTCATATCACTCTTAACTTTATTAAAGTTAATGTCTCCAATATTTTTATTCATTTTACTATAATAGCCCATTCTCCCTATAGCATATATTATTAGTGCAATTCCTATCATTCTATTAAATTTTGATAATAACAAAATCACACCAAGAATTAATAGTGCTTTAGTTAAATTATCCCATTTATCCATCTGTTTATAATAGTTCATATTCATTTAACTACTTACCTCCTTGAAGTAATTAAAATTTATTATATATATATTAACATATTTCTTTATAATACTTTATTAATGATTTATAAACTTTTTGTATATTTTACATAATTAAAATAAGACTTCACTATAAATAATGTAGCAAAGTCCTTATAAAATATCAATATAAATTATTGAAATTGAACAGGTAATAATATTTTACTTTTTAGTTCTTTACCATCCTTACCTTTTAAACCTTCAACTAATAATATATAATTACCTTGTAGTTTAGAGGCTTGTAGTGGACAAAATATTATCTCATCATTTTTCTCTAAGTTAAAGTCTCCTTTTATTTCTTCAAAGGTTTCTTCATTAATTAACTTTATTGTATTTGAATTTACTGTATTAGAATCAATATCTTTATTTAATTTTATTCTAAATGTTGCCTTTTCTTTTGATTTAACCAGTCTTGGAAGTTTACTATAATCATTAAAATATACATTAATCTGGTTAGCTATATCCTTCTTAGTAAGCTCATTCCATCCGCCTTCAGTTCCAATAAATATATTACCTTCCTTGGTTGAATCCAATATATGCTTGAATGCTTTTCTATAATCTTTTTCTCTAGCTTTATTTAAATCAATATAATATTCTTTTTTATTTTCTCCTATAATTTTCACTAAATGACTTTTATCCATAGTAGAAGGTTTTCCTGAAAAAAGTAACTCTGCTATACTTAAAGGATCTACTTTCCCAGAATCAATATTTGGAGTTATTCCAACGCCGTGTATTTCTTTACCTAGAGGTGAATAAAAGCTATGAGTAGTTAATTTTATTACATCTCCATTGCTTAGTGAAAATATAGTTTGCTGTACTCCCTTTCCATAGGTTTTATTTCCAATTAGTAAAACCTTATTATAATCTTTTAATGCCGCTGAAAGTATTTCTGACGCAGAAGCAGTATATTCATTTACTAAAAGTATAATATCTTTATTAATTGTATAATCATGCTTTAAAGCTTTATATCTATATTCGTTATTTTTACTATCTTTCATAATTGTAGCTACATTATCATCTATAAAATAACCTAAGATATCGTAGGCAGAGTTAGTATATCCGCCAGTATTGTTACGTAAGTCAATAATGTATTTTTCCGCTCCTTTGCTTTCCATTTCTTTAAATTTTTCATTTAAAAGTTCTGGCGTGTCTTCACCAAAGGATTCAATTAAAATATATGCTACATTATTCTCTAAAAGCTTTCCTTCTACAGTAGGTATTTTTATTTCTTTTCTCTCCACATTATAATTTAAAATCGATTCCCCTCTTTTTACTATCAACTTAACAAAAGTACCGCTTTCACCTTTTATATATTTCACTGCTTTAGCTAAATCCAGTCCTTTTAAATTATTACCATCTGCACTTATAATTATATCTCCAACCTTTAATCCCGCTGTCTGTGCCGATGAACCTGGTAAAAAAGAATCTACTTTTATTCCCTCTGGCACACTTTCATTATATATACCTATGCCATGAAAACTTTGATTAATTCCCATGACAAATTCTTGAAACTCTTCTTTAGTAAAATATTGACTATAAGGATCTTTTAAGTACTTTATCACCTCATTAATGTTGTTAGAGTTTAATCCTTCTAATGGAAGATCATAAATAGAATTTTTTTGAATCAAATATTTTACTTCCAACAAACTTTGTTCATTTGTTGTATAAGCCTGAACTCTTCCATTAAAAAATATTATATTTATAAAAACAATTAATCCAAGAAGTAGGCAATTAAATTTATTTTTCTTTTTATAATGTATCATAAATATCTCCCACCTTTCTAATAATATTATTATAAGACATATATTGAAAAATATGAAATTTTGTTTTGTAAATTCATATTTCATTGTTTCATGAATTCAATACTTTATCCATGGAGATACTAAACAACTTATGATAATATTATAGATATAATAATTTTACAAAAGGTGATTTATATGAAATTAATTTGTTTCGGTGATAGCCTTACCTATGGCTATGGCGTAGCATATGGAGAATGCTGGTGTGATATTATAAGGGAAAAATTAAAAATCTCTGTTACAAATAAAGGTTTAAATGGAGATACTACAGCTGGTATGCTTTTTAGATCCTATAATGATGTAATATCTTTACATCCTACTCATTGTATAATTATGGGAGGTACAAATGACTTTCTACTTAACACATCCATAGATAATACAATAAGTAATATTATATTGATTATACAGGAATGTAGGAAAAATAATATAATTCCTCTTTTAGGAATTCAACCTCCAGTACACATAAGTCTAGCAAATGAACGTTGGGAAACTGGTATTGATTACTCTAGAGTTAACTCTGCTATTGAAATTTATAGAAAAAACATTATAGATTATTGTATCATTAATAATATCACTTATTTTGATTTTTACGCTTCTTTTATTGAAAACCAACACCTACTATATAATCTTTACACAGATGGTATTCATCCAACTTATGAAGGACATAAAATAATGGCTAGAACTATAAAGTTCTAACCATTATTTTTGTTTAAAAAGTTTTTTATTTTATCCATATAATTTAACATTGTTGCAGAACAATCTTCCATATCCTTCATGCTTACTTTTGCATTTCTTATATCCTTTTCTTTACAGAATACTATGGCTTCTTTAGCAATGCTATGAAGTTCTTTATGATATTTTTCAATTTCAATAAAATCTTTATTTTTAAGAAGTTCTTCATTCTTTACAGAATAATACCATTTTCCTAGATTACATGTTTTATAATTTGCCACAATATCTTCATCTAACTTTTCATATCCTAACATCATATTGTAAACTTTCCATTTCCAAAGCAAGTGATCTGTTTTATAGAATTCTATCATATCTTTGTCCTGTAGACAGTTTCCTATTGACAACAAAGTTTTTCTTCCTTTATCTGTAACTATGCTTAAATCATAAATATCTCTTCCTGCTCTATTAAATTGTTCTAAAAGCTCACTAGCCTCTTTAGATATTAAGTTTATATGCTCATTAAGCTCTTCTGTTGCAGTTAGCTGTTCTTCCCTATTAGCGGAAATTTGATTCATCTCCACATTAATTTCTTCAACTACCTTTTTAATATTTTCTATAGTGTTTATTGAATTGTTTAATAAATCTTCTTCAAAAGATGCATTAGAACTCGTACTGTTTATATCGTCAACCAAAATTTCTATATCATTCTTTAGCTCTCCAATGTTATTTTGTATACTATTTACTGACTCTTTTGTATCTTCTGCAAGCTTTCTTACTTCTTGTGCTACAACCGCAAATCCTTTTCCTGCCTCACCAGCCCTTGCGGCTTCAATTGCAGCATTTAATGCTAGTAAATTTGTTTGATCTGCAATACCTTTAACTATGTCTATTATTTTTTCAATATCTGCTGTCCTTTGAATAACCATATTCATGTTATCTTCAATAGTTTTATTATTCTTCAAAGATTCCATCATATAATTATAAGAAGTTTTTATACTGTTAACCCCTTCATCTACTGCATGAATAGCACTTTCAGTTTTTGTAGATATTCTCTCAGCGAATTTTGTTACCTCATGAATTGATAAAGTTAACTCCTCACTATTATTATTTATATCATTGATAGAATTGGTTTGATTATTTGCACTATCCACCATTTCACCGATATATTCCATCTTAATTACTGAATTTAATATATTATTTACTAAATTTAAATTATCATTTTTTTCATCGTACATTTTATCAACTAATGTATTCCATGATTTTATTAACTCTTCATCTTTTATTTGAAATTCATCTATTCTTATGAAATTTCCTTTCATTAGTTCATTAATATTCTTTTTTATTATTTCTAAATCACTATCAACATTATAATTTCCATTGCTATTTTTTTTGCTGAATATCATGTTGGTCCTCCCTTTTCATATTATTACAATTTATTATTTATTTCTCTACATTTATTCTATATTCTCCATAGTATATGTTTTTCCTTTTATATAGATGGTTTTTTTTCTCAGTTTATAGAAATTGTCAGAATACTTTTTATTGACAAAATTTTAACGACTCTATTTAATTTTTTCTACAAACGTGTTAAAATGATTTCGTCGGTATTCTTATGAAACTGAACACCCAATAGTTCAATAAAAAATTTTCGAATTATATCCCTAAGGGAATAATAACGGAGGTAATTTAAATGGAAAAAAAGTTAAAATCATCAATTAATCTTAACACTAGACAAATAGCCGTTGTTGGAATGTTGTCTGCAATTTCAATTTTTCTTGGTATTTCTGGCTTAGGTTTTATACCTATTCCACCGGTAAAAGCTACTATCATGCATGTACCAGTAATAATCGGTGCTATTATTGAAGGACCGGTAGTAGGAGGAATGATAGGTTTAATTTTCGGTATTTTTAGCGTAATAAATGCCTTTACAAATCCTACACCATTATTCTTTGTTTTTGTTAATCCAATAGTTTCTGTGGTTCCTAGAGTTGTTATTGGAATAGCATCTTATTATTGTTATTCAGCCCTATCCACAAAGCTAGGTACTTTAAAAATTGCTTTAGCTGCGATAGTTGGCTCCTTGATAAATACCTTTGGTGTTTTAGGATTAATGTACTTAATTTATTTAGAAAGATATGCATCAGTTTTTAATATAAGCGTGCCAGCTGCTAGAAAAGGTATTATGGCTGTAGCTCTAACCAATGGAATTCCCGAAGCCATACTATCCGTCTTAATAACTATACCAGTGGTTATGGCAGTAAAAAAAATAAAGAAGTAACAAAAATCTCCTGACTTAGTTCAGGAGATTTTTAAAACATTGGAGTAAAAACATTTACAAAGGAGTATTGAAATGAAGGAAATAAACTTAGTTGATATAGATGGAATAAACATTGGGCATGCTCAAAATTTAGAAGGCGGCACTGGATGCTCTGTTATAATATGTAAAGAAGGAGCTACTGCAGGTGTTGATGTAAGAGGCGGAGCTCCTGGAACTCGCGAAACAGATCTTTTAAATCCAGTTAATATGATTGAAAAAATACATAGTGTAGTACTCTCTGGAGGCAGTGCTTTCGGGTTAGATGCTGCTAATGGGGTTATGGAATATTTAGAGAAATCTGAAGTTGGATTTGATGTTGGTGTTACTAAAGTGCCTATAGTTTGTTCCGCAGTTCTTTTTGATTTAAATGTAGGTATTAAAAATATTAGACCTGATAAAACAATGGGGTATCAAGCTGCACTCCATTCTGAACATAATAAAGAAGATTTACAAGGAAATGTAGGTGCAGGAACAGGTGCTACTTTAGGAAAAATGTTAGGTCCCGAACACTCTATGAAAGGCGGTTTAGGAAGTTATTGCATTCAGGTTGGAGAACTAAAAGTAGGTGCTCTTATCGCAGTGAACTGCCTTGGAGATGTTGTTGATCCTAAAACAGGTGAAATTATTGCTGGCGCTATAAAAAATGGCAAATTTATAAACACTGAACAATGGATGATAGATAACTACCATAATGATAATAATGTTTTCCCAGGAAATACCACTATAGGAGCAGTTATCACTAATGCTATATTAACAAAATCTTCTGCTAATAAAATTGCTTCAATGGCTCACAATGGTTACGGAAGAACCATGCGCCCCGCCCATACTATGTTTGATGGAGACACAATATTTACAATGGCCACAAATAAAGTAGAAGCAGATACAAATGTTATAGGAATGTTAGCTGCTAGAGTTGTTGAAAGAGCAGTTATTAACGCAATTAAAAATGCTAATTCTCGTTATGGAATAATTGCATATAAAGACATGGTTTAAATTAATATTTTTAAAATAAAAAAAGAGATTTTATCAAAGCTAAAATCTCTTTTTTATTTTCAACTCTCTACTTTCAAATTCTATTTAAATAAACACTTTTATCTTAACAAAAGATTTAAGAGTTTGTTACAACCGCTAAAATAGTTTCACTATCCTTGGCTAATTTAATAGCTGAGTTTAGATTTAAATCCTTAATTTTTATTTCTTTACCGAATTCCATAGAACTCACTTCAATTTCTGCATTGTTTGGTATTAATGAAGCTTCTCCCTCAACATCAATTTCATTTGAATACACTTGAAGATATAGTCCTTTATTATTTAAAAGTTCCTTTCCTGTAAAAACTATAGGTATTGTCCACTTAACATTATCATTTCCTTTTACTGACTGAATATCAATATGTATGATTTCACCAGTAGCAAAATCTCTTCCTACTTCTTTTATAATGCCTTCTTTTGTGACATTATCTAACATGTATGATATTTTTGCTTTTTCTCCTTTTTCCTTAAGTAGACCTATGAGCTTATTTCTTTCAAATTTAACAAGTATATTTTCAAAATCTTTGCCATAGATAACTCCAGGGATAAATCCTTCTCTCTTTGTAATCTTCGGCTTTTCATTCCTTACATATGCGTTTATTGCTACTTCCATATTAAACCCTCCTCAGTGATATGTCTTTAATATTATCCATAAAGTTAATTATATCACATTACTGGAATTATTATACACTTTTGAGGTAAAGTTTACATCTATTTTACACATAGTTCATAATCTTAATACCATATTTATATGTTCAATACCTCCTCACAAAAACCTCTTCATATCATATGAAATTAAATTTTTCATAAAAATTCTTCTTATTTCAAATACTATAATATTATGGTATATTTCATAGTAAGGGGTGATTAATATGGCAGATTTCCATAAAATTTTATGTGACCAACAAATATTTTTCAATAGTAGGGCTACCTACGATATAAATTTTAGAATAAATCAATTAAAAAAACTTAAATATCTTATCAAAGAGAATGAATCTGTAATTTATGAAGCACTAAAAAAAGATTTAGGTAAATGTAATTTTGAGAGCTACGTTAGTGAAGTTGGCTTTGTTATTTCCGAATTAAATTATATTATAAATAATTTAAGAAAGTGGTCCAAGGATGAATTGGTTAAAACTCCTCTCACTGCTTTCCCAGGTAAAAGTTATATTATTAACGAACCTTATGGCTCCGTTTTAATAATTGGACCATGGAATTATCCTTTTCATTTAATTTTTGCACCTTTAATGGGAGCTATTGCCGCTGGTAACTGTGTTGTTGTTAAACCTTCTGAGTTATCTCCCAATATCTCAAATACCATAACTAGCTTAATTAATAATAATTTTGATCCAAAATTATTATATTCAGTTCAAGGTGGAGTAGATGAAACAAGCAAATTGCTTTCCTTACATTGGGATTACATTTTCTTCACTGGAAGTGAAAAGGTTGGAAAAATAGTCATGGAGGCTGCTAGCAAGAAACTTATACCGACAACTCTTGAACTTGGTGGCAAGAGTCCCTGCATAGTTGATAAACATACAGATTTAGAAATCTCTGCTAAGAGAATAGTTTGGGGGAAATTTTTTAATACAGGTCAAACTTGTGTAGCTCCTGATTATTTATTTGTACACAAAGATGTTGCCCATCAGTTTATTCCTATTTTAATAAAGTATATAAAAGACTTCTACGGGGAAAATGCAATAAATAGCCCCCATTATGGAAGAATAATAAACGAACAACATTTTGATAGGCTAAGTTCCTATCTCGAAGATGGACAAATAATCTTTGGTGGTGAAACAAAAAAAGAAGATTTATATATATCACCTACTTTAATGATAGGCACAAAAATTAGTTCTTCTGTAATGAGAGAGGAGATATTCGGACCTATACTGCCAATGCTTCAATTTGATAATTTAGACCAAGTGATACATTTTATCAATAGTAGACCTAAACCTTTATCCCTTTATTATTTCTCTAAAAACAAAAAGAATATTAATAAATTAATAAAAAGCACCTCTTCAGGTAGTGTGTGCATAAACGAAACACTATCTCAAATAAATAGCCCTTACCTACCTTTTGGAGGAGTTGGTAATAGTGGCATGGGAAAATATCACGGGAAATGGAGTTACTACTCATTTACTCATCAAAAATCTGTAATGAAGAGAAGTTTTTTATTTGATTTAAAATTAAAGTATCCGCCATATAGTTTTCCTTTAAATTTATTAAAAAAAATTATAGAGTAATATGGTAATTCTTACTTTTTCCATTGTAAAGAATATCATATAATGGTAGAATATAAAGAACAACTTTACTTAAAGTCTTTTTGTATAAAAAAAATTAAAGAGAATACATTAATTATATAACATTATGAATATATTAATATTATTAAGGAGGTATTAACCTATGAAAAGAAGAAATAATTATCTAGCTAAAGCTGCACTTACAACAGCTGGTATTGCCTTAGGGACATTTTTATATAAAAAATTTATAAAGAAAAAAAATGAAGACGATGGCATTATTGAAAATCACGGAGTGATTGAAATAGAGGATATTGAAGATGATGTTTGTTGTGGTTGCCACAATGATGAACTTAATGAAACAGATGTAGATTCATCTTTTGAAATAAAATTTGAAGATGAAGCGCCTCTCCCTGAAGAAAATGCTGAAAATGAAGAAAACTAATTTAAAAAAGGATGCTAAGCTAAGCATCCTTTTTTAAATTGGTTTTTAATTAATTAGCTGCTATTTCTGATGCGGATAATTTATTGACCCTTATTACAGCTTCAGATACATTAAGAGAATGATCTCCTACTCTTTCAAAATTTGATATAATATCTAAATATATAGCGCTAACCCTTGCTTCACAAGCTGATGAGTTTAATCTCTTTATATCATTGTCCCTCAATTCATCTTGAAGTCTATCGATCTCATCTTCAATCTTTTGAACACTTATTGCCATTTTTACATCATTTTTTTCAAAGCTTATTATAGATGTATCCAATGCTTCAAGAGTAGATTTATACATTTCTTTTAATTCTTTTTTAGCGTCTTTAGAAAAACTTAATCTCTTTGATGTTTTTTCTGTAGATAAGTTAGCAATGTTTTTAGCATGATCTCCTATTCTCTCTATGTCCTTAACCACATGGAACATTGATGTCACATTATCTACCTGCTGTTTAGATAATTCTGTATTTGAAAGTTTAACAAGGAATTTTGTTATTTCTTCTTCTAATAAATCTACAAGATCTTCTCCTTCTGCTACTTTCTTTATTAACTCTTCATCCCCTGTTTCTAAAGATTCTACTGCTAGTACTAATATCTCTCTAGCCTTTTGACCCATTCTTACAATTTCTTTATTACATTGTCCAACTGCAATTACCGGAGTTTCCAATAATCTATCATCTAAATACAGCATTGTCGGATTCTCTTCTTCTATATCATTTGGAATTATTTTATTTACTATACCAACTAAATATTTAATAAATGGTGCCTGTATTATTACATTGGCAATATTAAAGAAAGTATGTGCATTTGCTATTTGTTTACCAGCATTTCCAGGAGTTATCAAATGCATTAAATAAGTAACTGGTCTTAACATAAATAAAAATACTATTGTACCAGTTACATTAAAAATCATATGTATAAGTGCAGCTTTCTTTGCATTTTTATTAGTACCTATACTGGATAAAAGTGCTGTAGCACATGTTCCTATATTGTCTCCAAATAATACTGGAAGTGCAACTTCTAATGGCATCAATCCTGTATTAGCTAATGTTATAAGTATTGCAATAGTAGCGGATGAACTCTGAACTACTGCAGTAAGAACCAAACCTACTAAAACTCCCAATATAGGATTATATGATAAAGTTGCTATTAAACTTGTAAAACCTTCAGATTTCGCTAATGGCGCCATTGAAGAAGACATAGATTGCATTCCTATAAATAGAATACCAAATCCTAATATGATATTACCAATCTCTCTTCTTTTATCTCCTTTTGAAAATAAAACAACTAAAGCACCGACTCCAACAAAAACTGGGGCAACTGCTGTAAGATTAAGAGCAACAAGCTGGCCAGTCACTGTGGTTCCAATATTGGCTCCCATAATAACTCCAGTAGCTTGATATAGATTCATCAGTCCTGCATTAACAAATCCTATTACCATTACTGTGGTAGCACTACTACTTTGTATTATGGCAGTTACTATTGCACCAATTAGTATTCCTTTAAATGGATTGGAGACAACCTTTTCAAAAAAAACCTTTAATCTATCTCCTGCTGCGTTTTCAAGACCATCTCCCATTAGTTTCATTCCATAAAGGAATAAACCCAATCCTCCAAAAAGACCTATTAACATTTGCGAAGTATTCATTACCAAACTCCTTCCAAAAGAATATAAATTTTGTATATAGTAATTATTACATCATAAATATTACATCATTTTTAACAAAAATAAAGTTTTTTTTACGTTAATTAACATAGATTTAACATTAAAAAAATGGTTAATACATATAATTATATATTAACCATTTTTTATATTCTTACTTTTCATTATGATTTTTAATATCTATACCTCCAAAAGCGGCTACACATTTAACTCTTAACACTGGTTGTACAGAAAGAAAATCATCATTGTTGCCTAATTGGTCACTCTGCGTTTTATTGCTCCACCCTCCAAATATAGGTACTCCTGTAACGATAACTTTCCAGTGGGTAGGAACAATCAATTCAATTCCACCAAAAGCAGTTGTCATATCTAAAATTGCTCCTTCTGGCGCTAATTCAGCATCCCTTAAATCTATAGTAACTCCTCCAAAAACAGCTACAATACTTCCACCCTTAAAATTTTGGGAAAAATTTCTATTTTCTAATGCTGAAAATATATTTACATAATCTACTACATCGTCGTTTACTGAATTTCCATGAAAATCTTTTACGTATTTTTCCTTTGAAAGAAGCATATTAAAACCAATAAATATAAATATTGCCGGCCAAATGATTCTCCATATACTTACAGTAATAATATTTAAAGTTTTTAACTGAAGAAAAGCACCGACTACTAAAAATATTACACCTGATGTTTTCGACTCATTTTTACTAGTTAATTTATTTATTCCTACTGCAATAATGATAATGGGCCACCAAGTGGAAAATATATTCCCAAAATAAAAAATATTAAATTGTTGCAATAATGTTACTAAACCAAATAGTATAAATAAAATTCCTATAGTTACCTTTCCATTCATATTCTTCACCTCTAAATTAAAAATTTTTATAAAATAAATTATATTCTTTATTTTAAAATCCTATATTTTAATTATACTCACATCTAAAATATTATTACAGTATTAAAAGTCATCATACAATATGACTAAAGTCATATTACTATGCCAAAATATTTATAGAATTATATGCTTGTTAAAGGACAAAATAAATATGATGAAAATAATTTAGAGGAGGAATAAAAATGGATAGACGTGAAGAAGAAAATAGATTAGATGAAATGATAGATTTAGTAGAAAAGCATACAAGAACAGAAAGACATCTTGAACAATATGAAGATATATCCTCTCCTGAAAATATAAAAGCAGCTAAAGAACTACAAAATATAAGAGAGGAAAGTATATCAAATTTAAAGGATAAATTAGTATATGGTGATGGTGGTCCAACTGATGAAGAGGAAAATATTATAAAAAATATGAAATACACAGGCGGATATATTAAAGAAAATTTAGGAAATATGAATGATGCTCAATTAGAAAATATGAAGAAAAAACAACTTAATAGACAAGAACAATTAAACAGCATTCATTGATAATTAAAATTTGAAAATGAAAAATTGACAGTAAAGGATAAAATTTTATTAAAACTAAAATTCTTATCTTTACTGTCATTTTTCAATTACTTACCTCTAATTAATTACAAGGCTCTCCTCCATATTCTACTCCTAAAACCCCACTCAACTCTCTATCTACAGACATAAGATCTTCTTTAGTTAATTGAGTTATATCAGTTTTTGCCATAGCTGCTAGTGCTAATTTCATTTCTTCTTGGCAAGACATTAAAAAATTAGAAAGAGTTTCTGCTCCTCTGTCCTCATCTAAATCATCTGTTAATTTTCCACCATATAACACTAATTGAGGTGTAGTTTCATTAGTTAATGTTTTAATTATTTGACTCTGTACTGTGGCTATAAGTGCAATAGATCCTATGTAAACTGCTTTCGCCCCTAAAGCTAAAGCTTTTAAAAACTCTCCTGGAGTTTTTAATCCCCCTGCTATTATTAAGTCAATTTTATCATCAAGTCCTTTTTCCTTTAGATATTTAGATGCTCTAGCTAATGTAAATAAAGTAGGCAATCCCATATCGTCTTCTAAAATTGGAGGAGCACTTGAGGTACCGCCTTCTGCTCCATCGAGTACAATATAATCTACTTCTGTCTTCGTAATCACATCTAGTTCTTTTTCTAGGAAATGCGTAGACGATATCTTTATTCCCACAGGAACACCATAGGTCTCCCTTAAGTTCTTTACTAAATTAACTAAATCATCTTCATTATTTATTCCTTCCATTCTAGATCCTTTTTTCGCGTCTTCCCCTTCTTGCAACCCAAAGGTATTTCTTAAATGTTTTCCTATTTGATTTGAAGGTATTTGAGTTGGTACAGCTCCACCCCAAGCTCCCTGGCCTAATTGTATTTCAATTGCATCTAGCTGTTCTAAATCCTCTTGTTTTCTTAACCATCCTCCTCTGTTATATTGACCTATCAATAGTTTTGCTGCTTCTCTCTCTTCTTTACAAACACCTGATTCACCTGTATTACTTGAAGTTCCTGCCATAGATGCACCTTTTGCTAAAGCAATTTTTGTTTTAAGGCTTAAAGATCCACCATAGGACATACCAGTTATCATGATAGGCATAGATATAGTTAAAGGTTTTTTAGCATTTTTACCAATAACAACTTGAGTATTTATTGCATCTAAACTTTCAGTTGGCATTTGAAATAATTGCCTTCCATTTAAAAATATTTTATTCCATTCCGATTGAACATTAGGACTTCCATAAGTTCTTTGAAGGGTTTTGCCACTTTCTCCTCTCATACAGGCTTCTACAATGGCCATAATACTTAATTTCTCAGCAGCCGTTGCCATTACGAAAAAATTTTCTGGATAATCCTTTGTAAGTATATTTACCATTAAATCATCAGATAAACTATCCATCATATTAGTTACCATGTTTTTTATCATAAAAATCCCTCCTCTTTTTAAATCTTAAGTTATTTTTTGCTATAAATATTTATTTATTCATAGTTTCTTTATAGCTTTTAAGTATAATGGTTTTATTTATTAAATATGTGGAGGTTTTAAAATATAAAAAAGCATATAGTGCAAAGTTTACTTTGCACTATATGCTTTTTTATATTTTTAAATGAGGATTTTTACATAGTTTCTATTCTTACAACATCGTATCCTGCATCTTCTATAGCAGCTTTTATGTCTTCATCTGTGGAATTGTTATTAAATTCTACAGTGGCATATTTTCCCTTTAAATCTACTTCAATATTTTCGCCACCTATATCTTCTAGCGCTCCTTCTACATGATTGACGCAATGTCCACAACTCATTCCTTCAATTAATATTTTCTTTTTCATAATATTATCTCCCTTCAATATTGTTTAATTATATGGTTTAAAAGTTTTTAATCTTAACGCATTTAGTAAAACTGTTACTGAACTAAAGCTCATAGCTGCTCCAGCTATCATAGGATTTAATAAAACATCTATACCAAATAGAGGTAGTATCCCCATTGCTACTGGAATTCCTATTGTATTATAAGCAAAGGCCCAGAATAAATTTTCCTTTATAGTTGTTATGGTCTTTTTACTCAACTGTATAGCAGTAGGAACATCCATCAAGTCACTTCTCATCAATACTATATCAGCGGATTCTATTGCTACATCAGTACCAGAACCTATAGCTATACCTATATCTGCCTGCGCTAATGCTGGGGCATCGTTTACTCCATCTCCAACCATACCTACTTTTTTACCTTCTCCTTGAAGCTTTTTAACTTCATTTGCCTTGTCTTCTGGTAACACTTCTGCAAGAACTCTATCTATGCCAACTTGTCTTCCTATAGCTTCTGCAGTTCTCTTATTGTCTCCGGTAATCATTGCAACCTCTAACCCCATGCTATGAAGCTTTTCTATGGCTTTTTTACTACTTTCTTTTACTGTGTCTGCTACTGCTATAATTCCAGCTAATTTATTATCCACAGATACATACATTGGAGTTTTTCCTTCTTCTGCTAACTTATTTGATCTATCTTCCATGTTATCTAGAGATATATTATTCTCTACCATCAATTTTTTATTACCTAAAAGTATTTTCTTACCTTCTATCTCCACCTTAATACCATGCCCTGGTATAGCGGTAAAAGCTTCTACTTTTTTAAACTCTACTCCCTTTTCTTCGGCTGATTTAACTATAGCTTCTCCCAGTGGATGCTCAGAACCCTTTTCCCCACTGGCAGCAATTTGTAGCAAATAATCTTTGTCAAATTCATTTATCGTTACTATATCTGTTACTTTTGGTTTCCCTTCTGTAATGGTTCCTGTTTTATCAAATACTACTGTTTTTAATTTATGTGCAGTTTCTAGAGCATCACCACTTTTTATTAATACTCCATATTCTGCCCCTTTACCTGTCCCAACCATAATAGCAGTAGGTGTTGCTAGTCCTAAGGCACATGGGCAAGCTATTACTAATACAGATATAAATATGGTTAGCGAAAACACTGAGCTTTGTCCTGATAGTTTCCACATAAGAGAAGAAACTATGGCTATAACTATAACTATTGGCACAAAATAACCTGAAATTATGTCTGCAAGTCTTGCTATTGGAGCCTTGCTTCCTTGTGCTTCTTCCACAAGCTTAATTATTTGAGATAAAGCGGTATCTTTCCCTACTCTAGTGGCCTTATATTTTATAAAGCCATTCTTATTTATGCTTCCTCCTATAACTCTATCATCAATATTTTTCTCTACAGGTATACTTTCACCTGTAAGCATTGATTCATCAACAGAGGTTAACCCTTCAACTACTATACCATCCACTGGAAGCTTTTCTCCTGGTTTTACTACTACAACATCTCCAACTTCCACTTCATCTATAGAAATCTCAACTTCTTTTCCGTCTTGAATTATGATTGCAGTTTTTGGTGCAAGCCCCATAAGCTTTTTTATAGCTTCTGAAGTTTTGCCCTTAGTCACTGTTTCTAAATATTTACCTAAAGTAATTAGCGTCAATATAACCGCTGCGGATTCAAAATACAGTTGCATTACATAACCAGTATCCCCTAAATAAATTTTATATACTGCAAATATGCCATATAATGTAGCCGATAGAGTTCCTATGGCTATTAGGGAATCCATATTAGGTTCTCTTCTTATTAAAGCCTTAAATCCAACACTGTAAAACTTATTACCTATTATTACAACAGGTAAAGTTAATATTAGCTGAACTAATGCAAAATTCAATGGATTATGCATTGGATCGATTATCTCTGGAAGATGAAGTCCTACCATATGTCCCATTGAAATAATCAATAGAGGTACTGTAAATATAGCAGAAACGAGAAATTTCTTCCAAAGTAATTTTCTTTCTTCTTCTTTCTTTTCTTTGTGTAAATCTAGAGTAGCTTCTTCAACTAACTTATAGCCACCTTTTTCTACAGCCTTTTTTATTTCAGATATTCTTACTTTTGATGGCTGAAAAGTAATTGTAAGTTTTTCTGTAGCAAAGTTTACATTGGCTTCAATAACACCATCTAACTTCTTGCAAGCTCTTTCTACCGCTTTAGCACAAGCAGAACAAGTCATACCCTCTATAGAAAAACTTTTAGTAGTAGCCTCTACTATAGCTTTGTATCCAGATTTCTCTATTACCTTTTGTATCTCTTCTAAGTTAACCTTTGATTCATCAAAGGAAATATTTAATTTCTCTGAAGCAAAATTTACATTAGCTTCATTTATGCCCTCTACTTTTTTAGCTGCTCGTTCCACAGCTTTAGCGCAGGCGGCACAGGTCATGCCTTCTATATTTAAAATTTCATTTTTCATATTACCCTCCTATAAAAACTCTTTTAAACTATTTATTTGGAGTTTTCTTTGCATTGCTACTTTTATTTATATTACAGCAATCTAATTTCTCTCCTGTTCCAAAGGTCTTGCTATTTTCATCAGCAAGTTTTTTTATGAACTTCTTTATTAGATTCCTCATATTTTACATCTCCTATTTATCTATTAACTTTTGTAATACTCCCATTATTTCATCTACCTTTTCTTCTCCTGAATCATGAAGAAAGGCATCTTTTACACAATGATTTAAATGTTGTTTTAATATTTGTATATTTGCTTTTTTTAGCAAAGATTGAACAGCAATAATCTGATTAGATATATCTATACAATATCTTTCATCTTCTATCATCTTAATTATGCCTTCTATTTGCCCTTTAGATATTTTTAAAGATTGTAAAGCCTTTTGTTTTTCTAAATTCATATCTTTCCCTCCTCCATACCCCCCCATAGTAAGGGGGTATGTTTTTATTATAAAACAGTTGAAAATAAATTGCAACTGTTTTATTAAAATTATACTAATTTAGTTTACTAGTAGATTTTTATAATATAATTTTTTTATAAATATATTATGAAGGCGCTATACAGCTTTGAAATTTATAGAAATTTTAGTTCCTTTTTTCCCATTGCTCTCAGCCTTTATCCATGCTGAGTGAAGGGTTAATATGTTTTTTACTATAGCCAGCCCAATTCCGCTGCCCTCTGTTTTATTTCTACTCTTATCTCCTCTATACATCCTTTCAAAAATAAATGGCAGATCTTCTTCTTTTATACCCATTCCATTATCTATTACTTCTACTACTACATTTTCTTTTGTCTCTTTAATATTAATCCAGATTTCTCCCTCTTTTTCTCCAAACTTTAAACTATTGGAGATTAGATTAATAAATACTTGCTTTAAACTATTTTCATCTCCCAATATAAAATATTCTTTATCATCTTTGTTAAAGTTTATAGTTATCTCTTTTTCTTTAGAAGTTACTTCAAAATCTTGTATAACAGCTAAAATAACTTTATTTAGAGAAATCCTTTTTAAATTTAAATTAATATCTTTCCCTTCTACTTCCTTAAGTATATTTAAATTATCCAATAACTTGCTGAATCTTATAACTTCGTCATTGAGTCCAGATAGTGTATCATCATCTATGGGAATTATCCCATCCATCATTGCCTCTAAATTATTTTGCAATATATTAAGTGGTGTTCGTATCTCATGAGATATGTCAGAAACTAATCTTTTCCTTAGAGCATCTTGATTCTTGAGTTTTTCCTTTAACTCTTCTATGCTATTTTGAAGATTATTGATTTCAATTATATTACTTTGATTTTTTGATTCTACATCATAGTTTCCCCTAGATAATTCTACAGAAATATCGGATATCTTTTTTATTGGTTTAGAAAAATCCTTAGAAAGATAAATGCTTATTATTGTAGTAATTATTACTGCAAATATCAATGCAATAACAATGCCCTGATTTATTTGGCTTTTAAATTTAGCATCTTCTTCAGATAACAGTAATGAACAATACTGCCCTATAGATACATATCCCACTACCCTATCTTTATCTGTTATTTCATAAGTGTCTGTAGTGTAAACCCCTTTATTTTGTCCCATCATATTTTCCATGTGCATTCTAGCCTTAATTTCATTTGGATCCATACTCCAAATAATGTTTTTATTCTCATCCATAAGGGTTAGACAATATTTGCTCATATAAGCTTCATGTACCAACTCTTCCCCTGAATTTTTCTGCCATTGCCTATCTTTTTTATATACTTGTTGAAAATATCTAACTATCCTCTCATCTCTTCTATTTTGAACTCCCTCCATATAGTCTTTAAAGGTGTTGTTTATGGTTAAATTCACAAAAAAAGCTGATATTATTAAGGTTGCTAAAGAGGATACTAGAAAAAATATTAGGATTTTTTTTCTTATACTATACATCAATTCTCACCGCCGAATTTATAACCAACCCTTGTCACTGTAATAATGTATCTAGGATTTTTACTATCTTCTTCTATCTTTTTTCTTATGTTTTTTATGTGTACATCTACAGTTCTATCAAATCCATCAAAATCTGAATCAAAGGCTGAATCTATAAGCATCTCCCTTGTAAAAACTTTTCCTTTATTTAAAGCTAAGGTATATAAAATATCAAATTCATTTGGAGTTAAATTTACTTCAATCTCTTTTGCTTTAACTGTTCTTTCCTCCTTATATATCTTTAAATTCCCTCCATCAAGGCTTAGTGTTGACCCTTTATCTTCACTTATCCTTCTAAAAAGAGCATTTACTCTTGCAGTTAACTCTCTCGGGCTTAATGGCTTAACTAAGTACTCATCAGCACCAATATTTAGTCCTTGTATCTTATCCACTAGTTCCCCTTTAGCTGTAAGCATAAATATGTGCACCTTTGAAGCCATTCTTATTCTTTTGCATATTTCCTCTCCATCTATATCCGGTAACATTAAATCTAATAATATTAAATCAAAATCTATTTTATTAAAAAGTTCCAAGCCTTCCACTCCACTGGTTGCTCCCCAAACATTATAGCCTTCCTTTTCTAGATAAGCCTTTATTACATTTAATACTTTTCTTTCGTCCTCAATAATCAATATATTCCCCATATATCCACCTCTTTTAACCTTATCTGATATTTCTTTATTAAAAAAGCATATAGTGAATACAGAACTTTTATAAAATGTCCATAATACTATATGCCTTATGCTTCTTTCATAAGTTTACAATATAATTATAAAGAAAGTATGAAGATTAAATCCTAGTCTATTGAATAACTTCAGTATTCTCAATAGCATCTTTAACAAGATTTTCAATATCTAATACACTCTCTGATTTTTCAATAATTTCTAAGATAGGTTTTGTTTTAGGATGTTTTGGAACAAATATGGTGCAACAATCTTCATACGGAAGTATGGAAGTTTCATATGTTTCAATTTTCCTAGAAATATTCATAATTTCTTCCTTATCCATTGCTATTAAAGGTCTAAATACAGGTCTATCTCCTATAGCATTTGTAACAACTAAACTATCCATAGTTTGGCTAGCAACTTGCCCTATACTCTCTCCTGTAGTAACAGAACTTATATTATGAATATTTGCGAGTCCACAGGTAACTCTCATCATAAATCTTCTCATTATGATGGTAAGTTCATCTTCTCTGCACTTATCCATAATCTCCATTTGTATTTTTGTAAAAGGTACTATGTATAGTTTTGTATTTCCTGTGTAAGACTTTAAAATATTATTTAATGTTATAACTTTTTCCTTTGCCCTTTCACTAGTATAAGGATGGCTATGGAAATATACACAATGTAACTCTACTCCGCGTTTTCCCATCATGTAACCTGCCACAGGGGAATCTATGCCTCCTGATAACATAAGAAGGGTACTTCCATTGGTTCCGTAAGGCATCCCACCTACTCCTTTTATCTTTTTAGAGTAGATATATGCTCCTTTTTCCCTTACTTCAACATTAATAAACACCTCTGGATTTTTAACATCAACTTTTAAATCTTCTCTATGCTTTAATATAAATGCCCCTACTTCTCTATTTATCTCCATTGAATTTTTAGGAAATTTTTTATTTGCTCTATTTGTCTCCACTTTAAAAGTTTTGTAATCTCCTTCTTCTATTTCTTTCAAAGCCTGAGAACATATATCTTCAAAAGAGAGATTGACTTCTTTTACTATACACACTTCTTGAACTCCAAAAACTTTCCTTACTCTTTTTGCTAATTCATTTATATTTTCTGAATACAAAAACCATCTTCCACTATCTACAATAAATTCATAATCTATTTCTTTTAATACTCTTCTAATATTATCTTTTAATGTTTTTTCAAATTTATTTCTATTTAAACCTTTCAAAAATATCTCTGGGCTGTATTTTATTAACAATAACTCTTTCATTATTTACTCCTCCTTAAAAATTTTAAAGAATCCTTAAGACTGCTTATTGTATAATCTATTTCTTCTCTCCTGTTCCATTCAGAAAAACTAAATCTTATGGTTCCCTTTATTTCGCTATTGTTTAATCCTATAGCTTTTAACACATGACTATCTTTCGTATCTTTAGCGGAGCAAGCAGAACCTGTAGAAACATAAATCCCATTACTATCTAATGTTCTAAGTAAAACTTCACCCCTAACTCCCGCAAAAGAAAGGCTTAGGATGTATGGAGAAAAATCATTCTCCAAGGGACTATTAATTTTTACACCTTCAAAATCTTTAATCTTTTCTATAAAATAATTTTTTATATCATAAATTTTTTTATAATTTTCCTCCATGGAACTATGAATTATTCTTGCCGCTTCACTAAAACCTACTACAGCAGGAAGATTTTCTGTACCAGATCGAAAGCTTCTTTCTTGTCCTCCTCCGGAAATTAAAGGTTTTGGCATTAGTCCTTTTTTTATATAGGCAAAACCTACACCTCTTGGTCCATGTATTTTATGACCACTGGCTGAAAAAGCATCTATATTAAGCTCTTTAACATCTATTTTAAATTTACCGTAACTCTGCACTCCATCTATATGAAATTTTGCTCTACTACTCTTTTCTTTAATAATTTTTCCAATAGAAAAAATATCTTGTATGCTTCCTATTTCATTGTTTACATGCATAATACTTACCAAATTAGTATCTTTATTTATTGCCTTTTCTAACTCTTCTAAATCTACTCTTCCTTTTTCATTTACATTTAATACTTTAATCTCAATACCTTCCTTTTCTAACTCCTTTAAAGTATTAAATACACTAGGATGTTCTATATTAGTGGTTATTATATTGCCACCTTCTTTTACAAGTCCTTTAATAATAAAATTATTGCTCTCGCTCCCACCTGATGTAAATATTATTTCATCCTTGCTGCAATTTATAGTATCCCCAATTATTGCCCTACTATCATTTAAAAGCCTTTCTGCTTTAATGCCTAAGTTATGAGCTGAGGATGGATTACCATAGTAATCTCTCATAACTTCGCTGACTTTTTCTATTACTTCATCATAGGGTTTTGTGGTGGCGCTATTATCTAAATACACTTCCATTTTATCACTCCTATATATCTTAAAAAACATACAATGCTATAAATTATAACACTGTATGTTTTAATTTTCTAGTAATTTAGTACACTCTTAACCTAGAGGCCATTTATCTTCTTTTGCCCTTTCTATTCTTTCTTTATGGACAATTCTATAATCTAGTTTCTCATCTGTTCCAAAGGTTTCAACATTAGTTTTTCTTAACTTATTTATGAACTCTTTCATATAATTTTTTCTCATTAAATCACCTCGTTTAAATTATATTTATATATTTATTATTGACTTTACAGCAGATTTCATTCTATGTTATATTACTAATTGTATTATCTATATAAAAAAGCGAGGTAAATATAATGAATCAACATTTGTTTTCAAGAACAGAGCTTTTAATTGGTAAAGAATCCTTAGAAAAACTTAAAAATAGTACCGTAGTAGTCTTTGGTATAGGTGGTGTTGGAAGTTTTGCAACGGAAGCTTTGGTTAGAAGTGGTATAGGACATCTGATACTAATTGATGACGATACGATATGTTTAACAAATATAAATAGACAACTAATTGCTGATTATAGCACTTTAGGTAAGCCTAAGGTTGCAGTAATGAAAGAGAGAATAGAAAAAATTAATCCAAAATGTAAAGTAACAATACATCAAACCTTTGTAAATGATGACAATATAGGAACTATAATTCCAAAAGATGCAGATTATGTTATAGATGCAATAGATACAGTATCCTCTAAAATAGCTCTAATAATTTGGTGTAAGAATAACAACATTCCAATAATTAGTTCTATGGGAACAGGTAATAAACTAGATCCAACCAAGTTTAAAATAGAAGATATTTATAGAACTAAAATATGTCCTTTAGCCAAAGTAATGAGATACGAATTAAGAAAACGTGGTGTAGATGGGGTAAAAGTTCTTTATTCAGAAGAAGTACCTTCTAAGCCTAAATTAGATGAAATAATCACTTGTAAGGAAGGCTGTGTCTGCACAAATGGCAGTAAAAAATGTACAGTTAAAAGACAAATCCCTGCAAGTATTTCTTTCGTTCCTCCTGTAGCTGGAATGATTATAGGTGGAGAAGTTATTAAGGATATAATTAAATAAGGGATTTTACAAATCCCTTATTTAATCCATATACCCTTGAAACAGTTTTATTCTATTAGGATGTCTTAATTTTCTTATTGCATTTGCTTCTATTTGTCTTATCCTTTCTCTAGTTAAGTTAAACTCTCTTCCTATTTCTTCTAGTGTTCTAATCTCTCCATCCTCTAATAGACCATATCTAAGCCTTACAATTCTCTCTTCTCTAGGGGAAAGAGTTCCTAGAGCACTGGTAATTACATCGCCAAGCATTGAAGATATAACATTTTTTTCTGGAGCATAACTGTCATCTGAAATAAAGTTTTCTAAAAATGTATCCTCATTATCTCCCACAGGAGTTTCTAATGATATAGGTTCTCTGCATATACTATATATCTGTTTTATCTTTTGAAGTGGTATTTGTAGTTCCTCTGCTACTTCTTCTTCCGATGGTTCCCTATCTAACTTTTGCTCCAATTCCTTCTGGGTTTTTATAACTTTACTTGCTATTTCGTTCATATGCACCGGTATTCTTATTGTCCTTGATTGATCGGCAATAGCTCTTGTTACCGCTTGTTTTATCCACCAAGTAGCATAAGTACTAAATCTATATCCTTTTTTATAATCAAATTTTTCAACTGCCTTCATAAGCCCAATATTTCCTTCTTGGACTAAATCTAATAGGCTTAGTCCTTTACCTACATATTTTTTTGCAATGCTTACTACCAATCTTAAATTTGATTCAATTAATTTATCCTTAGCTAATTGGTCTCCTTCTTCTATTTTTTTAGCTAATTCAATTTCCTCTTCTTGGTTCAATAATTCTTCTTTACCTATTTCTTTTAAATAAATATTTATATAATCTTCTATATTACTAAATTCTTTCATACTCAATAACATCACCCTTACATAATAATGATTAAAATACCCAATATTAATACTTCCATATACTACACCATTATCCTTCTAAATTAAATAAAATTAAAGAAATTGTAACAATTTATTCAACTTTTATACAATAATTGTGATTGTAAACAATTAAAAATATAAAACTGTAGCTTTTTACAAGTTCTGCTACAGTTTTACTTAACTTACTACTTAGTATTAATCATTATATCCATTGGGGTGGTTCTTATACCAATTCCATGCTGTATCGATAATTGTTTCCAGGGAATTAAATTCTGGTATCCAACCTAACTCATCTATGATTTTTTTTGAAGATGCAACCAATACCGCTGGATCCCCTTTTCTTCTCTCGTCGATTTTAGTTTTTATGGGCTCACCAGTTACTTTTCTTGCTACTTCAATTACTTCCTTTACTGAAAAACCTTGTCCATTTCCTAAATTATATATTCTACTTTCTCCACCTTTTCTTAACCTATCTAATGCTAAGGAGTGCGCCTTGGCTAAATCCATAACATGTATATAATCTCTTATGCAGGTACCATCTTTCGTTGCATAGTCCTCTCCAAAAATTGTAATAGCCTCTCTTTTCCCTAGAGCTACTTGAAGTATGATTGGAATCAAGTGGGTTTCTGGTCTATGATCTTCACCTATTCTACCATTTATATGTGCTCCAGCTGCGTTAAAATATCTTAAAGCAGTATATTTTATACCGTAGGCTTTGTCACACCATTTTAAAATTTTTTCCACAGCTAACTTTGATTCCCCATAAGGATTTGTTGGTATAGTATCATCCTCTTCTTTTATAGGTATATTCTTAGGTTCTCCATAGGTTGCAGCTGTTGATGAAAATACCATATGCTTAACTTCATATTCTTTCATCACTTCCAAAAGATTAATTGTACCTGCAATGTTGTTATTAAAATATTTTAAAGGCTCAATAACACTTTCTCCTACTAAGGAATCTGCTGCAAAGTCGATAACTGAGTCTATAGAATTTTCATTAAATATCTTATTTAAAATAATTTTATCTCTTATATCCCCTTCATAAATTCTTCCACCTAATATCGCTTTTTTATGGCCCTTTTGAAAATTATCTAAAACTACTACTTCCTCTCCTTTTTCAATCAATGCCGCTACCATGTGACTTCCAATGTACCCGGCACCTCCGCAAACAAGTACTGCCATAATATAACCTCCTTATTTAATTTCAAAATTCCTTTGTCCCTTCTCCTATGCCACTAAGGTAAAAACTCGGTTCGTATCCAATCTTATTTTTATAGTTCTCTTTTACATATTCTATAAACTCTATAACCCTATCTTCTTTTACTATTGCAATAGCGCATCCTCCAAATCCCGCCCCTGTCATTCGTGCTCCTATGCATCCATCACATTCTAAGGCTAAATCCACTATAGTATCTAACTCTTTACCAGTGACTTCATATAAATTCTTTAAAGACATATGGGACTCAATTAATAATTCTCCAAACTCCTCTACTTTCCCTTTATTTATTAATGCAAAGGCTTTTTTTACTCTGTGATTTTCATATATTACATGTTCCACTCTTTTTTTAACATTTTCATCTAACAATAAATATTTAAAATCATTATAATCTTCTACACTTAATTGACAAAGATTTTCCACATTTTTAATGCTTTTTATAATCTTTAAACCTTCTTCACATTCTATTCTTCTTTCATTATACTTTGATTCACTCAGCGCCCTTCTCTTATTTGTATTCATAATCACTAAAGTAAAATCTCCTAACTCTATGTCAGCATATTCATATTTTAATGTATAGCAATCTAAAAGTATTCCTTTGTTTTTCTTTCCTATGCCTACAGCAAATTGATCCATTATACCACAGTTTACTCCAACAAATTCATTTTCCGCTCTTTGACAAAGTTTTATTAGTTCTACTTTATCTATATTACCATTATTAAATAGCTCATCTATAATAACCCCAGTGAGCACTTCTACTGAAGCAGAAGAAGAAAGTCCTGCACCATTTGGTATATTGCCGCTAATTAATACATCCATCCCACCTACACTATACCCTTCTTCTTCAAATATTTTGATTACTCCTTTAACATAATTTCCCCAATCATCTTCTATTTCATAGAGCATATCATCTATATCTACTTGAACTCTTTTAGGAAAATTCATAGAACATAAATTTACTTTTCTATCTACTCTTTTCCTCACAAGCCCATAGGTTCCAAAATCTAATGCACAAGGAAAAACATATCCTCCGTTATAATCAATATGCTCCCCTATTAAATTAACCCTTCCTGGAGAATGAAATACTCTGATTTTCCCCTCTCCATAAAGTTTTATAAATTCATCTTTTAAGTAATCTAAATTCATGCCCTCACCCCTTATACTTAAATCCAATTTCTTTCATAAATCTTATGAATCCTTCCATTCCATCTTTATCCCTCTTAAACACTCCCGCATCACTTAATATCTCTATAAATTTCTCTCCTATTTCCCTTTTTATAATCTCCTTGGCATAATCTTTCGTACATATATTTTCATATTTGTATATCATACTCTCTATCCAAAAAAGATGTTTTTTCATATTTGAATTTTCGTCTTCTCTAATTTTATCTAACCTCTTTACGCCTTCCATTAGTATATTTTCTATTTCCTTTAACTCCTCATTTAACCTACCTGGTAATACTGCTAGTCCCATAACTTCTATTAATCCTATATTTTCTTTCTTTATATGATGTAAATAACTATGAGGATGAAAAATTCCATAAGGATGTTCTTCATTAGTCCTATTATTACGCAATACTAAGTCAATTTCATATTCCCCTATAGAATTTATTCTTCCTATAGGCGTAATGGTATTGTGGAAAAATTTTTCTCCTTGAATCATGCTATAAGGTAATATTTCTAAAGCCTCATCTTTGTACTCTCTCCAAAGATTTAATATCTTATTTGATAGAAAAATTAATTGGTTCTTGTTTTTCGATGAAAGCCTTATTACTGACATAGGCCATTTTACAATACCACCTTTAACATGAATAAATTCCTCATTTTCAAAATAATATTCTATAGGTGCTTTTACCATAGGAAAAGTATGCTTTCCTCCTTGATAATGTTCATGATTTAGAATGGATCCTCCAACTATAGGTAGATCAGCATTAGAACCTATAAAATAATGAGGAAATTGATCAAGAAAATAAACTATTCTTTCAAAAGTCTTCTCAGTAATACTCATGGGTATATGCTTTTCATAAAATAATATAGAATGCTCATTATAATATACATATGGCGAATACTGTAGATACCACTGTTCTTCTCCTAAATTTATTGGAATTACTCTATGATTTTGTCTTCCAGGATGATTTACATGCCCAGCATATCCTACATTCTCTAAACATAAAAGGCATTTTGGATAATTTGAGTTTTCTTTCAGTTTTGAAGCTGCAATATCTCTTGGATCCTTTTCGGGTTTAGATAAATTAATTGTGATTTCAATATCTCCATAGGGCGTATTTTCTTTCCAATATAAATTTTTATTGGTTCTATCTATTCTTATATAATTTGAATCCGTTGATAAATTATAATAATACTCTGTAGCTTTTTTAGCACCTTCAGTATTATAGATATTATAAAACTTATTTACTATCTCCGATTGCCTTGGCATTAATAACCCCATTATTTTTGAGTCTAATAAATCTCTGTAAGTAGTGGTATTTATGGATAATAATCCACATTCATTAGCATAATCTAATATATTATTTAATATAGGGGTGACACTGTGAAAATTTTCACTCTCTAAAACTTTATCATAAGGCTCATCTATATTTAATAAATCTAAAAGTGTATTTCTACTGCTAATAACATCCCATTTTTCTATTAATTTATGTTTTAAAGCATACTGTAGTAAACGCTCTACTTCCTTAGCTACATTTACTTTCTTCATAAAACCCCTCCCTTAGAAAACCTTTTCTATTTTGCTATATTATATGTCTACCAACATATAATATTTAAACTATAACTTATCGCAGCTTTCTCTGATTATTAAACTTGTGTCCATTATGATTGTTTTTTTAGTTTTATTATCTTTATCTATAATATCTAGTATTTCTAAGGCAGCTCTTTTACCTATCTCTTTCATATTTAAATCCACAGAAGTTAACCTTGGATGGCTGACAAAAGCTAATAAAGTATTGTCAAAGCCCATAACAGATAAATCTTTAGGAACTGTTAATTTTAGTTCATTACAGGCATTTATTACCCCTACTGCCATTAAGTCATTACATGCAAATATTGCTGTTGGTCTGCTTTTACTAAGCATTAAAGTTTTAATTTTTTCTTTAGTATTTTTAACAACCTCAATGGTATTTCCCATACCAACATTTAATATTTCTTTATATTTAAGCTTATCTTCCTTTATTATATCCAAATAAATCTTTTCTTTTATATCATAAGAATAACTTTTACTTCCTCTTACAAAAGCAATCTTTTCATGTCCCAAATTTCTTAAATATCTAAAAGCTTCCATGGTTCCGGCTTTTTCATCATAAGAAACAAAATTACAATCATACCCATCACTGCAACCATTAACTATAACTAAGGGTAAAGTTTTTGATATATTCCCTAAATAACCACTATTTAAATTATCTACTGTGGGATCTATTATAATTATTCCATCCACCCTCTTAGCCATCAACTCTTCAATTAAATTTCTCTCTTTTCCCTCATCACCACCAGTGTTGCATAGTGATATACTATATCCTTCTTTATTGGTAAGACTTTCAATAGATTCTACAATAGTTGGAAAAAACAAATTAGTTATCCCTGGCACTACAACGCCAATAACGGAAGATCTTTTTGTTATTAAACTTCTAGCCATTATATTAGGTTTATAATTTAATTTTTCTATAGCTTTTTCTATCCTTATTCTGGTTTCTTCTTTTACAGGATAATTATTGTTCAAAACTCTTGATACCGTTGTTATAGATACACCGGCTTCTTTAGCAACTTCTTTAATAGTTACAGTCACGCACTCACCCTCTAATATTTTATAACATACATATATAATATATATTTTCCCCTAATTTATCAATTATTATTTAAAAGACTTCCCATTACTCCTAAATGGAAAGTCTTATGTCTACTTATCTCTTTGCTAAGTATTTACGTATGTCAAAAGCTACAGCACCTATAATTATTATTCCTTTTACTACCTGCTGCCAATATGCAGAAACCCCTAATATTACTAGTCCATTGTTTAAAACTTCGAATATTAGTACTCCTGTTATTATACCAGACACAGTACCTATACCACCTGAAGTTGAAACCCCACCTATGGTTGCCGCCGCTATAGCATCAAGCTCATACATAGTACCGTAATTGTTTGTAGCACCACCAGTTCTAGCAGCCAATAAGGCTCCTGCTAATCCATAAAGGGCTCCTGCAAGAGCATAAACCTTTATTAAAGTAAACTCAACATTTACTCCTGAAACCTCTGCTGCATTTGGATTTCCCCCTATGGCGTAAATATATTTTCCAAAACGTGTTTTATTTAATACGAACCATATTAAAAATATAACAACCGCAGCTATTAATACCAAGTTAGGTATAGTAAATAATCTTCCTGAGGCTAATCCTGTAAAGTCATTTCTAAGCCCTCCAATAGGTTGAGCATTAGTATAAATACAGGATGCACCATATACAATAACCATCATTCCAAGAGTAGCTATAAATGGTGGAACTTTAAGATAGGCTATTACCACTCCATTTATTGAACCTATTATCATACCTATAGCCATAACAAACAAAATTACTACAAAAATATTTAATTCTGGAGCATTTTTAAATAGTTTGTAGGCATAATCAGGACGTTGAAGCAAACTTGCAGAAATACAAGCAGTTAGTCCCACTACTCTACCAGAAGAAAGATCCGTTCCCCTAGTAATCAATATGCCTCCTACTCCTAAAGCAATTATTATACGAACTGAAGCAATAATAGATACATTAACAAGGTTGCCTAGAGATAAAAAGTTACTATTTAATGCACCTATAGATAAAACTAAAACTAAAAGCACTAAGTATATTGCATATTTACTTGTATATTCTTTTATAGAATTTCCACTGATTTTTTTTGACTCTTCACCCATGTTTATAACCTCCCTACCTAAGCGAACTTTGTAGCATATTTCATTATGAGTTCTTGATTAGCTTCCTTACCATCTATAATGCCACTTAATCTTCCTGAACACATTACCATAATCCTATCAGACATACCGATGAGTTCAGGCATTTCTGAAGATATCATAATAATACTTTTACCTTCCTTTGCAAGGTCGGCAATTATGGAGTATATTTCATATTTTGCACCTACATCAATACCACGAGTAGGCTCGTCTAAGATTAATATGTCCGGTTCTGTCAACAACCAACGAGAAAAAATTACCTTTTGTTGATTTCCTCCAGATAGGTTTCTTATTAAAGTTTTTCCTGAAGGAGTTTTTATATTAAGCATGTGTATGCTTTTATTCACTTCTGCCGTGCCCTTCTTGCTATTTACAATAAAATTAAAATCCATGTAGCGATTTAAATTTGCAATTATTGTGTTATTTCCTACAGAAAGCACTGGAAAAATACCCGTAGATCTTCTTTCCTCTGTAAGTAATGCCACACCACATTTTTTAGCATCAATTGGGCTTTTTATCTTTACTTCTTTGCCTGAAATGTATATTTTACCGCTATTTATTCTTCTAAGTCCAAATATGGCTTCTACCAATTCTGTTCTTTGCGCTCCAACAAGCCCTCCTATTCCTAATATTTCTCCACGTCTTAGTTCAAAAGTTATATCCTTAAAGGACTTAGAATTAATTGATGTGAAATTTTCTACCCTCATAACTACTTCCCCTTGTTTATTTTCACGTGGGGGAAATCTATTAGTTAGATCTCTTCCAACCATCTTAGATATAATCATATCTGTGCTCATCTCTGATGATCTCCATGTGCCGATATACTTTCCATCTCTCATTATTGTTACTTCATCAGATATTTCTAAAATCTCTTCCATTTTATGAGATATATATATGATTGCAACTCCTTCAGCCTTTAGCTTTCGGATTATATTGAATAGGTGTGAAACTTCATTCTCTGTTAGGGATGATGTTGGTTCATCCATTACAATTACTTTTGATCTATAAGAAACAGCCTTAGCTATCTCAACACCTTGTATTTGAGATACTGAAAGCTTTGCCACCTGCATATCTGGCGTAATTTCTAATTGAAGCTCTTCTTTTAGCAATGCTAAAGTATCTTTATACATTTTTTTATGATCCACCACTTTAATTCCCATAAAATTCTTTACTGGGAATCTTCCCAGCCATATGTTTTCCATAACGCTTCTATGAGGAACGGGATGAAGCTCTTGATGTATCATGGAGATTCCATTTTCCAATGCATCTTTTGCATTTTTGAATTGTACCTTTTTACCATCGAGAATAACTTCCCCTTCATCAGCCACATACATTCCAAAAAGACACTTCATTAAAGTTGATTTACCTGCTCCATTTTCCCCCATCAATGCATGTACTGTTCCAGGCTTTAATTTTAAACTTACATTATCTAGGGCTTTTACACCGGGAAAGCTTTTAGAAATATTATGCATTTCTAAAATATACTCTTGTTCCATAGGCCACACCTCTTTTTTTCCATGATAATTTAATATTAGGGAGTGTATTCGCCACTCCCTAAGTATTTATATAAATTATTTGAATTGACTAACGTTTTCCTTTGTTACAGATTGATATGGAACCCATTTGTATTTTACATCAGTTATTCCTTCAACTGATTTTGATGGATCTTCATCCTTCGCTAAAGAATATGCTATATCAAGTATAGCTTTTCCTTGTCCTTTTGCATCATTTAATACTGTTCCTAACAATTCTCCAGCTTCAAGTGAATCGATTGCTGGTGCAGTAGCGTCAACCCCAACTACAGGAATCTTCTTATCTCCTTTAAAGTATCCTGCAGCTTTTAGAGCTTCTATAGCTCCTAAAGCCATATCATCGTTATTTGCAAATATAGCTTCTATCTTATCACCATAATTTGATAACCAAGCAGCCATCTTTTCTTGGCCATTTACTCTTTGCCATAATCCTGTGTCACTAGCAAGTTTTTCTACTTTAGCTCCTGTTTCTTCTAAGGCCTTTATTGAATGTTCGGTACGTAATATTGCATCTTGATGTCCTGGCTCTCCTTCTAACATAACATATTGAATTTTTCCGTCCTTGTTCTTATCAGCAGCTGGATTATTTTTAAAGTAATCTGCTATAATCTGTCCTTGCATTGATCCTGATTCTTCAGCTTTTGCTCCAACATAGTACATCTTTTCCCATTTATCCATGTCTTCTTTAACTGGCTCACGGTTGAAAAATACTATTGGAATTCCTGCCTGCTTAGCCTTGTCTATTATTACAGAAGCTGCAGTACGGTCAACCATATTAACAGCAATAACATCATATTTTTGAGCTATAAAAGTATCTACTTGGTCATTTTGATTAGCCTGTTGTCCTTGTCCATCAGCAAAATTCAAAGAAATTTTTTCTCCAGTAGCCTTTCCCTTTTCATCTGCTGTGTTTTGAATAGCTTCACGTACAGTTGAAATAAAAGTATCGTCAAATTTGTACAGTGCCACACCTATTTTTATTTCCTTTGCTCCATTAGCTTCTTTCCCAGCGTCCGTAGGCTTACTTCCGCAACCTGAAAGCATTCCCACTGATAAAATTGCCGCAGCAACTAGTGAAATAATTTTTTTCATTTTTATACCCCCCAAAATATTATGTATTTATAATATATTTAAGAATAGAGCATTAATTTTAATAAATTTTATTAATGTTCTATACTTTTTTAAATAATACATAAAGATAATTAAAGTGTATTTTTAAATATAGAAAACCTTTTCGTATTTTGTAAAACAAAAGGAAATACTTTTCTACATTCATATTTCCTTTTATATAGCATTTCAATTAATTTTTATCATGAGATTTATTTCCATGTAATCATTTTCATTTCTATTTATATTATATATTTTATTTACATATTTGTCTATATTTAAATTAAATTACATATTACAAAATTCTAAAGTTTTCATTTTTATAATTATATTCTGTAGTTAAAATCTTATGTATTTTATCTAATAATAAATCTTTCTCCTGTGGAAGGGTACCCTTTAAAGCCACATAATTTGAAGCATGATTACTTCTAAATATGCAGTTTGTTACATAAATATTTTGGAGCATAGTTTTTGTTTCCATCATAACTTCTTCTGGATTTAACAGTGAAAACTCACCTTTAGATATTTTATCATATAACTCAGTACCATCTTCAACCATTAATGTTAATAAGCCTAAATAGTCTGGATTGATTATGGATATAACATCTGCAGATTCTACCGCATGATTTTCCCAATTTTCTCTTCCACCTAGCCCCGATATGAGAGTTAACGAAAGTGGTATCTTGCTTTCTTTAATCTTTTTACCTGCCGTAATCATTTCTTCTTTGGTTACACCTTTATTAATTTCCTTTAATATTTTTTCACTACCACTTTCTAATCCCATGTATATTATTCCTAAACCTAAATCTCTTAGCTCACTTAACTCTTCTAAGGATTTATTTAATACATCCTTTGGCGTAGCATAAATGCCTATTCTATTACATTCAGGAAATATTTCTCTTATTTTATATAATATATGCTTTAAATCCTCAGTCTTTAAGCATAATGCATCCCCATCTGCTAGGAAAATCCTTTCCACTCTGTCATAATAGTTTCTTACCTGAATTAAATCTTCTAATATTTCTTCTGTCTTTCTAACTCTAAATTTTTTATTTTTATACATTCCACAGAAAATGCATTTATTATGAGCACATCCTATTGTTATTTGAACAATTAAACTATTTGCCTCACTAGGTGGTCTATAAACCACTCCTTCATATCTCATTAAAATCACCCCCTAAATTATAATTCCTCATATTCCACATCTATCACTTTTTTATCTTTTATTCCATCAATATTCATATGAGGATAAGAAGCTCGTTCACTGCTTTGGTTGCCTTGATTGTTTTTATTTCTATTTCTCCATATATCAAATCTTTTTTTCAGGTACATTATCCCCCATATTGCAACTATTATAGGTAACATCCATATAAAAAATTGAAACGCTATTATAATTATGCCTATAATTAATAATATTTTTATAAAATCCATATTAACCCCTTCTCTTACTGTGTAGTTTAAATTTTATTTTGATTATAACATGAAAAGATGATATATTCTTTAAATAAGACTTAATAAATTATTAATATTTAATTAATAAGAAAGAATTAGATTAAGAAAGAAAGTGTTAAATTTAACACTTTCCCATATTATGCTTTAAAAATTAAACCCCTCTAACTTTAATATTTCCTTAGGAGCACAAACTTTCACTGTAATTAATGGATTTACAATTTGGCTTATTCTTAAATCACAAGTGGCACCTAATAGTCTGTAGGCATCTTCAAATTTTAAATTAAATAACTCTTTTAAAACTTCTACCATATCATCTACAGCCTCTGCAATTGCTTCCTTGTAGCTAGTAGCGCTTGCTATAGTAATTAAATAGTCTTTAGAATCTACTCTTGGATTTCTAATGGTTTTATTCTTAATCAACCTGACCTTAAGCTTTACTTTTCCACCAATTTCAATCCCCGTTCCACTCAATTCTCCATCTCCCATAGATGCATGTAAATCCCCTACTGCTAAATTAGCTCCTTTAACAAAAACAGGCAGATAAACCTTTGATCCTTTACATATTTCTTTAGTATCCATATTAGCTCCATGTTTTCCTGGAGTAACACATGATATACTCTCCTTCTTTGGAGATACTCCTATAACTCCAATCATAGATTGTACTGGAATAACTATATTTTCATCGAAATAGGCTCTATTATCTTTTATAAGTATAATTTTAGTATTGTATTCTTTTATTTTATCCCCTAAAACCCCTAATCTCGGCGATGCACCCATGACCCCTTGATTATCTAATATGATATCTAAAACTTCCACACATAAAACATCTCCCTCTTCTGCCCCATCTACCACTATAGGTCCTGTCGAAGGGTTCATTGCGGAGCTATCAATATTAGATCTTAAATCTTTTTCAGTTCTTATCTGTCCCCCATAGCAATCTTCTGTTTCTACCCAAAACTCTTCTCCCTCTTTAACAAAATACACTCCCTTATTATTAGGGCTAAATTCATAAATTACTTTGCTCTTATCAAATTCTTTAACCATATAATCACCTATGTGCCTTTTTGCCTCCACATACCTTTCTCATAAATTATTATATAGTTATATATATGCTTATAAAAAATATATAATAGTCATGTTTTATAGGGCATTATATATTGTTTTTTATTTTACAATAACAAAAGCTACTGACATTTCATCTTCGTCAGTAGCTGAATTTTATAAATCTAACTTCTCTTTTAATAAATATGATGTGGAGAAAAATAAAATTATAAAAATTATTATACTAAAAATGCTATCTATTATATTTGCATTAGCAAGACCATAAACTATTTGAACACTTCCTTTTCCATACATAGTAATATTTTTAGGGTTATTCACTAGTGCATCTGGTAAATTTCTAGTTATAAAAAACTGTATATATTGGAAGACAGTAGAAGTTATTAAAAATATAATCCATGCAGCAACTTTTCCTACCTTTATCTTTTTTGTAGCTACCTTTCCTAAAGTGATGGAAAAGTATATCATTGCTAAAAAGCTTAAATAGCCAGTAATACCATTGATTATAAACAATAAAATCAAATGTCCAGGTATTTCTCTAGTATACTCAAAAGCGTTTAAAGTTATATTAAAGTAGTTAAGTACAAAAAATGAATTTACCAAAAAAACAATTGCAAATTGAATAAATGAAGATATGAATTTTGACCCTAATATAGCACTAGTAGATTTTGGTACAGTATATATTAAGTATGAGGTATCTTCATATATATCCTTACTAAATAGTTTTATATTCCATATTAATGTTGTAACTACACTGGCAACTGCAATCAAATTTACAAATACAATAACTATGGCCTTCTCACCAAAAATATCCAAGCCTTTTGTTAATAATAATATTTGAAAGAACATCACAACTAATATTAATCCTATAAGATCTTTAATATATCCTTTAATTTCATATTTTACAAGATTTCCCATTATCTAAATACCTCCCTGTACATTTCATCAATGGATTTACTTTCTTTAATTCTCAATTCTTCTGCATCACCTGAAAGTACAATGCTGCCATCTGATATAAAATATACGTAGTCAAACAACCTCTCTATATCTCTTACCAAATGAGTAGTGACTACCATCGAACTGTCTTCACTGTAATTATTAATAATAGCATCCAATATTTTTTCTCTTGTGGTAGGATCTACTCCTCCTAATGGTTCGTCTAAAATATATAACTTTGCCTTTCTTGATAAAGTTAATGTTAAATAAAGTTTTTCTGTCATACCTTTAGAAAGGGATGACACCTTCATGTCTTCATTTAAATTCATAAATTTTAATAGTTCTTTACATTTCTCCATTTGAAAATCTCCATAAAAGTCCTTATAGAATTCAATAGCATCCTTTATTTTCATCCACTTATAAAGATAATCCTTATCTGGCAAATAAGAAACTATAGATTTTGTGTATATATCTGGTTTATGTCCATCTATTAAAATATCTCCTGATGTAGGTTTTAGTAGACCTGCGGCTATTTTTAAAAAAGTTGTTTTCCCACTGCCGTTTGGTCCTAGTAATCCGACTATTTTCCCCTTAGGAATTTCAATATTTATTCCATCTAACGCTCTTTTACCCATATAACTTTTAACCAAATTTTCTGTTTTCAATATATTATCCATTATTTATCCTCCTCTTTTAAATTTTCCTCAACAACTTTTACTATTTCTTTTTCTGTAAAACCTATATTTTTCATCCTATCTATAAATGAACTTATAACTTCTTTTGCCATATCCTTCTTTAATACTTCTATCATTTTACTATCCTCCTTAACAAAGGTCCCCATTCCCCTTTGAGTATAAGTAACGCCTTCTCTTTCTAATTCTTGATAAGCTCTTTGCAATGTATTAGGATTTACCCTAAGCATTGAAGCCATTTCCCTTACAGAAGGTAGTTTATCTCCAGGCTTCATTTTTCCTGAAATTATATTTTCCTTTACATAGTCCATTATTTGAATGTATATAGGAGCTTTCCCATCAAATCTAGTATCCATATTTACCTCCTTACCTATTGTTCTAGTGTATTAATTAAATAGTACACTAGAACAATAGGTAAGTCAATAGATTTAAATAAATTATTTCTTAAATAAAATAAATGATATAATTGTTATAAAATGAGTTGTGAAACATTAAAAAAGTATATGAATCAAAGGGAGGTGAACTTTAGCGGGAGTTTGGTACTTATAATCCCTTCTCTTGCTAAAGATAAGATATGAAAGAAAAAATACTTGATTTGATTAAAAATAGTGAAGATGAATATATTTCTGGTCAATTTATTAGCGAAAAACTAGGAGTTTCAAGAACGGCTATTTGGAAATATATTAATACTTTAAAAGAAGAGGGATATGAAATAGAGTCAATTTCAAAGAAAGGATATAAGCTCTTATCTTCTCCAGATATATTAACCTTTGAAGAACTTAAGGGACTTCTTAATACGGAATATATAGGTAAAAAAATAATTCATTTTCATAGTATTGATTCTACAAATAAACAAGCCAAAGAATTAGCTACCTTAGGGGAGAAAAATGGGACTGTACTAATTAGCGAAGAACAGACTGGTGGAAAGGGTCGCTTAGGAAGAACATGGATATCTCCTAAAGGTAAAGGTATATGGCTCACAATAATACTAACTCCTGATATGGAACCAATGGATGTGCCTAAAATCACCCAAATTGCAGCAGCAGCTGTATGCTCTTCTTTAAGAGAAATAGGTGCTGATGCCTACATTAAATGGCCAAATGATATAATCATGGATAGTAAAAAAGTTTGTGGAATACTCACAGAAATGAGTTGTGAATTGAATAGAGTTAATTATATAGTTTTAGGCATAGGTATAAATGCTAATTTGGACAATTGCGAATTTAACGAAGAAGTGAAGGATAAGGCAACCTCTATCAAAATACAAATGAATGAGAAAATATCAAGAAAAATTTTAACGGCTAAAGTATTGAATAATTTTGAAATTTTTTATGAGGATTTTTTGATAAACAAAGACTTATCTAAAAGTTTAGAAATATGTAAGAAATATTCTGTAGTTTTAGGTAGGGAAATTAGAGTAATAAATAGAAATGAAGAATACTTGGCTAAAGCAGTAGATATTGACTCAGAAGGAAGGCTAATTATTAAAACTCCTGATGGAAACTCCTTCCCCATATTTTCTGGAGAAATTTCTATTAGGGGGGTAAATGGATATATATAAAATGCTAGGCATTTTATAACCAAGAATGAAAAGTTAGGAGTGAAGAATTAAGAGTAATGGATGAAATTCCTTTACTCTTAACTTTTCATTACTTAAAAAAGCTATGCTTTTTTAGTGAAATCTATGTTTTAATATTCTTTCTCCTAAAAAGGCAGTAAATATACATTTTAAAATATCTCCAGGCAAGAAAATTATTAATCCTATATTTAAAGCCTTACTTATTGTTATATTTACACCATTTACATATTTTAATATAAAATAAAGGTAAGGCACTCCTATCAGATATATTGCACATACGCCCATAATACAGGCTAAAAAAATTCTTTTGAAGCCTATATCACCTTTATACTCCGTGATTTTTCCAATAACATAAGAAGCAAATACAAAGCCAATTATATATCCAAAAGAAGGTTCAAATATATAGCTAAATCCTCCACCCTTTGTAAATATAGGTATTCCAAAAAGTCCAATAAGCAAATATAGCAATTGAGAAAGAGAACCATATTTACTTCCTAAAAGCATTCCCGCTAATGCTGTACATAAAAATTGCATGGTAATAGGTGCTGGGCCAATTGGAATTTTTATAAAAGCTCCTATTGCTGTTAATGCAACAAAAAATGATGTGGTTATAATATTTTTAGTACTAATTTTCATAGTTTTCCCCCTTATCATTGTCAACCTAAAATCTCCTTATAGTTAACAATGATAAGATCAATACTTTATTTTGTCAAGTAATTTTAATAATAAAAGTGCCTCAAAGGGCTGCTTCCTTTAAGGCACTTATATATATATTTATAGTTTTTCTATATCTCTCTTTTATATTGTTTTCATTTGTATCTAATACTTCGCCAATATCTTTGTAGGTTAAGTCTTTTTTCAATGATTTAAGCGCAATAATACACTTATCCTTACAATCTAATGAGGGTAAAACATCTATGTTTTTTACTTCATTATTTCTAGCATAAAAATTATATCTATCTATTGCAATTTTTAAAATCCAATTAGAAAACTTGCAATTAAAATTGTATTTATACAAATTCTCATATGCGCAGATAAAGACTTCCTTACAAATTTTCACGGAGTCATAATTATTCCCTATAAGATTATATATTAAAATAAAAATTATTTTTTCATATTTATCAACTATATTACCAAACTTGTCACTTTCTCCATTCAATATATCTTTCACTAAAACTATATCCTCAAACATGATAATCCCCCTTTAATTATATGATAATATTAATGGAGAAATTTTTGGTAACAAATAAGTAACAAAGTCGTAAATAAATTATTTTATTGAGTTTTTAGGGCATACAAAACTACACTGTTTACATTGTATACAATCATAATGATCTATGCTTCCATTTTCTTTGTATTTATAAGGGATTATGCCCATTGGACACTTTTTTTCACACAATTTACATTCAACACAACTATCATTTATCTCTAATGAATTTTTATTTCCTCTAATTTTCGTAATAAATGCAGAAATACTTCCCATAGGACAAAAACTACACCACACTCTACTATTATATGAAAAAGATAAAGTAATCCCTATTAAAGTTGTTACCACTATCATTCTATAAAATAGTAATCCTATTCCATAAAAATCTCCCCAATTATTATATAATCCTTTACCAAAAACAGTAAACATAATAATAATTACCAAGAGTCTAAAGTAACTACTATTTAAAAATTTAGAAGTTCTATTTTTTTTAGCAATCTTCGATAATACCCTATCATAAAAATTCCCCCTTGGGCATAAATTTCCACACCAATATCTACCTTTTCCTAACAAAGATAAAAATATTGGTGATATCATGCATACTACTGCTACAACAGCAAATCTAAAATCAAACAATCCCAAAACTACAAAAGTTAAAAATATTAAATATGAATATTTACTCCAAAATTTTTTTAATGTATCCATAACAATCTCCTTTCTTACCATACCCCCGTATGGTATATTATATGTTTTAAAATTAATTCTGTCAACAAAATTTATATTTTATGTTTTGTTGGATAAAATAATATTGACATTCAGAAGAGGAGGAAATTTTATGGATAATAATAAAAGCCATTTAAAAAGCGATCATAAAAGCAATGCTGAACTGAGAAAAATGTTCCCAAAAGATGGTGCTAATATAGGTATGAAAAATGGTGAGAAAATTGGTTCTCATGAAAACGGAGAGAAATTTACCAAACGCTCAAAACTTTCCCATAATAATTAGAAATTGATACGTATTTTTTTATTTTACCCCAATACTTATAAATATTACAAATATTATGTTATAATTGTAATATATATTTTACAGAAATTAAGGGGGTAATTTTATGCGAATAGGATTCATATTATCATTAATATTTGCTATAATCGTCACTATTTTTGCTATACAAAATTCTGCAGTTATAACTGTTAATTTTCTTTTTACTAAAGTTGAAATATCCCTTGCCTTAATAATATTTATCTCCGTTATTATCGGAGCAATAATTGTAACTTTTTTAGGATTAAGAAGAGAATTAAGTTTAAAACATAATGGTAAGGCATTAGGAGCTAAAGTTAGTGAACTAGAAAAATCAAATTCTCTTTTAAAAGCAGAAATAGAAAATCTAAAAGAAAGTAATAATGCAATTGTAAAAGAGGTCTCTATAGACAAAAATTGATTATATGGCCCTGATGATGAGGGCTACCCTATTATATAGGTCTTGTAATAATCTTAAATATGACTAAAATTAAAAACAGTTCCATACCTAATTAGATATGGAACTGTTTTTATTTATTTAATATTATTGTAAATTTACATCCCTTATTGATATCACTTTTTAAATACACTCTTCCACCATGCTTTTCTACAATAGTTTTAGTTATTGTTAAGCCTAATCCTGTTCCTCCACTTTTAGAGTTTCTTGATGTATCTACTCTAACAAATGGATTAAAAATATCCTCAGATAAATTTTTAGGTATACCTATACCGTCATCTTTCACTACAATTTTCACCATATTCTCAAATTCTTCAACCTCTATATTTAATTTAGTATGAGGCGGATTATATCTTATACTATTAGATATTAAATTTCCAATAGCTCTATCCAGACTATAGTAATCAAAATTGGCATATATAGGTTTTTCAGGTATTAGGAAATTATATTCTATGTTTTTTTCTTCCATGCTAGGTATATATACAGCAATTAATTCCCTTAAGAATTCACAAATATTTTCCTTTTTCAAATCTAATTGAAAGTCTATACTATCAAACTTAGATAATTCAAATAAATCTGTAATTAAATCATTCACTCTTATACTATTCTTTTCTATTACATTCAAATATTTGATCCTTTCTTCATCATCTAAATTATGATTATTTACTAATAAATTTGAATATCCCCTTATACTCACTAAAGGATTCTTTAAATCATGAGAAATATCCATTATAAGTCTTCTTCTATTCTCTTCAGATTTCTCCTTTAACGTTCTTTCCTCCTCTATTTTTTCTACCATTAAATTAAAGGCATCTCCTAGTTCTCCAAATTCATTTTTGGATTTAACATTTATTCTCGCAGAATAATCTCCCCTAGCTATAGCCTTAACTCCATCCATAAGAGCCTTTAAAGGTTTAGTTAAATTTCTTGATGTTAGTTTTGCATATATAATCATTATAATTGTAAATATTATTATATATAGAGATATAGCCATAATAAAAAATACTCTAACACTAACAAACACAGGTGGCTTTTTTATTCTGTCATTAAAATGTTTATCATTAGGTAGATACACTAAAAGATAAAAATCCTTATCCTTATCATAAGCTATTGAATATATAAACTTCTCTTGAGTAAACATATCTTGAGAGGACATCTTAATTAGCATTTTATTTAATTCATCCCTAGAATATTGTGATCTTTTTACTTCCATTTCTCCTTTAGTATATATAACCTTTAAATCTTTATCTAATACCTCAATCCATCCATTTACTTTTAATATTTCTTCTATGTTGATATCCTTATAGTCCTTAGAAATAATATTTTCTGCTACTAATTTAGAATCTTCACTAATCATCATCATATTTATAGGAAAATATAAAGTAACCCACATAGCTATAGTTCCAAAAAAGAATACTAAAAATATAAAAAACATTATCAAGCTAGATATTAAATAATTTTTTAACAATAAATTAGATATTTTTTTTCTAGCTCTCATACTCTATTTTCTCCATTTTATATCCAATTCCCCTGATGGTTTTTAGATATTTCGGGTCTTTAGGATTATTTTCAACTTTATCTCTTATATGGCTTATGTGAACCATTATAGTGTTGTCATCTTCATAGTATGGATCTCCCCATACATTTTCATATATTTGTTTTTTTGTATGCACTTTTCCTATATTATCCATAAACATTTCCAGTATCTTATATTCTTTTGCATTTAAATCTAACTGAATATCATTTTTATAAACAGCACAGCTATCTTTATCTATTCTCAATTCTCCATTGATTATTTCATTTTTATGTGAAATTCCATATTTATAAGTTCTTCTAAGTAATGCTTGAACTCTAGCTATAACTTCAATTGTATTAAATGGTTTTACTATATAATCATCACCACCAAGACCTAATCCTAGTATTTTATCTCCTTCACCTAATCTTGCAGTTAAAAATATTACTGGCACTTCACTTTTTTCTCTTATCTTGTTTAGCACCTTAAATCCATCTAACTTTGGTAACATTATATCTAATAATATTAAATCTACCTTATTGCTTTCAAAAATCTTAATTGCTTCTACGCCATCCTCTGCTTCATATACGTCATAACCTTCTTTTATCAAATGTAACTGTAATAATTCTCTTATATCCTGTTCATCTTCTACTATAAGAATGTTCATAATGCTATCCTCCTGTCCTTATTAACATTATACCATATCAAAAACCCTATGTATAAATACATAGGGTTTCATTAGTATTATTCTAGTTTCAGTTTAGTTAATTTTACCTCAAGTTCATCTGATTTACTGTTCAAATTATTTATTGTTTTTGAAAGGTCATCTATAACCATTGCTTGATTGTCAATAAATGATGATACTTCTTCTGCTGTTCTACTATTTTCTTCAGACACATTGGCTAGATTTTCAAATTTTTCTGTTATTACATTTATATTAGATGACATCTCTTCCGTAGAAGCTGAAACCTCTTCTACATTTTGTGATACTTCATTTATTGCATCCGCTATATGAGTAAACTTAAGAATTACATTTTCTACAAACTTATTTTGTTCTCCGTTGCTCTTGTTTACTAATTCCATGGAACTTACTGCATCATCGATTCCTCTACTTACTTCTTCAATTAAACTAAATATGGTTTTAGCAGATTTTGATGATTCCTCAGCTAACTTTCTAACTTCCTCAGCAACAACAGCAAATCCTTTGCCCTGTTCTCCAGCACGTGCCGCTTCAATGGAAGCATTGAGGGCTAGTAAATTAGTTTGAGCTGCTATAGCTCCTATAGTATCTGCAATGCCATTAATTTCTTTTGATTTTTCTCCTAAATGTCTAACTAAATCAGAAGTTTTGTTTACAACAAATGTAATCTCTTTTGAACTTTCATCTAACTTTTCCATTACCTTATTGCCTTCAAATGCATTATCACTAGTAGAAACTGCCTGTTCGGTAACCGCTTGAGAGTTGTCTGCTATTATATTGATAGCATTGTTTATCTGAGCTACACCATAGGAAGTTTCACTTAATTCTTCACTTTGATTTTCAATTCTTTCTGATATACTCTTAACAGACTTTTTCATAACTCCATAATCTTCTACAGTTCTGCTAAATGAATCCGTGACATCTTCCGTTGTAGTTTTTAATTCATTGGATAATTCGCTTACAGTTTTCAGAGTGTCTTGTATTGTATCTAACATTTTATTAGTATACAAAGCTAATTCTCCTATTTCATCATTTCTGTCTATCTCAATTCTCTTGGTTAAATCTCCTTCTAAAGATGCCATTTCCTTCATCTTTTTTAATAATTCTGTAATTGATTTTGTCTGTTTTCTTGTAATTCCCCCTACAATAAATCTCATAACTAATAAGTTTATAAATAAGAAAGCTAATAATATCCCTAGTCCTATTAATTGCATTCTAGCAAGGGATTGTAGATTTAAATCTACACCTAATATAAGCTTTTCTCCACCTTTCATCGTTACAGGCATGAATATGGAAGCCTCAGCTGTTTTGTCTTTATCCCAAATTGCAGTATCTTTTTCCAAGGCCTCTTCAAAATTTTCTATGTAATATTCATTATCTACGCTATCACCATTATTAAATTTCTCTGTAGTAGTTCTTCCTATTAAATATTTCCATTGATTATTATCTTGATTGCTAACTATATATATTTTCCTGAAAATGTCCGCTCCTCTAGCTTGTAAATTTTCTAATGCTTTATCTACTTTTTTATAGACCTCACTGCTTTCACCTTTACTTATTAGCTCGTCTATATCCTTACCCTCTAATTCACTTGTAACTATATGAGCTAGAGCAGGTCCACCTTTAAGCACAATAGTTTTAGTCACAGCTTTAACTGCAAAATATCCTCCCAGTATTATTAATAAGTAAATGCCAATAATTATAGCCATTATATTCTTTGTCCATTGTTTTTTAAGACTTGATTTCTTTTTATCTATTTTAATCATCCCCTCTTAAATTCCATTATATCGTAATTATACCATAAAGAATATTATACTAAATTTTTCCTCAAATTTCACTTCTTTTTTAACTTTTTTACAATTTATTAAAAAGAAACAAAAATAATATTAAAATTACAATTTTGTAATATATAAAAATAGTTAAAACTTTGATTAATCCAAAATTTTAACTATTTTTTATCAATTTAATTGAACCTCTCTGCAACTTTTATAGCATTTACCATGCTTATATATGGCCTTTGTATTACCATCTATCATAATGTATTTTATTTTTATCAAATCTATCTGAATGTTCTTTTCTTTCTCCTGGATGACCTATTGAAATTATGGATAAAGGATATACATCTTCTGGAAGCTTAAATAATTTTTTAATATCTTTAACCCTTTGTTCTACGGGATATACACCTAACCATACTGCCCCTAATCCTAAATGCTGAGCCTCAACTAGTATATTTTCAGTAGCTGCTGAACAATCTTGAACCCAATATCCTTTATATTTCTCTCTAGATGTATCAGCGCAAACTATTATAGCTAAATCCGCTTCTTTAAGCATTTGTGAGTATTGATGTGCCTTAGTTATATCCTCTAATACTTTTCTATCTCTTACTACTATAAACTCCCATACTTGCTGATTCCCTGCAGATGGGGCTGCCATTGCTGCTTTTAATAATTTTCCTACTAGCTCTTCACTTACTTTCTCTCCAGTATATTTTCTTATACTTCTTCTCTCAAAAATTGCCTTCATAACTAACCCCTCCTTGTAATTGTGAATTTATAGCAATACCCATCGGAGTAACTAGTAATGGATTTTCTGGTTTTACACATTTTATACCAGTATATTTTTCTATTACTTTCTCACATCCTTCAAGACAACAAGTTCCTCCAACTAAATAAATTATATCTACATCATAGCCCTTTATGTATCTAGTTACTATATTTCCTACCCTCTCTAAAACCGGTGTTACAATAGGCAATATTTCACGATGTTTTTCATTCTTTCTTTTAAGCTCTTCAGCTTCTTCAAAACTTATACCGTAATATCCTGCTAAAACTAAGGATAAGTGCGTTCCTCCTGTTGGTTCATCAGCAGTATAAATAACGTTGCCATTTTTTAAAATAGATATACCCGTGGTTCCTCCTCCTATATCTACTATGGCGCCATCTGTTATTCCTAGTGTATAAGCAGCAGCTGTTGGTTCATCCACTACATTATTAACTTCAAACCCAGCTCCCTCAACTACGTTCTTCATAACTTTAATGTTACCTTCCGAAATTCCTGGAGGTATGGCAGTAGCTGCATACTCTAATTCTCTTCCTAATCTTTTTTCTATTTTATCCTTTAATTTTGAAACTATATGTACAGCATTTAGATAATCTACTACTATACCATCTCTTACAGCACTAGCTCTATACATTTCTCCACAAACAGGATTGTTTTCTTTGTCAAGTACAGTAATAACTATGTGTGAAGTTCCTAAATCTACTCCTACCTTCATTTCACTGTTTGTATTGATTTCATTATCTTTATTCATAGTTGCTTCCATTTTTTTTATAAAATTATTTGCTTCTTCTAACATATAATAATCTCACCTCCTCTTTTAATTTTTCCCATTAATTAAATAATATATATAAATATATGCAAAATCAACCATGAAAATTTTTACATAATCAAAAGTTTGCTTTTGTATTCTCAAAGTATTTTTGTACATCCATGTGGAATACTAAATGATGTTAACTATTTTTAGGGGAGTGAAAAATGAACTATATAATATTTGATTTAGAATTTAATCAACACTATAATTTTGATGAAGATAATACCACTGCAAGAAACTACAAATGTCCTTTTGAGATAATTCAAATCGGTGCGGTAAAGCTTGACGAAAGCCTTCAAACAGTTTCCACTTTTAACAATATAGTTAAGCCCGAAATATATACTAGAATTCATCCCTATGTAAAACAAATAACCAATATAACCACTGAAAATTTAAATAAAGGAGAGTCATTTAAAGAGGTGTATAAAGCCTTTGTTGACTTTGCAGAATTTAAAAGTATATTATGCATTTGGGGTTCATCTGATATGAAAGAATTATTTAGAAATATAAAATACCATAGTCTAGATCCTTCTTTAATTCCTAAAGAATACATTAATATTCAACGTGAAGCATCTAAGTTTTTTAAACTTCCTAAAGGAACTAATATTGGATTAAGTAATGCAGTAAAACTATTAAATATTCAATCCAATATGAACTTTCACGACGCTTTTAACGATGCTTACTATACCTCAGAAGTTTTCAAAGAAATTTATACTGATGACCTAAAACCTAAAATATATAACTATGTGAAAGAAATAAATAAAAATAGGCATAATGGTAAAAGTGGAGGCATTGATGAGGTTAAATTAATTAAACAGTTTGAAAAAATGTTTAACCGAGAAATGACCACAGAGGAGCAATCAATTATAAAATTAGCATATGCAATGGGTAAAACCAATCAATTTAACATTAAACCAAGGGAATAAATTCACCATTTATTTTTATACTCATATTATGAAATATGGATATAATTTTATATAGAGTAAAGTTTTTAAACTTAACTTTAATATAGTAAAGCTCAAAAACTTTACTCATAGATAGGAGGTAGTTATTCTTTGCTTTACTGCACTTTAATTTGTGATATAAAATCATCTAGAACAATAGAGAATAGAGAAGAAGTTCAATATAAAATTATAGATATGTTAAAAAATACAAATATTAAATTTAAAGATGTTATTATTTCTCCATTTTTAATAACTACAGGCGACGAGTGGCAAGGATTATTAAAATACCCTTACGACTTTATAGAAATATTAGATTTTTTCAAAAGATATTTGAAAGATATTAGATTCTATACAGGTGCAGGTATTGGCGATGTATCTATCCATAATTTCCAGCTTACTGTAAATCAGTTAGATGGACCTTCATTTTATAGAGCAAGAGATGCAGTAAAATATGCTAAAAAAAACAACTTACCCTTAGTAATTTTATTTGATGATTGGGATAACATTTAAAGTATTGATTATTATACCCCCTATTATAGCTATAATAAAGCTAATAAAAGTGCCAATAATAAAATATTCTACAAAGCTATCATCATCTAATTTTTTAAATCTAGCAATGGATTTAGCAGTAAGGACAAAACCTATCATAGAGGGTTGTCCTATAGATATGCCAATTAATATAAAAATTCTTTCCAGAATACCAATTATAAAGCCTCCATTTCTAGCGCCTGAGTTAACATCGCTAGATTTTTTTACTATAATAAATCCTTTATCCATAAGATGGGTATATCCATTTAGATTTGTACTTTTAATATATTTCATAATAAAAATTCCTGCTCCCCAAGTGCACAATATAAAAACAATACTTATAATAATATAACGGTCTACTAAATTTATCCCATCTGGGTAAATCTTAATGACTTCATATATGCTATTCAATGCTCTATTTAAAGATAAATCACACACAACTATAAGTATTACTATCATATGAAGCAATTGGTCTAATACAAATAAAGCTATATTGTTTTCAAGGGACTTTTTAAATTTAATCGCCAATGTTTTCACTTCATCTATTGCAAAATGAAGTACAGCTATATAAAATATAGTTTTAAAGTAATAACTATATCCAAACAAACCCATTATAAAAAACATAACAAAAAAGTGCATAAGGCTATGTACTGCATTTCCTTTTAAATTATTACTCATATCTTTGCTAAATCTTAATTTCAAAATTTTTTCATTTTGTAATATAAAATCACATAAAAAGTGGCTCAGTATAAGCAACAAAATAATTCTTAAACGCATTTTAATTACCCTTTCTAATATTACAATATAGGTCTAACATAGATTCAATAATTAAATTATTGTTATTAATTACAAAATAATTAGATGCATTAATCTTTTGACTTATATTAGCCTTAGAAAGACCTGGATTTTCCTTTACAATATTATTATAAGAGCCAAAGTGTTCATAGAGCTCTATAATTTCTAACTGCTTAATAGTTATTCCGCTTTTCAACACTTCATTATTTTCAATTAATGTGTTAATAACTTTATTAATTGATAAATTATAATTTTCTTCCTGTTCCGTAGTTATTGCAACCTCCTCAAGTAATGAGGACTTCTTTACCTTTACAGGTGGTTTTAAAAAAGACACATTCTTAGCACTAAAATAAATATTATTTTTTGTGCTATTTAGCTGCTTACTATAAAATCTATTTTTTTCTTTTGCTATATTTAATGCTTCTCTCCCTATAAGAAAACATTCTCCATCCATCAATCTAGTATCGCTATAAATACTAGTACTTATGGTTCCTATACCTATTCCAGCATAAATATTTATACCTTTACTTTTCAAAAACTTCTGAAACCTATCTACAACATAATAGCTTTTGCTTGGCTGTTTCAAAACAATTTGCCATTCATCCCCTAATGTAAATGTAATAGAAGTTGCAAGGATGTCTTTAAGTTCAATATTCAATTTTTTTATGTATTCTATTAATTCTTCTTGTATAGTTTCCCTATTTTTTATATTTCTTGAGGCAACTATATCCATATTTATCACACTAAATAACTTCATAATAACATCACCTTAAAATACTATAATATTTTAATTATACCATATAAATGTCAACACTATACAAAACTTAAAATTAATTCCTTATTTTTCAAGCAATCTAAAGGGACCTTATATAGATATTTCATTTTCTACGTAAAGTCCCGCTTAAGCTCCCTTTATAATCCTTATTTAAGAGCTCTATTTATCAAATAATCCTCCAGACTTTTTACTGCTTCTACTTGCTTTTCTAGTATGTCCAGTACTCTTTTCTGGCCTTTGTACTAAATTAGATTTTGAGCCTTTCATCTTCTTTTCTTCAATAATTTTTTTCATCATTTCAATATTTTTATCTGTCATAAAGTATTCTCCATTCTATATGTTTTTTTAGCCTCTGCTTATATAATTCTAAAGGAGTCCACCATTACGCATCTAACTTCCCTGGTAAAAGAAGAAGCATTGGTAAGTCCCTCTCCTGTAGGTCCTGCTATGGTAAATGTGGTATATCCCTCTCCTCCGAATCCAATTCCTGCATAGGATGGAGCGTTTTTAACGAATATTGTGGTATTTATTGTCCTTGCCATTTTAGTCAAATTATCCACATTTTTAGAATGTATCACCGCAGTATGCTTATTTCCTCCTTCTGCTTGTAATGCAATTTCTAAAGCTTCATCAAAATTTTTAGCTCTAACAACAGGAAGTATGGGCATCATAAGTTCCTCTGTTACAAAAGGATGATTCTTAGGTACTCTACATATCAAGCATTCAATGTGCTTTGTAACATTTACCCCTATGCTTTGAAGAATTACATTAGCATCTTTCCCAACATATTCTTTGTTTAAAGTAAATTTATTATTTGCTTTTTCAACAAGTACTACCTTTAATAACTTGTTAATTTCATCTTCATTTAGCTCATAAACTCCTTCAATTTTTTTCATTTCTTCCATAAAAAATTGAAAAACTTTCTCTACTACTATAGTTTCCTTTTCTGCAATACAGGGAAGATTATTGTCAAAGGAGCATCCTTTTATTATATCCCTTGCAGCTTTTTTTATATCCGCCGTCTCGTCTACTAACACCGGTGGATTTCCAGCTCCTGCTCCAATAGCCTTCTTACCTGAAGAAAGAGCTATTTTTACTATTTCCGGCCCTCCTGTGGCTACTAACATTCTAACTTTGGGGTGATTTATCATGTCCATTGTATCTTCAAGTGTTGGTTTACCTACGCTAGTTATAAGATTTTCTGGTCCCCCTGCTTCCCTTATGGCTTTATTTAATATCTTTATAGTAGTTAAACTACATTCTATGGCTTTAGGATGAGGAGAAAACACCACTGCGTTACCTGCAGCTATCATGCCAATAGAGTTACAAGCTACAGTTGCCGCTGGATTTGTTGAAGGAATTATAGAACCTATTATACCATAAGGTGACATCTCTACTAAAGTAAGACCTTTGTCTCCAGTGTAAGCCTTAGTGCTTAATACTTCTGTGCCTGGAGTTTTTTCAGCTACTAACTTCATTTTAAGATATTTATGATCTTTTCTTCCCATTTTAGTCTCTTTAACACATAGATCTGCAATTTCCATAGCATTATCTAAAATTGCCTTTCTCATGGAGCTAATTAATTTTTCCCTCTCACTTACAGTCATACAAGATAAATCTTTATAAGCCTGTTCTGCAGCCTTAATACATTCATCCATGGTATTAAATATGCCATCACTTATATTCCTTTTTAAGTTCTTTTCATTCATCTCCATTAAAACTCTTTGAACTATAAGAGAAAGTTTATCACTATTCAGTTCCATAGCTAACCACCTCCTGAAAAGCTTTCACCCCATATTCTGCTACAGCTATGTCTTCTTTTACAGTTCCACCACTTACTCCAATTGCCCCTATAATCCTTCCTTCTACACTAATAGGAATTCCTCCACCAAAAGTGATTATTTTATTTAAGCTATTTATTCCATAAAGTTCTCCCGTGGGCTGAGATAGGTCCTTTAATTTATCAGTGCTCATTTTTAAAGCTGCTGCCGTATATGCCTTATCCCTTGCAATATCTAAACTTACTAATAAAGATTCACTCATTCTAACCATAGAAATTGGGTTTCCCGACTGGTCACATACATATATGACCATAGGTATAGAAATTTCCTCAGCTTTTTTTATGCATTCTTTTATTATATAATCTGCTTTCTTCCAATCTAATTCTTTTAAATTTATGGCTATGTCTATCCTTTCTTTTGACTTTTTTATGATTTCTTTATAATCTATAATTCTTGCCATAGTATATAATAAATCTGATAATCTATTTATATATTTTAAAAGATATTCATTTACATCATAATATTCTTTTAGCTTAACTATGTATCTCTCTGCCTTTCTTACTGTGGTTCTAGCCACATCTAAAACTCCAGACTCTTCTGATCCACCAGGGATTACAAATCTCTTTATTTTAGGTAAATCTTTATATAAAGTATCTATAGTATTTTCAATATAACTTACATTGTCTTCATTTATATAAATTTTGTACTTATTTGTCCCTAGAGATGCAAGTTCCGCTCCAACATTGAAAAGCTCTTTTTGAATATTTAATAAGACTTCTTTTAATTTATGATCTTTCACTTTAGATCTAGCAAGTCCAAGGAAAGAATTGAGCTCATCTATGGTACCATAGGCCCACAACCTATCATCTTCCTTGCTTACTTTCTTCCCTCCAATAAGGGAAGTTTCACCTTGATCTCCCCCTTTTGTATAGATCTTCAATTCCACCATCCCCAATCAGTACATATTTCAATCCTTTCTTTCAATGTAGTCTACTATTCCTACTATAGCAGCGTCGGATATACTAACTTTATTTTCATCCATATGCCTTGCTGAACTTCCCTTCACTACTAACACTATTTCATCTATTCCTGCTCCTATTGTATCCGTTGCTACAAAGCATAATCCCCCAGGCTCTCCCTTACTATTTATTGGCTGTACAATTAAAAATTTATTTCCCGTAAGCCTTTCATCCTTTTGTGTGGAAACCACATTTCCTGTTACTTTTCCTAAAATCATAGCTTTTCTCCTTAATCCACATATCCATCAATATGTTTTCATAGTTTATTATCATATTATTACAATATTGATTTTTACTATACCCTTAATAAAAAAGAACTATTCCTTATATATCCTATGTAAAACTTCTATCACAGATTTTCTTATAAATTCTACTAGCTCCTTATTTCCCCCATCTTCAGTATCTCTAAAAGGCATTACTTTATAAAGTCTTCCTGCATTACACCCTATAGCCCTTGCCACGTTAATTTCATAATTCTTTATTTCTTTTAATATTAATGGATTTTTCTCTTTTAGCTTAATATAATGAACTGCTACTTTATTTTTATTTATAGCTACACCTATGCCCATATTAGATTCCTTGCAGGCTTCATAAGCCATTTTTATTAAATCTTCATCTTTAAGTCCACTATTTATTTTAGTAACATCCACGACTTCCCAGGGAATTCCTTCTTCTTCCATGCCAGCTAGCACTTCTACTAAAATTCTTTCCTCTGGATCATGGCTATGAACTTTTATACAGTGAAGATTTGCTCTTTCATCCTTCATTTTCTCTGCTCCTTAGTTTATTGTAGTAGGATATTACAAGTCCTGTAGCTACTGCATTTCTTGGCCCCTCTTTCCCTCTAATATTTCCTCTTCCACAAACTATGCCATAGTGTGATAATTCATCTGAAATCATCTCTGGTATTTCAAAATCCATAGCAGAACCTCCCAATAATACAACAAAGTCTATGTTTCTTATGTCATTATTATAGGATATCTCTTCTAACGCTCTCAAAACATTGGTTATAAATACTTTTTTCTTTGCTTCCCTTCTAATACTTCTTATCTTCTCTATAGTATGTTTTGTAGGTATTGGGACCATTTCATTTTCCTTTACTACTACAACGCGAGCAAACAACGATGGTGATAAAGGTTTTTGGAAGAAACATACGGTTCCATCTTCATATCTTAAATTAAATAAGCTTTCAACTTTAGCTAGTGGATATTTTTTTATGTCTTCTGCTAAACTAAAATCATCTATTCCTAATTCAGATTTTATTAGCATTGTAACCATTTCTCCTGCTCCTGCATGATGTACAGATTTTATGGAGTTTGCTTTCCCTATATATGCTGAATCAGTAGAACCTCCTCCCATATCTAAAATTACAAGAGGTTTGTCTGTACCTGGAGTGGTCAATCCTCCAAGTACAGCCATATTTGCTTCAACCCCTTCAATTAAAACTTCAACCTTAGTTTCCTCCCTAAGTTTTTGAGCAATATGCTCCATAGGAAGTTTGCTAGTCTTTACCATAGCAGCTAAAGCTACTGCATTTTCTAATGCAAATTCACCAGCGACTCCCCCTTGAACCTTTTGAGGGAGAAAGGTATCTACCGCAAGAATATCTCCAATCCCTATTTCATTTAATTGCTGTTTGGTTAACTCTCCCATAACCTGCCTTACTCTCTCCATCATTCCGCCTACATTGGTACCAGCTTCTCCAGTTATATCCTTTAAGGGCCATACTTCAGATAGAGCTTTCATTATCTTTTCTCCACCTTCTTCTATACCTACTTCTTTTATTCTTTTACCAGTGAAAATTAATTTTCCTGCAGGTATAGTTCTTTCTTTAACATCTCCCTCTGGTGTTCTTATAACCACCGCTGATCTGTTGCCAATTAAGGCTCTGGCTACAGGAATAACCTGTTTAGTCTCCTTTGGGTATAGATTAAAAATAGTAGCTAGTCCATAAGGATTTGATAGGGCCTTTATAGTTTCACCTAGGTTTGCAACTTCAACAGCTCCCATCATTCCCATAGGTATTTTATCTATAAAAGCTACTTCATCTACTATGGGTATTTTTTTTATGAGTCTATTACATATAATAACTCCGTCATCCCCTTGAGCTATGGCTCCATTAATTTTCGCCCCTCGCTCCATAGCTGAATTTAACTCCTTTGCAGCTCTTTCAAAGTGAATATGCTTTGGTATTATGCATATAACCTCTTGGGACCCTATATTTTCAAGTTCCTGTAAGTAGACTGTTTTTCCAATGCCTAATCCAATACCTCCTGGGGTGTCTGGATTATGTCCTATCATGGTAGACTCTGTGATTACTGTTTCAGTTATAGTTTCCATAGCAACATCACCAATTACAGGAGTGGCTTCATTTATGCATATTGCTTCTAAATCACTTATACTTATATTTATTTTGCTACAGGCATCTTTCAGCGCCAACATCATTCCTGTAATATTCTCAACAGTACCCTTTATTCCAGAAGTCTTGCCAATGCTACTAGTTAAAAAATTCAATCCATTTTCAATGTCAGCAATGGCAACTTCCGTAGTAGAATTCCCTATATCAATTCCTGCAACTAGCTTCAATGCAAATCACCTCTAACTACTCTTCTTTTAGTCTTCCCTTTTTATCATATACTTCTGCTGCATGTCTAACTAAAGCGCCATTTAATTTAGCATTATATTTGCTTTCTAATTCTATGGCTATATTTATAAGTTCTTCTTTAGTAGATCTATAGGGCCTTAATGAGTTATAAATTTCAAGCACCCTTTCATCTGGTACTGCTGTAAGCTCCGCTGCTCTCTTTAAATTTCTTGCAAATTGATATCTGCCAACACTTTCAGCAATTTGAGCTTGGTATAATAATACCTCTCCTGTTATCTTTATATCTTCAGGCGTTATATTTCCATTTATAACATTGTTAATATTTATTTCATCAATGGTTTTACCTGTCTTAGTGTTTAGAAGCTCTTTTCTATTTTTTATAAGAGGATAATCTTTTTTGCTTAACTGCTCTTTTAAGCAAACTTCTTTAACTTCTTTAGTTTCTTTAATCTCTTTAATTTCTTTACCCTGACTCACATCTAATTTTTTTATCACTTCATTGATAATCTGTTCTATTAAAGCATTATCCATATTTTCACCCCTATTCAAATACTACTTTAAGTTCTATAGGTTTCTTCCGTTGAACTACATAGCTTGTTTCTTTAATATGTAGCACTGCAGATATAGCCTGATAGCTTGGTCTTGCCATTTGATCATTTCTAACTGGAACAGGATCTGGTGATTCCCCTTTAGCATATTTTGCGGCATTTTTTCCTATTGCTCTATAGGTTTCCCTATCTATCAAAGGTGCTTGAGGGAATAATTCTAAATTATTTAATGGCTGTAAATTCTTTTGATGAATAACCGTTGTTCCCTTTGATTGAATTCCAATTCCTATACCCGAGCCACTTAATTTTGCGGCATCATGAGCCATAAATCCAACATCAGATGTTCTAATCACTTTAATAATTCTTGGAGTTATTCCCTCTTCTTCAATCCCTGCCATAACTTCCTTTAATATATCTTCATGAGGTATACCTATTATGCTTTGAGTCAATCTTTCTCCAAAGGCTGGTCCTACAGCAATTACAACCTCATCTCCTCTTTTCCCTATGCTTGCTTCTCCATTTTCTATTATTTTAAACTTACCATTATCATTTAGGATCAGCTTATCCGCTTCTTTATTAATTTTTTTTCTCTCTTCCATTTGTCTTAATACTTCTTTGGTTATGATTTCTATTAAATCTTCGTTGGAATATACATTATTCATAATCTCACTCCCCTCTTATATAGACGCTGGATCAAGAGCTTGTGTAATATTTTTAATCTCTTCCCATCTTTCTCCATCTAATCTATAACCAGTTCCTGGTCCCATGTAATCATTCATGTCATTAACTGCTGTTATTACATTAAAATCTTTATCAAATATAGATGATGTGTGTAGATAGTCTCCTGCAACTCTTTGCTTTAGCATATTCAACACATTGGAGGCTATATCTTCAAAACCTGATTTATAAAGAGCTTTAACTATATCAAGCCCCGTAAGTCCCCTATCCAATAATTCTTGAGCTGCCTTCAAATCTTCTACTACATTTCTATTTGGCATATCTTTACTTCCATGGGCATAGGTTGCAGCTTCTACTTCCTCATCAGTAATCGGTGGAAGAGCTAATTCCTTAAATACCGCTTGAAGTGCCTTTGCTGCTTTATTTCTTATTTTGGTAACTTCTTCTTCCGTTACAGGTTTTAGTCCACCATCAACTTTTAAATCCCTTTGTATAACTAAGTAATCGTCATAATCCTCTGCATCAAAGTTTGACCCTGCAAACATGTTGTCATAGTTTGGTACTGCACTATATCCAGAGAATATAAAATCTGTTCCCGGTAAGAACTGCATCATAGTTCTCGCTGTTTTTCTTATAGGTGAGTGGGTAAAGGTTTGATCATTTCCAGAGGCTACTTCTAAGTCCAACATAGTTGTAATAAGATTTTCTGCCAAAACTGCCCTTATTCCACCTGCAACTGCACCTGGCACACCAATACAACTTATAGAACCATTTTGTAACCCTTGTGCCCCTGCTCCTTTTGTAATCATGATACACCTTGCCTCAAGATATAACATAGATTTTCCCTCTGCATAACCCATTTGAACCTCAGAACCCGTACCTGAAGTAAATCTCATCTTTAATCCTCTTGAAGCATAGGCAGAAGCTAAAAATGCCTTTGACCATGGTGTGTCGTCTCCATCAACAAATACATTCTCTGTACCGTATACGGATATGGTTTCTGCATAGGAAGTGTATCCAAGCATACCAAGTCTTAGCTCAGTAGCTTCTTCAAGAGCACATTGAGTTAAAATTCCTCCTCTTCCTGTTTGAGCGCCTATTAATAGAGCTAGAGCATTGAAAGGAGCATATCTAACTATACCAACGGTAGTTTCCATCTCATCAAAGCCCCTAATTGCTGCTTCCGCTCCATCTGCCGCGATTTGAACTGGATTATCTTTAACATTAGTTACATGACATTGATTTGATGGTGTTCTTCTTGCTCTCATCTTTTGAACAGCCATCATCATTTCCACTACATTTAGGCTATCAACAACTTCTACTATTTTAGCTGGAGTTAAAGCTGTAGTAATCTTTACTAACCTTTCTCTAGATACATTTATATCTACTAACATTCTAGCTATTTCCATGGAAGGGATATTCATAGCCCTTTCAGTATTTTCTATGTTTATTGCATAATCAGCAATAAATACATCTATGAAATCAAAATCCTCTCTTCTTTTACCGTCCATTTCAACTATTAAACCATTTTCTATTTTTACACTTGGTTTGGGATCTTTAGGACTTCCTACAGCGATAAGGCCTACCTCCGCCCAATCCTTAACAAACCCATCTTTATTAACTTCTTTATCTTTTAAAATTTCAAATCTTTTAGATTTTTTCATTCCTCTCACCGTCCCTATAATTAAATGTATGGAGTAGTTGATGATTCAGGTTTTTGTCCCATAGCTTTAAGTATGCTTAATCCTTTATCTCTTGCAGACATTACAGATTGTCTAACTGCTCCTGAATCCCCTGTTATAGCAAGTATAACTTCATTTGAATGAGCTGTCCCCGCATTAGGACTTGAATAAGCAATAGCTTCAACGTTTGCAGTTTTTAGTGCAGTATCTGCCATAACTACACCAATAGCCGCTGGGGCACCAACTATGAGTCCAAATGCCTTTCCTATAGGCGCTCCAAAAGCCTTATTTACTGCATAACTTGCCCTAGCCGTATATTGAAGCTCTAAGTGTCCTACATCACATCCATAAACATCACCAAAGGTTCTGTCCAATTCCCTTAAAGCTACCTCTACAGCTCTTCTCGCATCTGAAACATCTTCTGCTGCCAAAATTATTAATGACCCATGTCCTGCTCCACCTTTAGTATCTCTTGCAAGCTCAACTGCTACAACTTCGGTGTTAGTTGCCTTAACAGCTTCATCTGCCGCCATTATATGAGGGCCAGCTCCTGTTCTTGAACCCAAAATACCGATGGATCTATATTTCTTATCTAATCCTATTTTTTCATGAAGAGCGGTATCTACATTAGCTATTACTAGTCCTACTGTATCACCAATGGCACATCCTATATATTCTGTAATACCTGATGAGCCTATTAGATTTTCCACTTTTTCTTCCTCCTTTTTTATTTCTACATTAAGAATCTCTTTATCTTTCATTTCTATTTGTCTTTTTACTTCCTCTAAAACCTTTTGAACAATATCCTTATTCATACTTTATATACCCTTTTACTCTTGATTAGATTTAGGTAGAATTTTTTCAACATCTGTATGAGGCCTTGGTATTACATGTACAGCTATTAATTCCCCAACTCTTTGCGCTGAAGTAGCTCCTGCATCTGTAGCAGCTTTAACTGCCCCTACATCTCCTCTAACCATTACAGTTATTAAACCTGCTCCAACTTTTTCATACCCAATTAAACTAACATTTGCAGCCTTAACCATAGCATCTGCCGCTTCAATTGCTGACACCAATCCTTTAGTTTCAATCATTCCTAAGGCTTCTTGTCCCATATAGACACCTCCAAATTTATTTTCTACTTAAACTATATACTAATTTATTTTATTTAATCCTAATTATATTGATATGTTTTTATAGTATATTGACATATTTAGTTTGTAATTTATTTACTTTTATTTGTATTTTATTTACATTAAAATAATTTATTGGAATTAACTTGAAGGATTTCTTCTTTAAAATATAGAATAAATAGCTATTGTAGGAGGGATATAATGCCAATATTCAACAATTATAAATTCAATGAAATTATTGACATAGATTTTTTACAAAATATACAAGATAAGTTTGCTAATATAGTTGGATTATCTACTATTACCGTAGATGAAAGTGGTAACCCCGTAGCTAACTCAAGTAAATTTTCTAGATTTTGCACTCTAGTTAGAAGTAGTGATGAAGGAAAAAGAAGGTGCATCTTATGCGATGCTAAGGGCGGCTTTGATGCCATGCGTCAAGGTAAACCAATAATTTATTTTTGCCACGCAGGATTAACTGATTTAGCCGCACCTATTATTGTAGATAATAATTATATAGGATGCATGTTATGCGGTCAGGTCATTGTTGAAGAATTTCATAATAAAAAAAATATGGATTTAGATAAATTATCCAAAGAGCTAAATCTCCCAAAAACCAAACTAGACCATGCACTTAAAGAAGTTAATGTGTGGAAACATAAAGATATTATGGAAGCTTCCGAATTTCTATTTTTATTCTCTAACTTCATTGCCAAAATTGGAATATCTAATATCATTAGCAATAAGCTTTTAAAAGAAACTCAAGAAAAAGCAAAATTAGAAAAACTACTTAAAAACACAAAGATAAAAGCTCTTCAGTCCCAGATTAACCCTCATTTTTTATTTAATACTTTGAATACAGTTGGTAGAATGGCACTTATTGAAAATGCTCCTAAAACAGAATCTCTTATTTATGCCCTTTCCGATTTACTCAGATATAGCATAAAAAACTCTCAGCATTTAGTTACTATTGATACTGAAATTAAAAATATAGAAAAATACCTATATATACAGCATCAGCGGTTTGGAGATAGGATTTCATATGAAATTAATATTGATGAAAAAATATGTAATTGTAAAATACCTGTTATGACTTTACAACCTTTAGTTGAAAATTCCATAATACATGGTTTAGAATCTAAAAAAGAAGGAGGAAAAGTTATAATTAATGGAGAAATTTTTTATGATAAATATATTTTATTAGAAATAATAGATAACGGCTTAGGAATGGATGAAACTAAACTTAAAATGATAAATTTCTACGATAACGAAAGAAGTTCCCTTGAGCTAGGCATTCAAAATGTGAAAGATAGATTACTATATTATTTTACTCATGAATGTAGTTTTTTTGTGGAAAGCAGGCTAGGCTCCGGTACTAAAGTTACAATAAAAATACCTCATTATTTTTCTGGAGAAATGTTATGTATAAATTATTAATTGCTGAAGATGAAATTTTAGAACGTAAGGCTCTCAATTTCATCGTAAGAAATAATTTGTCTAATGTAAAAATTATAGGAGAGGCGAAGGATGGAGAAGAAGCTCTTAGCATTGCTAAAAGTGTTAAGCCTCACATTATTATAATGGATATTAAAATGCCTGTGATGAATGGTCTTCAATGCCAACAAATCATATATAATCTGCTACCAGATACCAAGACTATAATATTAACAGCTTATGATGATTTTAAATTTGCACAATTTGGTATAAAAGTAAATGTTTTTGACTATTTACTAAAACCCGCTAGGCCTCAAGAACTGATCCAATCCATAAACAATGCAATTTCTGAAATAAACAGGGATAAAATAGTTTCTAAAGATGTTTTAAGAGATATAGACTGTGCTATTATAGAGAAGGCTATCCAATTTATTAATGATAATTATAGTAAGGAAATAACTTTAGAAGATATATCTTCCTATGTTCATTTAAATCCTCAATACTTTAGTAGGTTTTTCAAATCTAAGGTAAACATTAATTTTGTTGATTATTTATCCAAGGTAAGAATAGAAAAGTCTAAAACCCAACTAATTGATTCTGATAAAAATATTGGTTATATAGCATTGAATGTAGGATTTGCAGATTCCGCATACTTTAGTAAAGTTTTTAAAAAAATCACTGGAGTTTCTCCTTATAAATTTAGAAAAGATAATAAATTGTAATATATGTATATATTTAAAAAGTAAAGAAAAGAGGTTTATCATGAAAATATTTTATTGTTATTTATTAGTTATTAATCTATATGGGTTTATAATAATGTACATAGATAAAAAGAAATCTATAAAGGGTAAATGGAGAATATCTGAAAAGAATTTATTTTTAACTGCTCTAGCTTTTGGCAGTATAGGTATTTTTCTAGGTATGCAATTATTTCGCCATAAGACGAAACATAAAAGTTTCACCCTTGGAATTCCTTGTATATTTATATTTCAGATGGTAACCATGATATATCTAAATAATATATTACTTTAAATTTAAAATACAATTAGCCACAGTGTGGCTAATTGTATTTTTTAAATTTCCATTTTATTTACTCTAACGCCTTCTATATCCATCAAATCTTTTTCTAATATTTTTATATCTTCATCTTTTCCACAGAGTTGCAATAATATTATTCCTTTATGAGAACAGGTATCGCTTGAAGTCTCATGTAGCCCTAGTCTAGTTTTAATGATACAACCATGTCTTGTAAGTATGTCTTGAACTTTTACTGCATGAAGATTCCTTGGCTCAATAGAAATTCCCATTATTATTGTTTTATCCGCATTATCCATTTTATTCATATAATCACTCCCTGCAATAATTATAACTAACCATATTATGCTTTTATAGTTAATTATATATTCACTTTATAATTTTAATGTGCTAAAATTTATTTTAAGAATTATATGTTTTAAAATGAGGAGGGTTTAATTATGAAAGCTATTGTAACAGTTATTGGGAAAGATATCGTTGGTATTATTGCAGGCGTAAGTAATGAACTAAGCAAAAAAAATGTAAACATATTGGATATTAGTCAAACAATCATTCAAGAATACTTTACTATGATTATGCTTATTGACATTGAAAAATCCAACATAAGCTTTAAAGAGCTAAAAGATTCTTTAAAGACTAAAGGAGAAGAACTAGGAGTATCTATTAGAATTCAACACGAAGATGTATTTAATTCTATGCACAGAATATAAAGGGGGACTTTTCATGCTAAATTCATATGATATACTTGAAACTATTAGAATGATAGAAAAAGAAAAATTAGATATAAGAACTATTACCATGGGAATTTCTCTGCTTGACTGCATAGACTCAAGCGGTGAAAAATCCAGAAAAAAAATATATGATAAAATATGTAAAAACGCTGAACATTTAGTAAAAGTCGGTGAAGAGATTGAGGAAGAATACGGCATTCCAATTATTCATAAAAGAATTTCCGTAACCCCTATCTCAATAATAGCAGGAGCATCTGATGATATCGATTATGTAGAATATGCAAAAATTTTAGATAAAGCTGCCTCTACAGTTGGAGTTAATTTTATAGGAGGATTTTCAGCTTTAGTACAAAAGGGATATAGTAAGGGCGATAAAATACTCATAGACTCTATACCTGAAGCACTATCTTCTACAAATTTAGTATGCTCCTCCGTGAACATAGGTTGTACAAAATCAGGGATTAACATGGATGCTGTTCGTCAAATGGGTGGAATAATAAAAAGAACCGCTGAACTTACAAAGGAGGATTTTGGTATTGGCAGTGCAAAACTAGTAGTTTTTGCTAATGCTGTAGAGGATAATCCTTTTATGGCAGGAGCATTCCATGGAGTTGGAGAAGGCGATTGCGTAATCAATGTAGGCGTTAGTGGTCCTGGAGTTGTTAAATCTGCTCTTGAAAATATACAAGGTGAACCTTTTGATATTGTAGCAGAAACCATAAAGAAAACTTCCTTTAAGATAACTAGAATGGGAGAATTAGTTGCTCGTGAAGCCTCAAGACGACTTGGAGTGCCTTTTGGAATTATAGATTTATCTTTGGCTCCTACACCCTCCGTTGGAGATAGTGTAGCTCATATTTTAGAGGAGATGGGTATTGAAAGTTGTGGAGCTCCTGGTACTACAGCCGCCCTCGCATTATTAAATGATGCTGTTAAAAAAGGTGGAGTTATGGCTTGTAGCCATGTAGGAGGACTAAGTGGTGCTTTCATACCTGTAAGTGAAGATATTGGAATGATAAATGCCGTTAATAACAAATCTCTCTCCCTAGAAAAACTAGAAGCTATGACTTGTGTATGTTCCGTTGGTTTAGATATGATTGCTATACCTGGTGACACTCCTGAGGAAACTATTTCTGCAATAATCGCAGATGAAGCTGCTATCGGAGTAATTAACAATAAAACTACAGCAGTTAGAATTATACCTGTTCCTGGTAAAACCATTGGAGACGAAGTAGAATTTGGAGGATTGCTTGGAAGAGCACCTATAATGGAAGTTAGTAAATTCTCTAGTAAGTTATTTATTGATAGAGGTGGAAGAATACCTGCCCCTATACATAGCTTTAAGAACTAATACTTTAAGACTATTGGTAGATTTTCCATTGCCAATAGTCCTTTTTATTTCTTAAAAACTGTTGCCAAGCTTATATTTATGCATTATAATGGGTTCTGTTGCATAAATATTAATAAGTTTTAAGAGGAGAAATGTGCGAAATGGAAAAAAATTTAAATTATTCATTAAAGAATTTGCTCCAATTTTTAGTACCATCTATTATTGGCGTTTTTCTTTTTATGACTCCAATATCATATAATGGGGAAGTAACTATTCCCATCGCTATATTTTCAAAATTAGTTCAAAATGGGTTGGAGTCAATTTTACCTGGACTTATGACTATTATAATTATTATTACTTCTTTAGGAACAATTTGGACTAAAGTATTAAAGCCAAAAGCTGTAATTGAAAATAAATTTTTTAATACATTGTTCAACGTGAGTAATTTCTGGTTTTTTGCTAGAATATTAGGTGCTATATTCGTTACATGCACTTACTTTAAGATAGGTCCTGAATGGATTTGGTCAGAAAATACTGGTGGATTGTTGCTATTTAGCTTACTACCTATTTTATTTTCTGTGTTCCTATTTGCTGGAATGCTTTTACCTTTACTATTAGATTATGGTTTATTGGAGTTTTTCGGCGTTTTGTTAACCAAAGTAATGCGTCCTGTATTTACCTTACCTGGCCGTGCTTCTATAGATTGTATAGCCTCTTGGTTAGGAGATGGAACTATTGGGGTATTGCTTACAAGTAAACAATATGAAGATGGTTATTACACAAAGAGAGAAGCTGCTGTTATTGGAACAACTTTCTCTGCTGTTTCTATAACTTTTAGCTTAGTAGTAATATCTCAAATTGGACTTGGTCATATGTTTGTTCCTTTTTATTTGACTGTTACTTTTGCTGGTATTGTGGTTGCCATAATAGCACCGCGTATACCCCCACTTTCAAGAAAGTCAGATACTTATATAAATAATAGTGCAAAAGATGATAGAGAAACTATACCTGAAAATTTTACTACCCTTCAATGGGGATTAAATAAGGCAATAGATAAGGCAAGCAACGGCCTAGGATTAGGTGAGTTTTTTATAGCAGGTTCTAAAAACATCCTTGATATGCTTTTAGGAGTAACTCCTATAGTTATGGCAATGGGTACAACTGCATTAATCTTTGCAGAGTATACACCCATTTTCCAATGGCTAGGAACTCCTTTTATACCATTATTAAAACTACTTAGGGTGCCAGAAGCAACACAAGCTTCTCAAACTTTAGTAGTGGGATTTGCAGATATGTTTCTACCATCAGTTATTGGAGCTACAATTAAAAGTGAGATGACTCGCTTTATAATCGCCTGTGTATCCGTTACCCAATTAATTTATATGTCCGAAGTTGGAGGATTGCTTTTAGGTTCAAAAATACCTGTGTCTATAAAAGATTTAATTATAATATTCTTACAAAGAACTTTAATAACTCTCCCTATTATTTCCCTTATAGCTCATATAATATTTTAATAGAAAAGAGACTTGTATTTGCAAGTCTCTTTTATTAAACCCTAATTTTTTTTAGGAGCTAAAATCATAATCATATTATTGCCTTCTAATCTTGCTGCCTTTTCAACGGTTCCTAAATCACCTATTTTCTCAACAAATATTTTGAAGACCTCATTCCCTACGCTAGTATAATTGTTTTGTCTTCCTCTGAATCTAATAGAAACCTTGACTTTATTATCCGCAGCTAAAAACTTCTTTGCATTATTAGCCTTTACATCAATATCGTGCTCTTCTATGGTAGCACTCAATTTTACTTCTTTAATCTTAGTAACCTTTTGATTCTTTTTACTTTCCTTTTGCTTTTTAGATTGTTCGTAAAGAAACTTATTATAATCCATTATCCTACATACAGGTGGATTAGCATTGGGAGAAATCATCACCAAATCTAAATCTTTTTCCATTGCTAAATCTAAAGCTTCTTTAGTACTAATAATGCGGCTTTCTTCGTCACCAACTAATCTAATTTCCTTTTCTTTTATGCCCTCGTTTAAATTAAAATTATTAATAATACAGCACCTCCAAAATTAATTAAATTTATATATTAAGCATACATTTTATTTTGTATACTTTATTATTTAACATACTTTAATATACATATAAATATATTATCCGTTAATATCAAAGCTGTCAATAAGGACCAATAGCTGTTATTCTATCCTACTCTTATAACTATACCATATTAAATTAAAAATTACTTAATTATTTAAAATAAAATAGGTTCTATTTTATTTTAAATAATTGAATTTAATGTATAATATATTAATATAACAATTAAAGGAGGATACTACTTTATGAACATTCAAATTTTTGGTATGAAAAAATGTTTTGATACACAAAAGACGGAAAGATACTTTAAAGAAAGAAAAATTAAATACCAATTTATTGATTTAAATAAAAAAGGTTTAAGCAAAAAAGAATTGGAAAGCGTTAAGTCTGCTGTAGGTTTAATAAATTTACTTAATAAAAATTCTAAAGAATACGAAAAACTAAATTTACAGCACATAAGAAACGATAGTGTTAAAGAAGAGATACTTTTAAATAATCCTAAACTCTATAAAACCCCTATAGTTCGCAATGGTAGACAAGCTACCGTAGGCTATGAACCTGATATGTGGAAGTCTTGGGAATAAGCATTGTAACCTAAAGAAGGAGTGTAATATATTAAAATAATTATACCCTTTCTTTATTTATAGCTTTTTCTTGTTTCTGTTTAATTTAAATTTTTTCTTCTCCTCATACATTTTCATATCTGCACAGTTTAAAAAACCATTTACACTGTTGAAGTTGTGCTTATAAAAAGTTTCTATACCATGGCTTATACTTAATACATAGCCATTCTCTTCATTAAACTTGATTATGCTCTCCTTAATTCTTAACCATATTTTTTCTGCTTCTTCATATTTAGTATTTATGAAAATCAATAAAAATTCGTCTCCTCCTAATCTTATAAATGCATCTTTTTCACGTATTTCGTTTTTTATTATTGTAACCGCATCCTTAATATAGTTATCTCCTTCTGCATGTCCAAATGTATCATTTATATGCTTAAGATCATTTAAATCTAAGAAGCATATACTTAAAGGGATTTCCTTATGTTTTGCAGTTCTAAAATTATTTTTTAAAATCTGTATTCCTGCACTTCTGTTATATATTCCTGTCAACTCATCTATTGCAGCCTTACTTGCCAACTTTTTCTCTTTAGATATTCTCTTTATTATATCTCTATCTATTTTTTCTGCCATCATATTAAAAGTATCTGTTAATTCCCCAAATTCATTATCTAGATTAAGAGTTATTCTTGCGTTATAATTTCCTGAAGCAATTTTTATAGCACCATCTCGCAGAGTATATAAAGGATTTAAAAATGTTTTCGCCGTAAGCTTAGAATAAAAATATATACTCAATAAAGATATAATAATATAAAATAAAATTACAATGCCAATTATATATATTGTATCTATATCGGAAATACCGTTAACTAATGTATTATAACTATTCATAGGCAAAACTTTTACTAAAAAGAAAGATTTATTATTGTTATACTCAACTATGTATTTATAGTTATTATAATCTACTCCATTGTTTTTTGATATTAGATTAAAAAACTCATCTTTATTATAATTTTTTCTATCCTCTTTAACATTGCCTTTCCTATATATTACATTTAAATCATCATCTAATACTTCTATAAATCCATCTAGCTTCTCAATACGAGAAGCATCTATTTTTTTATAATCATCCTTCATTATTTCAAGGGTTTTATTCAAATCATTGGTCAATCTATTGCTGTCCTGGCTAGTAAAAAATAGAATTATACCTAAAGAAGCAACAAACGTAATTGTAGTTAGACAATACAATACCAGATAATTTTTAAGAAGTAGTTTGGAAATTTTTCCTCTTCTTTTCATTAATGTACCTCTTTTAAATTTAACTTAATTTTCTTTTAAATTAAAATGCCTTATGTAAAGTATTTATCGTAATTTGTCTAACTAACTTAATACTACAAATTATACCAATACTTATAACTATTTTATATTTATCCATATTAATGATATAATATCATGGCGCATTATTTTTATATTATTACATAGATTGATTATATAATCATAAATTTATACAGGGGGGTTCTAAAAATTGAGAAAAAACATTAAAAGACTAGCTTTGTTTATGGTAATACTAATAACCTCTTTATCACTAATTGCCTGTTCTCCAAAACCTAATGATACCATGGATTCTTTTTTACAGAACTTTAAAAAACAAGATTTTAAGACTGCTATGACATTTGTTAAGGGAAATGATTCTTCTGAAGCTTTAGAGTTTGAAAATGAAGAAGAAAAGAAGATAGTCGAGGGAGTGTTATCAAAACTAGAATATGAAATATTATCAACTGAAGTTAAGGGAGATACCGCTACGGCTAAAGTTAAAATTACCTCATGTAATTTGCCGAAAATATTATCAACTACTCTTGCTGAACTAATGCCTACTTTGTTTGCATCAGCCTTTTCACAAGAAAATGTTGATGATGCAAAAGTAGAAGCAATGATGATGGAAAATTTACTTAATGCTATAAATGATCCTAAAGCTCCTACAACTGTGGCAGAAATAAATGTTGAATTAGTGAAAGAGAATAACAATTGGCTAATAGTTCCTTCTGAAGATTTATTAAATGCGCTGACAGGAAATCTTAGTAAGATGTCCGAACTATTAGATTTTTAAATGTTTTTATAGGTTATTATTGATAATAAATTATTTTCACAAATTATTAACTAAATTAAAGATATAGTAATGTTCCTTGTAACATACTATATCTTTAAAAATTCCCTTCTTTCCTTCCAATCAGGCATTAATTCTTCTAAAAGATTATAAAAGTTTTTACTATGGTCAAAATGGATAAAATGTACTAACTCATGTAGAACTACGTAATCAATAACTTCTTTTGAATATTTCATAAGTTCTGTGTTAAGCGTAATAGAATTTTTATTTTTATTACAACTTCCCCACCTAGTTTTCATCTTTCTAATCTTGAAATTGGGAGCTTTAATGTTATACTCTTCTAATAGCGGTAGCATTCGTTTAATTGATTGGTGAAATTCTAGTTTTGCCCTTTCTCTAATCCATTTATCTATCTCATTCTCCCCTATATTTATATCCTCCAATTTATAAATTTCCCCTAATATTTTTATCTTTCCTTCTTCTACCTTTCTTTTCTTCTCTACTTCTCTAAATTTCTCAATACTTTTAATTATCCATTCTTCTTTGCTAGCGACAAATTTATTTATATATTCTAGTGGAACTTTGGGATTCGCTGAGACTAATACAGAACCATCTCTTTTTACTCTTAAATTTATATTTTTTACTTTTTTTCTATGTAAAGTGTATTCAATCATTAGTATATCTCCTGTATTCAATATTAATAAAAGTTATACCTATATTTTACAACATAAATTTTATATTTGTTTAATATTTTTATTAATTATTATTTCATTAATATTTAAACTTTTTCTCTTTTTCATACATTAATAATATTATATGCATTGAAATAAATATAAAATATTATATAATATAATGTAATAGCAGTATTTTTTAGTAATTTTATATAAAAATTTATATACATAATGAAATATATAATAATATTTATTGGAGTTGATTAAAATGGGTACAATGAACAAAGATTTAGAAAGATTTATACCTGCAGCCAATCTTATTGCTAGAACCTTTGGTAAAAATTGCGAAGTTGTTATACATGACTTATCAGCCCCTCAAAGTTCAGTTGTTTATACTGTAAATAATAGCGTAACAGGGCGTCAAATAGGTCAAGGTTTTGATCACTTAGTAAAAAAAGTTCTACTATCAAAAAAATTTAAAGATGATTGCGCAGTAAATTATATGACTATAACTAAGGATGGTAAAAAAGTAAAATCTTCTACAGCATTGATAAGAGATATGAAAGGAAAAGTTATCGGTGCTCTTTGCGTTAACTATGACTTAGATGTATTTATAAACTTTAATGAAGTTATTTCAGATTTTTTGTATGTGGAAGAAGAAGTTATAACTGAAGAAGTAGAGCCTTTCCCAAATGTAGCTCAAATAGTAGAAGACCTCATTGATAAAATTATAGAGACAGATAGCATTGATGATATGAAACGTAAAGATAAAATAGAACTTATAAAATTCATGGATAAAAAGGGAATATTTTTAATGAAGGGAGCTATAGATAGGGTTGCAGAAAAGTTAGGTATTTCTAGAGTAACTGTATATAGTTATCTAGATATTATAAAAAAAGAGGAGGAATAACAATGAAATTTATTAGCACGAAAAACGCCTTAAAGCCAGGTGGTCATTATTCTCAAGCCATTGCCCATGATAATTTATTGTTTATTTCAGGTCAACTATCTATAGACCCTAATACTGGTGAAAAAAAATTTGGTTCCATTGAAGAAGAAACTCTACAAACTTTAGAAAATATGGAATTGATACTAAAGGAGGCCGGCACTTGCAAAGAAAAGGTGTTAAAAGTCACCCTTTATATTCCCGATATTCAGTTATGGGATAGAGTTAACAAAGTATATAAAGAATTCTTTGGTGACCATAAACCTGCCCGTAGTGTTGTACCTACAAAAGATCTTCATTATGGTTTTAAAATAGAAATCGAAGCCATTGCGGCTATTAATTAATTAATTATTTATTTATTATGGGGGATGATGTTATGTCAATAAATTATACTTGCAGTAAATGCAAAAGAACGTATACTCTTGAAAGCTTAGTTTTTAAATGTGATTGTGGCGGAATGTTAGATTTAGAAGAATTCCCCATAGATTTTTCCAAAGAAAGTATAAATAAAGAAGAGTGGAGTTTATTTAGGTACATAAAAGCTCTGCCATTTTCCGGGGAATTTACTCTTTGGAAAGATATATCCATGGGAGAAGGCATGACACCCATGGTTCCTATGGATAAAGACAATCCAAACCTTCTAGTTAAACTTGATTACTTAATGCCTACCATGTCCTTTAAAGATAGAGGGGCTGCTGTTTTAATAACAAAGGCTAAAGAGCTTGGTGTGAAAAAAGTAATACAAGATAGTAGTGGAAATGCTGGTACATCAATAGCTGCCTACGCCAATCGTGCAGGGATTGACTGCGATATTTATGTTCCTTATGGCACCTCTCCAAAAAAGATAAAACAAATAGCTTCTCATGGTGCCAAAGTTCATGTAGTCCCTGGTAGTAGAGAAGATACTGCAAAAGCTGCTTTATCTGCTGTTGAAAGAGGAGATGGTTTTTATGCTAGCCACGTGTACAACCCTTTCTTTTATCAAGGCACTAAAACCTATGCCTATGAAATATATGAACAGCTAGAAGGAGAGGTTCCAGAGGCATTAATACTTCCTGTTGGAAACGGCACTTTAGTTTTGGGAGCATACTATGGCTTTAAGGATTTATTAAAACTTGGACTTATAGAAAAGCTTCCAAAGATAATTGCAGTTCAATCTCAAAACTGTGCACCAATATATAGTGCTTTTATAGATGGCAAGAATTATACCACAGAAGTAAAAAGTACCGAAACATTAGCAGAAGGTATTGCCATAGCTGATCCTAAAAGAGGGCCTCAAATTCTTGAAGCAATAAGAGATACTGATGGAGAAATAATTTTAGCTCCTGAAGATGATATATTAAAAGTAAAGGATGATTTAGCTCTAAAAGGTTTTTACATTGAGCCTACTACCGCTTCTACCTTTGCAGGTTATTTTAAATATGTAAAGGATACGGGATTTAATCCTAGAGGAAAAGTTATTATTCCGCTTTGTGGCTCTGGCCTTAAATCAGAACACTAATTATAAAAAATAGCCTCTCCTATTTTTATAGGCGAAGCTATTTTTTATTTTGTGAGGTTATCTTATATTGGATATATTTACCTTGATAACCTATATTACGAAGATTTTTTAGAATCGTATCAACAATGAAAGAAGATAAATTCTAATTATCTAATCCTAAATATTCATCATAAGTCATTCTCTTGTCTATTATCTTTCCTTCTGGGGTGATTTCAATTATTCTATTTGCAATGGTTTGAACAAATTGATGGTCATGGGAAGTAAATAATATTGTACCATCAAAATTTATAAGACCGTTATTTACTGCAGTTATTGATTCTAGATCAAGGTGATTTGTAGGCTCATCTAAAATAAGCACATTAGCACCACTTAACATCATTCTAGATAACATACATCTAACTTTTTCTCCACCGGATAACACTTTGGCGCTCTTTAGGGCTTCCTCTCCTGAGAAAAGCATTCTTCCTAAGAATCCTCTTATGAAAGTTTCACTTTTTTCTTCTGAGAATTGACGAAGCCAATCAACTAAATTTAAGTCTACACCTTCAAAATATTCATTATTATCTTTAGGGAAATATGATTGAGTTGTGGTTATTCCCCATTTGTACTCTCCACTGTCCCCTTCAATTTCTCCAGTAATAATTTGAAATAATGCAGTTTTAGCTATTTCATTAGTTCCAACGAAGGCTATTTTATCACCTTTATTCACCATGAAGCTTACATTATCCAGTACCTTTACTCCATCTATAGTTTTGCTTAATCCATCTACATTTAAAAGATCGTTTCCTGCCTCTCTTTCTGATTTGAAGCCAACAAAAGGATATCTTCTTGATGAAGGTCTTATATCTTCTAAATCTATTTTATCAAGCATTTTCTTACGTGAAGTGGCCTGCTTTGATTTAGATGCATTAGCACTAAATCTTGCAATAAACTCTTGAAGTTGTTTAACTTTTTCTTCCTTTTTCTTGTTTTGATCCTTTGCCATTTGAAGGGCTAGTTGACTTGATTCATACCAAAAATCATAGTTACCAACATAAAGCTGAATCTTTCCAAAATCTAAATCAGCAATGTGGGTACAAACTTTATTTAAAAAGTGTCTATCATGGGATACCACTATTACTGTATTCTCAAAGTCCATAAGAAAATTTTCAAGCCATTGTATTGATTTTAAATCTAGATGGTTTGTAGGTTCGTCTAATAGTAAGGTATCAGGCTTGCCAAACAATGCTTGAGCTAAAAGCACCCTTACCTTTTGACTTCCATCTAATTCTTTCATAAGTTTATCGTGGCTTTCAACTTCTATTCCAAGTCCCATAAGGAGAGTTGCAGCTTCAGCCTCAGCTTCCCATCCATCTAGTTCTGCAAACTCACCTTCTAATTCTGCAGCTCTTATTCCGTCTTCATCAGTAAAGTTTTCCTTTGCATAAATAGCATCTTTTTCCTTCATTATAGAATAAAGCTTTTCATGCCCCATTATTACAGTTTCTAAAACTCCATGCTCATCGAATTCAAAATGATCTTGCTTTAAAACTGCAAATCTTTCACCTGAACCCATTGAAATTTCACCCTTATTTGCTTCAACTTCACCGGATAATATCTTTAAAAATGTAGATTTTCCAGCTCCATTGGCTCCAATTAAACCATAACAATTTCCATTTGTAAATTTAACATTTACATCCTCAAATAATACACGTCCGCCATATCTTAGGCTTACATCACTTACTGCTATCATTCTTTATATACTCCTCCATAATTTTATATATTAATTTCTATAATTATCGACACATACTGCGATATTATACCATAATCCCATTATATAATCCATATCAAAGAATAAAAAAACCTTGTAATGACATAAGCATTACAAGGCTTAACTAATATTTATATTTACTTTATATTTACATTTTCACTTTATTTTTTTATAACTGGAAAGTATACTTCTGTGATATATTCACTAGGCTTACATTTTGTTTCAGGTCCTTTAATATATTTATCAAAGGGAGCTCCTGCTATTTTATAATCATTTTGCTTAATCCAATCCATAAGAGCAGCATATGCTTCCCCAATTTCTTCATAAGGACCTATAAATGTAGTATAAACATGTAACCCTCCTTTAAAAAGCTTTGTAGCCAATTCTTCACTCTTAATCTCTCTATCTACAGAAACACAAACTTCTAAATCTGTCATTTCATGATCAAAGTCTTCATCATAGTACATAGTCATAACATTTCCTGTTGGATTAAGACCATTTTTATAAATCTTCTGAAATAATTTATTTATTAAATCGCCAATTTCATTTATAGCGATTCTATCCCTTATGCTCAATATATTAATTTCTTCTAATTGACAAATAGAAATATTAAAGCTCCTTTTAATGCTCATTATATCCTCACCTTTCATAATCTTTTTTTCCATTTCCTTTAATTCAAATAAAATACTGCTGTTTAACTTGATTTCAATTTTAATTTCATCTATACGCTTTTTTATTAATTTATTTAGCTCTTCTTCATTCTTATCTTTTTCATCTTCAATAATCTTTTTTATTTCCTCCAATGAGAAACCAAATCTCTTTAATTTATTGATTGTCAAAATATCCTTTATTTGAGTTTTTTCATAAAATCTATATTGATTTTCTGGATTTACATAATTTGGTTTAATCAAACCTATCTTATCGTAGTGTCTTAACATTTTAGTTGTTACTTTGCCTATCTTAGAAAATTCACCAATTGTATACATTATAACCTCCTGTATATTCCCTCTTCGAAGTGGTTAATTATATTTTAAACTTTACCATAGTGGTAAGGTCAATACTTAAATATATATTTATATTAACAAAAGAACTGTCTCACTCTAGAAATTCATTTCTATTTTGAAACAGCCCCTTTTATTTTAAAGAGTAGATTTATTTAGTTTATTACCCTATTCCATTATATATAATGCCAAAAATCAATACTAATATGGATGAAATAGGGAATACAAATTTAGCTAAAGGTTGAAACCATTTTCCTAAAGGCTTTTCCGACCCAAGATTTATATCTTTTAAAGCGTTATCCATACCATATATCCAAAAGAATGTAATTGCCGCTACTAATGAACCTATTGGCGCTAAGTATATAGTCACAAAGTCAGCCCAAGCTCCAAATCTATTCATGCTTAAATCTAGGGGTATACCTATTATAAAAGCAATTAAAGCTATAATAATTGAGCTCTTTAATCTATTTGCTTTAAATACACTCATAAAAGCTTCTGAAGTAGCCTCTAACATATTAATTATAGATGATATAGAGGCAAAGATAACACTCAAGAAAAACAGTATACCAAAGTAATATCCAAAGGGCATTGATTTAAAAATATAAGGCATAGTTATAAAGAGTAATGAGGGTCCTGCCTCAGGGTTTAATCCAAAAGCAAAAGCCGCTGGTATTACTATAAAAGCCGCAAGTAAGGCTGATAAGCTATCAAATACAGCTACTTGCACAGTTGCTTTAGGTATGTTTACGTCTTCCTTTAAATAGCTTCCATACACTACCATACCCGCTCCATTTAAGGATACTGAAAAGAATGCTTGTCCAAGAGCCATTACCCAAGTAATTGGTTTAAATAGGTATTCCCATCTTGGTATTAAAAGATATTTGACTCCTTCTATGGCATTTGGCAGTGTACTCACTCTAATAGCAAGAACAGTAAAAATAATAAATAGGGCTGGCATCATGATTTTATTCATTCTCTCTATACCTTTTATTACTCCAAAAGCAACAATAGCTAATGTGAAAGCCATAGCTATAAAATGCCAAGGAATGCTGCTTTTAGTTCCTGCAAAATTTGTAAAAAAGGTTCCCATATCTTCTGTGTAAAATTCACCTTTTAGTGAAGCATAAAAGTATTTAAACACCCATCCAACAACAACGCCATAAAAAACCAAGGTTCCCCCTACTGCCATAATAGGCATAAAACTCAACAGCTTGCCACCTTTTTTTCCTCTTTCATTAAAAACTTCTTTAATTCCTTGTAAAGAACCACTTTTTCTAGACCTACCAAAGGCAAACTCTCCTACAAGCCCTGTTGATCCTAAAAGAAACACACATATAAAGTAAGGTATTAAAAAGGCTGCTCCTCCATACTGCCCAAGCTTCCATGGAAACATCCATATGTTTCCCAATCCCACTGCTGATCCTAAACAGGACAGCACAAATCCTAGTTTACTTGTAAAACTTTCTCTTTCTACCATACTACTATTCCTCCTAAAATTATCGTGATGTCATATGCCACCGGAAAATATTTAAGTTTTCTGCATCAAGCCAGTGGCAAATAAATGCTTTAAATATAAAAAGGGCTTTCTCAAATCCTATTAAGGACGAGAAAACCCGTGGTACCACCTTACTTTACACATAATTGTGCCTTAAATCGCTATATCGGGCGATCCCGTAATGCTCTCACATTATGACTCGCGAATGTAATTTGCTAGCCTTTGCAACACATGATTTTCACCACCCACCATGCTCTCTGAATAACACACAAAAACTGCTACTTTCTTCCTTCATAGTCCAATCATTTTATATATTCATGGATTATATCACATATATATAAATTTGTCACTACTTCACTACATATTTATCCCTTTTATATTTTATAATTATATTTTTATCAATATTTAGTTAAGCCTTTTAAGAAAAAGTGGCAATTTTTCTAATCTATCTATTAACAAAATTATTAAGTTTAATATTTCCTGCAGTAAATAACACTAAGGACATCAAAATTATTATCATAGAATTAGGAAATATAACTCCATTCATTATGCTGTCAAAAGCCCAATATTGAGGAGTAAATTTGGATAAATTATTTATTATCCAAGAAGTTTTCTCGGAGTGTAGACTAAAACCTGCCACGTTCAAAAATGCACTGGTGACGCCAACAAGGGTTATTGTAAGGGATGCTATACCTTCATTTTCAAATACTCGTGTTGCCAAAATTCCTAGGCTTAATGAATATAAGCTTATTAATATTATATTTATCAATACTATGTGTAAGTTCTCAAATGAATATCCTATTATAAATTTTTCTGCAAGTATCACCGTGGTATAAATGCCTACTTGTAATAAAAACATAGCTAAATATAAACTGCCAATAATCTCCCAACCCTTATTTGCAGTACTTATTGCTCTGGACAATATCTTCTCTTTTTTAAGCAGTATTATTTCTTGTCCTATGGAGCTTGCTGAAAATATAATAAAATTTATAATCAGAAGTACTGTATAAAATAATCCATCATCTATTTTATCTTCTTTCTCCATTACCGTAGTAATAGTGCTTTTACTTAACTCTTGTTCCCCTCCTATGACCCCTTCTTTAAGGTAAATTCTATTTTTAATCATTTCATTTATCTCTTCATTTAATCTTCCTTCTATAACAAAAGTGCCATTACCTTCTTCTCTTTTATATGCCTCAATAATAGTTTTTTTACCTTCCTTTATTTTTTCTGTAAAATCTTCTGGAATTACGTATACTGCAACAACATCGTTATTTTTCAAAGATTCTAATGCTTTATCTTCATAATTATGATAAATAGAAGACTTATTTACATCTAATTTTTCCATCAATATATTTGCATAATCACCTTTATCTTTTATATTAAAGGCTACCTCTACTCCACCTCCATCAGATCCTTTAACAAAAATAAAATAGGTTCCAGTAATAACTACTACAGGCATTATAAGCATTCCACCTAACATTTTCATATCTTTTATCATTCTTTTTAGATGAATTAATGCTAAATTTATTATCTTCATTATTCCTCACCCCACTTTAATTTTACTTTTAATAAGCTAACTATATATAAAACAGCAGCGCTTGTAGCAAACATAAATATATAAGGATATAAGTCATTTAATGAATCATTCAATAAGTAGTTATTATAGGATTTAATTATCAAATTATTAGGCATAAACTTACCAATAAAGCTCATAAAAAAATTATCTATCTTATCTATTGGCAAAAACACTCCTCCAAAAAAGGAACTTATAATTAAAAGACCATTTAATAATTGAATAGCAGTTTTTTTACTTTTTATAAATGCGATAACAAGACCTGCTGCAACAGCTTCTAATACACTGGTTAGAGTGAATAAAATCGTCAATAAACTCAAAGATCCACTAAAAGATATATTAAGAATTCTATAGGTCATAATATATATAAAATTCATAATCATAGCAAACATAAAAAAGGTAACTAAATTATAGTTGAAATATTGTACTTTGCTCAGCGAAGTAGACATTATTCTATTGAAAAGGCCATTTTCTCTTTCAGTATAATATTTTGTGGATAAAGACATAATAGTTAAAATTATAATAAAACTCATTATAGATACTGAGTAATACTCAAAAGAAGTTAAATTCTTTTTTGTCTTTATTATATTATTTTCTATGATATTTTCCTTGTATAACCCATTAAGCTTAGAATTTATATCCTTTAACTTCTCTTCTCCTAACTTATTTTTTATGACCACTCCCTGTTGAATCTCTTGGTTGTACTTATCTATAAGTGTGGTTATTATTTTAAATGAAGACAATTTCTTTTTATCTTTTTGATCAATTTTTATTTCACCTTGTTTTAAATTTAATAAGCTTTCTTCATATCCTAAGGGGATTTTTATATTTATATCACCTTTATCTTCTTTTTCAACTTTAATTATTTTTCTTAATTCTTCCCCTTGCAAGAAATCTATTAATCCCTTTGACGCATTGGAATTGTCCTCATCTACAATACTAATTGTAACTTTTGATATTTCATTTGATATATCAAATACTTCCTTTTGAAAATATCCATGGAGATAACTTAAAGAAATTGGGAATACTGCAAAAACAAATAGCATCATAGGCAGTTCTTTTATAATGCCTTTTAGGGTTAACTTAATATATGCCTTTAATTTCATTTATATTGCCTCCCTAATCCCTAAGCTTTTTCCCAGTTAGCGATAAGAAAACTTCTTCTAAGGTTGGCTCTTCAAAATTTATTCCTTTTATTTCTACATTACATTTTTGAAGAAGATTTAATAAAGAATTTAATGTAAAATCTTTTTTATCTACAAAAATGTTTACTAAACCATTTTCTTCTCCACATTGCTTTACTCCCGGTAGTTCTTTAAGTTTTAATAACAACTCTCCTTTATACCCTCCTAAATTTAATTTAATTTTATCCTTCTCACTAATTAATGCTTTTACCTCTTGAATACTTCCTGAAGCTATTTCTCTTCCTAAATCCATTATGAAAAGTTTATTGCAAAGATACTCTATTTCCTCCATATAGTGAGATATATAAATTATGGTTGTATCATTTTCTCTATTTATTTTTCTTGTAAATTCAAAAATATTATTTCTAGATTGAGGATCTATACCTACCGTAGGCTCATCTAAAATCAATATTTTAGGTCTGTGCATAATTGCCGCTGCAATATTTAACCTTCTTTTCATTCCACCTGAAAATTTTTTAACCTTTTCCTTTCTCTTATCCTTTAGTCCTATTACCTCTAAAGCCTCTTCTATCCTTTCCTTTAAGAGCTTTCCATTCAATCCATAAAGAGCTCCAAAAAATTCTAGGTTGTCATAAGCAGTGATGGTTCCCATCAAGGCTAACTCTTGAGGTACTAATCCTATCTGTCCCTTTACTTTTAGAGGTTCCTCCTTTATTGAATGTCCTCCAACAAAAATTTCTCCAGAGTTTGCTTTAAGTAAACCTATCATAATATTTATTAAAGTGGTTTTGCCAGCGCCATTAGGACCAATAAGTCCATAAATCTCTCCCTTTTCTATATTAAAAGAAATGCTATCTAATATTAATTTATCATCAAATCTTTTTACTACATTTTTTACTTCTATAAGACTCATAAAAAAACCCCCTTAAATTTTCTATCTAATTATATAGTAGAATATTTAAGGGAATTTACATATTGTCCTAAGTAACAATGTTCAGTGACTTTTGTCACTTTGATATTCCATTTTTAAATGCAAATATTGCCATTTGAGTTCTATCTCTTAAATTAAGTTTTGATAATATGATGCTTATCTTGTTTTTTACAGTTCCCTCTGAAAGATATAATTTTTCTCCTATTTCTTTGTTAGAAAAACCTTTAGCCACTTCTTTAATAATTAATATTTCTCTATCAGTAAGATCGTACTCTTCAATTATTTCTTTGCTATTTACTTCTTTTAAACATGTGTCAGAAATCATTTTAGAGGCCACTTCTGGATGCACTACCACATTGCCTTTTATTGCAGCTTTAATTCCCTCATAAATCAATTCATAGGAACTATCCTTTAAAAGATAGCCCGACGCCCCAAACTTTAAAGCTTCATGAATATATTCTGTATCGTTAAAAGTAGTTAATATCAACACTATGGCTTTAGGAAATTCTTCTTTAATCATTCTAGTGCCCAGTACTCCATTACATTCAGGCATTCTAATATCCATAAGCACTAAGTCCACATCTTTCTCTTTACAAGTGTTTAAAGCATGGTATCCATTACTACAGAGTTCCACTATTTCTATATCATCATAACTAGAAAGAATTATCTTTAGTCCTTCTCTAATTAATTTTTCATCATCTGCAATTATAATCTTAATTTTATTCATATATGCTCTCTCCCTAAATATAACTTAAAATAAAACCACCCTTAAAAGGAAACCTTCTCCGCTCTTACTGTTATAAGATACATCTCCTCCAATTTCATGAACTCTTTCCCATATACTTTTAAGTCCCATGCCCTTTTCTATATTATCCGCTCCAAGTCCATTGTCTTGCATAGTCAATATAATATTTTCTGTATTAAAATTTATAAATATATTCACTTTACTTGCTTTTCCATGCCTTAAAGAATTTGATAAAAACTCTTGAATTACCCTATAGATTACAAAGGATTGTTCTGAATTTAAAATCCATTTTTCTTTTGCATAATTTAATTTCACTTCTACCCCAGTAAACTTTTGGAAATTTTTAATTAATTCCTCGATGGGTAACATACCTTGATTTTCTTTAAATTCTCTAGGTTTTAACGCTCTAACAGCCCCTCTAACTTCTTGAAGACTTCCTTTTGCAAATTCTCCTAGATTACTGGCCATTTCCGAGGCTATTCTCCCATCTTTTAAAGCTACTTTCTCTATAGCTCCTAGCTGTATTATCATAGTGGATAGAGCATGTCCAACGCTATCATGTATCTCCCTTGAAATTCTATTTCTTTCTCTTAATAGGGTTAATTCTTCAATAGAGCTAGCGTATTCTTCTAAGTCTAAATTTGCTTTTATTAGCTTCTCCTCAGAAATTCTTAATTTATCGTAGAGCTCTTGAGCCTTAATCTTTTTATTGTTTTCTTCTTTAATATAAAATACCAATAAATATATTATAATTATTGCAGATAAACTGGATAATAGTTCACTTATATTTAAAGCTACATGGGAATAACTAGAATACACAGCTAGTAGAGAAATTATAGTTAATTCTATATAAGATAAATTATTCTTTAGCATAAAAGCACTGTCTATTGTAGGAATTAAAAAATAAAATATAAGTAACCCTCCATAACTTTTATATGCCATAAAAGCTAACAAACATTCTATTATTATAGAGAGAAAAATCAACAATGTATTTTTATTTAAAATAAAAAACCTTATTTGATTATTTACTATAATCAAAAGAATCACCATTACAGTGTTTATAGTTATGTTATTCTCCCTATAGGTGACTATGCTAGATAATAATAGAGTTATGATTATATATCTAATAATGACTAATAATTTTTTACTATCCATTCACTTTTTTCCTCAATTATTAATAGTTGTTACAGATATATTATAGCCTAATTCCACACAATAAAAAATAGGAGCTAGTTTTATATTCATAGCTCCTCAATTAATATTATTCTAGGTCTATTTTTAATTCTTCTCCTACAATTTCGTATAAATTATCAAAATCTGGAGTGACTATTTTATAATCATTTAATCTATCCAGTTGTAGTTTAGGTTCTCCCTTATATTTTCCTATTTCCATGATATACTCATTATCTTTTATTCTTTTAAATAGGCTTTTTCCTAAATAGGAATATCTGCTGTTTTCAGGCTTAGTTTCATCATATATACCAATTTCACCATCGAACACCTCTAAGAATTTCCCTTCCTCTATGGTTAAATAAAGTTTTGTATATTTATCTTCCTTATTTTCTTCAAATTTATTTATAGTTAATGCTCCAAATTTTTTAGTATTAATAGTTATAGGAAGTTCATCTAATGAGCCATGCTTTATATAGTTTTTATAAATATCTTGATGAATTAAACCTTTTTCTATGTCATCCTTATCCATCTCTCTAAAATATTCATGTTCCATTAGAAAAAGTCTCTTTATTGGAGTTAAAATTAGGTAACTAGGTAGTTTATCCTCTGCAATATTAAATTTCCTCTCTCCTTTAGTTTTAACATTGTTATAGGAGTATCTACCACTGGTGTTTTGTAATCCCCTTCCATTATCATCTGAAATAAGAAATTTATATTCATTTTCAAACTTTAAATGTTCTTTAGAGCTTTCATCCTTATTAAATCCTATATTTGATTTAGAGAAAATAATTTTTGAGCTAATAGGACTAATGTTAATGCTTTTGATCTTAAGTTTTCCATAACCATAATTCATATTTCTATCTACTTTTACTTGGCGTATTTTCTCATTCATACTATCTAAGTCAATTTTAAAACTTAAGTTCCATTCTCCTTCAACTCCCGCTATTCTTTTTATTCTTTGCTCTATTCCTATTTCAAATTTAGGCAGGCTGAATTCTTTTAAACTAAGCTTTTCCCTAATTATAAAATTATAATCATCGATTTTTTCATTGCCAAGATAAGTCCATCCATGGCTTTCCGTTCCAACAAATTTTATATCTCTGCCATTGTACCTATGTGGTAGTATAGTTATTAAATCATCTTCATTTTTAAATTTTAATGGTTTATCACTTTTAAGTATATATGCTATATATAAATCATTTCCATCATAAGTAGCTTCTTTAACACTTAATTCCATACCCTTGTCCTCTGCTTTTGCTTCTATTGCTGTAGAATATTTAGATAGTTTCTCTTCTTTAAACAATGTGTTTAATATGGGAATTTGATTAGCTAATGCTGGATTACTATATAAAACAACTCCTGTTACTGTCGTTAATAGTGCTATGGATGCTGCAGATATATACTTTACTACTCTTCTATTAAGTTTTTTTCTTTTTATAATTTTAAAACTTTCAGTTATTTTTTTATCTACTTCGCTAGGTAGCTCCTCTGTATTTATTTTAGAAAGAATTTCTTTTAAACTCTCATCATTTAACATATCTTTCAAATCTATCACTCCTGTCCGATAAAGCTCTACTCAATTCTTTTCTTGCTCTATATAATCTAGATTTAACCGTTCCCTCTGGTACTTCTATTAACTCTGCAATATCTTTAATATCCATGTCTTGAATATAATAAAGTTCTACAACCATAGTTAAATCTTTATGTAGGTTATTGACTATATGCCTCAGCTCCACCATTTCCATCCCTTGGCAAATCTCATTTTTTTCAATTACTTCTTCTAAACTAACTATATTTTTATGCTTTTTTATAAAGTCATTACAATTATTTATAAGAATTCTCATTAACCAGGATTTAAATACTTTAGGGTCTTTTAATTTTTTTATATTCTTATAACTTTTAAATATAGTATCCTGAATTATATCCCCTATATCTTCATTGTTATTTATCATGGATTTAGCAATGCTATACATAAGTCTTTTGTACATTTCAATTAGCTTAATAAAGGAATCTTCATCCCCTCTCTTAGCTTTTTCTACTAAGGATTCTACCTCGTTGTCCAAAACTCTCCCTCATTTCTTTAAATCACATATCTTTAAATCATATATTAATTTTTAAAATAGTGCACCATTTAAAATTAATATCATATACTAAGACTCTATAATTTTGAATTCCGTTCACAATATATTATAACTACATATTTTCATGATTTTATGGTAATATTTATCTAAGTAAAACTTTGGTTAATTATTAGTAAAAAGTGAGAAGCTAACCATAGATAAAATAATTTCTATTAACTTTGCAATTAAATTATTTATTATTAAATATTAAATTAATAAAAACATTGGAAAGGGGTTTTAAAATGGAACATAACGAAATTCTAAAAAAATACGCAGGTCTTGCTGTTAAAACAGGGGTTAATTTACAAAAGGGGCAAACTCTTGTTATATCTGCTCCCGTAGAATGTGTTGAATTTGTAAGATTAATTGCAGATATGGCTTATGATGAAGGAGCAAGGGACGTAGTTTTAAATTGGAAGGATGATTTATTATCAAAAACTAGATATCTAAAAGCTCCTGAAGAAATATTCGAAGAGATGCCTCAATGGCAAAAGGATTTTTATCTCCATTATAGTAGAAGTGGAGCTGCATTCTTAAGTATTTCTGCTTCTGATCCTGAAGTCTTAAAAGAAGTGGATCCTAATAGAATTGCAAAATCTCAAAAAACTGCAAGCATGGCACTAAGAGAACATCAAGAAAGACTTATGAGCAATAAAAATCCATGGTCTATAATATCCATACCAACAAAATCTTGGGCTAGAAAAGTATTCCCTGGAATAAGTGAAGAAGAAGCAGTAGAAAAGCTTTGGGATGCTATATTTAAAATAGTAAGAGTAGATAAAGAAGATCCTGTAGCTGCTTGGGATGAACATAAGGAAAATTTAAAAAAGAGCTTAGATTTTTTAAACTCTAATAACTTTAAATATCTTCAATACAAAAACTCCATTGGCACAGATGTAAAAGTAGAATTACCAGAAGATCACTTATGGCTTGGAGGTGGAGATTTTACACCTGAAGGAGTTGAATTTATAGCTAATATGCCTACAGAAGAAGTATTTACATTGCCTTTAAAAACTGGGGTTAATGGGACTTTAGCCAGCTCAAAACCTCTTAACTATAATGGTAACTTAATTGAAAACTTCTTCATAACCTTTAAGGATGGCAAAATTGTAGATTATAAAGCAGAACACGGTTATGAATCATTAAAAACCCTTATAGAAACCGATGAAGGCTCACACTACTTAGGAGAAGTAGCTCTAGTTCCTTATGATTCTCCTATTTCAAATTCTAATATTATATTCTTCAATACATTGTACGATGAAAATGCTTCTTGTCATTTTGCTATAGGAAAAGCATACCCTGTATGCATAAAAGATGGAGAAAATATGAGCAACGAAGAGCTACAAAAATCAGGAGTTAACGATTCTCTTACTCACGTAGACTTTATGGTAGGAACTAAAGACTTAAGCATCATAGGAATAACCCATGAGGGTAAAGAAGTTCCTGTATTTAGGAATGGAAACTGGGCTTTTTAATTAGTTGACTACCAAAAAATAAATATGGCACACTGATAATTTCCATAGTATATAAAAGTTCAAACATAATTAAATACACGGGGTTATCAGTATGCCAAATCAAGTGATTCTTAGCTTCAGATGGAGTTTGCTTAAAAGGAATACTTACTCCAACTGAAGCTTAGAAGAACTTATCCAGGGACGTAGCATCCGTTATGCACAGCATAAGAACTCTAAATCGCTTTCACAGAGTGCGATGAGAGTATTACGAATGGTAGTCATCGGATAAAATTTACAATTACTATAATGCAAAAATTTCTTCTATTTCCTCTTTTCCCATATTGGATATCAAAATTTCTTCTCCAGAATTTTCATCCATAATTTTTCCTATTATTCCCCTCTTCTTTTCTTGTATTTTATAAATTTTTTCTTCTATGCTTCCCTTTGCAATGAGTCTTATAACTTCCACGGTTTTCTTCTGCCCTATTCTATGAGCTCTATCTGAAGCTTGCTCTTCTACGGCTGGATTCCACCATGGGTCAAAATGAATTACTATATCCGCAGAGGTTAAGTTTAATCCAGTACCTCCTGCTTTGAGAGATATTAAAAATATTGGAACCTTCCCCTCATTAAAATCCTTTACTAAAGTTCCTCTTACCTCACTTTTTATACTTCCGTCTAAGTAGAGGTGGGTAATGTTATTTTCCTTAAACTTCTGTGATATATTTTTTAAAACAGAGGTGAACTGAGAAAATATTAGTATTCTATGCCCTTCTTCTATGGAGTTCTCTACTATATTTAAAAGAGCCTCCATCTTACCGTTTCCTCCATTGTAATTTTCTATAAAAGTGCTAGGATCACAACATATCTGTCTTAATCTTGTAATTAAAGATAGTATTTTAATTCTACTTTTATTAAATCCATTTACCTCTATTTCCTCACTAAATTCCTTTTTAGCTTGAGTGGCAAAGGAGGCATAAATCTTTTTTTGTTCTTCCTCCATATCTACTATTACGTTATGCTCAATTTTAGGAGGCAATTCTTTAACTACATCCTTTTTTAGCCTTCTTAAAATAAATGGCTTTATCCTTCTGTTCAGCTCAATTAAAGCTTTTTCATCCTTGTTTTTCACTATAGGCATCTCATATTTTTGAGAAAACTTTCTATGAGTGAGTAAATATCCTGGCATAATGAAATCAAATATAGACCATAGCTCTGTCAGGGAATTTTCTATAGGTGTTCCAGTTAAAGCAAAAGAATGGTCCGCCCTTATGCTTTTAACTGCTTGAGCATTTAAGGATTGAGGATTTTTTATATTTTGAGCTTCATCTAAAAAACAATGGCTAAATTTTATATGTTTATAGTCTTCAAAATCTCTTCTTATAAGAGCATAGGAGGTAATGACCAAATCCGTTTCTTTAATATTTTCAATGCTTTTTTCTCTTTCTTCTTTACTTCCAGACACCACAACATACTTTAATTCTGGAACAAATTTATTAACTTCATCTACCCAATTGTACACTAAAGAAGTTGGGCAAATTACTATAGAAGGACGCCTATCTTGAAGATTTTCCTCCACTTCAGATTTTATAAAAGCTAGAGTTTGAAGAGTTTTACCTAGTCCCATTTCATCTGCAAGAATGCCTCCAAAACCGCAACTGCTTAAAGTTTTAAACCATTTAAATCCAAATTTCTGGTAAGGCCTCATTATTGCTTTCAAATGACTAGGTACTTGAATATCTATATCTCCTATATCCTTAATGCTATTCACTAGCTCTTTAAAGGGTTTATTTCTTTCTATAAAATCTAGTTTATTATCCTTAATAGAAGAATCTAAATACACAGATTGATATTTAGATAGTAGGATTTTATCCTTTTCTAATTGAGAACCTTTTATATCTAAGTTCTCAATTAAATTTAGTACATGGTGGAGATTATTTTCTAATAAAGAAATAAAGCCGCCTTTTTTTAATCTGTGATACTTTTTCTTTTCTTTTAAAGATTGGAATACATCCTTTAACTCACTTTTATCTATACCTTCAATATCAAAGGTGAACTCCAATAAATTTTCTTCATTTAATCTAATAGTAGATTTATAATTTGAGGAAGAGTATATTCTCATATTTTTAAATTCCTCTGAGTAGTAAACCTCTCCCAATTCTTGAAGAAGTTCCATTCCCTTTAACATGAAATCTAATATCTCATCTTCATTTTCTAAAAGATAAGCTTCCCTACCCTTTCTAAAAGAAAAAGCTTCTAAAATATTTATAATTTTATTTTCCTCATCTATGTTTCTAACTAATATTTTTTCTTTTCCTCTTTCTTCTTTTATTAAAGGATTTATTTCTATTTCTCCATACTTAAAAATTATAGTACATGAGATCTCTTTTTCATTTTTATCAAAATACATAGAGGTTTTTAAAGGTTCTTGATAAAATCTATCCTTAAACCTCTCTTCTATTTCTACCTTCCTACCTATCTTATTTAATAGCGGAAGTACATAGGAAGCTATTTCTTCATTATAATCTTCGTTGAAACTGATCTCCATGGTTTTTTCATTTATAAAAGTATTAAATAGTACTCTATAAGCTCTAACCCAACTTTCCGAAGGTATATATATTTTTCCTTCATAGAAAAAATAATTACTACCTTCACTTAGGGAGGTTGGTAGTTCTGAAACCTGCTTTATAAATACCTTATCCTCTTCTAATTTCAAACTAAAATCTATAAAAAAGTCTTCATTTACTATGGGCACTTCCCCTAAATCATTATCATCCATGGTTAATCCTATGGTTCTATTTTTGAGAATGTTGAGTACCTTTTCTAAATTATTTTCTGTAAGGTATACTTTTTTACCTTTCATTATCTTAGCGCTGCTATCTGTATAATGACTTATATTTTGAATCATATTATCATTTTCATAAATATCCATCAACAAATTTATTATGTCTTCATCTTCTTCCCTAAAACTATGAATCTTAGAATCTAGAGTAAATCCTTTCCCAAAATAAATTTCTTTTTCAAATTTTAACCCTTCTATGAATTCCCTTATATTCTTCACAACATATTCTTTCTTTTCTCCTACTTTCATTTCAAAGGTTACAAAACCACCATATCCCATAGAAAAGTCTAGCTTATAGCTAGTATTTAAATATCTTTTATTTATAATGCCTCTATCTTCTAAGAAGCTTTCTTTAATATTTTTTAGTATCTCTTCACTTTTCCTCATTTCACAACTTTTTAATATTCTCTCCTTATTGTCAATGAAATGAAGAATTGCGGATACTATATGTTTACAAACCTTTCCTACATACATGCAATCACAACCACATGTAAAATAATTACTTCCATTGATAATTTCTACATGGGTATCATATTCTTTAATTCCATTAGAAGAAAGAACTTTAGAATTGATCTCTAAAGCAGTATTTCCCCATCTTTTAACTATTTTCCCCTCTATGCTCAAAATGGAATTATTATTGTAACATCTAATACCTCTAGCATATATAAGATCCCCTGCTGCTCTCTTAACAACTACTTTATCTATGTCAAACAAAAGTCCATTCCTCCTCTTAGCATTACTAATTATGATTATATCCAATATCTATTTTACTATAAAGAAAAAAAGAAAGAAATTAACATACCTCTTTCTTTAAAATACCTTTATTATATATCTAGTGTAGAAAGTATAATCATAAGTCCCCCTACTATATGATATATACCTAATGGTTCTCCTAAAAATATAGTACCATAAGCCAAAGCTGATATAGGATCTATGTAACTTAGCAAGGACGCCCTTTGTGCTGTCACATGTTCAATACCAGAAAAGTACAATAGATATGCTACACCAGTATGAACTACACCTAATATTAATATATTTATTAATGAATTGATATCTTTTATATATAAATTTCCTCTATATATTACAATTGGAGTTAATATAAGAGTGCTTATAAAAATTTGTATAAAGGTTCTATCATAGCTGGAAAAATTTTTAATGTATTTATTAAGTAAAATTACAGTGGCATATAGTGTAGCAGCCAAGATTCCATAAGCAATTCCTTTACTATGAACATAGTTACCACCACTACTTTGGGGTTGATTCATAACAATTAAAGCTAGTCCAATCATAGCCACCATTGCTGATGCTAACTTTTTTACCGTCAACTTTTCTTTTAATACAATAGGCGAAAGCAATACAACAATTACAGGTGCAGCATAATAGCTTAAGGTGCCGTTAGCTACAGTAGTATATTTATAGGCTTGAAATAAAAATAACCAATTAAATGACATGACAAATCCAGAAATTATAAGTAAAATCACGTTTTTCTTATTATCCTCTTTATTTTCTTCTTTATTTTCTTCTTCTCTTTGTCTTCTTTTAGCTATGGTCTTCACAATCAATAAGAAAACACTAGCAATAAGAGCTCTTAAAAATACCATCTCAATAGAAGGTAAATCAATGCTTTTTACAAATAGGCCTATGCTCCCAAAAATGGCCATTGATAGTATTATTTTTAAATCTGGCTTCATGAATAAGTCCCCCTTTAACAAGTCAAATTTCTTCTATTCTATCATATTTCAATTTGGCATAACAACAAACCCCATAAGAATTACTTCTTATGGGGTAAATTTAGCAAATATTATTATCTTCTAAATCCTCTGTTATTGTTTTGTTGTTTTCTTGCTCTTCTACAGTCAGCACATCTCTGTGGTTCGTTTTCGAATCCTTTTTCTTTGTAGAAATCCTGTTCTGATTCTGTAAATACGAATTCATTTCCGCAATCTTTACAAGTTATATTCTTATCTGCCATTTCAACATTCCTCCTTTTTCAATATTAAGATTTAAAGTTGATTAATCTAACCTTTTAAAAAAAAGAGGAAATATTATTCATCATATTAAATCTCTTGCTAATAATTAACTTAACTACCAGCGCTTGATAAGTATATCACTTATATATTAAATATGCAATAGATAATTTGAAAATAGTTTTTATTTAATTATTTTAAGTTAATCAGCCTTTCTTCTCATCTCTTTTTGTACTTTCTTTAAGGCTTTCTTAGAACCTCTTTCAATATCTCTTTTCAGCTTTCTTTCCTCATAGCTAGTGAATAAGCTGTTTAAATCATAATCTTTTGGATATAAATTTTCAGCTTCTAAAAATAGTTCTACTCTTTTTATATTAACTTCAATTATTTTATTTCCATATAGTACTTTTATATTATTAAGTTCATCTTTTTCTTTATAAACTATTCCAAAATCATTGTAATCTAGTAGTCTTATCTTGTCGCCAATTTTATACTTATAACTTTCTTCAGTATTTTCCTCTGCTTCAATAATTACATCTTCTGTTTTTATCTTACTTCTTTTTACTAAATCAAGGTTATAATCTTTTTTTTCAATGTAGCCCTTTGCTCTTTTTAGCACTCCTTCTTTTAATCCCATTTTCTTTCCTATCCAAAGAGCATTGCTTTCTCCTGATTTCCCTATGGTTAGTTTATATAGAGGCTCTAGAGTTTCAGGGTTAAACTGCATACATGCATTTTGAAACTCTGGATGATTTTCTCCAAACTTTTTTATCTCTCCATAGTGAGTTGTGGCTATAGTTATACATCCCATATGATAAAATTCCTCTAATATAGAAATAGCAAGAGCTGCTCCCTCATTAGGTTCTGTTCCAGTTCCTATTTCATCAAATAGTAAAAGAGTTCTTCTATTTGCCTCTTTCATAATTTGAGCTAAGTTGTTTATATGAGAAGAGAATGTGCTTAGAGAATTTTCTAGGCTTTGGTTGTCTCCTATATCTACAAATACTCTATCGAATATGCTAAACTCCGAGTCCTTAGCTGCACTTACATGAAATCCCGATTGAAGTGCTAATGTTAGCAGTCCTAAGGTTTTTAATACCACGGTTTTTCCTCCTGCGTTAGGTCCAGTTATAATTAAACTTCTATAGTCCCTTCCTATTTCAAAATTTAGAGGAACTATCTCTCCTGTTAGCAATGGATGTTTTCCTTTTATTATCTTGGTATATCCATAATCATTTACCTTAGGCTCAATACCGCTAATACTATTACTGTATTTTGCCTTTGCAAATACCATATCATACTGTCCCATAAGCTCTAAATTAATTTTTATCTCTCTAATTTTTTCATAAACTAACCCAGTTAGGTATGATAAAATTTGATATACTTCACAAGCCTCTTCCGATTTTAGTGCTACTAATTCAATATTAAATTTTCCAATGGAGTTTGGTTCCATAAATACAGTTGAGCCTTTTGATGAAGTGTCTACTATTACCCCATCAACCTGGTTTTTACAAGTAGCTTTTATTGGTATTACATATCTATCATTTCTTTTACTTATATAAAACTCTTGTATATACTTCTTGTTTTCGCTGGAAGCTAGAAACTTATTTAATTTCTCTTGAATTTTACTTTCTGTATTTTCTATGTGCCTCCTTATTCTCCTAAGTTCCTTACTGGCAGAAGAATCCACAGTATTTCCTTTTATGGAATTATTTATTTCCTCTTCTATAGTCTTCATTCCTGCGATTGAAGCTGCATAAGAACTTAATGTAGGAGCATAAGCCTCTTTATCTATCATAAACTGCTTAACTTTTCTACATCCTCTTAAAAAATCAGAAACTATGGTAAGCTCTTCTCCTGATAGAACTCCACCCTTTTCAATCTTTTCTAAGGCGGCCTTTATATTAAATAACCCTTCTAAGGGTATGTGATTTGTCGTATTTAATAAATTTTTACCTTCACTGGTCTCCTTCAATCTTTTTTGAACAACCTTAATGTCATTACTTGGCTCTAACTTATCTATTAATTCTTTTCCTAAACCGCTTACGCAATAAGATTTTATCAATTCTTTTAATTCATTGTATTGTAATTTTTCAAATGTAATATTATTCACTTTTAAATATCTCCTTCACAAAAATTTATAGAAATTTTCCCTTGATTTTATAAATCTCCATGAAGATACGCTCCGAAGGATAGGTTTGGAGTAAAAATAAAAGCTGTGGATACTTCCACAGCTCAAAATCACACCTTAATAAAGACAGCCTAAATAAACTATCCTTTAATATATTAAAGTACATTATACGTGGACTTAGTATCTTCATATTATCTCTAAATAAATCTATAGCAAATAAAGGCATTTTATATACCTTTTTTCAGATTTATTCACCAAAAACATGTCTATTCTGATACTACCCCGCGCATAAAGCACCTCATCTTTCTTATTTCAAACCTATCTCATACTAGTTTATTCTACGCTCTTAAAAATGTCAATAGATTTTATTTAACTCTCCAAGTGGTTCCTTCTTTAGAATCAATAATCTCAATATTATTACTCAATAAAATCTCTCTAATTTCATCCCCTCTTGCCCAATCTTTATTTTTTCTTGCAGTATTTCTTTCTTCTATAAGCCCTTCAACCCATTTTTCATCGATTAAGATTTCTTTTGTTTCTTCTTCACTTAAAAGATTTAATGAAAACACTCTGTCAAAATCTTCAATAAGGTAAGCTTTCTCATTATTATTTAAAGTCGTTTCCTTTATTACCTCTTCTAAAACAGTAAAAGCGTTAGGTAAATTTAAATCATCACTTATTTGGAAAGAAAACTTTTCCTTATAATTATATATTTTATTTTCATCTATCTTTTCATCCTCAAGTTTATTCTTCACTATATTATTTACTTTGTTTCTTAGTTTTTTCAGTGCCTTTCTTGCCTCTTCAAGGCTCTCGAAGCTAAATAATAGTTGCTTTCTATATCTAGATTGTAAGCAAAAATATCTATAATCTAATGGACTATACCCCTCTTCTACTAACCTTGATAGAGTAAGAAAATCCCCACTAGATTTTGACATCTTTCCTTTGTTTAGCACTAAAAACTCTCCATGCATCCAGTAGTTAACCCACTTATGGCCTAAAGCACTTTCTGATTGAGCTATCTCATTTGTGTGGTGTACAGGAATGTGGTCAACTCCTCCGCAGTGAATATCTATTCTATCCCCTAAATATTTTATTGACATAGCAGAACATTCTATATGCCATCCTGGAAAGCCTTTTCCCCAAGGAGATTCCCATTGCATTATTTGATTAGTAAATTTTGAGTTTGTAAACCACAATACAAAATCCAAAGGATTTTTCTTATAAGGATCAACCTCAACTCTATTTCCTGCTTCTAATTCTTCTAAAGTCAGGTTAGCTAATTTATTATAATCTTCAAATTTATCTATAGAAAAATAAACATTACCATTAGCTATATAGGTAAAACCTTTCTCCTCTAATATTTTAATGAACTGAATCATATCTTCTATGTGTTCTGTTGCCCTGCTAGTTACTGAAGGAGCCTCTATATTTAGTTCTTGGCAATCCTTTAAGAAGGCTTCCTCATAAAATCTAGCTATTTCCCATACTGTTTTCTTTTCTCTACTGGCCCCTAAAGCCATTTTGTCCTCTCCAGAATCTCCATCAGATTCTAAGTGACCTACATCTGTAATATTCATCACATGTTTTACTTCATATCCCAAATAAGTTAAGGATTTTTTTAGTACATCCTCAAATATATAGGTTCTTAAATTACCTATGTGGGCGAAGTTGTAAACTGTAGGTCCGCAGGTGTATAACCCCACCTTCCCTTCTTCTATTGGGATTAATTCTTCTTTAATTCTGCTCAAAGTATTATAAATTTTAAAATCCATTCTTTTCACTTCCTTTTACATAATTAAATTATCATTTTCTTGGTTAATTTGATATGAATAAAATAAAAGAACTGCAGATTTCCCTGGTTTCTCTAAAACAGAAAAACCACAGGGTATGACCTGCAGTTTAAATATCAATATATTAAATTTATAGAGTAATTACACTATAAACTCAAAGGATATAGGATTATATAATGCACGCAGATCCGTTGTTATTTATTCTTTTACATATTAAATTACTTAAACAACAACAACAGCAACAATACATCATTGTAAATACCCTCCAAATTTATTTTATATATTTATTATACAATGCTTATAAGAAAATTCATAGCATTCTTTATAATAATTGTTTATTTTATTTGTATTTTAAAATTTATTATAAAACCATTTTACCTACTTTGATTTAAGGAACTTATGAATTTTATCCTCCAAGAGTTATGTCTTGATTGTCGTACCAATCTAGTGCATCATAAAAGTGTTTTTGATTGAAATCTGGCCAGTAATCATCAACAACAAAAAAATCTGAGTATATAGACTGAACTGGTAAAAATCCACTTAATCTTCTTCTTCCTCCCCAACGTATGATTAAATCTACTCTAGAAATATCATTTGATTGAATTTGATTATTTATATTGTTACTTAAAGAAGTTGATTTCTTTAACTGATATAAATCCCACTTCCAGCTGTAATTCACCAGAAAATTAACCTTCATTCCGCCATTGCCAAAAATTTTTCTCTCAGTATAAGGAATTAATTCTTCTGGAAACATAGGTGATTTTGTATTTCCTACCACCAAAAGAGAAGCATTTTCTTTCGAGAGTATGTTTACTGCATTTATACAAGCTTTTGTAAAAGCTTTTCTCTGTTCCATTGGCCTTTTAGTATTGTCTGCGGTAAATCCGTAATAAGTTACTTCTTTAACTCCTGCCTTTTGACATAATTTAAATAGTAAAAGACCTGGGTCAATTCCCTGGTCATATCCTTTTTCTTTGGATAGACCTTTCCCTTCAGCCCATCTTCTATTCCCATCAGGTATTATTCCTATGTGACTTGGTATTTTCATGTCGACCACCTCAACTTTTACATATATAATAAATGTTTTCCTATGTATTATTAGCATTATTATTAAAACTAATTCAAAAATAAAGACAAAATTAAAAATCCCCTGATTTCTTTATCAGGGGATTAGTTTATCATGGAGTTTTATTTTCATAAGTCTTTATTAAATTATAATTCAAGATATCATCAGAATATCTCAATTCTTCTAAAGCCTTCTCTTTAATCTTTTTTAACTCTTCAGTTTCAGGTATTACATCCCCTGAAGCTATATCATAATATTGATTGGACCATGAAATATAAAAGATCTTTCCGTCAGTAAAAGAACCATTCCTGAAAATCACTGTGCTTTCAGATGAGTTTAATATATCCTTCCCTAGCATATATTTATTAGGCAAATTAAATAAATTTGCTAAAGTTGGATACACATCCATTTGTGCTGAATAGGTACTATTAACACCCTTATGCTCATCTTTAGGAAAGTGTATTAACATAGGTACTTTTTGATATTGATACCAATCTAAATCTGTAGGATTATCAACCCCTTCAAATTTATACAACTCTTCAGCATAATCTTTTGGAATAGCACTATGATCTCCATAAATAACAATAATTGAATTATCCATCATCCCATCTTTTTCAAGCTTATCTAAAAACATTCCTAATTGCTTGTCAGTATAATGGATTCCTCTAAAATAATTTCCTAGCAAAGTGTCTTCATAATCTTCTGCCTGGAAGTTTCCATAGCCCTCCCCACCATCATAAGGGAAGTGACTGCTTAAAGTCACCATAAAGGAATAAAATGGTTGCTTTAGATTTTTAATCTTTTCATAGGATTGATTAAAAAAGGATTCATCACTAAGCCCTAATCCCACTTTTTCATTTAGTTCAAAGCTATGTTCTCCATAAAACTTATCAAAACCTTCTGTTTGATACATAACGTTTCTATTCCAAAAGCCTTCTATATATCCGTGAAAAGCAGCTGTTTGATATTGCTTTTCTTTTAGGGCCTTAGGCAATGAATTAAGAGTGTTCCCTGTATATTGATAATAAGCCGCTCCTGAAGCTGCTGGATACAAAGAATTGTTTACCATAAATTCTGCATCAGAGGTGTTACCACTAGCTACTTGATAAAAAAGGTTATCAAAATACATACTTTTATTTATCCACTTATTCAGGTTTGGAGTAATTTCTTCTCCATTTACCTTTTTATTTATTACAAACTGCTGCAGAGCTTCTACCTGTATTACAATTAAATTTTTCCCTTCACCTTCTCCAGCAAGATTTACCCTGTTAGTTTTACTTTTCTCTTTTAAAAAAGATTGAACTTCTTCTTTTCTATCCTGGGGAATTTTCTTTGATCTATTTATTTTATTTGTAACAAAATTATAACTATCTAAAACATGGAAGTTAATATTCCCTAAAACCTTTGTTAAATAAAGTTTATTGCTCATGGTTTTGATTAACAAAGGCTGATCTTTTGATAATTTATAAATATATCCTCCATCAAAGGCAACCCCTAAAGAAAATATAACTATAAATATCATAAATCTCAATTTAAATTTAAATTCTTTTCTTTCTATGTTCTTCATCACTCTCATTAAGGGAATAAGTAAAATTATATCTAAGAAATATAGAAAATCTATAGGTTTTATTAAAGCTCCCACACTAGATGCTACACTCTTAAGTAGAAAGCTGTCCCTTACTGCTGCTATAGAAATAACATCTTTAAAATATCTATAATAAACCGTATCTGCAAATAAAATCAAGGTAATAATTATATTCATTATATAAAAAAAGTTTTTTCTACCATTATTTTTAAACAGATATCCAATAGCTACAATAGGTAAAATTGAAGCCATAACTGGCGGTTGCAAAAATAAAATATTAAAAAATTCTGGTGAAATTTGCTTTCCATAATACAAAACTTTAACTGTTACTATAATAAAAAAAGAAACTACTTCCCAGTGCTGCATCCATTGTTGTTTTATATTTAACCAAATGTTGCTTAAGGTATTTTGTGAATTGTATTCCACTATATTTTTATTATCCATTTCTTTCTCCCGTCTTCAAAGTTAATATCAATATACACTTTTATATACATTAATTAATGCTACTAGTTAAAAGTGACATTTCTATAACAGTATTATTAATAAATTGTAAACAAATATAGTCTAATATTTTTTCCCTGCTTAAAACTATGCCATTATTAGCTGAAAAATACATTAATAAATCATACTCCTTTGTTATTATATTATTTGATTTAAATGACATCAATAGTGTAATATTGTAAACAAATCATAAACTCTAAAAAAACGCATTGTAAAAACAATACGTTTTAATAGATAATAAAAATTTTATTTACTTATTTATCTACAACATCCAGCTCCTGTATTACCTGTCTGCTCAATGCCTCCTTTAGGTAATTCACTTGCTTTACTATATTTTGATTTATATAAATAACCATATACAAAAACAATGCCTACAACCATAAGGATTATAAATATTACGCTAACTAACTTCCTTTTACTCACAACTACCATCTCTATTCTACAAATACATCTTTAACAAGTTTATTTACATCCGTTTTTTCATCAAGTATACCTTGTTTTTTCATCTCTTCAAGAGTTTTTGTAAAATCAGCCTTTGCCTTATTTTTGTCTCCTATGAACTCATAATCACCAAGAAGTTTGCTGTTTTCAACCTCATCACCGCTACTTACATATTTATTATCAATAGTAATCTTAGCTGCTTCTGTTGGATTCTTTTGTACCCAATCTGTTCCTTCAGCCCAAGCTTCAGTAATAGCTTTAGCTATTTCAGGATTGTTTTTAACTATATTTCCACTTACTCCTGTATAGCAGCAATAATTATCCATTTCGCCATTTTCATTATTTGCATTTCCGAATATCTTTCTTGCCTTACCCGACAATACAGCTAGAGCACCATAGGGATCCCAAGCGGCAAATGCATCTATATCTCCCTTTTCTAAAGCTTGTTGAAGCTGTGCTTGAGGATATACTCTCCAATCTATATCTTTTTTAGCATCAATATTAGCTTTACCTAATTCAATAGATAAAAGCACCATAGGCACTCCTCCTATTGAATCTACACCTATTCTCTTCCCCTTTAAGTCGCTAACTGATTTAATCGGTGAATTTACCGGAACAACACCTTGAATACAGCCGGTGTGTACTCCGTTGGTTAGTTTAATATCTAATCCTTGCTCAATTCCCTTAAACATACCTGGTGAAATTTGAGCTCCGTCTATTTTACCTGAAGCTAACCCTTCTTTAAGAGTTTCAGCATTGATATTAACAAGTTTTACATCTAATCCGTGCTTTTTAAAAATGCCTTTTTCAATGGCAACATATAAGGGTGCTTCACAAGTTCCATTATAGGTACCTAATGTGATTTCCGTTAACCCTTCAGCATTTTTCTTTAATCCTTTACTCTTTTCACTACTACCATTGCTGCAACCTGATAATAATAAAGTAATAGCTAATGATGTACTTAAAATTTTTAAAATACTTTTTTTCATAATGCACTCCCCCTAATAATAAAATAATCTTATATATAATAATTAATTTCTTCCTCTTCTTTAACAAAGTTTAACAATTTTAAAATCTCATTACGTAAGAGTATAAATTCTTCACTATTTCTTTTTCTCTTATATTTCATATCTACCTTTATGTCCTTTACAATGTGGCCTGGTCGTGGGGACATAACTATTATTCTATTGCTAAGATATACCGCTTCATCTACATCATGAGTAATCAAAACCATTGTATTTTTACGCTCCTGCCAAATTCTTAAAAGTTCATCTTGCATATACATGCGAGTAAAGGCATCTAAGGCTCCTAAGGGCTCGTCTAAAAGCAATACCTTAGGATGATTAACCAGTGCTCTTGCAATAGCTGCACGCTGCGCCATTCCTCCAGATAATTGATGAGGATAAGCTTTTTCAAATCCTTTTAACCCTACAAGTTCAATATACTTATTGACCTCCTCTTGTTTTTGCTTATATACCTTTCTAGCAACCAATCCTGAGGCAATATTATCATGCACATTAAGCCATGGAAATAAAGTAGGATCTTGAAACACCAATCCACGCTCATGACCAGGCCCAAGAATTTCAACATTATCTAAAAGCGCTTTCCCTGTAGTGGGCTTTTGTAACCCTGCAACTATCCTAAGCAAAGTAGATTTACCACATCCACTGGGGCCTACTATTGACACAAATTCATTTGGTTCAATGGTTAAATTTATTTCATCTAAAGCTAACATTTTATTTTTTTCATGGTTTATAAATTCACAACTTAATTTATCTAGTGTTATTCTTCCTTCACTATTTATCACTTAATTAACCCCCTTTGCCATATAAGCACCTTATCTCTAACTTTAAATAATAAGCTTATAATTGTTGAAAACAATAAGGACATAACCGCAAGACTTGCATATACTTTTTTATACTCTGCCCAACCTTGAGCCCAGTTTATATACCAACCAAGACCTGCTTTAACACCAAGCATTTCAGCTACTATCAATGTAACAAAGGAGGTTCCTAGTCCCATAAATAAGCCAATAAAAATATTTGGCAATGCGGCAGGAAGCGCCACTTTAAATATTAGGTATGATTTATCCGCTCCTAATGTCTGAGCCACTTCAAAATATGACTTTCGTACATTGGCAATACCAGAGCTTGTCATAACAGTAACTGGGAACCACACTGCTAAAGCAATTATAAATATACTTGCAGTAAAGCTTGTAGGAAATACTGTCATAGCAATTGGAATCCATGCCGTTGCAGGTATTGGCCCAACAATCTTTTGTAAGGGTGAAATCCAGTAATTTAATTTAGGACTCCATCCTATCATAGTACCCGTTACTAATCCTAATAAAGCTCCTATTAAATATCCTATGGATAGCATCCTTAAAGAGTATAGTGCACTCAATAAAAGCATCTTCCAATCCGTTATAATCACATCTACGATTTGTCCTGGTGCTGGAAAATAAGGTAAAGGTAATATAGACAATTTAGCTGTGATGATCTCCCATAGAGATAAAAATAATATAATTGCTGTAATTAGTGGAGACTTTTCCTCTAACCAATATCTTAAAGAAAAATATTTAAGAGAAGTCATAATTAATACTATAAATATCAACGTCACTCCAATAAGTACAGGTATCCAAAATGCTATTTTGTAAACTACAAGTTTATTTGGCAGCAACTTACTAACTAAAATTGTCACTATAACTGACAACATTGGGTAAAAGATTTTAAAGTTAAGTTTCTCTTTCATGTAGAACCCTCCATTAAACTTTATATATATATATCCTATATGAATACTAGGTATTTATACAAAAATTAATTCAGCTTCTAGTTATTTTTAAGCTGATTTCTGGTAAATATTATTATTCCTCATAAATATGTATAATTTATAGATATCAAATTATAATTAATATATGTTTACTATGTTTTCCTTATAAGAAAAATTATATATATTTGTCACAGCTTTGTCAACGATTTTTAAAAAATATTTTAATATTCCTATGGGATTAATATCTTTTACGTCTATATGTATTATAAAAAAGCAGGAAAATTCTTTTAGAATCCCCCTACTTCTTAAGTGTATTGAAGCTTTATTAAGCTTTATTATTCTTGTATAGCTTTTATTATGCCTTCAGCAATACCTTTGGCAGCCTTATTTTGAAAATCATTGTTAACCAAGAGCGCTTCTTCAGTAGCATTGCTTATGAAAGCCACTTCTACCAGAGCCGCTGGTGCTTTTGTGTAGTTAAGAACATAGAAATTTGCAGTTTTAACTCCTCTATTATACAATCCTATAGCATTTACAAGTCGACTTTGTATTGCTCCTGCTAATTTTTGACCTTGTACACTACCTGGTGAATAATAGGTTTCCGTACCATGGGCGCTTGGAATAGAAGCGCTATTGGCATGTATAGATATAAAATATTTAATATTTTCATTATTAGCTATTTCAACACGTTTTTTAAGATCTGCTGCCTCATTTGAAGGCCAAGATACTCTATCACTATTTCTTGTATATATAACATCAATACCATTACTTTTTAGTATTTCTCCAACCTTAAGTGTTATAGCTAAAGTTACATCCTTTTCAAGCTTTTTAGTAGGTCCTACTGCTCCTGGATCATATCCACCATGTCCTGGATCTAAAAGCACTTTTATGGACCCTCCATTTAAAATTTTATTTAATAGTTCATTAGATATTACCCCAGTTCCTCCTAATACTTTCATATTAAATATGCTCTCTAATTTGGAATTTAGCAAAGAATTTTTCATATCATAAGAATTGCTAACTAAGATTATAGGGGATAATGTTTTTGCTGCTGCTGCAGATCCAGACAAGGCATCAGGAAAAGCTAGTCCATTTGCTATGTAAGTACTATCAAAAGTAATTGCATTTAAAAACTCACTAATTACCGCCTCATTAGTCTTGTACCTATTTTGTCCACCTAATCTTTTGAAATTTTTAATATTTTGGATAGATTCATTTTTAACAGAAGCTTCCCCACCTACAACATAATAATTGCTTTCATTATTAGTGGTAATAAATTTTTCAACACTATCTGGTAACTTTTTAGACCTAGTAAGAAGTATGGGGGCTCCCTTTATAGCAGCCATCGGTGCCGCTGATACAGCATCTGGGAAATCCTCACCTGAAGCTATGAATATATCATTATATGTACCTAAGACTTCTGCTACCTTCACACTTGTCTCATATCTATCCGCTCCATATATTCGTGTAGACTCTATGCCCATATCCTTTAACTGTTTTTCTACATTTTCAGATATAACGCCAGGTCCACTTATTATAAAGGCATTTTTTGCATTTAGTCTTCTTATTTCTTCTGTCATTTCCTTACTTATAGAAGAGTTTCTGGTTAACAAGATTGGTGCATCATACTTTTTCGATAAGGGCGCTGCGCTTAAAGCATCTGGGAAATCTTCGCCTGAAACTAGTATTATGTAGTTTGAAACTTCCCAATTATTTTTAGAAACTTGTATGGAGGTTTCATACCTATCATTTCCTCCAAACCTCTCTACTGTGGGAGCCGCAAATGCCTTACTATCCCGCATATGTAGTGCAACGAAAAAGCAACATAAAAATACTAATAATTTTTTCCTTAAGGTCATTAATATTCCTCCCTCATTATTATATATTTTTTATTGTAGCACAGATTTTAACTATTACTTCTGGTATTTAGTGGTAACAGCATGCGCACCTATTTCCCATATACTGAAAACATTGAGTTCTAAGGAAATTATTAAAATTTTATTAAATATTTTAGTGATTTAAAATAAAAAGTAACTAACTTAGTTAAATTAACTAAATTAGTTACTTCTTTAATATCTCCATACTCTAATTGTTCATATCACCATTTTTTTCTTAAAAATTTTCTCTTTTCATCAGGTAGATCTAAAGCTAAAGTCCCTCCTGGATTCATAATATTATTAGGATCAAAATGCTTCTTTAATGCACGATATAATTCTAATTGATTGCTTCCAATCTGACCTTCTAGCCATGGTGCAGTCATCTTGCCTATGCCATGGTGGTGGCTCATAGCAGCTCCATATTTTTGTATATTGTCCAATATACCTGATTGATACTCTATATAGTCGCTGATCTCATTCATTTTAGCTATAAATATAAAATAAAGATTTGCTCCCTGTGGATATACATGGGACATGTGAGTCATGCATATAGTATTAGGCCTGCTTTTACAAAACTTCCTAACTCCTTCATGAACTTCTTTCATATTATCCCAGTTAACAGAGCACTCTAAAGTATCCGTCATTATGCCATAATCTTGAAGATCTTCCCTCATATATGGGTCTCTAAACCTTCCATGTTCCCAAGCCTTTGTCACATAACCTGTTGTATACATAGCGCCGTATTTTTTGCATATTTTATGAACTTTTTTGTTTACTAACTTTGCAAAATCCTTCTCTCCTTCTGCAAATCCAAGGAAAATACATCTTTCCATGGGCTTATATCCCTTTATAGCCATAAGCTTATCAATTACCGTATCTTCTACACCATAAAGCTTCAGCATTACATCTGTTTCTTCAGGATCTGATAATCTAAATACAGATGGAAATCCGAATTGTCCCTGCATTATTTCACGAGCTGCATTTCTTCCATCTTCCCAAGTTTTAAATATATAACTAAATCTTTTTATATTTTCAGGCATATATTTAAATACCTTTAAAGTTACATTTACAAGAATACCAAAGGCCCCCTCACTTCCCATCATTATTTCATCTATTGATGGCCCTGTGGCATTAGCAGGGTATTCATCGCTCTTTATAATTCCTATTGGAGTAACATATTCTTGACTTATAACCATATCTTTAATATTGCCATAATAGGTTGAGTTTTGACCTGCACCTCTTGTAACCACCCATCCTCCTACAACCGAATACTCAAAGGATTGAGGAAAGTGTCCACAGGTATATCTTATTTTGGCATTAAAATTTTCTGGTGCCTTATTTAAAGTTTCCTCAAGTTTTGGTCCACTCATTCCAGCTTGTACTGTAATAGTTTGATTTACTTCATTGAAACTTACAACCTTATTCATATGAACTCTCATATCTAGAGAAACTCCGCCATTCATACACTCAACTCCACGGGTAACGGAAGATCCTCCACCATAAACATATACCGCAATTTTTTCATCGTTGCAGTATTTTACTATATTTATAATGTCCTCTTTATTCCTTGGGTGTAATACTAAATCAGGTATATTCTCTACAATACCCTGCCTAAGTCGCATTAAATCAAACATAGTCTTTCCGTAAGCAATTTGAAGTCTGGAGTAACTATCCATCTTAACATTCTCTTCACCAAGCATTTCTTTGAATTTGTTTACTTGTGTTTCATTAAGTTTTATAGGTTTATCAAAATCTACTTTCTCAAGACCCATTTTCTGCTTGGTCTTAAAATCTTCATCGGTCATATTAAAGGTTTTTTTCATAAGTCCATAAAGTTTCTTGTTAGGATGTTTAAACTCTTTAGGATCCCCCCATTTTAATATAGAACGATAACTCCCCTCTGGAGGTGCTTCTTTATGCCAATCTGGATAGAAATCATTATTATTTTTACTCATTACACCCATCCTCCTTACTTAAATTCTCATTCCCTGTTATCTCTCTTATCTCCTTATAAAGTCCCTTAAGAGCAGGATAAATCTTTTGATACACGTTATTATAAAGTTGGGAATATATTTTTACATTTTTGCTATTAGGCTTGTAATCTTTTATATAATTCACCATATTTTTAACAGCCTCATTATAGTTCTCATAAATACCTAAAGCTACAAAGGCTATAATTGAAGCACCAAGACCAGATGTTTCATAAGTTTGAGCCTTGTATATAGGTCTATTTAGCATGTCCGATGTTATTTCACATATAATGTCACTTTGAGAACCTCCTCCAGATAGAAAAACTTTATTAATCTTCTTATGAGATTTACTTTCAATTTTATCTATGCCATCTAATAATCCATAATTTATTCCTTCAATTATGGCTCTATATATATGTGCACGGGTATGGACATCACTAAAGCCTATTATTGCTCCTTTGGCTTCAGGCATTTTAAGTCCTGGTGTCCAATAAGGTTGAAGCATAAGTCCTTGAGATCCTGGAGGTATTTCTATAAGCTTTTCGTTTAAAACCTCTTCTGGAGGTATATTTCTCTCTTGTGCCTCAATCATCTCTCTATGAGCAAATTCTTTTTTAAACCAAGTTATCATCCAATACCCTCTAAATATCTCTACTTCAGGGTTATAATATCCCTTCATTGCAGCTGGATAAGCAGGCATAAAAGGAATTGGTTCAAAATATTCTTTAGAGGTGGTTTGTACTGTTGCAGTGGTGCCAAAACTTATGCTAGCACAATCAGAACTCATGCATCCATTTCCTAATGTTTCGCAAGCTTTATCTGAGGCTGATGCTATTACAGCTGTGCCTTCAATTATCCCCGTATCCTTTGATGCCTTTTCTGTTATTTTTCCTATTATGTCACCTACCTCAACTAATTCCGGTAGCTTTTCCCTTTCCACTCCAAAGAGATGCCATTTGTAACTATTATCAGATTGAGGCCACTGCTTTTTCTTATAATCAAAGGGAATATGTCCTACTTGATTTCCTATGGAATCAATGAATTTCCCTGTTAATTTATAATTTAAGTAGCCTGAAAGCATTAAGTATTTATAGGTATTTTTCCATATTTCAGGCTGGTTTTCTTTAATCCAATGAGATTTGCTTTTTTTCATGGTTATATCTACTGCTTCATTCATCCCTACTGTACGAAAGGCAAGTCTTTTCCCCACAGAAAATTTTTCTGTGCAAAGAGCATTTCTCTGATCAAGCCACAGTATACAATTTCTTAATGGTTCTCCATCTATATCTACATTTACACAGGTATCTCTTTGGGTGGTTATAGATACTCCTATAACCTGTTGCCACAAGTCTTCTACTTCTTCCTTCAATGCTTTGGTGGCAGAACATATAGCATTATAGTAAACCTTTGGATCCTGTTCTGCCCATCCTGGGTTTTTCGAAATATATGGCTCAAATTCAACCTTTTTTTTACCTTTAAGTTCTCCATATTTATCAAAAAGTAATGCCCTTACACTTTGAGTTCCACAATCAATTGACACTACCAGTGGTTCCAAAACTCATTCCCCCTTTAACCAAAGATTCATGTCAGAGGTAGAAACTATATTTACACCACTTCCTAATATATTTTTTACCACTATGTCTCCACAACACATTAATCTATCAACAACAATCTTCTCTAGGGTATTCATCAGAATAAATATATCTTTCTTCGGTATTTCCCCATCAGTTTTTACAGGCAGTCTTGGCATATCCTTATAAATTGTCTTAACTGTAGTAGTAAGGCTTCTACGTGGGTTTTCCATTTCATTTATTGCAAAAACTTCTCCCCTAGAACATAATCCTCCAGTGACCACCCATTCATTTTCTATTTTTTTAACCACTAGATTGCAGCTATTTGGACATACTATACAGGTAAGCTCCTTCATTTTATCTCCCCCTGCATCATCACTTCTATTTCTTTTCCTAAAATGGGTTTTATATTATCTATATTAATTTCAATCCTTTCCATCTCTGGCGGTCTTAAATTTCTATATTTTTTCATATATATTATTCTATTGTTATATTTTACCTGAACTATGATATTCTTACGTATGTCCTTAGTTCTAAAATACAATATTATTTTTTTGTTCTGAGACATGATATCAAAGCTTTGAGGAACCACATATAGAAAATCTTCATTCTTACACCCTATATTATTTAATTCTCGCTTTTCCTTATTCCTAACATAGCTAGCAGCGCTCTTTCCTGCAATAGAACCGCTTTCTGATACATAGTCCACTAAATCATTTACATGTAATGCATTTCCACAAGAAAATACTCCTTCCACTGAAGTCATCAAGTTTTGATCAACATATGCCCCTTTTGTCCTCCCATCTATTTGTACTCCTAATTTTTCAGCTATTTCGTTTTCTGGTATAAGACCTACCGATAAAATAACCCCGTCACATTCTATTATCTCTTCAGTTCCACTTATGGGATTCATATTTTCATCTACACTAATTATCTCTACCCCTTCTACCCTGTCATGACCAATTATTCTATTAATGGTTTTTGATAAATAAAGAGGAATAGAGTAATCTTCTAAACATTGAACTAAATTTCTTGTTAAACCTGAGGGAGTAGACTTAGCTTCATATACCCCTAACACCTCTCCTCCTTCAAGAACGAATCTTCTTGCCATAATTAGTCCAATATCACCGCTTCCAAGAATCACACATTTCTTACAAGGAAGATATCCTTTTATATTCACAAAATATTGCGCTGTACCTGCTGTAAGTATTCCTGCTGGTCTATCTCCATGAATAAATACCTGTCTTGAGGATCTTTCTCTACACCCATTAGCAAGCACTAAGGAAGAAGAACTTACTTTATATAATCCTTTATTTCCACTGACTAAGGAAATAATAAAATTCTCTTCAGTTTTCTCTATATTCACTACAAAAGCTGATGTAACAATTGATATATTACTTTCTTCTACCATTTTTACATATCTTTCTGCATATTCAGGACCAGTAAGTCGCTCTTTAAACTTTATAATTCCAAAACCATCATGTATGCATTGTTTTAATATTCCTCCTACTCTACCTTCCCTTTCCACAATTAATGTTTTTGCTCCTATTTCATTAGAAGATAATGCTGCTGCTAACCCAGCTGGGCCGCCTCCAATTACTATCACATCATACTGTTCCATTTGCCTCCTCCTTCCATAAAACTTTGGTTTCAGAGACTAATATATTAGACTTCCTTCCTTTTTTAGTTACCTCTATTGGCTTAATATTAGCTTCTTCACTTATTATTTCCGTTATCAAAGGAGTGCAAAATCCTCCCTGACATCTACCCATTCCTGCTCTTACTCTTCTTTTAATAGCATCCAAACTATTTATTTTTACAGGAGAATTTAACACATCTATTATTTCTCCTTTACTAATTTCCTCACAACGACAAATAATCACTCCATAATCCGGTCTGTTTTTTATAATTTTACTTCTCTCTTCAAAAGAAAGCTTACTTAAATCGGGTATACCCTTTCTTATTGGATTAAAATCAACTTTCCTATATACATTCTTAGATTGAGAAAGTACTTCTATTGCAATACTAGCTATATCCTCTGCTATTGCAGGAGCTGAAGCTAATCCTGGTGATTGTATTCCCGCTGCATGAATTAAATTATGGATATACTCCGATTTTTCAACTATGAACTCTTCTTCATATGTAGCTGCTCTTATACCTGTAAAATAAGTTATTATATCCCCTTTATACAATCCCTTTACTAAGGGCAAATGTTTATTTATAACTCCCTCTATATTTTCTCTATTACTACTATAGTCCTCCCTTAAGGGTTGTTCATAAGCATCTGGCCCAGCTAATATATTATCATCTATGGTTCTAACTAAGCCTCCTCCTTTTGTATTCCCTGATCTTTGACTTATAGAAGGCATAGCCAATACACGATTGAAAAGCTCCCCTTTCTTTTTATCTAATATTAAAACTTCTCCCTTTCTAGGATGTATTGTAAAAAATTGATCCCCTGCCATTTCTGCTATTTTATCAGAATACACCCCTGCTGCATTTATAACAATACTGGGATATATTTTCCCTCTGTTGGTATTTACAACCTCTATTTTATTTTTTTCAACCTCTATAGATTCAACTATAGTATTTAATGATAATTCTAATCCATTCATTACAGCATTTTCAGCAAAGGCCACAGTCATCTTATAGGGTGATAAAATCCCTGTGGTTGGAAAGGAGAATCCTCCAGCTGCCTTCTCTGTGATGTTTGGTTCTAATTTTCTTAGTTCTTTTAATGGCACATGCGTTACACCTTCCACTCCTAGCTTTTTAGCTCTGTTATACACTATAGGTGCTACGACTTTCATCCAATGCTTTTCGTATAGAATAATATTCCCTCTTCTTTTAAATTCCACATCTAATTCTTCTGCAATTTTTGTATACATTTTGTTGCCTTTTACGTTGTAGTAACCCTTTTTGCTTCCTGGTTTTGAGGCTATACCTGGATGAATCATACCATCATTCCTTGAAGAAGCATGGACTGCTACATCATCCTCTTTTTCTACCAGTAAAATTGAAATATTATATCTAGCCAATTCTCTTCCTATGGCACTACCTATAACTCCACCTCCAATTATTAATACATCTACACGCCTCCCATGTAGTGCAGAATCATTTAATATTGGTTTTTCAATAGGAGGGATTATTAAGTCTTTTACCTGAATTTTATTTACCACTCCCTTAAATCCTTTTCCTGCAGCAATTTTGCCTGCTGTAATCACCTGATGCCAGTTATCTACTTCTCCTTCTAGTACGATGGAATCCCTCCACTGCCTGCAATAGATCTTAGAAGATAATTTTTTATTAATACTCTCTTCAATATCTTTTAATATTTTTTTCATACCCCACCCCTACTGTCATAATGTTGTCCGAACATCCTATTTAGTAATATCTTATTATTAGCATTACATATATATTCCAATTAGTTTTTTCTTAAATCCTCTATGGGATATTTATATATATCATTAGGAATTACAAACCTTAGATAATAATAAGGCTCTTTTTCATTATTTATGTATATCCATCTCTCCATATCAATTACTACGGCATTATAATCTACCTTTAAGATATTCTGTTCATCTTCACTTGGATTTCTTGGTATAATAACTTGTTCCACTCTACTTATAGTAAATTTAAGTTCTTCTAATATAATCTTTGCAAGTGAATCATTAAGATCAAAATTTTTTAAAAGTTCCACAGCTTCTACATTAAAATAGGATTCTTCTATGGCAATTGGCAACTTTTCTGCGTAGCGAATTCTTCTTAAATAAAAGCAATCCTGTTTCCTTTCCCATTTAAGTCTTTTGCATAATTTATTATCTAGGGTTATAACTTTGCTTTCATCTATTATATTTTTAGGATTTATCCCTCTTACCTTCAAAGAATAGGTAAGGCTTATTAAGGGCTCGAAACCAATAGCAGGCTCTTTTCTTGCAACAAAAGTTCCTATACCCTGCTTTCTATATAAATAACCTTCTCTAACTAATCCTGTAATGGCTTCTCTAACAGTAGCACGACCAATTTTATATCTCTCCATAAATTCTCTTTCCGTTGGAATTTGAGCATCTACTTCAAATGTTCCTTCTTTAACTTTTTTCACTATCTCTTCCTTTAGCTGAATATATATTGGAATTGGTTTACGTCTATCTAACATACAATCCCTACCCTTTCTGATTAATTATTGAGATTTAATATATTTGCTTAATTATATTAATGTTAGTAATAAAAAATTCTATTATTTATAAGCTAATTTCCACGTAAAAATGGGTTTAGCAAAATAAAATTTGCTAAACCCATTTTAAATTTATACTTATATAATTTCCTTTTCTAAACTTGCACCGGTGAACTGACTATTATAAAGATCTGCATAGAATCCACCTTGAGCTAGTAATTCATCGTGGTTACCCTGTTCAATTATAGAGCCATTATTCATAACAAGTATTAAATCCGCATCGCGAATAGTAGATAATCTATGAGCAATTACAAAACTTGTTCTTCCTTTCATAAGTTCAGTCATAGCTCTTTGTATATAAACTTCTGTTCTAGTATCTACACTACTTGTGGCTTCATCAAGTATGAGTATTACTGGATCTGCCAGTATTGCTCTAGCGATAGTTAATAACTGTTTTTGTCCTTGAGAAATGTTAGATGCCTCTTCATTAAGAACAGTATCATATCCCTCTGGAAGAGTTCTAATAAAGTGATCAGCATGAGCTGCCTTTGCTGCTCTTATAATCTCTTCCTCACTAGCACCTTCACGCCCATAAGCAATATTATCCTTTATGCTTCCATTAAAAAGCCAAGTATCTTGAAGCACCATGCCAAAAACACTACGTAAATCTTCACGTTTTAATTCCCTTATATCAACTCCATCAACGGTGATTTTACCATCATTGATTTCATAAAAACGCATAAGTAAGTTTACAAGGGTAGTTTTACCTGCCCCAGTAGGGCCTACAATAGCAATGGTTTGACCTTCTGATACATCTATATTCATATCTTCAATTAGAGTAACCCCTTCTTTGTATCCAAAATCAACATTTTCAAATTTTACATTACCACTAGGAAATTCTATAATTTTAGTATCATCACTATCAGGAATTTCTTCCTCTTCATCTAACAGTTCAAAAACACGCTCTGCGGATGCAATGGTAGATTGAATGATGTTTGCAATATTTGCCGTTTGAACTATAGGCTGTGTAAACTGCTTTGAATATTGAATGAATGCCTGTATGTCACCTATTTCAATAGACCTCTTTGTTACTAGAATACCACCGACTACAGATACAAACACATATCCTATATTATTTACGAAAGTAATAATTGGCATTATAATACCAGAAATAAATTGCGCTTTCCAACCGGCCTCATAGAGTTCTTCATTAATTTTATTGAACTCTTTTATAGATTTGCTTTCATGCCCAAAAGCTTTAACTATTTTATGACCTGTGTACATTTCTTCTACATGACCGTTAAGTTCACCTAAGGACTTTTGCTGATCCTTAAAAAACTTTTGTGAGCGAGATGCTACTACTTTAGTTGCTATAACTGAGAGTGGCAATGTAACAAAAGTAATAAGAGTCATTATTGGGCTTATTTTAAGCATCATTATTATAATTCCAACTATGGTAACAATAGAAGTAATAAGCTGTGTAATGCTCTGTTGCAACGTACTACTGATATTATCCACATCATTTGTGACACGGCTTAATATTTCTCCGTGGGTATGAGAATCGAAAAACTTTAATGGCAAACGGGAAAGTTTTTCATTTACATCCTTACGCATATTAAGAACGGTTTTTTGTGCTACTCCTGCCATTATATATTGTTGAATGTAGGAAAAGAATGCACTGCCAATATATAATGCAGCTAAAATAGCAAGGGTTTTATATATATAATCAAAGTCTATAGGCGCATTTGGAACCTTAATTCTCTGCATTATTCCAGTAAATAAAGTAGTTGTTACCTTACCCAAAATTTCAGGGCTTAGAATTGTAAAAGTAGTACTCAATATTGCCATAATAAATACTGCAATGAGCTGAACTTTAAGGGGTTTTAGATACCCTAAAAGTCTTTTTAACGTACCTTTAAAATCCTTTGCCTTTTCTACTGGCATGCCCATTGCAGGGCCTCCATGGCCTCTTCCTAATCCTCCACCGGATTTTCTTTCTCTACGTTTTTCACTCATGCCAATTCCTCCTCTGAAAGCTGTGAAGATACAATTTCACGATATACTTCACAGTTATTTAAAAGCTCTTTATGTCTACCCATTCCTGCGATCTCACCATTATCCAAAACTATAATTCTATCTGCATTCATAACGGTACTTACCCTTTGAGCTACTATAATCATAGTGGAATCTTTCGTTTCACTTTTCAATGCTGCACGTAATTTTGCATCAGTTTTAAAATCTAAGGCTGAGAAACTGTCATCAAAAATATATATCTCTGGCTTTCTAACTAAGGCACGAGCAATTGATAAACGTTGTTTCTGTCCCCCTGAAACATTTGTACCACCTTGAGCTATCATTGAATCTAAACCATCCTTCATATTGCTTATAAATTCTGTAGCTTGAGCTATTTCACTAGCATGAAGAATTTCTTCTCTTGTGGCATCTTCTTTTCCATATTTAATATTTTCTTCAATTGTGCCACTGAAGAGAACTGCCTTTTGTGGTACAAATCCTATTTTAGCTCTTAACTCTTCTTGAGACATTTCTTTAATATCTACACCATTGACTAAAATACTTCCTCTATCCACATCATAAAAACGTGGAATTAAATTTATCAAAGCAGACTTTCCAGATCCAGTACCTCCTATTATTGCAGTTACCTCCCCTGGCTTTGCACTAAAAGAAATGTTTTTAATGGCTGGCTGCTCAGCTCCTGAATAGCTAAAAGCAACATCCTTAAATTCCACATAACCTCTTTTACTATTAGCGCTAACAATTTCTTCAGGGTCGTTGATTTGTGGTATCATGTCTAATACTTCATTTATTCTCGTTGCTGAAGCGGAAGCACGTGGTATTAATACAAACATCATAGAAACCATAATTAAAGAGAACATAATCTGCATAACATATTGAATAAATGCCATTAAATCTCCAACTTGCATATAGCCTCTATCAATACGAATACCACCAAACCAAATAATCGCTATAGTGGTAAAGTTAAGAAGTAACATCATTGTAGGCATCATTGCAGCCATTATTTTATTTACCTTTATAGCAGTATTAGTAAGATCTAAATTCGCCTCATCAAAGCGTTTCTTTTCGTGATCATTGCGATTAAAAGCACGTATTACTCTAATTCCAATAAGATTTTCACGCAGAACAAGATTAAGCTTATCCAACTTTGTTTGCATTACCTTAAATAATGGAATTCCTTTTCTTACTACAATAAATATAGTACCTGCTATTATAGGAACTGCAGCTACTATAACTAAAGATAGGGTTGCATCCTTTGACACCGCCATGATAATACCGCCTATGCACATCATAGGTGCACTAATCATTATTCTTAAAATTATAATAACCACTTGTTGAATTTGCGTTATATCATTTGTAGTCCTGGTAATAAGAGAGGAGGTTCCTATCTTATCAAATTCCTGGAGAGAGTAGCTCTCAACTCTAGAAAAAATATTATTTCTAAGAATTTTACCAAATCCCATTGCAATTTTTGAGGACAAAAAGCTGGCAACGATTGTACATATTGTACCTCCTGCAGCTACTATTAACATTATTCCTCCAATTTTTAAAATATAATTTGTATCTCCACTAACTATACCTTTGTTAACAATGTCCGACATCAATGTGGGTAAATATAATTCTGAAATTGATTGAAAAAATACTAGTACTAACACTGCAGCTATTGAAGCTGCATAAGGCTTTAAAAATTTGAACAGCTTAATCATAAATTATCATCTCCATCTAATTCTCCTGTGATTGCATATCTAATTTTTTATCACATACTTCTTCAAGGTTGTCTTTCATTTGCATTAGTAACCTTCTAAGCAAAACTTTCTCTTCTTCTGTAAAATTAGAAAAACATTCCTGGTTAATAATTTTCATAATTTGAATTACTTCTTTACTTAGATTTTTCCCTTGCTCTGTTAAATAGACCCTCACAACTCTTTGATCCTCAGCATCTACTTTTCGTTCCACCAAATCAAACTTTTCCATTCTTTTTAACATCATAGTAATAGTGGCAGGTTTTATATTCAATTTATCTGATAATTCCTTTTGACTTTGCCCATCTTTAATATGTAATGCCATAAGCATGGGAGGTTGACCTGGATACACCCCAACTTTTTCTAATAGTTTATGAGTTCTATAATAATGAAGTCTTATTACTTGCGAAAAAATATGATATAAAGAATCTTTTTCAATACATTCCAATTTTCTCCCTCCTATTTAATTAGCCTACTAAACATATTAAATAATATCACGTAAGATATTTACTAGTCAATATCATTAATAAATAATAATTTTAAACAATTTGTTAACATAAATATGATATCCTATTCCGTTAATATTCAGAACATTATATAAAAGCAACATAATTTCTACGTTCTTATAATAAATTTATTTTTGAAAACATTTTCTATTTTTATTAAGTATTTAATCATTAGCCTGCTAATATATTTTATGTTTTTACTAATCTCTAAAAATCAATGTTTTAATCAATCTATCCTTTCCTAATATAGTATTAGGAAAAATACTTACTGCATTATCTTTGTATAGTTCTGGCTCAATCATAGCTGGACTAAAATGAGTAAGTAAAAGTTCTTGAACTTTACCTTTACTAGCTAATTCCGCCCCTTCAGCGAAGGTCATATGTTTATTATTAATTGCTTTGTCTAAATCTTCGTTTTTTCCATAAATACCCTCACATATAAATAAGTCACTATCCTTTATAAAATCAGTTATAGTACTTAGTGGTCTCGTGTCTGTTATAAAGCTTATCTTTATTCCTTTCCTCTCGCTTCCTAACACCATATTAGGTTCATATTTTTTTCCATCATGTATGACAATTTCCCCCCTTTGAAGTGCATTCCAAAGAAATTTTGGTACTTCTTTTAAAATTGCCTTCTCCTGATCAAATCTTGCTTTTCTATTTATGTAAAAGCTATAACCTATACAGGGTGTTGAGTGATTGAGTTCTAATGTAGAAATAGTTAAGTCTCTAATATATATATCCTTTGCTGGATTTTCTATTATATTTATCTCATAAGGAAGATAAGGTGCTATAACTCTAAGACAATTTACTATATTCTCTATACCCTCTGGTCCTATAATTGTTAATGGCTCAGTTCTCCCGCTATTTCCAATCGTTGCAAGAAGACCCGGTAGTCCTACAATATGATCTCCATGCCCATGAGTTATGCATATAACATCAATAGACTTAAACCCCCAGCCAAGAATTTTCATTGATACTTGAGTTCCTTCCCCACAATCTATTAATATTTTTCTCCCTTTATAATTTATAAGCAATGAAGATAAAAACCTTTCAGGTGTAGGCATACCTCCACCACAGCCTAGTAGTGCTATATCTACCATAAATAATCACCTCATCTTTATATTGTTGACAAGTTCTGCTTAAAATATATTATAAAAACTGCTCTAGAAATATAATTATCCTCCGAGCAGTTTTAATGCTAAATATTTATTTTTCATTTAATTCAAGTATATTTATATCTGTAATAAATTCATTCTTAATCCTTAAAAATTGTTTTATATCATTCAAAAATTGGAATAAGGATGCTCTAACTTCAAATTCCTCTCGCGATATAGGAAGGGCCATACTTCTAAAATTTTCCCTTAATCTATATAAATCTTCAATCAAATTTTCAGCGGTATTTTCTTCATATATAGAGTTAGCAACCTTTTCCGTGAAATCTGCCATCATTACCGCTTGCTCATATGTGGAAAAGTCACTTTTGAAATGTTCCCTCATGGATTTTAAAGTTTCCAATTGCTGCATTCTCATTTCCATGTATCTAACATAGTAACTATCATCCCCTCGAAAATAATTGTTTAAATTTATATAAGTAAGTTTTCTTGCCCCACGCAACCTATTCTCTAAATTTACAAGTAACTCTTCTTCCTCTTCCTTAGAAATTTTTCCATTCCTCATAGCTTCAGCTATTCTAATTAGAATTTCTTTTATACTTTCTTCTATAAACAACTGATCTTCTTTTATCCGTCTCTCAATATTTGGCATATAAAGATTTAATATTAAGGCTACAGTAACCCCAACTATCATGAGTGCTACTTCATTCCACAACCAGAATACACTAGTTGATTTTTCAACTAAGAGATGGGATACCAATACCGAACTAACAACAATTCCATCCTCTACCTTAAACTTTACTGCTAAAGGTATAAAAATTACTAGAAAAATACCAAAAATTATTTCTCCATAGCCAAGTAAATTAAATAGAATCGCTGCGAGGCAAAGGGCTAAAATACAAGATAGTATTCTTTTTAATGCGCTTTTAACGGACTTTCTACGGGTCTTCTGAACGCTTAATATGGTAATAATTCCTGCAGATGCAGCATATTGTAATCCCAATTCTTTTCCTATTATAATTGCCAAAGAAGCTCCTATGGCGGTTTTTAATGTTCTAAATCCAATAAATTTCATAATACCCTCCCAACATGCATTTTTTTAAGTGTCATATAAAATTATACTTTATTTACATAGTTTAGTTAAGACTTCTTATCATGATCAATATAAAATTCTTAGAAGTAAAAAGCAGTCTAATTTTCCTAAGACTGCTTACAATAATTCTATTATTATATTATTTGTTATATTAAATTAACCGTTGCTCCAAATATACCTACATACTGATTAAGAGGAATGAACTTATCTCCATTCCACGTTAAGGAGGTTTGTACAAGCCCTAAAGTGTCTGCATTAAATCTTCCTATTATTCTTTGTAAAGCAAAAAGCTCATAGACTCCATCTCCATTAAAATCTATAGGATATATATTTCCTACTCCAATTACATCTCCTTTTATCTCTTTTATGAGTTTACCATTTTTATCATAAATTTCATTTAGATAATCTTGAGGCTTATTTGAAATATCAATAATAAACTGTTTATTTAGAGTTTTACTCAATACCTCCACCTTGTAGTTATCCTTATATGTCACTTCATATTCATAGCTTTTGTCAAAATCTTCATAGTCAAACAACTTCTTAGGCTGATTTCCCACAAAAGAATATAGGTAGTTGTAAGTAAATCCACCACTTCCCCCTGAATCAATTGTAATAAAAATATCATCTATGCCATCCCCTGTAAAATCTCCTAAAAACATCCTTGGTCCATATCCAGCGTTATCTTTTAGCTTTATACAGTACAGTCTATTATCCCTTCCGTCTCTAATAACTAAAGTTATATCATCATAGAAAGGACTTTCTTCTCCAGAAGGCTTTTTTCCTATTAAGTAAACACCGTCTGTTATTTTATCTCCGTTTACATCACCTTTTTTATATTGGATTATGCGATATCTTTCTTCGGACATTTCTCTATTAAGATGCACCCATGGACAATAAAACATGAATTATCTCCTTAAAATTATTGCTTATACAGGTATAATATGTTTATTATTATCACAAGTTTACTATTGTAAAAGAAATCTACTGTGAAAATTGACTTTTATAAAGATTATAGTATGACCCTCTTTTATCTATAAGCTCATCATGACTACCACTCTCTTTTACTTTTCCTTCATCAATTACCATAATAACATCTGCATCTTTAATTGTGCTTAACCTATGAGCTATTATAAAACTAGTTCTTCCATTCATAAGCTTAAGGAGGGCTTCTTGTATTCTTAGTTCTGTACGAGTATCAACACTACTAGTGGCTTCATCTAGTATAAGTATAGAAGGATTTGATAAAATTGCCCTAGCTATGGCTAAAAGCTGTCTTTGCCCTTGACTTAAGTTCACTCCACCTTCAATCAGAAGAGTATCGTAACCTTGTGGCAATTTTTTTATAAAAGAATGGGCATTAGCCATTTTAGCTGCCTCCTCTATTTCTTCATCCCTAGCCTCTAATCTTCCATATTTAATGTTTTCTTTTACTGTTCCTGAAAATAAATATGTATCTTGTAAAACCATGCCAAAGCATCTTCTTAGGCTATCCCTAGTATATTCTTTTATATTTTTATCATCAATTAATATTTCTCCATCAGTAGCTTCATAAAAACGGGTGAGCAAATTTACAATAGTGGTTTTACCTGCTCCTGTGGGTCCTACTAAAGCGATGTTGGTTCCTTCTTTTACTTTAAAACTTATGTTTCTTATTACTGGTACAGTCTCTCTATATCCAAAGGTTACGTCTCTAAACTCTACTTCTCCTCTAATATTTTCTAGAATTTTAGCTTCTTTTATATCTTTAACTTCCTCTTTTTCATCTAAAATTTCAAAAACCCTTTCTGCACCAGCAACAGCTGATTGTAAAGTATTGAATATATTTGCTAAATCATTTAAAGGTCTAGTAAATTGCCTGGAATAACTTAAAAAACTAGCTATTATTCCTACTGTAATTCCACCTGCAATCCCGCTTTTTATGGATAAAATTCCTCCCACAACAGCAACTACCGCAAATCCAAAATTATTAATTACATTCATTAGAGGCATTAGGTATCCAGACCAAATTTGAGCCTTTATCCCCACCTCGCATAAGTTTGAATTAATCTTATGGAATTCTTCAATTATTTTATCCTCACGATTAAATGCTTTTACTACTACAATACCTGATATGGACTCCTCTATATGCCCATTTAAACTTCCTAATATTACTTGTTGCTCCTTAAATAAAACCTTTGTCTTCTTTGCTATATTGCCCGTGAGTAAAAACACCATGGGGATGGTAATCATACTAGCCAAAGTAAGCAGCGGACTTAAAATGAGCATCATTATAAAAGCTCCTAAAATATTTATTGAACTTGACATTAACTGAATAGTAGATTGAGATATGGTAGTACTCACATTTTCTATATCATTAGATAACCTACTCATTATTTCTCCATGAGTATGGGTATCGAAAAAAGATATAGGTAAATTTTGAAGCTTATCAAAAAGTGAAGCCCTCAAAGTAAAAACTATTCTTTGAGATAATCCAGCCATAATCCATCCTTGAATAAAACTTATAAAACTATCTACAAAATATGTAATTACAAGTATTCCTATAATTATCTTAAGCCCATTAAAATCTACTTTCATTTCCCCTAATGATATAATATCTACAGCTTTCCCTATGAAGTATGGCACCATCAATCCAAGTGCTGAACTTATGATTATCAATGAAAACACTACTAACAAAAGTTTTCTCTCTTTGCCAAAATAAGTCCATAATCTAAGAAAGGTTTCTTTGAAATTTTTAGGTTTAACAACGGGTTTCATTCCACGTCCAAAGGTACCTTTATTTTTAGAGGGTAACCCAAATCCTTTTCTCTCCATTTACACACCCTCCTTTCCTATTTGTGAACGGAATATTTCTTTATAAATATCACAGTCATTCATCAATTCTTCATGTGTTCCCATACCTACAATAGAGCCATTATCTAAAACAATTATCCTATCAGCACTCATCACTGAAGTAATTCTTTGAGCAATTAAAATACAGGTAGTATTGCTAGAATATCTTTTTAAATCTTCCCTTATCTTTCCTTCTGTAGCTGCATCTACAGCGCTAGTAGAATCATCTAGAATAAGTATCTTAGGTTTTTTAACTAATGCACGAGCAATTGAAATTCTCTGTTTTTGCCCTCCTGAAAGATTTACTCCTCCCTGTCCCAATACAGTATTATACCCCTCTGGAAAGGAGGATATAAATTCATGTGCCTGGGAAATCTGCGCTGCTTCTTCCACTTCTTCTATAGTTGCAAACTCATTTCCCCATTTTATATTTTCCATTATTGTTCCTGTAAATAGAGTACTCTTTTGAGGAACTATGCCTATTATTTCTCGTAAATCTTTAAGGTTTAAATCTTTTATATTCACTCCATCTACTTTTACAACTCCAGAAGTTGTGTCATAGAAACGTGGTATTAAATTAACTAAAGTACTTTTACCAGCTCCTGTGGAACCAATGATTCCTAAGGTTTCCCCTGGCTTACATGTAAAAGTAATATTTTTTAAGACAGGTTCGCTTTTATCCCCATTGTAGGAAAAACTCACATCTTCAAAATTTATTTTTCCACGAGTTTCTTTAAAACTTATAGTTTCTTCCTTCATATTTATATTATTTTCTTCCTCAAAAACCTCTCCTATACGTTCTGCGGAAGCCTTTGCCCTTATAAACATTGTAAATACATGAGATAACATTATAAGAGAAAATAGAATTTGTGTCATATAATTTGTAAAAGCAATTATTTGTCCTACCTGCATGTTTCCGCTGTTAACCCTCACTCCTCCAAACCATAGTAGTAGCACTATGCCTATATTTACTGTTAAAGTTATAAGTGGATTAAATATTGAAAGTACTCTAGTCCCTTTAATAGATATTTGTGCTAATTCATTATTTGCCCCTTCAAAGCGATTTATCTCGTAGTCAAAACGATTAAAAGCTTTAACCACTCTTATACCCGCTAAATATTCTCTCATTACAGCATTTACTCTATCTAGTGATTTTTGTATTTTAACAAAATATGGATACCCAGCTCTCATATTAATAAATATAAGAACTGCAATAATTGGCACCACAGCTAATAGTATTAATGCCATAGAAGGATTAATTAAAGTCGCCATTATAAGGCTTCCAATACACAAAAGTGGGGCCTTTACAAATATCCTCATCATCCCATGTGCAAAATTTTGCACTTGATTTACATCATTAGTTAATCTAGTCATGAGAGATGCTCCCTGAAATTTATCAATATTACCAAATGAAAAGCCCTGTATTTTTTTGAAAAGATCTTCTCTTAGTTTACTTCCAAATCTTTGAGATACGTTGCTAGATATAATGTTACGAGTAACTGCTGACATAGCTCCTAAGGCTGTAACCGCAAGCATTACTCCACCCATATTTAAAACATAATCCATATTATTTTTGAGTACTCCATTATCAATAATCTTTGATACTATAGTAGGCTGCATTAAATCACAAAAGGCCTCAATGATTAGAAAAACTAATACAACGGCATATTTTTTCCAATATATTTTTACATATTTATTTAAATAACTCACTTAAATCCCTCTCTTAATCTCTAACTTAAAATACTTTATATTTCTAAATTATAGCATAAAAAGTATAGACCATTATCATTATGATGTATTTTAAAATAAAAAACTAATGTTATAAGCCTTAGTAACCATTTATAACCACAGGAATAACATATTAATAGTAAAAAATAAAGGAGAGGTATGATGTTAGAATCTATATTATTAGTATCAGCATTATCTTTAGATGCATTTGTGGCTAGTATTGCCTATGGAACAAGTAAGATAAAAATACCTTTTTCTTCAGTAGCTATTATTAATATTGTTTGTTCATGTATTCTTGGTATATCTCTTTTTTTTGGTTCCTTAGTAAAAAAAATTGTACCAGGAAATATAACATCAATAATAAGCTTTATAATTTTATTATTATTAGGTATATATTATTTGTTTGAATCCATTGTAAAAACATACTTACAGAAAAGTTCAACATCAACTAGAAAGTTAAAATTAAAATTTTCAGATATTCAATTTATTATAGATATATATGTAGACGAAACTAAAGCCGATTCAAATAATTCAAAAGATCTTAGTGCAAAGGAAGCCTTGTATCTTGCAGTGGCCCTTTCTTTAGACTCATTGGCTGTAGGCTTTGGAAGTAGTTTGGGTAGTATCAACTATATACAAGTTATATTATTGTCCTTAATTTCTGGTATGGTTGCTGTATTATCGGGATTATTTTTAGGCAAAAAATTCGTTGAAAAATCAAAAATTAATTTATCCTGGCTCTCAGGAGTACTCCTTATAGTTTTAGCAGTTTTAAGATTAGTATAGATAAAATTTCTAATGCTATAATAGTTTAAATAAAAAATAACACTGGAATATTACATTAAATTCACCAGTGTTATTTTTGAGGTTATTTTTTCTTAGTGTCTTTTCCTTTATTTTTGTTTGCGTCCTTCTTTTTATTACCATTCTTAGTGGAGCTGCTTTTTCCTTTACCCTTGTCCCCCATTATATGCCTCCTCGTATAATTAAATATAATTAATTTTATGAGAGTAATGATAAAAAGATTCCTAAAAATAAAATTACTAATTATTGAATCTTTAACAATTTGCATCTATATTGCATTTAATATAATATGTAATATAAGGGAGAGGTTAAATTGAGTTGCATAAATGATATAAGCCCTCAAGAATTAGCTACTTTAGCCAACATAGTAGCCATCGCTCTAACGGAAGGCAGAACAGCAAATGAGTCAAATGTTTTAGGAAATTTCACAGCTGCAGTAGGAGCTTTAATATTGACCATTGCAGCTCAGCAACAGAGCCTAGAGGCAAAGCTAGAGGCAATAAAGGCAAAGGAGACAAAAGATAAAAATACGAAAGCTTCAAAAGATAAAAAAGATACAAAAAATATGAAAGCTGCAAAAGATACGAAAGATACGAAAGATACGAAAGCTTCAAAAACTGAAAAATAGAACTTGATAACTATTAATAAGTTAGACAATTAATAATATAGATTTGGAGTGATTTCACAATGAAAATAGGACAAGATTATATAGGCGTCGGCGTTGGGGCCGTAATTTCAAATGATAATGGAGAAATACTTCTACTACTGAGAGAAAGATCACCGGAAGCTGGATACTGGTCTATACCAGGTGGAAAAGTAGAGTTCTTTGATACAATTGAAGATAGTATTAAAAGAGAAATCAAAGAGGAATTGGGTGTAGAAATTGATATAATTAAGCTTTTAGGTGTTACTAATCATATATTAGTAGAGGAAAAATCCCATTGGGTGGCTCCTACCTTTTTAGTAGAAATTATAAAAGGGAAAGTAAAAAATATGGAACCGAATAAACATAAAGATATTAAATGGTTTTCTATTGATAATTTACCTGATAACATCACTCTTACTACCAAAAAAGCTATAGAGTATTTAATAAAATAATTATTTGTAGAAATAGCACCTTATATCATCATAGTACTAATCATAGCTACATATTATATGTGATGTGATTCTTTCATTTATATAGGACAAAAAACCTTATAGTTTCAAGCTATAAGGTTTTTATGTTTTTAAATTTTTATTGAGTAAAATATTTTTTAAAAAGCATTGTAAATAAATGCTGCTTTAAATAAAGTATCATCTGAAGACAGTATTATTTGAATACTTTTCTCTACATCAACGAAGAAAACACCTATTATATCTTCATCATTGCGTAGCTCAATTTTTGTATGGATCTGATATCCAAGTTCCTCTTTAAATATATTTATCTTGTTACATAATACCATTCCTTCGTTACTTCCTACAAAGAAAACCGCTCCTTGTGGAAATGTAAAATTCATCTTATCTCCAGAATTATACTGTATAACTTGCTCCTGATCTCCATATTTAAACTCTAAATCCTTTTCCATTTATTTCATCTACCTTTCTAAATATTTAACCATATCAATAGTACTATTCTATAAAGAAAAGCCTTTTCCTCCTATTAATATTATATATATAATAGAAGCCGATTCTCTTTAAAGAAAATCGGCTTGATAACTTACAACTTTACCTTTTGCTACATACATTGCTTTGTCAGCCTTTTGTATTAGTGTGTTTATATCTTCTCCATTATAAGGATAAATACTAGATCCTATACTAAAGGATACTTCTATATCAGAATTTATATTTTCAGTAAACCTATCTTTAGAATTTAAAATCCTTTTAATTATATTCTCTAAATCCTCACTGCTCCTTAGATTAGGTATAATAATTAAAAATTCATCTCCTCCAAATCTACAAACCATATCTCCATCCCTTACGCATTCTACTAAAGATTTAGCAACATTTATTAAAACTTCATCTCCAACACTATGACCATAAGTGTCGTTAATAAATTTAAATTCATCTAAATCTATAAACAATAGTCCTAATATTGTATTATTTTCCTTTGCTTCCCCTATAAATCTCTCTGCTGTTTCATAAAATAGAGTTCTATTGGCTAGCCCAGTTAGTCCATCATAGTAGGCTAATTTAGTGATGGTTTCTTCTTTTTCCTTTAGTTCTTCATTCATGTTGTATAGTTTACTAACATATTCTTTAAGTTGATTTATTCGAGCAAATTGATTTGTTACATTTATAAATTCTAAAAGTATAAATTTTTTATCATTTTTATCTATGGAACTTATTTTAATATTAAAATTTTCATTATCATTAATTATACCTTTGTGTATTGCAGCAGAAAAGAACATTTTACATCCGTCATTTAAAACATTCTCAATGGATTTAATAAAGTAACTTTTATTCAGCTTTGGCATAACTTCATATATATTTTTATTCAAAACTTCTTCCATGGAAGTTTTGGTTATTTTTTTCATATAATCATTCCAAAATATTATTTGAAGTTCTTCATTTAATATTATGGTTCCTTCATTTATTAAATTTAATATACATTTGAAAACCTTATCCATATAAATCATCTACCATTATATCTATTTTATTTATCATTTCGTTTAGGGAATTTATAGTTAAGTCAATTATTATTGCACCATCTATTTTAACATTATCTATGTTAAATGTAATGTAAAGCATTAATATGTGAGTATTTTCTTTGCTCTCAATATCCTTAGCAAAATCAATTCTATCAAAAATCTTAACTTCTGGAATGGAGTAGTTTAATTTAATGTTTATGTAATTGCCTATTTCTCCAATTATTGAGTTTAAAATTATGTTTCCAATTTCTTTAATTATATCATAATCAATATCAGTAAAATCTATATCAATTTCTGTATTAGGTTCCTCATTATTTATACAAACATTTATAAAAGTTTTCATTTTATCTGCTGGAAATATTAAATTTGCTTGTCCAGTTAATTGTTCTTTAAATGAGATTGAGGACACCATTAATGCCCCTTCCAATACTTTAGGAAGATAGTTCTCAATCTTAAGTTCTTCACTGATAACATGTATTATATCTACATAGGGTACATCCAATATGATTTTACTATTAATCATTTCCGAGAGCATGGACGCAGCCTTTCCAACACTTATATTGAATAGCTCTTTTAATGCATCATATCTTAAATCATTATCACTCATTTATATCATTCCTTATTAATTGACTTACAAGCTTTGCTTTATCATCATTAAATGGTTTATTTATAAAAGTCATAACCCCTAGTTGTTCTACTTCTTCCTTTACACTTACTTGAACATCTGCTGAAATTACAACTATCTTAGCATCCTTATCTTCTTCTCTAATCCTTTTTATAAGCTCTATTCCATTTACTTTTGGCATCAATAAATCTACAAAAGTATAATCTGGATTTAAGATTTTATATTTTTCACAACCTTCTTGTCCATCAGCAGCAAAGTGGACAGAAAAATCCTCCAAATATTTCTTCAATAAATTATTAGTAACTTTTTGTGAAAAGCTAGAATCATCGATTATCAATATCTTCATTGATCAAACCCTCCTGAATACATTACCATTTAATTTTAATGATAATTAAAGAAAAAAGCAATCCCATTCGGGACTACTTTTGCAATTTTTTCAACTTTTTCTCAAATTAATCCAATAATTTCAGAAAAAGAAGTAAATTTTACAATAATTTTATGATCTCATCCTTTAAAATCAATAACTCTGGTGACAACAGTCTATCTAATTTATCACCCTTATGAAAATCTAGAGTAATCTCCTTTTTAATGCTAGCTGGCTTATCTGATAGTACATATATTCTATCGGATAGAAAAAGTGCCTCTTCTATGTCATGAGTAATAAAAAGTATAGTATTGTTTAATTTTTCTTTCATTTCTAGAAGCCATTTTTGCATTTTTCCCTTTGTTATTGAATCTAGGGAACCAAAAGATTCATCTAGAAGCATTATTTCTTCAGAGGTCATAAAAGTCCTTAAAAAGCTTGCCCTTTGCCTCATTCCTCCTGATAGCTGAGAGGGATATTTATCTTCATATCCCTCTAGTCCCACTATAGGAAGATATCTTTTAACTTTATCATAGGCAACCTTTTTTTCAACACCATTTAGTATCAAAGGCAATGAGACATTGTCCATGATATTTTTCCAAGGAAGAAGTAAATCCTTTTGCTGCATATAACCTATATTTCCATTGACTATGACTTCTCCACTATCCTTAGATGTTAGTCCTGTGATTATATTGAAAATGGTACTCTTCCCACAACCGCTAGGACCTATTAAAGATATAAATTCTCCCCTACTAACCTTTATGCTTATATCTTTTAGTATTTGGTATTCTCCGTATTTTTTATCCACATTATTTAAACTTATAAGGTATTCTTTATTATTGTAAAAATTCATTGGTGAATGCATCTTCAGTCTTTAACTCCTTATCTATTAATCCTCTGTCTTTCATGAATTTAGCATAGTTTCTCCAAACTTCTTCTTTCATCATTCCCCATTTTGGAGCATCTTTAGCATATTCTTTAGCTAAGAATTTTTGACTTTCTATTGCAAGCTTTTCATCTATTTCTGGAGCATATTTTAAAAGAATTTTTGCGCTTTCTTCTGGATTTTCTATAGCAAATTTATATCCTTTTTCTGTAGCCTTTAAAAACTTTTTAACTTTTTCAGGTTTTTCATCTATAGTTTTATTGTTAGTTACTAAAATTGGAGTATAGTAGTTTAATGCTGGATCTAAATCTTTAACAGGGATATAATTTATATCTACGCCTCTTAATTTAGCTTCTATTCCTGTCCATCCTTCAAAAATCCAAGCTATATCAATATTCTTTTGAGTTGCTGCAAAAAAGTCATCATTACCTATACTTATGTTTTTAACTTCCTTATAATCTGCTTCATTATTTTCCATAACTGCCTTTAATACCGCTTCTTCAGAAGGTGAACCCCATCCTCCATAGGTTTTCCCTTCAAAATCCTTAACAGTATTTATATTTTTGCTTTTAGGCGATGCAAAACCTGAAGTATTGTTTTGTATTATAGTGGCAATGGCCTTTACTGGAAGAGGTTCTTTGCCAGTCAATGCATAGGTTACATCTTCCTGATAGGTAACCCCAAAATCCCCTTTTCCTGTGGCTATAAGGGTAGTGGAAGAACCTTCTGAAGGCTGCATAATTTCCACATCCAATCCCTCTTCTTTAAAATATCCCTTTTCTAAAGCAACATATAATCCTGTATGATTTGTGTTTGGTGTCCAGTCCAATATAACTGTAGTTTTTTCTAATCCATCTTTTCCTGTATCTTTAGCTTCCTTTGAGGCACAACCTGAAAATAACAAAGCAGTAACCCCAAGAATGCTTATTAACCACATTAATTTTTTTCTTTTCATAATATTTATTTACTCCTCTCTAATTTTACTTCCAATGAACTAATTTATTCCCTATAAAGTCTATTATGTAAATTATTAATATGCTAACTATGACTACTACTAAAATTGAAGCAAATACCTTGTCTAAAGCATAAGCATTTTTTGATCTTACTATATAAACTCCTATCCCTTTATCTCCCCCTAGCCATTCTCCAACTACTGCTGACATTATCATATAAGTAGCTGCAATTTTAAGACCAGATAGAAGGTTAACCATGGCATAAGGAAGTTTTAAATGATAAAAAGTTTGAAGTTTTGATGCCTTCATAGAATGGAATAGACGAAGATAATCTCTATCTATCTTTTCTAGCCCATCTACTAAACTTATTACTATTGGGAAAAAGCATACCATAATTACCACTATAATTTTAGGTAAGGTTCCAAAACCAAACCATATAATAAATAATGGAGCTATAGCTATGGTTGGAATGGTTTGAGAAATAACTAAAATAGGGTAAAAAGCCTTTTTTATAATTTGAAAACTATCCATTACTATAGCAAGTATAAAAGAAAAAATTAAGGATAACCCAAAACCTACAAAAGCCTCGTAAAGGGTAACCTTAGTGTGAGATAAAATAAGCTTATAATCATTACATAAAGCCCTTATAATATCTGTAGGCGCTGGGAGTATGTAATGAGGTATCTTCTTTATCACCACAATAGCCTGCCAAAATAAAGTGATAAGGATTATAGTTGCTATAGGATAGATTCTACTATCTATATTTGTAGATTTTTTCATCCATAGTTACCCCTTCATTTTTGTAGTCAATCTTTACTACGGAACACACCCTTGAGGCACCTTCTTCTGCACATATATTCTGTGCTTTTTTAACAATTTCTAATAAAGTGTCTATATCTCCCTCCATAGTAGTTTCCATAGGTCCCACTTCGTATTTTACTCCTGTTGATGCTATGTACTCTATAACCTTATCTACAACAGGGTATATTCTTTCTTCAGGAACGTTTGGTATTACTTGAAGACTTACATTAACATTTTTCATATGTTTCCACCTGCTTTCCATATTTTAAATTTCAATTAATTTGTTAAAATTATTGTAGATTATTTCTTTTACCTCTTCTTTAGGAAGCCTTTTTATAGAGGAAATTTCTTTTATAATATTTTTGATATAGCTTGGGTAACTATACTGTCCATTTACCCATTCTAAGGCAGTTGGCCCATCAGTTTCTGTTAAAATCCTCTCCATAGGAAGGTATTTTACTATTTCATCAGTAAGCTTAGAATAAGAAACATCTACGCTTATAGTAAAATAGCATCCCATATCTAGAAGCTTCTTTAAAATTTCTAAAGATCCGCTATACCAATGAATTATGGGAGTCCTTAAATTATACTTTCTAACAAGCTCAAGTATTTGACCTTCTGCACCTTTAGTATGTAAATTGGTAATTTTATTATACTCTTTAGCCCCTTCTAAAAAAAATTCGAGCACTTTAAGCTGTAGTGGATATCTTTCTTTTTCTAAAACCCAGTGAAAATCAAGTCCTACTTCTCCAATTATAGAAGTCTCTTTGATATATTCTTCAAATTTTTCTAAATTGTTATGGTTTTCATGAGCTCTCCAAGGATGAACTCCAAAGGCGGGTACTATAAGTGGATTTTTTTCACTAAGCTTTCTTGTAAATAGATAACTTTCCTCATCCATAGAGCATGCTAATGTTTTTATATTATTTTCATTAATTATAGTTAAAGCCTTGTTTAAGTTATCTCCATAAAAATCTAAATGATTGTGGGCATCAATATACATACTTCCTCCATTAAATAAAAAATATAAAGCTAATTATTAAAACTTAATAAAAAAAGCACTGTAATAAAACAGTGCTTAGGAATTCGATAAAATCAGCTTAGCTTCCCTACGTCGGTTTTATCCGCATCAGGTTCGAAGGGTTAAAGTTTGAACTTTTCTCAGCCACTTGGCACCCCTAGCACTAGATATTTAATTATATATTCTAATCTACATTTGTTATTTTAACACTAATATTCAATAATTGAAAGTAATTTTTTATTTTTATTTCTAATCCTTGCCTAATATAAAAAATATTATTTAACTACAGCTTGTACTTCTTCAACCATTTCTATAGTTGAGTTAAATCCGCCTCCACCAACATACCAAATATGAGGATCTAGATACACAATTTTATTATTTTTATATGCTGATGTGGTTTTAATTAAATCATTTTCTAAAACCTGCTTAGCACCAGTCTGGCCACCTACAACAGCTCCTCTATCAACGACAAATATATAATCTGGATTCTTTTCTACTACGTATTCAAAAGAAACACTTTGTCCATGAGTAGATGAGTTAATATCTTTATCCGCAAGAGTAAAACCAAAGCTTTTGTGTATAATACCGAATCTTGAATCTTCTCCATAAGCACTTAAAGATCCCTCATTAACCATAAGGATTAACGCATTTTCTCCACTTGCTTTTGTTTTTTCATTTAGTGCTTTAATACTATCATCAATATTTTTAAGTTCTTTTTCTACAAATTCTTCTTTATCAAAAATTTCTCCTAAAGTTTTCATATTGCTTTTAAATGAATCCATATAGTTTTCATTGCTTATTGTAAGATATACAGTTGGAGCAATTTTTTTCAAGTCTTCATATAATTTAGCTTGTCTTCCTGAAATAATAATTAAATCTGGTTTAAGTTCATTTATTTTTTCAAAATCTGGTTCAAATAAAGTTCCTATATTAATATATTTATCATCTTTATATTTTTCAAGATGAGCAGGGATATTTGACTTTGGTAATGCCACTGGTTCTATGCCCATTTTATCAAAAGATGTTATTTTTGTAGTATTTTTAAAAAAGAAACAGGTAAAATTTTTAAATGAGATAAGAATAGAAAAAAGTAAGGATTTATTACTAAGAGGAGATTTATCTATATTGGATGTATCCCTTTCTGTTGGTTTTAATAATCAAAATTATTATAATACTGTTTTTAAAAAACTTATTAATATGACACCACTTGAGTATAGGAATTATTTTAATCAAATGGGTACTTAATCAACTATAATTTTTACAATAGATTGACTATGCAAAAAGGAAAACTGAGTATATGGTGCCCTGGCCTAACAAAAGGCCCTTCTATCACTATATACTCAGTTTCTTTTATATAATTATATTCCCCAAAACAAATATTTGTAACTAAACTAACTATATTATAAATTCTTATTGTATTCTTTCTTCTATACAATTTTTAATAATACATTCCATATAAACCCATGAACGTTTTGAATATACTATCTTTGTATTGCTTTTCTTACATTCCATCTTTATTGTTTCTGTAACTTTATGATTTATAAAATCCGTCAGTACTACTACTAAATCCGTATCACATGGTATTTTAATTTTTGTATGTACATTTCTTCTTCCTGTTACATGCTCGATTTTATTAAAACCATTCTTTTTTAGGTTTTCTTTGATATTTCCTAGTCTGTCTCCCCCCACTAATAAAACACTCATATATATCCTCCTCTTAAAAATATTTTTTCCATAACCCGATCTTAGACCTTTATTTTATAACTACATGAATATTATATTGTCTATGTTTAAATCTACTTTTAATTATACATTGATTGATAATGATTATCAATATCGTTCGTTATATTTTTTACAATTATTTTTCAGATAAAAAGAGTCTACTTTCTTAAAGTAGACTCTTTTTATTCTTTTATTCTTTTATTCTTTTATTCTATTCATTAATATTTTTCAAAAGATCCTTTACGTAATTAGGTAATACAAATGACGCCTTGTGCAGTTCTGTATTATAATAGTTGGTTTTTAACCCCAAATCATTCCAAGCCTTTTCATTTAAATCCTTACTAGCATCATATTTCTTAGAGGCATATCCAAATAACCAGTGTCCTGATGCATATGTTGGAATAAATGCTTGATATACTTTAGCTATAGGGAAAAGTTCCTTAATTCTTGAATGGGCTCTTTTCATTGCATTTGCGTTATAAGCATAATAAGGACTTTCATGTTGATTAACAAGTATGCCATCTTCTTTTAGAGCTTTAAAACAGTCCCTATAAAATTCCCTTGTGAAAAGTCCCTCTCCTGGACCAATAGGATCTGTAGAATCAACAATTATTAAATCATACTGATTTTCAACTTTTTTAACAAACTTAATGCCATCTTCAAAATATAGATTAACACGACTATCATCAAGTTTACATGATGTCTGAGGCAAATACTCTTTACACACATCCACCACCAGCTTATCGATTTCCACCATATCTATTCTCTCTATGATGTTATATCGTGTAAGTTCGCGAACTGTCCCCCCGTCACCTGCTCCAATTACAAGTACATTTTTTATATTAGGATTTGTTGCCATAGGAACATGTACAATCATGTCATGATAAATGAATTCATCTTTTTGTGTTAGCATTATAATTCCATCAATGCATAAAGCCCTGCCAAATTCCTTTGTCTCAAGCACATCAATTCTTTGAAAATCGCTTTTACCACTATATATTTGTTTGTCAACCTTTATAGAAAAATGCACATCCTCTGTATGCTTTTCTGTAAACCATAACTCCATTGCTTTCCCTCCAATAATTTCATGTTTTCAAATTACCCTAATTAATAGATATTCATTCCACTAAATATTTCTATCATTTCTTTACTTAGACTGTCTTTTATCGCACGTCTTTCTTTTGGAGAAAGCTCATAAGTATCTGTGTTAAACAGATAATTTTGAAGTTCTATCTCTTTTATTAACATTTTAGTATGAAAAATATTAGATTGATAAACATTAACGTCAATTGCATCATACTTTGTTAGTGTTTCAGGTTCTATATAATTCTGTATTGAATTTATATCATGATCTATAAAATACTTCTTACCATCCACATCTCGTGTAAACCCTCTTACACGATAATCAATTGTAATAATATCCGAATCAAAACTTCCTATTAAATAGTTTAAAGCATTTAAGGGTGATATTTTCCCACAAGTGGAAACATCAATATCCACTCTAAAAGTTGTTATGGCATTATCCGGGTGAAATTCAGGATATGTGTGCACCGTAACATGACTTTTATCAATATGTGCTACAACAGCTTCACGGTTTTTTAAAACTGCAAGCCCATTTTTACTACAGGACTTATCAATTAAATGCTCAGGTAAAGCCTCTTCACTTATAAGTAAGGTAACACTAGCACCTTGAGGGTCATAATCCTGTTTTGAAATATTGAGCACATGTGCTCCAATCATTTCTGTAACATCACATAAAATTTTTGTAAGTCTTTCAGAATTATACTGTTCATCAATATATGCAATATAATCCTTTTGCTCACGTTCACTTTTTGCATAACAAATATCATAAATGTTAAAACTAAGTGTTTTTGTGAGGTTATTAAAGCCATAAAGTTTTAACTTTTCCTTCACTTCAAACATCACTCTCCTTTCATAAGCAATTATACAAACAAAATAATATGGAGATTTAAGTAAAATATTAATATATTTCATCATATTTCATATATTATGCAGTTTAATCTCACTTTAAACGTTTAAACTCTTAAATCCTATATTTTTCTATAGGACTAGCTTTATATGAATGTTGATTTTCAATAAAAAAAATTTCCTGATTACAAAATACATGTATACAGGAAATTTAAAATTATATTTATTTATTCAAAATAAGCTCTTAACTGTTCCTTTACCTCTTCAGGAGCGAAGGAGGCATTTATACTATTATTATAAAGTTCTTTATAGTCTTCTAAAGTTAAATTGAACTCATTAAAGATAAATTTATATTCATTACTCAAGTCTGTATTAGATACAGTTCTATTGTCAGTATTCACTGTTACTTTAACTCCATCTTTATAAAAGTTTATTATTGGATGGTCCCCATAACTAGACACTGCTTTAGTTTGAACATTGCTCGTTGGACACATTTCAAGTGTAATCTCTTTATTCTTTACAACGCTATAAGCTTCAGGACAATCCTTTATAAAAACTCCATGACCTATTCTTTCAGCTTTAAGCACTTCTACTGCTTCTAGCACATTTTTCCCAATTCCAGTTTCACCAGCATGAATTGTTACCCTATAGCCATATTCTCTAGCCGCTTTAATCGATTCTATAAATTTTTTTGAAAAACCCTCTTCTTCATTTCCACATAAATCTATAGCCACTACACCTTTTCCTAAAAACTTTTTCCCAGCTTCTATTACATCGTAAACAGTATCCTCAGGCATATGTCTTAAACAGGATAATATTAAATTACTTTTTATACCATAGGTATTTTCTCCATCTTTAATTCCATCTAATACGGTTTTTATTACTTCCTCAATAGTTAATCCTTTTTCTATGTGTAGTAATGGTGCAAATCTTATTTCAATGTACTTTACATTTTCTTTTGCCGCATCTTCAATAAGTTCATAAGCAATTCTTCTTAAGCCTTCTTTAGACTGCATGACAGCATTAGGTAATGTAAATCTTTTTAAATATTCTCTAAGAGAAGTACATTCCATAGGTGCAATCATCATATTCTTAATAACCTCACTATCATAGCTAGGAATAGTTATACCTTCCTTTTTTGCTATACTAATCACTGTTCCCGGCCTAACACTTCCATCCAAATGGCAATGAAGTTCAATCTTAGGTAGTTTTATTAAATCCATATTATCCCCCTTTCTTTAATTGCAAAGTAATTTCTAATAAAAAGTTATCTTAATTCATTAAATATTAAAATATAAAAAATTCCTGATTACGAAGAAAATACACAAATGTATCCCCTTCGTAATCAGGAATTATTGGTTCCTGGTAGAGACCCCCAAACCATATTATTGGGGTTATACGAAGTCATTATAACTTTTTTGTACTATTAAATTATAATACATAAGGCTAATTATTGATAAAATTTTATATAATTATATCATATTAATAGCGGTAGTCAAGGCTACATATAAAATAATTTTAAGGCTCCCTCTTCATTAGAAGGAACCTTAACTTATTAATTTTTATTTATACTATTAATTAAATCCTAATGCTCTTCCTATTTGGAATATTAATACTGCTGCTATATAACCAACAGCAAAGGTATATAAAGCTGTAAACAATGTCCACTTAGTTGAATTTGTTTCTCTTTTCACAGCCCCAAGAGCAGCACCGCATGGTGTATAAAGCAATGACATTACCATAAATGCAGTAGCTGTAAGAGGAGTAAATGCTCCTTGTATTGCAGTAGTAAGTTTAGCACCTTCTTCCACTCCTGCATATACCATTCCCATAGTTGCTACAACAGCTTCCTTAGCCGCTATACCAGTAAACAATCCTACTGATGCTTGCCATGTTCCAAATCCTGCTGGTTTAAATATCGGTGCAATAAATGAACCTATTCTTCCTAATATTGATTGTTCACTATATTGTTCAACTCCAAATGGTAATACTGATAGCACCCATAATATACTTACGACTGCAAAGATAGTTGTACCTGCTCTTTTTAGAAAAGCTCCAGCCTTTTCCCACATCAACATTATTGAAGCTTTAAATGAAGGAAGTCTATATGGTGGAAGTTCCATTACAAAATATGAAGTTTCACCTTTAAACAATGTTTTACTAAATATTTTTCCAAATATTAAAGCAACTATAATTCCAAGAACGTAGAGACCGAAAAGTATAGTTCCACCCTTTTCTGGGAAAAAAGCAGAAATAAATACAAGATAAATTGGAAGCCTTGCACCACAAGATATAAATGGATTAATTAGTATTGCAATCATTCTATCTTTTTTACTTTCAAGTGTTCTTGTGGACATTATACCTGGAACATTGCATCCTGTTGACACTATCATAGAAACAAAAGTTTTACCATGTAATCCCAGCGCCCTCATAAATCTATCCATTACATAAGCCGCTCTTGCCATATAACCGCTATCTTCTAATATACCTATAAAGAAATACATAACCATTATTATAGGCAAGAAAACCACAACTGCTCCAACTCCTGCGATTATGCCGTCACAAATAAATTGAACTATCATTTCATGAGCCCCTGCATTGGTTAGCATTTCCCCTATCTTTTCTCCTAAAATTCCAATACCTTCATCCATTTTATCTGAAAAAAATTGCCCTACAACAAAGGTAGCTTGATATAATAAATACATTATAAGAGCAAATATAGGTAGTCCAAGCCACTTATTTGTAACCACTTTATCAATTTTATCAGATGTAGTCTCTACTCCGAGAGATTGCTTTTTCACATTTTTTGATACAACTTTACCTATAAATTCATATCTTTTATCTACAATGCCCATTTCAGGTTCAAAACCTACAGAATTAGTTACTTTTTCAACGCTCTCTTTTAACTTATTTAATACACTTTGTGACTTATCCTTATTTTTAATAGTTTCTAATATATATTCATCATTTTCAAGTAATTTAATAGCTGTCCATCTTGATGGGTATTCTGCATGACATGCGCACTCTTCTATGGAAGCTTTTAAAATTTCTATTTCATTTTCAATTTCTTTCCCATAAGGTATCTCATTTTTTAAGTTATTTTTATTTTTGATTACTTTTACAGCAGATTTTATTAATTCGTCTATTCCTTTTCTCTTGGTGGCTATAGTAGGGATCACTGGAACCCCTAGCCCTTTTGACAAGCCATCTATGTCAAATTTTATATTTTGATTTTCTGCTTCATCAATTATATTTAAAGCTATAACTACATTACTGCTCATTTCTAATAATTGAGTAGTCAAATATAAATTTCTTTCTATGTTAGTTGAATCAACTACATTTATTACCACATCCGGTTTGTCTTTAATAATGTAGTCTCTTGCAACTATCTCATCTTCAGAATAAGCCCCTAAACTATAGGTGCCTGGTAAATCTACTACAACATATTCTTTACCTTCAAATTCAAGTTTTCCTTCTTTTTTCTCTACTGTAACCCCTGGCCAATTTCCAACACGCTGTCTTGAGCCTGTCAATTGATTGAATAGGCTAGTTTTACCGCAGTTGGGATTTCCAACTAATGCAATAGTATTCATATTAAACCTCCATAACGCAATTTGATTTTGATAATCATTATCAATCTTATTTCAAAAAAAATTATTACACCTCTACTGTTATTTTCTGTGCCATCCCTCTTCCAATGGCAACCCTACTTCCCCCTATACCTATAATTAAAGGGCCTACATCATTCTTAACAATTTCTACTTTAGCTCCTGTATTAAATCCCATTTCCATTAGCTTCTTACGTAATGTATCTCCACCCTCAATGTTAAAAATACTACAATTTTTTCCGCTTGAAATAAATGTTAAAGGCATTGTTTTCATACTATCACCTGAATATCATTTGCTTCATTTTTTCTTAAAGTTAATTTATAACCTCTTATTAAAATTTCTATAGGATCTCCTAAGGGTGCTTTACCTGTAACGGAAATATTTACTCCTGGAATTATACCCATATCCATAAGCCTTCTTTTAAATCTACTTTCTTTAGAAATTCCTTCAACTTTTGCACTAGTTCCAATACTGATCTCAGTAAGTTTCTTTACCATTATCCATCCCTCCACAAAATTTATATATATTTACTTACAACCTTTTTCCCCTTTTCAGTTAATGTCCACATTTTAGGAATATTATTTGATTTACTAGTTGAACATGCTGTACAGCCTGAACATTTACTTGGAGAACAAATTTCTTCATCATATATTTTAATATATTTTCTATCTTGAAGTTCTTTTTTTACTTGTGCAACCACTTCTTCACTGGTATTTAACTTATTTGCCAAATTTCTATTAGAGTAGTTGTCCCCTTTTGCTATTTCACAAAGTAAAGCTAATAACATATCTTCACCTCTCTTATTTAAAATAATCATTATATGTATTCTATAATATAACTTTGATATTTAACTTATGTAGTCTTCTAAAAACGCTCCTATATAAAATATACTCTTAATGCAATTGAAAATCAATATCATTAAATCTACATTTTATTGCAATTTATTTAACAATCAGAGGTATATCTAAGTTATCTTTGCATTTCCTTCTAATAACTACCATTCTCTCTTTTTAAAATTTTTGTTGACCTTAACATAGTGTCATAGTTTATTATAAAATTAGAAGGTATAATAAGTACAGCTTATTACAAAGAGAGGAGAACATATCATGGGGAAAATAGACTTTAAAAAAGAATTTAAGGAATTATATAATCCATCTTCAAAAGAAATTCAAATCGTAAATATGCCTAAATTAAATTATTTAATGACTGATGGTACAGGAAATCCAAACACTTCACAGGAATACAAAGAGGCTATAGAAGCGCTATTTAGTGTTTCTTATGCAATAAAATTTATGATTAAAAAAGGAGCTACTGCTGTAGATTACGGGGTATTACCCCTTGAAGGATTATGGTGGATTGATAATATGGAAGACTTCTCTACGAAAAATAAAGATATTTGGAATTGGACAGCATTAATTATGCAACCTGAATTTGTAGATGAAGATTTAGTTCATACAGCATTAGAAGAAGTTACGAGAAAAAAGAACTTACCTTCAGTTTCTAAAATTAGATTTAAAAGTATAGAAGAAGGATTAGTAGCTCAAGTGATGTACATAGGTCCCTATAGTGAAGAAGCTCCTACAATTGAAAGACTTCACAACTACATTGATGAAATGGGATATATTAAAGTTGGAAAACATCATGAGATTTACCTAAATGACGCAAGAAGGACAGCACCAGAAAAATTAAAAACTATTTTAAGACAACCTATAGCTAAAAAATAAACATGTGAAAATTAGTAAGGCTCTCCCAAAAGTATTTTTTGATGAAATATTTTTGGGAAAGCCTATTATTTCATGTTCATAATTTCATTTAAATCTAGCCCCAATATATTTATTAATCTTTTTAAATATATATCCGTTACTATACCGTTTTTATGCCAGTGCTTTTTACAGCCACAGTAATTAAGCAAAACGCATTGAGGTTCGAAACCTATTTCTTTTGCTTTAAATCCTCCAGAAATAAGATTGAGAACACATGCAATTCCTACAATACCAACTTCTCCTTCCTTCATCTCACCCTTTGTAAATGCTGAAGATGCATGGGGTATAATGTATACTTTAAAATCATTCTTTTTTCCCAATGCTGTTAGTGAATTCACTCTACACTCAGCTGAGCAACCTGTACATAAATATCCATTTTCCGTCTTTAACGCTTTACAATTTTCCTTTGATTTATATCTCATACATATTGGTAAGAGCACTCTTTTTTCTTTAGTTTTTAAAAAACCTTCCCTAAAAGACCTATTCATTATCTCTGCACCTACCATGTTTAAATGATATTCAACTCTTTCTCGGCTACAAAATATATTATTTTCTTTCCATTTCAATTTCCCCTGATTTTCTTTAATAAAATTCTCTACATTTTGTGTATAACATCCTATCACCTGAACACTTCTTATTTCAAACCATTTCCCAATCTCCTTCGCCTTTGAAATAATATTAATGCTCTCTTCTTTACTCTGGCTATTTAAAAATCCACCCCAAATTTCAATTCTTTTTGCTTCTTGATTAAATTCACCTGATGCTTTTAGCCAATCCGTAAACCTCATAAATTTATCAATTTCATTGTCTGCATCATTTGACTTTTTATTTTCTTTTAATAAAAACTTATTTCCTAATACCCCTCTTAATAAATCAACGATAATTTTTGTATTACCGTTTTTTTCCCTAGAAAAAACTAATTTAGAAAGTATTTTACCAGCATATTTATTTAATGAAAGGGCCTTTTTAATATATACCCTCCAAAGAGCCCCTGTCATCAGCAATTCAAAACCATACACTGTTTTTTCCATTGGTATTTCAAGTCCCTTTTCTATAATATAATTTCTGTAATTTTCTACTATTTCATAAGTTGTTTCATTTATTTTATCTATTACTTCATTAGTAAAGCAATCTATTCTGTTATAGTATTCCCCTGATGTAGCGTCATTTGCACATAATGAATAAGTTATAATCTCCATTTTATATATTTATCCCACCTTTATGTTTTACCATCTTATATTTACAAAGTTAACTGTGCATCATTATTGCTTTACCTCATAATTATTTATCTAAAGCAAATTCAGCTGATGAAATAGACTAATTAATTATAGATCTATTTATTTGCATAGCTTATTGTTAATATATTTTAATAAATACTATATTTTATTAATTAGGTATATTTTATCATATACTAATTATGAAATATAGCATTCTTACGTAAGGAAACATATCACTGATATATAACCTAAGAAAGCTCCACTGCTTTATTAGTGGAGCTTTTTCTATTTTTTAGTTTTCTTATTCGTGGAAGATTTCATTGATCAATGTGTTATTCCATTTCTCTTAACCTTTCTATAACACTAAGCTTTTCAATGCTACTATAACATATAATCGGCAATATAAAAGAAATAATCATGAGTATGAATGAGCTAATTACCGTTGGCATAATATTAAAGTTATATACAAAATGAGGCATTGGATTTCCAAAGGATTTAACTCCAAATTGTACTATAAAAGTTCCTAATGTAAATACAATAAACGTCGTTATTCCTCCATAGTAAATCCCTTCATAAACAAGCATTTTTTTAAGTTGTTTTTTCGTCATCCCAATGCTCTCTAAGAGGGCAAATTCATGTTTTCTTGAAATAATGCTTATCAATAAGGTATTGATAAAGTTTATAATACCAATAACCCCAATGAGTAAACTAAGCGAAAATCCAACAGTAGAAAAATTATTTACAAAGCTTTTATATTCATCAATATAACTTGTCCTTGCACGGTATTCAAGTTCTGTGTTGCTAGCAAATAAACTTTTTATATAGCTTTCTACTTGATCTACCTTTCCCTCTTTAGCATAAACCTGTGCACACATAATAACAGGTTTCTTTATAAAATCCACAAAAGAAGATGAAGGCATATATACCTTTGTTCCAGAGATACTAGAATACTTTACATCATATACATATAAATCTTTTACCACTGCCATCACTTCAAAGCTTCTCTCTTCTCCTTCATGAGTACTTATTTTTATTTGCTCTCCTGGATTATAATATTCTCCCTGATCTACTAAAACATATTTGCCTGTTTTGAATTTTTCTCTATCAAATTCTCCTTCAATTATATGATCCTTTCTATAAATATCAAACCAACCTTCATCCAAGCCATAAACCTGAGCCTGAGTTTTTCCCTCTTTTAACATCCCTTTTATCCATTTAGCAATATCTTCATCCATATTTTCCTTTCTATTTATTATCACTTTTCTTATATTTTCATTTATTTCTGTTTCCTCATTGCTATAGTATACTTTGTCTAGTCTATTAACATCCTTATTTTTCTCTATATCATCACAAATTTCTTTGGTTAAATTAGCTTCTCCATCGAAATGAATATAATGGGTATGATAAGTTGAATTTCCTATAACAAAATCCCCTCTAATATACTCTTCTAAGTATAAATCCATACTAAACCCACTTATTAATGTTGCAACAAAATTTAAAATAATTATGCTAAGGGATAAAGACATAATAACAATAATAGTTTTTCTCTTGTTTCTAAATATATTTAAAAAAGCCATCTTATATATTTTTGCACCATTAGTTGAAGATTTTTCTTTCCTATTTGAGCTTAAGCTTATACCCGTATATCTAACTGCATCAATGGGTGAAACCTTTGCAGCAATCTTCCCAGGTTTATTACTGCTTAAAAATACTGTTATAAATGTGAAAATTATAGCTCCTATAAAAATAATAGGATTGACAGAAAATGTGGTACTGCTTTCGGCCATACTCCCTTCTGTTACAAGGGGGGTTATCACAACTCCTATAAAATATCCTAAAAGTAGTCCAATTGGTATACCTATAAAAGACAGGGTAATCGCTTGTTTCTTTATTATATCTTTTAGTTGTTTTGGAGATGTACCTATGGTTTTTAAAAGTCCAAAATACTTTATATCCTTTACCACAGATATATAAAATATATTATAGGTCAACAAATATCCGCTTACTAAAATTAAAAGTATGACTATTAGAAAAGGAAGTATGTTTTCAAAATCTATACCCTTAGATGATATATACGCCCAACTTACTCCATATCTATTTCCTTTTAAATCAACCCCTACTTCTTCAGTAATTCTTTTAAGTTTTCCCTCAATATCCCATGAATTATCAAACATAACATCCAAGTCAATCATTCCCTCATAGTCAGGATTAGTTGAAACATCTTTGAAATCTACACTTCTCATAACCTCTTCTATGAAATCACGAGATACAAAAGCATACCCTGATATGGATACATATTTATCCCCTTCCCAAAATCCTGAAAGAATAAAATCTTTTGAATATTGTACTTCATTAATTTCATAATCAATATGAACTGGAGTACCTATTTTATGAGGAACCTTTATCATATCAAGAGCCCATGTGGGCATAGCTATTTCATTTTTATTTTCTGGCAAATTCCCTGTTGTAGGTAAAGAAAATCCATATTTTGCCCATTTTTCATCAGCATATCTAATCTCTATACCCTTACTTTTAAATTCTTTATTACTAGCAGTAGCCAAATACATAGTAATGCCATAATCTTTTATAAGGGTATGCCCTTTTATTTTTTCATATTGCTCTTCTGTCAAACCTTTAAAGGCTCCATGACATGATGAGCCTACTTGTTTCATAGTTGCAATTTCCATGGACTTCATTAAGTTCATACCCACTGTAAATACAGAAGTAAACAGTAAAGTTGTAAGTACAATTGCTAATATGGCAAAAAAATTTCTACTTTTATTAGCTTTCAATGTCCTATTTGCTAACTTTTTAGTTACTTTGCTATTATTGTTTTGAAACATGTGAAATTACCTCCTTGTGTTTACAATTTTACCGTCTTCAATTCTTATAATACGGTCTGCCATTTGGGCAATTTCTTCATTATGGGTAATCATCACAATGGTTTGGCTAAATTTTTCACTAGTAACTTTTAAAAGCCCCAATACTTCCTGCCCTGTTTTCCCATCCAAGTTTCCTGTTGGCTCGTCGGCAAGTATGATAGATGGTTTAGTAGCCAATGCTCTTGCTATTGCCACACGCTGTTGTTGTCCCCCTGAAAGATTGTTTGCCATGTTTTTTTGTTTATCTTTTAACCCCAATGTAGTAATAATCCTATTAACATACTCATGATCAACTTCATTGCCATCAAGCTCTATAGGTAACACAATGTTTTCATAAACATTTAATATAGGAACAAGGTTGTAATTTTGAAATACAAATCCTATATTTCTACGTCTAAAAATAGTTAACTCCTCATCATTCATGGTGAAAATATCATTATTATCTACTATAACTTTTCCATCTGTAGGTCTATCAAGCCCTCCTAACATATGTAACAATGTACTTTTCCCAGATCCTGAAGTGCCTACAATAGCTACAAATTCTCCTTTTTTGATGCTTACATTAACCCCATCTAAAGCTTTTACCATATTTGGTTTCTCGCCATAGTATTTATTAAGATTTTCTGTTGACAAAATACTCATGTAATTCTTCATCTCCCTATTTAATCAAGTTTTATACTTTTATATTATCAATAAAATATCTCAAAGCAGTTACAAAGTAAAAATCAAATATAACAGTTTTGTAACATAAAAATACCATAGCTCTTTTGAAGCTATGGTACTTCAATTTTGTAGGAATATAGAAAATGTTGATCCAATCTCTTTTTGGGATTTAACTTTTATATATCCCCCTTGTTTACTTATAATTTCCCTTGCAAGATATAGTCCCACTCCTACTCCTTCTTTATCTAAAGTCTCCGTTCCTCTATAAAATCGTTTAAATATATTATTAATATCATCTTTTTCTATACCCATGCCATTATCTTCAACATCAATCCTTGTAAACATTTCAAATTCCTTTACCTCAATTTTTATAGTTCCCCCGCATTGAGTATATTTCACAGCATTTTCAAGTATATTCAATATAGCTTCACTGGTCCATTTTTTATCATGACATAATTGAATATTCCTATCGCAGTCAATAGTGACAGCTATATTTTTTTCTTCCGCTTTTAAATATATGCCTCCTATAGCTTGAGCTATGGTTTCTTCAATTTTTGAAGTGGTCTTATTTAGACATATTAAACCTGTTTCAAGCCTAGACATTTTAATAAGTGCCTCCATAAGCCATTGAAGCTTTGAGATTTGTAATTTCATATTGTACAAAAACTTTTGTTCTTGTTCTTTTGTTACTTCTCTTTCCATCAAAGTAGCATTATACATAGATATATTTGCAATAGGGGTTTTCACTTGATGAGATATATCTGATATTAGTGATTTAACATTGTTTTGATCATCCATATTTTTTTGTCTTTGGTGATTAATCATATCTATTAATTTCTTCAATCGATTTTCTAGTTTTGACATAAGACTTTCCTTATTGGTTTCAAAGTAAACCATCTGTTTCTCTGATATTGCATCATCGATAAGCTTACACATCTTATCTGAAAATTTCACAACTTCAGCTCTCATGAACCATAAAAATAATATTGATGTCATCAATAATAATATAATAAAAATTGCTGCCATAATAAAAAAAGAATATGCTTTATCTGTAATTTCAGTATACATACCTACAATGCTTCTTATATTTATAAACAGCAGTAGTAAAAACAAAGTAGAAAGTGTTAAAAATATACTTCCAAAGACAATATACATCTTTTTAGTAGATATCGCTTTCATCTTTCATCACCTGTCCACATATAACCTATACCATAAACTGTTTTAACATACTTAGGCTTAGATGGATCATCCTCTATTTTGCTTCTAAGCCTGTTTATATTCACTGTTAAAGTATGTTCATCAACAAAATCACATTCCTTATCCCACAACGCCTCAAGTAAAACTCCCCTTGTTAAAACTTGCCCTCTTCCTTTTACTAATGCGTTCAAAAGCTTGTACTCTATTGGAGTTAAAATAATATTGCCTCCGTTTTTTGAAACTGTCATCTTATCAAAATCAAATTTCAATTCATCTATCACCATGGTGTTTGACACTTTATTGCTTTTTTTATAACGACGAAACACAGCCAATACCCTTTCTCTCAATATACTCAAACTAAATGGCTTGGTTATGTAATCATCAGCTCCTAATTTAAAACCTGTAACTACATCAAATTCCATATCACAGGCTGTAAGAAATATAATGCCTATCTCTTCATTTCCCCTAATTTTTTTACATAATTCAAAGCCACTTCCATCTGGAAGGTTTACATCTAATATGGCCATATCAATGGATGTCTTCTTTAAAACTTCTTCTGCTTCCTTTATAGAAAAAGTAGCTATGGTTTCAAAGCCATCTGCCTGCAAATTAAAACAGATTCCATTATTGAGCATCTTATCGTCTTCTACTACAAGAATCCTACCCATATTATCAAATCTCCTTTTCTATCATTTTAACTATATAATATATTGCATTTTCTTACTCCATCCTCTGATAAGCTTGCTTTTTACTCAAGGCTATCTTATATAAATTATTTCTATTTCATATTTACTTTTCCTTCTTTTTTATAAAACATACAATTTTTATGCCATAACTCAAAAGTAAGGTTTATTAATTATTGTATAATATCTCCTAATCCACTAACATATAAGTATACATAACAGTAAGTTTAAAATATTATCTCTAGGAGGAATATAAAAATGGAAACTTCTCATAAAAAAAGGGCTTACTTTGCCGCTATACTGTATGCCTTTATAATAGGCTTCTCATTTTTATTCGTAAAACTAACTCTCACTGTAGCCTCACCCCTTGATACACTTGCTCACCGCTTTACAATTTCCTTTATTTTTGCTTCTGTTCCCGTTTTATTAGGATGGATAAAACTAGATATATGTAAAAAGGATATAGTTAATATTTTGCCTCTGGCACTTTTTTATCCAGCTATGTTTTTTGCTTTTCAAATTTTTGGACTAGTTCATGTGTCCTCTTCCGAAGCGGGAATCATTCAAGCAACAACTCCTATTTTTACGATGATATTTGCAACGGTTTTTTTAAAGGAACATTCCAGCGGCTTACAGAAAGCATCACTGCTTTTATCCGTAGCAGGAGTGGTTTATATATTTTTTATGAAAGGGATAAATTTAAAAAGCAATGCTTTTATAGGAATAGTATTCATTTTTTTATCTTCTCTTTCCTTTGCTAGTTATAATGTACTAGCAAGAAAAATGACAAGGAAATATACCCTTATAGACTTGACTTATATAATGACCGCTATAGGATTTTTATCTTTTAATCTTATGTCCCTTATTAATCACATTTTAAAGGGAACTCTTAAGCTTTACTTTAAACCCTTCACAAGCCCATTATTTGTTGTTTCAATAATTTATCTAGGTGTATTGTCTTCACTTATTACATCACTATTGTCAAACTATGTACTGTCTAAAATAGAGGCCTCTAAGATGAGTGTTTTTAGCAATCTTTCCACATTAATAACCATGGTGGCTGGTGTAATATTTTTAAATGAAAAATTAGAGTACTTTCATATTGTTGGAGCGATCATGATTCTTCTTGGGATAATTGGAACAAATTTTTTAGATAAAAAAATATTAGATGAAAAAATAGAAGATAAAAAAATAAAAGATTAATAAAAAGATTAAAGGTGGCCTTCTTAGCCACCTTTAAATAATTTTTTCATATATTTTAAAGAATTATTTCAATTTTAGTTCCTACTCCAAACTCGCTTTCTATATTTATAATGCCATCATGTGCTTCTACGATATCCTTCGCTATAGCCATTCCAAGTCCGGAACCTTTATGTCTTTTCCCTGTATTTGTCCCTCTATAGTATCTTTCAAAAATATACTTAAGATCTTCCCCTTTAATGCCCTTACCATTATCCATTATAGAGATATGAATTCTATCTTTTTTCTCTACTTTAACTTCTATATCTACATTTTCATCATTATGAACTATAGAATTATATAAGATGTTAGTAATAACTCTTTTTATTAATATTTCATCTACATCCTTTTCAATAACTTCCCTTGAGGTTGAAAAATCAATATTCACATTGCTAGTTTGAGGATTATTCAAAATATCTATTACAACTCCCCTTGCTAAACTTACAATATTAGTATTTTTTAAGTTTAAAGCGAGAACTTTATTCTTTAATCTGGTACTTAGATTTAAATCATCTATAAGGTCTTTTATATAATTAGACTTATCTTCTATTATTTTGCTGTATTCTCTCACTTCTTCTTTTGAACAATCATATTCTTCACTGGATAAAATCTCAGCATATCCTTTCACTGAAACTAATGGTGTTTTTATATCGTGAGAAATATTTGATATCCATTCTTCCCTCATTTTATCTAACTTTTTTCTTTCTTCTTCATTGCTTCTAAGTTTTGAAGATAAATTATTTATATTATAATAAATTTCTTTATAAATTCCTTTTTCTTCTCTTTTTAAATTATACTCTCCCTCTGAAAGGATTTTAACGTCCTTTATAATATTTACTAATGGTTTTGTAAGTCTTCTACTAAATAAATACCCAAATAATAAAGCTATAAGAGCATCAATAAGCAAAATTATATATATTCCAATTCTCAAACTATTGCCTAAGTTATAAGTATCATAAGAAATAACATTTCTCTTTATCCTTTCAGATGGAAATCCTATAATATAACTATAATCTCTGTTTCCAAGTTTCTTTTCTCCTACGAATATAGTAGACATACTATCAGGTAGAATGTATTTATATGCATGTATCAATTCTACAGGGGTATAGTGCTCTTTAACTTTCACAGGTTTTTCGTAATTATAAACTTCATTTCCCCCATCATCTAAAATTTGTATCCAAGCTTCTTTTTCTTTTAAAATTTTTTCTCCATCACTATGGATATATATTTTATCCTTATCCTCTATCAAATACTCTTTAAATTCCCTTGTGAAATCCTCTGGTGAAGAATAACTAATTCCATTTATTATGCCGATATTATTTCTCCCACCATCAAATATAAGAATAGCTCCCCCAATAATATTAATAAGTATTACAATAATGGCAACTGATACTACGGTTATAATAAACCTGCCTGTTATTTTCCAATTCATATCTATTCATCCTTTAAAACAAACTTGTATCCTAAACCTTTTACATTAAGAATATACTTCGGATTAGATGGATCCTCTTCAATTTTTTCCCTTAACCTTCTTATATGTACCATTATAGTGTTGTCAAAGCCTATGTAGTCCTCTCCCCAAACTTCACTACACAACTTTTCCTTACTCATAATTTGATTAGGATGCTTTGCCATATGCAAAAACATTTTATATTCTTTAGGTTTCAATTCTATTAGTTCTCCATTTTTTCTAACTTCTATTTTTTCCTCATCAATTTGAAAAGGTCCAAAATTCAATATAGTACTCCTATTTTCCTCTTCTTCATTATAATTACTTCTTCTTAAATGAGCTTTTATTCTATAGGCTACTTCCTTAGTGCTAAAAGGTTTTGTTATATAATCATCTCCTCCCAATGCAAATCCTAGTACTCTATCAATTTCTTCAGTTTTTGCTGATATAAATAAAATTGGCACATTGGAGGTTTTTCTAATTTTTTTACAAACCTCATATCCTTCCTCATCAGGCAGCATAATGTCTAAAAGAATAATATCTGGATTAACTCTTTTAAATAAGGTAAACCCACTTTCTCCTTCCTCAGCTGTATATATATTTTCAAAGCCTTCTTTTTTTAACACCATAGATAATAACTTTAATATATCCTCTTCATCATCTATTATTAATATCTTTTTTTTGCTCAATGACGTTTCCATATTAAACACTCCTATCAGCTTTTTCTATTATTTATCTATAGCTAACCACTGCATATTAATTGTATCCTAATATTAATTATACACTACAAGAAAAGAACCAAATAATATTTTTTAAATTTGGTTCTTCTTTTTGACTTTTTACTTTTTCTAATAATTATTATTTAACTTTATTATTTGTATGGATAGAAGATATATACCAACGCTAACCCCATTATAAAAAATACAAGTCCTATGGCTAGAAAAACTAAAGTATTTCCATCCCATGCTGGTTTATTTCTAAAAGCTCTCCATCTATAGGATGCGCTGCTCATTCCTATAAAAAGAAACCCAATAAATAAAACTATTATACTAAGTAGAAATAAAGTATTTGTCATAAGCACACCTCTTAATTTTTTTGTTATTTATCTAATATCTATCCACCTAAAATTTCTGTTTATCTTTTATTTTCTTTAGTAAATGCACCATATGTGAGTTTAGGGAAAACTAAACATCCTACTATAAATATAACCCCTTGAATTACCATTATCCCTATACTTGCTTTATACTTTATTAACTGTGAAGACATCATTCCCCATAATGGAGTCATAACAATAAGTTTACTAGGTAAAAAACGTTCTAGTATATATGGTATTCCCATAATTAAACCACCAAAAATAAATGGCATAGAAGCAGATTTACTTATGGATGATAAATACAAACCTAACTGTGAGAAGAAAAATGAAGCTATGATTACTGTAATAATCACTATTATCATCATTTGCAGTACATTTAAATTTGAATTTATTCCTTTGAAGTACCAAAGATTTTTTAATGGCATATCCAAACCTTTAAAATCTACTTTCCTAAGCCCATCTAAATATATAGTAATCACCATAGATAGATTTACTATAGAAGTTGCTATACCAGCTCCTATTCCCTTGGCTATAACTAATTTTTTCTTTCCATTCTTTGTAGTGTTTATTAGATCACTCATATTGGAATTATACTCTAAGGTATAAGCGCCAGACAAAATCATAAACATAACTAGCCCCATTATAGGTGCATATCCGTAGCTTTTATAAAAAACATCTGCATAAACATCACTTACAGTGCCATTGTGGATTAATAAAGATCCTAACAATAATGATGCTACCCAAGTTATTAAAATACTTTTTTTTAACAGCATTTTTCTTAATTCTGATTTTATAAGTGTACCCATTTATTATACCTCCTTTGTGTTTTCTAAATCGAAATAAAACATATATACATCCTCAAATTTAGGTTCTATAACCTCTGCATTTGCATAGGATATGACTTTATCGCTTACAATTCTAAGCTCAGTAAAGTCTATTCCTCTTTGGAGATTTACTACCTTATATTTATTTTGTATTTCTGCCAATTGATTTTCATCATTGGTTCTTATTCTATATACCTTTCCATTCATGTCAGATAGAATTTCCCTATGGCTTCCCTTCATAATTATTTCACCATTTTTTATCATAATGGTTTCCTTTGCTATGGATTCTATGTCGGAAATAATATGAGTTGAAAGTATTATTATCTTATCTTTGGATATCTCTGATAATAGATTTCTGAATCTTGTTCTTTCTTGAGGATCTAACCCTGCTGTTGGCTCGTCTAATATTATAATTTTAGGATCATTTAATAACACCTGAGCGATTCCCACTCTTCTTTTCATTCCTCCTGAAAACTTTCCAACAGCCTTATTTCTTACATCATATAACCCAACTAGATTTAACAATTCGTCTATCTTTTTATTTGCATCCTTTTTATCTATGCCTTTTAAAGCTGCTACATACTGTAAAAAATTCTTAGCTGAAAAGTTTTTATAAGCCCCAAACTCTTGTGGTAAATAACCTATAACCCCTCTATATTTATCTTCTATGCTATAAATATTTTTGCCATTGTAAATTATCTCTCCACTTGTAGGCTTAATCAATGTAACTATTTGTTTCATTAAGGTTGTTTTTCCTGCTCCATTAGGACCTAAAAGTCCATATACTCCATTTTCCAATGTAAGTGTTATGTTATTATTTGCGTTTTTCTTTCCATAACTTTTAGTCAATTTTTTTATTTCAAGTTTATTCATAATTAACTCCTCCTAATTTATCTTGTTAAAAATTTTCTAAAGATACTTGTACATAAAAATATACTCATAAATAAAGTAGCTATAATAATCCCCAAGCATAAGTTTGTTACATCTAAACTCATATTAAATAATTTTAATCTTCCAGAATACATTCCAGCAAATTCATTGAAATAAAATACTAGGTCTATATAATTAATTTTTGAAAGTATCAACAATATTTCTTTAGGTAGCCATTTAATCAAAGTCATTATTTTACCTAAAAATATAAAGATTAAAAAGCCGCTTGTAGATTGGATAGAATTTGTAGTAATGAATGAAAATAAGCTTGCTAACACTCCTAATGTCATAAGAATTATAAGAATAATACCTATTTTAAGTAGTATAAATCCCCATATTGTATAGGCATCTTTAAGTAATAATGGGTTGTCCAATATTCTTATGGCCTGCAATCCTCCATTTATGGGCTTTCCATATTGTATATAGGTGATTATAAATTGTATCCCTAAATACACAGCATATAAAATTGTGGGAACCCCCATACTTAAGGCCAATTTTGAGTACAAAACTTTGTTTTTATTTCTTGATGATAAAATTAAATTATCAACAGTTGATATAATCTCATCTGTATATATGTTAGAAAAAGTAATTATTATGATGATAAGCATAATAAAGATCATAAATGGATGAGATGCTCTATGATTAAATACCTTCCAAAACTTAATATCCTTATATTCATTGAACTTTATTGCAGCTAATTTTTTATTGGATATTTCTTTCAATTCTTTTGAAACATCATCTTTTTCTTCATTTTTACTAAACTCTTTTAATAGTTCAACTTTCATATTAAACTGCTCTTCAACTGTCATTGAATCTTTACTTTTGTCTTCCATGGATTGATAATTTTCACTTTTATAATCACTCACCCCTTCTAATTGTGGTTTTATAAATACCATAGATGTAGAAAGGATAAAAAATATTATTAAAGCAATTATTCCACTTTTTGATTTAAATATTTTTTTAATTTCCCAGGTAATCATTATTTCTTCCTCCTGTCTTCTCTTGACTACAAAAATATTTTAACCCTTCATACTTAACTCTTGATAACATGAACCTTAACTAAAGCTTACAATTTTAAATTTCCTGTTGTTTGTTCATGCTAAAAAAATAGCAAAGGTAGATTTAAAATCCCTCTACCTTTGTATTTTTCACTAAGGTAAATAAATCATCGCTTTTCTAAATAAAAAAGTGCACCTCCAAATGCTATAAGCGTCTAACATTTGGGGTGCACTTCATAATCACTCTGCTTTCATTATTATATAAATTCTCCAATAAGCTTTTCCGAATCCATTGGGTTAATCTCTCTATAAACTAGAGGAGGACCATTTTTTATAGCTGGGAACTTATCTTCATAGGTTTCTTTTTCAACCTTGTATATTATACCAATAGGTATTTTATCTCCAAACTCCCTAGCTTTTTTAAATGCTTCTTCCTTATTAGTGTAATCATAATTTTCATCAATATGATAAACCCTCTTTTTATACCAAGCAAATGTATTTACTTTATTCCAAACAACACAGGGTTGAAGTATATCCACATGAGCATATCCTTTAAACTTTATTGCCTCTTTCATAATCTTTACTAAGTGAGGGATATCTCCTGAGAATCCTCTAGCTACAAAACCCGCGCCCATTGTTAAGGATAGAGCTAAAGGCTCAAGTGGTTTGTTTTTTACACCATCAAATTGTAGTGTAGTAATTTGCCCTGTAGCTGTAGTTGGGGAACCTTGTCCTTTAGTTAAACCATAAATTTGATTGTTGTGTACAAAATGAGCTATATCTATATTTCTTCTTATAGCGTGAATAAAGTGGTTGCCTCCTTCTCCGTAGGTGTCGCCATCTCCTGATTCTACTATCACCTTTAAATCCTTATTTGCCATTTTTATTCCTATGGCTGGAGGGAGAGCCCTTCCGTGAAGACCGTTAAAGCCATTTATTCTTATGAAGTGAGGCATTTTTGCAGCCTGACCTATTCCAGAAACTAAAACTACCTTGCTGCATTCTAAATTTAATTCTTCAAGGGCCTGCTTTAACGCTTCCCTTATCATAAAGTTTCCACAACCAGGACACCAAGCAGCTTCTTTAAGCTTGTATTCACAATTCATTATAACACCTCCTCTTTTAATCTATGGTAAATTTCATCACCACTGAAGGCACGTCCATCATATTTTAATATCTTATGGGTACATTTGAACAATGCTTCTTCTCTTATTAAGCTATCCAATTGAGCTGTGGCATTTTGCTCAATATCTATTATCTTTTTAGCATATTTTCTTCCTTCTAATAACTTTTTAGTTGGGAAAGGCCAAATATCTCCGTAGACTAAAGCCCCTATAGATATTCCTTCTTTTTCTAATCTTTCTATAGCTTCCTTTACTGCACCATAGGTAGAGCCCCAGCATACTATTAAGTTTTCAGCTCTTTCTTGTCCTAACCCCCATGGCTCAAGAAGTTCTTTTTTTAATCCCCCTAGCTTTCTCATTCTCTTATCTACCATGTTTTTTCTAACTTCAGCATCTTCGGTAATATTTCCATACTCATCATGTTCATCACTATCTACGAGAACCACTTGACCCTTTATTTGCCCTGGAATTAATCTTGGAGAAATTCCACTTTCACTGTATTTATACCTTTTATATTCCCCTTCACCTATGTCATTTTCACTGGCAATATGCCTCTCTATAGTAACCTTTTTAAAATCAAAGGGTTTAACCGTTGACATGCTATCTGAAAGATATTGATCGCTCATTAAAAGTACAGGGATTTGGTATTTTTCTGCCATATTAAAGGCTCTTGCCGTTTGGTAAAATGCATCTTCTACATTTCTCACTGCAATTACCATTCTAGGGAATTCCCCATGACCTGCATGTATTAAGAATCTAAGATCTGATTGTTCTGTCCTGGTTGGAAGTCCTGTGGCTGGTCCTGGTCTTTGTACATTTATTACAACTACTGGCGTTTCTATTATTCCTGCTAAGCTTAAGGCTTCTACCATTAGAGAAAATCCTCCTCCTGAAGAACCAGTCATAGCCCTTACTCCAGCATAGGAAGCACCTAGCGCCATATTTAAAGCAGCTACTTCATCTTCTACTTGATCTACAGCAATGCCCATTTCCTCACTTTTAGATGCAATGTAACTTAACACCCCAGTAGAAGGAGTCATAGGGTAACCACAGTAAAATTTACACCCCGCAGCTATTGCTCCTAGCGCCACTGCTTCATTTCCATCAATTAAAATATTTTCATCCTTAAAAACTTTTAAATTGTATTTTACCTCTGTCAGTTCGTATCCTAATTCCAAAGCTTTAATATTTATATCAGTTACCTTTTCATTTAGTTTATCTCTTATAACTTCTTTACTTATATCTATTGGAAGTCCAAGGTATTTAAGTATTGCTCCTAATCCTACCGTTGGATAAACTTTAGTATTTTTTAGCTCTTTTGCCCTATGGGTTAATGGTAAATGTATTATGTCTTCTTCTTTTGCCACTTCTATATCTGCAATTACTATGCCGCCTTCTTTAAGCCTCCCATTATGGGTGCTTAAAGTTTCCTCATTTAAAGCAAATATAATATCTACTTTTGAGCTGTGAGAGTATATTGGTCCATCTGAAAATCTTATTTGAGTAAAATTATGTCCCCCTCTCACCCTAGACATGAAATCATTATTAGTAAATACGTAAAATCCGCAGCGCTTTAATGTTTTATCTAATAATTTTGAGAAAGTATCCATACCTTGCCCTGCTGCACCGCCTACTAATATACTATAGTCCATGATCCATCCCTCCTTATAAAATATATGCTTATAACGCACAAAGGAAAGAATTATATATTTGCAAATTCTTTCCCTTTCTCATTTTATGATTAATTGAATAAAAAAAGACCCATCTTAAAATAGAATTTAGCTTCTATTTTAAAATGGCTCTCTCAAGCAAACTTAATTCTTTGAATAAAATTCGATTATTCTCGAATCAATTACATCTATAGGTACCGCTTCTCTTGAAGGCTTTTTAACTAACTTTCCTAAGAAGTTTTCAATATCCTTTTCTAAATAATCTATACTTAAAGAAGTGGATTGGAAATTTTCAATAAACAATTCATTTTTTCTCGATTTTTCCCTTAGGGTAATAGAATCCCCTATATTAACTCTGTATGAAGGAATGTCTATTTTTTTGTCATTAACTAATATATGACCATGAACTACCATTTGGCGTGCCTGTCTAAGAGTCGAACCGAATCCAAGTCTATAAACTAGGTTATCTAATCTTCTTTCAAGATTTTGAACTAATATTCCACCGGAATTTTCTCTTGCATTAAGAGCTTCATGTACATATCTTCTGAATTGTTTTTCTAGGATTCCATAATACCCTTTAAGTTTTTGCTTCTCTTGAAGCTGTTTGCCATACTCAGATAGCTTTTGATTTTTAACGCCTCTTTTTAAGGCCTTTGGATGGTTAAATACATTTACACCTAGACGTCTTGCAATTTTGAATCTAGGACCCATTGGTCTTGCCAATTCTTACTCCTCCTAAATAAAAAAATTGCGGTATTTTTCGCCAGTCAGCCTATTGATATTATATCAATTTAGTATATAATTGTAAATGTTATTTTTTGCTCATGAGGATTTTAAAGAATTATTTGGACTTTAGTCCCCACTCCAAATTTACTTTCTATATTTATAATACCCCCATGCGCTTCCACAATGTCCTTAGCTATAGCCATACCAAGCCCTGAACCTTTATGTCTTTTTCCTGTATTTGTTACCCTATAATATCTTTCAAAAATAAATTTTAGTTCTTCTTTAATGCCCTTTCCGTTATCTATTATGAAAATATGAATTCTATCTTTCTTCTCAACTTCAACTTCTATATCTACATTTTTGGGGAGCATCAGTTATTTTGATACAACAATTCGAGTATTACTAATTTTTTCATAAAAAAATCTATCTTTCTTAATGACACAAAGTACTCCATGAACTAGAATTAGTAAAATTACCACAAGTTGTATAATACTTATAATAGCAATTGCATAACCGATTTCAGTATTTTGATTTAATTCAGCTACAGTAGATAAGATTTTATTAAAAGTAAATACTCCTAAATACAAAATACCATATCTTGCGAATGCTTCTTTAAACTTCAACTTATTTTCTTGTCCTTTCACTCTTGTACTTGTAAGCCACTTACCAACTGTTTTACCATTAGTAAAATAAACAATTAAAATAAAGTATATAAAATATACTGCTCCTTCAAGAATAATGCTTTCTTCTATATTTGGAATTAAACCAATTATAAACATATCTATTAAAAATGCTAAAATTCTTCTAAAATAGCTTACTCTCATTTCTTCAAAGTTTACGTTATTATCAATTTCATTTGCATTTGGGAGAAAAAATGTAAACATTGGAGTTAGTAAATATCCAATATAACCACCAAGAGTATTTAAAAATAAATCATCAACATCGAAAATTCTATAAGGAGCATTATAAATACCAAACAATCCAGTAATCTGTGTTATTTCAAAAAATAGTGAAACTAAAAAAGTAATAGTTAAAGTTCTTTTCAAATCAGTTTTAAAATAGTATCTCAAATAAATCCCCAATGGAGTAAGTAAAATTCCATTAAAAGCTGCCTGTAAAAAAGCTCTTTCAGTTAAAAGATATTTGTAGGTAGAAGGGTTATTTAGAACTATTTTTGTCTCATTAAATATGTCCCGAATAAAACTAAAAGGAATTAAGTTGTAGTGCCGAGTGCCTGGTCTTTGTAAACTTTTTATATCTCTTGTTTGTGGTAAAGGTAATATTACCAAATAATAAGATGTAATTAAATATAATAAAAAAGAGTATAAAATAAAAATTCTAAATTTGTTTATATATCCATACTTTTTATATTGATATATTGCAAAAGGAAAAGTAAAAAGTAAAGCTATAAATGGAAATGTAATAAACGCAGCTCTTATAGGTATCAAGTATGATTGCATAAAAAAATCCTCCTAACTATTTTCAACAATTTAAATAACGCAAAAATAATACATAAATGTATTATTTTTGTATTGTAACAAGCTAATTTATTTCTACATTATATAGCATGATATAATGTAGAAAATATATATATGAGCTGGATAGAATAAGTAAAATAAATATTTCATTCCCTTTCCTTTTTCCCCATTATATAAGTAGAATAGTGGCGCTGCAAAAACCATCATCCATTGGTAATTATTAAAGAATAATCCTTTAATACTAATGTCTCCTGTAAATGCAATAGCTAAACACATTATTATATATGCTATTAATAATTTTTTCCTATCCCCTCTTAGCAAATACATTACTATTCCTATAAGCACAAATATTGGACCACCCTCAACAAAAATAGGTGTTGGGATAAGAAAAATCAAATATATTAAAGTTTCCACATTCATCATAAAAAATATTGATAAAGCTACAGGTAATATAAATAATACTACACTTAAAAATATTTTCATTGCATTTTTTTCTTTTATTGCCTTTGTCATGAAATCTATAATGCATAGATACACAGTAATTACAAATAAAGTAGCAAATATATTATTCATTAATGCAAAAGAATCTGTTCTTTCAAAATACTTAGGAATTAAGTAATTTCCTATATTCATTAGAACTGATGCTAAATATAATCTAAGCATGTACTTTTTTTTACTTCGAGTATGTGTATATCCTTCTACTGTCATAAATATAAATATAGGTGCTACTATTCTTCCCACCCACTTAAAAGCCACAGGAATATTTCCTGAAAAATTAAAAAATTCATGAATGTGATCAAATATCATAAGTAATAGTCCTGTTATTTTTAATTGAAATCCTGTAAGTCCTCTTTCTTTCATTTGTTGTCCTCCTTCTAATTATGATTTCACTTTAATTATAAGGAGGCAAACTTAACTGATGATAACTTTAATATTAAATAAACCTTAACTTATTTATATTTTAATAAATTAATTAAAGAGGCTTCTCTTTTACTTAAGAGAGCCTCTTTAATTTCATTGAAATTATTACCCTTAAAGATAAACTATATTAATTTTTCCCGTTCTAGGATGGATTGCAACTTCTGATTCTACTCCAAATACTTCTTTTAACACATCAGGTTTTAACACTTCCTCTGGAGTACCACAGCAAAACACATTTCCTTCTTTAATTACATATATCTTATCACAATACTTCGCAGCAATATTCAAATCGTGTAATGCAGCAAATACTGTAAGATCTAAAGATTTTATTATATCCATTATTTGAAATTGATATTTTATATCCAAATGATTTGTAGGTTCATCTAAAACTAAAAATTTAGCATTTTGAGCTAATGCCCTTCCAATGAGCACTCTTTGTTTTTCCCCACCAGAGAGGTTAAAAAAACTTTTACCCCAAGCTTTATCCATACCTACTTTTTTTAAAGAATTTATTACTATGTCTATATCTTCTTTACTATCAGTTTGAAAAAGTGTTTTATGGGGAGCTCTTCCCATCATTACTATTTCCTCAACTTTAAAATCAAAGCTGATAGGTGATTCTTGTGGAAGAGCAGCCATTTGTTTTGCAGTATCCTTTATGGACATTTTCTTAATATCTTTTTCATTTAAAAATATAGCTCCATCATTAGGAGATATGTTTCTATATATGGTTTTTAAAAATGTGGATTTCCCACAGCCATTAGGTCCCACAATTCCTACAAACTCTTTTTCCTTTATATCTACAGAAAAATTATTTACTATAGATTTTTTATCTATATTTACACATATATTCTCCGTTCTTAAATTCATATCAATTCCCTCCAAAGGAATAGGAGCCTTTACACATTAAAAACAAGAAAAATGGTGCTCCACATATAGATGTTATTATTCCTATGGGCATCTCTTCTGGTGCTACTAAAGTTCTAGCAATTACATCTGCCCATAAGGTAAATATAGCTCCAAGCAGTGCACTTACAGGTAAAACTTTTTTATGGTCAGAACCAACTAACCCTCTACTTACATGAGGTACCATAAGTCCGATAAATCCTACAGACCCTGCTGTAGACACTAAAGTACCTGTGAGAAGTGAAGTTATAACCAATATTACTTTTCTGCCATGTTTAATATTTACCCCAAGTATTACGGCAGAAGTATCACCCATAAGCATTATGTTTAAAATTCTATGCATAAATAATAGTATTATTAAACATAAAACTAGCACTATAAACGGAAGCTTTAAATTTTCCCATCTCGCACCAGCAAGACTTCCCATAAGCCAAAACATCACCGCTTTAATCCCTTGTTCATTCTTCGAGTTAAAAATTATAAAGCTGGTTAAAGATGAACATATAGCTGATATAGCCGTACCTGATAATATTAATTTAGTAGGAGTTATGCCTCCTCCTACATTAGATACTGCATATACACAGATAGAAGATATTAAGGCTCCTATAAAAGCTGCCAATTTCAAAGAATGATCCCCCATCAATGCAAGGCTCCCAAACAATATAACCATTGTGGCCCCTACAGAAGCTCCAGAAGAAACTCCTAATATATAAGGATCTGCAAGTGGATTTTTTACTAGAGCTTGCATTGCCACTCCAACTATGGAAAGACCAGCTCCAACTACAGCTCCTAATAGCACCCTAGGTAATCTTATGTTCCATATAATCTCATATAAGGGACCTGACCCTGACTCTTCATTGATATTAAATAGATTATTTATAATTATTTTATAAACCTCTCCTACATCTATTTTAACGGATCCAAGGGTTACACTTAGAGCTATAGAAGCTATTAAAACTATGCTAAGTGCAATAAGCACTCCCCAAAATACAATTTTATTTTTTCTTATGGATTCCAATATTGATGAAGTACTGCTCTCTTTTGTTATCTTTACAGGCATATTAGACTCCTTTTTTATTTAAATATTTCTGGATAAAATCCTTTTGCTAATCTTTCTACTCCATCTGCATTCCTTACTCCACCCATCATTTCTGTTAGTGGAACAAGAACTATTCTATCGTTTTTCACTGCATCAAGGTCTTTAAGCATTGGATTGTTCTTTATCTTGTCTACACTTAAATTGCTTCCCATAAAGTAATTAACTACTAATACATCTGGGTTTCTTGCTATTAATTCTTCAAAACTCACATCAGTATAGCTCTTATCTATATCGCCAAATATATTTTTTCCTCCAGCTAGAGTTATAAGTTTATCTTCTAAAGTTAAATTACCACAAGTAGCAAGTGATTTAGTATCTGCTATTGAGTCGATAACTGCTACTTTTAAAGGTTCTTTACCTTTTATCTTTTCTTGAACCTTACCTATTTTATCTTTCATTTCCCCAACTAGCTTCTGTCCATTTTCTTCTGCTTCAAATATTTTTGATAAATTTAAAATATCTTCATATACATCTTCAATCTTTTTTTCACCTTTTAGTGTGGATTTAGGTATGTAAACTTTCATGCCTTTGCTCTGAAGTTCTGTAACTGTGCCCAAATGCTTTTCATCAAAATTGCTTGGCCATCCTATTAATATATCAGGATTTTTTTCTAGCACTGCCTCTAAGGATGCATAGGTTTTTGATAATACTGGAATTTTATCATAAGCTTCTTTATACTGAGGTAATATTTCATCATCTAAGTATGCCGTTCCTACCATCTTGTCCCCTAATCCTAAGCCTAACATCATCTCTGTTGGCGACTGATTTAATGTTATAGCCCTTTTAGGAGATTCTTTAAAGGATAAGGTTATCTCATTTTTATCTTGGTCATATGCCTTTATGGATATTTCTTGCTTTGTCCCATTAGAGCTATCAATTTTTTCTCCATCGGTCTTTTCAGATTTTCCACAAGCAACTACAGTAGTTGCCACAGTTAGACTCATAATAAGCAACATTAATTTTTTATTCAATCTTTTTAGCATAATCAACTTCTCCTTTGTATTAAAATTCAGCGAAATAAAAAAAGCATATTCTATTTGGAATAAGAATATGCCTATAATTTGTTTTTAAGAATTTGAAAACTTCTTAATATAATATTATGCACTCCCTTTCCTATTCCTCGTAGGTTATAATGGGTAAAGTTGTTCAGGCAGGTCTCCTGGCTCAGAATCATTGTGCTTTTAAATCCTTCCCATGTATTTCACACAGTGGAACATAATAAAAGCCCTCTTCTTTACAGTAGCGGGACTGCATCGGACTTACACCGATTTCCCTTTTAATCTCAATAGAACCTTGAACTAAGTTATTTAATTTTACTAAGAAAGTATATCATACATTATAAATATGTCAACCTAAATATGCCAATAAAAAACCCCTTAATCGTTAGATCTTTAAAACTTCTTTATGTGCATTAAATAATTCTTTGTAATAATGTTTTTATTATTTATGTCCTATTTTTATAAATTCATAGGACTTTTTAAATAACTTCCAACTATAAAAAGCTCCGATTAAAAACATTGCACTAAAAACCATGGCAAATGGCAAACTAAGAATTTGTGGCACTTGTCCAAACTCTCCTAAACCCATCATTATTTCAAAACCAAAAGTCCTTAATATTCCTGCAATAATTGATAAACCAGTAGAAATCCATAATCCAAGTGAGAGTACACTAAGCACTGGCAAAGCAATTAAACAAATCAAAAACTTAGATAAATATGTTCTTATATTCCTAATCATTTTTTTACCTCCCATTTATCCGATGACTAGCATCCGTAATACTCCCATCGCACTCTGTGAAAGCGATTCACATAAAATCAAAGATTTTAGTTCTCTGCTTTTCTACAAGTGGGAGATATTAGAACTCTTGAGCTTCAGCGATTTAGAGTTCTTATGCTGTGTATAAC
>NZ_CAUPZS010000005.1:0-170736 GCF_963515715.1 uncultured Clostridium sp.
CTGCCCTTTTCTTTTTCATAAATAATCCCCCTAAAATTAAAGAGAATCATACCTTAACATTAATGCTTCCTAAATTATTATCAACAAAAAATTCTCTGCAATTTACAATATTAAAATCTTCTTTTTTCTCTTCTACTTTGATGAGTACATTATACCCCATTTGTGATAGGTCATTCAACATCTTATCTTTTCCATTGTCTATTACTTTTGCCCACTGCGGATAACACTTAATATCTACATTCATATTACTATTATTTACACATATAAAAGCATCCACAATTCCCATATTTACAGTTTTTATAGATGTAGCAATTTTTACATTTTTACTATCTATTTTTTTCCCCTTTTTTCTTTCATCTTTAATTATTAATTTACAATCATAGCTTTCTTTATTTAATTTTAAAGGTATATCCATATAGTAATATTCATTAGATATAGTATTATATACTTTAAAATTATTTGCATTGTCTTTTATCCAATCCATAACTTTATCATAAGCTTCTACCTTAACTTTATTCTTTACATCTAAAATAGATTTTAATGTTTCTTTCATTTCTTCTAGCTTAGAGTTTATTTCATTTTTTACTTCCTTCCAAAGCTCCTCCTTAGGCATCTTTTTCATAGAAGTTTTATCTGACAAAACTTCTTTTTCTTTTAATGCAATATTGTCATTTTCTTTATTTGCCACGGTTACGTTACTATCTTTATCTATCTTATTATTATCATTTAAATTTTTTTCTTTATTTATATCTTTATTTATATTTTTGTTTATATCTCTATTTATATCTTTTCCAATAGATTTATCTTTAACAACTTCTGAGTCATTACTTTTGTTAGTTTTACTTTCCTCTAAAATTACTTCTTTGCCTTTAGTTTCATTGTTTTTTGCTTCAACACCATTTTTGATTTCATTATCTAGATAATTCTCTATATTACTTATAGCTTTATATATAGTCTTATCTCCCTTAAAAACATTATTAAACCCTTCCACGTTGTCTTCTGTAATATCTATATTGTTTTCAAACAAAGTTAGTATATCCTCTTCATTTAAATTCTTTAATTCATTAAAAACTTCCTTTAATATATTTTTAATCTTCTCCCCTTTTATTGAATTTTCTTCAATACCCCTGCTTTCTAAATACTTATTTATAAAAGCCTCTTCTTCACCTGGATTCTCTAATATCTTATCCCTAAAATCAACTATAGTTTTTATTTTTGATATATTTTCTTTGGTAAGAGGTATATTATGCTTAGTCATCTTTTCTAAAAGAGGATATTCTTCTTTTTCTAGAACAATATTTTGCTTTAATAAGATATCATCTAAAGAATCTTTACTAGAACTCTCTTCGTCTTTTTTAGGAGTAACTATAGCTAATTTTATCTTTCCATCTTCATATCCTTCAACTTTAAATTTTAAGATTCCAGTAGGAGGAAATTCTAAAAGTTTGTTTAATTTAGCAGGAAACTGCCATCCATCTAATAATCTAAGTATCACTTCATCTTTCAACTCATCTACATTTATGATTCTACCGACTAGCATTTCTCCTATTTCAAATGATATTTTATCTTTAATCTTACTTGAATTTAAGTCATATACTCCATTAATATTCCAAATACCTGCCATAATTCTCTCCCCCCTTAAATTTTTAGTCTAATTATTATAATTATCGTATAAACTCCTTAGAGAGTGAAGAGTCTAAAATTAAAAGTTAAGAGTATACTTATAAATTCTCAAGAAATTTATTTACCTGTATTAAAAAAGTTTGCTAAAAACTTAGTTTTTAGCAAACTTATTTTCCATATTTTCCTTTTGAAGTATTGGAGATACGCTCTTATAGATACCTAAGGCTATTATTGATACAAATATTCCTTTTATCAAATTAAAAGGTACTATTGACCAAAGTATAAATGTCCATAAATCTTTTACCATAGGGTTTACTTTTGATGCTAATCCAACAAAAGCTTCTATTGGTATATTGAGAACCTTTTGATATAAAGGCAATAGTAAGTAGTAGTTAAATATTCCTGCAGCTATGGACATAGCTATTGAGCCTAATGCCAATCCAAAAATAGCTGATTTTTTTGTTTTATTACCTTTATATATAACTCCCGCTGTTACTACAATTACAGATCCCACTAAAAAATTAGCCATTTCTCCAACAAAGGCCGTTTTAGTGGCAAATACACCATGTAATATGTTTTTAATTAATTCAATAATAACTCCTTCTATAGGTCCAAAAGCAAAGGCTCCTATTAGAGCTGGTACATCACTCACATCTATTTTAAGAAATTCTGGAAAAAACGGTACTGGCAATTCAATATACATTATTAAAAAAGCTATAACACTCAATAATGTAATTTTTATTGATTTGTTTAATTTTTTATTCCTCATTTTTTATTTCCCTCCTACATCATATATTTTAATAAAAAATAAAACCCTGACAAAAAAATTGTCAGGGCGTAATTGTAATCAATAGCATAATTACATCAATACCTTCTTTCATCCAGACTATACTGTCGGCTTCGGAATCTAACCGAATCATGCCTCTCGGCTCGCGGGCTATACCGCCGGTGGGGACTTACACCCCGCCCTGAAGATAAACTTATTATCTTTTCAATATTATTATAGAACAGTATTGTTAAAATTTCAACATAATTTAAACAAAATTTTATATCTCTTTCATGGTTAAAGCTATTCTCTTCCTTTTTAAATCTACTTCTAATATTTTAACTTCTACAATATCTCCAACCTTCACTACATCTAAAGGATGCTTAACAAATCTGTCAGCTAGTTGACTTATGTGAACTAATCCATCTTGATGTACTCCAATATCTATAAAAGCTCCAAAATCAGCTACATTTCTAACTGTACCTGTTAATACCATTCCAGGCTGCAATTGAGTGATATCTATTACCCCTGTTTTAAAAATTGGCTTTGGCAATTCCTCTCTAGGGTCTCTACCTGGTTTTTTAAGTTCTTTTATTATATCTTGTAGTGTAGGAATACCTATATCCAAACTTTCGCTTAACTCAGTTAGGCCTATGTTTTTTACTCTTTCCTCAATATCTATTGAATCTTTATTTTTTAAATCTTCAATGTTATATCCTAAAGTATTTAAAAGTTTTTTTGTAGCTTCATAAGATTCAGGATGCACTGATGTATTATCCAATGGTTCATCGCTTTCCATAACTCTTAAAAATCCTGCGCACTGCTGAAAAGCCTTTTCTCCTAATCTTTTAACCTTTAATAGTTCTTTTCTATTGCTAAACTTACCTTTTTCTTCTCTATATGTTACAACGTTTTGAGCTATAGCAGAATTTATTCCCGAAATATAAGATAGCAATGCAGGAGTGGCTATATTTAAATCTACACCTACTGTATTTACGCAGTCTTCTACTACACCCTTTAAAGATTCATCTAATTTTTTAGGCGTTACATCATGTTGATATTGACCAACACCTATGGATTTAGGATCTATTTTTACTAGCTCTGCTAATGGGTCCTGTAATCTTCGACCTATTGATATAGCTCCTCTAATTGATACATCAATATCTGGATATTCCTTAACAGCTAATTCAGAAGCGGAATAAACTGATGCTCCAGCCTCTGATACTATAACATAGAATAAATCCTTTCCACTTTCTTCTTTTACTTCTCCTATAAGCTTTTCAACAACTTCCTCTGATTCCCTGCTTGCAGTACCATTTCCTAATGATATTACATCTACATTATATTTATATACTAATTCTTTTAAAGTTTTTATAGCTCCATCAACATCCCTCTTAGGCACCGTTGGATAAATGGTAGCTATACTCATTAATTTTCCTGTGTCATCTAGTACTGCTATTTTACATCCTGTTCTAAATCCAGGGTCATATCCTAAAACCACTTTTCCTTTTATAGGGGCTTGCATAAGGAGAGCACTTAAATTAGCTTTAAATATATCTATAGCCCCTTCTTCGGCCCTGTCCGTAAGTTCGCCTCTTATTTCCCTTTCTATGGAAGGATACATCAATCTTTTTAAAGAGTCCACTATACTCTTTTCTAGATATATATCAGTAATTTCATTATTCTTCATTATTTTAGTTTTTAAATAATCAATAATTTTATCCATATTAATAGTTATTTTTGCTGAGAGTATTTTTTCTTTTTCTCCTCTGTTTATAGCTAATATTCTATGAGAAGGAATTGATCTTACAGCTTCTGTATAATTATAATACATTTCATATGGTGTAGGTTCACTGCTCTCACCCTTTGTTTCTATTACTCCTTCTTTATTAACATACATTCTAATCCATTTTCTATAATCAGCATCATCAGATATTATTTCGCTGATTATATCCATAGCTCCCCCTAGAGCTTCTTCATCAGAAGTTGCTCCTTTTTCCTCATCTATGTATTTGGAAGCTTCTTCATTTATGTTTCCTTTAAAATTTCCACTAATTATTGTTTGAGCCAAGGGTTCTAATCCTTTTTCAATTGCAATTGTAGCTCTAGTTCTCTTCTTAGGTCTGTAAGGTCTATATAAGTCCTCAACCTCTGTTATTGTTTCGCTGTTTAATATTTTTCTTTCCAATTCTTCTGTAAGCTTTCCTTGCTCTTCTATTATCCTAACTACATCTTCTTTTCTACTTTCAAGATTTCTTAAATAAGATAATCTCTCACTTAATTCTCTTAAAGTTACGTCTGTAAGACCTCCTGTAGCTTCTTTTCTATATCTAGCAATAAAAGGAATTGTATTTCCTTGATCTAACAATTCTATAACGCTATTTACATTATTTAAACTTATATTTAACTCTTTAGATAATTGTTCTATAATACTTTTCATAGCTACCTCCACTAAAACTAATTCAAATTTATTTTACAATGGTTATATATTTTTTCCAATATAATATATTTTATAAGACACTATTTTTATAAGGAGTTATTTATGTCTAAAAAAATATCTAGATTTTTAGCTACCCTATTTTTAATTATTTTCTATTTCTCATTTGGGACATCTATGAGAATACAAAGCTTTGATACTAATAACATAAAAAATGATATACAATACCTTTCATCAAAGGAACTAAAAGGAAGATTAGCAGGCACTGTAGAAAATATGCAGGTTGCAAACTTTGTAAAAGAAAAATTTGCAAGCAATAATTTAATCCCGTTTAACAACAGTTATTATCATAATTTTACTACTTATTATCCCCAAAAACTAAATGATTCTCCTTATTTGAGGATATTAGATGAAAACAATGAAGTAATTAAAGAATTTCAGTATTATAAAGACTATAAAGAGGATATGATAAACTTCAAAGTAAATGATATTATCTTTGATAAAAATAATAATGTGTCCGTAAATAAAGAATTCATTGCTGTTGGTACTAATAAGGGTACTATGTTTTTATATGTGGCTGAAAATGATAACTTAAAATTTAGAAGTTCATTTTTACCTGAATCCCCAATGGATCTTTACTTAATGATAACAAGCAATACTAGAAATCAAATTGAAAATTACTTAAAAGATGGATATAAAATCCACTGCTACATTCCTTATAAAATAGATAAAACCACTGTAAGCAATGTAGCAGGATTAATACCTGGCAAAGATCAAAGCTCTTCCCCTATAGTAATATCCGCCCATTTCGATCACCTAGGAACGGATTTAAATAACACTTTATATGCTGGTGCCCTCGACAATGCCTCTGGCATTGCTTTCATCCTAGAATTGAGCAAGTATATATCTTCTCTTGGACAACCAGAAAAAAATATCTTATTTATAGGTTTTAATGCAGAAGAATTTGGGTGCTTGGGTGCTAGAGAGTTTGTTAAAGACTATGGCGATTTACTAAAAGATAGCAAAGTATTTAATTTCGATATGATTGGAACTAATAATCCTGCACCACTATGCATAATGGGTGGAGAAAAAGATTCTATAAACTCTCCACTTATTAAGTCTGCCGCCTCTGCATGTGCAAAAGAGAAAATACATTTTAATTACTTATTTCAAGATTCTAGTGATCACGAAGCCTTTAGAAATGCAAATATAGACGCAATAACTTTTATCGATAATGATTTAAGTAGAATTCACACTCCAGATGACAAACCTGAATTTATAAGCGACAAATCAATTAATAGATGTTTTAAAGTTGCATCTAAAGAGTTGATTAAACACGCTTTCGGAAACAATTTGCTTATAATATATAATAAAATTATAACATTAACTTCATTAATATTTTCAATAATCCTACTTAGCTTAGAAAGAATAAAGTGGTCAAAAAATCCCCATATATAATGGGGGTTTTTCTTATATTCCCTTTAAATATCGGTTTATGAATAAATCTATATCTCCATCCATAACTGCTGTTAAATTACTAGTTTCAGCTCCAGTTCTATGATCCTTAACCAAATTATATGGGTGAAATACATAGGAACGTATTTGGCTCCCCCATCCCATATCTTTAAGTTCTCCAGCTAAATCCTCTATTTTTTCTTTATGAGCTTCTTCTTTTAGTTGAACTAATTTTGCTTTAAGCATTTTTAATGCTGAGTCCTTATTTGAATGTTGACTTCTTTCATTTTGACATTGAACAACTATACCTGTAGGTATGTGCGTTATTCTAACGGCAGACTCTGTTTTATTAACATGCTGCCCTCCTGCTCCTCCTGCCCTATAGGTATCTACTTTTAAATCTTCAGTTCTTATATCTATATCTTGATCTTCAGTAAGTTCTGGCAATACTTCTAGTGAAGCAAATGAAGTTTGCCTTTTTCCATTAGCATTAAACGGTGAAATCCTCACTAGTCTATGGATACCCTTCTCTGCTTTTAGATATCCATATGAAAAATCTCCGCTAATTTTTAAAGTAACACTCTTTATTCCTGCTTCATCTCCTGGAAGTAAGTCTAATGTCTCTACTTTATACCCTTTCTTGTCAGACCATCTAGTATACATTCTTAAAAGCATTTCAGTCCAATCCTGGGCATCTGTACCTCCAACCCCTGAATGAAGAGTTATTATAGCATTATTTCTATCATATTCACCACTTAAGAGGATTTCAATTCTAAAAGTTTCTATACCTAATCCCAATTCTTCCACTTCATTTAGCAGTTCTTTTAGAGAAGAAGAATCCTCTTCCTCTCTAATTAAATCACAAAGAATCTTCGCATCTTCCACTCTACACTGAAAATCCTTAAATTTTTCATACCTTGCTTTGAGAAACTTTTCTTCTTGAGTAATTTCTTGAGCTTTTTTCAAATCACTCCAAAAGTCTGCTTCCCCCATTGTATTTTGTAATTCATCCATCCTTAACTTAATTTTATCTAAGTCAAAGTGAATCCCCTATTTCTTTAAGGTTTAATTCAAGAGAATTTAATTCATCTATTGTTGAATCTAATTCTAAAAACATCCGCACTCAACTCCTATTAAGCTTCTCTTCCACAACAATTTTTATATTTTCTTCCACTACCACAAGTACATGGTTCATTTCTACCTATCTTATTTTCTTTTCTTATAGGCTCTCTTTTAACCGAATCATCTCCACTCTGATTAGTAGCTGTTTCTTTAGCTACTCTTTCTCTTTCTGGAGCAGTTTGTATTTGAACTCTGAAAAGATATTTTATTGTATCTACTTTTATGTTATAAATCATTTCCTCAAACATCTGGCTTCCTTCAAACTGGTAAGCCTGAACAGGATCTTGTTGTTTATATGCTCTAAGACCTATACCTTGTTTTAAATGATCCATATTGTCTATATGATCCATCCATTTTGTATCAACAACTCTTAATAGTATAACTCTTTCAATTTCTCTCATTTGCTCAGAACCAAAGTCCTCTTCCTTATCCATATACATATTCTGAGCTATAGTAAATAATTTTTCTTTTATCTCCATACTTGTTAATCCAGATAGCTGTTCTACTGTTACATAGTCCTTTGGAAGATACATATCTTCTAAGTAATTTATTAAGTTTGTCAATTCATTTTCAAACTCTTCTTGTACTCCAGAAATATGTGAATCTACAACAGAGTATACTGAATCTCTTATCATATCTTGAACTTGTTCTTTTAAATCTTCTCCTTCAAGAACTTGAGATCTTTGTTTATAGATTATTTCTCTTTGCTGATTTATTACGTCATCATACTGTATTAATGTCTTTCTGATATCGAAGTTATTACCTTCAACCTTCTTTTGAGCATTTTCTATGGCGCTACTAACCATCTTGCTTTCTATGGCTTCATCATCACCAAGGCCTAATTTTTCAACTACTCCCTTTAGTTTGTCAGAACCAAATATTCTCATTAAATCATCTTCTAATGAAACATAAAATCTTGATTCACCTGGGTCTCCTTGACGTCCTGAACGTCCTCTTAATTGATTATCAATTCTTCTTGATTCATGTCTTTCAGTACCTATGATTTTAAGACCGCCTACTTCTACTACGCCATCTCCTAGTTTAATATCAGTACCACGTCCTGCCATGTTAGTAGCTATAGTTACTGCTGCATATTCACCAGCATGAGAAACTATTTCTGCTTCTTTTTCATGGTATTTAGCATTTAGCACCTGATGCTTAACTCCTTTTTTCTTTAGCATATCAGATATTAATTCTGATTTCTCAATGCTCACAGTACCTACAAGAACTGGCTGACCTTTTTTACTAGTCTCTGCTATCTCTTCTACTATAGCTTTATATTTACCTTTAGCTGTCTTATAAACTAAATCTGGCTGGTCCGCTCTTACAACTGGTTTATGAGTAGGTACTAGAATTACGTCTAAACCGTATATTTCTCTAAATTCATTTTCCTCTGTTAGTGCTGTACCTGTCATACCTGATAGTTTTGCAAACATTCTAAAGTAGTTCTGGTAAGTTATTGTTGCTAGAGTTTTAGATTCTCTTTCTACTTTAACTCCCTCTTTAGCTTCTATAGCTTGGTGAAGTCCGTCGCTATATCTTCTTCCTTCCATAACTCTACCTGTAAACTCATCTACTATCATTATTTCGCCGTCTCTTACAATGTAGTCTTTATCTATTTTCATCATATAATTAGCTTTTAACGCTTGAACTACGTGGTGCTGTATTTCCATATTATCTGAATCAGCATAGTTTTCTAACTTGAAAAACTCTTCTGCTTTAACTACTCCCTCATCTGTTAATAGAACTGCATTAGCCTTTTCATCTACTGTACAGTCTTTATCCTTTATAAGGGACTTAGCAAAATAGTCTGCTACTCTATAGAACTCTGTAGATTTTTCTCCTTGACCAGATATTATAAGAGGAGTTCTAGCTTCATCTATCAATATAGAGTCAACTTCGTCTACTATAGCAAAATTTAAACCCCTTTGAACCTTTTCCTCTTTATATATCACCATGTTATCTCTTAGGTAATCGAAACCAAATTCACTATTTGTACCATAGGTTATATCACAATTATAAGCCTGTTGTCTTTCTCCCTGTTCTAATTCATGAAGAATAACTCCTACCTTTAATCCTAAAAACTCATGAATTGGCCCCATAAGTTCCATATCTCTTTTAGCCAAATAGTCATTAACTGTAACTATATGCACTCCATTACCTGAAAGTCCATTTAAATAAGACGGCAAAGTAGCAACTAATGTCTTACCTTCACCAGTCTTCATTTCTGCAATTCTTCCCTGGTGAAGAACTATACCTCCCATCAGCTGCTCCCTGTAATGTTTTAATCCTATAACTCTCCATGAAGCTTCTCTAACTACTGCAAAAGCCTCTATTAAAATATCATCTAAAGTCTCTCCCTTGGCTAATCTGTCTTTAAACTCATCTGTTTTCGCCCTTAATTCTTCATCCGTAAGGCCTTGCATCTTTGAATCTAAAGCATCTATTTTATCTACCATTGGGATTATTCTTTTTAATTCTCTATCGCTATATGTTCCAAATATTTTCTCAAATAATCTCATTCTTTTCATCCTCGCTATCTCAATTTTCTAATTATCCTTATCTTTATAGATTATACCATCTAATTTATATGCGTTCAACTTAATATAAAATTAATACACAAATTGTTAAATATTATTTTACAATAGCAACTTTTTCCTATTATAATAAAATTATAATGATTTAGGAGTGATTTCATGATATCCAAATATAAAAATTACTTGTTTATAATTGAAGATATTTTACATAATTCTCCTCAAGAAAGGAAAGAATGGATTAAATTTATTAATAAAATTCCAATAAATAAAAGATACTTTGCTACATATAACTGTGATATCAGCAGACAAAATCTCTACTCCACTATAAATGACCTGGGAGTAAAATGTAACCTTTGCAACATTTTAACTCCATCTTATCTATTGTTAGATTATTGTAAAAGTATTTACAACAAAATAAATATTTATCCTATAAGCTATACCATGGATTTTCATGACTTTTATTCATGTAATATTAAAATAGATTTTATAAATCCAAATTTAATTATAATGAATACTAACAAAATACCAAAGGAGGATATGACTGCAATAAACAACTTTAATATTCCATTAATATTCTCTTCTAATTTATGTACTAATAGATTTAACTCTTGCGTAGCATGTAATGATAATTGTAATTTGAAATACATTAAAACCTTCTATAAAAATAGATTGATAATACCTGATTCTCCTCCTTACTATAATACGATTTACATATTCAAAAAATTTAATATAAATGCTAAAGATACCATAGTGGTAACTTCTAAATTGCGAAGTGATAATTTAGAATTGCAAAAGAATGGCTGTAAGATTGCACTGCTTTTAAAAAACTCATTGGAATTTGAAGAATATATAAAATCACCTTATGATGTAGATATTGTGGTAGAAAATCTAGATAATTTATCTTATTGGTTAAACTTAAAAGAGGAGACATAGTCTCCTCTTTTATATATTATGTTAATTATTCAAATTCAGGTTCAATAAGCCCGTAATTTCCGTCTTTTCTTTTATAAATTACATTTACCTCACCAGTGTCTGCACTTTCATAAACAAAGAAATTATGTCCTAAAAGTTCCATTTGAAGCAAAGCTTCTTCATTTGACATTGGCTTTATAGCAAATTTTTTTGTTTTTACTATTCTAGGTTCACTTACATCTTTACGTTCTTCGTCAGGTATAAATTGGAATCTAAGTGAATCACCGTAGAGCCTTTTCTGAAGTTTAGTTTTCTGCTTTCTTATTTGTCTTTCTAGCTTATCCACAACTAAATCAATTGAAGCATACATATCTTCTGTTGCCTCTTCCCCTCTTAAGATTACTCCATTGAAAGGAATTGTCACTTCCATTATCTGACTATTTTTTTGTACACTCAATGTAGCGTGGGCTTCTACATTTGGACTAAAGTACTTATCTAACTTATCTAACTTCTTTTCAACTACATTTCTTAATGCATTTGTAATTTCAATATTTTTCCCAGTTACAGTAATTTTCATACATTCAGCCCCTCTCTATACTCTCATAAAAGAGTAATGTTTGTTTTGTTATCTTTATTTTAATACTGTTAGATACAAATTACAAGTTTAATTATCTAAATTTACAAAATATTAAATATACTAAGCCATCTTATATTAACTATTCCTTAGCCTATCACAAAATTGCTATATTTTTCTGCAAAAAGAGTTCTTATTATTAAAATAAGAACTCTTTTTATTAAGCTAGTTGACCTGATCTTTGACCCCACACCCGCCTGCTGGAGTTTTCGCTACCGGGAATTAACCTCTCACTACTAGCCCTCTCGCCATTAAATTCTATAACGGCAGGACTTACTTCTAAGCCGCACCATGCTCATTAAACATTTTATTTAACTTACGTGGATCGTTTCGCCTGCGACTGGCATCGACTTTCAATCACAAACCTAACTCAATATATTAAAATTATACATTACTTTTCGCTACAGTCAAGATATTTATTTCTTTCGCTCCATTATCCATAAGTACCTTTGCACAATTATATGCTGTAGCCCCAGTAGTAATCACATCATCAATTAATATTATTTTTTTATTTTTTATTTTATTTTTAAAAGGAATCATGAACATTGTTCCATCGTTCCTTACCATTTAATCCTATTTGATCTAAGGTATCTTTAGTTTTATTAAGAGATTGAATGACCGGTATACCTAAATATTTTCCTGCTACATTAGCCAAATATTCACTTTGATTATACCCTCTCTTTTTAACGGCTCTTTTGGTCATCGGAACAAAGGTTAAATAATGAGGATTAAGTTCATTTTCTATTATCTTCTTGCTTAGCAAATGACCTAATACTTCACCACATTGAAAATCTTTTTTATATTTTAACCTTATTACCATATCTGCTATATTGTCTGAATAATTTGCTAAACTATAATATTTAAAACTATATTCTTCTCTCTTAATTGCAAATGAGTCTGTAATAAAGCTAATGTTATTTAGACATCTCTGACAAAGAAAACTATCTTCCACATATACTCTACATAATGGGCATTCATCTTTTTCACTATATATTATAGATAGTACTGCGTCTACTATATTCTCTAAATATTTAATAATCCCATTTCCCATGCTTCCCTATTAAAATTCCTTACCATATTCTTAGCTTTATACATTTGTTCATTTTCTTCATTTGCTACAAATAAAAGTTCTCTACCTGCTCCATTTTTATTTAAAGCCTCTGCCCCACAAAAATAAACTAATTTTTTATAATTAAATACACGATTGTCAGCAAAAAACACCATTTCATTAATATCTTTGTCTTGATAAAGTTTACAAGACCTTTCTTTTAAATCATTCGTTATTAATATGCCTGATTTACATTTTCTAAAGTTTAATAATAATTTCTCAGAACTCTTATTTTTGTAATAACAAACTATATTATTAGTTAACTCTTTACAATATCTATTGATGTATCGAAATACATTAAATACATTTTCTTCATTAGGAACATATAAAATAGCTTTTTTATTACTATGAATCCACCATTTTAAATATTCATAAATTGTATATGGTATATCTCCATTTAAATCTATCTTGGTAGTTACAATCCTGGGCTCCACTAATGGCAATCTATTTTCTAAAATAGGAAAATAAACTTCTCTTTTTTTGTTAAATAAAGCTTCAACAGAGTAAGATATAAGTCTACCATTCTCTTTACAACATTTTGCCATTATATCTATAATTTCATATTTGCTATAAATAGGCAAACTCCTTATGTCATCGTAGATTACTATATCAAATTTGCTTTTTAATTTTAGAGCATTATTGTAATTGCATACTATCAAATTTCTGTCTAGTTCTATGGATGCATTTCTTAAATAAGCATAATTTTTATGAAAGGATCTTCCTTTTAAATTTCTAAATACATCAATATATTCCTCTTCCTCATTTGTTATATATAAAATTTTGTTATTTAATCTTAAATAATCTTCTATAACTTTAGTCAATAAATACGAGGAATTATTGGGTACAGTTACTATGTTTAAAAATTGTTCCCCAGAATATAACCAATTTAAAATTTGATTTTCTAGCCTTTCCTCTTCAGAATTTAACTTCGCAACTTTACTCATAAACATAAGTTCTACACTCCAATATCATTATGTTTTAATTAGCAGCATTCATTATGTTTTCTATCCTCCATTTTAAAAGTGAATATCTTTCAAAACTCTTATTATTATCAATCATAAATTTTATAGATTTTAAAGAGCCTACTATTACAACCAAACTTTTAGCACGAGTTATTCCAGTGTATAGTAAATTTCTATTCATAAGTAACGGAGGCCCCATAAAAGCAGGAATAACTATTACTGGGAATTCACTTCCTTGACTTTTATGTATAGTTATCGCATATGCCAATTCTAGTTCATCAAGATAAATGCTTTCATAAACAACCTTTCTTTCTTCATCGAATACTACTGTCAACGTATCATTCTCTTCATCTATATCCTTTATATATCCCATATCCCCATTAAATATACCTAATCCTTCATTTTCACCTATGCCCGCTACTCTTTTCCATTTTAAAGAGTAGTTGTTTTTAATCTGCATTACCTTATCTCCAGTTCTAAATAAAGTTTCTCTAAATTGTTTCTCTTTTTTATCACTGGATTTAGGATTTAGCACATCTTTAAGCTTTTCATTCAAGTTATCCACTCCAAGTAGGCCTTTTCTCATAGGACTTAATATTTGAATATGTTTTAATTTATCCCAACTTTTATTAAAGCTAGGTAATCTTTTATCTATTAAACTAACTACTGTATCTAAAACTTTTGAGCTATCCTCACTATTTATAAAATAGAAATCCTTATTCTTTTCATTCAAAATAGGCATTTCACCATTATTAATTTTATGAGCATTTAAAGCTATCATACTTTTTGAGGATTGCCTAAATATATCTTTTAGTCTTACTACTTTTACACAACTACTTTCAATTAAATCCCTTAGTACATTTCCTGGTCCTACGGACGGAAGTTGATCCACATCGCCAACAATTATTAATCTTGTACCTAGTGGTACTGCCTTTAACAGATTATGCATAAGAACTATATCTATCATAGAAGCCTCATCAACAATTATAACATCGCACTCTAAAGGAGTTTCTTCAGTTTTAGAGAACAGTTCTTCCTCATCTTCCCCAGCTCCCATTTCTAACAATCTATGTATTGTTTTAGCTTCTTTTCCTGTAGCCTCTCCCATTCTTTTTGCTGCCCTTCCAGTAGGTGCAGCCATAAATACACTCATTCCATATTTCTCAAATATTTGACTTATGCAGTTTATTATTGTGGTTTTTCCTGTACCAGGACCTCCAGTAATTATTTCAATACCATTTAATAATGCACCTTTTATAGCTTCTTTTTGAGAAGTAGCAAATTTAATGTGGTTATTTTCTTCAAACTCATTTATTTCTTCATCTATATCTATTTCTAGTTTATTAAAATTGCATAGAGAAAGTGTAATAATTTTTTTTGTTATACCCAATTCACAGTAATAATAAGGTATTGTAAATACATATTGCTCTCCTCTACACTCCTCTATTTTGATTTTGCCTTCATAAGCATTATGTATTAAGCTTTCTTTGAGAAGCTCTTCACTAGCCCCTAATATGCTTATTCCCTCTTTAAGAAGCCTATCCATAGGCATGCATGTATTACCTAAGCCGCAAAACTGATTTATTATATATTTTATTCCACACCCTACTCTAAAAGGGGAACTTAGCTCGATTCCTAAATTCCTTGCAATTTTATCCGCAGTTTTAAATCCAAAACCTGATATTTCCTCTGTTAAAATATATGGATTCTCCTTAACTATTCTTATGGAGTCACTCTTAAACCTTTTATATATTTTTAAGCACTGATTGGTAGTTACTCCGTAATTTTGAAAAAACATCATTATGTTTTTCAACTCTTTTTGCTTACCGTAAGATTTATAAATAATAGCTATTTTTTTCTCCCCTATACCTTCTATCTCTTTTAATCTTTCAATATCGTTCTCTAATACATTAAAAGCAGATTCCCCAAAAGCTTCTACTATTTTTTTCGCAGTAACGGGTCCTATTCCAGATATTATTCCTGAAGCTAGATATCTTTCTATACCCTTTATAGTATTTGGCAAACTTTCTTCACAAATATCAACTCTAAATTGTTCTCCAAATTGAGGATGTGTAACCCATTCCCCAGTCAACTTTAAATCTTGCCCTTCCATTATATAAGGTATGCATCCTGTTATAGTTGTTGTTTTATTTTTTTCCTTTACCCTTGCTACTACATATCCATTGTCATCATTTTTAAATATGATAGAATCTACAGTTACTTGTATTTCTGCCATAAAATCTCTCCTACTCTTTTTATCCCACGGCTAACAGCCAATAATATTCCATTTATATAGATACATTATAACATAATATTTTATATCATTAATATTATTGACTGCCTATAAAATAAAAACCACAGCAATTAATATAATTCTAATTTTTTCTACTTATGTAATAATTATTACATAGATGTATTGCTAAATATATTGACTGAACTAATCGTTTAACTTACTATAATGATATAAATTGCTGTAAAAGTACATTTTAATTATGGCATTTGTATATGTAAGAGTAAGTACTTAAGAGCAAAACTTAAATAGACAATTGTACTCTTTAATTTAGTAGGCGCAGAAAAGATAACCTAAGAAAAATAAAAAGAAGGTGAATATATGTATACTAAAATTTTAGTAGTTGAGGATGAAAAAGCAATCGCTAATTTAATTGAATTGTACCTAGAAAATGAAAATTTCATAGTGTTCAAATGTTATACAGGCATAGAAGCAATGAAAGTTATAGAAACCGAAGACTTGGATATGGCTATTTTAGACATTATGCTCCCAGATATAGATGGATTCTCCATTTGCAAAAAAATAAGAGATTCTTATAACTTTCCAATCATTATGTTAACTGCAAAAGATGAAGAGGTGGATAAGATCACAGGTCTAACATTAGGTGCAGATGATTATATTACAAAGCCATTTCGACCACTAGAGCTAGTGGCACGAGTAAAGGCACAATTAAGAAGATTCACGAAATATAACCAATTAAACAAATCCAAAAAAGAAAACCTAATTTCTATAGGCGGGCTGGTAGTAGACAAAAATACTCATGAATGTTTTTTAAATGAAAGACCATTGTCTTTAACCCCTACAGAATTTTCAATTTTATGGGTTTTGTGCGAAAACAAAGGTCAGGTCGTAAGCTCTGACAGGTTATTCCATGAGGTTTGGGGAGATAAATACTTTAGCAACAGTAACAATACCATTATGGTTCACATTAGACACTTAAGAGAAAAAATGAATGATTCTGCTGAAAATCCGAAATATATCAAAACCGTATGGGGAGTTGGTTATAAAATTGAAAACTAATAAAACTAGAAAAAATGATTATTTAGCATTCAAACGAAAAACATTTTTTAAAGTATTAATACTTATTTTAGCAAGCGTTGGATTTTTAGGTTTATTAAGTTCCTTATTACAAGGCCGCTTTGGTAATTGGATTGTAAGTTTCTTGCGAAATACATTTTCTTTATCTGAGTCAGATGCAGTAATTATTCACCACTATATATTCCGTAATAATAGAGATAAAATTATGTTAGTTTTAATTGTAATTTCTTTCCTAATTATTTTTCAATTTGCTATGTCTTGGGTTACAAAGTACTTTGATGAAATTGATAAGGGCATGGATGACTTAATGAAAGGTTCAGATAAAGAAATCGAACTATCCCCAGAACTAAGCTTCATGGAAACTAAACTAAATATGTGCAAACATATTCTAGAAAAGAGAGCAAGAGATGCAAAACAGGCAGAACAAAGGAAAAATGATTTAGTTGTTTATCTTGCACATGATATAAAGACTCCTCTTACTTCAGTTATAGGATACTTGGACTTAATGTCAGAAGTGCCAGATATGCCTATTGAGCAAAGAGCAAAATATATGGAACTTACTTTAGAAAAAGCAAATCGACTTGAAAAACTTATCAACGAATTTTTTGAAATTACCAGATACAATCTTCAAACCATTATATTAGAGAAAAAAGACTTTAATCTATCCTATATGTTATTTCAAATGGCAGATGAATTTTATCCAATGCTTTCTGAAAAAAAGCAAGAAGTTGTAGTAGAGGCAGAAGATGATATTATGTTTTATGGCGATCCAGATAAGCTGGCACGAGTATTCAATAATGTATTTAAAAATGCAATTGCATATGGTGATGAAAATAGTAAAATCACAATAGATGTTCATAAACAATCACAGGATGCCATTATAACTTTTAAGAATTCTGGAAAAACTATTCCGCCACAAAAACTAAATAATATATTCGAAAAATTTTATAGACTAGATGAATCCAGAGGAACAGACACTGGTAATGCCGGGTTAGGTCTTGCTATTGCCAAAGAAATTGTAATTTTACATGAAGGTGAAATTTATGCAGAAAGCAACCATGGTTATACAATATTCCATATAAAAATACCAGGAGTAATCAACAGCTAAAAAGCACCATTCCTTTATGATGTGAAAACTCATAGGGGATGGTGTTTTTTATTTTCATGCTATTTTAAAATTCTGAAATTATTAAGCAGTCCTTAAGAAAATCTTAATAGGTCTATAAGCCATTGTTTACACAAAAAAATTCAATTTCATTAGAATTATGTTGTAAGGCAATATCGTAATTTATATTTAAGGAGGAATATTAAAATGACAGCTTATAGACAGAAACACAAGAAAAAAAAGAGAGAGAGATCACGTGTTCGTTCAATACTATGCGTATGTGCAGTATGTGTCGCAACTTTATTTTTGCCAAATTATCTAATAAATAAAATCAACCTAAAAACAGAATTATTTGTGAAATCCCCAAAAATAATAGTTCGCGATGGAGTTAATCAGATTGCAGCTAATGATTTATATAGTTCAAACGCCATTCTAATTAATTTAGATGATAATCAGATATTATTGGATAAATCATCTGATGAAAGAATCTACCCAGCATCCCTTACAAAAATTATGACAGCAATAGTGGCAATCGAAAATCTGGCAGATTTACACGAAATGATTTATCTGCCAGAGAATATGTTTAAGAAATTGTATTCTGAAGGTGCTTCCATGGCAGGTTTTTTACCCAATGAAAAGGTAGAAGGAATAGATTTGATTTATGGAGTATTATTACCCTCTGGGGCAGAAAGCTGCATAGGATTAACTCAAGCAATTTCAGGTTCAGAAAGAAAATATGTAAAGTTAATGAATGAAAAGGCCAAAGAATTAGGAATGAAGAGTACTCATTTTACCAACTCCACAGGACTACATGACAGGAATCATTATAGCACTGTAAATGATATTGCTAAACTACTGGAATATGCATTACAAAACGATACTTTTCGAGAAGTATATACTTCAAAACGTCATTCGACGAAAGCAACTAATCTCCATCCCGATGGAATCACTTTTCAAAGTACAATGTTTAAACACATGGATACAGAAGAGGTGAATAACGGTATTATCCAAGGTGGAAAAACTGGTTACACGGAAGAAGCTAAATTATGTCTTGCCAGCTTAGCAAAAATAGATGGCAAGGAATATATTTTGGTCACTGCTAATGCAGATGGGAGCCCTCAAACGAAACAGTTCAATATTTTGGATTCATTTACTGTCTATAATCAAATTTTCGAAAGCAACGCCGTCTCAAAATAAAAAGTGAGCTACCTCATCTTTATTTTGAGATAGCCCCTTTATTTTTATAAATATTTTTTTATATCTTCAACCTTATTTAAGTCTTCCCATGGAAGATTTAAATCTGTTCTTCCGAAATGTCCATATGCAGCTGTCTGCTTATAAATAGGTCTTCTTAGATCTAAAGTTTTAATTATTGACGCAGGTCTTAAATCAAATACTTTGTTTATTATTTCAACAATTTTATCATTTGGTATTTTTCCTGTTTCAAAGGTATCAACAGCTATGGAAACTGGTTTAGCAACTCCAATAGCATAAGCTAGCTGAATTTCTATTTTATCCGCTACTCCTGCTACTACTAAATTTTTAGCCACCCATCTAGCTGCATAAGCCGCTGATCTATCAACTTTTGTTGGATCTTTTCCTGAGAAAGCTCCGCCACCATGTCTTCCGTATCCTCCATAGGTATCAACTATTATCTTTCTACCTGTTAAGCCAGCGTCTCCTTGTGGTCCTCCCACAACAAATCTTCCTGTTGGGTTTATATAGTATTTTGTATTTTCATCTAGCAATTCTTTTGGAACAATTTCGCTAATTACGTGTTTTATTATATCTTTTTCTATCTCTTCTCTAGTAACTTCTGGACTATGTTGAGTAGATACTACTATTGCATCTATTCTCACAGGTTTGCCATCTTCATATTCTACAGTAACTTGAGTTTTACCGTCTGGTCTTAAATATGATAATGTTCCATTTTTTCTAACTTCTGATAATCTTCTAGCAAGTTTGTGAGCCATAGCTATTGGCATCGGCATGTATTCTGGTGTTTCATTTGTTGCAAATCCAAACATCATACCTTGATCTCCAGCACCTATAGCCTCTTCTCTATCCATTTCTCCTTTTTTGGATTCTAAAGATTCATTTACTCCCATAGCAATATCAGGAGACTGTTCATTTATAGATGTTAATATAGCACAAGTATCGCTATCAAATCCATATTTTGCTCTTGTATATCCTATTTCTTCAATACTTTCCCTAACAATTTTAGGTATATCTACATAACAGTTAGTTGTTATCTCGCCAACAACTAAAACCATACCAGTAGTTACTGTGGTTTCACAAGCAACTCTTCCCATGGGATCTTTTTCAAGTATAGCATCTAAAACTGAATCAGATATCTGGTCACATATTTTATCTGGATGTCCTTCCGTAACTGACTCTGAAGTAAACAACTTTCTCATTTTTTCTCCTCCATTTCAACTTGTATAAAAAATAAAGCCTCTTCAATAAGAAGAGGCACATTAACGTTCCATTCCTCTTATCTTGCAGAAATCTTCTGCTGGAATTGGCACCTTAGCATATAATGCTGGTTGCCGGGTTTCACAGGGCCCTTTCCCTCCACCTCTCTTGATAAGAGCATTTTATTATATTTTACATCAAACATTATATCATAGTAAAAACTTTATGTCAATTATGATTCTGGCTCAAATTATATAAAAAAAAGACACATTTATGCGTCTTTTGGTGGAGGAGGACGGATTCGAACCATCGAAGGTAATACCAACAGATTTACAGTCTGCCCCCTTTAGCCACTCGGGAACTCCTCCATATATGGAGCTGGCAATAGGACTTGAACCTACAACCTGCTGATTACAAGTCAGCTGCTCTGCCAATTGAGCCATGCCAGCACATTTTATTAATTTTTTTGGTGGAGGAGGACGGATTCGAACCATCGAAGGTAATACCAACAGATTTACAGTCTGCCCCCTTTAGCCACTCGGGAACTCCTCCATATATGGAGCTGGCAATAGGACTTGAACCTACAACCTGCTGATTACAAGTCAGCTGCTCTGCCAATTGAGCCATGCCAGCACATTTAATAATTAAATTGTTAAGTTAACTTAATACGTTAACAAGGAATAGTATACATTCTTATCAAATAAAATTCAAACCTCATAAACTATCATTATTAAAAACCTCGTTGAATTTACTCAATATATCTCTATATATCTTCTATTTAATATACATGTTATATTAAATTATTTTTGCTTTCTTTGTGTTGAAATTTATATTATAATGCTATTGAATTAAATAATTGTTATAAATATTTATAAGATAGCTAAGGAGATAATTATGCAAAAACTTTTAAGTAAATTAAGAAGAGCAGTAGCTGATTTTAAACTAATAGAAGATGGAGACAAAGTAGCTGTTGGATTATCCGGAGGAAAAGATAGTCTCACTTTACTTCATTTATTAAGTAAATATAGAATTTTTTCTCCAGAAAAGTTTGAACTAATAGCTGTAACCATCGATCCTAAAACAGGAGCTGATTTTACACCATTAGAAAAACTTTGTGGGGAGTTAAATGTTCCTTTTTATATAATAGAATCCAATATTAAGGAAATAGTTTTTGATATAAGAAAAGAAAAAAACCCTTGTTCTCTATGTGCCAACTTAAGAAGAGGCATATTAAATGATAAGGCAAAAGAGTTAGGTTGTAATAAGATTGCTTTAGGTCATCATAAAAATGATGCCATAGAAACTCTTTTAATGTCTATGTTTTATGAGGGAAGGATAAATAGCTTTTCGCCTAAAACTTACCTAAGCAGAAAAGATATAACCATAATAAGACCTATGGTATACATAGATGAATTGGATATTAAAAATACAGCTAAGAAATATAGTTTTCCTATAGTTGAAAACCCTTGCCCTGCTAACGGTTTTACAAAAAGACAATATATAAAAGATTTAACCTATAGTTTAGAAAAGGAAATTCCAGGATTAAAAGATCATTTGTTAGGTTCATTAATGAATATTGACCAGTTAAATATTTGGGATAAAAATAAGTATTAATTAATAAAATTAATAATAGTCCACCATACCTCATATATATTATTAGGGAGGTGTAACTATTGAATAAAGTTAAAGTTCATTTCAAAGATCCTTTTTCTTACTTAAGCATAGGTGACTTTATAAGTGATCATATGGATTTAAATACAATTATAGTATGTATAGGTACCGATAGATGTATAGGCGATAGCTTAGGTCCTTTAGTAGGGACATTTCTGACAGAAAAAGATTTTCCTCTTCCTATTTATGGAACAATCTCTGAACCTATTCATGCTTTAAATATTGATAGAAAACTCAGCGATATTAAATTAGTTCATCCTAATTCAAATATCATTGCTATAGACGCTTGCTTAGGAGAACATGATAATATAGGCGAAATACATGCACGAGATTATTCCATACATCCTGGCAAAGGTGTTGGTAAAACCCTCCCCCATGTTGGTGATGCCTCAATCATAGGAATAGTAGACTCATCAGAAAGTAATATATTTATTAATAATAAAATAAGATTAGATTTGATATTCAACTTAGCTAAAGTTATTACCAAATCCTTATTTCATAGTTATCAATTAAACTTTGATAATAAGCAAATAAAATAATAATAAAAAGCAAAGGATAAAGCCTTTGCTTTTTATTGATAAGTATAATTCTAATCAATTAAACTTATATCGTCTCCTGATCCATCCGAATCTAGCTTATCCACAAAATCTAGTACCTTACCGGTGCCTAATGCTACACAAGAAACTGCCTCTTCTGCCACACGAACAGGAACTTTAGTCACATCTTGTATTAGTTTATCCAGTCCATTTAATAAAGCTCCTCCTCCTGTCATTACAATGCCCTTGTCCGCTATATCTGATGCCAGTTCAGGCGGCGTTTTTTCCAAAACTGAATGAGTACATTCTGCTATAGCAGTTACTGGCTCATTTAAAGCCTCTCTCATTTCTTCTGAAGATACCATTATATTTTTAGGAAGCCCTGTAACTAAATCTCTTCCTCTTATCTCCATGGTAACTTCCTCATCTCTCGCATAAGCTGATCCAATATTAATTTTCAAATCTTCTGCTGTTCTTTCTCCAATCATAAGTTTATGTTTTTTCCTTATATATCTTATGATAGATTCATCAAATTTATCTCCAGCAATTTTAATAGAGGATCTTACAACTATTCCACCTAAAGATATGACAGCAATGTCTGTAGTTCCTCCACCTATATCTATAACCATGCTTCCACTTGCTTTAGTTATATCAAGCCCTGCTCCAATAGCCGCTGCTAAAGGTTCTTCTATTAAAAACACCTTTTTTGCTCCTGCATTTTTCGCCGCATCTATTACAGCTCTCTTTTCCACCTCTGTGGCTTCAGAAGGAATACATACCACTACTCTTGGTGATACAATTTTTCCTTTTCCACAAACTTTTCTTATAAAATATTTAAGCATTTTTTCTGTTAAATCATAATCTGATATGACACCATCTTTTAGGGGACGGATAGCCACAATATTGCCAGGAGTTCTACCTATCATCTGCCTGGCCTCTTCTCCTACAGCCAAAACTTTATTTTTACTTTTATCTATAGCTACTACTGAAGGATCTTGTAATACAACACCTTTTCCCTTACTAAATACCAACACCGTTGCAGTTCCTAAATCTATTCCCATATCGGTTCCAACATTGAAGAAAAACATTCCTATTATTCACACCTACTCTTTCGTTATACTTTTATTGAAATGAAAATTTATTGAAAATTTCCCATAACAATATAATTTAATTATAATAGGAATATGTCTATCCTTCAATAGCTTTATACTTCATTTTGGTTGCTTTTCCACCTCTTATATGTCTTTCCGATTTATTGTAATCCATTATAATTTTAGCTTCTTCAGCAATTTGTGGATTTATTTTCGGCAATCTTTCAGTCATATCTTTATGAATTGTACTTTTACTTACTCCAAATACCTTTGCGGTTTTTCTAATAGTAGCTTTTGAACTTATAATATAATTTGCCACTTCTAGAACTCTTTCTTCAATGTAGTCCTTCAATATGCTACCTCCTTAACTCTTCTATATTTATAAATATGCGTTACCATTTCCTTAAATTACATTTGGCAAGCCATTTCCCCATGTTATATGAGGAAAATGGCTACCACTTTTAATTTTAATATTGTATATATTTTTCAGGATTTATAAACTCTTCATTTTTCATTACTGCAAAATGCAAGTGATCTCCATAAGTCTCATAGGATGCTCTAACAGTCGATTTACCAATATTTCCTATTTTACTTCCTGTTTTAACTGTCTGCCCCTTAGTTACTGATACTTTTGGATCTAAGTTAGCATATACGGTTTTTAATCCATTTTGGTGATTAATAACAATCTGAACTCCATCTATGCTATCACTTTCAATGCTCTCTACTTTGCCTTCCATAACTGTTACTACCGACTTACCAACTTCACACTTAATATCCATGCCAAAGTTAGGTCTATAACTGTTAGTAGATTTCCAATATACAGGCTCTTCAGAATAGCTTCTTGCTAAAATTCCTTCTACTGGTTTTATAAATTTTGTATTCATTGTAGTAGAAACTTCTGCAGTTTTATTTTCTTCCTTTTTAGTTTCTGCTTCTTTCTTCACTATATTATCTTCATCATTTTTAACTTGAAGAGCATTATCAAAATCCTCATAAGGTTTTTCTGTAATTTCACCTATTTCTTTTCCTGTTTCATTAACAATCCCAGGTTGTTCCAAAGATATCTCATCTTTGTTAATTCTATTGTTCCTTGATACCACAACCGCTACTGTAGCTAGTATACAAAGGCACAGGAATAGTATTACGTAAAATCCCTCCCTCTTAATAAAATTTGAGAATTTTTCAGAGAATTTTTTTTCCATACAAACACCTCCTTTTTGTAGTTTGTCCAGTACATAGTAAAAAATACATTTTTTATTTAATTTTTTTTCTATTTATTTCTATTATTTTTTACATTTTTTGATAAAATAAAACAAGCTGCTGATTCTTATAATCAACAGCTTATTTTATTACTTCACTATTTATAATTCTGTATATTTATTTATATTAACACCCTTATAATAGTGAGTTAATATATCTTTATATGTCTTTCCGCTTTTGGCAAAAGCATTCGCTCCCCACTGACTCATACCAACTCCATGGCCATACCCTCTACAAATTATATCCATAGTATCTTTATTAAATACAAAACTAAAATTAGTAGAATTCAGCCCTAACATGCTTCTAAACTTAGTACCTGTGATAGTGGTCTTACCTATTTGTAATTCCTTTACACTACCTGCTGAAGTCCTACTTTTTATTTTAATACTATTCTTTAAATTATTAGAGGATGGTATAGAATTGGGATAATAACTGTTAACTATTTTAGCAAAGCTAGAATAAGAATATCCTACACTTGAACTGAATTTAGGGGCACTTTCTTCTCCTGGACTGTCCACGCTTTGTAAGTATGGCACTGCTTGAGAAAACACTTCTTGTGCATTCTCAGTTTTTCCACTACTTACAGCAAAATAATAAAGCTCTTTAGCTATGGAGTTATTATAGGTTATTACCTCTCCTTTTGTTTTAATAACGGCTTCCTGGATTTTATTCCAATATTCTTCTTTTCTGCTATTAGGCCATCCATTGAGCCTTTCTTCTTTAGACATATAAACTTGACAATGAACCGTATCGCAAATATCTCCCTTATTAATTTGAGCACATTTCTGTCCTCCAATGATCTCCATGTGAGCTAATGCATAGGTTCTTGCTGCTACTGCTTGTGCCTTTAAAGCTTCTATATGAAACTCTGCTGGCATTTCAGAGGCTACTACACCTTTTATATACTCTTCTATATCCATTTCCTTAATAGACTTACTTTCAGAAATATATACCTTAATCTTTAAATCTTCTTTCTTCTTTTCTTGTAAAGTAACTTCACCAGGATTTACGTTGAATTCTTTAAAACCTTGCCCTTTGCTTTTGTCGGGTTTCAGTGTTAAATATGAAAATAATGTTGTAAAAGTTATAAATAAAAAAACCGTCACTAATAACGTACACAAATAAAAAAACACACTATTTCTCTTCATATAAGTTTTCTCCTTTTTAAGCTTAAGTTTATTTATTAATAACTATATGAGAAAACCTTTTATATTATTACATCATCAAAAACATCTATCTATCTCTGCTCCTAATCCTTTTAATTTTTTTTCTATCCCCATATATCCTCTATCAACATGATATACATCTGTTATTTCCGTAGCACCTTCTGCACCTAGTCCACATAGTATTAAGGCTGCTCCTGCCCTTAAATCTGTGGCTTTAACTTCACATCCAGTAAGTTTATTTACTCCTTCTATTACAGCACTTCTACCATCAATTTTAATATTTGCTCCCATTCTTTTCATCTCTGGAGCGTGCATAAATCTATTTTCAAATATAGTTTCCGTAATTACACTTGTACCCTTTATGGAACTCAACAATCCCATCATTTGAGGCTGCATGTCTGTAGGGAAACCTGGATAAGGCATAGTTTTAATGTCTATGGGTCTTAATCCTCCTCTGCTATCAATTACTAAACTGTCATTATCAACCTCTATTATTACTCCCATTTCTGTTAGCTTTGCAATTATTGGCTTTAAATGTTCCTCATTTACTCCTATTATTTTAATCCTACTTCTAGTTATAGCACCAGCTACCATAAAAGTACCTGCTTCTATCCTGTCATATATTGGTCTATGAGTTACGCCTTTAAAATCTTTTGTTCCAACTATTTTTATTTTTCCTGTTCCAGCTCCCTTTATATTTGCTCCCATCTTATTTAAATAATTTGCTAAATCTTCTATTTCCGGTTCTTCTGCTGCATTTTCAATTATAGTTTCACCTTTCGCCATTGTAGCTGCCATCATTATATTTTCTGTAGCACCAACAGATGGGAAATCTAAATATATATTATTTCCAACTAATTTATTAGCTTTAGCTTCAACATATCCATAGCCAACATTAATATCTGCACCTAATGCAGTAAAACCTTTTAAGTGTAAATCTATTGGCCTTGTTCCAATGTTACATCCTCCTGGAAGGGATATTCTAACCTTTCCAAAACGTGCAAGCATAGGACCCATTATCAAAAAAGATGCTCTTAGCTTTTTTACCAAGTCACAGCATGGCTCAAAATCACATATACTTGATGATTCTATAATTATCTTATTATCATCCCTATCTATATTTACATCCGCAGAAATAGATCTTAAAACATCGCTTATTACAAAAACATCTTCTAGCATGGGTGCATTTTCTATAATACATTTACCATTACCTAATATACTAGCTGCTATAATAGGTAGTACAGAATTTTTAGCAGAACTAATTTTTACATCTCCTGTTAAGGGCTTGCCACCCTTTACTACTATTTTATCCATTCCTATCCTCCATCTATAATTTCTAATATGAAACAAGTATTTCTGGCGTTCCAATTATAAGATAATTACCAGAGTAATAGCTACATAAAGCATAATTCAAATCTACGAATTTTCCACCTATTGTGATATGATCAAATTGTTTAGTGTATGCAATAGTGCTATATCCATTATGAATTTTTATAGATTCAATATTCTGTGCATTGTTACGTTTTAATAAAGCCATTATCTTATTGTTTTTATCCATTAAATCATTAGTATGTAACCTAGCTTTAATATATTTAAAATAACTTGCACTTTTACTTCCAATAGCATTTTTTATTGTCTCTTCCAATTGGTATGACTCATCCTTTTCAGTTACCTTAACTAAATCTACAACTATTATTTTATAATTTTCATAGTTAGTACTTTGAACATGGCCACTTATGCTATCACCTATGATTTCTACTGAGTATATCTTTTCATTTTCATTTATATTAGTACAATAAGACTTTTCAAATTTCAAATTTTTTAATATGGCTTCAACAGTCTCTTTTCCATCATCATAACTTATAAAACTTGCTTTAACACCACATTCCTGTATGTTCCCTTCAACTTCATTAACTATTTTCGTCAAAAACTCCTCTGAGTTCTTAGCCTTAGGCTTATCCATATTTATAATTAAAAAAACTAAGCATAAAAAGCTTATCACAAACCAAACTCTCTTTTTCATATAATACGCTATAATAGCTTCCCCCCTATAACTTAATCCATTTTATTCCTTTAAATTAAATTATAGACATTTAGCTCTTTTTTATTCACTAAATATATTATTAATATATAATTAAATTGAAAAAATGTTACAAACTAAAAAGGAGAATCTAGGTTAAAACCTAAATTCTCCTTTACTCTACTCTATATTTTCACATAGAATTTTTACTTCTTCTTTATCTACTTTCATTAAAGCTTTTGAAATGTTAAAGCTATATCTTTTCCCATTGATATCTTCAAATTCAGTGTTGCAAGCCTTTAAAACAGTTATTAAAGATGAATGGTTTGGCAATATTTCTATTCTACCAACTAAACTTTCTGTAATTAGTCTTTTAATCTCTAGATTATAAAACTCCTTATATGGAGATGCAATTATAAGTTTAAACATATATCATCTTCCTTATTTAATAACTTTATTCTTCTTTGATAGCCTCAGCCCTTTTTACAACATCTTCTATGGTTCCTGCAAACAAAAATGCACTTTCGGATACATTATCATACTTTCCTTCTAATATTTCTTTAAATCCCCTTACCGTTTCTTTTACTGGCACGTAAACTCCCTTCATGCCTGTAAATTGCTCTCCTACGGTGAAAGGCTGTGATAAAAACCTTTGAATTCTTCTTCCTCTAGTAACAACTAATTTATCTTCTTCCGAAAGTTCATCAACTCCAAGTATTGCAATCAAATCTTGCAGCTCTTTGTATCTTTCTAAAATATGCTTTACTTCTGTAGCTACCCTATAATGTTCTTCACCGACCAACCTGGGGTCAAGTATTCTTGATGAGGATTCTAGTGGGTCTACAGCTGGATATATTCCCAATTCAACTATACTTCTAGATAAAACTGTAGTTGCATCTAAATGAGCAAATGTGGTGGCTGGCGCTGGATCTGTTAAATCATCCGCTGGTACATAAACCGCTTGAACAGAAGTTATAGATCCATGAATAGTAGAGGTTATTCTTTCTTGCAATGCCCCCATCTCCGTAGCAAGTGTAGGTTGATAACCTACCGCACTAGGTATTCTACCAAGAAGAGCCGAAACTTCAGAACCTGCTTGAGTGAATCTAAAAATATTATCTATAAACAAGAGTACATCTTGCCCCTTATCTCTGAAATATTCTGCCATAGTTAATCCTGTTAGCGCTACTCTCATTCTAGCTCCTGGCGGTTCATTCATCTGCCCAAAAACTAGCGCAGTTTTGTCTATTACTCCAGATTCTTTCATTTCATTATATAAATCATTACCTTCTCTTGTCCTCTCCCCTACTCCTGTAAATACCGATAGTCCTCCGTGCTCTCTGGCAATATTATTTATAAGCTCTTGTATAAGTACAGTCTTGCCAACTCCTGCTCCTCCAAATAGCCCTATTTTACCACCCTTTTGATAAGGTGCCAATAAATCTATAACTTTTATGCCTGTTTCAAACATCTCAGGCTCTAAGGATTGTTCTTCAAAAGTTGGAGCCTTTCTATGTATAGGATAATATTCTTCTCCATGAACCTCACCACACTCATCCATAGCATAGCCTAACACATTAAAGAGCCTTCCTAATACATCTTTGCCTACAGGTACTGATATAGGTTTACCTGTATCTGTAGCTTCTACTCCCCTTTTTAGTCCCTCTGTAGGCTCCATGGAAATGGTTCTTACAATATCATCTCCTATATGTTGAGCCACTTCAGTTACTATTTTTCTATTTCCCAAATCTATTTGTATAGCATTATGTATATTCGGCAAATAGTCGGAATCAAATTTAATATCTATTACAGCTCCTATTACTTGAACTACTTTCCCTATATTACTCAATAGAATACACCTCCTACAGAAGTTATAGATATCTTATCTTTGAACTTCCGCTCCTCCTATTATTTCTGACAGCTCTTCTGTTATAGCTGACTGTCTTATTCTGTTGTACTCTTTTCTTAATTTATCTAATATATCTTTTGCATTTTTAGTTGCTCCATTCATAGTTGTCATTCTAAAAGTTTGTTCTGATGTTTTAGAAGTGAGTAACATATATATTAATTCTTCATTCACATATAACTCTAACGCCTCTTCAAATATTTCATCACTGCAGAATTCAAATTCTAGATATCTCTCATTAGCTTCATTATTCATCATTTCAATAGGAAATAGTTTTTCTGTCTTAACTTCTTGCTTTCCACTAGAAATAAATTCTGTATAAATAACATAAATATTTTTTATTTCTTCCACTTGGTACATATCCATCAACGTCTTACTTATTTCTTTCACTTCTTCATGTTGAATTTCATCTTTAACTTCTAAATATTTTATTTCAACTTCTATATCTCTTCTATTTAAAAATGCCCTTCCTTTTTCTCCTACCACAATAAATATGGGCTTTTCCTCTTCTTGGTCTACATTTTTCATCGCTTCATTAAATACATTAGTATTATATGAACCACATAACCCTAAATTAGATGTTACAATTAGATATATATTTCTTCCTTTTTTTCTCTCTGTAATGTATGGATTATTCTCATCCATAGAACTTACAATATCTTTCATTATGTCATCAATATAAATTTTATAATTTTTATTAGCTTCCAATCGAATTTTAAACTTTCTAAATTTTGATGTAGCAACCATCGACATAGCCTTGCTTACCTTTTGAATACTATTTATAGATTTCATCCTTCTTTTTATGCTATTTAAATTAGATACTCCCATAAACCTCACCTACCACGAAGAAGTTACTTAAACATATTTTTAAACTCTTTAATTGAAGAGTTTAATTTTTCTTTTATGCTGTCCGTTAGCTGCCCATCTTCTATAATTTCTTTTCCTACATCTCTATGATGAATATCCATAAACTCTAAGAATTCCTTTTCAAATGTCTTTACTTTTTCCACTGGGACATCCATTAAAAAATTATTAACTCCCGCATACAAAATCATAATTTGTTTTTCTATTGCCATTGGTTTATATTGTTCTTGGAGAAGTATTTCAGTCAATCTTTTTCCCTTTTCTAGCTTTCTTTTCGCTTCTTTATCTAAATCAGAACCAAACTGAGCAAAGGCAGCTAATTCTCTATACTGAGCAAGTTCTAGTCTTAATGTTCCTGTTACTTGCTTCATAGCCTTAATTTGGGCGTTTCCCCCTACTCTAGATACTGAAATTCCGGCATTTACTGCTGGTCTTACTCCATTATAAAAAAGCTCTGAATCTAAAAATATTTGACCATCTGTTATAGATATTACATTTGTAGGTATATATGCTGTTACATCCCCTGCTAATGTCTCTATTATAGGAATTGCCGTAAGGGAACCTCCTCCTAACTTAGAAGAAAGCTTTGCTGCTCTTTCTAACAATCTAGAATGTAAATAAAATACATCTCCTGGATAAGCTTCTCTTCCTGGAGGTCTTCTTAATAATAAAGACATAGTTCTATAGGCTACTGCATGTTTAGATAAATCATCATAAACTATCAATACATCCTTGCCTTTATGCATAAAATATTCACCAATACTGCATCCTGAATAAGGAGCTAAAAATTGTATTGGAGCAGTTTCTGATGCAGTAGAAGACACCACTACTGTATAGTCCATAGCGCCCATTTTATTCAAATCATTTACAATATGGGCTACTGTAGATTGTTTCTGCCCTATAGCAACATATATGCATATAACATCTTTTCCTTTTTGATTTAATATGGTATCTATAGCTAGAGCAGTTTTACCTATTTGTCTGTCTCCTATAATTAATTCTCTTTGACCTTTACCTATAGGTATCATAGAATCTATTGCCTTAATTCCTGTTTCTAGTGACTCTCTTACAGATTGCCTTTCTATTACTCCTGGCGCTTCTGTTTCTACTGGCCTTTTTTCTGTGGTATTTACAGGTCCTTTTCCATCAATAGGAATACCCAATGAATTCACTACTCTTCCAATTAAAGCCTCACCTACTGGTACCTCTACAACTTCGCCAGTCCTCTTTACTACATCTCCCTCTTTCAAACCCTCTTCTTCTCCAAACAATACGCATCCTACATTGTCCTGTTCTAAGTTTAGAGCCATTCCATATATATTATTAGGAAATTCCAATAATTCACCTGCCATACAATCATCTAGACCATAAACTCTAGCAATTCCATCTCCTACTTGAATTATTGTTCCTGAATCTTCAGTTTCAATCTTTTTTTCATATCTTTCTATTTCTTTTTTAATAATTGATGTAATCTCTTCAGGGCTTATATTCATATTCTCACCTCTGTTCTACAGTACTAATAATGTCTTTCATTTCTTTTAACTTTGATTTTATTGTGCCATCTATAACATCGTCACCAACCCTTACATATACCCCTCCTATTATGCTCTTATCTATCTCTTCTTTTAAGATTACCTTTTTGTTATACTTATTTTGAAGTTTTTCTTTTAATTCTTCTCGCTGCTCTTCTTCTAAAGGAATAACCGTTTTAATATGAGCAAGAAGCATATTATGTTTTTCAAAGTATATTTTTTCTAGCTCTTTTTGTTTTTCTTTAAGATATAATATTCTTCCCTTTTCAATCAGTATCAATAAAAATGATAATAATTCCTCATCTATTTTTCCCTTAAATATCTTTATAAATATTTTCTTCTTTTTTGAAGTACTTATTTGAGGATGTTTAATAAGCTGCACTAATTCTTCATTGCCATATATAACATCTACTACTTCTTTATAATCTTTTCTAAACTTTTCTATCTTTCCTTGTTTCTCAGCTACTTCATAAAGAGCTAGTGCATATCTTCTATCCAAATATTCATACATAATTAAATACCTACCTTGGAAATGAAATCTTTAATTAATTTCCTCTGCTTTTCCTCATCTATAGTCTCTTCCAATGCTTTAGAACTCATCAAAACTGATACATCTATTATTTTATTCTTTAACTCATCTCTCGCCTTTTCTTTTTCCAATTTAATTTCTGCTCTAGCTCTTTGAATAATTAAATCCGCTTCATCGTGGGCTTTTTTTATAATCTCTTCCGAAGCCTTTTCTGCTTTAAATTTATATTCTTCTACTAAAGCTTTTCCTTGTTGTTTTGATTCTTGTAATTCTTTATCTTTTTCAATACTTAAGGATTCAGCCTTCTCTTCTCTTGTTTTTGCATTTTCTATTTTTTCTTTTATATGATTTTCTCTTTGCGTTAATATTTTTTGTACAGGCTTGAATAAGAAAATTTTCATTCCAGCTAAAAAAATTACGAAATTTATTATAGTAGCTATAGATTGAGATATGTCGATCATTAATCCAAGCCTCCCTTCCCCAATATTAAATTAATACTAATATAACTTTGAAAATTAATAGCAATCCAATTAAAGCAGAATATATAGCAGTCGCTTCAGAAAAAGCTCCACCTATAATAAGAGCGCTCATGATTTTACCGTTAGCTTCTGGCTGTCTTGATATACCTTCTACTGCTTTACCTGTTGCATTTCCTGTTCCTATACCTGCACCTATACATCCTAGGGCTGCTAATCCAGCTCCAATAGCTGCCATACCCGCTATAAACGCTTTTGCATCAATCATAATAAAATCCTCCTTAATGTTCTGATATTATTTTTATATTAATCATAGTTAGCATAATAAATATAATCATTTGTATTGTTCCATCGAATATATCAAAATAAATATGAACTGGTACTGGAATCAGTAGTTGCGCTAAAGGGTTAATGCTATATAGCCCCTTATATATGAGATCAACAATTATTATAGCCGCAGTCATATTACCAAATAATCTTAAACTTAAAGAAATAGGTAACATAAACCTCTCTATAATATTCAAAGGAAGTATAAAAAAATATGGCTTGCCATAAGCAGTAATATAGTTTATTAATCCAACCTTTTTAATAGCATAACCTTGAACCACTAAAAAAGTTATCATTGCCATTCCTAAGTTTATACTTATGTCCGATGTGGGAGGCACAACCCCAACTAAGCCAACTAAGTTCATAGATGCTAGAAACAAAATCATTGCACCTACAAACGGAATAAAATTAGTATAAGATTCTCCCATATTGTCTTTAACTATTTTGCCTATATATTCAACAAATACTTCTACAATACTTTGCTTTTTGCTAGGCACTAGCTCTAGATTTCTAGTTAGTATTATTGATAAGGCGATAAACATTAATATTATTATCCATTGAATTATTATATTTTCAGTTATGTTAATATTAACTCCAAATAAACGTAATATAAAAATGACTTTTGACGCTTCCACTATACCACCTCATGTTTTTTTAATCTTAAAGAATACATTAATATTCCTATAAAGTGCAGAGTATATCCTGCGATAAATGCGAGAACCTTCATTTCGCTACCATTCATAATCCCCATAGCAATAATACAAACTAAAGCTATTCTAATGATTAAACTTATGTAAATTGCAGCTCCTGGATTATTTTTTTTAATAACAAAAGTATAATAAGTGGCATAAGAATTTATTAAAAAATTTATAGATGCTATGGCTAATCCCAATATTATATATCCAAGATTAGTTATTAATGAACAATAACTTATTATCACTAAAACAAAAACAACTAAGAGATTGTAAGTATATACTCTTTTTAACATATCAACGGTATCATTTATCAACTTCATTCACCTCAATGGATTTTCAAATCATGATATATAATTATATATATCTCTTTTCATTATACAAATTTGAAAAATGTCCATAAATGCCTTAATATTATTATTTTTCTTCATTTATATTAAATTATACCTATTATAATCTTTATACATTAGTGTAGGTATTTCTTACTAATATCATGAATTAATTTGAAATGACTATTCTTATTTCTGTTAATTTTAAATTTACTAATTTAATACATATGAGATATAATATATATTCTAAAAAAATAGATAAATATGAATTTATAAAAAAACGAATAGTCATAAATATATATATTTAATATTTTTTTGAATAAAAATAGGTAATCTCTAATATTAGAGATTACCTATTATAAATAATTACCTATCTTTTATTCAATTACCAAGAATTACTTATTTTCATTCAATTATCTTTCAACTACTAGAGCTGTTCCCATTCCTCCACCTATACAAAGAGTAGCTAGTCCTTTCTTAGCATCTCTTTTCTTCATTTCGTGAAGAAGTGTAACTAATATTCTAGCTCCTGACGCTCCAATTGGGTGTCCAATAGCTATAGCTCCACCGTTTACATTTACTTTTTCCATATCAAATTTTAAATCTTTACCAACAGCTAAACTTTGTGCTGCAAAAGCTTCGTTAGCTTCTATTAAATCAAGATCTTCAACAGTTAAGTTAACTTTTTCTAAAGCTACTTTAGTTGCATGGAAAGGACCATATCCCATTATAGATGGTTCTAATCCTGCTGAACCGTAAGAAGTAATCTTAGCTAATGGTGTTACTCCTAATTCTTTAGCTTTATCTGCACTCATTATAACGAATGCTGCTGCACCGTCATTTATACCTGATGCATTACCTGCTGTAACTGTTCCATCTTTCTTGAAAGCTGGTTTTAATTTAGCTAACTTTTCTGCTGTAGCTCCAAATTTAACATATTCATCAGTATCGAATACTATTGGGTCACCTTTTCTTTGAGGAATTACTACTGGAACTATTTCTTCTTTGAATTTTCCTTCTTTTATAGCTTTTTCAGCTTTTTGTTGAGAAGCTGCTGCAAATGCATCTTGTTCTTCTCTTGTTAATCCCCACTGTTCTGCTATATTTTCAGCAGTTATTCCCATATGATAGTTGTTGAAAGCATCCCATAGACCATCATTTATCATGCCATCAACCATTTGGCCATTACCCATTCTTTGTCCCCATCTAGCAGTATTTAATATGTATGGTGCTTTTGACATACTTTCCATACCACCTGCTATTATTACATCAGCATCTCCAGCTTTTATCATCTGGCACGCCAAACTAACCGCTCTTAATCCAGAACCGCATACTTTATTTAAAGTAAATGCTGGCACCTCAACCGGTAAACCTGACTTTATAACAGCTTGTCTTGCAGGGTTTTGTCCAAGACCTGCTTGAAGTACATTACCCATTATAACTTCTTGAACCTGTTCACCTTTTATTCCCGCTCTTTTTATAGCTTCTTTTATAACTGTCGCTCCTAAGTCAACCGCTGCCACATCTTTTAATGCGCCACCAAAGGAACCTACTGCTGTTCTAACTGCACTTGCAATTACTACTTCTCTCATTAATAAACCCTCCTAAACTATAATAGTTGCAATTTTTCGAATCTTAAATAATGAAATCTTTTATCAACAATTTTATTATAAACCTATTTATCAATTTTATCAATATATTTTTGTTAAAAAAAACACAATCTTTATAGTGTATTGTATTCTTTAGGTCTATTCTCTTTTAAATTATAGTGATATAAAATACTATCTACTATTCTTGCAGAAGCATTGCCATCGCCAAAAGGGTTTATAGCTTTACTCATTTTTTCATACTCTAAAGGAGAGTTTATTAGCTTCTCAGCCTCTGTTAATATATCATCAATCTTTGTGCCGACAATTTTTACTGTTCCAGCCTTTACAGCTTCTTGTCTCTCTGTAACATCTCTTAAAAGTATTACTGGTTTGCCTAAATGTGGAGCCTCTTCTTGCAATCCTCCTGAATCCGTCATAACCATATAACATTTATTCATTAAATTGTGAGCTTCCTTTGTATCTAATGGAGGAAGTATATGTACTCTATCTAATCCATCTAAATGTTCTAAAACCACATTTCTAACAAGAGGATTTAAATGAGCTAAATATATTACTTCAACATCCTTATTTTCTTCTACAATATTTTTTAATGCCATGCATATATTTTTTATTCCATCTCCCCAGTTTTCTCTTCTATGGGCAGTTACCATTATGACCTTTTTATTTTTGTAATCTATTTCATTTAAAATATGATTTTCAAATATATAATCTTTTTCTACTGTAAATTTCATAGCATCGATTACAGTATTACCTGTAACAAAAATAGATTTTTCTTCTACACCTTCTCTTAATAAATTATCTTTAGAACTTATGGTTGGTGAAAAATGCAAATCTGTCAGAGCCCCTGTTAATTTTCTATTCATCTCCTCTGGAAAAGGAAAATATTTATTAAAGGTTCTTAATCCAGCCTCCACATGCCCTATTTCTATTTTATTATAGAAAGCCGCCAAAGCTCCTGCAAAAGTAGTAGTGGTGTCTCCATGCACTAATATCAGATTTGGCTTCTCCTTTTCAAATATTTCCTTTAAACCTTCTAGAACTCTAGTGGTAATCCCTGTAAGGCTTTGTTTTTCTTTCATTACATTTAAATCAAAGTCAGGTGTTATTTTAAACAGATTTAAAACTTGATCCAGCATTTCTCTATGTTGAGCTGTAACACAAACTTTATTTTCTATTTCCTCTCTTCTTTCTAGTTCCTTAACTAAAGGAGCCATTTTTATCGCTTCTGGCCTAGTACCAAATATAGTAATAACCTTAATTTTATTCATTATCTTACCTCCAGAAATTAGTATTAGCTATTCCTTATGCTTGAATAAACCATACTTCCATGCCATTATAACAAGCATTAACATTACTATAGCTAATAAGAAATACGAACTTCGACTGCTTACTTGCATAGCTAAAATTGCAAAACTTCCAAGAATTGCACTTATTAGATACATTATTATAACTGCCTGCCTTTGCGTTAATCCCATGTCTAGTAGTCTATGATGAAGATGTCCTCGATCTGCTCCCATTATAGGTTTGCCATTTATTTTTCTCCTTATCATAGCAAATATAGTATCATATATAGGCAATCCTAAAGCTAAAATCGGTACTGATATAGCAAAAGCCGCCGCAGATTTAATAGCTCCTTCTATTGATATTGCCGCTAATAAAAATCCCAATAATTGAGCGCCCGTGTCTCCCATAAATATGGAAGCTGGGTTAAAATTATATGGTAGAAATCCTAATATAGATCCACATAAAGCTATTGTTAAATAAGCCGTTTCAAATCTGGTTTCAATGGTAAATAACGTTATTATAAACAGAGTAAAACAAGATATAAAGGCTACTCCCGCTGCTAAGCCATCTAGCCCATCAATTAAGTTTATTGAATTCGTAACTCCAACCACCCATAATATAGTAAGTGGCACTCCGAAAAAGAAGCCTAAATCAATATATTCTCCAAAACCTGGAACCGGATTAGTGATTAAGGATATTCTCACTCCGTATAAAACTAATATTATTGCAGCAGATAACTGGAATAAAAGCTTTATTAATGGTCTTATTTCATATTTATCATCTAAAAATCCACCTATAACTATAATTGTCGCTCCAATGATTATTCCCTTTTGTGTTCTAGTGAGAGGACCAATCTTTAAAAATATCGAAATAACAAAAGATAAATATATTGCCAAGCCACCTAATAAAGGTATGGGTTTTTTATGAATCCTTCTCTTATCTTTAGGTATATCTATAACTTCTAATTTATATGCAAGTTTTTTTATTAATGGTGTTAATAAAAATGATAATATAGTTGAAAAAAAAGCTACTATAGTTAAATTATTCATATTTTACCTCTCCATCTAATAAGCTCCATCCCCTGTCAATGAATCATCATTGTCTATCCATTCTTGAACCTCCATGGCTCTATATTCATATCTGGTGTCTCTTATTACTATTCTTTGTATTCCTGCATTAATAATAAATCTTTTGCAAAGAGCACAAGGCGAAGCATTCTTTACAAGCTCTCCTGTAGACTGCTCTTTTCCAACTAAATACATTGTGGCACCTATCATATCCTGTCGTCTTGCTGATATAATTGCATTTTGCTCCGCATGTACTGATCTACATAATTCATACCTAGTACCTCTTGGAACATTTAACTCTTCTCTTCTACAGTATCCAACATCACAACAATTTTTTCTTCCTCTTGGAGCTCCTGAATATCCTGTTGCAATTATTTCATCATTTTTTACAATTATAGCCGCAAAATTTCTTCTAAGACAAGTTCCTCTTTCTAATATAGTTGAACATATGTCAAGATAGTAATTATTTTTATCTATTCTTTCCATTATTCCTCCAAAAACAACTTAAAATATGTATAACTATGTACTATTCTATACTAAAAATAGAATAATTAAAAGTATAACCCCTTAAAATAAAAAAATTGCGAAGCAAATTTTTGGAGTGAAGAGTAAAAGATAGAATTCCCTTGTAGGGAATTCTTAAATCTTATAATTTAGAAATTCCTAAAGGAATTTCATCCATCACTCTTCACTTTTCACTCTTAACTCTTAACCAAAAACTACTTCGCAATTTTTATTTAGTTCCAAACAATCTATCTCCAGCATCTCCAAGTCCTGGAACTATATATCCTTTTTCATCTAATTTCTCATCTATTGAAGCTACATAAATATCTACATCTGGATGTGCCAATTCAACTGCTTTTACTCCTTCTGGCGCCGCAATTAGGCACATAAGTCTTATATATTTAGCACCTTTATCTTTTAAAAGTGTTATAGCATCTACAGCTGATCCACCTGTTGCAAGCATTGGATCAGTAACTATAACATCTCTTTCTCCAATATCCTGAGGAAGTTTACAGAAATATTCTACAGGTTTTAATGTCTCTTCGTCTCTATATAGTCCTATATGACCTACCTTTGCTGCTGGTATCATGCTTAACATACCATCTACCATTCCAAGTCCAGCTCTTAGTATAGGAACTATTGCTACTTTCTTTCCTTGTAGCATTCTGCACTTAGCTCTACAAATTGGAGTTTCTATTTCTACTTCTTCTAATTCTAAATCTCTTGTTACTTCATAAGCCATAAGCATAGCTACTTCTTCAACTAATTCTCTAAATTCCTTTGAACCTGTATTTTTATCTCTTATTAAAGCTAATTTATGCAATATTAAAGGGTGTCCTATTTGTGTTACTTTACTCATTTTTACTACCTCCTAAAATTACCTATTATATTTCTTTTCTATTTGTGATATTTTATCAACTCTTTTTCCATGTCTTCCACCTTCATATTTTGCCCCTAAAAAGGAGTCAACTATATCAAGAGCCAATCCTGTACCTACAATTCTTTGTCCTAGGGCTAGTATATTTGCATCATTATGTTCCCTACAAGCATGAGCACTAAAAGTATCTCCGCAAAGAGCAGCTCTTACTCCTGGAACTTTGTTTGCCGCAATACTGATTCCTATACCTGTTCCACAAACTAATATACCAAAATCAAAGTTCTTAGCAGCCACTTCTTCTGCTACCGCTAAGGCATAATCTGGATAATCACAGGAATCCTCTGTAAGAGTTCCAAAATCCTTAATCACTATACCTTTACTCTCTAAATGTTTAATAATTTCCTTTTTTAAAGGTAAACCTGCATGGTCACTTCCTAAAGCAATTTTCACTATTATACACCTCCATAATCTTGGGTATATTACAATACCTTAAAGCTACGCAAAAAAGGAAGATAGAAATATTTAAGAAATACTTTTATCTTCCTCTAATTTATTTAATAGTAATAAAATACTATTCTCTAAATCTAAAAATGTATCCGCATAAACGGAAATGTTGCCGCCATAAGGGTCTACAATATCCCCTTTTATGCCGACATAGCTATTTAGTGAATCTATTTTCTCCCTATGCTGTGGAATATTATGTACCAATAAGTCCCTCATATAAGAAGTCATAGTTAATATTAAATCATATTCACTAATTAGTTCTTCAGTTAATTTAACTGCACATCTATTACTAATATCCAATGCAAATTTTTCTTTGATAATAGATGCGGAATTTAAAGAAGTCTTACTATGTGGAATAGCTGCTATGCCTGCTGAAAATGCTAGAAGTGAATTATCTTGTTTTAAAGAATTAAAAATAGCTTCAGCCATACAACTTCTACAAGTATTCCCAGTGCAAACAAATAATATCTTCATAGCTTCCTCCACAAAACTTTAATAACTATCGTTAAACATTTTAGCTTAGTAGATAACATATGTCAACTATATTTTATATAATAATTATACATGAATAATATTATAACCTGCTGATTTTTTAAGTCTATTCATAATTGCAATGCCTATACCTTTTTCTTCAAAGGATTCTGAAAATATCACATCAACCTTTTCATCGTCAAAAACTCTTAAAGTTTCAAATAGATTTTGAGCTATGGTATCTAAATCTACTCTACTTCCCAAAGATACAACAGACATATTTTTATATAAATTTTTAGTTTCTTCTGTAGCAATTACCCCAACTTTTTCCCCTTTTCTTTTATATTCTTCTCCAATTTCATTTATTCTATTTATAACTTTGCTTGTGTCGCCTTGTACTATTATTAAAGGAGCCTTTGGTGCATAATGTCTATATTTCATTCCTGGAGCCTTCGGTTTAAAGTCTCCTTCTGTTTTATTTAATATAGCAGGATCTATATAAATATTTTTATCTACTTCCCTTAACATTTCTAAGGTAATTCCACCTGGTCTAAGTACACATGGGGGATATTCTGTGCAATCCACCACGGTAGACTCTACTCCAACATTACACCTTTCTCCTCCTATTATATATTCAATTTTTCCTAAAAGATCTTCAATACATCTTTCTATGTCCGTAGGACTTGGTCTTCCAGATATATTAGCCGACGGAGCCGCAATAGGTACTTCTGCCATTTTTATAAGTTTACGAGCTATCTCATTCGATGGCATTCTAATTCCTATACTATCTAATCCTGCGCTAGTTTCTTTAGGGATTAAATCAGTCTTTTCGAGTATAATTGTTAATGGTCCCGGCCAAAAGCTTTCCATTAATTTTTCCGCAATCCTTGGAACTTTCTTCACTAAAGGTTTTATACTTTCTGTATCTGCTACATGCACGATTAATGGATTGTCCTGCGGTCTTCCCTTTGCTATAAATATTTTTTTTACAGCATTACCATCTAAAGCGTTAGCTCCTAATCCATATACCGTCTCTGTTGGAAATGCTACCAACCCGCCTTCTCTTATAACCTTTCCACATTCCATTAGCAAAGCTTCATCTATATTATGTTCATCTAAAAAAACAACTTTTGTTTCCAAACTTACATCTCCCTTTGAATATTGTAAAATAATTTATATAATGGTAATTATTATCAATCCCAAAATCACCCCTGCTAACACTCCTAAAGTACTAGATACACCTTCCCATAATCTTGAAGACTCAGGTATCATTTCTCCACAAACTACGTAAAGCATTATCCCTGATGCAAAGGATAAGCTTAATCCTAAAGCATTAGTAGAGAGCTTACCTATGTATGCACCTATTAATGTCCCCAATATAGTTGGTGTAGCTGTAATAATAGTGTAAAACAATATTTTCCATGGTTTAATCTTTGATGCCATTAAAGGTGCCGCTACAGCAATACCTTCTGGTATATCGTGTATAGCTATAATCAAACTCATCTTTATACCCAAACTACTTCCAGCTGCAAATCCACAGCCCATTATAACCCCTTCTGGAAGATTGTGAATCATAAGCCCTATGGCCGTTATAAAAGCCATTTTTATATGCTTATCCATTTTATCATGCTGTAGTCTACTATCAATAAGACTTACTAATATAATACTACATATACAAGTAAGAATTGTATTAATAAAACTCCAGTTTTGTAAAGCTTCCGGAATCAAATCGAAAACTACCACAGAGAACATCAATCCACCTGAAAAACCAATTAGAGCTCCTAATAGTTTTTTCGATGGTTTCCTTATGGAGATTCCTATTAATGCTCCTAAAGTAGTTCCCAAAAGAGATATTATACTTCCCAATAAAATCATTAGAATTAATCTACTCACTTTACCACCTTTATAAATTTGCTCTCTATAAGATAATATTTAAGGCAGCATTCAAATATTCTTAATAGACCTCATTTCTATACTCTTTTATTTTATCTATTGTTTCACCTGTAAATTGAGCATATACACAATTTCTATATATTATATCTAATAATTCATATTTTAAATATCTTCCTTTTTTTATTATTGTAAAAAAATAATCCTTTTCAGGGCTTAAAATTTTTATTTTAGTATAATGATATGCCACATAAGGGTGATTTTTTAGAAATTTTTCGTTTATAGGAACCATCTTACTACTTCTAAACTTAGATGAAGCTATAATTATTATTGAAAAATCCTTACTCTTATCACTTCTTCTTATATAGTTTTCTATATGAACAAATACTACTTTGTTACACATTATGTTTAGTCCGTCTCTTTTCAATCCTGAAATAATCTTAATTTTATAATTGTCATTATATATTTTAAAATTTTCATTATTTATTTTACTTAATATTGCAATTATTATTAATATCTCTATTAACAATAAATAAATTATATAAAAAATATTAATTTTATCAATTAATATTAAAGCTAAAGGCAACGCAAAAAAAATAAAGCCCATTGTTAGCATAAATCTTTTATAAGATTTTCTTTGCTTTATAATGGCTTTATTTACACTCATAATTATCTCTTCCTTTATATTATTCGTTATTTCCTAAGGACTTCATTTTTTCTGCCTGATCTGTAGTTATAAGAGCATCTACTATTTCATCTATATCTCCATCAAGGAAAGAATCTAATCTATAAAGAGTTAATCCTATTCTGTGATCTGTAACCCTTCCTTGTGGATAGTTATAAGTTCTTATTCTTTCACTCCTATCCCCAGTACCAACCTGACTTTTTCTATCTTCAGCTATACTTGCGCTTCTTTCGGCTTGCGCAATATCGTATAATCTTGATTTTAATACTTTCATTGCTTTTTCTTTATTTTTAAGCTGAGATTTTTCATCTTGACATGAAACTACTATTCCTGTAGGTAAATGAGTAAGTCTAACAGCCGAATCTGTAGTATTAACAGACTGACCACCGTGTCCAGAAGATCTGAACACATCAACCCTTATGTCATTTGCATTAACCTCAACATCTACATCTTCAACTTCTGGCAAAACTGCTACTGTTGCAGTAGAAGTGTGGATTCTACCACTGGCTTCTGTATCAGGTACTCTTTGAACCCTATGAGCTCCACTTTCATATTTCAACCTGCTATAGGCTCCCTTTCCCTTAATCATGAATATTACTTCTTTAAATCCACCAATATCAGTTTCGTTAGAACTTATAGGCTCAACTTTCCATCCCATTCTTTCTGTATATCTAGTATACATTCTGAAAAGATTAGCTGCAAATAGAGCTGCTTCATCTCCACCTGCTCCTCCTCTTATTTCAACAAAGACGTTTTTATCGTCATTAGGGTCTTTAGGAAGCATTAGAATCTTTAGCTCATTTTCTAATGTCTCTTGTTGTTCCCCTAATTCTTTAATTTCTTCTTGAACCATTTGTTTAAGTTCTCTATCTAGGTCTTCTCTTAGCATTTCTTTATCTGCTTCTAAACTTTCTTGCACTTTTTTATACTCTCTGTACTTCATCACAACATTCTCTAAATCTGAATGTTCCTTACAAAGTTTTTGCCACTCTTTTTGATCTGCCATAACCGATGGGTCGCTTATCTTTATGGATAATTCTTCGTATTTATTTTCTATAAAATCAAGTCTATCTAACATATTTTCTCACTCCGTAATAATATTTTAACAACTATAAATTATATCATAGTTTTTTTATTTAATGCAATGAATTTATCCTAAAGTTTTCTGCCTTTTATCACTCTATCTAATCCAGCTAAATCTTTTTTACATTCAATATTAGAAAAGTTATTTTCTTTGAGTAACTTCATTACATCCTCCCCTTGATCATATCCTATTTCAAAGGCTATTATTCCATTCTTTTTTAAGACCACTTTACTTTCTTCTATAATTCTTCTATAGAAGTCCAGCCCATCTTCTCCACCACTTAACGCTTCATAGGGTTCAAATTTTTTTACATCATCCATAAGATCCTCTATTACTATATCCTTTATATATGGTGGGTTTGATACTATCATATCATATTTTTTATCTTCTTTTATAGCATACATTAGTAAATCGCTTTTATATACACTAACTCTATCCTGCATGTTATTTAAATAAATATTGTCCCTTGTCACTTCTAGTGGAATCTCTTCAATATCATAACAATCTATATGCGTATTATCTGTATACTTTGCTATAGATATACCGATAATGCCACTGCCACAACAAAGATCACAAATATTCTTATATTCATTTCCTATTATATCATTAATTGCTTCTTCAACTAAAATTTCTGTATCCGGTCTAGGTATCAACACGCCTTTTTTTATATTAAAATTCAAGCTCATAAATTCGCATTCACCCAATATATACTTTACAGGCATTTTGTTCTTTCTAATATTCACCAACCTGAAATACTCATCCGTCTCACTCTTACTTACTTTATAATCTCTATTTATCATAATAAATAACTTATCTTTGTTTATAGCCTTTCCTAATAGCAGCTGACAGTCTAATTTATAACTAGGTATGTTTTCTTCTTTAAGAATATTAAATCCTTTAATTAACAATTCTCCAACGGTAAATTCACTATCATTCATTATCTTCTATTCCTTCCGCTGCCTTTAATGATTTTATAGCTACTTCTAGTTGAGATAAATCTGGTTCTTTAGTAGTGATCTTTTGCAACGCCAACCCTGGCATCGCCATAATTTTGGATAAAGAACTATTCCCTCTCCCCATCCATTTTATTATTTCATATGTTATTCCTGAAACAAGTGGAAGTAATAATAACCTATATATTATCCTCTGTGGTAGACTTTGCCATCCTACAAGAGAAAATAGCATTATACTTACAATCATAACCAAAAACATAAAATTTGTTCCACATCTAGGATGAAGTCTAGAGTATTGTTTTGCATTTTCTGGAGTTAATTCATCTCCATTTTCATAACAGAATATGGTTTTATGCTCTGCACCATGATACTCAAAGACCCTTCTTATTTCTTCCATTTTACTTATAAATAATATATATATTATAAAAAGAGTCACCCTTATTACTCCTTCTATTATATTTAACATTACCGTATTTTCTATTCCAGTTTTCTTGAATAAATTGGCTATTATATTAGGCAAGGCTACAAATAAGGTGATTGATATTATAATAGAAATAAAAAAGGAAAATCCCATTATAATCTTCTCACTTTTATCTTTAAAGGTCTTCTCAAGCCACTTATCAAATTTAGACTCTTCTATATCTTCTTCAAAAAAAGAAGCAGAGTAGTTTAAATTTTTCATTCCTATTATCAGAGATTCTATCAATGAAACAAATCCTCTTACGATGGGAATCCCTAATATTTTACTCCTCTTTGAATAAGGTACAAACTCTTCCTTTGTTACTACAATTTCACCATCGCTTTTTCTTATGGCAGTGGCTATACCTAGCGTTCCTCTCATCATGACCCCTTCAATGAGAGCCTGCCCTCCTACAGAACAGTTTTTTTTCATCATCTCACCCCATCTTTAATTATTTCATGACACTTTCTACATCTAGCTTCATAAGATTCCTTAGCTCCTACTAAAACTATTGGATCGTCATATCTAGCTGGTTGTCCATTAATCAATCTTTGAGTTCTAGTTGCTGGCCTTCCACATTTCATACATACAGCTTGAATCTTGTCCACAAATTCTGCTACCGCCATAAGTTCAGGCATATTTCCAAAGGGTTCACCTTTAAAATCCATATCTAATCCTGCACATATTACTCTTTTATGTTTATCTGCTATGTCGCATACTACCTTCACAATAAACTCATCAAAAAATTGAGCTTCATCTATAGCCACTACTTCAACATCTTCATCAATAAGCTCCAATATCTGAGTAGAGTTTCTCACAGGGATAGCTCCCTCTTTATCTCCGCAGTGGGATACCACATCTTCCTTACTATATCTATTATCAATTTCTGGTTTAAACACTTGTATCTTTTGTTTTGCAATTTTAGCTCTTCTTATTCTTCTTATTAATTCTTCAGACTTACCACTATACATAGGGCCTGCTATTACCTCTATCCATCCATGATTATTTGGTCCGTACATAATTTGTTCCTCCTCGTATTTTATAAAACAAGTATATTTTATCAGACATGGAGAACATATTAAAGAGTGTAATGAAAATTTATTGACTAATGAATTAGAGCTATGTTATAATTTAGTAGTTAAAAATTCAGATATAGTATCTAGAATTCGAAAGAGGTGAAAGAAAATGAGAGAAGGCATACATCCAGATTACCAAGAAGCGGTAGTTAAGTGCGCATGTGGAAATACTTTTACTACAGGTTCTACTAAAAAAGAACTTAAAGTTGAAATATGCTCTAAATGCCATCCATTCTTTACTGGCAAACAGAAGATAGTTGACGCCGGCGGAAGAGTTGAAAGGTTCATGAAAAAATTCAACATAGCTAATGAAGAATAATTTAGTTATTTCGACTTTAAAATACCAAAATAAGCCCGAATATTTACAGATATTCGGGCTTATATTTGTTTTATTTTTCTATACCTCTTATTATATCATATTTACCATAGTCACTTTTTACAAAACCATCTACCGTGGAATTAATTCCATATTTGTACAATTAAAAAAGAGCAAGTTTATAACTCACTCTTTATCTTACTTATTATTTTTATCCTTAAAGTCTATTTTACTTATTATTGATACAAATTCATCATTATCTTTAGTTTTAAACAACATATTTATTAGTTGCTCTGTAACATTTTGCGTATTATTGTCATTATATAACACTTTTCTTATGTTAAAGGCCGCTTCGTATTCTTTAGTTGAAAGGAGTAGATCTTCTTTTCTTGTACCAGATTTATATATGTCTATTGCTGGGAATATTCTTCTTTCTTGAAGCTTTCTATCTAAATGAACTTCCATATTTCCAGTACCCTTAAATTCTTCAAATATCATATCATCCATTCTACTACCTGTTTCTACTAAAGCTGTAGCAAGTATTGTTAAGCTTCCACCTTCTTCAATGTTTCTCGCAGCACCGAAGAATTTTTTTGGCATTATTAATGCTCCAGGGTCTAACCCTCCTGATAAAGTTCTTCCAGTAGGAGTTATGGTTAAATTATACGCCCTTGAAAGCCTTGTAATACTATCAAGCAATATTATAACGTGCTGTCCTTGCTCCACCATTCTCTTCGCTCTTTCAAGAACCATGTAAGCAACCTTTGTATGATGTTCAGGTTCTTCATCAAAAGTGGAGTATATAACTTCTCCTTTTATTGATCTTTGCATATCAGTAACTTCTTCAGGTCTTTCATCAATTAATAATACTATTAATTTTGCTTCTGGATGATTTATAGAAATGCTTTGAGCTATTTTCTTAAGCAGAGTTGTTTTTCCAGCTTTAGGCGGAGCAACAATCACTCCTCTTTGCCCTTTTCCTATAGGGCATATTATATCCATTAATCTAGTTGATAAATCAGAGCTATTCATTTCTAATTTTATTCTCTTATTTGGATATATAGGAATCAATGTCTCAAATGGTCTTCTTCTTACCGCTCTTTCAGGTTCTTCCCCATTAACCCTTTCTACATAAAGCAAAGCTTTAAATTTCTCCCCTTCTTTAGGAGTTCTAACTTTGCCTTCTACCTCATCTCCTGTTTTTAAATTAAATCTTCTTATTTGAGAAGGAGATACATATATATCATCAGGTCCTGTTAAATAATTCTTACCTCTTAAAAATCCATAATTATTGGTTTCAATTATCTCCAATACCCCTTTAGCGGTATCCGATTCATTAATCATTTCAATAAGCCTTTCCTTTTTTTCCTCACCTTTATCATTATCTGCTAATGGCTCAGACTTCTTGCAATTTTCTGAAAATACTTCTTCCTTTGAGCTTTCTATACACTTCTTGTCTTTATTATCATCTATGTTATTATTCACTTCTATAACTTTATTATTTTTAGGAGTTATTTTTTCCCTTAATATTACTCCGTCCTTCTCTATGTGCATAGGAGAGAGTCTTTTTATTTCCTCTATCAATTCTATTTTTTTATATTTTGATAAATTTTTTATACCTAATTCCTTAGCTATATCTTTTAATTCATTTAATGTCATGTTTTCCAAATCGTTGTTTGACAAAAAATTGCACCTCCATTATTTAAATATTAAATTGTAAAATATATATAAACACATTGGGAAAATATCAAGAAATACGTTGGAAAGGATATACTACCTTAGCTATTATACCTTATTTTTAAATATTAATCTACATTTATTTAGACTGGAATTAAGAATCACTGGATAAAAACCCATATATATCCTTATGGGAATTATTATGTTTTGATATTTTAACTTGTATTTTATCTTCATTACCTATATATAATACAGGAGTACCAAATTTTTCACATCCCCCTATAAATACTCCCTTATTAATTAACTTCCTATATGAAAAACTATATCTATGATTATCTCCACAAATTGGACAAATTATACCAATGCTTAAAACACCATTCTCTATTTCCGCCTCTTCAATAACATCAAATACATGAATACACTTACTAAACCGAAATAAAGAAGTATTTACCAGAACATACTTGCCGTTATCGCCTTTAATCGCAATACTTACACTAGGTTTTAATATCATAATACCACCTCTTTAAAGGTCTTTTTCTTAATATATTAATTTCTATATTTATTATTAAAATCCTTCAAATTATAAAATTAACTATTTTAAAATAAAAGAAGATGTACCAGAATAATCTTAAAATTCATTCTCTGGTACACCCTCTTTTTATTTTAAAGTTGCTTTTATGAATTCTCTAAACAAAGGATGAGGTCTATTAGGTCTTGATTTTAGCTCCGGATGAAACTGAGCTGCAACTAGCCAAGGATGATCCTTAACCTCTACTATCTCTATAAGCCTTCCATCTGGGCTTGTTCCTGATATGATTAATCCTTTCTCTATAAATTCATTTCTATATTCATTATTAAATTCATATCTATGCCTATGTCTTTCATATACAATTTCTTCTCCATAAGCTTCATACGCTTTGCTTTCCTTAATTAATTTACAAGGATATAACCCAAGCCTCATTGTTCCACCCTTCTCATCAATATCTTTTTGCTCAGGCATTAAATCTATAACTGGATGATCTGTATTCGCATTAATTTCTGAACTATTTGCATCTTTATATTCTAGAATATTTCTTGCAAATTCTATTACTGTACATTGCATGCCTAAACATATTCCAAGTAAAGGTGTTTTATTCTCCCTGGCCCATTTTATACTTTCTATCTTTTCTTCTGCACCTCTATCTCCAAAACCTCCTGGTATTAATACACCATCTACACCTCTAAGAATTTCTCCTACGTTTTCTTTAGTGACACGTGAAGAGTCTATCCACTTTATTTCCACATTGGCATCATTTGCATATCCACCATGACTTAATGCTTCCACCACTGAAATATATGCGTCATGTAATTCAACATACTTACCCACTAAGCCTATGGTAACCTTCTTCGACAAAGACTTCGCTTTATTTACCATTTCCCTCCACTGGAAATTATCTATTTCTTGTTTACAATTTAAATTCAATTTTTCACAAACCAGTCTATCTAGTCCTTCACCATGAAGCATCAATGGAACTTCATATAAATTTTCTGCATCTAAATTTTGTATTACTGATCCTTGATCCACATTGCAAAATAACGCGATTTTACTTTTTAAATCCTCAGATATAAATTTTTCTGAACGGCAAACTATAATGTCCGGTTGAATACCTATCCCTCTTAATTCCTTTACCGAATGTTGGGTTGGTTTAGTTTTTAACTCGCCGGATTTACCTAAATAAGGAATTAAAGTCACATGAATAAAACAAACGTTTTCTCTTCCAACATCATATTTTATTTGTCTTATAGCTTCTAAAAAAGGTAGAGATTCTATATCTCCAACGGTACCGCCGATTTCTGTTATAACTACATCAACATCTCTTTCTTTTCCCACTCTATATACTCTTTCTTTTATTTCATTAGTTATATGCGGAATTACTTGCACCGTTCCCCCTAAGTATTCCCCTTTTCTCTCCTTATTTATAACTGACCAATATATCTTACCCGCAGTTATATTGCTATTTCTACTTAAGCTCTCATCAATAAATCTTTCATAGTGACCTAAGTCTAAATCTGTTTCCGCTCCATCATCAGTAACAAATACTTCCCCATGTTGATATGGACTCATTGTTCCCGGATCTATGTTTATATATGGATCAAATTTTTGAATAGAAACTTTTAATCCTCTGTTTTTTAATAACCTCCCTAAAGAAGCTGCAGTTATTCCTTTTCCTAAAGAAGATACTACTCCACCAGTAACAAATATATATTTAGAATCACTCATAAAATCATGCCCTATAAGTTAATAGAGCAAACTTCACCCCCAACTTTAAAATTTATGTTGACAAATACTAATAATCATATTATAATAAAAATTACCTCATCATTAAAATGGGATTATTGTATTTATAATTACATAAAGTTTATGATAACATATATGTAGATTTTTTTCTACTATTTTTTGTCTTTACTTTTCTAATATATTTTCCGCCTCAAAATACATATCTCTTATTCTTTTATTAAACATTAATTTTTCTTCAGCTTTTTCTAAATCATTTTTCACTTTATTTCCACTTTTAATTTGAAAATCTTTTTTTAATCTTTCTATATCTACGCAATTATATTTTTTTAGTAATAGAAATAATAAATATTTGCATTCCTCATCTACCAATATTTCAACCAATTCCTCTTTTTTTATGCCTTTATATCCACACAATAGTTCAATGATTTTATCATAATGAATTTCACTATTAAAATATTTCATGTTATCATCTCCACCTCTTTATTAGCAATAATATCCAATATATCTAATTTTAAACATAAAAGCACAATAGCTTTAAACTATTGTGCTTTTATGTTTATCTTCAATAATGTATTTTGAGGCTTTTGACCTGAAATACTTAAATTGTAATCAATAAGTATATCTCCTCCATCATCATCCACACTAATATTTAACTTTTTAGTATCAATCTTTAGTTCTAGTGGTCCATAAGGAGTATTATAAAGTACTATATCATCTTTATCATTCTCAAAGTTCATTCTAGTACTTGTTGTTCCCATCCTTATTAGAGAAAATTTATTGTCACTACAATTGATTTTAAAAGTTGTTGTAGTTCCCTCCATACCTGCCAGTTCTGTTTCATCATAAACTACGTAGTAACAATTTTCCTTTTTATAAAAATTACCCGGAGTAACTACTTCAACAATATCTTCCTTCTTTTTTGATTGCATACTTGATACAGAAACAAGGACATTTTTTTTCATAGGAAGACATCACCTCCTAACTTAAATTCTATTGTATAATATATTTATTTATCTCTTCTTCCGTTGCAGGTTCTACCCATATAGAATTATTTAGTGAACTTTTAAATTTTCCATATTTAACTTTTACACTATCTTCATCTTTACCTTTAGAATATCTGCCAGTGATCTTTGCAGCAAGTTCAAAATCTTCTTCACTAGGCTCTCCAACAATTAAGACCATAGATCCGTTATAATCTGTAGCAAAAAGGATCCAATCCTCTTCACCTAAGTATTTTTTTACTTCATCTCCTTCTACCTTTGTTCTAGTAGAAATAATCTTTGCATTAGGAGATATTCTAAAATGCCTTCCATATCTCAAAAGCTCTAAATCTTTATCGCTAGGTTCTTTAATATGTTCTAATAATTCTTTAAGTCTTCTAGAATAATTCGGTTCAGTCAATTTACATCCACCCGCTGGGGAAGGATACTCCTTAATCCCCCATTTCTCTGCTAATTCCATTTGAACTTTTCTTCCTCTTCCAGATATATCAAGCAACTTTTCCCTATCTACCAATCCACTTAACTCCATTTCAGTAGGTTGTAAATTCTTAGCGCAAAGGGGCCTTAATATTTTATCACTAAATCCTGAATGCTTCTTTACTATATCTAAGGCAGATCTATTTTGAGACATAGGCCTTTGATTCAGCACTTCTCCAGTTATTATAAAATCAGCCTCTAATTCATCTAATAACTTACCTGTATAATTCATCATCAAGCTATGGCAATCAATACAAGGATTCATATTCTTCCCATAACCAAACTTAGGGTGCTTTACAATTTTAAAGTGCTCCTTAGCAAAATCTACAACTTTCAATGGGATACCTATCTGTCTAGTCATTTTCAAAGCACTATCTTCATTAAAAAAATGAGATTTGAAACATATTCCAATTACCTCTATACCCTGTTCTTTCATTAGTTTGGCTGCTAGAATACTATCTAGCCCCCCTGATATCATAGCTAAAGCTTTTGTCATACATAATCACCTTTCTAGTTTTTATTATACATCTCTAGTTATTGCTAAATATATTAATTCATCTATAAGCTCTGAATAACTTTTCCCTGACGCATCCCATAGCTTTGGATACATACTTATTTGAGTAAATCCAGGTATAGTATTTATTTCATTAAAGTAAAACTCTCCTGTTTCCTTATCCATTAAAAAGTCTACTCTAGATAATCCTTCACAATCTAGAAGGTTATAAATTCTTATTGCTAAATCCTTAATTTCTTTCTCTTCTTTTTCATTTAAATTCGCAGGTATTAATAACTTAGAATTTTCATTATTGTATTTAGCTTCATAATCATAAAATTCTTTTGCAGGGATAATCTCTCCTGGAACCGCAGCTTTTGCATCTTCATTTCCAAGTACAGCCACTTCAACTTCTCGCGCATTAATTGCTTCTTCTACTAAAATTCTCTTATCATGTTTAAAAGCTTCTTCTAATCCACTCTCTAACTCTTCTCTGTTATGAGCTTTAGTTATTCCAACTGAAGAGCCACTATTTGCTGGCTTTACGAAAACATCATATCCTAACTTTTTTTCTATTTCCTCAATTATATCCATCTTATTATCATGATAATTGTATTTATTTACAACAACATATGCAGCTTGTTTTATTTCAAACTTTTCTAGAACATATTTAGTATATATTTTATCCATGCATAAAGCGGATGATAAAACTCCTGGTCCAACAAATGGTAACTTCAATAATTTACACAGTCCCTGTACTGTTCCATCTTCCCCATACATTCCGTGTAATACCGGGAAAACAACATCTACTTCTCTATTAAATAATATATTTTGTCCATTAGCTAATTTATTTTTTTCGTCCTTCTCCCAATCTCCTGTTTTTATATTATTAATATCGCCTTTATAAGAAAACCACTTTCCATCCTTTGTTATTCCTATTGGATAGACCTCATATTTACTATTGTCAATATTATTTAACACCGAAGTTGCTGATACTATTGATACTTCATGCTCAGTAGATTGTCCACCAAAAAGAATAGCTATTTTTTTCTTCATTCTAACCGCTCCTCATACTAATAATAAATTTAATTGTTGTGTTAATATATATTAACACAACAATTAAATAGTCACTATATTATTTTATCATAAAAACAGAATTAATAAATTAATTTATTACATAGTTAATTGTCCATTAGGAGTATCTATTATCTCTATAATTCTTTGTTCAAATCCAGTATCAGCATTTATGTAAACTATGAAATCCTGGTTATTATAATTTCCTGCGAACTCATAGCATAATACTTCTTTATGCATTTCAGTAGGTACTATAGCTAATCTTGTAGAAGTAACGTTAAGTTTTTTACCAACCCTTTTTCTAGCTTCCTCTTCACTTATTTTCGGCTTCTTTATATCTCTATTTTTATTGTGAGAAACTAAGAATTGTTCTGATTCAATACCTATTACATTTCCATCATCTAAGGCTATTTTTATTTTTACTTGATCAGGATAAATTACTACATCATCTTGTTTATATACATAGCTAATTACAGCCGTATTTGCATAATTTAATGAATACATCGGTATCATACCGTCATATCCAACTTTTTTTAGGTAATCAGCTCCTAATTGAATAGCCTTATCTCTGGATATTTTTGCCTCCGATACACCTTTACTATCTAAAAGATACACAACTTTTCCACCATGTTTGCTTATCTCACAAATAACTTTACTTTTATCTCCTCTTCCTTTTATCGCTACCTCGTAAGAGTATGATGGTATTCTTGTATTGCTTTCCCTATTAATCAGCTTTATTGATTCTACTCTATTGTTTCCAATAATTTTTCTTGCTATTTCCTCACCTTGTTTTGATGAGATTTCTTTTTCTTTATTAATTCTTGGCTCTATTTCTACTATGTTATCTGAAAAAGGTCCATCGTATATCAATGCGGGATATTGTGCAACTTGCTTTTGAATACCTTTAAATTTTTCTACTAATACTTCTGGTCGTTCTTTAGCAAATACACCACCTACTTTTTTTCTTAGTTCTCCCCACTTAACTTTTCCTTGATTTATATCATCTGATACTGCACTTAGTCTTGCCTCTAATTCAAAGGATCTATTCTTCAAATCCTCAATATTTTTATAATCTTTTTCTTCTAAAGCTTTCCCTTCTGATGCTGCTGTAGCTAGACTATAACAAAAGTCCCCTACTTGAGATAAAAACTTATTAGTATTTTCTACTGCGTCTTGCGATATGGGCAAAGAGTCAAGTTTATCGTTAGCCATAGCAGAATGTCTAAATATTTCTTCAAAAACTATTATACTTTGTTCTCTGGAACCAACTATAGGTGCTTTGCTTAAATTTACCCTTATGTTTTGAACCGAGCTAATCAATTCATACATATTTTTACTATACTCTGCCTGTAAGTAATTTCTATAATCTGTTCTCTCTAGCGTCATAAGGATAGCAAAGGTTGATGAAAATACTACTATCAATGTGACCGCAACAGTATATATAATTCTTTTTTTGCTCATCTTCATAGCAATCCCTCCAATATTTTTCTCTCTTTATTATCTGTTATATTTTGACTATTTATTCATAAATTATTTTAGTTTTATGATTAAAAATAATAATATGGGAATAATATTTAATGAATTCTTAAGCTTATTCAACTTATATTATTAATAAAAATGGTGTAAAATATTTATAAATGAGTTTTCCTAGTAAGTTCAAGTAATTTTATTTTATGAAAGGGGAAACAGTATTTTATGAAAGCTATAATTTTTTCAGTGTCTGCTGGTGCAGGCCATGCTAAAGCTGCAGAAGCAGTAAAAAGACATATTGAGCTTAATGATCCTGATTCAGAAGTGATAATAATAGATACATTAAGATATATTAATCCCATAATCGACAAAGTAGTAATAGGAAGTTATTTAAAATCACTAAAAATAAGTCCATCTATTTTTGGGAAATTATATGATTATACTGAGTCTGACTATGGTTTAGCTTTAATCAGTGCGAAATTTAATGAAATAATGACTTTTAAACTTATGCCACTGATTAATAATTTTAATCCTGATATTATGATAGCCACTCATCCTTTTCCAACAGAAATGCTATCAATATTAAAAGTTAAGCACAAAACAGATGTACCTATTATTTCCATACTCACAGACTATGCTCCCCATAGTTTTTGGATACATCCTTGCATAGATGCATATATTGTATCCAATTCTGATATGGTAGATGAAATTTCATCAAAAGGTATTCCAAGAGATATAATCTATGATTCAGGTATACCAGTTAGTCCTGAATTTCTTAGAAAATATGATAGAAAAGAAACCTTAGAAGAAATAGGTTTATCTCCAAATGTAAAAACTTTGCTTGTTATGGGTGGTAGCCTAGGTCTTGGTAAAATAGAAGAGGTATTTGAGGACATTCTTCAAGTTGATGAGCATCTTCAAATAATAGTAATAACAGGCAATAATAAAAAACTTTATAATGATTTAGTAAAATATAATGATATTACAATAGGAAATAAAAAAGCTCATATAATAGGATTTACAGATGAAGTTAATAAATATATGCAAGCATCAGACTTATTATTGACCAAACCCGGCGGTCTAACAATAACCGAAGCTTTAATATGTGATTTACCTATGGCATTATTTTCTCCAATACCTGGTCAAGAAGAAAAGAATGCTGAATTTTTATTAAAGCATGACTTAGCCGTATATTTAAAAGAAGACAATGCAGCTTACATTATTGAAGGATTGTTGCATCAACAAAACAGGCTTAAACAGATGAAGGTGAACATCAAAAACTTCTCTAAACCAAAAGCTGGCGAAAACCTTTGCTTGCTTTTAAAAAAACTTATTCAACAAAATGAATCAGAGGAATTATCCATAATATAATAAGCCACTCTTTAATAAAGAGTGGCTTATTATATTATTTAATAATTTTTTTAATAATTTCTAATCCTTTAAACTTTAACTCAATTTTATTTGACGCATTTTCATCCAATATTTCTTTCATAATCTCATCTGTTTCTTTAACGTCTACTTCACCTTTTGTAATATCTATAAAACACAATGGCGGAAACATAACACACCACCAATTTTGCCCTTTACCATCTCCTATTATTATTTTATACGCTTCATATTGACCCTGTGGTAAAGTAATATTCCCATAGCTTTTTATTGGAAAATTATCTACTAATAATTTTACATCCACATTATATTTATATCCATTATCGTACACAACTTTTTGAGATAGTTTTTTTACATTTTCACTATTGTCCTTCAATATATTTCTTGATTGATTTATATCTTTACTTTCCTTTAGTTTAGGATAAATGTAATCCAAAACCTCATCTCTTACTTTTAGCTTTAAATTTTGATCTTCTGGTAAATCACTATTAGCTATTACATGAAATCTTATAACTTTACTATAAATGTCTTCATCAGTTCTTGTCCACGAATTAGACACATTATATATACTAAATCCTAAAAAAAATATAGTAATAATAGCAACAAGTTTTTTCATAAATACCCCCCTAACATCCATTAACTTATTACCTATTATTACCATAACATTGTATATTATACATACTTTATAATTTTATTTTTTAACTCCTACTCTTCTTATATGGGTATTTATATTTACTGTAATAGGAAGATTTTTAAACTCCTCCTCCCAATCGTCTTTTACTCTTTCCCAAACCTTTGGATGGTATTTTTCAACATAATTATTTAAACCAAATAAATCAATATTGTGCTTTTCTTGAATCATTTTAACTGTGGCTTCCATTTCTTCTTTTAAACCTTTATTAAAATACCCTTCTATCTCCTGTAAATTACTATCCCCTAACAGTTTATTTCCTACATAATACCCTTTTATTTCTCCTTCCAAATCTATATCAATATTAAAGCTTAATTTTTCTTTATCATTCTTTAATTTTATCTTTCTTTCCATGCCACTTATCTCAAAGTCTATAGGATGGCCATCTATATATATTACCTTTTTTCCTCCTTTTAACTTTCCTCTTAACATTTTAACATTAGCAGTTTCTGTTGCTGATAATATTCCTTTAAACTCATAATTTTTAATAATACACACGCCAGATAATTGTACTTCATCTTTTTCTTTTTCTTTTTCTATAGTTAAATAAGGTAATATTGCATCTCCATTTCTTGTTAAACTTTGCAAGAATTCATTTAAATCTACTGGAACTATACTACTATTTCTATCACTATTTTCAATGAGTCCATATATATATGATTGAATATTTTTTTCCATTAAACCCTTTTCATTTATATAATCTTCTACTTTCCCTTCAGCTGCAACAACTAACATATCTCGATTTACAGATGGCTGCCTCTGTAAATAGTCTAATACCTCTTTTACAACTTCAGGATAAGAAAAAAAATTATTACCAAATATTATGAGTTTAGAATGAGAAAAGCTCATACTCCTACTACTTTTAGAAGTTGCTTTACTAAATGCATCTTCCATTGAATAGGCATCCACATTTATACTTTTATCTACTGCCACTCCTCCCTTTTCTGGACCTAATTGACTTATATCAGGGAACGCATAGGTAATATTTAATATTTTTATATTATTATCACTAAATGGTTCATCAGGTTTCAACTTTTTAAAATCCTTTTGTTTACTTATTTCTTCTCCAGCATCTATTCCTATAGTTCCTACAAAACTTCTTCTATCTATTTCCACTTTATCCCAACAACCTACTAATAAAAATGTTATCAATAACAAAGGGATTATTTTTTTTATTTTCATATTATTCACCCGATATTACGTCAGGCTTCTTCCCTCCCTTCATAGAGGATATAAATAAGGCTAATATTACTATAATTATATTTATTGCGAAGAATATTGACATATAGGTTTTAGAAAACATATACACCTCAGAAATATCTTTAGGATATAAAGCAATTAAATATATAAATGGAACTAATATAGTAGTAGATAACTTTATATCTCTATAATCCATAACTTTCCTTAATACATCTGAAGAAAAATAATAATGATTTACAAAAGTCGTAAAGTAGAATATTATCCAAATACTCATCATTATACCTTCCCATCTTTCAATGAAATAACCTGGTATGTCAACAGATTTCATCATGGTTATGGTAGGCCATAACAATAATTTTGTTTGTTCTTTTCCAAAAAAACCTATAGCTAATACAAAAATTAATATATAAAACAAAATAACAAAAACTATTCCCTTTGTAGTGATTTTTAAGATATCCTCTTTTTCCTTTACAAAGGGAATAATTAAAATCAATATTTCAAATCCTATATATCTATTTATACCTAAAGTAGCACCCTTTATATAATTAGGAATTGGCTGGTTAAAAATAGGTAATAAGTTTGTAAAATCAGCATCATGTATAGAAGATACAAATATTAATATCACAGGTATAAACATAACCCAAAAACTTATTTCATTAAATTTAATTAAATTATCAATTTCCCCTCTTACAATGTAAGCCCCTACTAATATTGTTATTAAAAATATAAATTCCGTTGGAGTCTTTTCTAACATATACATCTTTATTTCTTCAGTAAAAATCCTTAATCCTAAAGATACAAAATAAATTGAATAAAAAACAAAAAATAAAGATGTTACTCTTCCAAATATTTGGCCAAAACTATTTATAAATATCTCATAAATATGCTTGTAATTGTTATTCTTGATCATTCTATTTAACATATAAATAAACAAAATAGCAATAATTCCACTTATAATTATCGCTATCCACCCCTCCACCCCTAAAATATTAGCCAGCTCACTAGGGTATGAAAATACATTGACTCCTACAATAGTTACAACTAAAGTGGAAAATAGCCCATAATTTGATATAAAATTTTTATCCTTCACATTCATCACCTCTAATATTATTTTATTTCTGTCTAATTTTATCTTTTGTATTCATATATTCAGGTCTCTCTTTAATGAATCTTAGTGGAAATTTTATTATCATATCTTTAAAATCTTTTTTATTCATATTAACAAAAGGTGATAAATATGGAACTCCAAAACTTTTTAACCTAATAAGATGTGCTAAAACTACTAGTAAACATAATACAATTCCATATAGTCCCATAATTGCCGAACTTATTATTAATAAAAATCTTACTATCCTAAAAGCAGATGTAATTTCATAATTTGGAGTGGTAAAACTTGTAATGGTAGTAAGAGCTACAATTATAATCATTATTGGACTAACTATACCCGCGCTAACTGCCGCCTGCCCTATAATTAATCCCCCTACTATTCCTATTGTAGCGCCAATTGGTTTGGGTAACCTAATAATTGATTCCGTAAGCAGGGCTAAGCTTATCTCCATAATTATAGCCTCAACAAAGGCAGGGAATGGAACTCCTTCTCTAGAAGCCGCGATAAAATATGCTAATTTTGATGGTATTATTGAAGGATGAAAAGAACTTACTGCCACATACATACTAGGTAATATAATTGATATAATTAAAGATAAAAATCTTATAATTCTTAATATAGAACCATACATCCATCTTTGATAATAATCATCCGGGCTTTGAAATAAATTTGGTAGAGTAGCTGGCACTACTACAGCAAAAGGAGAGTTATCAACTAATATAGCTACTCTCCCTTCATATAATGCTGCTGCTACCACGTCTGGTCTTTCAGTACTTTGAGTTTGAGGAAATATAGACCACTTATTATCCTCAATTAATTGTTCTACATAGCCACTATCTAATACAGCATCAATATCAATTTTTTCTATTCTATCTAATACATCTTCAACTATTTGGTTTTGTGCTATATCTTCTATATACATTATTACCACATTACTTTTAGATCTGGCCCCTAAGATTTTAGGTACTATTTTTAACTTCGTATCCCTTATCCTTCTTCTTACCAAGGCTGTATTAAATCTCATTGTTTCAGTAAATCCGTCCCTACCTCCTCTTATTACAGTTTCACGCGAAGGCTCCGATACTCCTCTTGCAGGCGAAAAACGCGAAGCAATTACATAACAGGTTTCCATTCCATGAACCAATAACAAAGTATCTCCAGACAATACAGCATCTACAGCTTCACTTAACTTTTCTAATTCCTTTAAATCCGTAACGGTCAATATCTTATCCTTTAAATCTTCGATTTTTACCTCTTTCCAGTTACACATTAAAGTTTCTAAAACGAAATCATTTAAAAGCAATTTGTCTGCCATTCCATCTATGTACATTAGCAGTGCTTTTGTTTCATCTATATAGAACTCTCTAAATACAATATCCGAATTTCCGTCCATCAATTCTTTTAGATATTCTGTATTTTCATCTAAATTTTTGAATATATCGTCCCTTATTACCTCTTTCATATTATTCACCCCTCATTCTAACAACTTCAATAATAAATTTTAGATATAATATACAACATCAATGTTACAAAAAACATAATTATTCCTATTAATTTTATTTGTTTAGCACTTTTAAGCATATTTGCTCTTTTAAAACTTATACTATCTATAAAAATAGCCACAAAAGCTTGAAAAGCAACTAGCATAAGTAAATACTTATCAAAAAGTTTTATTATATACATAATATTTATCCCTCTAATTCCTTTTTCATAATTCTTAATTATTTTTTACATATAAGAATTAATTATTCATTGGAGTTAAAAACAAACAATTTCTCTTATTAATATAATTTTTTATAAAATATAAAAAAGGAATCTTGCTCCACAAAATTCCTTCTAGTTTCTAATTATATTTTTTTACTATAGCTATAAAATTATATTGTTTTACTAATAAAAACTTCATCATATTTATCTCTCATGAAATTATAACACCTTTCAGCTGATTGGTGGTTTTCAAAAAAACCAAATATAGTTGAACCACTTCCACTCATTAATGTACCTATACTACCTAAGTCTTTCATATCTCTTCTTATCTCTAATAATTCTGGATACTTCTCCAGCGTAACTAATTCCAGAACATTCACCATATCCTTACATAAATTCTCTAAATTATTTTCATTTATATATTTTATGATTTCATCCATATTAGGACGATTATGTATTGTAATCTTATCAATATCCTCATAAACATCCTTTGTAGATACACCAAAGTTTGGTTTAACTAAAACCATAATATGGTCACTAAATTTCTCTAATGGTGTTATTATTTCACCTATACCTTCACAAAGGGCTGTGCCGCCATAAATAAAAAATGGTACATCAGCTCCTAGTTTCTCACCTAGTATAACTAATTCTTCATCACTTATCTCAGGCTTGAACATATCTCTCATCATCTTTAATACTATAGCTGCATTACTGCTTCCTCCTCCTAGTCCAGCTTCTACGGGAATATTTTTCCCTATATAAATTTCTACTCCCTTATTTATTTTATATTTCTCTATAAATATATCAGCAGCCTTATACACTAAATTTCTTTTATCTGTTGGTATATTGACTTTATCGCAATGAACCTTTATTCCATTATTAATTTCTTTAACTTCTATGGTATCGTATAGATCTATGCATTGCATTATCATACTTAATAAGTGATACCCATTTTCCTTTTTTCCCAGCACATCAAGGGATAAGTTCACCTTAGCGTAGGATTTACTCTTCATAATCAACCTCCTTATATAAAAAAGCTATACATATAATTGTATAGCTTTTTTTATAAATAATAAATACTTATGCCAAGGCTTCACCAGATTTATTATTAGATTGCTTTATTTCTTTCTTGACAATTTCAAGTAGCGGCTCATAATTTTCAAAGAATATTATAATCAAGTCTCCCTTTCTGCATTCTTCTATTGCCTTTTTTAAAGCTTGTTTTTCTTCTAGAATTATTTTTATATTCCTTTCATCGATTCCACTTTTTATAACACCTTTTTTTAGTAACGATGCTACTTCTCCTTCTTTTCTACATCTTTTGTCACTGTCTTCTTTTATATATATATACTCAAAATTTTCTCCTGCAATCTCTCCTAATTTAATTATGTCTTCATCTTTTCTGTCTCCAGGTACTCCTATTATGCCAATTAATCTTTTATAATCTAGCTTTTTTATTCCGTCTATTACAGCTTTATACCCTTCAATATTATGGGCATAATCTAGAACAACTGTACTATCATTTAATTTATATAGATTAAATCTTCCAGGATTATGTACTTCATCAAGATAAAAGCTCTGTAGACCTTTTCTTATAACTGAATAATCTACTCCCAAACTAATCAATGCAGCACATGCTGCCATGGCGTTTTCTATATTATACTCAAGCTTTCCATCTAAAGTAATCTTTATATCTTTAACTTTTATTATAGGGGATATATTCTTATCCTTTTCTACATAAATAAAATCATTTGATAAATATATTCCGTATCCTCCATTTTTCATGTGTTCTATTAAAGTAGAATTGTTCTCATCCTTTGAAAATAGGATAACATTGCCTTTTATCCTATTTAATAATGTAATACTTATATGATCATTTGCGTTAAGTATTGCATACCCATCATCTTTTACAGCCTCTACTACCAAAGATTTTACGAAAGCTAATTCTTCTAACGTATCTATATTATCAATGCCTAAATGATCTGAAGTTATATTGGTTATTATGCCTACATCCGCCAAGTCATAAGCAAGACCCTTGCGTATAATTCCACCTCTTGCTGTTTCTAAAACCGCTACTTCTACTTCACTATTAGTTAACACAGTCATGGCACTATCATAGCCTGTTGTATCTCCTTTATCTATGCATTGGTTATTTATATATATGCCTCCAGTGGTAGTTAAGCCAGTTCTATATCCTGCTAAAGATAAAACATATGATATTAATCGAGCAGTTGTAGTTTTACCATTAGTACCTGTTATAGATATGACAGGGATCTGTTTAGGTATTTCTTTAAATAACATATCTACTATAGCTCCTCCAACATTTCTGCTTTCACCCTCATAAGGATGTTCATGCATCCTTATGCCAGGCGCTGCATTAACCTCTATAATAGCGCCATCTATCGTTTTTGATATATCCGTACAACAAATGTCTATTCCGCATATATCCAGTCCCACTGTCTTGGCAATCCTTTTACATATTTCAATATTTTCTTCACATATAATATCCGTACAATCTATGGCAACTCCTCCAGTAGAAAGATTTGCGTTTTCTCTTAAAGTTACCTTTTCTCCCTTTTTAGGAATAGAGTCTAATGAATATGAATTTTTCCAAATATAATTAATTAATTCTTTATTTATCTTTACTCTTGTAAGAGGTTTTTCATGGTCATCCCCTCTTCTACTGTCTTCATTTAATTTGTGTATTAATCCTATAATAGTTGTAACTCCATCTCCCACAACGTATGGAGGTACTCTTTCCGAAACTGCCACCACTTCATAGTTTACAACACAAACCCTAAAGTCTTTTCCAACTACATGTTTTTCTATAATTATATCTTTATAATCCTCTAATATGCTATTATATGCTTGCATAAGTTCTCTTTCGTTTCTCAAATTAACGAATACCCCTTTACCTTGATTCCCAAATCTAGGTTTCAATACCACTGGATATCCAATTCTCCCTGCCTCCATTAACATCTGGACAGGGTTTATAACCTGCGAACCCTCAGCTACAGGTAAACATTGATTATACAATACTTCTTTTGTTAAAAGCTTATCGCATGCTATGTCTATAGCCAATCCACAAGTTTTTGCACTTATAGTAGCCTCTACCATTCTAGAAGTACTTCCATATCCTAATTGAAAGATACTCCCCTCTCCAATTCTTATATATGGAATTTTTCTATTTTTTGCTTCTCTTATAATAGCTACAGTGCTAGGACCTAATTGCTCAAGTTTTAATACTTCTCTAAGTTTATATATTGCTTCCTCTATATTAATTTCTTTATTACTTATTAGAGAATTTATTATAATCACAGCAATTTTTCCTATTTCAATTGCCGTTTTTTCATATTCAGCTTCATAGATTATGAAATATATATCTCCCTCTATTTCCCTAGCCTTTCCATAGCCACCCTTTAACCCTATCATGTCTTGTAAACTAATGCATATATGCTCGCATATATGGGCAAGATAAGTTCCTTCATATAATCTCTTTACAAATCCCATTTCTTCATCTATTCCACATCTATGCTCTTTTAATATGGGCAATAATTGAATTAATTTCTCATTAAATCCATCAATATCTTTACTAGGAACATCCTTAAAACCCTCTAGATCTATCTCCATCTTTATACACGGTCTATGGCAATATATATTTCTCCCACTATAATACTTGTGATTTAAAATTTTCATTTTTTAAGGTATCCTCCTGTTTAAATCAAATTTATCGTCTTTTTTTAAAACATGCATTTTTATATTAAATATAGATAATACTTCCTCTTGATTCTGCTCAGAAACATTTGTATAAGTAATATCTCTCCCATCGATAAGATATACTGCTCCAGAACCTATTACTCTAAATTGCGCTTCACTATTTACAACAATTGCAGTATCTTCATCTATACCTATACCAATGCTCTGAGGGTTTTCTGCAATACCTACCAGTAATCTACCTATTCTTCCCCTCTGAGCAAAATGTTGATCTATTATAACATCTTTAATAAGTCCTAACCCTGGTGCCATTTTCAAGGTGCATTTTCTGGGGGATTCATCGTTAGGTCCAGAAACAATCATAGTGTCACTCATAACTGAAGCTCCAGCAGAAGTACCAACAAATATACATCCAGCCTTATACCTATCCATGATTGTTTTGAAAAGATCTGTCCCTCCTAATAAGCTAGTTATCCTTAACTGATCTCCTCCTGTAAAAAATACTATAGAAGCTTTCTTAATTAGTTCTATATTATTAATATTAAAAGCATCCTTCCTTTCTCTTACATTGAGTACAGAGATATTTTTCACACCTAAATCACCAAAGATTTTACAGTATTGCGATCCCTTCTCCTCGGGATTCCCAGATGCTACTGTGGCTACTACTAGTTCTTCTTTATCTTTATCAATCTTGCCACAAACTTCCTTTAATATACTTTTTTCTCCATTTTTATCTTCTGCACCACCTATTATTATTAAATTCCCGTTTAACTTATCTTCCAAGCGTAAGCACCCCTTTGTCATAAGTATTCTATATTTTTTCCAATTTCACGAGTAATATACACTTTAATATTAAACATGTAAAAGAATAACCTACGCTCTTTTATTTATTAATACATTTATCAATAAAAAAGCCTGTAGTTTTACGCTACAGACTTTAAATAAATTATAATGAAGCCCTTCCAGGTATTATTAACTTCTCACCTGGTTTTATATAATCCATATTTTCAATATTATTTATCTTTACTAAATCCTCCACTGTAGTAGAGTATTTCTTCGCTATCTTCCATAAAGTATCTCCAGGTTGAACTATATATATAGTAACACTGGCCTTCTTTTCTGGAAGCTTTCCTTCTATTGGAGATATTTCAATTAAAAATTCTTTAGGCATCACGTAGTTTACTTTAACATAAACTTTTACTAAACCTTTTATAACTATATTGCTCGCTTCAATATCTGCCTCAATATTTTCTAGAAATACTCTAGCAATGCTATCCATGTTTATTTTGCATCCTGGAATATCTACTGAGCATGAAAAAGGTATTTCCTCTGATACACCGGAAATATAATTATCTTCATCCCTTGTTTTATACAAAATATCTGAATTCAATACTCCTTCTACTATAACTTTATCTTCCACTATTCTCTTATCCGTAATACAAACTCTTCCTGAACACATAACTATTTCAATAGGTCTTGCCCCTTCTACTTCAATATCACCTTTAACTATGGATTCTGTTGAAGTTTGACCATGCATTACATTTAAATTGTAATCATTTTTCTTGATATTCATAATTGCAGAAGGAGAGTATATATCCTCTATCATATCCATTTCTTCTTTATGCATTATCTTTGTTTCAGTTTTAATTACTGACTCAACTTCTATTTCCCTATTTTCACCTAAATCATCTTCTTTAATATTCATCTGTGTGGAATCTACTTTAAATTCAGTATAATTCTCCATTAGTGAATTAATTCCATCAAATTCAACATCCTTAGAAATAGGTACCTCCTCTTGGATCGACACAATATCTCTCGTATCTTTCCCTCTATATAATAGAATAATCAGTACTGACGCTTCTATGGACACTCTATTTTCCAATACTCTTGCATCTCTCTTACGTACTTTTACATCACATCTAAGTATGTTTCCTATCTCCGGTTTGTCAGCTGGAATTTTAACATTACGTTTTGCTATCATATCAGAATCTACATTCCCAACAATTTTGTCTATTTCTATGGGATTTTTAAGCATTTGAGCATCAAAATTATCCTCTATATCTTTTACAATATCAAAGTTATAGTTTTTATATACTTCTGCTCTTAATTTTATTACTCCTTCTACTCCTATTTTTCTTTCATGTATTATATTACTATCCATATGTTCAACATAGCATTCACATTGGCAATTCATTTTATGTTCTGCTCCGGACACTTCAATATAATTTGAAAACTTTCCAATGTAAGTAATGCCATGGACACCCATTTTTTCTTCTTCTTTCGCTAAATAAATTACATTATATTCTACTTGTCCCTCCAAATACACTTTGTCTTTCATGGTTTCTTTGCTAATTATAAAAGGCCTAGCATCTACAGATAATATCTTAGTTATATCCGGATGAGTATCTGGTATTACATATTCAGCTTTGATAACCGTATCCATTGAGTTTTGTCCTAGTAATTGTTCACATTCTATATTCTCTCTAATAAGCTCTATACCCATGCTTCTTTTCCCTCCTATATAAACCTACTATTTATTTATATAATCAAAAAGAAGGAAATATGATTAAACTTTAAATATTTATACCTTATATAGATATAAATATTTAAAGTTTTTAGAACATAATATTTCATATTATTTAAATAGCATTATAACAGGGGATGGAGCCACCATAAATATTGTTGACATATATCTTATTTTGTCGTATTATTAAAATTGGTTGTTGACCATATAACCTCTCATAAATTCTCAATACCCTTTTATACCATAGTTGAAAGATGGCTTTTTACCATCTTTCTTTTTTTGTTTATATTATAATTTGCATAAAAAGTGAAATAGCAGTACTGTAAAGTACTGCTTTTTATTATGCATAAACTAATTGAACCGTCTTTGTTAATACATCAGAATAACTATATGTCACTGTCCTTTGGGTGTCATTATCTAATCTGATAACAAATATGCTGGGGTATGTTTTTTCTATTGTCCCCTTGTTTACAAGGGTCTTTCTTCTTCCCCCATTTGCTTTAAGAGTTACAGTTTCTCCAACATGGCTTTCTATATCTCTTCTTATAGCAGCCAATACATTTCCTCTTTCCACAACAAACACCCTCTTTCCACCTATTATATTATATATTAAAATTTAAAATAAGTCAACTAAACTTTTAATTTTATATCTAAATTTATAATTTGTCAACATTTATATTTGCCAATTTATAAATATTTTTAAAGGTTTACATTGTTTAATATTGAATATCTTCTCTTAGTTTATTATTACCTATAATTTTCATAATTATTCAAGTTTCCTTGAATAACTGGGAAGTTATAATATTATTTCCACAATAAAAATTGCGAAGCAATAAATATTGCTCCGCAATTTTTTAAGAATACTTAGATTTAGGAAATCCTTCCCTATACTTACCTCTTGTCTGAAGTCCTCCAACGCCTTTTGCTCCACTAATAGTGTTTTGCAGCGCTTCTTTTATTGCTACGACTTTTTCTATGTTTGTGTAGGCTATTCTTTCACATATAAATACAGGGTCTAAGCAATGTATAAGTACTCTACTAGGAGAACTGGCAAAATTAGCACCTGCATCTAATATCGCTTCATAATGGGACTGGCAAGCGCCTGCAAATATGACTAAGTTATCATATCCCGGTTCATAATTTCTTAGCTCCGTTACAGCTTCTACAAAGTGTCTAGAATTTTTATAGTTATCTAAATCCATAAAGTCTTTAGTATCTTTAAGTACTCCATCATGACCGGTTATGATTACAATATCAGGTTTAACTGCTTTTACTATATTCACTATTTGTTTTGGCTGTTCATTTTCTTTAATTATTTTCCCAATCGCATCCAAAGACAGTTGCTTATAAACCTTTAAGCATACTTCTAAATATTCCGCATCACCATCAACATGTAGTATTTTCCCTGGTCTTCCGAAAGATAAGTCTTTTTTTTCATTTATAGATACAGACCTATTTAGATTTCTTATATCTATGCCAGTTCTATCAAGCAATATTTTTTTTATAGAAGTATTTACTTTTCTATTAAATACTTCCTCATAATCACTACAAGTATTTCTATCTACTAATTCTAAATCTTCTTCTAAAGAATCCGCAATTATTCTTAAATTTATTCCCTTTAATATATAGATATTTCCCTCACTTGTTTCTTTAATATCTATTACTTTAAAGGTAATATCCCTATCATAGGATCTTCTTACTACTATATCTCCTATATCCATAAAATCCTCTCCACTTATAAAAACTTATGTTACATAATATGTTAATGTATAAATTTGCGTGCAAAAATCAAAGCATGCTTTACTCATAAAGTATTGCATGCTTTATTGATTATTCCTTTTGATCGTACATGTTTTTAAATTTTTCGATAAATGCCATATAATTATTTTGTTCAGCTATTAATTCCTCCATTTTATTACTAAATGTATTGGAAGGCCAATTTACTTCATTATAATAATATCTATTAGATAATCTCCAAAATCTCTGAGGGAATAATAAAAATGCAAATAATACCCTATATTCACAATCTTGAAGTGGATATATTTTATTGTAAGCATCTAAAATTAAATTAGCATATTCTATATCCCAGTCCACTCTCTTTAGAGCTTTAGTCATAAATGAATATATATCATACACTCTTATTTCTCTTTTACAATAATCGAAGTCTATAGCATTAATATCCTTATTCTCATCAATTATTATGTTATGATAAGTATAATCATGATGGCAAAAGCTTTTTTCTTCTTCTGCTATCATACACAGTTCGTTATATTCTGAATCATTTAATACGGTTATGGCTCTTCTACCTATATTTTTATAAAATTGAAGGCTTTTTATATAGTTCATATCAAATTTTGTTTTGTTATTTCTCTTTCTACACATATCTCTCATCTTGTCTAAAGATTTCACTCTTTTTTCCATTAGATTAGGCCATCTTCCCAAGTCAGACTTCAGTTTACTATTTTCAGGTGGTTCATATCCCTTCGAGGAAATATGAAGATATGCTAAATTCTCCGCTGCCATTATTAAATCCTCTTTACTCCTAAAATCTGCTTCTCTTCCTTCTATCCACTGAGATAGAGTATATATATCTTCATTTACTATGGCATAAGGATGTCCATCTATGTTTAAATGATATTTATCCACTCTTGGGAATCCATTTGCTATTAAATGTTCTTTGGCTCCATACACAAACAATAATTTTTGAATGCCATAGTTTATTCTTTTCAAACATTTTGGTCCTCTGTTTGTTTTTAATAAATACACACCTTTATTAGGCTTTAAGTTTTCAATTTTGATATCAAATTGTCTTTCTATTTCAAACTCTCTCATCATAGTAATCACCTCCTTATAATTTATATGTATTACATGATAATTTTAGAAGATATGTTGTCATATTCTTATTTTATTAACACTTTTTTGCAATGGTTAATATAATAAATTATGATTAGTTTAGGAAAGGGATAGCCTAATGAAAATAGGAATAGATGGAAGAGCTGCAAATTGGTATAGGGGAACTGGTATAGGCACCTATACTTATCAGCTAATTAATCACATTAATAATATAGATTCCGTAAATAACTATATGGTCTTCTTACCTGAGCATTGTAGTAACAATATTAATTTCAAGCCTAATTTCACTATTGCTCAAATCACAGAAAACTGCAAAAAAAATTTCTGGGATGAGGTAAATATCCCTAATATATTAAAGGGTAACGATATGGATTTATACCACGTACCTCAAAACGGAATAGGTCTGCCTTTAGATAAAAAATGCTCCTTTGTAATGACTCTTCACGACGTAATACCTTACAAAATGCCCGAAACCTCTAGCGAAAGATATTTAAAACTTTTTAATGAAACCCTTCCAGAAATAGTTTCAATGTGCGATGGAATAATTACTGTATCAAATCACTCTAAACTGGATATACTGGAGGCTTTTAATTTTCCAAAAGAAAAAATATATGTAACCCATCTAGCAAGTGAAAATATATATCATCCAATGGAAAAAAAGCTTAGCAAGGAACTTATTAAAAAGCACTATTCCATCGATGACGAATATATATTATATGTAGGTGGATTTAGTCCTAGAAAAAACATAGTTGGACTTATAGACGCCTTTAGTAAACTTTTAAACATATACAAAAGAGACTTAAAGTTGATTATAGCTGGCAAGCAAGGCCAATCTTATTCTATATACAAAAAACGCTGTGAGGACTTAGGCATTGAAAATAAAGTAATCTTCCCAGGTTTCATACCATTAGAACACATGCCATCATTATACAATGGATGTGAGTTATTTGTTTATCCTTCTTTTTACGAAGGTTTTGGTCTACCTCCAGTTGAAGCTATGGCCTGTGGTACTCCTGTAATAGCCTCTAATTCTACTTCAATTCCTGAAGTCACAGGAGATGCTGCTCTATTAGTTCATCCTAAAAACGTTGATCAGCTATGCAGCTCTATGTATGATGTACTTACTAATAATGAGTTGAAAGAAGATCTATCACTAAAAGGCCTTATTAGGGCTTCTGAATTAAACTGGGGTAATACTGCTAAAAATACTTTAATAGCATATAACAAAATACTCAATTCATAAAATATAAGCTGCCCTAGATAAGTTCTGATGCTGTATTAATACAACACCAGAGCCTAGATAAGGCAGCTTATATTATAATAGTTCTTCAAATTCTTTTAAAAATTCTATTCTAAATTCCTCAATCTCTGTCTTTTTCTTAATCTTATTTATAAACGTTTCTTCTGGCCAATCTTTTCTTCTCGTGTAATAATCTCTGCTTACACTGTAGAAATCTTGTGGGAAAGTTAGTAATCCATATAATACAGTCATCTCTCTTTTATCTATGGGATTAACCTTTGTATATTCCCCTATAATTTTTTTCCCTTTTTCAATGTCATAGGCGGAACTCTTTAATACCTTGTTGATAAAATTACATATATCATGTACCTTTAAATCCACTATAGCATAATCAAAATCTATAAAATATGCTTCGTTATTTTTTATAATTACGTTATGATAGGCTAAATCATGATGACATAATATAACCTTATCCCCCTCTTCACATAATTTATAATAAGATGATGCCTCTAATAATTTAATACTCCTTTTAATTTCCTCTATATAATGGTCAATATTTTCTAAAAAGATCTTATCAAACTCCCCATTATATTCGCTTAAATTAGCTATAGTTTTAAAGACCTCCATCTCTTTTAGTCTTCTATTAAATTTATTTATCATCTTTCCAGAGTTAACTCTATTATCTAATTGCAAATTAAATCCTGATGAGGCTAAGTGTAATTCTCCTAATCCTTTAGCTACAGTAAATATATCAATTGGATTTGAGTAATCACACTCCCTCCCTTCAAATATATCTATCATGCAATACATTTCGCCATTCCATAAAGCATATATATCCCCATCTACTGTTTTATTGAATTTCATAACTCTGTCAAATTTATCTCTTATATAATTAAGCCCTTCATAGATAAATAATAATTCATCCTTACTATAATCTATTTTTTTTAATATTTTGTCTCCCTTATCAGTACTTACTATAAATATACTTCTTATTGGATATATATCATATGGTTCTAGGTTAAATTTAGTAAAAAGATTTATATCTAAATCATACTTAATTAAGTAATCTATATCCTTATACATATCTTTCATAAATATCACCTCTATAATAAACTCATAGAGTCCTGAATAATAGCCTTCTGTAATTTTAGTATATATTCATCATCTCTAAGATCTTTTTTCTTTAATCTGTAATTACTACATTGTCTTGTAACTTCATAAGGGAAGGATAAACATGCAATTATGAATTGATAACTATTATCTTTCAATCCTTCTAATTCACAAAATTCCTCAACTAATTTTTTGAAATTTACATCCAATCCCTTTTTCTTATATTTGTAAAGTAAATTATAACAATCTATCTCTACCATATTATAACTGCTTTTTTTAATATTTTTCACTTGCACCTTTGATTCTTTAGCTAAATTATTAAAATCAACGTCATCTAAGCAAATCTCTTTATTTTTCATACTTCTTAGTATTAAATCATAATATTCATTTTCATATATAATCTTTATAACTTCTTCTCCTCTTTTTATATAATCATCACCCTTGTATAGAATTATTTCTTCAAATAGATTACTTGCTCCTTCTTCTTTAAATCTATCCATATCTCTTTTTAATTTCTTTATATTTACCTTAAAACTTTCTACCACTCTTCCCGCTCTACTGTCCAATCTTTCCTTTACTCCAGTAGTACTTCCTTTCACGCTTTTATGAAATTCATTTATTATTTTTATCTGCTCTAGTAGCATTTCTTCAGTTACTTCCTTACTCTTTAGATCAAAATTAATTTGGTCTACTACATCTATACCTTTGGATATTAAGTAATGCTCAAAGGTATTTCCTATTATCATAAAATTACCCCCAGTATTAATTAATACTTAATATTTTTAAATTCATCTACAAATTCTTGTCTTGAGCTTTTATCCTCACATACCTTATTTAGTCTATTTACAAATACCCCTTCCTCCCAAGGTTGCTTCTCAATATAATATTGTATACCTAACTGCCAAAAGGCTTGAGGAAATTCTATAAATGCAGCCATAATATCTATATCATCTTTATTTATTGGATACACTGAGCTGTAACTATCTAAGATATGGATAGAATTAAATATATCCCATTTACCATTCTTCATAACTCTTACAATTAAGCTACTTAAGTCATGTAAATGAGTATCTAGAATACAGTAATCAAAATCTATTATATTTGTGCTTCCTTCCTCATCTATAAGAACATTATGATGAGCATAATCATGGTGGCAAAAACCTTTTTTAATTATTTCTTCTTTCATTTTTAGAAAATACTTACTTGCCATTAAATCCTCTAGTGATTTGTTTATCCTTTTTATCTCTTCTTCTATATGTTTTAAATATAAAAGATCAAAATAAGTTTTTTCATCCTTATTCTCTATTATATTTTTAAAGTCTAATATATCTCTCTTCTTATTAGAAAAATTTTCAAACCAATTAAACCACCCTACTCTAGGTTTCATATCTGATGTTATATTAAACCCCTGGCTTTTTAAGTGGAGCTCTGCAAGTCTATTTGATGCTAGTCTTAATTCCATTGGATTATCATAATTACATGCTCTTGACTCCACCCATGGAGTTAAATAAGCATACTTATTCCCCAGGCTAATATAATCTTGCGCTTTTATATTTTTAATAATCTTAGGTGTGTTCTGAAAATCATTTTTTTGAAGATGTTTAATAGCAGATAATATAAACAGAAAGTGACTTACTTCGTATTTAATTACTTTGAGACAATATTTCTCTTTCTCAGTTATTATCTTATAAACATTTTTTACTTTTTCTACTTCACGAGGTTTAATAGAATACTCTTCTTCGATCCTCATCTTTATTTGTTCTTCATTCAAGGTTTCTCCTCCTCGAAATTACTTATAATTGTATTATATGTAAAATTTCCTTTGTATGTGCTAAATGACACATTTTCCAACTATATATAATATTAATAATATATAACCTTTTATAACCTGCCCTGTTTTTAAGGAGGGAATTAAATGAAAATAGGTGTTGACGCTAGAGGAATTAACTTTTACAAAGGAACTGGAATTGGAACTTATACAGAAAATTTATTAAGATGCTTGCTAAACATTGATAAAGATAACTATTACCATATATATTGGTGGGGAGAAAATCATGATGAATATAAAAAAAATAATTCAAAGATAACTCTTACCTCTAAAAAAAATAAAAACTTCTTTGAGGATTATTATTTTCCAAATAGTATATCTACTGAAGGTATAGATTTATATCATGTTCCTCAAAATGGCATTGGTTTGCATAGAGATACTACCTGTAAAAGAATTATTACTATTCATGACCTAATTCCTTATGTAATGCCTGAAACTGTAGGAAAGGGATATCTAAATAAGTTTTTAAAAGAATTGCCTGCTTTAATCGACAACTGCAATGCCATATTGACTGTATCCGAATGGTCTAAAAAAGATATAACTAAATTTTTTCCTAAATTTGATCCTGAAAAAATTTTTGTAACTCCTTTAGCTGCAGATTCTAAGTATAAACCTATGGATAAAGATAAGTGTAAATATGATCTTAAAAAATTCTATAATATTACTAAACCCTTTATATTATATATAGGAGGCTTCAGCCCTAGAAAGAATGTCCATTCTCTTATAAACACCTTTTCTAAGGTATTTAATAAACTAAATGAGGAATACGAACTCGTGATTGTAGGTGCTAATAAAGATAGTGGTGAAGCATTACTTAATATGAGTGTCTCCATGAATATAAAAAATCATATTGTATTTACAGGTTTTGTTCCTGAATCTCATCTTCCTTTATTTTATAATGGATGTGATTTATTTGTTTATCCTTCTTTATATGAAGGTTTTGGACTTCCTCCTCTAGAAGCCATGAGTTGTGGAACTCCCGTTATATCTTCAAATCTATCATCAATACCGGAAGTAGTTGAAGATGGCGGAATTTTAATTGACCCTTATGATGAAAAATGTTTAGAAACAAACATTGAAAAAATCTTAGGAGACATAGGCTTTCAAAATTCAATAAAAGAAAAGGCCATAAAAAGAGCTTCTTTATTTTCTTGGAATGAAACTGCAAGAAAAACCTTAGATGCTTACAATAAAACATACAATGATATATAAAAAGCTTCTCATTTTACCCTGAGAAGCTTTTCTGTATTTGCAGCCATAAGCCACAACTTAATATTATTATAATATTCTACTGTTTTATTTAATTCTTCCCACTTATAAGCGTTTATATTGGCAGGAAATATACCTTGGTTAAGCAATAATTCCTGTTGAAGTTTTTCATTGGCTATCATAAACTCCATGAAAGTTAAAACTAGTTCCTTATTATGTGTATCCTTTGGGACAAAAGCACTATATCCATCTAAAGATATTTCTCTATTTCCGCCTATTTCAAAGGAAGGCACTTTACTAACTACCCACTTTCCACTCATCTCAGGAACTTCCTTCATAATTTGATTTATATGATTTATATCTACTATGGTGGCAGCTAATTTTCCATTTCTTATTTCATCTATTAAATTTTCCCTCGTTACAACATCTTCCTTCTTAAAGATTTCAATAGTATTTTTAACTTTTAAAATATCGGAAGATGATAGGTTACTACTCTCTTCTAAATAATAACCCCTTCCAGCTAATTGGCTTAATAATACATTATAAATCTCATTTTCACTTTCTTCCCATATAAATTTATAATTATTCTTATTTTTTTTATTTATGAGTTTACATTTATCTATAAAATCTTGCCAGGTTCTTATATCTTCAATATTTATTTTGCTTTTTTCAAATATTTCTTTCCTGTATATCATATAATAAGGCTTTCTATCTAAAGGTAAACCATAAATGCCATTGTTTACAGAAAGTTTTCTAATATCTTCTTTATAATAATTATCTTTATATGGAGTTAGAATTGAAGATATATTAAAAAGTTCATCTTGATTTTCTTTTAATATGTATGGAGCATATTTATTTTCCATAATTATAATATTGCTCTTATCTTTTCCCTTTTCATTTAGGAAATCATCAAAATTATCATAAACATCTTCTTCTACCCTAATGTTAAAAGTTACATTTGGAAAATATTTTATGAATTCCTGAGAAAACTTCTTTACATAATTTTCCCTCTCTTTTGGTACTACAATATTAACCTTTCCTCTCAACCTTTTATTAAATCCATTAGAAGGCTCCTTATTATCACAGGCTACAAAAAAAATATTAAACATTAATATGATAATTAAGTACTTGGTCAGATTCTTATTGTTCATACTTTTCACCCTTAAATATATATTTATAGTTTGTTAATCATACTAGCACTATAACCAGCTCCAAATCCATTGTCTATATTTACAACACTAACTCCTGAAGCACAACTATTAAGCATTGATAAAAGAGCAGCCAAACCATTGAAATTAGCTCCATATCCCACACTAGTAGGTACAGCTATAATTGGCTTATCTACTAATCCACCTACAACACTTGCAAGAGCTCCTTCCATACCTGCTACTACAATAACAACCTTAGCTCCTCTTATTATATCCAACTTATCAAACAATCTATGTATACCGGCCACTCCAACATCATAAATTCTCTCTACCTTATTTCCAAAAGTTTCTGCCGTAATAGCTGCTTCTTCACATACAGAAATATCTGAAGTTCCTGCTGCTACCACAGCAATGTATGAATCTGGACTTTCAGGCTTATTTTTCATTACCCTTATAATCTTTGCTTCCTCATGATATTCAGCTTCTTTACAAATGTCCCTTACTTCATAAAACATTTCCTCTGTTGCCCTAGTAGCTAATATATTATTTTCTTTCGTCATCATAAATTTTATAATGGCTTTCACCTGTTCTGTAGTCTTCCCCCCACAATATATAACTTCTGGATAGCCTACTCTAATCTCTCTATGGTTATCAATTTTAGCAAATCCTAAATCTTTAAAAGGAAGTTCTTTAAAGGCTTTTACTCCATCTTCTAAAGATATTCTATTTTCCTTTATATCGATCAATAACTCCTTTATCTCTTTCTCATTCATTATTATTTCCATCCTTTATATTGCTATCCATACTACCACTTCTATATCCCTCTAAATCAACAGTTACATATTTGTATCCTAATAGCTTTAATTTTGAGACTACCATGTTTAAAATTTTCTCCTCAAAAAACTCGCCTATCTGATTTTTATACACTTCTATTCTAGCCATTTCTCCATAGCTTCTTACTCTAGCGCCATTAAATCCTATTTGTTGTAAAAACTCTTCACTTTTTTCAATTCTTTCAAGTTCCTCAAAGGATATCTCTTTTCCATAAGGAATTCTAGATAGAAGACACGCATAAGAAGGTTTATTCCAAGTATTTAATTTTAACTCTTTTGAGTATTGCCTAATTTCTTCTTTTTTAAAACCTAGTTCTTTAAGAGGACTTTTTATATTAAGCTCCTCCAATGCCTTCATACCAGGTCTATATTCTTTTGTGTCATCAAAATTAGTTCCGTCTAATACATATTTAGCACCTTTATCCTTTGCAAGAAGCATAATTTTATTAAACACAGCCTTTTTACAAATATAACATCTATCCTCAGGATTATTTTTAATAAGATCTTCTAATGGCATTTCTAAAAAATAATGTTCTACACCACTAATTTTAACAATTTCCTTTACTTCCTTTATTTCTTTTTTGGGAATATATGGTGCTTTTACCGTTATAGCTACTACCTTGTCTCCTAATGCCTCTTGAGAAACTTTAAGCAAGAAATTGCTATCTACTCCTCCTGAAAATGCTATAGCAACCTTTTCTAATCCTTTCAAATATTCAATTAAATTTTCATACTTACTATCTTTACCCATTAATGTCACCTCAGAATTAATAAATTTATTTGTTTAATTCTTTTAAAACACTATTATACACTTTATTAAAAGATATCCCTTCTTTTTCTGCCATAGATTTTACATCTTCATATTCTGGTTTGCATTTCACCTTTTCACCATTTAAATAAGCACTTTTAACTTTAATTTCACCGTAAGGGGTATCTATATGCTCTATACTTCTATTAAGACACTCTCTCTGAACTCTATATTTTCTAAACCCTAATGTGGTTGTTTCTTTTAACACTAAATTTTTTACTTTCTCTTCACTTTCAATGCTATATAACATTGATAAATTAATCCCTGGTCTTCCTTTTTTCATAATCGTTGGAGTTAAATATACATCTAATGCTCCTGCTTTCATTAGCTTGTCCATTACATATGGATATACCTCAGGATTCATATCGTCAATGTTACATTCAAGTACATATACATCTTGGTTATATTGAACTTCCCCTAGAAAAACTCTAAGTACATTAGGAATATTTCCTTCATCTTTAAATCCTATGCCGTATCCAATCTTATTAATATTAAAACTTAAATCTTCTTTGTATTCTGAAACTAATGTAGCTAGTATTGCAGCTCCTGTAGGAGTTGTAGCTTCAAAAGGTATAGTCCCTTTTTTAACAGGTATTCCTTTTAATATCTCCATGGTAGCTGGTGCTGGTACTGGGAAGGTTCCATGTGCACAATTTACAAAACCTTTGCCTAATTCTATTGGAGCAGAAATAACCTTATCTACATTTAAATAATCATAACAAATAGCTGCGCCAACTATATCTACAATAGAATCCACAGCTCCAACTTCATGAAAATGAACATCATACAAATCCTTTCCATGAACCTTAGCCTCAGCTTCTGCTACCTTTTCAAATATCTTCATGCTTAATTCTTTTACTCTCGGATTTAACTTACTATTATAGATTATTTCCTCTATATCTTTTAAATTTCTATGATGATGACTTCCACCATCTTCCTCATGTCTATGTATATGTTCATGCTGATGTCCATCATTATGTTCATGAACATGTCCATGAATATGATCGTGATGATGATCTTCTAGAATAACATTTACTTTAGTACCAGTTATACCTTTTCTTTCATCTTTTTTTACCTCTATACGATAACCATGTAAATGCATTTTATCTAACTCTTCTAAAAGATAATCTGCATCCACCCCTAGGTCTATCATAGCCCCTAGATTCATATCTCCACTAATGCCCGAAAAGCAATCATAATATAAAACTCTCATATTAAATCTACCCTTTCTATTTTTTTGATACATATTTATTTCCTTTAATATAAAATCTCCAAGGATAGTCTTTGGCCTCCTCAGCATAGTCTATCCCTATACGCTTTGACGTAGAAACCTCAAAACTTTCTTTTATACCCTCCTCTATAAAAATATCATCTTCTAGTAAATCTAAACCGTTTAAGTCTTTATCTATGCCCATAGCCATACATAACTTTGAAGGCCCATTGGTTATATTTATTTTCTCCCTATTACTTAACTCATCATAGCCTCTTTTGAATCTTCTAAAACTCATAACTTCAATATCTTCTAATGGCTCAACAGCCCTTATTAAGACAGCTTGAGGTATACCTTCCTCCCTTGTTACTACGTTCATACAATAATAAAGCCCATAGATAAAGTATACATAAGAAAATCCAGGTTTTCCATACATGACCTCAGTTCTTTTAGTTCTTCTATTGTTGTAGGAATGAGCAGCTTTGTCCATGAATCCCATATAAGCTTCTACCTCAACTATCTTACCTTTACATATTTTATTGTCCTTATTTACCACTAATATCTTCCCTAATAACTCCTCTGCAACAATAAGAGTATCTCTATTATAAAAATCCCTAGACAACTTCATCATTATCACCCTTTCAATTATAGAGTTATTATGCCTTTATATTAATTAATTATTATTTAATTTACCTATTCTATAAAATAAATTTTCCTTTCCTTAATTTTAAGCATTTAAATATTTTCTATCTACTTAATATTATAATTATATTTTATATTATTATAAAATAATATTTTAATAAATCTTTGGCAATGATTTTCATAAAAAAACAAAGTATAGAGCTTAAGTATCATAATACTTATTATCTATACTTTGTTTTAAATTATTTTTTACTTATAAACTTATCTACTTCCTTCATGTATGGCAAGGAAGTCTGAGCACCCTTTTTAGTTGTAGTCAAAGCTCCTACTGCATTAGCGAACTTTAAAGCATCCTCTATTTTCTTGTTTTCACATAGAGCTACAGCTAATGCTCCATTGAAAGAATCTCCTGCTGCGGTAGTATCTATAGCTTCAACTTTAAAGCTATCTATTCCATATTCTCCTACTTCTCCTAAACAGTAGCATCCCTTTTCTCCTAGTGTAACTACTACATTTCTAGCACCTCTGTCTAATAATTTTCTTGAGGCTCCTTCTATATCATCTTCAACACCAGTGAGTTTATAAAGCTCCGTTTCATTAGGAGTTATGTAGTCTATATAGTTATAAATTTCTTCTGGTAACTCCTTTGCTGGGGCTGGATTTAAAATAACTATCTTATTATGTTTTTTTCCTAACTTAGCTGAATACATAACAGTTTCCATTGGTATTTCTAACTGTAGCACAACTATATCGCTTCTTTTTATTAACTTCTCTGAATCATCAATCCACTTATTGTCTAGTTGAAAGTTTGCACCGGAATAAACTACTATGGTATTATCACCATTTTTATCTACGGTTATTAGAGCATTACCTGTAGGTACATCTACAGCGTTTATACAGCTAACATCTATGCCTTCCTTTTCTAAACTTTCTTTTAGCTTTTTCCCTATTACATCATTTCCTACAGCACCTATCATAGATACCTCTGCACCAAGTCTCCTCGCTGCTACTGCTTGATTTGCGCCTTTACCCCCAGCACTATCCTCAAAGGAATTTGCATGAAGGGTCTCCCCTTTTCTTGGAAGCTCCTCTACAGTCGATACATAATCTATATTAATACTGCCTATAACTAAAATCTCCAATGAAATCACCTCGTCTTGAAACAGAATCTCTTATTATTAAGTCTGTATTCAGTATTATTTCTCTTTCTTTTAATTCTTCTTTTCTAATTATCTTCATTAGTAGTTCTACGGCCTTATATCCCATTTGGTAAGTTGGTTGAGATACGGTGGTTAGCTTAGGGAACGTTGCTTTACTAAAAAAAATATTGTCATATCCAGTCACAGAAACTTCTTTAGGAACATCTATCTTTCTATTATTTAAAACCTCCAAAGCTCCTATAGCCATTAGATCATTTTCACATGCTACTGCAGTGAATTTATTACCACATTGCAAAAGCTCCTCCATACATTTTATGCCACCAGTTATTTTATAATCTCCATATTTTATAAATTCTTCTCTTATAGGTATCCCATATTTCTCAAGAGCCTTTCTATATCCTTTTAACCTACCCCAATTAGACATTGCTTCTCTTTTACCAGATATATAGGCTATTTCCGTATGACCATTTTCAAGGAGATATTCTACTATCTTAAACATTCCTACTTCACCATTTGTGGCTACAAAAGGAACATTATCCATATTTATATTTCTATCCATTGATACAAAAGGTATCTTATATTGGTGAAACAAGTTTATATTCTCTCCATTGTTGTATAGCGTGCTAGTATATATTATTCCATCTACACATTTCTCTTTTAAAATTTGAATATAGGTTTTTTCTTTATCTTCATTATCATCTGTATTACACAAAATAATATTATACCCATATTCGTTGGCTGCATCTTCCACACCTCTTACTATTCCAGGGAAAAAGGGGTTATTTATATCCGGTAATATAAGACCTATGATGTTAGTTTTTTTAGTCACTAATCCTCTCGCTATACTACTAGGTATATAATTATGTTTTTTCATTATGTGCAATATCTTCTCCCTAGTTTCTGTGCTAACACCATCTTCTTTGTTATTTATAACCCTAGATACCGTAGCAATAGATACATTAGCTTCTTTAGCTATATCTTTGATAGTTATGCTCATTATCATTCTCCCTTGTCGGATTTTCTAATAACCTCCACTGTCCATTTTGATAGTTCACTTATTTTTAATTTCTCCATAGTTCTAACATAGGTTATTAAATCATCACCAATTGGTTGAAACCACTTTTCGTCTATTCCTTTTAAACCATGCATTATACCATATATGGTAGCTATCTGTGCGGCATTACAGTCAACATCTTGTCCTGCCATAGATATTATATTCATTGTTTTATCAAAATCATTTCCACCAAAATATAAAGCTACAACTTCTGCTGCCGCATTTGGATATGCGTGAATCCAGTTATACATTTTGTACTTTTCTTCACAAGGTTTCCATGCATCTCTCCAATTATTACTATTCTTACATTGATTATATGCAAACTCTATTACTGAATAGTACTCTGAATCCTTTGGTATCATTTCTATAGTTTTACTTAGTATAGTTTTCACATCATTTTCAACAAAGGCTAAAGATACCAATACTGCATTAAATATTTCTCCTATTACACCATTGTTATGATGAGAAATTACACCATCAATCCAAGCAAGTCTAGCCGCTTCTTCTGGATTTCCTGGAGCAACCATTCCGCATATAGCACCTCTCATTTGCGCTCCTATCCATTCACGGTAATAGTTATTAAATTCACCACTGTAAGGAGGATATATTCCCCCCTTAATATTTCTTAATGCAATATCTTCAGCTGACCAACCTAACGGAATAAGTCCAACCCATTCTTCTGCTATATCTGATGAAGTAACTTCATAACCCTTTTCATCAAAAGCTTTTAAAAATGCTAGTTCATATGTTATATCATCATTATAGGTATTTGGCTTTCTGACATAATATTTTACATCTCCAAAAGTCTTTTCAATGTTCTCAGTAGTATACCCCTCTATAGCTGTCCCTAATGCTCCTGCACATATTTGAGCTATCCATCCCGCTAATATCTTTTCTTCAAAGTCTTCTCTTGATATATCGTATTTATCATACTGATAGAATTTTACTGAATTTTTGTATTCTTCCCAAGTGGAATATATTTTATATTTCCAATAAGGTGAGCTCATATCCTTTTTAGAATTGTTCAGTTCATAATAAACTCTAGCAGTTATTTTACTCAATTCAACTATATTATTTTCTTCTAAAGCTTTAAGTCCAAGAGGAATTAACTTTTCTGCCTCTTCTACACTGTATCCCATATTTTCCATGGACTGAATAGCTCCTATTATAACCCTCTCTGGGGCAAATGATCCTGGAACATTGCTCTTCCAAACTAACTTAATCATTGTCTCTATATATTCTTCTGCATGTTCTGCTCCCGTACTCCAAGTCTGATCTTCCTCACTTAATATTACAGGCATAGCATTTTGCATTAACTCATGTTCCATTTCCCAAGCCTTTTTCATAATTATTCCTCCTTAATATATAACTTTATTTGTACCTTTTCCCTTATCTAGTATATTCTTAGAGGTCGTCTCAATCTCTTTCCACAATAGTTGATTTTTAAAAACTATGGCTCCATCTTTTTTTATAAATTTTCCATCAACCATTGAATGAACTATATTTTTGCTTTCACCGCTATAAATTATAGATGCTAGTGGATTATAATTTGGGTAGGTATTACTTTTATTTAAATCCCATATAAGCAAATCTGCATTAAATCCTTCTTTTACTTCTCCAGTATTAAAGCTTAATGCGTTGTGCCCCCTCATTAAAATTTTCCACATATCTTTTAGTTTAAAATCTTCCGCTCTATTCTCTAATTTGCCAACCAGTGCAAATAACCTTAACTGTTCTAAAGGACTTAGTGTATTTGAGCTTGCCCCTCCATCTGTTCCTATGCATAATGGCAGCTCATTATATCTACTAAAAACATTACCTCTTCCCATTCCTAATTTCATATAAGTCTTAGGACATATTGCAAAGAAAGTATTTTTATTTATGTATTTAAAATCCTCTTCCTTAACCCATAGACCATGAGCGATTATCAAAGGAAGATTAAATCCACCCGCTTCATTTAGCATTTGAAAAGGAGTTTTTCCATATTCACTTAAACTATTTATTACCTGTTCTTCTGTTTCAGATACATGTATGTGTAATCCTATTTTAAGCTCTTCTGCCTTCTCTACTATTCTCTTTAGTTTATCAGGTGGACAAGTATAAGGGGCATGTGGTCCCATTCTTAAGTTAAGCCTACTGCTTTCATGCCTTCTCTTTTCTATGAGCTCGGAAGCTTCATTTAGCATATCTTCAAAGTTATCAGCTAATCCAAATACTGTTGGTGCTATATCTCCTCTAATGCCACTTTTTATAACTGCATCACAAATCTTATCTGCAAAAAAGTAGTGATCTGCAAAAGCTGTAACTCCATTGTCTATCATTTCGCTTATTCCTAACAATGCTCCATAATATATATCCATAGGGGTAAGTTTACTTTCATAAGGAAATATTTCTACATTGAACCAATCATTAATATTTACATCCTCAGCTAACCCTTTTAGTATATTCATTGGCACATGAGAATGTAAATTTACGAATCCAGGTGTTATATAGTGATCTTTACATTGAATTACTTCTTTAGCACCTTCTTCATATTCTTTTGATACTTTCTCTATTTTTCCATCCCTTATGTATAAATGTACCTTCTCTTCCATATTACCTTCACTATGTATTATGTTGCCATCTTTTAAGACTGTATCCCACTTATGATAACCCTTAAGCATACTCTCTCATCATCCCTTTGAGCATTTCTACAAATCTTTCCCTATCGGCTCCTAGAGCAACTTCCACATTAGGCTTGTTTTTAGTAACATCATATATGTCTACTACTGTCTTGCCATAAGTTAACTCTCCCTTGGTCTCTATGGATACATAATATTTTTTCTTGCTAATTATTGTAGGATCGATAACAGCAGCCACTGCTAAAGCATCATGAATAACTGCCCCTTCTGTTCCATAAAATTTACATATTTTTAAACAGGATTGAAGTAATTCTTTTACTACTGCTGCTACTCTATTATCACCACTAATTATTTCATCTATTTCCTCTTCTAGAACAACAGCTTTATGAGTTGCGTCTAAGCCAACCATTGTAAGAGGTATACCTGATTTAAATACTATGTCTGCCGCTTCAGCATCCACATATATATTAAATTCTGCTGCTGGGGTAGTATTACCTATATAGCAAGCTCCTCCCATAAGGGTTATTCTCTCTATTTTATCTTTTAAATCAGGGTATTTCATTAAAGCAATGGCTATATTAGTAAGAGGTGCTAAGGTAATAATGTTTAATTTACCCTCAAATTTAATAGCTTCCTCATATATAGTATCCCATGCATTTTTTTCATATAACTCAATGTTTCCTTTAGGTAATTTTACTGAAGCAAGACCTGAAACGCCATGTACCCACTCTGCTGTTTCTAACTCTCTAAGTAATGGGCCTGAAGCACCCTTTGAAATCTTTACATTTTTACCAAAATAGCTTACTAAATCCAAAGCATTTTTAGTAGTTTTTTTCAAAGGTATGTTGCCACCTACTGAAGTCACGGCTCTTATATCTAACTTATCTGATGAAAAGGCCAAACATAATGCTATAGCATCATCTACACCAGGATCAGTGTCAATGATAACCGGTATCTTCATATTATTCCCTCCTTAGTTATACTGTTGCAGAGCTTCCACTAGCATATCTACAAATCTTTCTCTATCTATATCAAATGCCACATCCACATTTTTTTCTTTCTTTAAAACATCATAATAATCTACTACTGTAGCACCTAAAGTATGTTCACCCTTTGTTTCAATTGCTACATGTAACTTCTTTGTAGTTATAATAGATGGATCTATTACCCATGCTACGGCACATGGATCATGTAAAGGACTTCCCTCAAATCCCATTTGACCATGAAATTTAGAGAAGAAATCTAAAAGTTCTGCTACCATGACTGCAACTTTTCCACCCAAGTCTCTTATTCTATCGATATCTTCCTGGTATATTAGAGCCTTATGAGTTACATCTAAGCCACACATTGTTATAGGTATTCCTGACTTAAATACTATATCTGCGGCTTCTGGATCCACAAGTATATTAAACTCCGCTGCTGGAGTCCAATTTCCTCCGAAGCAAGCTCCTCCCATTAATGAGATTCTTTCAATCTTTCCCTTTAATTCTGGATAACATAAAAGAAATTTAGCAATATTAGTTAATGCTCCTGTTGGTATTAAAGTAACTTTTTCTTCACTCTCTTTAACTATTTTTGCTATAAGCTCCACTGCTGGTATCTCATGTTCTTTTAGTGTTGGTTCTGGAAGTTCAGGACCGTCTAGTCCACTGTCTCCATGTACTTCAGGCGCAATTATAAGGTCTCTCATAAGAGGTTTATCGCTTCCTCTTCCTACTGGCACATCTATCCCTGCAAAACTTAATACTTTTAGTGCATTATTTAAAGTTTTTTCTTGAGTTTGATTTCCTGCCACTATAGTTACAGCCTTTACATCTAATTTTTTATTTGCAAAAGCTAGTAAAAGAGCTATTGCATCATCATGACCTGGATCACAATCCATAATTACTGGTATACGCATAATTATTTCCTCCTAATTTTTTTAGTTTTATTTGCCTGTTGAGCTGAATATATAACTAAGCCCAATATAGTAGTTAAATAAGGCACCATTTGAACAAACTCTGCTGGTACTCTTAAGGACTGCATTACATTAGATAAAGCATCTGCAAATCCAAATATTAGAGAAGCTAAAAAGGTTCCCATAGGAGTTCCCCTACCCATAGCCTCAGCGGCTAAAGCTATAAATCCTCTTCCAGCAGTCATATCTCTTGAGAACCAAGAAACATAACCCATGGACATATATGCTCCCCCTAAGGATGCAAAAACGCCGCTTAACAATAGAGCTAAATATTGTATCTTTTTAACACTAATACCAACAGAATCTGCTGCGTTTTCATTTTCTCCTACCGCTCTTATCTTCAACCCCAATGGAGTCTTATATAAGAGGATATTTACTATTACTACTGATAATAAAGATATATAAGTCAATACGTTGTGTCCTGATAGGACTTGTCCTAACACAGGTATTTTATTTAATAATGGTATAGATATCTCTGGAGCAACCATACTCTTTAAAGAAATAGAAATTCCTTTATCTTTAGCTGCCAAATATAAAAGAAAGACAGTTCCTCCACTGGCAAGTAGATTTAATGCTATACCTGTTAAAATAATATCTGATTTAAGATTGAGTGAAAAATATGCCAGAAGTAACGACATTAACATTCCCACTATTACTGCACAAATAATACCCACTAAGGCACTTTGACTAAAGGCGCTGGTAACTACACCCGCCAAAGCGGCTGAAAGCATTATACCCTCTAAACCTATGTTTATAACTCCTGCCTTATTTGATATTAAAGCTGCTAACGAAGCAAAAAGTATTGGAGTTGTAACTCTTAATATTGCATATCCAAAGCTTGCTGAGAATATTATTGAAAAAAGATTTTCCATTTACTTTCCCTCCTTAACAGCTAGTTTTTCTTGTGAATCCTTAACAATTTTTTGATGTTTCCATTTTGCTAAGAATCTATTTGCTGCTATAAGCATAATTATAATCGCCTGAATAACTGCTATTACTTCACTTGGCACATCGGTCATTCTAGCCATTATATCTGCTCCCACTCTTAAATATGCTAAAAACAATGCGCCTATTGGTATGAATAAAGGATTATTTCTAGCTAAAATAGCTACTATTATTCCGTCAAAACCGTATCCAGGCAAGCTTTGCCATTGAAATCTCTGGTACATTCCAAGTATCTCTGTGGCTCCACCTAAACCTGCAATAAATCCCCCTAGCACCTGTGAATATAAAATTACTCTCTTAGTATTAATGCCAGAGTATTCAGCAAAGTTTTTATTTAATCCAGTCATTCTTAATGCATATCCCCATTTTGATCTATACATAAATAAATAAGTTAAAATTACAAATAAAATTGCTATAAATATACCTAAATGAATTCTTGTTCCTGGAACTATCTTGTTTAAAACCGCTGTAGGATTAAAAACATATGAAGCCATCATACCTGCATTAGGGTCTCTCAATACATTGTTAATTACATATATACCCATGTATAAACAAACGTAATTAAGCATTAGAGATGAAACCAACTCATCTGCATTCCATTTTGTTTTTAATACTCCCGGTATTAATCCTGTTAAAGCTCCTATCAAACCTCCAAATAGTATAGCTACAATTGGATGGATGCCAATAGGTAGCATCACCTTAACTGCTATAAATGAAGCTGCTACTCCTCCTATAAAAAAGGCACCTTCAGTTATCATATTGAATTGTTTTGCTTGAAACATTACACAAACAGATAATCCCGAAAAAATAAATGGTATAGACATTTCAATCATATTACCAAAACGTCTAAGAGACGAGAAAGGTCCTGTTAAGAATGTAGCTAATGCCTCTAATGGTTGTTTGCTTATTCCTAAAATAATTAAAAACGCTAAGGACATCGCTAATAAAATAGCTACAAAGGTTCTTATTATTTCAAATTGTGCTTCTATCTTTTTACTACTCATTCATAGCCCTCCTTATCTCTTCAGGAGATTGTTTATTTATTCCTAGCATATATGTTCCTAATTCCTCCTCTGTAACTTTAGAGCTATCTTTAAAATACGCTACAATTTCTCCACCATACATTACCATTAGGCTGTCACTAAGTTCCATGACTTCATTTAAATCCGCAGATACTAACAATATACCTGTCTTTTCATCTCTTAGTTCAACTAATTTTTTATGTATAAATTCTGTAGCACCTACATCTATTCCTCTCGTTGGCTGATTAGCAATAATAAGCTTTGGAGAAGATGAAAACTCTCTTGCTACTACAACCTTTTGTATATTTCCTCCTGATAGCATCTTAATAGGCTGATTTGCTCCATCACACTTTACTTTATAGTCACTTATAAGTTCTTTAACCATTGCACGAATTTTCCCAATATTTAGTAAATGCCCTTTGTTTAATTCCTTACTTCCAACCCTATCTGAGATAATATTCTCTTCAATGCTTGCTTCACCAGCAACACCATAAGTCATTCTATCTTCAGATATATGAGATGTTCCTAGTTCTCTTATTTGTTTTATATTTAAATTTTTAATATTATTGTCATCTATCAATATTTCGCCATTATCATATTTTTTTAATCCGGTGATTAATTCAATTAATTCTCTTTGGCCATTGCCTTCTACTCCGGCTATTCCCAATATTTCTCCTTTTCTAAGAGAAAAATTTATGTCTTTAAGTATATCTTTTCCTGTATCATCTACAAGATTAATTCCATTTACCTTTAAAACTGTTTCTGTAGGTTTGCTTGGTCTCTTTTCTATCTTTAAAATTACATCACGACCTACCATTAACTTAGAAATGTCTTCTTGTGACACTTTTTTTACATCGTAAACTCCTACACTTCTTCCCCCTCTTAGAATTGTTATTCTATCACATATTTCTTTTATTTCTTTTAATTTGTGAGAAATAAAAATTATAGTATGTCCTTTATCTTTTAATGTTACTAGTTCTGCAAATAATTCCTTTGTCTCTTGTGGGGTTAATACAGCTGTAGGCTCATCTAGTATTAATACTTCCGCTCCTCTAAGCAGCGCTTTAAGTATTTCCACCTTTTGCTTTATTCCAACGGGTAAATCTGCAACCTTAGCCCTAGGGTCAACTAAAAGATTGTACTTCTTTGATATTTCTTCAGTGATATTTATTGCTTTTTCAAAGTCAATAAATCCATTTTTTCTTGGCTCTACACCTAAAACCATATTTTCTGCTACTGTAAGTGAAGGAACAAGCATAAAATGTTGATGAACCATACCTATTCCATTTTTTATTGCTGTATTAGGTGAATCAATTTTTATTTTTTCGCCTTTTAGATAAATATCTCCCTCTTCAGGATTTTCAAGACCAAATAATATTTTCATTAAAGTACTCTTACCTGCTCCGTTTTCACCCATAAGTGCATGTATTTCTCCAGCATTAACAGAAAAATTTACATTTTTGTTTGCTACCATACCATTTGGATATACCTTGGTTATGTTCTCCATTTTCAATATTTCTCCTGACAAATCCTTCACCTCTACTCTCATGATTTTTCTTATTAAACTATATGCACTGGAGTTATCCAGTGCATATATAGTTTGTTTATGTTAAGGTTTTACTGAATTTCTTATTTCGTTAAGATCTTTTGTATCCATTCCAATAGCTGAATCAACCTTTATTTCTCCATCTACTATTTTCTTTGAAAGATCTTCTATGTACTTTCTCATATCTTCTGGAACATTTTTATTGTAATATTCATTTGTTGCTAATCCAACAGCCTCTTCCTTTATTCCTAGAGATTCTGCTGTACCCCATGGTAATTTTCCTTGTGCTTCAAGTTCTATAGCTCTTACTAATGAATTGTCAACTCTCTTTAAAACTGAGCTCATTATTAAGTTTGCTTTTTCTTCATCATCTTTAAATAACATAGCTTGGTCTGAGTCAACACCTATGGCATATTTCTTTTGTATTTTAGCTGCATCTAATGCACCTAATCCTGCTTGAGAAGCAACTGGAAATACTACATCAACCTTCTGGTTAAATTGAGCTAACGCCATTTCCTTAGCTTTTGCACTGTTAAAGAAGTCTGCAACATAAGAAATAGCAACCTTAATTTCTGGATCTACATATTGAGCACCTCTAATGTATCCAACAAGGAAGTCATTTATAACTGGTATATCAGATCCACCAACGAATCCTATTAATTTATCCTTGTTAGCTAATTCCATATCAGAGGAAGTGATTTTTGCAGCTAGTGCTCCTGCTAAAAATGATCCTTCATTTTGATTGTAGTTTATTGAGTATACGTTTTTGAATTCTCCTTTTGAATAATCTACTGAAGAATCAAATAATATGTACTTTTTCTCTGGGTACTGTGGCGCTATCTTCTGTAAGTATTCTTGCATCTGCCATGTACCAACGATTATTATATCCCAATCTTCTTCGGATACATCTGCTAATGTAGGCTCCCACTTTGTCTGATCTGGTCCTATTTCTACTACTTTTGTTTCTGCATTAAATTTTTCTTTTATTTGTTTTACCCCTTCATTTGCTGAATCAAAAAAGGACTTGTCTCCTAAATTACCATTAAGCAATAATGCTATTTTTAATGGCTTATCCTTTGAACCATCTTTAGAAGCTTGTCCTTCTGAATTTTTGCTACCACATCCTGTTAATGTTAATGTGGTAAACATCAAAATACTTAGCATTAACGATAATATTTTTTTCATCTTTACCCCTCCATTTGATAAAACGTTTTACTAAAACGTTTACTTAATGCTTTGTACCTATTATAAGTGTTTTTATATCATATTTCAATATTAATTTTTCTTATAATATAAATTTCACATTATAAAAATAATTATTTGATATTATATACCTTAATGTAACTAAAATTAACTTTGTTTATAATTCTAAGGATTTTAGAATTTCTAAAATCCCTAGAATAAATTCTCTGTTTTTAACTCTTAATTAATTCATACATATTTATCTAGTCCTTCAGCTTCCTTTAATTCTGTTACTAAATGTTTTATCTCCTGATCCTTATTTTTATCCATAACTAAAATAACATCTCCTGCATCTACTATAATTAAATCTTTTACTCCAAATCCTATCACCAATTTTTCGCCACCAAATACTATGCAATTGTCACTTTGTTCCATAAATGCATTTCCTGTTACATTATTTCCCCGGAAATTTTTTAAAAATCTAGAAAGCGACATAAAGGTTCCTATATCGTCCCATTCAAATTCACATTTTATCACATAAGCTTTTCGAGTTTTTTGCATTATACCAAAATCCACAGAAATACCTTCTATCAGATCGTATTCTTCTCTAATTACATCCTCTTCTTTTTCTGTTCCGAGATTAGAATACATATTCATCATACTTCTATACATTTTAGGTAAATACCTTTCCATCTCTCTAAGATATACATCTGCTCTCCAAACAAACATTCCACTATTCCATAAATACGTACCCTTTGAAATTAAATCTTTTGCTACTTCTAGGTTAGGCTTTTCTAGAAATCTCTCTACTCTATAGGAAGCTATGTCCCCAGTAATTCTTTCTCCAACTTGTATATACCCATATCCTGTTTCTGGTCTTGTTGGAGGAACGCCAATTGTAATAAGCCCTCTTCTTCTTTCCACTGTTTCTACTGCCTGAGAAATAGTGTCCATAAACATCTTTTCATTTTCTATATAATGATCTGAAGGAAGCACTACCATTATAGCATCCTTATCTTTTTTCAATAATTTTATGGCTGATAGCCCTATACATGTTGCAGTTTCTTTATTTGAAGGTTCAACAAAAATATTTTCCTTTTTAATCTCCGGCAACTCCTCAGTTACTTTATCAAGATATTTTTCATTAGTAACTACAAAAATATTTTCCTTGCTGACTAAAGGTTTTATTCTATCCACTGTATTTCTTAAAAAGCTTTTATTATTAATTATTTCAAGAAATTGCTTTGGATTTTTATCTCTAGACAACGGATATAGCCTAGTCCCTTTACCACCTGCAAGAATTAAAGCATATAACAAAAACACCACTCCGTTTTATTGTTCATAAATATATATTATGAACAATAAAACGGAGTGGTGAATTAAAATATAAATTCTCTTATAAATGTAAATATTTTATCAAACAACTCTTAACTCTTTAGAGTTTTTCTGAGAAACAATACCTTTAACTTCTAGTGATGAGTGCACCTCCTTCATAAGCTTCTCTGGTCTTCTATAGAATTCTATATTTCTTACCTCTATAATATGCCACCCTAAAGTTTTTAACTTAAATTTATCTTCATACACCTCGCTCCAGTTTGATCTACTATTCTTCCATTCATCACTACATATAATAGCTACTTTATTTTTTAAATTCTCTAATATAAAGTCTACTTTAATTCCTCCTATCTTCAAATTAAGGTATGGGTTAAAGCCCATATTGCATAGCCTATTATATACTTCTTTTTGAATATCAGAATAGAATACATATTCTACTTTATCCTTCTCCTTTTTATAATCTTTATAGTTTAAACAATAATTTAGAAGAGAGTATCTAACGCAATCCTTATTTAAAGTTTGTACATCTATTGAGTAAAAAACCCACATTTGATTTTTAGCTCTAGATGCTGCTACATTAAACCTTCTAATGTCCGAATCTTTTGTTAATGAAGCAAACTTTATGTTTTCCCCTACAACCATAGATAAAAACATTACATCTCTCTCATCTCCTTGAAAGGAATAAGCATCTCCACATATTATTTTTCTTTTTACCATCTCCTCTTCTCCAATTTTTTCTCTCAATCTCCCCTCAATATACTGTGCTTGTTCCTCACCTAATAGAGATATCACCCCCATTGTCATTCCTCTATAATTTCTATCTTTGCAAAGTTCATATATCTTTTCTACAATAGCCTCCCCTTCTTTAATATTTATGACCTTTTTTTCATCTCTCCTTCCCTCTTCTATCTTTATAGCATTTATTGCAGGTTCTAATCTTTCATACTTATAGGCATATCTTAATGGCGTTATTTCACCTGAATAACAATACTTATTACTAAACTCTACTATTTCTTCTACACACCTAAAATGTTCCTTAAGTACTATCCTTGCAGGAAACACCCTTAGAGCTGTATCGTAAAGGCTTGTTTGTAAATCAAACCATTCTCCATGTGGAATTTCTTTTAAATATGTATTTATTATTTTTCTTACCTTTCCTTGATCTACGCCTACCGCTTCAGGACTTATCTGTCTATCATCTCCAACAATTACAGCTCTCTCTGCTCTCATAAGTCCACATAAAGAAAATATATTACTTTGACTGCTTTCATCAAATATAATTACATCAAACTTATTACTTGACACATCTATGTTCTCTATCACCTTATCTAAAGGCATTATCCATACGGGGATAATTTCCTTACAGTTGTTTAATTCTTTTTGAGCTGACTTTACATACTCATCTACATATTTTCCTTTACCTTTCCCAATTCTCTTTACTGACTGAATCCATGTAAACAAACTTCTTTTTTCACTCTCTGATATTTTAGAAATTTGATTATACCAAGTCTTTTTGCATATGATTTCTTTAATAATTTGTCTTTCTTTTTCTTTCTCATTTTCTAACTTTTCTTCTAATTCAATTTTATTAATTTCTTCTAACTTATCTAAAACAGAGTTCCATTTTCTCCATCTCCATGCCCTGTTCCAATTATTTAATTTATCTATATTCCCCTTCAATAGCTTCTTATATAATTTAGGACATGTTTCCTTTACTCTACATGAAATATTATCCATATGAACTATAGAGGATTTAATATTTTTCAAATTGCAAACTTCTTCATAAGCCATTTTTAATTCGTCTATATTTAATTCCTCAATTGTATGTATTAATTCTTTAAATTCCCCATAATTATTTAACATGTTATTTATACAATTTATTTTTGCATCTAATTCTCTATACTCATATATTTCTTTTATTGACTTTAAACGCTCTTTTAACCTTGTAAAAGTAGATTCTTCGTACCAATCTAAATTTGATGGATATTTTATATCTCCTAAGGAATTACTTATTTCTAACCTTACTTTTTCATTCCAATTTACTATGGTTTTTATACTCATCATGTATTTCTCTAGTGTGATCATGCCCTCATTACAGTCTTTATTTATTGTTAAATTATTATACATTTTAAAGGTATTATTCCAAAGACTTATACTATTTTCTTCTATGGACTTTTCCTCCATATACAACTTAATTATTAAACCTTGAGACAAATTTTCTAAAGGCATACCATCTACAAAAGAATTATCCAGTATATATCTGCATTCCTTATTCATCATATAAAACAGCTTAGATATTCTTCCTCTTTTAATTAATTCTTTATATATTTTTTCATATTGCATTTTCAAATCAATGAAATCTATCTTTTCTGGTAAAGATATGTTGCTATTGTTTATTTCTTTTCTTATATTCTTTATTCTATTAATGTTATTTTCCCATTTTATTAACAAATTAAATAAATTATCTTTTATAAAATCACTGTTATTATAAATTTTAAGAATCTCTCCTAAGCCTGCATCATTTATTTTTACAATTTCATTTATGGCATAATCTATAGTTTTCATAGCCCTATTATAGTCAAATGTCTTTTTACAATATATTCCCCATCCTTGTAAGGACTCTATATTATTTTCATATTTTTCTTTTAGTTTTATATAGTCTGACATTATTTTATAAAGTTCCTCGTAAGATGGAATTTGGTCTATTATAGGCAGAATATTGCTATATTTATGAAAATTATTATTTCCCATCTTTTTTATACATAATTTCAAGCTTTCAAATTCTTCTTCTGATAGAGGAGATTTCATATCAATATCTATATAATCTTCAATCCAAGAATATTCTTCTTCATTTTCTTTAATCCACTTTGCAATATCAGCTAAAGTATAATCATTTCCGCAATAACTTATTATTTCTCTTTCTCTTCTATCTAAATTCTTTAATTGTTCAATTACGTCATTTATGCTTTTTCTACAGTTGTTTAAATCTTTTTCTAAAGATATTAACTCATCATATAAAATCCTTGGGTTTACAGACATATTATCTGTTATAACTCTCACTGAATCTTCTAGTTCTTTTAATTCTCTAGAGTCACTACCTAATAAGCTTATACATAAAGGTCTTATCTCCTCAGGAATTTTATCTTCTAGAACTTTCAGAGCTCTCCCTCTTTCACTAGTTACTAATACCCTCTTACCATGAGCTAATAAGTGACATATTAAATTGGCAATAGTATGGCTTTTCCCCGTACCTGGTGCCCCTTGAACTACCACACCATAATTCTCCGCCAATGCCCTAGCTACTTCTTTTTGTTCTCTATTGGATGGTAATGGAAATAATATATCCTCTTTTAAATTCATCCATTCTTCATTATTTTCTTCAACTACATCCTCTTCTACTAAAGCTGTTAATGATTTAGGTATAGATGTTCCATTATCCAATTCACGCACTATTTTTTTTATATCTTCTTTCCATAAGTTTGTATTTATTTCTCTTATTATTATTAATCCCTCATTTATTATTGAGGGCTTGTCCTTAATTGTTAATTCCCTACATCCGCAACTATATATATTCTCTTCTTTTTTACAAATATTATTTTTTTCCACAGCATCTAATATTACATTGTAATATTTTCTTATATTATCATGGCAAAAATATTCTTTGCCTCCCTGCAATTCCTTTTCTAAGTTTATTATAGATTCAAATTCTACTTCTAATCCTTGGAAAAATTGAAGTTCTAAATTTACGCTATTATTTAATCTTAAATAAAATTTTTCCACCTCTGGTCGAAAGTCTAGTTCAACAGGTGTAGTAAATATAGGATGTATAACTTTTTTTCCATCAATAATACATGCAAATAAATCACTTGCATATATAATTTCAAGATTGTTATTACTTTTCTCGAATTGAATATATAGTTTAAATAAATAATCATATATATTTTTAGCCTTTTTGCTTATTACTATATAACAATCATCAGTTTTGTCTTTATGTAAAGTACAACCCTCAGTTTCAATAATCTGATTATCCCAAAAAATTTTGTTATATCCTTTAACATCTCTAATTATATCTTCATTAATACTTTTTAAATTTAACAGATAATTAAATACATTTTTAACATTAGTTCTAGCTTCCATATATTCATACCCCCAAACAAACATCAAAATATATGTATATTACTTTTATGTTAAATTATACCATTAACTTGTTTCTATTTCAAAATTTTCATTGTACATTATGTTTTCATTAATGACAAACTCTAACACCTAAAATGAAAAAACACAGTACATATACTGTGTTTTTTCTTTATTATATATTTAATTACTATTTCTTACATGAATTTCTTTCAATTAATTTATGATCCAATACATAATGTTCTTTTCCTAGCTGTTGTTTATTGATTATCTTTATCAACATTCTCATACCAACAGATCCCATGTCATACATAGGCTGAGCTATCGTCGTAAGCTTAGGGTAAAATATAGATGATGAATAGACATTGTCAAACCCCATTACATCAATATCATCTGGAACATTTATATCTTTATCCCTTAGTGAATTTATCACTCCCATAGCTATTTCATCACTAGCACAAAAAACCGCATCTATAGATGAATTACTTAAAATTTTATTTATAGCTTCATATCCATCTTTAGCTTTAATCCCTGCAAAACATATTAGAGCTTCATCAAGTTCTATATTCTTTTCCATTAATGCCTTTTTATAACCCCTATATCTTAGAGCAACTGCATTAATATTTTCATCATTCGGCCCTATATAGGCTATTTTTTTATTTCCTTTTTCTATTAAATATGTTGTAGCATCATATGCTGCCTTTGAATTATCTATGGTTACGCTAGGAAAGCTCTTTTCTTCATCTATTGTTTCTGCTAATACTGTAGGTATCTCCAATTCTCTTATAAATTCTATAACATCCTTTTGAAGGGAACTACTCATATATAGAACACCATCTACCATTTTTTCTTTTAAAACCTTTAGATATTCCATTTCTTTCTCAATATCTAAATCAGTATTGCACAGAATTATGTTATAGTCATATATATTAGCTACATCTTCAGCTCCTCTAACTATTTCCGGATAAAATTGACTAGATATATCAGGTATGATAATCCCTACCGTACTCGTCTTTTGTGTTTTTAAACTTCTAGCAACTATATTAGGTCTATATCCTAGTTTTTTGATCGCTACTAAAACTTTCTTCTTAGTATCTTCGTTTACCACATCTATGTCGTTTAAAACTCTAGATACTGTTGCTATTGATACCCCTGCTTCTTTTGCTACGTCTTTTATGGATGCTGCCATATTATCAACTCCTAATAAGGTATTTTTATATATTTTACCCAATTTTATATATTCTTGAAACCCTCATAAAAATCCTTTAATTATTATGTATGTTATGCAAAAGGAGCTGTCTTTATTAAACAACTCCCCTTACAAAATTTATTTTACTACTTCCACATAAATCTTAAAGTCTTCTCCATTAATCCTACAATCTGTATACTCTTTTTCTTCGTTGTAGTAAATTTCAACAGAAAGTGTTTCCTTTTTAATATAATCTTCAAATTTACGAACCACATCTTCTAACATTGCATTTCCAGATACATATAATTTAATTTTATCTGCCACTTGGAAACCATTGTCTTTCCTCATGTTTTGAACTTTACTTAATATTTCTCTTAAATGTCCTTCTTCTCTTAAGTCTTCAGTAATAGTAGTATCTAAAACTACTCCTATAGTTCCTTCGCCTGCAAAAGCAAATCCTTCGAGACCTTGCATTGTAACAAGAAGATTTTCACTATTAAGTTTTATTTCAACTTCTCCAACACTAATAATTACATTTTCTCCATTCTGCACTTTTTGAGCAAGCTCCATTTGGTTCATTGAAGCTAATTCTTTTCTTATTGCAGGTATATATCTGCCATAGGCCTTTCCTAACATAGGTAAGTTAGGCTTTATATCAAAGTTAACATATTTAGATAAATCCGCTCCAAATAGTACATCTTTTATATTAAGCTCATCTTTTATAATATCTCCATAGTATTTTGGAAGAGATTTTAAACTTACAAGCATTTCTGCTAATGGCTGTCTGTTCTTTATATTTGATGTATTTCTTGCACTTCTTCCAAGCTTAACTATTTTATAAGCCTCTTCCATTTCTATTTCTAATTCTTTATCCATCAAGTCTTCATTGTATTCTGGCCATTTACACAAATGTATGCTTTCTGGCGCTTCACTATCTAATGCTCTTACTAAATTACCATATATCTCCTCAGTGATGAAAGGAACAAATGGTGCTGCAACTGAACATACAGTAGTCAGTACTCTATATAGAGTAACATAAGCTCCTATCTTATCTTCAGTTAATGTTTCACTCCAGAATCTAGATCTATTTCTTCTTACATACCAGTTGGATACTTCATCAACAAACTCTTCAATAGCTAAAGAAGCCTGAGTAATTCTATAAGAATCCATGTGTTCTTCTACTTCTTTAATTAGAGTATTCAATTTTGATATTATCCATTTATCCATTACATTTTCGCTAACAAAATCAGTATATTCTAATGGATTAAATTTATCTATATCAGCATATAGAACATAGAAGGAATATACATTCCATAATGTGCTTAGGAACTTTCTTTGAGTCTCCTCCACATCCTCTACTGAAAATCTTGTTGGTAACCATGGTGCACTTGCTGTATAGAAGTGCCATCTACACGCATCTGCTCCAACCTTATCTAATACTTCAAATGGGTCAACAACATTTCCTTTTGACTTTGACATTTTTAATCCATTTTTATCAAGCACGTGACCTAATACAATACAATTTTCAAATGGATTTGTATCAAATATTGCTGTTGATATAGCTGTTAATGTATAGAACCATCCTCTTGTCTGGTCTACTGCTTCTGATATAAATTGTGCTGGGAAGGTTTTTTCAAACACTTCTTTGTTTTCAAATGGATAATGATGCTGAGCAAAAGGCATAGATCCTGAATCAAACCAACAATCTATAACTTCACCCACCCTTGTCATCTCTTTGCTACAATGAGGGCATGTTAATTTTACTTTATCTATAAATGGTTTGTGTAGTTCTATATTTTCAGGAACATTAATTCCCTTTTCTTTTAATTCACTAATACTTCCTATGCACTCTCTATGCCCACAAGAACACTCCCATATTGGAAGAGGAGTTCCCCAGTATCTATCTCTTGAAATTCCCCAATCTATAACATTTTCTAAGAATTTACCAAATCTTCCTGTCCTAATATTATCTGGATACCAATTAACTTTATTGTTATTTTCCAGTAGCTTATCTCTTAAAGATGTCATTTTAACAAACCAGCTATCCTTTGGATAGTATAATAATGGCGTATCGCATCTCCAACAGTGAGGATAGGAATGCGTAAATCTTTGTGATTTATATAGCTTTCCACTTTCTTTTAAATTCTCAATTATCTTTGGATCAGCTTTTTTTACAAACATACCTTTCCACGGCTCTACACAATCAATAAACTTTCCTTCACTATCTACTAAATTCATAAATGGTAAATCATATTTCTTGCATACGATGCTATCATCTTCACCATAAGCTGGTGCTAAATGAACTACTCCTGTACCATCACTTAGTGTAACAAAATCACCATGAACTATATAAAAGGCTTTTTCTTCAGGAGTATAGAAGTTAAATAACTGTTCATATTCTAACCCTAAAAGCTCTTCCCCTTTGAACTCTTTTACGATTTCATATTCACCATCTAATACTTTAAGAAGTTCTTTTGCTAGTATTAAATGTTCTTCATTATTTATTACCTCAACATAGGTAAAGTTTTTATTTATTCCAAGAGCAATGTTACTTGGTAATGTCCAAGGTGTGGTTGTCCATGCAAGTATATATTTATTTTCTTCGTTCTTTACTTTAAATTTAACAAATGCTGTTCCTTCATTTACATCTTTATATCCCTGTGCTACTTCGTGAGAAGATAATGTTGTTCCACATCTTGAGCAATAAGGAATTACTTTATGACCCTTATATAATAAATCTTTATCCCACATTTGCTTTAATGCCCACCATACTGATTCTATATAATCATTATGATAAGTAACATATGGATTCTCCATATCCACCCAGAATGCTAATTTTTCTGACATGTCTTTCCACATATTAGAATAAGTAAATACTGACTCTTTGCATTCACCTATAAATTTTTCTACACCATATTTCTCAATTTCTTTTTTTCCTGAAATACCAAGCTTTTTCTCGATTTCAAGTTCTACAGGAAGTCCATGGGTATCCCACCCAGCCTTTCTTAGCACTTTATATCCTTTCATTACTTTATATCTTGGTATTAAGTCTTTTATAACTCTTGTTAATACGTGACCTACGTGTGGCTTTCCATTAGCTGTTGGAGGTCCATCATAGAAAGTAAAATACTCTCCATCCTTATTTAGGTCGAAGTTCTTTTCTACTATTTTATTATCTTGCCAATTATTTAGCACATCTCTTTCCATTTGGACAAAGCTTCTGCTATTGTCTATCTTCTTATACATTTTGCAACTCCCTCCTATTGATTAATTCTTGTCATAATACATGTATTATAAACAAATTATTTTATAAAACAAAAAACTCCGTCCCTAATAGGACGAAGTTATATTTTCGCTATACCACCTATGGTAAATAAGTTTCAAGCACTTATATGCTCTATCCTTTAACGCAGGATTACGGACAAACTTACTATTACTTCGGTTCTCAACTCCAAGGTGATTTTCCTTAAAACTTAACTTGTGGATTTTCACCGAACACCACTCTCTTTAAAGTATAGGAATTAAGTACTTTTCCTCTTCACAGTTTTATTACATTTAGAATGAATATTTAATATAATTAAACTTAATTATATTACAAGAAATTTTTATTGTCAATTTTTTTTGTTATTTTCCTAAAGATTTCAATATACCATTGGCAATAGCTTGCGCAGCCTTCTTTTGGAATTTAGGATCTTTTAAATTTTTCTCTCCATTAGGATTACTTAAAAATTCCAACTCAACTAAAACTGCTGGAGCATCCGTATATTTCAACACATAAAATCCTGCGGTTTTCACTTTCCTATCCACTGTACCTAAGCTACTAATTAATTCACTTTGAATCTTTTGAGCTAAGTTTTCACCAGCAACGCTATCTTTATCGTGATAAGTTTCCGTTCCATTGACCCCAGGATTATTTTTTATAGAATTACAATGTATGGAAACAAAATAATTTCCTTTTACACTATTACCTATTTCCGTTCTCTTTTGTAAATCCTTTTGTTCATTAGATGGCCAAGATACTTTATCACTGGTTCTTGTATAAACAACTTTCACTCCATTTTTAAGAAGTATATTCCCTACTTCCATACCTACCGCTAATGTTACGTCCTTTTCTCTAACACCTGTAGGTCCTACTGCCCCTGGATCATATCCTCCATGACCCGGATCTATTACCACTGTATGTCTACTATCTCCTTTGAGAGTAACTAACAGGGTTAGATATACCTTATCTTTATAACCTGCTACTGTTCCAACGTAACTATATGTTCCCGCACTACTTGTATCTACAGTAGTACTATTCCAAGTAACTGGTTCATCTGTAACCTGACCCTTACTTGAAGTAGCTTTTACCTTCTCTGGTAATATAAATTCTTCCCCTTCTGTTACAGTATGTATAATATCTTCTACTGAAGTTATTATATTATTGCTACCATTGCTGCCATTTAAGTCCCCTGTTTCTTTAAATCTTATTATTCCACCTGCTATTGCTTCAGCAAATTTTTGTTGCATTTCAGAAGTGCTAATTTTCAACTCTTCTACAGGATTATTTAAAAATCCTACAAATATTTTAGCCATTGACATATTAGCGGCATTTCTTTCTGGGAAGTCTCCAGGTTTAACACCTCTGCTTGTAATATCAATACTTCCTTCAACTTTTTGTTGGATATTTTCTGCAAGTTTTTGCCCTAACAAGTCTCCTTGTAAATGATATGTTTCTACACCTGTAGCTTCTACATTGCCTGCAGTATTTGTATGTATACTTACTCCAAAATAATTATAATCCTTATTATTAACTATACTATAACGGGATTTCATATCGTCTTTATCCCAATCTACATTGTCATCTTTTCTAGTATATATAACTTTAATTCCGCTTTTTTCTAATATTTCCCCTGCTTTCAATGCGATGCTTAATGTTATATCTTTTTCCATGTTTCCATTAGGCCCTACAATCCCTGTATCACTGCCCCCACTGCCTGCATCTAATACCACAGCAAACTCCTTATTATTTGGGACCTCTTTGTTTTTTATTGTGAATTGCATTTTAATTGGTTTGGTTAAAGGTTTACCTGAAGCTTTTTGAACTTTTTCATTTACAAATAAATAATAAGTTTTTCCCGATTCATATTTGGCATTATTCTTTAAAGAAACTGTTATTCCCTTATTATCAGAAGAAATTACTACATTTACGGGAATAGTTTGTCCACCTTCATCTGTTATATAAATATTTTTATCATTTATGGTACTTTTATTTAGCTCATAATTAAACTTAATGGTCCAAACTTTATTTTCCTCTACGTTTTCTTTAGTACTCCAGTTTTCAAAGGATGTACTTGCTCCAACATAATTCCCCCTAAAAAATCCCGTAGCTATAAATAACAGCATCGTAAATACAGTTATTATCCTCCTATAATTTTTTTTCAAAAAATCACCCCTTTTTACAACATCAACTTTTAATACGATTTATTTTTAAATTTGTCACACATACATTCATTATAATATAAAATTACATATATTCCATATTAATCTACGGTATATTTTAAAAATTTATTATATTTTTTGTCTCTAAAGGTTAAATAAATAAGATTTATTAATGGAATAAAATATAAGTAAAATGAATATACAATTGCGGAAGCCCCAACTTCTAAGGTAGTCAACGGTATTAATAACGCAATATTCCACGGTATCAATGGAGATATTACTATGGCTGTATTTTCTAAATCCGATGCTAATTCATACTTATCAATTCCATTCTTTTCGTAGGTGTCCTTTACAAGCATATGTGTTAATATTACTGCAAGAGTTTGACTACACCCAAAAGCACCAGTAAAAATACTTGCTAATATGGAAGTTAAAAATAATCCACTTCGAGTTTTAGCTTTATCTACATATTGATCTATGTATTTCAACATACTTGTTCCTTCAAATATTCCTGTAAAAGCAGAGGATATAAAAACTACTATAGAGCTTTTTATCATGGATAGAACCCCTCCCCCTTTTATTATATCTTTTAAAGGAGTATTTCCATCCATTGAGTATCCTAAAAATATATATTTCAATGAATTTTTAAGTCCATTGTCTTGTACAAAAATGCTTATCAATAGAGCTACAATTATGCTTACTGCCATAGACACTTTAACGTTTATTTTAAAGAAGGATAAAATTAATATAACAATAGCCGGAATAATCACTATTGTTCCTATATAAAAAGAACTTCCTATCTCATTTATAATACTGCTATCTCCAGCATTCAAGGGATATTTATATGATAAGATAAAGTAGATTATTGTTGCTAAAAAAAATGGTACTATAGAAGTTTTAAACATTCTCCTTATATTAATATATAGGTCTGTTTCCGTTAAATTAGCAATTAGATTTGCACTTGAAGACATAGGAGAACATCTATCTCCAAAATAAATTCCTGCTATTATAGCTCCTGCTGTAACTACAGGGCTCACTCCTCCGCCCCTTGCAACCACTATTAAAGCTATTCCTGCGGTACTGACCGTTCCAAAAGAAGTTCCTATAAGAAATGATACTAAACAACTTATTAAAAACGCTGATAATATAAACAAATTAGGCCTAAGAAATTTCATTCCATAGTAAACCATGGCAGGTACTGTTCCTGCAGCCATCCATATGCCTGTAATTCCACCTATTAATATAAAAATTTCAATAACTATAAAGGATTTTTTTCCACCTTTATAAGCCATGGCTAATAATTGCTTAATACTAAATCCTTTTCTCATACCTACAAGTATAAATAAAATTATTCCTGCCGTAAGAGGATATCCTATATAAATACCCTTATATACTCCCAGAAGTAACATTATAAAGCTTAATATAAATGCTAAAGCTATATCCATTTTAGCCCCCACCTTTTCCCCTAAATATAACCTATTCCCCTAATATTACCTATTTGCTCTTTTTCTTTTCAATTAAAAATTTATTATGAACGTCTTTTAAAGCCACAATTAAAGCTTTCTGTGCTGTGCCTAAAAATCTATTGTTTATTTCACTAATCATATGATCTAAATCACTTATTAAGTTGTATCCCACAAGCATAGATTTTATGAAATCAGTAGTCACATTGCTAATAGCATTACATGTTATGTCTATTACCTCACCACTATCTCTATTAATTATTAATCCAAGAAAAAAGCCATTATACATAATTGTAATCGGATCTGTACTATTTGCCCTAGATACTCCTGTAATATATATAGTATTTTTTTCATACTTCATGCAGTACCACTCCTTAAATTTATATATTGACACTAATTAGATTATACAACATTTTCAATAAATAAGATCAACAATTATATTATATCAAAAAATTCAGACTGTTAAATATAAAACTAACAGTCTGAATTTTCAATATAACGATATCGCATAATTCAATTATCAATCATTGTATTGTATTATTTCTTGTGGCAATTCTAATTGTAGCATGTCCATTATTATCTGATATTTATCTTCATCCCCTGTAGTATATACGTTAAAAGTTTTACCTTCTTCTTCCTTTAACCATTCCTTTTCTTCCAAATATTTCCTTATACCCTCTGCTTGCTGAAAAGCTGGATTAATAAAGTTAATTTTTGGATAGCATTCTTCAAATATATCCTTTACGATTGGATAATGAGTACATCCTAATATTACTGTATCTACACTTTCCCTTTGTAAAATATTATCAATATGAGTTTTTATTATTTCCTTAACTTCTGCTCTATCTATCTTTCCGCTATCTACTATAGCAGCAAGCTCTCCTGAACCTTTACCATAAACTTTAATATCTCCTAGCATTTTATCATAATATCCACTGTTTACTGTAAAGTTAGTTGCTATTAATCCAACCTTTTCTTTTTTCAATGTATTTCTAATATTATCTACCACTGGGTCAATAACCTTTATTATCTTAACATCATAATCATTGCTTATAAAATCTATAATAGTGGAAATTGTATTGCAGGCTACCCCGATAACTTTTACGTTTTGGCTAATTAAAAATTCAATCATTCTTCTAGTAAGACTTATGATTTCTTCTTGACTCTTATTTCCATATGGTACATTTTTGTTATCACCAAAATATATTATATTTTCCTTTGGCAATAACTTTTGAAGCTCTTTTACAGTAGTGAGTCCTCCCACCCCTGAATCTAACACTCCTATTGGACTATTTTTTGTTATCATTATAAATCAACCCCCGCAAAAAAATTAAAGCCGGTTCTCCCTTTAAGAAGAAAACCGGCTTCATTATATTTTCATATACAAAGTCTATATACTATGTTTGTATACCAATATAATGAACGGTGAATATTAAATTCACTTTCATTTAAAAATATTTTAGCAAATATGACTTAACTTGTCAATATTTTTTTCTTTTTATTATTTTTTCTGAATATTTTATGATAATTGTATAAATATATATATAATATGTTAATTAATTAATAATTTATAGGGGTGTGACAAATGAACATAACTTGGTTAGGCCATTCTTCTTTTATCATAGAGGATTCCAAAGGAAGAAGATTACTTACAGATCCTTTTAATGATTCTATAGGATATGAAACTTTTAAAGGTGATATAGATGTTGCAACTATTAGCCACCAACACTTTGATCACAATTACAAAGATAACATTAATTCTGAGAAAGTTACTATAATAGAAAAGGTAGGATTTTTTAATCCATGCGATATACCCATAAATGGTATACCTTCTTATCATGACAAAGATCAAGGTACAAAGAGAGGAGAGAACATAATATATTTATTCCAAATGGATAACTATAAGCTTTGTCATTTAGGGGATTTAGGGCATCTTTTATCAAAAGAAGACCTGTCAAAAATTGGAGATGCGGATGTACTGTTCATACCTGTAGGAGGAAACTACACCATAAACGGAAAAGAAGCTTTTCAAATAACCAAATTGATAAAAAGCCATGTAATTATACCTATGCATTATAAAACTCCAGATTTATCCTTTCCATTAGACGGATTAGAAAACTTTTTAAAGTATATAAAAAAAGCTAAACGTATAAATAGCAATTCTATTGAGCTGACTGATAACCTAAAAAATCTTGATGGTGAATTATTAATATTGGATTATAAATAAAAATAAACCTTAGCTTAATTGAATCTTCTTCTCTTAAACTAAGGTTTCACAATTAATTTTAGTTATGTTCAACATGAGTTAAACCAGCATTAAAAATCTCACCTATATGTTCATCATCTAGGGAATAAAATACAGTTTTTCCCTCTCTTCTAAACTTAACAAGTCTTGCAGATTTAAGAATTCTAAGTTGATGAGATATTGAAGACTGGCTCATACCTAATACCTCAGCAATGTCACAAACGCACAATTCTTTTTTAAAGAGAGCATATATTATTTTAATTCTTGTATAGTCCCCTAAAACTTTAAACAAATCAGATAGCCTTGTAAATGTTTCATTATCCAACATGTTTTTCTTAACACAGCTAACACAATCGTTATGAACATCACAACAGTTGCAAACCTCTATTTCTTCAAGTTCTCTCATTTTTTCACCACCCTTAGGATTAGTTGTTTTCACATTATACTGTCTTCCGTCTAGCTCCCTTTCATTATATATTTATTATATAGTTTATAATTTATTTATTCAACTTAGCAAAGGCACTTTATTCTGTTCATGATTATTTATAGTTTTAATTATTAAATCTAAACATTGAGTAAATAATATTATAATTTCCCCTTCTATTGCTCTATCCATAGCATATATTATTGCATCTTCCTCTTTATAAATAACCTGTAACCTCTTTATATCAAATCCTTTTGACATAACTCCTTCTTTTATTAATCTAGCAGACTCTCCTTTTTCTCTACCCCTTAGGTCGAATTGCTCTCTTATTATTATATAATCACTATATTTAGCAGATATCTCTCCTAATTCTCTTATATATTTATTCATCCTATCTCCAGGAGCAGCTATTATTGAAGTTATTCTAGTAGGTTTAAATTCTTTAGCTAAGTTAAATACTCCTTCAAAAGCTTCCCCGTTATGTCCATAATCTAAAATAATCTTATATTTATTCATGTTTATTATATTTTGTCTTCCAGGATTCAAATATAAGTCACACTCTAAAGTGCCTATTATATCTATAACTTTTTCAATATTTCCATATATATAATAAGTTGCTGCCAATGAGGAAATCACATTTAATATATTACTTTTTGATTTTCCATAATAAGTGAATGGAATTTTTCTTACATTCATAATTTTACTTTCCACACCATTTTTGCAATGTATTATATAATCATTCCTTACATAAAAAGCTTCTCCACCTTTTTTTATGTGTTCTTCTATCAATGGATTTTTCTCTAAATCATACAAACATATTTCTATATCTTTCCTACAAGAAAATAAATGTGATAATTCCTGCTGAGCTTTTAATATAGCCTTTCCCCCAGTTACTAATTCCTTTATAATAACTGATTTAGTCCCAATCAATTTATCCATATCCTCTGTACCTTCCATACCTACATGATCTTCAGATATAGACGTTATAATCCCTACATTTCCTCCTTCGTATCCCAATCCATTTCGCCCTATTCCTCCCCTTGCTGTCTCTAATACAGCTACTTCCACTTTTCTATTGGTTAAAATCTCTCTTGCGCTTAAAAAACCTGTGGTATCTCCATCTCTAATTTTCTCATTTCCTATGAATATACCTTCTGTTGAGGCCAATCCTGTTACATATCCAAGTTTTTTAAATATATTGTAAATTAGCCTTGCTGTAGTTGTTTTACCATTGGATCCAGTTATCGATATTATAGGTATACCTTTAACTTCATTCTTTATACTTTGTAGAAAAAACTTTATTATAGAGTTCTTTATATTAATCAATTCATCTTCTATATTAAACACGCATCCTAAATCTCTTATTTTTAATGCGTTATTTTTTTCATCTTTATATAAATCTATATACATGAACTCAATTTTAAAAACCTTATATATACTATTTATTAATTCTCTAAGCCCCCACCATTGATCTACTTCTTCATACTCTCTATTTTCATTCATTTTAAATACTCTGTTATTTTTACCTTTATAGCTAATTACTCTATAAGTTAAATCCCCATCATAAATCAGTGCATATCCATAAGAATTAATTATATTATTTACAACAGTTATTAATTCCTCATGGCTTTTACATCTAATATCTATATTATAATCCTTGGAATAGTTACATACATTTATTGGATATTGCAAATCCATAATATCTTCCTCTGTTAAATTATATAACTTTCTCATTTTCACTCTAGGAAGATTATTACATCTCAATAATTCATATAAAGTATCTCTATTCTTACTTTTAATTGCCATTGGAATATTTTCATAACTCTGATATTCATCACTTATAATCACAGATTTACACCCATAGCCTAACTGATATAATCCTTCTGAAAGTTCAATTACTGGAATTCCTTCTTTTTTAGCCAAGTCTATAATTCTAAAGGTGAATTTATCTTGAAATAGCTTTTTAACCTTATCTCCAACCTTCTTCACACTACAATCTTTTTCTACTACATTATAAATTATATACCTACATAAATTTTCTCTTTTATAGGTAGCCCAAATAGTATATTCTTCCTCTTCATCCTTTACTTCTATTATTTTTTCATCATAACCAACATATTTATATATTTCTAAGTATTTTTTTATGAACTCATTTAAATCTGCTTTATCAGTATCCCTTACTTTTATTTTTACTAATCCTTTTATTCCCTTAATATTATTTCCTTCAAAAAAATTTATAGAAAAAATATGCATAATTTCACCATCCTCAAAAACCGTAATAATATAGGTTCTTAATTTACAAGAGAAATTATGCATATTAAAATTCTAAACTTCTTCATACAATAGAATATGTTTTGACAATATACTTTCCTTTACGTTAATTATTCTTTGATTGCTCGAGCCTTTATATTTTAAATGGTGGCTGTATTTATCCATCTCAAATCTACCATCTATTAATATATCGATGTTATCTAATAGCTCTTTCCACCCATTATTTGTATCTAAATGTTCAATTATATATTCAAAAGTATATCCTGTATAACACCAAATATTAAGGCCCTCTCTTTTTAAAATATAAGCTAATTCACTAAGGTTTTTACCTTGCTCAAAAGGTTCTCCCCCAGAAAATGTAACCCCTTTTATTAATGGAGTATTACTTTTTATTCTATTAGAGATATCCTCTATACTAACTTTTTCTCCATAATCAAATTCCTGTATATCTAGATTATGGCATCCAGGGCAATGATGATTACAACCAGATAAAAACAAAACAGATCTTAAACCCTTGCCATTTACTAAAGAATTATCTAGAAAACCTGCAACTTGAAGTTCTTTCATAATTACTCACCTTTACTGTAGAATTTAACTCTATTGGTGTGTGATATTCTATCACTTCTTTCTGCTACTTTTCCACCACCGAATCTCTCATCCAAGCTTAAATATCCTGTAACTCTTGAAATACCCTGTATATTTAAACTTCCGCATTTACTACACTTACACTCATTATTATTTAAATATGTACCACAATCTCTACAGTATTTTATATGAAAGTTTATTCCTATGTAGTTTATATTAGAATGTGTATAAGCATATTCTAATATATCCATTATCACATCCTCTGTTGGATAGTCATCTAATTCTATATAGGTTATGTGTCCTCCGTTACAAACTCCATGATATGGCGCTTCTATATCTATCTTCTCTTTTATTGATATAGAGTGGCCAACTGGAATATGGAATCCATTTGTATAATAATCTTTATCAGTAACACCTTTTATTTTTCCAAACACTTTTTGATCTTGTAATATGAATTTTCCACTTAAACCTTCTGCAGGAGTAGCATAACAAGACCAATTTAAACTTGTTTCTTCTGTAGTTTTATCTGCAAAGTTTCTGATATATTGTATTATTTTCAGCCCTAATTCCCTCGCTTCTTCACTTTCACCGTGATGTTTTCCTATTAGTGCTGTTAGTGTTTCAGCAAGCCCTATAAAGCCAATAGCCCAAGTTCCTTGCTTTAATATAGGCTCTATACTATCTTCTGGAGTTAAATTCTCTGCACCTTTCATCAATCCTTGTCCAGCTACAAAAGGTAAATCCTTAACTCTTAATCTTTTAAGTACTTCGTATCTATGTAATAAAGACTCCTTAGCCATATCTAACCTGCTATCTAATAAGCTAAAGAATTTATCCAAATCACCCTTTGCCAATATACCTACCCTTGGTAGATTAATTGTTGTTGGAGCGATATTGCCTCTACCTTTTACTGTAGGTTCTCCATTTACATTGGATTGAACCCTCGTTCTACAACCCATGGTAGCTGGTAAGTATCCTTTCTCATAATACTCTAAATTAAAATCAGCATCTATATTCATAAAGGTTGGATTCATTCTTTTACTTGCCACTTTACATGCCAATTTAAATAAATAATAGTATGGATCTGATGGCTTTTTATTCACTCCATCTTTTACCCTAAAAATTATATTAGGGAAAATAGGTTGTTCTCCCTTACCTAATCCTTTCTCATATTGATTTAAGAATATCTCACATATCAACGCTGCATCCTCACTTTGAGGTATTCCTATATTAATAGAACTGAAAGGTACCTGAGAACCTGCTCTTGAATGCATAGTATTTAGGTTATACACAATTCCCTGCATAGCCTGACTAATATTTTTTTTAAGCCTTCTCTCAACTAATTTTTCTATTATTGAGTCTTCTAATCCTACTTCTTTATATTCCTTCTTTATTTCAATTCTTGTTGGCTCAACAAATGCAGCCATATCATTATCAAAGTCTGGATGAGATTGTCCTCCAAACATATCATTTTGTGTGGATTGAAGTAGTATACAAGATAACTCACAAGCGGATTCTATTCTTTTAGGTGGTCTTATATAACCGTAGCCTGTGTTAAATCCTTTTGATAATACTTCTTTAGTCGGTATATGTAAACAATTTGTTGTTAAATTGTAGCTATCTAAATCATGATAATATATATCTCCGTTTTCATGAGACTTTGCTAAATGCTTAGGCATTATGGATAAATTATGCCACTTGTTGGATTCACTAGCTATTCTTAATAATTTTGAAGAAAAATTATTTCCAACATTAGCATTATCTCTATCAGTTTCTACTCCTATCTTCTCTATTGCCCTCATTAAATCTGATTTTATTTCTCTAATTTTATTTCTTTCTTTTCTGTAATTAGCATATGCAATCCCTACTTCTTTACATCCATTTTCAAGTAAAGTGTTTTCTACTAAATTTTGAATCTCTTCTACAGATATTTCTTCGTTGTTTATATCTTCTAATTTCTTAATAACTTCTTTGGTTAAATCTATAACTTCACTTTCTTTTAAATTATATGCAATTTCTTCTGATGCCCCTTTTATTGCATTAGTTATCTTTGTGGTGTCAAAGGAAACCCTTCTACCGTCTCTCTTTACTACATGTAGCATAAAACAATCCCCCTAAGTACTATATATTGTGTTTTCACTGTGTCATTATACTATGGCAATAAATATTTAGCAATTTTAAAATCAACTATATTACGATAATATATGGATTTACTATTCTCTTTCTTTATCTCTTTCTTTATATTATATATACTGGCAGCTTGCTATTTTTTTATTATGTTAAATAGCTTAAATATTATTTTGACACTACCAAAAGAATACATTATTTGGTAAAATGTATATAATATTTTTATAGGAGTTGTTAATATGAAAAAGTTTTTAATTTTAATATTTTCAATTTTTTTATTGGTTGGATGCAATAAACCGCCTGAAATAAAAGAAGAAGTTAAAAAAGAACAACCTAAAGAAGAAGAAAAATTTTTTTCTCCCTATACTGGGGAAGAAATAGATAAGGATACTTATTTTAAGATTCCATTTATGGTAATAGTGGAAAATTCTAAAGCTTCTAGACCTCACTCTGGATTAATTGATGCAGATGTAGTTTACGAAACTATGGCGGAAGGCGGAATATCACGATTTATGGCAATTTATCATAAAAATGACTCTTCAAAAATAGGTCCTGTTAGAAGTGCTCGACCATATTTTTTAGACATAGCAATTGAAAATAATCTTCCTTTCGCCCATTGTGGATATAGTGAAGAAGCTAAAAGCAGAATAGAAAAGGAGAAGCTTCCCAGTTTAAATGAATTTTCATATGAAAAATTTTATTGGAGAGATAAAAATAGGCCCTATGAGCATAGCCTTTATACTTCCTCTAATTTAAGAGAACTGATAAAAGAGCAAAATCTAATTAAATCTCCAAGTAAATCCTTATATTTTAGTAATGATTTTGGTAAGAATGCTGCGGATGATGCTGAAAAGGTATATTTAAATGTTAATAAATACTACAATACCTCTTATGTTTTTAATAATAATAAATATACAAAGTATATGGATGGAGAAAAATCTATTGATGCAGAGAAAAAAACACCTATCGAAGTTAATAATATTATCATACAGTTAACAGATATCACTTTACAAAAGGATAATCTACATATAGATGTACGCCTTAAAGGAGAGGGCGATTGTTATATTATAAGTAATGGTAAATATATAAAAGGGCGCTGGTCAAAGAAAGATTCTAATTCTCCTACAATTTTCTTAGATAAAGATAATAAAGAAATTCCCTTATCCACAGGTAAGACCTGGTGGCATATTTTTGATAATAGAGTAAAAGTTATCATTGAATAGATCTCACTATTTTCATTAGATAATTTAAATTTAGTTTTGAAAAACTAAAAAGTTCCACTGTATTTAAATATTACAGTGAAACTTTTTTTTGTCTTTATACATTTCTCTATCCGCCCTTATCAAAATTTCATCTAGTTTAATATTTTCTTTTGAATTAACACAATATATACCATAGCTAAAGTCTAAACTCAAATCACCAAATTTTATTTTATTAATTTCTTCCTTTATACGGATTACCTTTTCATTTGCCTCCTCAAATAAATAGTTTTTAAAAACAATTACAAATTCATCTCCAGATATCCTAGCACAGATGTTATCTCCAACTCCGCTACTAATTACCTTAGCAAACCTTTTAAGAGCTCTATCACCCATACAGTGTCCATAGGTATCATTTATTATTTTGAAATCATTTATATCTATAGCTACTACTGATAAAGTATCATCGCATTCCTTAATCATCTTAACTTCCCTCTCAAGTAACCGTCTAAAATATCTTCTATTAATTAATCCAGTTAACTCATCATAATTTGCCATGAATTTAAGCTTATTTTGTATATAAGTATTTTTAAGCACTAATTCTAAATCTCTTTTTATATAATCCATAAAGGTTCTATCTTCTTCGGTAAATATTTTATTTTTACTAGTACTATCTATATTTATTAATCCTATTAATTTATTATCAATGTAAATGGGGGAACTAATTGTACATTCTATATCCAACGCATTGTTTGCCATTAAATATTCATTTTTATCTACACTTAAAAAATTTTCATCAAACTTTGAGGGGTTTTTTATAATAATACTCATTTTCGAAGTCATATTACTAATATATATTTCTTCCTTAGAAAAAGATATATTCTTTAATGTTTCTGAATATCCTATTAAAGTTTTAAAATAAAATTTATTATCTTCACTTAGTAGTAATATACTACCTTTTGATGCATTGGGAATTAATTGAATTGCTGTACTTAGAATAATATCATATAATTCTTCTTCATTTTCTGTATGTACTATTGTATATGCAATTTCATACAATGCTTCTTTTATTTTTTCTAACTTTCTTATATGTATTCTCATTTTATTTATATTAATAAATTGTATACACGTAAAAACTATAAGGGCTAATAAAAGTAGATCTTTTAATATAGTTTGCATTTTATCCTCCATATCCCATTTTATAAATAATGGAATCAATACCATTATATTTAATATTAATAAATTCATTAAATAATGTAAACAATATTTTAAGAATATATTTCATGGAGGTATGGATAAAAATGGTTGGAAGAATTATTGACATGAATAATACCGAAGTATTTGTAAGTTTTGAAAACGGCGTTACCATAGATGTAAATAAATTTAATTTACCATCAAATTCCAAAATCGGTGACACTGTAAGAATTGATCCTGGAATTCCTAGAATAGCCAATGATAAATACGTAGATTTCTTTTGATTATTTAAAAATAAGGAGAGACATTCATCCCTCCTTATTTTGCTCTTCTATATTTTATTCTTCCGTTGAAATAGCGTTTGTAGGACAGCTATCTGCAGATTCCTTTGCCGCATCTTCTGATCCATCTGGAACTTGATCTACTGTAACTATAGCCTTTCCATCATCATCCATTTCGAAAACGTCTGGGGCAATACTTGGGCATAATCCACATCCAATACAAGTATCTTTATCTACATGTGCCTTCATAATATAACCTCCTTATTAAATAAAAAATTACACTTTTATTTTTACCTAATTATAATTTATTTATAACATAACTCTATTGTCAAAAAAATCTATTTAAGCAAGGTTTTGTATAAGTTTGTTGAAATTTTTTAGTATTTCTTCATATTGCTTATTATCTGATACAAATTTTTCAGCGTCCCCTTTTTCTAGGCTATCTGATAACTCTAAGCTTATAGGCATTTCAGCTAATAAAGGTACTCCTAAATATTCAGCATGTTCTTTTGCAGACTTTTTACTAAACACTTTTATTTTTTCTCCACATTCTCCACATTGAACATAGGACATGTTTTCTACTACTCCTATTATATTTACATTTAGTTTCTGAGCCATTATAATTACCTTCTTAACTATCATAGACACCATATCTTGAGGCGTTGATACCACTACCATGCCCTCTACTGGGATACTCTGCATAATTGTAAGTGCTATATCTCCTGTTCCTGGTGGCATATCGATAAGAAGATAATCTAAATCTCCCCATTGAGTATCAGCATACATTTGAGTTAAAACACCTGTTATTACAGGTCCCCTCCATATAACAGGTTCCTCTTCTTTTTCTGTAAGTAAGTTTAATGATATTACTTTTATACCTGACGATGTCTCCACAGGTATAAACTTTACTTCCTCGCTATTTTCCACAGCATATATCTCTGCTCTTCTTTCATTAATGCCAAAAAATCTTGGCATAGAAGGTCCTGTTATATCTCCATCTAAAACACCAACCTTATATCCAGCCTTGCTTAATTGCGTTGCTAGTATACCAGTCACCGTAGACTTTCCTACTCCACCTTTACCACTTATTATTCCAATAATATGCTTTATCTTTCCATGCTTAGGTACTAGCTTAGAACATCCTGATTCCTTAGTATTACAATTTGATTTACTTGGACAACTATCACAATTACTCATTATAACTCCTCCTATTGTATTGATTATTAGCTAATTAACCTTAATCCATATTTATACAAATATGCTATTCATATCTTAAAGCTTCTATGGGATCTAACTTAGCTGCTTTCCTTGCAGGATATATTCCAAAAAAAATTCCAACTGCTGAGGAAAAAAGTATAACACCTAATACAGCTTTGATTGAAACCACTGGGTTAATTTTAGCAAAAATACCTATTATCTCTCCTCCAATTATACCTAAAATCATACCTATTATGCCACCTACTAATGATATTATTAATGACTCTGTAAGGAATTGTATTAAGATTACCTTAGTGGTAGCACCTATAGCTTTCCTTATTCCTATTTCTTTAGTCCTTTCTGTTACAGATACCAACATTATATTCATTACCCCTATACCACCAACTAATAGAGATATAGCTGCTACGGCTCCTATGAAAGCTGTAAATATGTTTAGTATCCTATTTATTTGATCCATTTGCTTTAATATGCTCTCAACTTTATAAATTTCTTTATTTTTATTATTATGTCTGCTCTCCAACACATTTTTAGCTCCATTTCCTGCGCTTTCTAAATCATTTTTACTAACTGCCATAATATTTAAAGTATCCATATTATAATCATTGGGATATACTAAATTTAGAAAAGTAACAGGCGTATAGATAAATGTTGGCATATTAGTTTCCGATGGGTCAATAAATGGGCTTGTAAATCCTTTTGTTACACCCACTATTAAAGCCTTCTTTAAAGATGATTTTGACCCTAATTTTAAAGTTTCTCCAACTACATCCGCATACCCAAATAGGCTTTTCGCAGAATGTTCATCGATAACTACAACTGCCTTCCCCTCTAAATATTCTCTTTCGTTGAAAAATCTCCCATAAACTATTTCTTCATTTGATATGTACAGTAAATCGTTATTCCCTCCACTTATGATAGCCCTTCTAGATGCTTTCCCTGAATCAGCTACCCCATTTTTTTGTATCAATGGAGATACATATTTAACTTTTTCCACTCTGCTTTTTATGGCCTTTATGTCTTCAAAGTTTATATAATCACTGCTAGAAGCCTTGGAAGCATTAACCCTTAAGGTAATAGTAGAAGATCCTATTTTTTCAAATTCCCCTGTAATTGTCTTCTGTGCTCCATTACCTAAAGATACTATAGTTATCACAGAACTTATTCCTATAATTATACCAAGCATAGTTAAAAAGGATCTTAGTTTATTAGCCCTTATACTATCTATTGCCATTTTAATATTCTCTATGAAATTCATTATATTTCTCTCCCCTAGCAATTTATTCAATTACAAAACAACCCTATTTTTAACCTCTTCATCGAAAACTATTTTTCCATCCCTTACCCTTACTATTCTTTTTGAATATTGAGCAATATCCTGTTCATGAGTTACCATTATTATAGTAGCCCCCTCTTCGTTTAACCTTTGAAATATACCCATTATATCTAGGGAAGATTTTGAATCTAAGTTTCCCGTAGGTTCATCCGCCATTATAACTGAAGGGTTATTTACTATGGCCCTAGCTATAGCCACTCTTTGCCTTTGTCCTCCAGATATTTCATTTGGTTTATGATAAATTCTATCTAATAACCCTACCTTTTCTAACGCATTTAATGCTTTCTCTTTTCTTTCTTTTTTTGATAATCCACTATATACCATAGGTAATTCAACATTTTCTATCACATTCATTCTAGGCAATAAGTTAAATGATTGAAAAACAAAACCTATTTCTCTATTTCTTATATAAGCTAATTCATCCTCAGATAAATTAGATACGTTCTTACCGTTTAAAATATATTCACCACTATCAAATCTATCTAAACATCCTAGTATATTCATTAGGGTTGATTTACCTGAACCTGAAGGCCCCATTATTGCCGTAAATTCCTTTTTCCCTACATTAATATTAACTTCTTCTAGAGCAACAAAATATGAATCTCCCATACTATATTTTTTCATAAGATTTTTTATCTGAATCATTTTACCAGCTCACCTTAACTTTCTTTTACAGGAGTTCCATTTGTGATATTAGTACTAGGATTTAATATAACTTTATCTCCTGATGTTAGCCCTCCAACCACTTGAACTTCCGTATCCGACTGCAAACCTATTTTTACCTCTTTCTCTATAGCTATATCCTCAGAAACTATGTATACAATATTTCTTCCACCTTTTTCACTTTTAATACATTCTGTGGGAATTTTTGTTACTTTATTAACTTTACCTGTAAGTATATCTATATCCACATCAAAATCTATTTTTAGGTCCTCTACTCTATCTATTATATCTACAGTAGCATTAAGAGTTTTTTCTCCATCCATAGGCGATATTGACTTTTTAGCTATAGGCTCTATGAATGTAACTTTACCATTATAATTTTTATCTCCATTTTTTATAATAGCCATTTGATCAACCTTTACTTTTCCAACATCATATTTACTTAAAGATATTATAACTCTTAAGTTATTTATATCCTCAACAACCATTATTGGCTGCATTCCATTGTAAATAGCTCCCTCTGCTCCATTTACTACAGTTATAACTCCATCAGAATCAGCAGTTATTTTAGCTTTTATTTCCTCTTTCTTTTTTCTTGTTGAATCTAATGCAATTTTAGCTAGCGCAACAGAATTTTCTGATTGTTTTAGCCTCTCATTAGATATATCTTGAATACTTTCTCTTTGTTGTTTTAAAGCCTGCAATTGTGATAAACCATTAGGATTCATACTGTTTTCTAACTCATTAATTTTTTCATCTAATTTTTTTTTATTCTTTTCTATATTATCTCTTTGGTTTATCAAATCATTTTTCTGCAAAAGAGCATTTTCGTATTGTATTTCAACTTGTCTAATACTATCCTCTATATCCGGAATATCAAATTCTACTAAGGTTTGCCCCTTTTTTACCCTATCACCAAGTCCTACATGTAATTTTTTTATCTTACCTTGATCTCCGTAGTATTCTTTGGATTTTTTTGATTTTATAACTCCTGTGGTAGATAAATAAGATTTTATCTCTCCTTCTTGAATAGTAGCTGTTTTTACTGTAACAATTTTTTTATCTATTTTTTTTATATAAAAAAATGATATTATAGTTACAATTATGATTATGGAAGTAATCCAAATGAAACTTTTCTTTTTCATCTTCCCTCTGTCTCCTCCCCTAATTTAAATTATTTCCATTACCCATTAAGATATCTATATTATTGACAATTACATACTATTTATTTAAATTTTCAAATAAAAAAATACTGCAATTAAATTGCAGTATTAAAAGTCTTTAGGTTTTTCACTGGAAATATTTATATTCCAATCCGTATTTTTATACTCACCTACTGTATAATATTTTACTTCCTTTTTATTTACCTTATCATAGAAAGTTACAATTGATTTATAAGAAGTTCTTTTATATCCTTGGGTTTTAACTGTCATTAAAATGTCATACTTGGTACTATCATCTTCTATTAAAGTAACTCCCGGAAATTTATTGTTTAACTTATACTTTAGGTTTTCTAAATCTGCAGACAATATAAATTTGCTCACATCAATATCATCATCTAAATTTATACCTACAGTTTTATCACCTTTGTTACCTTTAGCGTATTCATTAAGCACCATCATTATTGAACTATAATATATATCTGTAAAGTCCTTAGGAACTCTTATATTCCAAAAGCTTTTTATTATATCATTGTCTATTCTTTTGGAAACTATATATACTTTATCTTCACTATATAAATTGCCACCATTCTTTTTATCTAGTCCTGCTATATATTTAAATTCATGAATTTTATCATGTGATTCGTGTATTTCAAATATATAATCTGGTTTTAATGTTGACTTTTCCTCTACTTCCTTAGCTGTAGATAATATTTTATATAGCTCTTCCATGGCCTTTTGATCTGTTACAATGAATCTATATCCTTTATCCCTTGTATTTTGTATTACAATTTTATCAACTTTATTCTGTTTTATATATTCAAAGTCATTATTTTTTAGTCCTAATTTCACCTTCATTGAGTCTAATCTACCACACCCGCTCAAAAGTATTGGTAATATTAACACTATAATTAAAAAAACATATTTTACTTTATTATCTTTAGTTCTCTTTAACAACTTATTTAACCCCCCTAGGTTAATTTGCTCTTAAATCTGTTTAAATTGAATATAACAATTCCTATTATAATAGTAAATACACTAATAAATTGTGATGTTGACATCAACCCTACTGCTCCCCTTGGATCATCTCTTAAAAATTCAATAGCTATTCTTCCTATGCCATATATTATAACATACAATGCAAAAACTCTTCCTGCATTTTTATTCCTTTTGCTATACCATATTAAGAAAGCTGCTAATAAAAAATCAAAAATTGAAGAATAAATTTGAGTTGGATGTCTTAAAATTCCTGGTGTTACAAAAGGAGAGTTGGTAAAATCCACTCCTATAGGTAAAGTTGTTGCTCTTCCATAACAACATCCAGCAAGAAAACAACCTATTCTTCCAAAGCCTTGAGCTAAGGCTACAGAGGGTATAATTAAATCAAACATCTCTAATGTATTCCATTTCCTTTTTCTACAATATAAATAAACTCCTAAAGCTCCCCCTATTGTTGCACCGTATATTACAAACCCATAACCAAAATCTTTTAATATACTACTAGGATCTTGAATTATATATTTAAATTCTGTTATTATATATAATAGCTTGCCTCCTAATACTCCTGATAATATACCCGCTATTATCATGTTAAAAACATGCTCCTCATTATATTTTTTATCCTTAATTCTATAGTTTAGCAATAATATAGCTGATAAAATACCTATTGCTATCATTGTACCGTAACCATATATCTCTTTATTAAATATCTTAAACAAAACTGGCTTCATCTAGTTTATCCTCCTTAGGTACTTTTCTATCCTTTGTTGGTCTTTTATTATCATTTTCTAATCTTTTATTATAATTATAACATATAATTTATTGTTTTAAATTATGTTTAAAAGTTTGAATTATTGTTTTAAATAATGTAGGCATATTCTCTTTAAAGTTTTCCTCCAAGACAAAAAATGAAAATCTAATAAGTCTACCATTACTTTTCTTAAAGTATTCATTACATTTATATTTAGAACCATAATTATTCTTAATTGAATATTCTACTAAGTACCATTCCTCATTATTTATCTTTATAACTTCTAACTTATAATCAAGTATTTTATTTTCATCCTTAGATATTTCTTCACTCTTTTTTAAAAATTCAGTTATGTCTTCTTTTAAATTCCATACTTCTACAAAGCCATGTATTTTTAAATCTTTTGATTGAAAATTATTATGATATATTATTTCCTCTCCTCCAAATGACTTTTCATTTGTGTTCCACTCATCCGGAAGATTATATGACGCTTCCCCTTTCATAATAACGTATTCCTTTAAAGAATTTATGTTGTTTTGCATTAAAGATGTATAGTTAATTCTATCTCCAAAAAATTTTTGCATACCAAACATTGTTAACATAAGCCCAATGATTATTACAGATACACCTAATCTCCTTTTATTTATCAAAATAACTCTCATACCCCTACCCCTTTATAAATGGATTAATAATACAATATATGAGGTCTTATTTAAAAATATTAATAAAAATAGGTATGCACATTTGCATACCTATTTTACAGGAATTAGTATTGTTGAAGTTTTGAAATCGTAGAACATTAACCAATATCCTTCACATTTTCCTGAATTAGATGGTACCCAAGTTACAAATCCAGTTTTCCCGCTAAATGGTTGGTCCCTTTTTGATTTACTTCCTGGTATACCGTATACCAAATATTTCATTTTACCTTCTTTATCACACTTATATCCAACCATATAATATTTATGAGGAATAATATAGTTATAATAGTTAATCATTGGCTGATATATAACGCAATGCTTATTCCAGTTAAAATGACAACCCATATCACTTTTATTAGTTATAGGTACTTTGTGCCATATACATCTCTTTATGTCCTTAATTTCATCTTCAACCTTTTCAAAATCCTTACCCAATTCTTTGAAGAACTTTCCTACTTTTCCTTTAGGCATTTTTTCATCATCATCTTCATGTTTATGCTCATCACTATGCCTTACTATATTGTCTTCTTGTATGTTTTCAACAATTTCTTCTGAATTATTTTCAGCAGTATCTTCACTCTCTCTTGTTGCATCTTTATCTTCTTTAATATCTACAATATTCTCTTCTATGATAACATCAACATCTTCTTCATTCTCATTTTTTTCTGGGACAACATCAATTTTTTCTCTTGTATCTTCATAGTGGATTTCTTGTATTTCATCGTCCACTTTTTCTTTTATCTTATCTTCATTACTTTCATTCTCTTCTCTAGTATTTTCATGATCAATTTCCTGCTTATCTTCTTTCTCCACTTTAACTTTCTCTTCAATAACCTCTTCATATTTATCAAAAATGCTAACTGGATCAGGTTCTGCTCTCTCCTCTTTTGGTATGTCTCTGCTTTGAGGCTCAATTACTGTGTATTGTTTCCATGCCGGAATATCCGAAGTTAAAAATCCGTTTAAAACCGGACTTACATCATTGCCCTGTAATTTAACAATTGCAGCTCCTGAAACATTCTCAATATCCATTCCAGTATCCCCTATATTATCTGAAGGATATTCATAAGAAATGTCTGCTCTTCCGTAATCGTCTATGTTCAACTCTCCAATTTTAATTAATTTATTAGTGTCTTTTTTGCCAAGTATTAATATCATGTAATAGGGGATAGATTCTTTCTTTAGATTTTGCACATAATACGAAACTTTACATTTATTATTTTTTATCTCAAGTTTAACATATCCAGTAGGTAATTTATCAGAAGCTATGGCATATCCCTTTACCTCTTCATTTAATATAATAAAATATCTACTATAACTCTTTTTTTGTGCCAAATCAATGTACCTCCATATATTTTATTCATTATAATATATGAGTCACATTTCAAAAAGTGAACAAATTTTTACATTATAGTAATTCTTTTATATTATTAGCTAGATTTGCAAACTCCTCAATGGATAAAGTTTCTCCTCTTCTCTTGCTATCTATATTGACATTTTGCAATGCTTCCTCTAATAAATCTTTATTTATTCCTAGACTCTTTAAAGCATTCCAAAGAGTTTTTCTTCTCATATTAAAAGATGATCTTATAATTTTAAAAAACAATTCCTCATCCTTTACATCTACTCTTGGCTTATCAAGCCTATCTAACCTAATTACAATGGAATCTACCTTTGGTCTCGGTATAAAAGAAGCTGGTGATACTTTTCTTACTGTTTTTACATCACAATAATATTGAACTAATAAAGAAAGAGAGCCATATTCCTTAGTATTAGGTTCAGCAGCTATTCTATCTGCCACTTCTTTTTGTATCATTATAGTTAATGATTTAAACTTATGATTTCCTTTAAGTAATGAAGATATAATAGGCGTTGTTACGTAATATGGTAAATTAGCAACTAATTTTACTGACTCTTCTTCTTTAAGTAAATCATTAAAGTCTATTTTCAATACATCTTTATTTATAATTTCAAAATTAGGAAAATCTTTTAGCTCTTCTTTTAATATTGGAATTAAATCTGAATCTAGTTCTATGGCTAAAACTTTTTTAGCCTCTTTTAAAAGTTCTTTTGTTAAAGTACCTACACCGGGTCCTATCTCTATTACAAAATCCTCTTTATCTACTTCAGCACCCTTTACTATATCTTTTAACACTCCGTCATCTATTAAAAAATTTTGTCCTAAACTTTTTGTGAACTTAAAATTATACTTACTTACTATATCTTTAGTGTTATTTTGCATAATCATTCTCCCTACTAATTTTTTCTATAGCTTTTATGAACTCTTCCTTTGTTACACCATAATTATTTAGTCTAGTTAAAAATTGATTAGCATTTCCATACCCTATTCTGAGTATTTTACCTAACTGTTGTCTCTTTTCTTTGGAATCTTCTTTTCCACTGAGTCCAAAATAAATCATGTCCCCAATTGTAAAAGCTTCTCTCTTATTTTTGACTTCGCACTTTGCTTCTTTTAATGCGCTTACTATGGCCTTTGGCGATGCATTTTCCACACCTATATCTCCATCCTTCAATCCTTCTACTTTAGATATATAGGCATGCTTTACATCTGGTATTCTTTTGGATATTATCTTCCTTATCTTCTCTCCAGCAAAATCAGGATCAGTTAGTACTATTACCCCCTGCCTTTTATGTGCTTCTTTTATTCTCTCTATAACTTTTGCATTTATACCAAATCCACCTACTGCTATAATCTCTGCATCTACTGCCCTTTTAACTGCGGTAATATCATCTCTACCTTCTACTACAATTACTTCCTTAATCATTTTATCCTCTCCCAACACCAAAAAAATAGGAGCCTACGGCTCCCTATTTTACTTAAGTATATAAACGTTTACCCATTTTACTCCCCAATTGTTAGCCTGGTTATTGTTATCAAGATAAACATCTATTATGTTTCCTTTAATAGCTCCACCAGTATCCTCTGCTATGGCATAGCCATAACCTTCTACATAAACCTTAGTTCCTAGAGGAATAACTCTTGGGTCAACTGCTATAGTACTATAACCACCATTATTTCTTCTCGCTGTAGTTCCTGTCGCGGTTATTCCAAACTGTGGATGACCAGGACTCTTTCCTGTAGACTCGTAATCAGAAGTATAAGCAGTTGCTTTCATTCTCATTACGTTTGAATAACGCATATTAGTACCACGCGATGGAGTATAATTTCCTGATGTCCCCATAGCAATTATTTTTTCAACTGGCTTCTTAGTAACCACTTCACTTATTACTTTTTTTGAAACTTCTTTTCCATTTTCATAAACTACTCTTGTAGTAATAACTTTTTCTCCAGGTTGACCCTGTTGAATAACTTTGTTCTTTCCCTGATCTAAATTGCCATCGCTTTTAGTAACAGTGGCAAAGTCTAGAGTTTTCACTTCTTTTAATTCTTTGCTATCAACTCTAGTTATCTCAACCTTTAAATCCTCGCCAAGTGGTTCTTCTTTAGATGGACTTACTCTGTCAAGTGCATTTAACTGTATTCCTTCTGCCGTTAACATAGTCTCTACATCATCTTCTGCAGATTGGATAGTTAAAGTTTTTCCATCTAACTCCAGTTCAACATTTACAGCTTTTTTAATATATATTTTATCTTTATCTTTTATATTACTGCCTAACCCCGGTGTTACTTTATCCTTTGATCCTATTTCTATATCACTAGCAGTTAAAGCTTTTTCTAAGTTTGATCTAAATGTCGTTATTTTATTTTCTTTACCATCAATATAAACATACAAAGTTTTTCTAGTACCAGTTATTATAACAGTACTAATCATGATTAATAATACAGTAACGAAAACTGCCTTAGGACCATTGGAAAAATAATTTTTGATAGAATTTTTTAATTTTTCCACCATAAATACCTCCCTTTGGCAAAACGTATGGTTCCTATTCTTTAGGACATTTGAAGATTATATCCTTAAAATTTCGTTTTGTCAAATTTCCTTATATTTTGACTGTTTAAATGCAACACTGTGCATAAGTTTATAATAAATATATTATTGCGGTTTTATATGGCAACAGTCTCTAAAGGTGGAATTTATTACAATTTAAGTTATTATATTATATGCCAATTATTTAATTTTTAATCACTTATCACAAAATAATTACCCTTTTCTTGTAAAATACATAAAGTTATTTTACACTATTATTTTATTTTTAGCAACTCTCTCACGTTTGAAATAGTTTGATTACTAAGTGCATCTATGGAGATTTCTTTTATATTTGCAATTTCTTCCAATATATAACTTATATACTCAGATCTATTTCTCTTTCCTCTAAATGGTGTAGGAGCCATGTAGGGGCAATCAGTTTCCACTAAAATTTTATCTAGAGGAACTTCCTTAGCCACTTCCACTATTTTCTTAGCGTTTTTAAAAGTAACTACTCCAGTAAATCCTATATAATAGCCTAACTTTAAACATTCCCTTGCAAATTCAACGCTCCCTGAAAAACAGTGTATAACCCCTTTTACATCTGGAAACATTTTTAATATCTCCAATGTATCGGCATGAGCGTCTCTATCATGTATCACTACTGGCAAATTAAGCTCTTTAGCTAATTCCATTTGTTTTATAAAAGCATATCTTTGAACCTCTCTAGGAGGATTTTCATCGTAATAATAATCTAATCCTATTTCTCCTATGGCTCTAACCTTTTCATATTCTGTCATTTTTCTTATTTCTTTTATTAATTCATCATTAACTTCATCTGCATACTCTGGATGTATTCCTACTGCTGCATAAAACATAGTATTTTCTCTTGCTAGCTTTACTGAGTCTTTAGCTCCTTGAAAGGAAGAACCACAATTTAATACTCCTATAACATCGCTCTCTTTTAATTCTTCTAGTATTTCTTCTCTATCTTTATCAAAACTCTCATCATCATAATGTGCATGTGAATCAAATATAAACATTAAAATTCCTCCTATGTATAAGCTCTAATGTATAACTCTAAAATTATATTATAATAAGCTCGTAATCTTCATTGCCAATTCCTAGCTTCACTCCATGGTCTAGTCCTGCTTTCCAATTTGTATTACTATGAATGTGTGTAAACTTATCATGCCCTTGATGATAACATTTATCTTCCAATATTGTATTTTTCATCATAGGTGCCCCATTTACCAAATCTACACAAGCCATATCAAGTGCAATTGGATCGAAAGATGCCGCTATGCCTATATCTGGAACTATAGGTGTATCATTACTATCCCAACAATCACAATTTGGTGATACATTCATAATAAAACTTATATGGAAATGAGGTTTACCTTTTATAACTGCACATGTATATTCAGCAATTTTTTCATTTGCAATATCTGCTGATTCATTCCAAATAACTTGAGCAGAATTAAATTGACAAACTGCTACACACTGCCCACAACCTATGCATTTTACATAATTTATTTCTGCTTTTTTATCATTATCATAGGATATAGCATCTTGTGAACAACTCTTCATGCAAAAGCCACAACTTACGCAATTTTTCTTAACTATCTTGGGCTGAGATGCTGAATGCATTTCTAATTTTCCACCTCTAGAACCTGAGCCCATTCCTAAGTTCTTAATTGCCCCTCCAAATCCAGTCATTTCATGCCCTTTAAAGTGATTCATAGAAATAATAATATCTGCATCTGCAATAGCAGTTCCAATTTTAGCAGTTTTGCAATGTACCCCATCTTCTATTTCTACTTCGCTATAATCCGTCCCCTTAAGACCATCGGCAATTAAAATTTGGCACCCTAAAGTTAGTGGATTAAATCCATTCTCCATTGCAGCTTCCAAATGGTCTAATGCATTGTCTCTTCTGCCTTTATAAAGAGTATTAGCATCTGTTAAAAATGGTTTGCCTCCCAGTTCCTTAATTATATCTACCAACCTTCTAGCATAATTAGGCCTTATATAAGCTAAATTACCTGGTTCACCAAAGTGAATTTTAATAGCTACAAACTTATTTTTAAAATCTATATTATTAATTCCAGCTTTTTTTACTAGTTTTTCTAGTTTGTCAAGTAAATTAAGTCCAGGTCTTGTTCTCAAATCCGTAAAATAAACCTTTGATTTTTCCATACAAATCACCTCTTTTTATTTGTATGAATATTTTATCATATAGAAGACTACATATCAAAAGGATATATGTTATAATATGGATAATATTTAGATTATTTAAAAATTAAGAGTGAAGAATAAAGGAATTTCATCCAATACTCTTCACTCTTAATTTTTAACTTTTCACTATCTAACAATGCTTCCTGTTGGTAATTCTTCTGGAACATCTACTACAAATAATTTGCTATCATCGTCAGTAGCTGCAGCCAAAATCATTCCTTGAGAAATTTCTCCTCTTAATTTTGCAGGTTTTAAGTTAGCCACTAATACAACATATTTTCCTACAAGTTCTTCAGGCTTGTAATACTGCGCTATACCTGATATTACCTGTCTTTCTTCTCCAGCCAAGTCTACCTTAAGCTTTAATAATTTTTTAGCTCCTTTAACAGGTTCACAGGATAAAACTTTAACTACTCTTAAGTCTACTTTTTCGAAATCTTCTATAGTTATTTCTTCCTTTAGTGGTTGCATTTTAGGAGCACTTTCTTTCATTTGTTCTTCTTTTAATTTATTTAATTCTTCAATCTTAGCTTCAATATCTATTCTTGGAAATATTGCATCTCCTTTTACTACCTTAGTTCCTGCACTTGTTCCATCAAAGGATGCTATACTTTCCCAAGTAGTAGCCTCAACATTTAATTGTACATTAATCTTAGCACTTGTTTCTGGTAAGAATGCCGAAAGTAACACAGACACTATTCTTAAAGCTTCTGCTAAGTTATAAAGCACTGTTCCTAATCTTTCTTTTTTATCCTCATCCTTAGCTAATATCCAAGGAGTAGTTTCATCTATATATTTATTAGCTCTTCCAATTAAAGCCCATATCTCGTCTAAGGCTTCAGGTATTCTTAACTTGTCAATATGCTCTTCTACTTTTTTAGAAGTACTAATTGCTAGGTTAATTAAATTATCATCAATATCTTCTTTACAAGTTGGAGCTGGAATTACCCCATCAAAGTATTTTTGTATCATAGCTGTAGTTCTTGACAATAGATTTCCTAAATCATTGGCTAAATCTGAATTGATCTTTTGTATGAATAATTCATTATTAAATATTCCATCAGCTCCAAAAGGTATCTCTCTTAATAGATAGTATCTTACTGCATCAGCTCCAAAGTGATCAACAAGTACTACTGGATCTACTACATTGCCTTTGGATTTTGACATTTTCCCTCCATCTACTAATAACCAACCATGCCCAAATACTTGCTTAGGTAGTGGAACTCCTAATGCCATTAACATAATTGGCCAATAAATAGTGTGGAATCTCAAAATATCTTTTCCAACAAGATGTACATCCGCTGGCCAATATTTGTTTAATAATTCTTCCTTTCCACTATTATATCCTAATGCAGTTATATAGTTTGCTAAGGCATCTATCCAAACATATATAACATGTTTTTCATCAAAACTTACAGGTATACCCCAGTCAAAAGAAGTTCTTGATATACATAAATCCTGTAATCCTGGTTTTAAGAAATTATTGATCATTTCATTTTTTCTTGACTCTGGTTGTATGAAATGAGGATGACTCTCTATATGCTCCAAAAGTCTATCTGCATATTTTGACATTTTAAAAAAGTATGCCTCTTCCTTTGCTTTTTCTACAGCTCTACCACAATCCGGGCATTTATGCTCTGTCAACTGAGTTTCTGTCCAAAATGACTCACATGGAGTACAATACCATCCCTCATACTCACTTTTATATATATCACCTTGATCATAAAGTTGCTTAAATATCTTTTGAACAGCACTTATATGATAGTCATCTGTAGTTCTTATAAATCTATCATAACTTACATTCATTAATTTCCATAAATCCTTAATGCTTGCTACAATCTCATCTACATATTCCTTTGGTGTGACTCCCTTAGCTTCAGCCAACCTTTGAATCTTTTGCCCATGTTCATCTGTTCCAGTTAAGAACATTACATCGTAACCTGTAAGTCTCTTAAATCTTGCTAATGCGTCTGCTGCTATTGTAGTGTACGTATTTCCTATGTGTAATTTAGCTGACGGATAGTATATTGGGGTAGTAATATAATAAGTCTTCTTTTCCATTTTAAATCCTCCTTTTAAAACTAAAAATCACTTCATAAAATAAAAAAGCCTCTATACAGTTTTGCTGTATAGAGGCGCAATTTACGCGTTACCACTCTAATTTATTCTATCCTCACAGATAGAATCTCCATAAGTGACTAATAATCACCTTGCAATATAACGGTTGCTACCGCATCGCCCTACTGTAATCTTCAGACAACATGCTCTAGGACCATGTTCATAAACTTCCACACTACCAGCTTTCACCTTTCCTGGCTCTCTTTAAGTACTTTCATTTAATACTCTTCCTATCATTGCATTTAGTATAATTATAATATATAAACAAGTCTTGTCAACTACTTTATTTTATTTATTATTCCACTAATTCCATTTATATATTCAACTAGCTCTTCTCACCTACTTTAATAGTCTTGCCACCTCACGTAAATGTAATGTACTATTATATTTGTAATTAATTATTAATATAATAAATATAATAAACAATTTTATGTTTACGAGGAGGAATATATCATAAATAAAAAAATAATAAAAGAAGTTTTGCATTTAGCTTTGCCCGCGGTAGGAGAAATGATCCTTTACATGATGATTTGGGTTCTGGATACTATGATGGTTGGGAAATATGGTGGACAAGTGGCTGTAAGTACTGTAGGACTTAGTTCTGAAATACTATACTCCTTGGTAAATATATTTATTGCAGTCGGTGTATCTGTAGGAACTGTATCGTTAGTATCAAGAAAGTTAGGAGCCAATGAAAAAAATTTAGCTGAAGAGTATGCTACTTTAGGCTTACTTACAGGTTCAATATTGGCACTACTTATATCTAGTACAACCTTTATATTTGCTCCTACTATTTTAGCCTATGCTGGAGCTAAAAATGATGTATTAAAATATGGGATTATTTACATGAGGATAACCTCTTTAGGTATATTCTTTAATATGACAATGAACGTATTAAATTCTATACTAAGAGGAGGAAAAAATACAAAAATCCCTTTACTAGCTTCTGCAATAATAAATGTTATAAACTTGTTTTTAGATTGGGTTTTAATCTTTGGAAAATTAGGCTTCCCAGAACTGGGTATTAAAGGAGCGGCCATAGCTACCGCCATAGCTCATTTTTCAGGCTTCATTTTTATAAGTTATTATACTTTGAAACATTCTTCAATTAAACCAAGATTAAAATATATAAAAAACCTTTCCTTTTCTAGATGCAAAGATCTTATAAAATTATCCATACCCTCTTCTCTCCAAGAGGGAGCTTTTAGTGTAATAAGACTTATTGGTACAATTATGGTAATGCATTTAGGAGAATTAGCCTTTGCTGCTAATCAAATTACTACTACTATAGAGTCAATTTCTTTCATGCCTGGTAATGGATTTGCCGTAGCTACTACGACTTTGGTAGGACATAAAATTGGGGAAAAGAATTTTAAAGAAGCAAAAGAATATACAAAAACTAGTACAATTATAGGGACTCTACTTATGTTATTATGCGGAGTAATGTTTCTAGTATTCCCAAAATTTCTTATATCTCTTTTTATAAGTAAGAACGAGGTAGATGTAATTAACTTAGGGGCAACCTGCCTTATGATAGCCTCCATCGAACAACCTTTTATGGGAGTTCATATGATTTTAAGTGGTGCTTTAAATGGAGCGGGAGATACAAAAACACCTTTTATAGTATCTTTTATATCTAATTGGTTTATTAGACTTCCACTAATGATTTATTTTATATATATATTAAAATTATCAGTAGTATGGGTATGGGTGATTACAGCTATACAATGGATATTCCAAGGAACAGTGATGTATATAGTTTATAGAAAAAAATTTCATGCTTTAATTAACAGCTATAAAAATTAAAAGTAATATATTGACATATGTACTTAACTTTGATAATATATAATGAAATTTAATAATATTCGTTGTATTAGTTCTCGCCGGGGAATTAATACTATTAATACGAGATTAGTTTGCATAAGTAGGCTTGAATGTGCATCAAGCCTACTTTTTTATTTTTATTTAAGGAGGAGAATTTATTTATGGACAACGTATATGAAGTTACTAATAACAAAAAGGATCTTTTACGTTTATTTTTATCCTATGCTATTCCAGGCATTGCTGGTCTTATTTTCAACTCTCTATATATTTTAGTTGACGGATTATTCGTAGCGAGACTTTTAGGAAGAGAAGCCTTAGCAGCTGTAACCGTAGGAGTACCTGTAGTAGAGGTATTACTTGCTTTAAGCATGCTTATCTCTGTTGGTGCTGGAGTACTTATCTCTAATAGCAATGGTGCTGGAAATACTAAAGAAGGGCGAAGAATTTTTAATCTATCCTTTAGATTGTTGATGGCAATTTCTATAATAATTGCAGGATTATCGTTGATATTTATATATCCTTTATCAAGTTTTCTAGGAGCTACTCCTGATATTATTCACTTGGTAGTAGAGTACCTAACCTATTTCTTTGCATTTTGCCCTGCTTTTATGCTCAGTTATGGTATGTGCACATGGCTTAGAAATGATTCAAAACCATCACTTGTAATGATTGCACAGATTGTAGGTGCTTTATCAAACATCTTTTTAGACTGGTACTTTATGGTTCCACTTAAGATGGGACTTGCTGGTGCTGCTTTAGCAACTGGTCTTGGTCCCATATTCAGTATACTTATAATGTTGCCGCATTTTTTAAGAAAAAAAGGAAACTTATATTTTGAGAAGGTAAAATTAGATCTTGAGATCATACTTTTAACTATAAAAAGAGGTATACCATCTTTTATGATGGAATTTGCTTTAGGCATAACTACACTTTGTTGTAATATTGCCATAGGTATGTACATGGGGTCACTAGGTTTTGCAGCCTATGGTATTGTAGGATATATAGCTTTAATAGCAATATCCATATTCTTAGGTATGGCAGAAGGGTCTCAGCCACTGATAAGCTTCTTTCGCGGCTCCGAAGAAAATTCAAAAATTAAAGATATTATAAATATAAGTTTAATAATTTCTACAATCGTTGGAACTGTCATCTATTTTCTTTTATATAATTTAGGTAAATATCCAATATCTATATTCGCAGGTAAAGATATTGATCTTATTAATACTTCTGTAAGCGCCGTTATTTATTATTTCCCAGCTTTATTTATTTCTGGTATCAACATTGTTATAGCTTCTGGTTTGCAATCAATAGGGAAATGGAAAGAATCTGTAATTATATCTCTATGCAGAAGCTTAATTTTGCTACTACCCTTATTATTTATTCTACCTATATTTTTAGGTAATAAGGGTGTATGGCTATCGGTTCCTATAGCTGAAGTGCTTACCGTATTTATAGCATACCTATTTTTTAAAAAATCTGTTTTAAATGCTAAAATGTAAATTTATTAAAATTCTATTATAAAATCTTAACCATTAATAAAAAGCTTTTGGATATCCCAAAAGCTTTTTATATTGATAATTTTCTAATTTGTAATTCCCTCAAAAATTTTATTCACATTTCTTTTTAAATATAAATACAATAATAAGCTTATAACAGAATACAGTACTATTATAAAGAAAAATACTGATAAACCGTCTAACTTAAAAGCATTTATAGTTTTTATTGTTATAACTGCAAAAATCACATTTACCACCATGTTTATTAAAACATTAAAATTTTGTTTCACGGCCTTCTGCTCACTATCCCAATTTAATTTAGGAAAATTTAAATCTATAGTTATTCCCATAAGTGAAGCAAGAATTATAGCAAATATACTAGCTAATATAGATAAAATTATTATGTTAACTGTAGGTTTTAATACCACATAAAAGATTATAAATGATAATAGTAACCCTACGAAGCTAAATAAAGCTCCAGACAAAACTTTTGCCATTATTATTATATTGTAATTTAGTGGTATAAACTTATTAAAATAAACATTCTGTCCTTCTCTAGATATAGAGGTAGATGTTATTCCATTAGCAGAGGATATAAATAAAGCCCCTGCAGCTACTCCTCCTATAACTATACCTAAATTGTCGCTATTTCTTAAAATGTTTGATACTATTGGAATAGCATCTTTACTTTCCGGCTGTAATATCATAGGTATAATTAAAAATACAGGCCATAAAAAATTTATTATTACGCAGTTTAAAAAATATATAGGTGTTCTTATAAGCATCTTTATTTCTTTTAAAGTATAACTCATTAAAGGTGATTTTCTCACTATGACTTTTCTTAATTCTTCTTCTTCATACTTCTTTCTTTTTGAAGAAGATTGAGAGAGTCCCACCACTCCTTTAAAGTATATCTTTTCTCCAATAAATAAAAATGCACTAAATAATACAGCATTTATAACTAGGAAAGATAAAAAATAGAGTAATCCTTTAATATTATAGGAATTTGTTAGTGCCAGTGAAGAAAATCTAATCGTAGGAAATATATTAGATATTATATTTATATATGAATTATCTCCACTAGTAATAATTTGTTGAATATCTACGTTACTTCTACCAACAAGCTTCTGAACAGCTAAATTAACCCCTAGAGCTAGAAACATGGCAAAGAAGCCAGATATCATCTTAAATCTATCTTTATTTTTAGCTATATTTGTAAATCTCATAATTATTATTACTATTATAGATGACAGGATCAAAGGTACTACTGGAGTAAATAGAAATACTATAAGCGAGTACATATAGTATAATATTCCAGCGCCGCTTTTAATGCCATACTTAATAAAAACAGGAAACAGAAACATTGCCTCAATTATATATTCGTATATTACTGTTACAGTAAATTTACCGCTCAATATCAGAGAAGGTTTTAAAGGCAATGGGAGTAAATATTCTATATCACTTGAAAAGTAAAATACATTTATTACATACAAAACACCTAAAATCATTATGGACAGTGAAGTTACGGCTAAAGCTAAAGCTAATATCATACCTTCTTGATTTATTCTTGATAGTGAATCATATAAATATCCTGTCATACTACCTATTTGAAACATAAAAGGGACTAAAGCCAATAATAATAATGAATATAATATTATAGTTTTGGAACGCTTTTTACTATTGGTTAAATTTTCATTAGAGGTTTTTAATAATACTTTTACTAAAGAAATATACTTATTCATTTTCAGTAATATCTAAGAATATCCTTTCTAAAGAATCATTTTCCTTAAAATGATTCTTTATTTCTTCAAGCGTTCCACAGAATAAAATCTTACCTTTATTTATTATAGCCACTCTATCGCATAGCTTTTCTGCTACCTCTAGTACATGAGTGGAGAAAAACACTACATTACCTCTATCTGCATGCTCTCTCATCATTTCTTTTAATAAGTATGATGACTTAGGATCTAAGCCTGTCATAGGCTCATCTAAAATCCATACAGATGGATTATGTATAAGAGCACCAATAATAATTATTTTTTGCCTCATACCATGAGAGTAGCTCTGTATCTGATCTCCTAAAGCTGATTCTAATCCAAACTCTCTACTTAATTTTTCAATTATTGGTTTCCTATCTTCCTTTGGCACATCATAAATATCTGCCATAAAATTTAAGTATTCCATTCCCTTTAACTTCAAAAACATATCTGGATTATCAGGTACAAATCCAAATTGCTTTTTAGCCTTTAAAGGGTCTTCTTTAACATCAATTCCATTAATTTTTATAGAACCACTATCGGAATGCAATATTCCTGTTATCATTTTTATAGTAGTAGTTTTACCTGCTCCATTTGGTCCTAGAAATCCAAAAATCTCCCCATCTTCTATCTTTAAATTTATATTGTCTACTGCTTTTGTGCTTCCACTGTATGACTTGTTTACATCAATAATCTCTATCATAGCATTTCTCCTTCTTTGCTAAGTTGTAGTACTATTTAAATATTAGCACAATTCTAAGACTTATAGAATAAATTATTTTTTGTTTTAATAAAAAATTAATGTTACTACTATTACTGATACTATTATAGCTGTTAAATCAGCAAGTATGGCTGCCCACAAAGTATGTCTTATCTTTTTTATACCTACCGCCCCAAAATAAACTGTAATTGTATAAAAAATAGTTTCCGTAGATCCCATTATTATGGAAGCAATTCTTCCTATATAACTATCAGCTCCGTGATTAGTTATGATATCTGTAAATACTCCTAAAGCTCCGCTTCCAGATAGAGGCTTTATTAGCACTAATGGAACTACTTCTCCTGGTAAACCAATAAATTTTACTATAGGATTTATAATTCCAATTATATAGTCAAGAACCTTAGACTCTCTTAGGACTGTTACGGCTAATATCATTGCTAAAAGGTAAGGAAATATTCTAACACAAATACTCATACCTTCTTTAGCTCCTTCAATGAAACACTCGTATACTTTAACTCCCTTTATCATTCCATAAGTGGTAATTAACACAATAATAATAGGTATAATTAAATTTGATATGTTCATAGCCCCCTCCATCAAAAATGCTTTTCTAGTATTTTACAGCATATTACCCCTACTATTGCAGCACAAGTAGTAGTAATTATAGCTGGAACTATTATTTCCCCTGGATTTTTAGATCCAGCAGCAGCCCTTATAGATATTACTGTAGTAGGAATAAACTGAATACATGCTGCATTTAACACCAAAAATAAAGCCATATCATCACTAGCGGTATCCTTCTTTCTATTAATCCTTTGTAGACCTTCCATTGCCTTTATTCCAGAAGGAGTAGCTGCATTGGATAAGCCCATCATGTTTGCTGTAATATTCATAACCATAGGACCTAGGGTACTATCATCATCCCCCCCTTCTTTCATCAATAATTTTAGTATAGGCTTTAGAAGCTTTGCTAATTTATCCGTCAATCCACTCTTTTGAGCTATCTTCATTACTCCACACCACAAACACATCATACCTAATAGCTTTATAATGAGTTCAACAGTTGAATTTGTAGAAGATACTATAGCTTGAGATATTATCTCTCCCCTCCCCGTAACTATTCCCACTATAATTCCAGAACTTAAAATTAAAAACCAGATATAATTTATCATACTTTCCTCCTAAATATTTATTGCTACAAAGGCCTATTTAATGTATATGTAAATTAAAACCTTTGTATTGCAATTAATTTTTAATAGTGTTACCATGTATAATGTGATATTTAGTTGAATTGGAGGTCACTTATGACTATTAAAGATATAATGGAATATATTGAAAGTGAATATAAAATAATAAATGGTACTCCTTGTGAAGTATGTGGTGGGGAATACTTTGCTGATGACTTAAATATAGACTTAATAGATGATGTTCCTCATGATATTTGTATATGTGTGTGTTCCGATTGTGGACATGAAAAAATATTTGAATTTTACGCGCCATTTATAGATGAGATTCATAAAAAAAAGAGAAAAAAAGGTACTTTAAATTAAAAAGGATTTTAGCTTTGCTAAAATCCTTTTTAATCTTTATTCTTAATTTTTATGCACTGGAAGCTCAAACTCTAATGTAGGGTTTTTACATTGATCCATTAACTCTTTAATTTTAACTACTTGCTTATATGCCCATCCAATATCTGTAGCATATTGATAGCTTCCTGGTGTTGAAGGGTTCCATTTCATTTTATATAATGTATCTCTTTTTACTGTAGGATTATTTACATACTTTTCAGCAATATATTTTGCTCCTCCAATTATAGCTTCCTCTATAGTAAACCACTTTTCCTCATATGCATATTCTGATCCATATTTATTAGGATCATCATCAATAGCTCTTATTCCATAAGTATTATGTACTATTTTCTTTCCTTCTTTTCCGTCTACTTCTATTCCTGTAGCAAGTTTTGATGTTCCCCCACCAGTTTCTAAGAGTGCATGAGATACTAAATAAGCTGGATTTATATTATTTTCTTTCGCTGCTTGTAAAAAAGCCTTTCCCTTTTCCTCTAGTACTCCTTTACCTTTAAGCATACCATTTAAATCTTGTTCAGTAATACTATCATCTATATAGCTCAATTTTAGGAACATATATTTACCATATTCGTCTGTGAAATTCAATGGATTCATATAGTATTTTATCTGATTAGCACTAGCTCCTACCCAAGAAGTTGGTCCCTCATCTGTCACTGATACCTTAGTATTATTTTGCTTGTCCAAAGCTTCGTTAAAAGTAAAATTCAAATTTAAATCAGTAAATACAGATCTGTCTACAGAATCTACACATCTTAAATAATCTATATAATAGTTATCATAATCTGTATTTTCATCCACATGAGCTCCTTGTTTATTAGTTCTTTTAACATAAATTAATATTTTATATTTTTCTCCATTTTCTCCTGATTCAAATAATTTATCTGTGGTTATCTTTCCATCTTTTGCACTTACATACCCATTGGTAATTTCTTCATAAGGTTCATGTCTATCAAATTTATAAACATATTTACTCACAAATATTCTATATTGTACGTCCTCTGAAGAAGATTTTAAATTGAAAGTTTGTTTTTGATTAGGTAATATAGGCTCATATTCCATATTAGCTTGTACAATATTAGGAACTCCCTCATACGTTGAAGCATCTGAGAACTTTCCTGTAGTTACAAACTTCATTCTTTTTGGCAATGAAAAAGTTTTTCCTCCCGAAGATTTTATTCCCGTTCCAAAATTTACATAATATGTACTTCCTGGCAAGTATCCTTCTGTTTTAGGCGTTATTATTACAGTACCATCTGTAGCTCCCATGGATACAGCTGCCTTTACTTTATTACCTTTTGCATCTGTAACGGTAATATTTTCGTCATTTATAGTATCTTTATCTAAATTTAAATTAAATGTAACAGTCCACTTTTTATCTGTAGCCACACCAGTTTTGCTACCTATCTCTGTAAAATTTTCAGCAGCTAACACGCTTCCTGCTCCAACAGTCATTGCTATAAAAAAAGTTAATGCAGTCTTTCTCAAAAATTTCATAAAATACCCCCTACCGTAATTATTGTTATATATAATTATTATATATAACATTTAACATTTTTGCTATGAAAAATAAACGAATAGTTCATTTTATTAATTATATTTTAAATTATATTATAAATTTATATAATGTTATTAAGGGATATTATATTTAATGCTTATAATTTCTACATATTTTTATAGCATTTATTATATTTTAAATAAAAATGATGAGGTATAGAGAAATGAGAAAAAAAATATTAATTATTGAAGATGAAAGAAAACTCTCTGAAGTTATGGTTTTATATTTAAAAAATGAAGGATATGAAGTATTTACAGCTAGTGATGGTGATGAAGGAGAATCCTTTATTGAAAATAGAACTTTTGATCTAATAATATTAGATGTGATGATGCCTAAAAAGGACGGTTGGTTCCTTCTTAAAAAAATAAAATCTATAGGTAACACCCCTGTAATACTTACTACTGCTAGAGGTGAAGAAGATGATAGAATCTTCGGATTAGAATTAGGAGCAGATGACTATATGGTTAAACCTTTAAGTATGAGAGAATTAGTTCTTAGAGTAAACTTAAGAATAAACAGTTCTCCTAGTAAGGATAATACTTTTAACTTTAAAAATATGACTATTAATGAAGATAAAAGGGAAGTTATAGAGAATGGAATTGAAATAAATTTAACTCCAAAGGAGTTTGACTTATTGCTATTTTTCTGCCAAAACCCCTCTCAAGTTTTCAAAAGAGCTCAACTTTTAGATAAGGTCTGGGGTTATGATTTTGCCGGAGATACTAGAACTATAGATACTCACGTGAAAAATTTAAGAGAAAAAATTAAATTTTGTAATGAACATGTAAAAACTGTATGGGGAGTTGGTTACAAATTAGAAATATGATAACCTTCGGAGGATTAAAGTTATGGAAAAGATAACGAAAAAATTAATAAAGGGTTTTTTATTGATAATGGCATTCGTGGTTATTTTATCATTTTTAACCAGTTCAATTTTCTTATCCAAATTTTATGTTCAAAATCAATATACTCAACTAAAATCTAAGATAGAAAATGTTCATAATGCTATAATAGAAGGTACTCCATATGAAAGTATTGATGCTACTGGAGTAATCATAACTAAAGACTCTGCTTATGGCATAGGAAAAAACAGAATGGCTTTAATGGGATTTTTGCACAGTAAAAATATTAATTCCATAGGTGAAAAAGGTACATTCAAGCATCATATGGGGGAAGAATATCTTTATTATAGGATGGATACTGATATAGGTACAATAATACTATTTGAAAATTTAAAAGCTACTACAGATTATATAAGAGTAATTAACACTGTATTATCCATGGTATTTTTAATGTCATTAATAGTGTGCATACCTTTTATACTAATTTGGGGTAAAAATTTTACCCGACCTATATTAAAATTACAAAAATCCTCTTATGATATTTCTAATGGAAATTTTAAAGCTGATATGGTAGTAAATACAGGAGATGAAATCGAAGAACTATCTTTGAGTTTAAAAAATATGGCTATAAAACTAGAGGAGAAATATTCCATGCAAAGAGATTTTATAGCAAATGTATCACATGACTTTAAAACTCCATTAAGTATAATAAGAAACTATAGCGAAGCAATACATGACGGATTAGTAGATTTAGAATCAGCTCAAAAATATTCTAAAGATATTATAGATGAGGTAGACAAATTAAACGACCTAGTTATGGATATTTTACAGCTATCTAAGCTTCAAGAAGGAAAGCTTAAATTAAATAAGACAAAATTTAATATCTATGAGTTTTTAAACTCTTTAATAAATAAATTTAAATATAGAGCTTTAGAAAAAAATATATTTATAGATTTAATTTTTGATATATCAAAGAATACCCTTATTTATGGGGATAAGATAGCTTTAGAAAGAGTTTTATATAACTTTATGGATAATGCTATTAAATTTAGCCCAAACTCATGTAAAATAGAATTGTATATAAAGTACAATAATAATGGTATAATGGTATCCGTCAAAGATAAAGGGTTAGGAATAGAAGAGGATATGATACATGATATATGGAATAGATATTATAAGCACTCTCAAAGCGGCGGAATGGGATTAGGTCTTCCTATCTGCAGTCAAATTTTAAAACTTCATAATTTTGATTATGGTGTAAATAGTAAATTAGGCTCAGGCTCTGAATTTTATTTTATAATATCTAAGGATTATTATTCAAAGTGAGGTTTAGGGAACTTATGAATGAAGGAATAAGAATTAATAAATTTATTAGCGAAAAAGGAATTTGTTCAAGGAGAGAAGCTGATAAATTAATAGAACTCGGTAAAGTAACTATAAACGGCAACATAGCTATAACTGGCTCAAAAGTTTATGATGGAGATGAGGTAAGTCTTAACGGAAAAACTATAGGTCAAAAACCTAAATCAGTTTATTTAGCTCTAAATAAGCCAGTGGGTATCGTGTGTACTACAGATAAAAAAGAGAAAAATAACATAGTAAATTTTATAAATTATCCTGAGAGGATATTTCACATAGGAAGATTAGATAAAGATTCTGAAGGACTAATTTTTCTTACAAATGATGGGGATATAGTAAACAAAATATTAAGAGCTGGAAATAATCATGAAAAAGAATACATAGTTACTGTAGATAAACCTATAACAGGGGATTTTATTAAAAAAATGTCTTCAGGAGTAAAAATTCTTGATACAGTAACAAAACCTTGTAAAATATATAAAGAAGGCAGAAATGTATTTAGAATAATATTAACCCAAGGTTTAAACAGACAAATAAGAAGGATGTGCGAAACTTTAGGATACAATGTCATAAAACTAAAAAGAATAAGAATTATGAATGTAACATTATCAGGACTTTCCATTGGTAAATGGAGGTATTTAACTCATAATGAATTACATACAATATTGAAATTAATAGAGGGGTCCTCTAAAACTGAAGAAGCTTCTGTAATTAAATAAAAAAAGGTGTCTTTTAATTAAGACACCTTTTTTAACTTTATATTCTTTTAAATTTATTTATGAGCAATTATCTCAATTTCTACTAAAGCTTCCTTTGGAAGTTTAGCTACTTGTACACAAGAACGTGCTGGATAAGTTTCTTTGAAATATTGAGCATAAACTTCATTTACCTTTGGAAAATCATTCATGTCTGCAATAAATACTGTACTCTTTATTACATTATTGAAGCTTAATCCTTGAGATTCTAGTATGTTCTTTATGTTTGTCATAGATTGATGAGTTTGAGCTACTATTGGGTCCTCTCCTGTTACTATTTCCCCTGTTGCTGGATCCACAGGTATTTGACCTGATAAAAACAACAAATCTCCAAATTCTATCCCCTGTGAATATGGACCTATTGCCTTAGGTGCTAACTCCGTTGAAATAACTTTTTTCATTTATAATTCCTCCTTTAGTTAATAGTTTTTAGTAATTAAGATTTTATTTTTTCCACTAATAATAATATATTATATATTAGTTATTTAATCAATTAATTAAAAAATTAGGTGAAATTGAATATATAACTTTAACCAATCCCTCCATAAAATATTCCAAAAATATAAACTATAATTGTAAGTCCACAAAATACATATTTTGTCATTGGCTCAAACCAAGATCCTATTTCCTTATCACGACCTAACTGAACTTGTTCTCTTGCAAATTTAGATCCACAAACCCAAAAGAACATAATTCCAGCAAGAAGTGCTCCTAGAGGAATGACATAAACAGATATTACATCCATCCAAACGCCAAGTTTATCTGCATCTTCAAGTATTATTCCTGTAAATGCTCCAAACAATGCAATAATGGCAACTGAAGTTTTCCTAGAAAGTTTAAATCTCTCTTGTAATGCCTCTATTGGAGTTTCAAATAAATTCATCAAAGATGTAACTCCTGCAAATAAAACAGCTATAAAAAAGATAATTGCAAAGAATTGCCCTGCTGGCATTTGTTTAAATATACTCGGCATTGTTATAAACATAAGTGGTGGTCCTGCCGCTGGATCCATTCCAAAGGCAAATACTGATGGTATGATTACAAGTGCTGCTAACATTGCTGCAAAAGTATCGAAAATGGATACATACTTTGCACTTCCCACAATATCTTCAGTTTTTTTCAAATAGCTTCCATATACTACAGTTCCTGAACCAGCTAATGAAAGAGAGAAAAATGCTTGCCCTAGAGCATACACCCAAGTTTTAGGATTCCCAAGAAATTCCCATTTAGGATTAAATAAATACTTGTATCCTTCCATAGCTCCTGGCAATGTTCCTACACGAATAGCAAGAATTAAAAATAATACATAGAAAGCAGGCATCATCACTTTATTAACTTTTTCTATTCCATTAGAAACACCCGCCAACATAATAATAAATGTCAATGCTAGTCCCATAAGATGCCAACTAAGACTTCCCATTCTACCAGCTATGGCACCAAAATATGCTCCACTATCTGGAGCTTTTATCATAGAACCAGTAATAGCTCCTACAGTAAACCTAAGTATCCAACCTACAACCACTGAATACCCTATGGCAATTCCTAGTGAACCTACTACTGGAATAAGTCCAATAAGGTCTCCATGTTTCTTTCCTCTTCTCTCTAGTGCTTTTTTAAAGGCTCCAAGTGGCCCTGTTCCCATTGCCCTACCAAAGGACATCTCTCCAATAACTCCTGTAAATCCAATAACTATGACAAATATAAAATATGGTACTAAAAATGCAGCTCCCCCAAACTGCCCCACACGATAAGGAAACATCCAAATATTACCCATGCCTACTGCTGAACCAATGCATGCTAAAATAAACCCAACTTTTGAATCAAAGGTATCACGATTAGTCTCATTACTTAACGAATTGTAATGGCTTTCTTTTTTATTATTCCCCATAATTTCACCTCTTACATTTATGTAGCCATAATACCCAATAGAAAATTTATTAATATTCTATTGAACATTGACTCACTTTTTATAATATTTTTTTATTTAAGTCATATCAAGTAAGTTTTTACTAATCTTTTACAATGGCTAGATTTCCTGTAGAAATTACCTTTGTTACAAATAAAGTTGTAGTATTGCTGATTAAAAAATACTAAATAACGAAATTTATAAAGGTTCTATAAGATATGAGTAACTTTTATTTGTTATGCCCACTTTCAAGAATTTTTTCGAAATTTCCCCATTATTAGGTAGCTTTATAGATGGAAGTATTGCCCGTAAAGTATATAAATTTAGCACTTTACGGGCATATTTTTTCCTATTTTATTGGTTCAAGGCTTGCTTGGAAGTGACGAAGAATAGGTGGTTCCCATGTAATTCTGTAACCTTTAACAGTATTTGCTCTTTCTCTAATGGCAATTAAAGCGTCTGCCATAATGTCAATATGTGCTTGAGTATATACACGACGTGGAATTGCAAGTCTTGTAAATTCAAAGTCTGCATGAAGTTGCTCTCCAGTATCAGGATCATTACCTAGCATATAAGATCCGATATCGCATGTACGAATTCCTGCTTCTACATAAAGTTCTACTGCTAAAGCTTGGCCAGGAAACTCATTATATGGAATATGCGGGAACATAGCTTTCGCATCTACAAACACTCCGTGTCCCCCTACTGGTGATTGATAAGCTATTCCTGCCTTATCAAGACGTCCTGCAAGATATTCCATCTGTCCTATTCTATATCTTAAATAGTTTTCATCAATTCCTTCATATAGACCAATTGCTAAACTCTCAAGGTCACGACCTGAAAGCCCTCCATAAGTAACGAATCCTTCAAAAGAAATTGTACGACCTTTGCACAATTGGAATAATTCTTCATTTTCTTTAATTCCGATTAATCCACCCATATTTACAATAGTATCTTTCTTAGCACTCATTGTAAACATATCTCCATAACTAAACACTTCTTTAACAATTTCTTTTATGGATTTATTTTCATAACCAGGTTCACGTTGTTTTATAAAGTAAGCATTTTCTGCATAACGTGCTGCATCTATACAAAGTTTAATATTATATTTCTTACAAATTTCGGAGGTTTCTCTTATATTTTGAACAGATACCGGCTGTCCTCCTGCTGAATTATTTGTTATAGTCATAATAACAAGTCCAATTTTATCTACTCCATATTTATTTATTAATTCTTCAAGCTTCACAACATCCATATTCCCTTTAAATGGAACCCTTAATGCTGGATCTGCGGCCTCATGAACAACGCAATCAATTGCTCTTGCACCTGCAAGTTCAACATGTGCTCTTGTTGTGTCAAAGTGCATATTGGATATAGAATATTGTCCCTTATTCATTAATAATCCAAAAAGAACTTTTTCTGCTGCACGGCCTTGATGTACAGGTTGAATATATTTATAACCAAATATGTCTTGTGCCGCTTCAACTAGTTTAAAGTAACTTGATGCTCCTGCATAGGCTTCGTCACCTCTCATTACCCCAGCCCATTGCTCTTGGCTCATTGCATTTGTTCCACTATCTGTTAATAAGTCAATATATACATCTTCTCCCTTAAGACTAAATAAATTATACTTTGCCTCCGCAATTTTTGCTTCTCTTTCTTCACGGCTAAGCATCTTAATTGTTTCGACCATCTTAATTCTAAATGGTTCTGGTACGTATCTAATATCCATATTGACCCCTCCATCTTTAAATTTTAATTTATCTTATAAATAATAGATAAATTACCACAGAAAAAATAATTTGAAAATTCAAATTATTTTTTCTTTAATACAATTGTATCACCGCTATAATTTTTAATCAATAATATAATTTATTTTTATTGGATTTTTTGTAATTTTTTTCAATATAGCCATTTTTCGAATGGTTTATCCCATTTCAATGCTTAATTATTTTTCTCGTAATAATAAAATTTTATTATTGTAATATTTTTTTATATATTGCAATATATTCCTCTGCGTGATATTGTATAATATAAAATATGAAGTCACAAAGTAGGTGCATAAAATGGGTAAAACTACATTAGAACAATATATCAAATTAGTTGAGTTTTTAGGAAAAGTATTAGGTCCTGATTATGAAGTTGTACTCCATGATTTAACTGATAAAACATATTCTATTGTAGCCATAGCAAATGGACATGTTAGTGGTCGCAGTGTGGGAGCCCCTTTAACGAATCTTGGGTTGAAAGTAATGGCAATGGGAAGTTATAAGAATAGTGATTACCTTATTAATTACAATGGCGCTTCAAGGACCAATAGAGTTCTACGCTCATCTACTATGTTTATAAAAAACGATAATGACGAAATTATTGGAATGCTATGTATTAATTTTGATGACAGTAAGTATATGTCCCTAAGTGAAGACATTTTAAAACTCTGTCATCCTGATGAATTAATACTTCAAAATAGCACTTATGAATCAGTTAATTCAATTTTAACCGACGTTCCCGAAAATTTTTCCGAGTCCATTGGAGAAGTTACCGAAACTGTTTTAAATAAGCTTCTAGCTGACAAAAATATCCCTATTGATCGCCTAACTCAAGATGAACGTCTTAATATTGTAGATGTTTTAAACCAAAAGGGAATATTTATGTTAAAGGGAGCCGTTAGCGAAGTTGCTAAGCAACTTTGCTGTTCAGAGCCAAGCATCTATCGTTATCTAAGTATACTCAATAAAGATAAAAATAATTAGAATATTATATCTACCACTGTTCTAATTATAAAGAAACTTTATAAGGAGGATTGTTTATGGATGTTATCTTATCCTTTATTCTTTGTTTTATATTCTTAATAATTAGTATTTATAAAAAAATTTACATACTATATCCTCTTATCTTATGCTTACTCATATTTATATTACTTTCTTTTAAAAAAGGATTTACGTTAAAGAATATTTATGCCATGTGTGTTAATGGAGTTAAGAAAACTTCTTCTGTTGTAATTATTTTTTTATTGATTGGAGCCATTATAGGTATATGGATGGCTTCTGGTACAGTGCCTGCTATAGTTTATTACAGCATAAATTTTATAAATCCAAATTTATTTATTCTCTCATGCTTTTTAATCTGCTGTATTGTTTCATTTCTTATAGGTACATCTTCGGGTACTACTGGAACAGCAGGTATTGCACTTATGGCTATAGCTAGAAGCGGAGGAGTGAATCCTTTAATTGCTGGTGGTGCAGTCATTTCAGGAATTTATTTTGGAGATAGATGCTCCCCCGTTTCATCAGGAGCACACTTAATAGTAGAACTAACTGAGACAGATATCCATACAAATACAAAAAGTATGTTTAAAACATCCTTAATTCCTTTCTTTGTAACTGTATTAATTTATACTATTATTTCTTATAAGTATCCTCTGAAAATTACATCAACAGATATTCTTACGGAAATAGAAAGATTTTTTGCATTAAATTATATAACTCTTGTTCCTGCGGCCCTAATTATTATTCTATCCCTTTCAAAAATGAATATAAAACTCACTATGATTCTTAGTATACTTTCCTCTTTTGCAATTTCCATATGCATGCAAAAAAATTCTTTTATAGAGTCTCTTAAATATATGTCCTTTGGCTTTAATAAGATAACTCAAGGGCAACTTAGCAGTATATTTCATGGAGGAGGAATAACTTCCATGTTAAGACTATGTTTAGTTATATCAATCTCCTCAGCCATGGCAGGAATTTTTAATGAAACGGGCATGCTAAAAAACTTTACTAGTTTAGTTTATAAAGCTAAAAATAGAAGTGAATTGTTTTTAGCAACTATCCTCACTAGCATATTAACTTCAGCTTTTGGTTGCAATCAAACACTAGCAATAGTTCTTACTCATATGTTTGTAAAGGATGGATATAATCTTAGAAATATAGATAAATATGACCTAGCTACGGATTTAGAGAACACTTCTGTTCTTATAGCTGCTCTCATACCTTGGAATACTGCACTATTTCTATCTGCATCTATTTTAGGCGTTGATTATAAAGTAATTCTTTATGCTTTTTATTTATATCTAGTTCCTTTAATCAACTTAATTTTTCTTTTTATAAAAGATAAGCTTGCTTTATCTAGTAGTATTTCTTGTAATAATAAAAAGCTTTGAGTTTATCCCAAAGCTTTTTAATTTTAAATTTTACTTAATAAACAAATACTCTGTGCAGAAATACCCTCTCCTGTCCCTGTAAATCCTAGCCCCTCCTCAGTAGTAGCTTTAATATTTATCATATCTATAGAAATATCCAATATCTCTGATATTTTCACTCTCATTTCCTCTATATATGGTGCCATTTTAGGCTTTTGTGCTATTATAGTGGAATCAATATTCACTACTTTATAACCTTTACTTTCTACTATCTTTTTAACTTCTTTCAAAAGTTTTACACTGCTTATATCTTTATATAAATCATCTTTATCCGGGAAATGCTTTCCTATATCTCCTAAAGCTGCAGCTCCTAGTATGCTATCCATTATTGCATGTAATAAAACATCTGCATCTGAATGACCTAAAAGCCCTTTTTCGTAAGGAATTTCTACTCCTCCTATTATAAGTTTTCTTCCCTCAACTAATCTATGTACATCATAACCCATACCTATTCTCACTATAATCTCCCCCTTGTTTAAAATTTCAATATTAGTATACATCAACAAATACTAAAAGTCACAAAATATAATGACTTTATTCACTGATATTTGATGAGTTCAAGTGTTATAATTAATATTGTAATGTTAAGGAGGTGACCCTCTTGATTGAAGTGGTTAATTTAAGTAAACAATTCAAAAAAGTTAATGCTGTTGACTCTATCAGTTTTTCTGTAAAAAAGGGAGAAATACTAGGATTAATAGGAGAAAATGGTGCTGGTAAAACTACTACTTTAAGAATGCTAGCAACAATGCTTAAACCTACAGGTGGGACAGCAAAAATTGATAACTATGATATTATAAAAGAAAGTAATAACGTGAGAGGAAGTATAGGAATATTATTTGGTGGCGAAGTTGGGCTTTATGATAGATTAACAGGCCGTGAAAATATTCAATATTTTGCAGAACTAAATGGTATGGATAAAGAAGAAATAGATAAGCGTATGGAATATTTAACAGATATTTTAGATATGAAGGAGTATATAGATAGAAGAGTAGGTAAATTCTCAAGGGGAATGAAACAAAAAATAGCTATCGCTCGTTCTATAGTGCATAACCCTTCTGTAATGCTATTTGACGAACCTACCATTGGCTTGGATGTTACAGCTACTAAAGTAGTTCAAGATTTCATATTAAAATGTAAATCCGGTGGTAAATCTATAATCTTCTCTAGCCATAGTATGAGAGAAGTGGAAAAACTTTGCGACAGAATTGTTGTCATACATAAAGGCAGAATAGTGGACAATGGAACCATTTCCTACTTTAAAGAGAAATACTCCTCTGAAGATATGGAAGATATATTTATGCAATTGGTAGGTGATAAATAATGAAAAACATCACTATGATAGTTTTTAAAAAAGAGTTAAAAGATATATTTAGAGATAAGAAATCTCTAATAATGAGCATAGTAATTCCTTTAATACTTTTCCCTATAATATTTACTGTAATGGGAAAAAGCATTAATAAAAATACAAAAGATATAGAAAAAAATTTCAAAATAGCTATAACAGATAATAGGAATACTGCTCTGTCTCAATTTCTTAAATCTCAAGATAATATAACCATTGTGGATTCTTCTAATATAAGTGAAGATGTTAAATCCGGAGATATATTGGTTGGAGTTTCTATTCCAGATGACTTTGAAGAAAAAATTTCTAAAGAACAAGTATCTAATATAGAATTAACTTATGATAATGCCAGTCAACAATCTATGATGGCACATTCAATAATTAATTCTTATATAGATGATTATTCGAAGACTATAGTAAGTAAGAGACTTTCAGCGAAAAATATAAATCCTGATATATTAAATCCTATAGCAGTAAAAAATGTTACCTCTGTAAAAGAAACAGATGGATTAGGTAAATTCATGCTATCTTTGTTACTCCCTCTGATGCTTGTTATATATAGTGTAACAGGTCCACTTGCACCAGCTACAGATTTAGCTGCTGGGGAAAAAGAAAGAGGAACCTTAGAACCCCTATTAACTACTCAAGCAGGAAGAATGTCGCTTCTATGGGGTAAATTCGGTGCAATAACAGTTATGGGACTACTTACTACCATCTCATCCCTTCTTGGTTTATACTTGGGAATGAATCAAAAGGATGGATTTTTATCTGGATCAGCAGAAGCAGTTATAAGTTTGGATATTAAAAGCATTTTATTAATTGGTCTTATTGCTGTATTAACAACAATGGTGTTTGGGGCATTGGAATTAGCTATAAGCATATATGCTCGCTCCTTTAAAGAAGCTCAAACTTATCTTTCTCCCCTTACCATACTAGCTATAATACCTACTTATGCTACCTACATGATGGACGTAAAAAATATTAGCAACATATATTTTCATATTCCATTGAGCAACATTGTGTGCTTATTGAAGGAATTTATAATGGGAATATATAATCCGACCCATATAATCATAACCTTCAGTTGGATATTGGTGTATATAGTTTCCTCAGTATTATTTGCTAGATTCATGTTTAGCCGTGAAGATGTAATATTTAGAACATAGACTTAAAAGAGACTTATAAATTTTATTTTACAAGTCTCTTTTTTTAGTTAATTCATCTATTGCAATTTAAATAGCAATATAAAAAGAAACTACGTAACTAATAGTTTCCTTTTATTATTTACTTAATTTATCCTATGATATATTCTTCCTATAAGCTATTACATTTTTAGGTGTGGGAGATTTCTTATTAAACTTAATAAATTTCTTTAGTATATTTTTTATTTTTAATATAATGTTATTGTTTTTATTTATACTTTTATTCCCCTTAGAAAAATCAACATTAATTACGTTATCTTTCATATTATTCACACCCTTCAATAATTATTGCTTCTTAATATAATAATAACATAAACCCTTTAAATTGTTAAGAAAATTCTTAATATTTTACAAATAAAAAAGAGCATCTAAATAATAGATGCTTAATAATAAATTACAAATGGGCTTTAAGTAACATAGTATATTATATTTACATATTTTAATTTTTGTTACATATTTATTAATAAAAATTATATACTGCTTCATGGTTGTCCACATGTTATCAACATTTCTGTGGATAATGTTAGCATATTTTATATTTTTCTCAGCTAAATCTCTAAAAATTCTTTTAAATTTTCTAATACTACTTTATAATATATATACATTATTGAAAATCAACATTGATTTCACAAGTTATTCACAGGGTAATTGTGGATAATGTGTATAATATATATACTTTTTCTACTTTTACAAAGTCATATTCATATAAAACCCTTAAAACTAAAGGGTTTACAATATATTATATATTAAGGAGTGTAAAAATGTCATTTAAAAAAACTTTTAATTTTAAATTAATCTTATTTTCCTTGCTATTTCTCCTTTTATCTTCCTCTTGTTCTAAAAATAATACTAAAGATAATGAGACTATTGTTAATGATAATACACAAGTTATCAACAAAGAAACTAACAACTCTTTAGATGATATAGAAGGCGATAAAAATTCTCCCCTAATTTATAATGATAGAGGTATCCCAGTATTAATGTATCATTCAATAAATTATGAAAAAGGAAATGGGCTTATGGTACCAAAGGAACAGTTTAGGGAACATATGAGCTATTTGCAGAAAAACGGGTATACAACTCTTACTTTAGACCAATTATATGATTTTTTTATAAATAACAAACCAATTCCTGAAAAATCTGTTGTTATAACTTTAGATGATGGCTATAAAGATAATTACACTAATGCCTTTCCAATATTAAAGGAATTTAATTTTAATGCTGTGGTTTTTGTTATTACTAATAATATAGATAACCATAAAAATTTTTTAACTTCCGAACAAATTATAGAAATGGATAAAAACGGTATACAAATCCAAAGTCATACAGCAAATCATGAGAGATTACCTACATTAAATTATGAAGATCAAGTAAAAACTCTTAAGTCTTCAAAGGAATTCTTAGAAAAATTATTAAATAAAGAAATACCCTATATAGCCTATCCATATGGTGATTGGAATGATGATACCATTAAAGCTGCAGAAGATGTAGGATATAAAATGGCTTTTACCACAAGTGGAACATGGTCAGATAAAACGGATGGTATATTAACTTTAGATAGAGTATATATAAGCTCTAATTTTGCTATGGATGAGTTCCATAGAAGATTGACTAATAGAAATTATAAATAAAAACTTAGTATTATAAAAATATTACTCATGTATTACAAAATATACAAATTTGTTACAAAAAACTTATTTAAAAACTCATTTAATATTTATTTTAGAAGTACTGACGGGAGTTGTTAGGCCATAATATACACAATTAAATTTAGAAAAAAGTATGTGTTAATACATACTTTTTTCTAACAATTGACTTTTGCAAGTTCTATTTCTTTTGTATTTTTTTAGTTATCAACAATATATGAGATATTATCCACAGAAAAAGTGGATAACCTATATTAAATCATATATTGATTTAATTAATCTTACCACTACAATTAACATTATCCACAATTTTATTGTTGATAACTATATCTACATGTTGTGGAATAGTAAGAAACAATAATGTTATTATTCTGCAATTTAATATGCAATTATATTACTTTTTATCCCATTTTTTTTGCGTCTTCTAAAAACTTTTCTATACCTATATCCGTTAATGGGTGCTTTAACATTTGTTCTAATACTTTATAAGGTACAGTTGCAATGTCAGCTCCAACCTTGGCGCAATCTAAAACATGCATAGGTGTTCTAATACTAGCAGAAATCACTTCTGTAGAAATACCATATATATTGAATATATCCATTATATCTTTTACTATTTGTATTCCTCCGTTACCTATATCGTCTACCCTTCCTAAGAATGGACTAACGTATGTTGCTCCTGCTTTAGCAGCTATTAAAGCTTGTTGAGCAGAGAAAATCAATGTAACATTTGTTTTAATTCCTTCCTTACTCAATCTACTTACTGCCTTTATTCCTTCTTCACACATAGGAATTTTTATAACTATATTTTTGTGAAGCTTAGATAGCTCTCTTCCTTCTTCTACCATAGCATCAGCTTCTAAACTAATAACTTCAGCACTTATTGGACCGTCAACTATGGAACATATTTCTTCGATGACTTCCTTTAAATCTCTTCCTTCTTTTGCAATTAATGTTGGGTTAGTGGTTACACCATCTAATATGCCCCATTGAGCTACCTTTTTAATTTCCTCAACATTTGCAGTATCAATAAAAATTTTCATTTTAAGCACCTCACTTTTTATTTTAAATATAAATAATTATAACATAATAAAACTTTATCTTCATCTTTAGCAAATCCCAAAACACAATCACTATTTTTCGACACAATCAGCGTTTTTGTAATTTTATTACTATTATTCTAAATAAATTTTTGTCGTAATTCGCTTATCAAAAATCAAATACTTATTTTTACATTTCCATTGATTTTAACGCTTGTCCATTGACATTATTGGCTTTATTAATATAGTAAAAATATGTATTTTTTCATTGAAAATGTATTGACATTTGAATTAAATGGTAGTATAGTAACATTAGATAAATTTTTATAAGAATTTTGTAGTTTTATAAAATAATTTATTAGCTTTTAAATGCTACATTGTATGTAGTATTATGTTAAAATTTGTTGAATTTTGAAATTGATTTTAGGAGGAATGAATAATGAAATCTACAGGTGTTGTTAGAAGAGTAGATGAACTTGGTAGAATAGTTATACCAATAGAATTAAGAAGGACTTTAGATATAGCAGAAAAAGATGCTTTAGAAATTTACGTTGATGGTGAACAAATTATATTAAAAAAATATGAACCAGCTTGTATATTCTGCGGTGATGCAAGAGATGTTATAAATTATAAAGGAAAAAACATCTGCAAAAGCTGTTTAAACGAATTAAAAGTAGACTAATACACTCGCTCTATCCCCCCACACTTGTAAGTGTGGGTTTTTTATTTTATATTATTAAAAAGGAGTTTTAACTTAATCAAGCTAAAACTCCTAACAATTTTTATCTTACTCTCCTTGCTCCACTATAATCGCTTCTAGTTAAAGGAGATATTTTTATAACATCACCTGTTCTTGGTGCATGTATATAAGCATTATTTCCTACATAAATACCTACATGATGAGCAGGGGATCCAAAGAAAACTAAATCTCCTGGCTCAAGATTGTCCCTAGATACAGATGCTCCAAAATTCTGTTGATCTTCTGATACTCTTGGTATATTTATACCAAAATGCGCATATACATATCTTGTAAAGCCTGAACAATCAAAATTACTTGGACCATTTCCACCCCACTGATAAGGTGTTCCTAAAAAATTTGACGCATATGCAACAATTGTATTAGAAGAAATTTCAGATGGCCCTCTAGAAGGCTTGTACTCAGGAACGTTATCCCTAATAGAATTAATCTCTGCCATAGCAGAATTTATAATGCTTTGTGATTCACTTATCCTTGATGCATACATTCTTTCCTGATTTCTTAGTTCTGCTAATAGCTTGTCCTGTTCTGATTTTTTGTTATTTACATCTGCTAATTTCTTTTCATTGTCAGCTTTTAGAGCCACTAATTTATTACTTTCATTTTTTAAGGCTTCTTTTTTCTTTTCTATAGCTTGTTTTTTAGCATTAAGATCTGCAATTATTTTCTTATCTAATTCAATTATTTTCTTTATAGAATCCGCTCTAGAAATTAGATCACTTATTCCCTCTGCTTCTACAAGCATATCAAGGTAACTTCCTACCCCACTTATGTACATTGCTCTAACTCTTTTATTAAAGAGCTCTTGCTCTTCTTTAATATCTTCCTCTGCCTTTTCAATATCTTTTTCTACTACTTGTATTTCTTTTTCAGTATTTGATATTTTTTTCTTAGTATCCTCTATCTGTCTTAATATTCCTTCTATGTTACTATCTAATTTTTCCAATTCAACTTCAATAGCTTCTTGCTTATTTTTAACATTGTTTAAAGACTTTTTATTTTCCTCTATTTTTTGTTGCTGGTTTTTTATTTTTTCAGTAAGTGGTTCTGCTAATACTGGTACACTTAATGTTCCAACTAAAGATAAAGCTACTATAGCAGACACTAATTTTTTATTCACTAAGACACCCCCCGTAATACTTTTGTTTATCAACTTAATAGTTTAATCATAATCTTATAATTGTTACCGTTTTGTTACTTTTTTATTATAACATTATTTTTAACAAAATCTCAATGGCAAAATATATATTACCGATGGAAATTCATGCTAAATTAATCTTTATGGATATTTATAGAGAACCTATAAACTTCAGATTTTGATAATTTTCTATCCTTTGCAGTATTTTTAATTGCGTCCTTTTTACTTAAGCCCTCTTCTATATACATCATTATATGTTCTTCTATTGATAAGTCTTGCCATTTCTCTCTTTCTTCCATTTCTATTTCTTCTTGACTTTTTCCTTCTAATATAAGAACGTATTCTCCTTTTGGCAAGTTTTTTTTATAGTACTCTAGAGAATCCTCAATAGTCATCCTTATAATTTCTTCATGAAGCTTTGTAAGCTCCCTGCATAAAGATATTCTACGTTCACCTAAATTATCCTTTAAAAATTCTAAAGTATTTATTAATCTATGAGGTGCCTCATAAAATATTAACGTTTCTTTTCTTTCTTTTATTTCTTCGATTAGTTCTTTTTTTTCTTTATTACTTTTAGGAATAAAACCTAAAAACATAAATTTAGAGGTATCCATACCCGAGTATACTAATGCTGTAATAGACGCTGTAGCTCCAGGCAATACTTCAAAATCTATATTATTGTCAATACATTTTTTAATAATAACACTTCCTGGATCTGAAATACCTGGTGTTCCTGCATCACTTACTAATGCAATTTCTTTTCCTTCTTGAAGAATTTCTATTAAATTATTGCTTTTACCATATTCATTATGCTGATGATAACTAATCAACTGCTTTTTTATATTATAATGGTTAGTTAATTTTAATGTCTGCCTTGTATCTTCTGCGGCTATAATATCTACTGAATTTAACACTTCTATAGCCCTTAAAGTAATATCCTTTAAATTTCCTATTGGTGTAGGAACAATATAAAGCTTTCCCTTACTCATTTTTATCATCCTCTTTACCATATATTATATTTATATCTTCAGTATATTCACCTTTTTCATTATACACACATAAGGTATTATCCCATTTCAAAAACTTGCCTCCGCCTTTTTGTCCTTCAATCAACACTAAATTTGGAGGTCTATTCATAGAAGGTTGAATCATTTTAATTACTTTGGGTTCTATCTTATATTTTCTCATTTCACATAAGATATCTGCTATTCTCTCCGGTCTATGTACCATATATAATCTACCTTTATCTTTTAATATAGTACTAGCCGCTTCTATAACATCCCCTAAAGTGCAACATATTTCATGTCTTGCTATGGAATCTTTATTATCTAAGTTTACTAATCCACTATTTATTAACTTATAAGGAGGATTAACTGTTACCACATCTACTTTGTTTAAAGACTTCATTAACTTTTTATCCTTTAAGTCTCCATTTATAAATTTTACTTTTTCACTAATATCATTATATAAAGCTGTTCTATTAGCCATCTCTGCCATATCTTCTTGTATTTCTATGCCTACAATTTTGTTAACCTTATTCTTTGCAGCAATAACAAAAGGTATTATTCCTGTACCGCTACATAGATCTACCAAAGAATCCTTTTCTCTTACCTTTGCAAAGTTAGCTAATAATATTGCATCCATGCCAAATCTAAATCCATATTCTTTTTGTATAACCGCATAGCCATTTATTTGCAAATCATCTAAAGTTTCTCCATCTTTTATAAGTTCTAGTCTCTTCATAGTATTTTCCCTTTCCATAAAATATTAAAAAAATGAAACAAATAAACTATTTGTTTCATTTTTTCTAGTGTCTATAATTTATAAGTAAATAAAATGTCTTCACCAGACTTTACATTCTCATTTGTATTATATTCTATTTCTTTTACTACATCAACATTAGTTATTATAACTGGAGTTATTAAAGAATATCCCTTATTTATAATAAGTTCCCTATCTATTTTAATTACAGGCTCTCCTAGTTTTAGCGTATCCCCCTCTTTTACTAAAGGAGTAAAACCTTCGCTTTCTAAGCCTATTGTATCTATTCCTATATGAATTAGTATTTCAATACCGTTGTCCAAAACCATTCCAAAAGCGTGATTAGTTTTAAATAATAAACTTAATTTTCCATTAGCAGGCGCAACTACAACATCGTTAATAGGATCTATTGCTACACCTTCTCCCACTAACTTCTTTGAAAAAATCTTATCCTGTATAGTTGATAAATCTATTACTTTCCCATCCATAGGGGCAGTTAAAGTATGATTTCTTTTTAACAAATTAAACATATTATCTATCCTCCATACAAATTAAAACCATTACAAAAAAGACCACTTATTTAAGTGGTCTTTTTTATTATTCTTGAACAATTGCTCCTACTGGGCAAACGTTAGCACAGTTTCCACAATCAATGCAAGATGCAGCATCGATATCAAACTGAGTATCTCCTTGGCTTATAGCACTAACTGGACATTCTGAAGAACATGCTCCACAGCTTATGCAAGTGTCTGTTATTTTATATGCCATAATGTGCACACCTCCTTAAATTTTGGACAAGTTATTACGATTTATATTTTACCACGTTTAGTAAGATTTTTAAAGTGATTTTTATAAAATAGTATATCCTAAGTCTTCTATGGACTCTATAATTTCATCTAATGATATGAAATGTTCATCATAAACTATGTTAGCTTCTCCTTTTTCAGGATTTATTTGACAAGCTACTACACCCTCATTATTTGATATAGCTTTTCTAACTCTACTAATATCGCTCATATTTTTCATATTACATATCTTTATAATAGACTTCATAGCTTCCTCCTAGTTTTCTTTAAATAATTCCTTAATTATGACTTCATCTTCATCATCTATCTCTATTTTAATATCTTCATCACTTATCGTTCCTTCGAATGATCCTGAAATTAAACTCAATTCTTCTATTGGAATCTCTTGAATAAATTCCTCACCATTCAAAGGTTTTATCTTAGCTTTTACGCTTTCTTTTACAGCACTATTTGATATTACTTCGCCTTCTCCATATGAGCTACTTATTATAGAACCAACCCTCGGTAATTTTTTTCTTATTTCCTCATAGGTATCCTGTTCAAAATTTAAACAGCACATAAGTCTTCCACAAATACCTGATATTTTAGTAGGGTTTAATGAAAGATTTTGCTCTTTAGCCATCTTTATTGATACTGGTGCAAAATCACCTAAGTATGTAGAGCAGCACATAGCTCTTCCACAAGGACCCAGTCCTCCTACCATCTTAGCCTCATCTCTTACACCAATCTGCCTAAGCTCTATTCTTGTTCTAAATATAGCTGCTAAATCTTTAACTAACTCTCTAAAATCCACTCTTCCATCTGCTGTAAAGTAAAATATTACTTTATTATTATCAAAGGTATACTCTACATCTATAAGCTTCATCTGCAAATTGTGCTGTTGAATTTTTTCTAAACATACATTAAAAGCTTCGTTTTCTTTATTTTTATTTTGTAAATGCTTATCTTCATCTTCTTCTGTAGCTTTTCTTATAACATTTTTTAAAGGAGCAACTATATCATCTTCACTTACCTCTTTTGGTCCAATTACACACTGACCAAATTCTACTCCTCTAACAGTTTCTACTATAACATTATTATCTTTACCTATTTCTAAATCTCCTGGAGAAAAATAATATATTTTCCCAGCCTTTTTAAAGCGTACTCCTACTACCTTTACCATATTGTTTTATACCTCCTGCATCTTCAGCAACATTGTATCAAAAACTAAAGATGTATTTACATTGCTCTCTAATTTATCCCTTGTATCTTTTATTATCTCCATAATATCATTCAGTTGTGTAAATGAAAATACTTCAGCTAGATTTTTTATGTGGTCTAATTTATCTAAGTTTATCATCAATGAACTTTCTCCAATTTCTTTATATATCATAATATCACGTGCATAGGAAAGAAACCAAGTTAAGGTCTCCTTCCAAGTAGATTTATATTTTACAAGAATTTCCTCATAGCTTAAAATATCTAAATCCTTATTTGCTAAGCTATTTAAAATACTTAGTACATTATCACGTATTTCCTTCAGATTTGAATTTTCAATATATTTTTCACCTCTACCAGGAATATAATCACTAATTACAGAAATTATCTTTAATTCTTCTTCGTTTAAATGAGGGTATTTACTAGTTAAAAATTGTTTCATCTCATCATTACTCAAATGATTAAGTTTATATACTTGGCATCTTGATTTAATAGTATCCAATACATTTTCTGCTTCTTCACATAGCATTATTATAAAAACTCCCCTAGGAGGTTCCTCAAGAGTCTTTAAAAATGCATTTTGAGCTTGTATTGTCATAAGTTCTGAATTATATATGATTATTACTTTTTTATCCCCTTCATAGGGCTTAGTATTAGTCTCTTCAATAATATTTCTTATCTCTTCAACGCCAATAGATTTTTTGTTTTTACTAATTTTACACTCTATTATATCTGCATATTCTCTATTTGGCTCTTTTCCCAATAATAAACACGCTATCCCCTTAGCTATTAAGCTTTTTCCTATACCATCTTCTCCACATATAAGGTAGGCGTGGGAAAATCTTTCACTATTTATAGAATTAATTATTTGATTTTTAATATGATCATGGCCTATTATATAATCCAATGATTACTCCTCCATCATATTTTAACGAATTTATCTACATCTACCACAAATATAGTAGCTCCACCTACTTTTACTTCAATTGGATATGGAACATATACCCCAGTAGAACCTGCTATAGGTGAAGGTGTTGTCATTATTTGATTTCTCGTTTTACATATCTCTTCTATCTGTCCTATTACCTCATCTATCTTTTCTTCCTCTACACCTATCATAAGTGTAGTATTTCCTGATTTCAAAAAACCTCCGGTGGTAGCTAGTTTTGTAACTCTAAAGCCCTTATCCGTTAATAAATCTATTAAATCATTTGCATCATCATCTTGAACAACTGCAATTATGAGTTTCATAAAACATACCTCCTCGTATTAATAACTTATAATTATATTTTATCATACATTATAAGCTTTTAGTTACTGCATTGTATATTTCCTCATGTATTTCATCAATAGTCTTAATCTTTTCATTGTATACACAATTAATTTTAAGCCAATTATATTTATCTGCAATTTCACAGGCATTTTCATAAGAATGAATTAGATAATCCTCATCTTTCTCATGTATATCCTTTTTATTTTCACCAGTAAACTTATTCTTCCTATTCATAATTAACTGTCTACTATATTTAGGTGGCATATCAAGAAAAATTACAGTATGAGGTACAGGTAATCCCATTAAATTAAATTCCAGATTCCAAAGCCAATCTAGATACTTATACTTTTCCTCTTTATTTTCTATTTTAGCTGCTTGATGAACCATATTCGATGTAGTATATCGGTCTGCTAAAACTATACCCCCATTATTATAAAAATCCTCCCACTCCTTCTTAAATGAAGCAAACCTATCTACTGCATAAAATGTAGATGCCGCATACGCATTTACGTCTTCAGGTTTATCTCCAAACTCACCATTTAAATACATCTTTATTAAAGCTGATGACTGACTATCATAGTTTGGATATTGTATTTTTATTGTTTTATATCCTTCCTTTATTAATCTTTCATAAAGTTTTTTTGTTTGAGTAGCTTTTCCGCTTCCATCACTAGCTTCTAACACAATCAATTTTCCTTTGTTCATATTCTTAACCTCTTCCGTACTAATCATTTTCAATTATATTTATTTCTTCACCATGTAATCCTATAATATCTAATCCATGTTCTTTATAATATTTTAACATATCTACTACTTCTTTATCTATAAGCTCACCCATCATAATTACTGGTATTCCTGGTGGATAAGGGATTATATTTTCACCACATATACTACCAATAGACTTACTCAATTTTATTTTTTTCTTTTTCATGTTTAAAGCTTGGTATGGGGCTATAATAGATTTTGGTATATGATGGTTTATCAAATCTATAGTTTTATCCTTAAACTCTAATAAATTACATTTTTTCAAAACCTCATAAAGGTGTTTAAACTGCTCTTCACTATTAAACGGTGAAAAAATTAATATACAATTAAAAGTATCGCTCATTTCACATTGTATTTTATTTTTTCTTAAATAAGCTAAAAGCAAGTTAGAATTATATCCTTTATTTAAACTCAATACGTATCTAGTACTGTCTAAATCATAACCATACTTGCTTTTCACATAATTTTTATCTATTATATTTATACCTTCTATTTCATTAATTTTATGTTTGTATTTTTCCATGACATTTATTAACTTATCATAATCCTCGTATCCAAATTCACTTAAATAATATCTTGCATAGTCCATTGAGCATAAAAATAAATACGAGGGACTTGTACTAGAAAATGAACTAAAATAAAAGTCCACTTTTTCTATATCCTCTTTTTTATTTACATGAAGAAATGCGGTTTGAGTGAAACTTGGTAAAGTCTTATGAGAGCTCATAACCACCATATCCGCTCCTAATTTTACTGCACTCTCAGGTAAATTAGGGTTTATACCAAAATGTGCCCCATGGGCTGAATCTATTAAAACTTTCATATTATATTTTTTAGCTTCTTTAATTATCCTATCCAAAGAGCAACATACACCATAATAATTAGGATAAGTTAGTATTATGCCTTTAGCATCACTATTTTCTTTTATACATTGAAAAAAATGCTCCATATTTATGGAAAAAGGAGCATTAAATTTCTCATCTATTATATTCTCAATATAAATTGGTTTTAATTTTCTCATTATAATTCCATTGAATATAGATTTATGACAGTTTCTATCTATTATAACCTTGTCTCCTTCTTCAAAAGAGGAAAATATCATTATCATATTGCCACTAGTGCTTCCATTAACTAAAAAATAAGACTTTTCACTACCATATAGTTGGGATAGAAGTTTACTAGATTCTTTGATTATTCCTTCAGCATTATGAAGATTATCAACACCGTCTACTTCGGTGATATCAAAATGAATTAAATTATCTATAAACTCTTTCCCCTCAATGGTAGTGCTAAATCCCTCTCCATTTTTGTGGCCTGGCATGGCAAAATTAATATTATTTTCTTTTAAGTATTTTAAAACCCCTTCTATAAGTGGTAATTTTGACACCTGTTATCCTCTCCTCTTAACATAGAGTATGTTAAATATTTTTTTATGCAATTTTTATAATACAAATAAAAATCTGTATCCATTCTTACATTCACCATTTTCTCTTCACAATTCTGGCATATTCCTTTTCCATTTAATATTATACCACGGTTTAGAGGCTTACCACATATAATACAGCATTGTCTTTTCATAAATTTCCTCCTTAAAATTTCTACATCTAAATTTTTGCCTCTTACTATATATTTTATTCAGTATAGTGCTGAAATTTATTTTGTCCACATAAATATATGAAATAAATTTTGGTTATACTAATAAAAACCTAATATGGAGATGATTTTATGAAACAAGAAATTGTAACTTCTTTAAATTTATTAGATAAAGAAATATTTAATATCTCAAGATATATATATGATAATCCTGAGAAAAGTTTTCATGAATATAAATGTTCTGCTTATTTAATTGATATATTAAAAAAGCATAGCTTTAATGTAATAGAAAACTTTATGAATATGCCTACGGCGTTTTATGGGGAATATGGAATAGGCCATCCTAAAATATGCTTTATATGTGAATATGATTCAGCTGATGACTTAGGACATATTTCAGGTCATAACCTAATATCATCCATATCTATTGCTGCTGCTTTATCCCTTACAAAAGCTGTAGACAAAATAGGCGGATCCATAGTAGTTATCGGCTGCCCTGGTGAATATGTTGGAAGTTCAAAAGTGACCATGGTTAGGCAGGGAGTATTTAATGGAATTGATGCTGTTTTAATGGCTCATCCTAATACCGTAACAGCAGAGAGTGGTAGCTCCACCGCATTAATTCCATTAGAAATCACATATACTAGTGAAAAGGGAATGAGCTTTATGAAGTCTTCATCACATTCGGCCCTAGACGCCGGTATACTTACATTCAATGCTATAAACGCTCTATCAAAAGGATTCAATTCTACAATTAGCGTTAATGGTGTTATAACAGAAGGAGGAACTTCTCCTGCATTACTTCCTCATCTATGGCAAGGGAAATTTTATATAAGAGGCTCAAAAATGTGTCATATTGAACCTATTGAAAAAAAGATTCGCGATTTAGTTAAATATATTTCTAATCTACTAGAGGTTCATTCAGAGATTTCCTTATATGAACTACCTTATGAGGAGCTTATAACCAATAGTACTTTATCAAGAATTTTTTCTCATAATCTTAAAGAAAGTGGTTTAATTGATATAGATCCTCCTAAAGATACATTTTCTTCATTAAGTTTAGGAACAGTGAGTCATGTTGTACCTTGTATTCATCCCTATATTTCAATTGTAGAAAGTGATTCTATTAAATATTCATCTCCAGAATTTGCAATGGTTACTATTTCACGTTTTGCTCATGAAAAAGTGATGAAAGTTGCTCAGGCATTAGCAATAACAGCTCTTGATCTACTACAAAAAGAAAGCCTATTGAGTGAAATAAAATTAGAATTTAACAAAACAATAAAAAAAGAATAGCCTAAAATATTAGGCTACTTTTTCTTTATTGAACATTATTTTTTTTACTAAATTATCGCTAGGTTCAAAGTAAAATTTTTTTATTTTATTTCCATCCCTATAAATGCAATAGCATGGTTTAGTATTAAAAGCTGAACATATATATCTTTTAGCATTAAATATTTTCCTATGTGAAACTAATAAATTTTCTTGTCCAACATATTCAATGTTCCATAACTTTATATTCTCTACCACTTTATCTTCATTGCCAATTATTCTATGAATTATAAACTGATCAGCTATTATAGAATAAGTATATCTGACCCTACAGTACATAATTTCACAAATTAAAGTGACAATTATAAGGACAGAAGATACAGCAACAGTTAATCTCCCAAACTCATCCATAATTTCCATAAAAAACAAAGATACAACTAGAATAGAAAAAAATTTAACTATTGAAGAAAGTTTTTTTCTGCCTATAGTTTCTTTATACATGTTTCCCATAAAATAACCTCCATTATAAAAGGAACTATTATTAATACCATAGAGATTATACTAGGGTTTTTATATTTTATCTATAGCAGCTACATTTTATTATAGCCTTATAGAGGCAATTATTCATCTTTATATACTATATTACAATAGAAGCTTCATATTTACTCATTATATCTTCGTATATTGTTATTTTTCACCGCTACTAAAAAAAATTTTATATTCATTTAATAATATCAATATATTAGTCACATTACATATATAATAAGTGTTAATTATGCCATAGGAAAATAAAAAAGCACCTACTATTAAGTAAGTGCCTAATAAACTCTATATTAAAATATTGTTTATAAAACTTAAACCTCTGAAATATTTTAATTTCAGAGGTTTTTTGTTGGAGGCGCCACCCGGATTTGAACCGGGGGATAGAGGTTTTGCAGACCTTTGCCTTACCGCTTGGCTATAGCGCCACATAAAATACTATATAAGTATAGCATTTAAAAATCATTTTGTCAATGACTTTTAAATGCTATTATTTAAAATTATAATTCTTTAACTATTCCCCCCAAGATCTCTCCTATTTTATCATTGATAACTAAAGATGCATTAGAATCATAAGAAGTAGATGATTTATTTATAAGTATTAACTTATTTCCCTTATAGTAGTAAATTAAATTAGCTGCAGGATAAACTACTAAAGATGTACCTCCTACAATTAAAACATCAGAATTTTCAACATAATAAACCGCTTTATTTATTGCGTCATCATCTAAAGGTTCTTCATATAGTACAACATCTGGTTTAACAATACCACCACATTTTTCGCACCTAGGAATTTCCTCTTTACTATCTAATATATAATTTAAATCATAAAATTGTCCACAATCCGTGCAGAAGTTTCTATGAACACTACCATGAAGCTCTATAACATTTTTAGATCCTGCTTTTTGGTGAAGGCCGTCAATATTTTGAGTTATCACAGCTTTTAATTTGCCCATCTCCTCTAATTGAGATAGAGCATAATGAGCTGCGTTAGGATCTGCATTTTTGTATATCATTTTATTTTTATAAAAATCATAAAAATCTTCAGTGTGATCACAGAAAAAAGTATGACTTAGCATAACTTCTGGTGGGTAGGAGTAATTATCCTTAGTTTTATATAGTCCAACTTCTGATCTAAAATCAGGTATATTACTTTCAGTAGAAACTCCAGCTCCTCCAAAGAAAACTATATTTGAACTATTCCTTATTATCTCTTTGAGCTTTTCTTTATTATTCATTACTATTACCCCCATTAAATGTACTATTTATATTATATACTTATAGGGGCGATAATATCAATTAAATGCATTTCTTTAACATTACATCTAGTATAACGTCATCAGTATTATTCATTCCCTCCATGGAAACTCTTCCTAAATTTTCGATTGTTTGTTCTGCAGTTTCTGTTAGAATTCCATTGTCTGAAGGTATAAATAAATTATTTAAAGCTAATTTTGAAGCTTCAATTGCTGATGCTACGGATATAGATAGTTTATATGAACATCCAATTTTAGCTCCATCACATATCATTCCTGTCAATCCTGCTATCATATTTTTTATAGATCCCTTTATCTGCTGCTTATTTCCTCCCATTAAGTAAGTCAAACCTGCGCTACAACCTACCCCTGCTGCCACACCACATCCGCAAACTGCTGATAGAGCTCCTGTATATACTTTTACATAGGCGGTTATTAAATGACTCAGTGTTACTGCTCTTACTATTTTATCTCTATCTATTCCTTTTTCTACTCCAATAATAGCAATAGGTAGTATAGCAACTAACCCATGATTTCCTGAACCTGCACTACTCATTACTGGTAGAGGATATCCAGACATTCTTGCTTCTGAAGCTGCTGCAGTTAATGCCTTAGCAAGGGATTCTGAATCATTAGCTTGATTTTTTAATAATTTTCCTATTCCTATGCCCAATTCTTCATTAACTCCTATAAAAGCAATTCTTTTATTCATTTCTATTCCTTCATTTATAAACTCTATATCGCTGTAATTTACATCATCAGAAAATTCTATTAGTTGATCAATAGAAAACTCTTTTATTCTATTTTTTATTGCATAGTTTTTATTCTTTTCTTCTCTCTCATTATTAATATTTGTATCTTCTAATAATTCAAATATTTTTCCATTCTTCTCTTCAGAAACTATATTTAAATGATTATTTTTAATAACAACTCCCGCTTCCTCTCCTTGTCCTTTTGCTACAACCTTTATATATAATCCTTCAGTACTTTCCTGTAAATTCAATTTAATAACTTTTTTATTAACTATTTCATAAGCCTTTTCTATATCCTCATTATTTGAATCCTTTAATACTTCTAATTTATACTGTGGTTTACCACATACTAGAGAAAGTGCTGCAGCAAATATAATTCCTTTTTCCTTTGTTCCAGGTATACCTACATCCATACCATTTTTCAATATATTTTTATCCACCCATATATCTAACTCTGTTACTTCTTTATCCAATATTTCTTTTGCCCTCGCTACCGCATAGGCTACTGCTCCTGGTTCTGTACATCCTAATGCTGGTGTAACTCCTGCTTTTAATATTTCTATAATAAGATTCTTATCCATATCTAGCATCTCCCTTTTATAAACATTCATTAATTTATAAAGCAAAGTTTATGCCATTAAGTTAACTCTACAAAATTCATGGTATTTCTGCTATGTATTTATCACTTTTGATAATAAAATATACTTTTCATACAACTTTCTTGATTTATCAAGTAGTATTTGTATTTATCAAAAATAAAAATTATTTATCATTTTTGATAAATAATTTTTATTATATAAATTTTTATACAGATTCATGGTATTATTAATATATACTCCTATTAAATAGTTAAATGGAGGTTAATTTTTATGAAAAATATAGGAAATGAACTTCAGAACATAGCTGAAACTATAAAAGCTATAACAGGTGTTGACGTAACTATTGTTGACAATAATCTTAAACGAATTGCGGGGACAGGTGTATTAAAAGATAAAATAGGTGGTTATGTTCCTAAAAACTCTGCTTTTGAAAAATCTCTAATTTCAGGTCGTCAATATTTAATCGTTGATCCTGCTACAGATGATTTATGTATTGACTGTTATGGCAGAGATAGTTGTAAAGAAAAATTAGAATTATGTATACCTATAAGAATCGATAATAAAACAATAGGTATTTTAGGCATGTGTATATTTGATGAGAAAACAAAGTTAGATTTTATAAATAAACAGGAAGACTTTAAGAATTTTGAAAGTAGATTAAGTAGTTTAATCTCCACAAGAATAAATGAGGAAAAACTAGGAGTAATCGTCGAATATCGTTCATCAGAACTTATGACCCTAATCAATTCCTTAAATGAAGGAATAATAATACTTAATAATAACAAAACAATATTATCAATAAATAAATATATGAAAGATCGATTAAATATATCAAACATAAATCAATATGCCAATATATCTGATATTATACCTGTCAAAGTAGTAAACAATCTAATTGAAAAGAATTTTAATGGAGAAATTGGTCCTATTATCATTGAAAAAAATAAATTTTTAATCAATGCTTCTCCAATTATAGTTAAAGGTGCAAATCAAGGAGTAGTGCTAGTATTCTCAGATTTTGATAAAATGCAAGAATCTGTGCTAAATGCTAGTAAAATATCAGGTATAGTGACTTTCGATGATATAGTTGGTGAAAGCGAAGCTATAAAATATGTTAAAAGTCAAGCTATCCAAATAGCTGAGAAGGATATATCTGTACTTTTACTTGGTGAAAGTGGCACAGGAAAAGAGGTTTTTGCTAGAGCTATACACTTTGCTAGCAAAAGAAGAAATGATGTTTTTATGCCTATTAATTGCGGTGCTATACCTGACAATTTAATAGAGAGTGAACTTTTTGGATACGAAAAAGGATCCTTTACGGGAGCGAACACCACAGGTAAAATAGGTAAATTTGAATTAGCTAAAGATGGTACTATATTTTTAGATGAAATAGGAGATTTACCTTTGCACATGCAAGTAAAGCTTTTAAGAGTTCTTGAAGAAAAAGAACTTATGAGAGTGGGTGGTTACAATAACATAAAGGTTAACCCAAGAATTATTTCTGCCACTCATAAAAACCTGCATAATATGGTTTTAGATAAAGGGTTTAGAGAAGATCTCTTTTATAGATTAAATGTAGTTCCTATAGTAATACCACCTTTACGCGAAAGAGGATATGATATCATTATATTAGCTAAGTATTTTTTAAATAAATACAATAACATATATAATAAAGATATTAAAGGCTTTACTTTAAATTGTGAACAAGCACTACTTAGTTATTCTTTTCCCGGAAACATAAGAGAATTGAAAAACTTGATCGAATATGCTGTTAATTTCGAAAGTAAAGATTATATAGATACTGAAACTATAAATAAAAAATGGAATAACACAAGCATTGGAAATGTAGATTTAACACTATCAGAAATGACTAAAACTTATGAAAAAAAGATTATAAAGGATTATCTTAATCGATACGGTAATGACTTAAATGGTAAAAAAATTATAGCTGAAAAACTTGGCATAAGTATAGCAACTTTATATAGAAAAATAGATGAAAATTAAAAAATGCAGAAGATATTTTCTTCTGCATTTAATATTCCATTGGACCTGGCGACGACCTACTTTCCCACAAGGCCTCCCTTGTAGTATCATCGGCGCA
>NZ_CAUPZS010000006.1:0-134456 GCF_963515715.1 uncultured Clostridium sp.
ACTTATTTGAGTAAAATTGAGTGTAAAATATTTTAATAATTATAATAATTTAATAAAACCCGACAGGGTGTTGAATCCTGTCGCTTTTGATTTATTTCTTTTATATTTTACAAATATATTTTTAAATATTTCATACTTTAAAAGAGAGGACTATGCATCTCCTTGAACACAAATCTTTACTTTACTTATACGTTTTTCTTTTACCTCTTCAACCTTAAATACAATATTGTCATGTTCTATAATTTGTTGGTCTCCGTTATTAGGTATTTTCCCCAATAAATTCACTAAAAATCCACTAACAGTATCTTGTTCCTCAGAATCTAGATTTATATGAAGATAATCATTTAGTTCGTCTATTGCAAGCAATCCATTAACTAAAAAAGTATTACTATCAATTTTTTTTATTTCCGGCTCGTCATCATCATATTCATCCTCTATGTTACCCATAACTTCTTCTATAAGATCTTCTATAGAGACTATTCCTGAGAATCCACCATATTCATCTATTAATACCGCCATATGTCTTTTTGTAGCCTGAAGTTCTTTAAATAACTCATCAATATTCTTAGTTTCTGGCACAAAATATGCAGGACGTAATATACTTCTGATATCTACATTTTCAAAGCCACGCTTTCTGGATTCAATAAAGAAATCTTTCATATAGAGAATACCTATAATATTATCGCTATCTCCCTCATATACGGGAATTCTTGAGTATCTTTCCTCTATTAATTCATCTAAGTATTCATTTAAAGGAGTATTTATATTAATTAAGTATACTTCAGTTCTTGGTGTCATTACTTCATCAGCTAATTTATCATCGAACTCAAATATACTATTTATCATTTCTTTTTCAGTTTCATTTATAACACCATGTTCTTGTCCAACTTCTACCATTGATTTTATTTCTTCCTTCGATACCTTCTCATCTAAACCTTCTCCATCAAGCCCAACTAATCTAACCAAAACATTGGTTGATGCTGAAAGTAATTTTACAAATGGTACAGTTATTTTAGATACATACATTATAGGCCTCACAGAAAACATTGCAATAGTCTCTGACTTCTGCAGTGCTACCCTCTTAGGAAATAATTCTCCAAAAACCAATGTTATGTATGATAATATAATAGTTACAACAATTAAGGATATTTGTCCACTATAAGGAATATTAAGCTTATTTAGATATAGTGCTAAATCATGTGATATTCCAGTAGCTGCAGAAGCACTAGAAAAGAATCCCGCAAGGGTTATTCCTACTTGTATAGTAGATAAAAATTTAGTTGGCTCCTCCATTAGTTTTATTAATAATTTCGCTCTCTTATTCCCTTCTTCTGCAAGAAGTTTTACTTTGTTTTTGTTTAGTGATACTATTGCCATCTCTGCTGAAGCAAAAAATGCATTCATCAATGTTAAAATGGCTATTAATATTAGTTGCGAAGTTATATTCGCAGGGTCGGGTTCTACTTCCATTATTACTTACCTCCAAATAAAAATATTTTATTCTTATAATAATACCATAATTATTTCAGTTTTTCATGCTTTTACAAATATTTTAATTATTATTAACGTTTAATCTCTTTACTATATGTTTTATATATATTTTTAACTATGAAATTGAATTGTAAAATAAAAAACACCCTACTAAGTAGATTTTACAACAGTCTTTTTAACTGTATCTACTTAATGGGATGCTCTTCAAAGGCTTGTTATTCTATGTTTATTATGTATAGACTAATACAGTAATAAATTATAGATTCGCTAGTTCATCATATTTTGAAATAACTTGATTTACTATTCCATAATCAACTGCTTCATGTGCACTTAACCAATAATTTCTATCTGTATCTTTTTCTACTTTTTCTAAGGACTGGCCAGTAGCTTCACTGATTATGCTATTAATTCTCTTACGCACTCTCAATATCTCTTTTGCTTCAATACCAATATCTGTGGCTTGACCGTTGACTCCACCTAATGGCTGATGTATCATATACCTTGTATTTGGTAAAGAATAACGATCTTGTTTTTCAGCTGCAAGATAAATTGTAATAGCAGCACTTGCAACCCAACCAGTACCAATTACAATAACACGTGGTTTAATAAACTTAATCATATCATGAATTGTATCACCAGCTTCCACATGACCGCCTTGGCTGTTGATAAATAATTTTATTGGTTCATCTCCCATTTCTTGTAGAATTAAGAGTTGTGTAGTCACTTTTTCTGCTAAAGCTTGATTGATCTCTCCAGAAATTATGATTGATCTAGATTTCAATAATTTTTCTTGCACTAAACTTGAATTTTCTTTTTCTTGCTTTTCCTCTTGATTGTTCATGATATCATCCTCCTATCAATTCATATATTTAAATCCAATGATAACAATATAATTATCATCAACTATTTTTAATTTAACTAATTATAACACAACAAACCAAAAATTGTTAATAAAGGAATAAAAATATCAGATTAGTTATTAATCTTTAGTTGTATTTTATCCGATGACTACCATCCGTAATACTCCCTAACGGATGCCACGTCCCTGGATAAGTTCTTCTAAGCTTCAGTTGGAGTAAGTATTCCTTTTTAAGCAAACTCCATCTGAAGCTAAAAATCACTTGATAAGAAAACTCCCATATTCCCAGATTGCTGATTTCAACTAAGTTCTATACCTAATCCTCTTCAAAATAAAAGAGCTCCTCAAATTTCTTATCCAAAGCAATACATAGAATTAAAGCCAACTTTGCAGAAGGATTGAACTGACCAGTTTCAATGGCACTGATGGTTTGTCTGGATACCCCAATGAGTTCCGCCAGCTGAGTCTAATTCATGGATTTTTCCGCTCGAGCCACTTTCAGTCTATTTTTTAATACTAACTCATCATCCATAAGAAAATCCCTTTAATTAAGGGGTCTATAAAACAAATTAATCCTGGGCCCTCTATTTCGTACAACAAATTGCCTATGTAGAAACTTACAACTTTGAAAACAATATGACAATTATTAAGGAAAGTCATTTTGTGACTTCCCTTAATTTACATATGAAAAGGTTGTGAACATACTATCGCTTATTATTTTTGTTATATCAACATTTTGACTTTTATCAATAGAAATTTCAGCTTTTCCTTTTGCATTTCTTCCAACAACTTTAAAAATATACTTTCCTTTTTCTAATTTTATAGTTTTTTCATCCTCTTCATTTCCTATTAATATATTTTTTATTTCCTCTTTAGGACTGATTAAAACTGCTTTAAAATCACCGTTATTAACTGTTGAATTATATTTAAATGTAATTTCACCATCTTCTTCTGATTCTAAATGCCAAATAGTATCTGTTCCGTAAAATCCACTATATTTAAAATCAATCTTATCATTAGAGTCTTCCTTATCTGTTCTTTTTCTATAAGAGAAACTATCCCATTGTTGTACGATTTCATCATTGTCATCGTATATATCTTTTTCCTCACGCCTTGCTTCACAACCACTAATAAGGACTATTAAAAATAATAAACTTATACATAATAAAAATCTATTTTTCAACTTCACTTCTAATCATCCTCTCAATCTTTACTTCGTATTAAATTATAATTACGTACTAAAGTATAAATTACCCATATGCTAATTATAACACAAATTTCCATATAGTGTATGTAGTTATCTGAAACAATATATAGGTTACTTCGTTAAATGTTGGATAAATCGATTAATTATTCAACAACGAAGTTACTGATATAATGCATTGCACATTTTAATTATAATTTTTACTGTCTTATTTAGTAACATATATATTAATTGTGAATATATTACTATAAAGACACCTTCAATTCACCTTTAAAATAGACATAAAATTTAAAAAAGCATGCTAGTACACATCAAAAGTACTGGTATGCTTTTTAAATTGTCTTTTTATAATTTTATCTATTTTGTTCTCTCATCGTATTTTAAAATCAATATCTATGATACTTTTTAAATATTCTTTTTCTGTATTATTACATTCAGTAATCCACCCCATTTTTTCATGAGATATAGTTCCAAACCATACATCATCATTTTCATTTATAAAACTTAAATCTTCTGGAAGTTTAGGAAGTCTCCAATCAAATAAACTAGTAACTCTATTCCTTATTATCAAATTTGTCTCATCATTGCATTCAAAAACATATACTTCTCCTATTGTATACTCTGTATGAGAAAAACTGTTCGATGGTATTATTTCAATAAGGTGCTTCTTCATTTCATCAAATAAGCTAAATACACTATCATCCGCCCTCAAACGATACGGTATATGAAAAAGAAACCTTTTACTTTTTTTAAAAGCAAAATCTATAAGTAATTGATAACATTCATATATTGGTTCACTTATTATATTTATACACATGTACAATCACCTCGTAAATAGCTTCTAATTATAGTTTTGTTATATACCTATATATTAACAAAGTATATAGATTATTGTAAGGACTTGGAAGTAATAATTATGATATTTTTTAAAAATACAACATACAATTAATTATGCAATAAACATATTTTAGGAGGTCTATTTTGGATATTTATAAAGATGATTTATTAAAAAATGGCTTATTATTTGAAAATTCCTTTTGGCTACAAATTTTAGGAGATCATGCACGCTTTATAATTAATGCACTCCCTTCTACAGAACCAAACTTAATAAAAAAAGCAGATTATTTTAAATGTTTATTTGACGAACTTTTAGATAAAGCTAGAAAAGATTTATCACCTAAAGATTTAATGGAATTAACTAAAGCTGCATATAATGCGGCTGAAGAACTGAGGAGTTTTAAACTATATATACTTTCACAACAGATATGTGGAAAAATTAGTTTTAATTTACCTCCAACCTTTGTTAATCATATGGTTAATGAACTTGATGAATACTTAAATGTACTTAATTGTCTTGTGAATAAAGAAAAAGCCTTATTCAATCCTATACATTATCACCTTTTATGGTTACCTGATGGATCAGGTCATGCTAGTTCAATCTCTTCATCTCTGGATATGACTGAAAAAGATTTAATTAAATTAAGCAATAAATTTTCTAAAACTTTTCGCGATTTATACTTAAAAGCTATAGAATTCAAAGGATATATGAGAACAGGACTATGTGAATTTCCTGCACTAGATAGACTCAATGAATGTGCAGACACTGAAATGGATACATTTAGGGAGTTCTTAAAAATTTTAAAATTAAACATATTGGAAAAGAAAATATTAGGAACTTTAGATCCACTTGTACCTGATCATATGTATAGGGAGGAATGCTATTACCAAACTAAGCTATCCCAAACTTCTAAAGTAAAGCATCCAGATTGTGATCCAACCAAACCAAGAATCAAAGAATAATATTTTAAAATTAAGCGTAAATAGTATATTAAAATACTGTCTACGCTTAGTTCATTTTTTCTAAGCTTTTAAATATAACTTTTATTAATTAAATTAAAATCCATACTTTACCTCGAATATATCTATTTCATTTGGATTAAACTAGAGTTATAAAAGTTTAAATATTTATAAAATCTGAACTCCTTATATTCTAATAGTTATTAATTTGCATTCCTAAAATTAACAAAGTATAAATACTGTGCCTCCACAAGCTTTTATTGCTTTATTTAACAACACATATATTTAAGAAATTTTTAATTATTCACCTTCTAAAAAATATAAAATTTTAAAACTATGCCAATACTTTTAATGTGTATTGGCATAGTTTTTTAATTATTTTCTTGGATTAGAGAAGGATGGTTCTGTTGGATTAGGTGCTTCAAAAAAATTACCTGGTGTTGATAAATCAAAATATAGTTTTGAATCTTCTGTTACCCCGAAATCTTTATTAGATGCGGTATCTTTAACTTTATTCAATGCTTCTCTAAATAAAGCATTATGAGCTTCTTCTCTATTTAATAAAAAATCAATTGTTTCGCGTACATATTTATCATTTATTTGACGATATAGATATTCATATACAACTTTAGCTCTTTGTTCAGAAGCTATATTTGAAAGTAAATCTGCTACTATGTCTCCTGTAACAGTTACATAATCTGCTGTCCATGGAGCTCCAGAAGAATTAATTAATACTGGTGCCAATCCTGATAATACATGGATTTCAATTTCTCCGGTTCCTACTGTTTCATAATTTACATCATGACCATTTAATAAGTTGATAGTTTGTGCTACCATCTCCAGTTGCTTAAATAAATATTTGTCTAACTTTTTGGGGTCAGATCAGTTGTAAGGCTTGTAATCCTTATAAAGTTAGTTCTTTGATTATTGATTGATTTATTATATTCTTTATCTTGGTGTCTATATCATCTAACTGTATTTTATTATCTTCCGGACTTCTTATTTCATTAAATACTACTGATAACGGAATATTTATACTGTATACACGGTCTACTACAGCATTTAAATCTGAATAAAATATTGTGTTATTTTGTACCTCAAAACCATTCTTCTCTATTTCATTTAACGCATCACTAAAAGCACCATAAATTTTATCCAACACCGTTTGATTTAATTTTATAATTGTACTTACTTCAACACCTATATCCACAATCCCACCCCCTTCCAACATAGAAACTTCTACATTTTAGCAGACACTCCTTCACCATTCGCTCGATTTATTATTATAATTATTGATATAAACATTATGTATAGTGTTTATCGTTCACATTATACATAATATCTTGCGGATAAGTATTCTGTGCATTAAAAAAGAGCTCATAACATGGCTCTTTTAAAATATTTATAACAAATTTTACTTTATACTATTTTTCAGTTAGATTAATTATAGTTTTTGATTCATTATAGGTATCAGTCAATTGTTGTGCAGGTGAATTGTAAGGTTTAGCCCAACCTCGATTTACAGCTAGTTCTGTGAGAGCAGTATGTCCTCCGACTATTTGATTTAAACCAGCAGAATATATAGCTCTCAATTCTGGAGTACTGCTTGTTAACGTAGCATTAAGATATGCATCAGCTGCAACTTTCCCAGAAGCAAGCATATCTGTAGAAATAACATCATCATTAATATCAACTTTATTTCTAATTAGATTTCCAATTAAATTTGCCATTCTATTATACCTCCTCTGGAACTGATATTTGATTTTCATTAATAAATTGTTGTAATCCTTTTATTCTACCCTCTGCTGCTAGTGCGCTAGATTCACCTTGTCTTTTCAAGTTTTCATCTGTTATTAGTGCATTTACTGCTTTTTGTACAATTAATCCATCTTGTTCCATCTTCAATAGTGATGCTAAAGATAACATTTCTACTTCTGAAAGTTTTCTCATATTCTTACCTCCACTAAATATAATTTATATGTATATGGTTATATTATGTGATTTTTAGCAAGTTAATAATCATGTGAAATTTATCCAATTAAATGAATATTATTTCTGTTTAATTGCTCCATTAACTCTTGCATAGTTTCTATATCTTCACTTAATACAGCTTTAAATACTTACGCTCATGTTAATCAAGTGATTCTTAGCTTCAGATGGAGTTTGCTTAAAAGGAATTACTTACTCCAACTGAAGGTTATTAAGAGAGTTCTTAGAAGCTTTGCTTCTTAGAAATCCTTATCCTTTAGGGGAAGAACTTATCCAGGGACGTAGCATCCGTTATGCACAGCATAAGAACTCTAAATCGCTGAAGCTCAAGAGTTCTACTAATATCTCCCACTTGTGGAAGATGGGAGTATTACGGATGGTAGTCATCGGATAAAGAAATGCAACTGAAAGCTACAGAAAAAGCTAAGAGATATTTTAGACTGGCAAAATAAAAAAACACCCACCGTTCAGTGAGTGCTTTACACAATTTGTGCGACTAAATCTATAAGCCGAGTTCTGTATTAAACAGTCATCTATCTAGGCCTATTGTTACCAATAGGCTCAAGCGATACTACCCGGAAGCGGGACGGGCAATCCCTGTTTATGCTTCCCTATTCGATCTTGCTCCAGGTGGGGTTTACATAGCCGCAAAGTCGCCATTGCGCTGGTGAGCTCTTACCTCGCCTTTCCATCCTTACCATAGATTACTCTATGGCGGTATATCTCTGTTGCACTTTCCTTCAGGTCACCCTGACTGGGGGTTATCCAGCACCCTGCCCTATGGAGCTCGGACTTTCCTCTCCTGTGTTTCCACAGCAGCGACTGTCTGACTTACTCGCAAAAATTATCATATCATATTAAATAAAAAATTGCAAACATTTATCGAAAAATTTACTTGTAATTTCTGTAAATATACTCTATATATACTTATATGGTGGAACAGTTTTTTCTGATATATGTACCTTATTAGTATATCCATTAAAATTAATTTTATTTTCAAGCCAGTTTCCTACTATTTTCATCCCTGGCCACTCGCTTTCGAAATGTCCCATATCTATTATGCCTACACCTTCTTCAGCTAGATCGCTTGCATAATGATAAGTAGTGTCCCCTGTAATTATGCAGTCCGCTCCCATATCCTTTGCTTTATAGATAAAATCACTTCCGCTACCGTTTATTAAGGCTAACTTTTTTATGATAATCTCTTCTTCACTTGAGTATTTCAATGTGGATATGCCAAAAGTTTCTTTAATCTTATTACACAATTCTCCTAATGTTAATGGAGCTTTTAAATCTACTATTCTTCCTATTCCTACTTTATTTTTCCCTACTTCACATGGATTTTTATCATCTATTATTTGCCACTGATCGTATTCTAAGAGTTTAATAGCTAAGTCATTTAATCCATCTACAGTTGAGTCTAAGTTTGTGTGACTTGAATATAGATTTATATCATTTTTTATTAACTCTATTATTTTTTTCCCTTGCAATGTTTTTGTAGTTATATTTTTAGGTTTTATAAATAACAATGGATGGTGAGTAAGTATAAAATTACAACCCTTTTTTTTCGCTTCTTCTATTACATCTAAAGTACAATCGAGAGCTACCAATATTGATTTTACTTCGCACTCTGGGTCTCCAACCATTAATCCTACGTTATCAAAGTCTTCCTTATATTTCAAAGGAGCATAGTCTTCCATTATATCCATTAAGTCCTTAACTTTTAAAGACATGCTATCAACTCCTTTAACTTACATATTTTCTTACTAATTTCATCTTTTTTTATTCTAGCACCCTCAGTGTCTTCCTTTATATAGCCTAGTACTTTATTATATTTATTAATCTTATTTAAAATAAAATCTTTTATGAGTGAATGATTGTTCTGAACAAGATAGTGGCTAACTTCATAAAAAATACTGTCCACCTTTTTAATTTTATTATCATATTGAATTTTAATTATTTCATAATATATTCCTTCTTCAAAACATAATTCCTCTTCAATTATAGTGTAACCTTTAGAATATATATACTCTCTTAACACTTCAGGGTTTTGTACTGGTTGTACTATTGCATAGTCTAAATTTTTAAATACTTCTATTTTTTCTTCTATTATATCTCTAATTAGATTACCACCCATACCTGCTATAATAGCTACATTTGCTTCTCCAACTTTTATGGTGGTAAACCCTCCACCTATTCTACACTCTATTTTATCCTCTAGTTCTTCTCTTTTTATGTTTCTTTTCGCCTTGTCACAGGGTCCTTTATTAATGTCTGAAGCTATTGCTCTTTCGCATATTCCTTTCTTTATGAGGTATATAGGAATATATCCGTGGTCTGTTCCAATATCTGCGCAACAACAGCATTTGTCTACCATATTGGCCATAGTCTTCAATCTCATACTTATATCCATATTTTAAAACAACTCCATGCTAAAAAGTAAATAATATCTTACCTTGAATTATTAGAAATATTAATGCCACCAATAGTGGAATATACATAAATTTATAAGCTGACTTTTTGTCATATTTAGCATAAAAATAGCATACATAGTACATACAAAATAATAATGCCATATTTAAAACACCGTAAGTCATTTGTTTAAATGCAAACTGTTTTCCTGTACCGATTTTTACTGGATTAAAATTAGCATCAAAGCTTAAAGGTATCTTTGCTGGTAATTTGTTTAATAAATATAAAACAAAAGGAGTTAATGTCACTATCACAATTATTATAGTAGTAATTATTAATGGGAGTAAAAATTTTTTATCTTTATGCAAATTTCCATTCCTTTTAATAGAATAATCCCAAGTTGTAGACTTTATCCCTTTATTCAAAAGACACTTTTCAAATCTATCAATATCCTCAGGAGATATGCCATAAATCATATCCTCTGTCTTAATATAAATAATGTCCTTATTTGAAGTTACATACATTTTTGCTACACCCAAATTGTCTATTATGGATTTTCCTAAAGCAAAATAAGTCTTACCATATCCATATAATTTTATGCCCTTTATATCTCCTTTAGTTCTTTGATATCCTAATATAGAATCTATTTTAATAATATCTTTTTTAAGTCCAAAAATACCTTCTATACATATTTTTTCTTCATCTATTATATATATTAAATTATTGTATAATAACATGTAATGCAACTCATATATATTTATTACAATTAGAGTAACCTTAAGCAGGTTTGATAATTCATAAGAATCTATTAAAAATATTAGTATTATAATGAACAAGTTGTATAAAATAGTCTCTCCTATAATATAGGGCAGTCCCTTGCCCTTAATTTGTTTAAAACTTTCCATAGTATCACCTTTACATACATTCATATATGATTATTTTATTTATGGAATAAAGCACCAGGCGGTGCTTCTAATCTAAATAATCCTTTAATTTTTTACTTCTACTTGGATGTCTTAATTTTCTTAAAGCCTTAGCTTCTATTTGTCTTATTCTTTCTCTTGTTACATTAAATTCTTTTCCTACTTCTTCAAGAGTTCTAGCTCTTCCATCATCTAAGCCAAATCTTAATCTAAGGACTTTTTCTTCCCTTGGAGTTAAAGTATCTAATACATTTATAAGCTGCTCTTTTAGCATTGTAAAGGCTGCTGCTTCTGCTGGAGCTGGAGCGTCATCATCTGGTATGAAATCTCCTAAGTGGCTATCCTCTTCTTCCCCTATAGGTGTTTCTAAAGATACAGGTTCTTGAGCTATCTTCATTATTTCTCTTACTTTATCAACTGGCATATCCATATGCTTTGCTACTTCTTCTGGTATTGGTTCTCTTCCAAGTTCTTGTAGTAGCTGTCTTGATACTCTTATTAATTTATTTATAGTTTCCACCATATGTACTGGAATTCTTATAGTTCTTGCTTGATCCGCTATGGCTCTTGTTATAGCCTGCCTTATCCACCAAGTAGCATATGTACTAAATTTATATCCTTTTCTATAGTCGAATTTCTCTACAGCCTTTATTAATCCTAGGTTACCCTCTTGAATTAAATCTAAGAAAAGCATTCCTCTACCTACATATCTTTTAGCAATACTTACAACCAATCTTAAGTTTGCTTCAGCTAATTTTTTCTTAGCTACTTGGTCTCCATCTTCGATTCTTTTTGCTAATTCTATTTCTTCATCTGAGGATAAAAGAGGAACTTTACCTATTTCCTTTAAGTACATTCTTACAGGGTCATCTATTGCTATGCCTTCAGGTACGGATAAATCTAATTCTTCTTCCTGAACCTCTGCATCCTGCATATCTCCTATTACATCTATTCCCATGGATTCTAGAACTTCATATACCTTTTCTATCTGATCTGGGCTTAAATCCACTTCATCTAGTTCATCCATTATTTCTTTATATGTAAGAGTTCCACTTTTCTTACCTTTTTCAATTAGTTTTTTTACTAGTTGCATCTTTGCACCCTTATCTTTCATTAACAAATGCCTCCTTACCTATTACTGCATACCATCCAACTGTTTTTGGATATTAAAAAGCTGTTGTGCTAACTCTAATGATTCTTTAAGTTTTCCTTCAGATTCTAGCTTTTTTATGTTTTCTATAATTTCTTTTTTATTTTGATCTGATTTAAGCTTTTTCAATTCTCTTACATAATCATCTATCAATAACTTATAATCGCAATCTTCATCTATAACATTAACTTCCTTGATTTTTATCCATTCTTCTATAATACTGTAATTCATAAATTCACTTTCTATCAAAGTACCAATTTCCTCTTCATTCCTATCCAAATTTCTTAATACAAATTTATAAATTTCTCTCCTCTTTTGTGAAATGAAATATTCCTCTTTTAATGTTTCTAGTATATATTCTTTCATTTCTTCATTATTTACCATTATATTAATCAAAGTTCGTTCACATTTTACATAAACTGGTTCTAAATAATATTTATTTCCAAAAAATTCATTACTATTCATTAAATCGTTATTATTGCCATCTTTCTGTAATTTATTATTCATTAAATCATATAAAGCCTGATTTTGTATGCCAGTTTCTTGTGAAAGCTTATTTATATAGATGTCTTTTTCTACTGGTTGTAAATCTCTTATTATATCTAAAGCAATTTCTGCATATTTTGCAACATCATTAGGATTCTTTAAATTTAATCCTTTAGCTGCTTTTTCTATTTTATAATCTTCTAGTTCCATTGATCTTTCTACTAATGTCAAAAACTCTTCTTTACCGTTATTCTTTATAAAGTCATCAGGATCTTTTCCCTGTGGTATAGAAAGTACTCTTACATCAAATCCTTCTTCTTTTAGAATTTGTAATCCTCTCAAAGTGGCTTTTTCCCCCGCTGAATCAGCATCATATGCTATAACAACCTTATCTGCATATCTTTTTAATAACTTAGCCTGATTAGAGGTGAAAGCTGTGCCTAAAGAAGCTACGGCTGTTTTCACTCCATGTTGATGAAGGGAAATACAATCCATATATCCTTCGACAATTATAAACATTTTTTCATCATTATTTTCAATTGCATAGTTTATGCCATAAAGATTTGTTCCTTTTTTGAATATCGAGGTCTCTGGAGAGTTCAAATATTTAGGATTTGAGTTATCCATAACTCTCCCTCCAAAACCAATTACCTTCTTCCTATAATCAAACACTGGAAATATGATTCTATTTCTAAACCTATCATAATACCTATCATTTTTATTTTTTAATATTAGTCCTGCTGATAACATATCTAATTCAGTATATCCTTTTCCTTTTAAATGCTTTAAAAGTGAGTCCCATGAATCCAATGCATACCCAAGTCCAAACCTATTAATTGTTCTAGAGCTCAACCCTCTTTTGATTAAATAATCCATAGCTGATTTATTTTTTCTTAAATTGTAATAAAAATATCTAGCCGCTTCTGTGTTAATCTTATAAAGCTTGCTGCTGTTATCGGTAATAGAGGATCTACTGTCTTCTATTTCTATATTCGCTCTATCTGCTAACATTTTAATAGCGTCCACATATGATAAATTTTTGGTCTTCATAATAAAAGTTATTACATTTCCAGCTTCGCCACAACCAAAGCATTTATATATCTGTTTATCTGGAGTAACAGTAAAGGATGGAGTCTTCTCATTATGAAATGGACATAATCCTGTATAGTATTTTCCTGACTTTCTAAGTCTAACAGTTTCTGAAATAATGTCTACTATATTGTTATACTCTTTTACCTTTTGAATGACATCTTCCGATATCATTTACACAATTCACCTAACCTTCAATTATATAATTTCTTACCAAGTTTTATTTTATTCGACAAATAATTTAAAAATCCTTCTTTATTTCAAATTATTTTCTTTAGTAAGATTATCATAAATATATATTCTTTATAAAATTAAAATATCCTTCAAAATCAGATTATTTTATAATTTATCAATTAAATTTATTTTACCCATATTACCTTAGTAATTATTCTATTTATAACTAATATATTACAATTTTGGGCACATATATACTATTAAATAGCAGTAAACAATAATCATCACTCATTCCTGCTATATAATCTGCTACTCCCTGATGGAGTCCTTCCTTTTCCACTATAGTCCTATAGAAATCTGGCATCTTTTGAGGATATTTTAAATAGTATTCATATACCTGTCTTAACACAAACTTAGCTTTATCCCTTTCTTCTTTTAGTATAGCTCCTTTATATACATAAGAAAACATAAAATCTCTTAGATCCCTTAAAGCTTTTTCTACGTTTTCACTTAAAGATACTTCTATATTTCTACTTTTTATATTATTTATAGTAGTATAGACACAATCTTTTACTAATGTGTCTATCCTTTCACCGTGGGTATTGCCTAATATATCTAATACATAATTTGGTATATCTTCTTTTTTTAAAAGTCCTGCTCTTATAGAATCATCTATATCATGGTTTACATAAGCAATTTTATCACTATATCTTACTACCTGCCCCTCTAGAGTGAAAGCCTTTTTATTATTTCTAGAAAAACCGCTATGATTTAATATACCGTCAATAACTTCTTTGGTCAAATTAAGCCCTCTACCCTGATTTTCAATTTTAGTTAGCACTCTAACGCTATTTACATTATGTTTAAAACCATTTGGAAGTAGCTCATTTAATACTTCTTCCCCATTATGTGCAAAAGCTACATGACCTATATCATGCCCAAGGGCAATTGCTTCAATTAAATCTTCATTTAATCCTATGGCTTTTCCTATGGTTTTTCCTATTTGTGCTACTTCTAAAGTATGGGTTAATCTTGTTCTATAGTGATCTCCCCAAGTTTTTATGTAAACTTGAGTTTTGTGTTTTAATCTCCTAAAAGATTTACTATGAATTATTCTATCTCTATCAACCATATAAGTAGTTCTTATCTCGTCCTCTACTTCTTTTGTCTTTCTTCCTAGTGAATTTGCAGATTTAGAAGCCTGAGGAATTAAACTCAATTCCTCATTATACTCGATTTTCTTTCTTATTTCCATAACCATCACCACATTATCTATTCTATATTTTAAGTAAAAAATCCTTTATTTAATATTCCCATTCTAAATATATTCATAAGTACATGTATAATATTAAAAATTAATTAATATGATTATAAAGAGAAAACTAAGATAAGGAGTGTTCATATGCCTATTGCGGCAGGAAAATATAATATTAATATATTAGCTGAAGAAAATATAAAAAAGTACATTCTACCTTATTATGGTCTCGAGAATTTTTCAGTTACTCAGATTAAATTTAAAGACACAGATAAGCAAAGAGCCGTTTATAAGATATACTTAAAAGATGAAAGCTATTGCTTAAAAAAAGTTTATTTTCCACTAGATCAACTTCTCTTTGTCTACTCCTCCATCGAATGGTTTTATAGATATGGTATTAATGTACCAAAAATATTACCTACTTTAGATAGGAATAGATACGTGGAATTTAATAGTATGTTATTTATATTAACCCCATGGATACAAGGGGAAAAATGCGATTATGACAAAGAAGAACATGTTTTAGTTTCTGCCAAAAACTTAGCTTTAATGCATTTATGTGGTAAAAACTTCTCTCCTATAAAAGGGAGTTATGTACGATATGGAAAAGATGATATTCACAGATCTATTCAAAAGCGCTTTCATCAACTTTTAAACTGTTCTAATCTTGCTTTTAATTATAAAGATAATTTTTCAAAAATATTTTTACAAAACTTTGATACAAATATACTAATGGCTCAAGCCTCATTAAACGTTGGATCTACAATCGATAGCTCTAATCTTAGCACCTCTTTATGTCATCTTGATTACGTTAATAAAAACATAATTTTTGACACTGAAAGTAACATATGGGTAATAGATTTTGATAAATGTAAAATTGATTATTGCGTTCATGATATCGGATATTTCATGAGAAGATTTTTAAGGAGAGATAAAACCAATTGGAATGTACAATTAGCGTTAAACTGTATTCATGCATATGAAAGTGTTAAGCCATTAACCTTGGATGAATATAAATATCTTTTAGTATACGTAGGTTTCCCTCAAAAATATTGGAAGATATCTAGGGACTATTATAAAAATATTAATAAATGTAATAAAAAATCCTTTATCAAAATTTTAAATAAAGCCATAGAAAACAACGATAAACAATTAGAATTTGTGATGGGTTTTAGTAAGTATATTGAAGAAAGATTTAATGTTAAATTGTAAAAAAAACTTTGATTTTTTAAATTGAGAATTGAGAGTGGAGAATTGAAAATTAATGAGTGTATTTTCCTTATGAAAATACATTATAATAAAAGCTTTTGGTATTACCCAAAAGCTTTTATCAACTACAAGAATTTTTCCTATAAAAATTCTATCATTTATTATCACTATCAATTTCCAACTATCAACTATTAACTCTAAACTATTAAGTTTTATTTCTTATTTCTATTCTTCACTACCATCTTTCATATCTTTTATTGCATTATTATATTTTTCTAAAGCTTCATTGGTGTTTTTAGGTAATCCTTGAATATCAATTTTAATCTCTTTATCAGTTTTAGCTTTAATTGTATTTGATTTCATAACATCAGTTAAATCAAATCCTATAGTTTCTTTAACTGCTTCAGTAACTGCTTTAAGTGCTCCAACTGTATAACCCATTACATTAGATACACCGTCTGAACCCTCTCCAGAACCACCTATAATAGTAATGTTTCCAATCTTTGATAATGGCTCTGCAACAGCTTTTGCAATCTCTGGTAATTTTTCAATAACCATCTGTAATTTACCTGCTTCATCCATTTTAGCAAGCGCTTCAGCTTTCTTTTCAAGAGCTTCTGCTTCAGCTAAACCTTTAGCTCTTATAGCATCTGCATCTGCTAAACCTCTTGACTCTATAACCTTAGCTTGTGCCTCTCCCTCTAATCTCAATTTCTCAGCTTCAGCCTCAGCTTTCTTTAACTGTTCAAACTTATTAGCTTCTGCCTCTAATTCTCTTCTTTTTCTTTCTGCTTCAGCAGGTTTAACAACTGTTTCTAATAATTCTGCTTGTTTTCTTTCTGCCTTTTTCTCCGCTAGTTCTATTCTTCTTTGCTCAGATGCAATCTCTATTTGAACTTCAGCTTCAGCTATTTCTTTATCACGTTGCTTCTCAAGAAGCGTAGCATCCATTTCAGTACCCTTCGTTTCTTTGGATGTTATATTAGATTGAATTTGATAAGCCGCGTCAGATACAGCTCTCAGTCCCTCTTGCTCTTTCTTGTATGCTAGAATTTTTAATTGTTTATTTTTCTCTGCCTCTGCCACCTGAGCTTCAGCCTCTAATTCTGCTTGCTTACCTATTCTACGTGCTTCAGCTGTTCTTATTTGCTTTTCTTTAGCCGCTTCAGCTGTTTTTATTTCTCTTTCCTTGTCTGCCTCAGCTTCAGCTATAGCCGCCGCTGATTTCACCTTAGCTATTTGCTCTTTACCTAATGCCTCTATATATCCCTCATCATCTGTAATATCATTTATAGTAAATGATTTTAACTCTAATCCCATATCTCCAAGCTCAGTTCCTGCTACTTGCTGAACTTTAGCCGCAAAACTTTCCCTATCATTGTATATATCTTCAACACTCATTGATGATACAATTTCACGAAGTTTACCTTTACATACCTCAGATGCTTGTGTTCTTATATTACTAACTGTTTCAGCTTCTTTGTTACTATTAAACTGCTGTACTGCCGCTAATATGCTACTCTCATCATTCTTTACTTTTATAACTACTACACCTTCAGCATTAATCGTAACCCCTAACGCTGTCTTTGTTTGCCTAATCTCCACTGAAAACATAATATTTTCCAAAGTAATTGTATCTATTCTCTGTACTACTGGTATTACAACTGTTCCACCACCAGTTACTACTTTAGGTTTTCCAAAACCTACAATTACTGCCGCCTTGTCTGAAGGAACTTTTTTCCATGTACTCAATATTCCAGCAAGGACTAGTATTAATCCAATTATTATAAGTCCAACTGTTCCAAATACTGAACCAAAAATAACCTCTGCCATTGATATACCCCCCATTTATTTAATTTTTATTGCTTACCTTTTGGTAATATAACGTAACAAATTTTTTTCTCACTATCAAAATCTGATATTATTACTTCTTGTCCTTGGTTTATAACATATTCACCTTCGATACCTGCATAAGCACTTAATGTTGCTCTATAAGTTATAATAGCTCCTGTACTATCTGTTAATGATATAACGCCATCACTAAAGGGTGTTATTCTTAATACTACAATACCCACCATACCTATTAAATCACTGGATTTTAATGCTCTGGGATCATTTGATTTTAATTTACGTACTATAAACTTATATATAGATATATATGCTATTATTGAAGCTATTAAAGATACTCCTAGTAGTAATACAACTGTTATAGTGTTAGTCATAAACTTCATTAAAAATAATCCAAGTGAACTAAATACTATTAGTGCAAATGAAAAACACATTACATTAAATGGAATAAGTCCATCAAGATCTATGTCAACATCAAAATCTAAATCAATTAATGAAGTAGTTGTGCCTAATACGATGTCTAATAAAGGAATTATGAAACCTATGAATAAACATATCTCTAATATCCTTTTTAATAAATTCATGCTCACCAAATATCCCAACCCCTTATTTTATTTCTTAATGCCCATTCTCTCCACATCCCCTACATCTTCAATAGTTGGTTCCTCAAATATTAATTTTAGTATATCATCCCAATTATTGTATGTAAAGTTAGTAATATCAAAAACATCTTTTGTATTCTCTTTTTGCTCAAAAATGCTTTTCCTAAATTCCATGTTAATATATCTTACTTATATTAATTTTATTTGTGTACATTAATTGCTTACACCCTTATGCTCTAATCTCACTCGCACCACAGAAATGCTCCATAACTATTTCAAAAAGTATTCCATAATAACTGTTTTTCTTTTAAAATTCTGCTCCAAAATATAAATTTTTAATAAAAATAAGGTATTGCACTTAAAATCACTAATGAAATTAAGTTACAATACCCTATACTTTTTATAGTATAGATAGCTTTAAATGCCCAGTGCATAAGGATTTTCAGGCTATGCTTATACTATTTTTCTTATTATTTTATGGTCTTGGATTCTTTACTTGTGCTTGAGCAGCTGCAAGTCTTGCAACTGGAACTCTATAAGGTGAACAGGACACATATTCTAATCCTATTGCATGTGAAAATTCTACTGAAGAAGGATCTCCACCGTGCTCACCGCATATTCCAAGTTTTAAATCATCCTTAACTGATCTTCCTAGTTTTACTGCCATCTCCATAAGCTTTCCAACTCCCTCTTGGTCTAACTTTTGGAATGGATCAAACTCATATATCTTCTTGTCATAATAATTATTTAAAAACTTACCAGCATCATCTCTTGAGAAACCAAAAGTCATTTGTGTTAAATCGTTTGTTCCAAAGGAGAAGAATTCTGCTTCTTTTGCTATTTGGTCAGCTGTTAGAGCCGCTCTTGGTACTTCTATCATAGTACCTACTTTATATTCTAACTCTACACCTGAGTCTCTAATTACTTCTTCTGCCACAGTTACAACTACATCTTTAACAAATGCTAATTCCTTTATTTCTCCCACTAATGGGATCATGATTTCTGGAACCATATTGTAACCATGTCTCTTATTTACTTCAATAGCTGCTTCTATTATAGCTCTTCCTTGCATTTCTGCTATTTCTGGATAAGATATACTCAATCTACATCCTCTATGCCCCATCATAGGATTAAACTCTTTTAAAGATTCTATTTTAAATCTTAACTTTTGGAAGCTTATTCCTAAATCATTAGCTAATTCTGCAATGTCTTCATCTTCTGTTGGTAAGAATTCATGTAGTGGTGGATCAAGTAATCTAATAGTTACTGGTCTTCCTTCCATAGCTTCATATATGCCTACAAAGTCTTCTCTTTGCATTGGAAGTAGCTTTTCTAGAGCTTTTCTTCTTTGGTCTTCATTCTCTGCTACTATCATCTCTCTTACTGCAAAGATTCTTTCCTCATCAAAGAACATATGCTCTGTTCTACACAAACCTATTCCTTCAGCTCCGAATTTCACTGCTTGGGATGCATCTCTTGGAGTGTCTGCATTGGTTCTAACCTTTAATTTTTTTATTTCATCTGCCCAAGACATAAATGTTCCAAAGTGACCACTTATTTCTGGTTCAACAGTCTTTATTGCTAGTCCATATACAAAGCCACTGCTTCCATCTAATGAAATATAATCTCCTTCGTTATATATTTCACCATTTGCTTCAAAGTTTTTATCATCCTCGTTAACCTTTATATCTCCACAGCCAGCAACACAACATCTTCCCATGCCTCTTGCTACAACAGCAGCGTGAGAAGTCATTCCCCCTCTAACTGTAAGTATTCCTTCTGCTACCACCATACCTTCTATATCTTCAGGAGATGTTTCTGATCTTACTAAAATAACCTTTTCTCCTAGCTCACTGTGTGCTTTTGCATCTTCGGCACTAAAATATACTTTTCCACAAGCAGCTCCTGGAGAAGCTGGAAGTCCTTTTGCTATTACCCTAGCACTTTTTAATTCTTTCTCATCAAAGGTTGGATGTAATAGTGTATCTAATTGCTTAGGATCAACCTTTAGCATAGCTTCCTTTTTATCAACGAGCCCTTCACTTACTAGATCAACTGCAATTTTTAATGCTGCTTGAGCTGTTCTCTTACCGTTTCTTGTTTGAAGAAAGTATAATTTACCCTGTTCTATAGTAAATTCCATATCCTGCATATCTCTATAATGTTTTTCTAACCTATCTGCTATGGCTAGGAATTCATCATAACATGTTGGTAAATCTTCTTTAAGTTTTGATATGGATTGAGGGGTTCTTATTCCCGCAACTACATCTTCCCCTTGAGCATTTATTAAATACTCTCCAAACATTTCATTATCTCCAGTAGCTGGATTTCTAGTGAAGGCAACACCTGTTCCTGAGGTTTGGCCCATGTTTCCAAATACCATGCTTTGAATGTTTACAGCAGTTCCCCAGTCTCCTGGTATGTCATTTAATCTTCTATATACTATAGCTCTAGGATTATTCCAAGATCTAAACACCGCATCAACCGCTTCTATTAACTGTCTCTTTGGTTCCTGTGGAAAATCTTCTCCTATTTCTTTCTTATAGATTATCTTATATTTTCTAACTACTTCTTTTAAATCACCTGCTGTTAAATCCGTATCAAATTTAGCTCCTATTTCCTCTTTAACCTGATCTAATACATCTTCAAATTTTCTTTTATCCATTCCCATTACTACATCAGAAAACATTTGTATAAATCTTCTATAAGAGTCATAAGCAAATCTTTCATTATTAGTTAGCTTAGCTAAAGCTATAACTGCTTGGTCATTTAAACCCAAATTTAATATAGTATCCATCATTCCAGGCATAGATGCTCTAGCACCAGATCTTACAGATACCAATAGAGGATTTTCTACACTTCCAAACTTTTTACCAGTCATATCCTCTAATTTATTTAAAGCTTCATATATCTGAACTTTAATATCTTCTGAAATTTTTTTACTATCTTCATAGTATTTTGCACAAGCTTCTGTAGTAATAGTAAATCCTTGTGGAACTGGAATACCTAAATTAGTCATTTCAGCTAAATTAGCACCTTTTCCCCCTAATAAGTTTCTCATTGTAGCATTTCCTTCTTCAAAAAGATAAACATATTTAATAGATTCCATAGTCCAACATCCCTTCCATTTGAGAATATATTTAGATATACAGTTATGAATTTTTTCCCATTTTTACAAATAACTTTGTTACGTTTGTTTTTGATACTTTTCCAATTATCTTTAGTCCATCTATTCTATTGCCATCCATTACATTATCTACAACTGGCAAGCTATCCACTTCATGTTCAATAATTTTACATGCAGCATCATAAGCAGGCTCATCTTTATGAACCACGATTATGTTTGGCATTCTAGTCATTATGATGCCGATTGGCACCTTATGCATATCAGTTCCTCCCATGGCAAACTTAAGAAAGTCTTTTCTTGAGGTAGCACCAACTAGTAATCCATTATTTTCAACAAATAATGTCCCTGCATCATGTAAAAATAAATCTAATATGGCATCATAAACGGTAGTTGATTCACTAACTACCACAGGCTTCGACATTATGTCTTCAACCTTAATATTTTTAATATATTCATTAATTGCACTATAAGAGGGTTTTCGTGAGTATATGTATCCTACCTTAGGTTTTGCATCTAATATTCCTGTCATAGTAAGTATAGCTAAATCTGGTCTTAATGCAGCTCTAGTTAAACTTAATTTAGATGCTAGTTGCTCACTGGTAATGGGCTCATTATCTTTTACTAGCTCAATTATTTGTTCTTGTCTCTCTGATAGTTTGATTTTTTTCACCCTCTTTTCAAATATTATTTTTCAAATATATACTATTATATCATCATATAGAAGTAAATAGTATAGCACTTTATGCTCATTATGAGTATTTATTTTAAATCTGCTACATAATATGTCTCATTTTCTTAAGTATGCTAACTTTTGTGTTTTATATGGAATCATAATATTATAGCCAGCAGATTTAGACTGCTGACTATGGATTATTTATTTTCATCTTCTTTATCTACTTCTTCAAAATCAACTGAGTAAGTATACATATTATTTTCATCTATACCACGATCATCATTATTAAACTTATTCTGAACCTTTTCTTTTACATCATCTACAGTAGACTTTATTATTTTATTTACTACTTCAACACTGCCATCAGTTTTTGTGATTTCAATAGTTATCTGAGTCAATGCCGCAGCAAATAATGCCAATGCTATTAATGGTGAAGCCCAAAGTCCTGCTATTGTAACAGCTACTCCAGCATTTACTGGTATATCAGCTATCACCTTATCTCCCTTTTTAATCTTTATTCTATTTACATTTCCTTTATTTATTAAATCTTTTATCCATGCAATGAATTCATCTTTACTTATGTACATTTCTTCTCTTTTTTTCTTTTTATTTTCCTCTACATAAATTAAAGCGTCTACAACATTTCCATCGCACATTTCTAAAGCTTCTTTTGCTTCAGCATAGCTTACCTTTGTTCTTTCTCTGATAATATCAATTTTTTCAATAGTAATTTCACTCATTTATTTCACTCCTTTTAAAAGATTAAGAGTTTCTAAACTCTTAGGTTTTCTAAAATAATTTTGACATATTATAAGATTTAGCACTTTATAAATTTCCTCTTTTAAATTATCTGGAATAACTATTCTATAACTTTTTTCTAAAGGGATTTGACTTAAATATTTTAATATGTTGTATACCCCATTGCTTATTTTTATTCCATTTTCTTTTTCACAATTGTCACAAATTCCACCTAGATATCGTAAATCCATATAATTGGATGAAGATATTTTAGTTTTACATATAGTACAATTTTGAAAATTCAAATCATATCCTGTAGCCTTTAATATTTTAATTTCAAAAATCCTAGCTAAGGTATGTAAATCACTAGCTTCATTTTTCATAAGATAAAAGGCAGTTACTAAATCTTTAAATAACTCTCTATTACTTTCTTCCTCTTGAACAGCGATATCAATCAGCTCGCAAAAATAGGTTGCATAGGTTATTGTCTCTAAATCCATAAGTAACCCTTGGAAAGACTCTATAATCTCTCCTTCATTTAGAGTATACATGCCTTTTCCTCTATAAAATAGATAATTTCCATAACAAAATGGTAGAGTACTTGAAAAAAATTTACTTCTATTTTTTTTAGCTCCCCTGGCTATAGTAGAAATTTTACCTAGCTTCTCACTGTACAGCCAAACAATCTTATCGTATTCCTTATAATCTTGAGTTTTTATTACTATAGCTCTTGTGTTAAAGGTAGACAGAAAATCATCTCCTAACTTTTTTCCTTCTACTTATATCCAAGCTCTTTAAGCATGAATTTACTATCTCTCCAATCCTTCTTGACTTTAACCCATACTTTTAAATACACCTTGGTACCTAAAAACTTTTCTATATCTTCCCTAGCATACTGAGATATCTTTTTAAGCATACTTCCATTTTTACCAATTATTATTCCCTTATGAGAATCTTTTTCACATAACATATAGACTTCTATTTCATATGTACCCTTTTCGTTCTTTTTCATAGTCATTATTTCCACTGCTATTCCATGAGGAACTTCCTCACTTAATAGTCTTAATGCTTTTTCTCTTATTATTTCACCGACTATAAATCTTTCTTGTTGATCAGTTATCATATCCTCTGGATAATATTGTGGTCCTTCTGGAATATAATTTTTCATAAGTTCTATTAATTTATCTACATTTTTACCATTCATAGCTGAAATCGGTATAATTTCTTTAAAATCCATAATATCAGAGTAATTTTTTAAGGTTTCTGCAACTCTTTCATGGGGATTTTCATCTATTTTATTTACCACTAGAAAAACTGGCGTATTTGTCTTTTTAAGTTCTTCAACAATATGCAAATCTCCCTTTCCTGCTTCCATTTCAGGGGTGGTTAAGAACAGCACTATGTCAACTTCCTTTAATGACTTTTCTGCTACTTTCACCATATATTCTCCAAGCTTATGTCTTGGTTTATGCATACCTGGAGTATCGACAAAGACAATCTGATAATCCTCTCCTGTCAATATGGTCTGTATATTGTTTCTAGTTGTTTGAGGCTTACTTGATACTATTGATAATTTTTCATTCATTATTTTATTTAAAAGTGTTGATTTTCCTACATTTGGTCTTCCTACTATAGTTACGAATCCTGATTTATACATATTTCCTCCTTATTTTATCAAGTCTTTTTTTGTAAAAGAACCTGGTAATATTTCATCTAGTCTGTTTACTATAAATTCATCTTCATTTTTTGCTATTATAACAGGAGTGTCTTCCTTTGCAAATTCACTCATTACCTGTCTACATATTCCACATGGGAAAGTATATTCTTCCAAACTTCCAACTACTGCTATAGCCTTTATTTCCTTTTCTCCTTCCGATACAGCTTTAAAAATTGTAGTTCTTTCTGCACAATTAGTAGCACCATAGGAAGCATTTTCTATATTGCATCCATTATATATCTTACCGCTACCTGTTAATATTGCAGCCCCAACTTTGAAATTTGAATAGGGTACATAGGCTTTTTCTCTTCCCTTTAAAGCTTCTTGTATTAATAATTTGAAATCTATATTTTCCATCTCATAATCCCCCTTTAATTAAGTGTATAGCCCTACCAAAATTTGCTCTTATAAATAAATTATAGCATTATTCTTCCCAATATCATTATATTATATTTTACCCAAAATGTTAAATAATAATATAGTAAGTAAAGTTCCAAAAACAGCTCCTGCCAGAACCTCTATTATGGAGTGTATTTTAGAATCCACCCTACTTTGAGCAACAATAGTTGCTAAAAGATAACTTAAAATAATAGGTACAGTTTCTTCAGTAATTAAAGCTATGGTGGTGGCTATTGCAAAGGATATTGTGCTATGACCGCTGGGCATTCCTCCTCTTAATGGAGTACCTTCTCCATATATAGCCTTAACACCTAAAGTTATAATACAGACAATAAATAGTATTATGAATATCATATATGGATTTGAATTTTTTATTTTATTGATTACTACGTGATTTATATATTCAAGCTTATTCCAAAATATTATGTATCCTACAACAACAGCATTTATGGCAGCTACTAACACCGCACCAGCAGATACATTTTTCGCTATTTTAGCCAAGGGATGATAATAGTTGGTAGTTGTGTCAATAGCAAACTCTATAGCCGTATTTATAAGCTCTGTAGTAATTACCATTGTAATTGTTATACATAGAATCAATAGTTCAACTTTACTCACGTCATAAAAAAAACAAGCCGTAAGTACTAAAAGGGTTACAAGTAAATGTATCCTCATATTCCTCTGAGTCCTTACCGCATGCACCAGTCCTTCTATTGCGTAATTAAAACTATCAAACGTTTTTCGCATTTTCATATTCATAATAACACCTGCTCTAAAGTTTTATTTACCCTCTAACTATATTAAATTTATTTAATATTTCTTCCTCTCTTTTTCTCATAAGAGCTTTTTCATCATCTTCCATATGATCATAACCTAATAAATGTAGTATTGAGTGTATTATTAAGTAACACACTTCTCTTTCAAAGGAATGATTAAACTCAAGCCTTTGTTCATCGGCCTTTTGTAGTGATAAAACTATATCACCTAAAATTAGCTTATCTTCATCTAAATCTTCAGGTTTAAACTCATAATTTAAATATGCTTCTTTAAAAACTTTTCTTTCTGGGTAGTGAAGCATAGGAAAGGATAACACATCTGTTTCACTATCCTTTCCTCTTTCTTCTCTATTTATTTCTCTTATATTTTCATTATCTACAAATAAGATACTAACTTCATAATCAATAGACACCCCTTCTTCTTTTAAGGAATAATCCACTAATCTTTCTATTAGTCTTTCTAAATCTTCTCTTACTTTTATTTTATCTTGTCTGTCATCAATGTAAATCATCGTTTTTTATCCCTTTCTTATCTTTTCCCTATGCTTTACCGTGCCATTTATCAGTAGGATACTCTATTCTTTGATGATATATCCCCATAAATACTTTTATGAATGATTCTCTTATTTTATCAATTTCCTTTAGCGTTAGTTCACAATTATCTAATTGCCCCTCATTTAGCTTATCTTTTATTATTTTATTAACCATTTCCTCAATTTTACCTTTAGTAGGGTCATTAATGGATCTTACTGCAGCTTCAACGCTATCTGCAAGCATTATAATTGCCGCCTCTTTAGTCTCTGGCTTTGGCCCTGGATATCTAAAATTATCTTCTTTAATTTCTTCAGGGTTTTCGCTAGAATTTTTCATGGTTATATAAAAATATTTAACTAAGGTCGTACCATGATGCTGTTCAATTACATCTTTTATTACTTTAGGTACTTTATATTCTTCTGCTAACTCCACACCATCTTTTATGTGAGAAGTTATTATAAGTGAACTTAAATTAGGATTTATTTTATCATGAGGATTATCATTACCCAGTTGATTTTCTTTAAAGAAATAAGGTCTTTTTATTTTACCTACATCATGATAATAGGAAGCTACCCTTGCTAAAACCGGATTCCCTCCTACCTCCTCCGCTGCTAACTCTGCTAAATTACCTACTAGCACACTGTGGTGATAGGTTCCTGGGGCTTCCATAAGAAGCCTTTTTAAAAGCGGTGTATTAGGATTGGACAGCTCTAATAATTTGATGGTAGTTACAATATCAAAAATACTCTCAAAGAAGGGTAAGAACCCCGTTGTAAGTACTCCCGATATAAATGTTCCTACAGCGGTAAAAGAAGCCTTCTTTACCACATCTACTGTGTTATTACTCAATAAAAACCCTGTAGAAAATGCAAAGGTTACATTGATAACGCCTAAAATAATAGCTGAGTATATAATATCATTTCTTTGTTGCATTCTTCTTAGAATAATGGAGCCTGCTATAGCATTTATTAATGCTAAAATGGTAATCTCCACATTAAATTGTACAGCACAACTAATTAACACACAGTTTAGTCCATTTATTATTAAAGATAACTTACTATCAATTAACAATGAAAACAACATAGGCACACAAGCCAATGGTATTAAAAATGGCACTCCACTCAATACCCTTGCTAATAATATAGATATACATGTCAATATGTTAATTAATATCATTTTACTTAAATCTTTATATATGTCTTTGGCATACTTGCTTATATAATACCACTGTAGTACTAGGGTAGATAAAATTAGCCCTCCTAAAGCTAAATATATATACCATTGAAAATGTTCTCTTGCATTTAAAAGTCCTAACTTTTCTAATAGCTCCAATTGAACCTTAGTTACAGGTTCCCCTTCTTTTACTATTGTCTGATCCTTTTTTATTACTACAGGGGCTTTTTTCTTCGCTTCATTTTGTAGCTCCTCAGTCTTTTCTTTATCATAGAAAAAATTTGGCTTTATCTGAGAATATCCTATACTTATTGCTAAATCCTTTAGTACTTTTTTAGGAAGGTTTGAAGCATTCACTTTAGAAAGTATAAACTCTTGCGCTTTTTTAATGTCATCGTTCTTACTCTCGCCACTGTCAGCTATATTCATAGTATCATATAGCTGAGATATTATATTAACTAAAGTGGTATTTAATACTTTCCCCTCTTCTTCACTTAAATTCATTAATAAAGAATAATCTTCATCCATTAAATTAAATTTAGGATATACCTTCAATTGTTGAATTCTTTCAGCATCATCTAAAGTTGAACTTTTTAGCTCTTTTATTTTCGAGAATAAATAATTTATATTTTCAATAATATTTATCTTAACCTCTGGATTCTTATTATATTGTAAGGGCACCGCTTGAACAGCTTGTTGTATCCTAGCTTTAGTTGCGGCATCATCCACCACTTCTCTAGGAGCCTTTATATCAACCTTAGCAATATCTCCTTCTTTTAAACTATATTTTTGCGTTACTAACGAAGTTATTAGTACCGAATATAGAAAAACAAATGCACAAAGAAATAAAATTATTCTTTTAGCACCCTCATTGCTAGATTTTTTATCTAAAGTATTGTTCATCATAACAAACCTTCCTTTTTATCACAATAATGTGTTTTACTCAACTTTTTCTGGAAGTGCTATATTTTCCTCAGCAATCACTAATACTCTTACGACAATACTGTCATCTTCTACAGTATGGTCTATTATTTTATCCACTATAGAAATGCTTTTGTCAAATTTAATTTTAATATCATTAAATAACTTTTCAGCAGTTTCTTCAATAAGAGTTTTTTTATCCAAGTTATGTGTTTTCTCATTGACCTCAAAAAAGCTTTGAATTACCAATGGACCTTTATTATGTTCTATTTTATCATACTTAACAAAATTATTCATAGATTTTTTTAAAAACAGCTTCTTTTTTCCAATTTCAATATATATATTCTCGCTTTTATTTCCTGTTCTTTCTTGCCTAATTTCCTTACTCTTTACTTTTCTCATTTCTTCATAAAAAGTTCTAGCAACTACCTCACCTTTTGCATGAACTTCATAGATATCGCCTTCTTTTCCCTGCTCTCCTTTAACAAGCAATTCTCCTTTTTTAACAATGTCACCCTTTTTAACAATCGCTGTTCCTGCCGTTGTAAATACTCTTACTACTTCCCCATCTTTCTTGGCTACTAAATTGCAAGGTTCATCATCATAAACAAATTTAGGTGGACTTTGCCTTTCCGCAGCTTTAACTTTTAATATAGATCCCTCTATTCTCACCCTTACCCACATGATATTTTCATTATTTTTAATTAGTTTTTCTTCTACCGACAATACATTTAAACCTTTTTTTCTTATTCCTTCCTTTACACCATAGCTCATTAGCTCTCGTCTTATTTCATAGGGAGATAGAGTGTTATCTGTTTCTATATCGATTCTCCAAACATATGTAGAAAGAGTATATATTATGGTAGCAAAAATAAATGCTCCTACAATTAAAGCCTTTCTCTTTCTTAATTTTAATATAAAAAATGCCGTTCCTTTTCTTCCAATTATTTTAACTTTACTTTCAGTTCTTTTAGCTATTCCTTCTATCTTTCTGTAATCCTTCAAACTAATTTCTAGAGTAAATGTGCTCATATCTTTTTTTCTTATATTTTTAACTTCTATAGTATTACTCCAAAGAAGATTCAAAAATTTTTCTGGCATGAGAGACTGTATTTCCAGGGTAATAATACTTCCCTCATACTTATTTAAATTCACCTTACTCAATTTCCTCATACACCACAGACCTAAATTTTCCCCTTAAGGTTATGGTGCTCCCTCCTAAAAAAAGTATTTCTAGCCCTTCTCCATATATATTAACTAACCCTACCCTGGTATTTATTTTAACTTGTCTCTCATCAAAAATAATTATGCCTTTGTGATTTTCAATTATAATTTCATTATTTCCTGTAACAACTATCTTCGGTAAATCTAATACTAAATCCCTTGGCAAATCTAACTTGTCAACCACATTGTTCTTTACTGTATTAATTTTATTTTCCATTTTTCCACCTTTTAAAAGTACTTTCATACTAATTTATGAATTTCCTTTTAATAAAATGACAAAAGCCTATATAAAATCTAAGTGGCCTTCTATATAAATAAAAAAGTTTAAATAAATAAAAAAGGACCATACAGTCCTTTTATTGTTTATTTAAACTTTTTTTAACTATTTCGCTTACAAGCTTACCATCTGCTCTACCTTTTGTTTTCGGTACGATTACAGCCATTATTTTTCCCATATCTTTTATGCTACTTGCCCCTAATTCCTCTATTGCCTGACGGACAATCTCAACTATTTCATCTTCTGTTAATTGCTGAGGAAGGTAACTTAACAAGATTTTTATTTCTTCTTCTGATTCATCTACTAAATCTTGTCTGTTTCCTTTTTTAAACTCAAGGATAGCTTCACGTCTTTGCTTTACTTCCTTAGCCAAAACTTCAATGATTTCTTCATCATCAAGCTTTCTTCCATCAGTTTTTTCTACTAATAATATAGCTGCTTTGGCTGTACTAATAGTATTAGCTTTAAACTTTTCTCTTGCCTTTAAAGCTTGCTTCCAGTCTTCTTGCAATCTTTCTTTAAGGGCCATATTCAGTACCTTCTTTCAAAATTTATTTGAACTTTCTCTTTCTAGCTGCTTCTGATTTTTTCTTTCTCTTAACACTTGGTTTTTCATAGTGTTCTCTTTTTCTTACTTCTGAAAGAACACCAGCTCTAGCACATTTTTTCTTAAATCTTCTTAATGCGTTCTCTAGTGATTCGTTTTCTCCAACTTTAATTTCTGACATTTGTTCTCCCTCCCTCCGCTAGCTCAATTTACTTCATAAATTAAACAGGCAATATGGGTGACATAGCACATAGCTTATTATATAATAGAAAAGTATTACCTGTCAACAATTTCATTAATTGTTTTACTTTTTATATTTTAACCTGGTGGCCATTGAAGATTTCTCCCGCCTAACATATGAAAGTGCATATGTAAAACTGTTTGCCCTCCATCAGTACCACAATTATTTACAATTCTATATCCATTTTCTGCTATTCCCAATTCTCTTGCTAAGTCCTTTGCTTTAATAAAAATATGTGAAATTATATCTTTATCTTCTTCCTTTAAACTATTTAAGCTATCTATATGTTTTTTAGGAATTATAAGCACATGAACTGGTGCTTCTGCATTTATGTCTTCAAAGGCTAAAATAAGTTCATCTTCATATACTTTTTTAGATGGTATTTCTCCTTTTATTATTTTGCAAAATATACAATTATCCATAATTTCACCTCCCTAGACCAATTAAATAATATTATCTTCTTTATTATATATTATATTAGTTTACCAATACAATGTTCTTCTTTAACTTCCATTATTTCAGTATCCAAAATATATCCTTCTCTTATTTTATCATCATCACAAACTATCTTTATATAATTTGGAGTATATCCCTCATAGAAATTGCCCTCTCTTTTAGACTTTTCCTCATATAAAACTCCAAACTTTTTGTTGATAAACTTTTCCATAAACTCTTTTTCATTTTCTTTATTTAATTCTATAAGTCTATTACTTCTTTCCTCTTTAATGTTTCCATCTATTTGATTTTCCATAGAAGAAGCCTTTGTCCCTTCCCTTGGGCTATACTTAAATATATGCATCTTAGAAAGCTTTATATCCTTTAAGAATTTATAAGTAGTTTCAAATTCTTCTTTTGTTTCTCCTGGAAAACCTACAATTATATCTGTAGTAATGGAAACATCTTTTATATTTTTTCTTATTTCCTCCACAACCCATCTATATTCCTCAGTTGTGTAATGTCTATTCATTCTCTTTAAAGTGATATCGCATCCACTTTGTAGGGATAGATGAAAGTGAGGACATAATTTTTTTAATTTCCATATTCTACTCATCCTATCTTCTGTAAAGAATCTAGGGCTTATTGATCCTATTCTAACTCTTTCTATTCCATCTATTTTATCTATTTCCTCTAGTATTTTTAATAAATCCCAATCTCCATCCAGGTCAGCACCATAGGAGGAAATTTGTATACCTGAAAGTATTATTTCTTTAAACCCATGAGAAGCTAATTTTTGAGTTTCTTCAATTATTTTATCAGGTGATTTTGAGCAAACAGCACCTCTTGCATAAGGAATAGCACAATAAGAGCAGAAACTATTACATCCATCCTGTATCTTCAAAAAAGCTCTAGTTCTATCCCTATATTGTTCAATATTTAATTCTTCAAAAACGTTGTTTTTAAGCACATCTCCAACTTGAATAACTTGCTTTTTTTCATTCATAAACTTTTGCACCAAATGTACAATATCACCCTTGTTTCTAGTTCCTACTACCACGTCTACTCCTGAAATTTTGGATACCGCCTCCGGTGCTATCTGTGAGTAGCATCCAACTACCGCAATTACCCCTTCTTCATTATTTCTTCTAGCTCTTCCTATCATTTGTCTAGATTTTTTATCTCCCATATTTGTAACTGTACATGTATTTATAACATATACATCGGAATATTCGTTAAAATCTACTACTTCATATCCTGCCTTTATAAACTTCTCTATCATAGCCTCTGTTTCATATTGATTAACTCTACAACCAAGAGTAGAAAAAGAAACCTTCATTATAATTTTCCTCCTAAATCTCCTAATTCATACATTATAAGAGATGTACATACAAAACCTGCTGTTTCTGTTCGTAATATTCTTGGTCCTAAAGTTACTATGTGCGCTCCTATGTTTTTTAATTCACATATTTCTTTTTCCTCAAAACCACCTTCAGGTCCTATTACAATTCCTACTTTTTCTATTGATTTATCTCTTAATGTATTTGCTAGATTTTTTACTCCAAATCCTTCTTCATTTTCATAAGGTACTACTATTGCATCCATTTTACTTAACTCTTCAAAAAGTTCTTTAAACTCTATTGGCGGATTAATTTTAGGTATTAGTGTCCTTTTAGATTGTTTACTAGCTTCTAAAGCAATCCTAACCCATCTATCTAACTTCTTATATTCACCAATCTCATTTTTAACCACAACTCTTTCCGTAACTATTGGTGTAATTTCTCTTACTCCTAACTCACAATTCTTTTGAACAATCAAGTCCATTTTAGAAGACTTAGGTAATCCCTGAAATAAATATATCTGTATTTCACTCTCATTATTTATTAGAAGTTTTTCTTTTAATTCCACTATTACTTCTTTTTTATTTACATCCTTTATAATCCCTAAATATTCTTCCCCATTACAATTATTTATAGTAACCTTTTCTCCTTGAGCTAATCTTAAAACCTTATATATGTGTTTTACATCTTCGCCCTCTATTATAGCTTCATCATCTCTAATAAAATCTTTTGGAACAAAAAATTTATGCACTTTTTACACTCCTTAATTTAGCCTTGATACTATACAAGCCCATTCTCCATCGGTGTTTACTTCTACTATTTCCAATCCGCATTCCTCTAGTTTTTTTACTACATCATCTTTTCTTTCTTTTATTATACCAGAAGATATAAAGCATGCTCCCTTTTCCATAAAGGTTTTAACGTCATCAGTAAGTAATATTATTATATCAGCTATTATATTAGCAACTACAATATCAGCCTTACCCTTAACTACATCCATAAGATTTCCATAGCGTATTTCTATGTTATCTAATTTATTAAAACCTACATTTTCTTTTGCAGATGTAACCGCTACAGGGTCCAAATCCACCCCGATAACTTTTTTTGCTCCTAATTTTGCCGCACCTATAGCAAGTATCCCAGAACCAGTCCCTATATCAAACACAGTAGAATCAGCATTTACATACTTTTCTAAAGCTTTAATACACATCCTAGTAGTTTCATGAGTTCCCGTTCCGAAAGCCATACCTGGGTCCAAATCTATTACTATTTCCTCTTCTTCCTTCTGATAGTCTTCCCATATTGGTCTTACTATAATTCTTTCCCCTATTTTAGTTGGTTTATAGTACTTCTTCCAATTATTTTCCCAGTCTTCCTCATTAACCTTAGTTACAAATACTTCCCCTTTGCCCTTGTCTATTCCATATTCATCTAAATTCTCTATACTTTCCTTTATGTACTTAAAATATTCTTCAAACTTTTCATCTTCCTTAAAATATCCCTTTATAATTGCCCCTTCTTTAACTTGTAGAAGACTTTCATCGAAATAGTCCCAATCACCTGGGTTTTTCTTTTTAAATTCGATATCTTCTGGATCCTCAATAGAAACTCCCTTTACTTCAGTATTATAAAGTATAGCAGAAACTGCCTCTACCGCTTCGCTGCTAGTAATTATCGTTACCTCTAACCAATCTTTTTCATTATTCATATATAATCCTTATTGAGGATAACCTAACATCCTCAATAAAGTTCACCTCCTTATAAAACATATACCTATTTTTCAATTATACATTATACCCTATTTTTTTTAAAGCAATCAACAAAGAAAAAATTGCGAGGCAATTTTTATTTAATTGCGTCACAATTTTTTCTTAAAATTTCTTTTTAATTTTACCGAAGAAACCTTCCTTTTCTGTTCCTTCCAATTCACCACTAGCTTCCATGTAAGCAAATAGTGCCTCTTTTTGTTTTTGATTTAAACTCTTTGGTATGTCAACTATAATATTTATATATTGGTCTCCTCTTCCTCTTCCATTAACATAAGGAACACCTTTTCCTTTTAATCTAAATATAGCTCCTGGTTGAGTTCCTGGTGGTACGGTATATTTTACGTCTCCATCTACAGTTCCAACCGTTAATTCTGCTCCTAGGGTAGCCTTTGCAAAACTGACATGTGTATCTATATAAATGTCAAATCCTTTTCTTTTAAAGGATGAATGGGGAGCTACTCTTACATTTACATATAAATCTCCCGAAGGACCTCCATTTGACCCAGCTTCTCCTTGTCCTCTAATAGGAATTACATTTCCATTATCTACACCTGCTGGAACATTAACCTTTATCTTTTTCTGCTTTCTTACAGTTCCTCTACCCCTACATTCTGAACATGGGTCTGAAACTATATTTCCTTTACCTCCACAGGCATCACAAGTACTTACACTTACAAAGCTTCCTAATGGAGTGTTTCTTTGAACTTTAACCTGACCTGAACCTCCACATTTTTGGCAAGTTTTAGGCTGAGTACCTGCCTTAGCTCCTGAGCCAGAACATTTGTGACAAGTTTCACTTCTAGTTAAATTTATTTCTTTTTCCGCTCCAAATACAGCTTCTTCAAAAGTTAAATTGATAGTGTATTCTACATCTTCACCCTTTTGTGGACCGTTTTTTCTTCGGCCACCACCGCTAAAACCTCCACCAAAGAAGGACTCAAATATATCTCCAAAGCCACCTAAGTCTGAAAAATCGAATCCTCCCCCAAAGCCACCTTCAAATCCTTGGAAATCTGCAGTTCCAAATTGATCATATTGAGCTTTCTTTTGAGGGTCTGATAATACTTGATAAGCTTCATTGATTTCTTTAAATTTTTCTTCTGCTTCTTTGTTCCCTTGGTTTTTGTCTGGATGGTATTGTATCGCAAGTTTTCTAAATGCTTTTTTTATATCATCATCACTTGCACCCTTTTCAAGTCCAAGTATTTCATAGTAATCCTTTTTTGCCATCCTTTTCACCTCTTTATTAAAGTCCACTTTTCTAATGGATAATTAATAGTTTATAATTTATTAACTCAATTTATTTATTCTCATTAAAATTAAGGGATGAGCATTTACTCCTCCCTTAATTTTTTCTAATGATAATTATTTGTCGTCTTCAACTTTGTATTCAGCATCTACTACATTATCATCTTCTGGTGCTCCACCTGGGTTAGCTCCTCCCATGTTGCTTGGGTCAAAGCCTTCTGCTCCTTGTTGACCTGCAGGATCTTGATACATCTTAGATGAAATCGCATAGAATGCTTGAGTTAAATCTTCAGTAGCTTTCTTTATAGCTTCTAAGTCTTCTCCATCTTTAACTTCATTTACACCCTTTATTTTATCTTCTATAGTAGCTTTGTCTTCTGCTGATACTTTATCTCCTAGCTCTTTAAGAGCTTTTTCACTTTGATATACCATCTGATCAGCATTATTCTTAGTTTCTATAGCGTCTTTTCTCTTCTTATCTTGTTCTTCGAATTTTTTAGCATCATTTACTGCATTTTCTATTTCGTCATCACTTAAATTAGTTGATGCTGTTATTGTAATATTAGCTTCTTTTCCTGTTCCCTTATCTTTAGCTGAAACATTTACTATACCATTAGCATCTATATCAAAAGTTACTTCTATCTGTGGAATTCCTCTTGGAGCTGGTGCTATTCCTGATAGAGTAAATCTTCCTAATGTCTTATTATCTCCAGCCATTGGTCTTTCCCCTTGAACTACGTGAATTTCAACGGAAGTCTGACCGTCTGCTGCTGTTGAGAAAACTTGACTCTTTCTTGTTGGTATTGTAGTATTTCTTGTTATTAATGGAGTTGCAACTTCTCCATAAGTTTCAATTCCTAGAGTTAATGGTGTTACGTCTAAAAGTAATACGTCCTTAACATCTCCTGTTAATACACCTGCTTGAACTGCCGCACCCATTGCAACACATTCATCTGGGTTAACACCCTTTGATGGTTCTTTTCCAGTAAAGTTCTTAACAGCTTCTTGAACTGCAGGAATTCTTGTTGAACCACCAACCAATACAACTTTATCTACTTCATTCATTGAAAGTCCAGCATCTTTTAATGCTTTTCTCATTGGTTCAATTGTAGCTTCAACTAAATCATGAGTTAACTCATTAAATTTAGCTCTAGTTAGAGTCATATCTATATGTTTTGGACCTGTAGCATCCGCTGTAATAAATGGTAAATTTATGCTAGTTTGCATTGATGATGATAATTCAATTTTAGCTTTTTCAGCTGCTTCTTTTAATCTTTGTAATGCCATTTTATCATTTTTTAGATCAATGCCAGAATCAGCTTTAAAAGTATCTGCAATATAATCTATTACTCTCTGGTCGAAATCATCTCCACCTAGTTTTGTATTACCATTTGTAGATTTAACTTCAAATACTCCATCTCCTAATTCAAGTATAGATACGTCGAAAGTACCTCCACCTAGGTCATATACAAATATTTTGTGGTTTGTATCCATTTTATCTAAACCATAAGCTAGAGCTGCTGCTGTTGGCTCGTTAATTATTCTTAATACTTCAAGCCCAGCTATTTTCCCAGCATCTTTAGTTGCCTGTCTTTGGCTATCATTAAAATATGCAGGAACTGTTATAACTGCTTGAGTAATTGTTTCCCCAAGATAAGCTTCAGCATCTGCTTTAAGCTTTTGAAGTGTCATTGCTGATATTTCTTGTGGTGAATATTCTTTTCCATCTATATTTTCCTTATGATTTGTTCCCATATGTCTCTTTATTGACATTATTGTTTTATCTGGATTTGTTATTGCCTGTCTTTTTGCTACCTGACCTACAAGTCTCTCTCCGTTTGCCTGGAAGGATACAACAGATGGTGTTGTTCTTGCTCCTTCTGCGTTTGTAATAACTACTGGTTCTCCACCTTCCATAACTGATACACATGAATTTGTAGTACCTAAATCGATACCGATTACTTTTGCCATTATAAAACTACCTCCTTATGGTTAACTTCATTTAATTTTCATATAATTAATATTTAATCTATAGAAATTTTCTATAATAATTTAATTAGCAACTTTAACCATTGTATATCTTATTACTTTTTCTCCTCTTTTGTAACCTTTTAAAAATACTTCTACTACTTGATTTTCTCCAAAACTTTCATCTTGCACATGCATTACAGCTTCATGAAGATTTGGATCAAATCCATCTTCAGTAGATATTTCCTCTATTCCTAATTTATCAATAGAATCTTTAAATTGCTTTAAAGTCATCTCAATTCCTTTTTTAAAATCCTCTAAACTGCCATCAACGGCCATTGCTCTCTCCAAATTATCTAAAACAGGAAGCATTTCTTTCAATACATCTTCACAAGCATCGGAATAAATTCCTTCTTTTTCCTTAGCTGTTCTTTTCCTGTAGTTTTCGTATTCAGATGCAGTTCTAAGAAGTCTATCTTTTATAGTATCTAATTCATTTTTAAGTTTTTCATTTTCATCTTGAAGCTCTGTTGCTCCATCTTCTTCATTTACAATGTCCTCAAATTCTTTATCTTCACTTACTTCCGCCTGGGCTGGAGTCTCCTCCTCTAAGTTAGCCTCTTCATTTACATTTAAATCCTTCTCCATTGACCCTTTCCTCCAATCAAATTATTCTTTAGCCCATCTATGGATTATCTATATTTTCTTCATTTATTACGTTATTTATTTCTGTTACTATTTCACCTAATATAGATATTACTTTTGAATAGGGCATTCTCGTTGGACCAATAACACCGATAGTACCTAATGGTCTATTCTTGAGCCTATATACTGCAGATATTACTGTGCATTCTCTAGCATCTTCCAAATAATTTTCTTCACCTATTTTTACAGATATACTATCGCTATTATTTATGAGAAATTTTATTTTATCTTTATTATCTACTAAAGACAAAAAGTTCTTAGCTCTCTGAATGTCATTATACTCTGGAAAGTTAAATATATTAGTACTACCCTCCATGTATATTTCAGATTTATCTATACTATTTAAGCTCTCATAAAGAGCAGGTATTATAGCATTAAAAATGTCATCATACCCTTTAAGGTCATGTTTTAAATTATTTATTACTTCTAAGTCAATCTCTTCTATGTTCAAATCAACCAATCTTACATTTAAGACATTACTTAGTTTAACTAGCACTTCAGTATCCACAGGTTTTTTTACGCGAATTATATTATTTTTTATAATTCCTGCATCCGTAACAATGACAGAAAGTATGCTATTACCATCAATATTAATTAATTGTATTGATTTAAGTGTGCTCTTCTTTACTGATGGTGATCTAACTATAGAAGTAAGTCCTGTCAATTCTGCAAGAATAGTTGTTGCCTGCTTAATCATTTTATCCATCTCATATAGAGCTGAGTTTATCATATGAGCCCTAATAATATCCAACTCCGTTTGTGATACTCTTTGAACCCTCATAAGTTTATCTACATATAATCTGTATCCCTTATCTGAAGGTTTTCTTCCCGAGGAACTATGGAGTTGTTCTAAGTAGCCCATTTCTTCTAAGTCTGCCATCTCATTTCTTATGGTCGCAGAGCTAATTCCTAAATCATACTTTTTGGCTATGGTCCTGGACCCAACAGGCTCAGCTGTATTGATGTAATCATTAATAATAGCCTGAAGTATTTTTATTTTTCTTTCATCCATTTCCATAAAATCACCTCGCTTTATTAGCACTCATCATCAGCGAGTGCTAATTGCCATGATTAAAAAATATCATTCTCTTTAATATTTGTCAAATATCATTATTATTTAATATGCTTATATTTTATCATATTTGAGATTTTGCCCTATAATTTCACGTATTTACTTACAAAATCTACGTTTATCTCCTAATTTCTTTATCCTCTATTATAATATGAATTCACACATTATACTATTTGACACCTGAATCCCTTTGATTGACAAGAAAATATATCCATTCTCCACAATCAGTAGACCTAATTGTAAATATTTATTTAATATTTCCCCATAAACCTCATATATATCCCTTTTAAATCTTCTATTGAATTCTTCTATATTTATTCCTTCCCTTTTTCTAAGTCCCATAAACATAAATTCTTCAATTTCATCTTTTACAGTGTTTTTATATTTATCTAGATTGATATCATTTCCTTTTTTTATATTTTCTATATACTCCGAAATATTTTCTGTATGTCTATATCTTAATCCTTCTATATAAGAATGGGCTCCAACTCCAACTCCAATGTACTCTAACAAATTCCAATATACCAAGTTATGCCTACATTCTCTCCCTACCTTAGAAAAATTTGAGATTTCATATTGTTTGTATCCCTTTTCTTCTAAATAATTTACACAATATGAGTACATCTCTCTTTCCGTATCTTCATCAGGTAACATTAACTTTCCTTTTTCATACTCATTATAAAAAGGAGTACCCTCTTCAATTATTAAACTGTAACAAGATACATTCTCTGGATTTAACTCCACTACATTTCCTAAAGTTCCAACCCAATTTTCCATAGTTTGATTTGGCAATCCAAACATTATATCTATATTAATATTATTAAAATCAAATTCCCTACACATTTTATATGTTATTAAAAATTCTTCTAAATTGTGAATTCTGCCTAATTCTTTTAAAAGATTGTCTTGCCATGCTTGTAATCCTATGCTTATTCTATTTACCCCCATTTGTTTAAACAAAGATAACTTTTCCGCATCTATGGTTCCAGGATTTATTTCAACAGTAAATTCAGCATCTTCATCCTTATTTATTCCTTTTATAGCTTCTTTAAGAAACTTTAAATTTTCTAGCGTTAAATATGAAGGGGTTCCTCCTCCTATAAAAATAGTTTTTATTTTTTTATCCAAAGGAATACTTTTTAACTCCTTAACCAAAGCCTCGGTATACTCTCCCATCATACCTTCTTTTCCCCCATAGGATGGAAAATCACAATATAAGCACTTTTGTTTGCAAAAAGGTATATGTATGTATAAACTAATTTCTCTCATGTAGTTTACCTCCCATCGTAGAAAAATTGTGACGTAGACTCCTTAAATTCATAGATTTGATAGGGTTACAACAAATCCAAAATGCTATGCAATAAATTAAGTATTCACAAAAAGAACCAAGCATATATAGTGGAATAAACATCTTTTCTCGAAGCGACGTCACTATGTAGCTCAGTTCCCATTTTAGATAACCAATTACTTTTGTAGAGTTTACAATTGTAAGAACAATTTGTCATAACTTAATTTCAGAAATATATCTTTAAAACAAAAAGAGCTGAGTATGTAGTGAAATAGCGACTTTTTCTGGAGCGGCTTCACTGCATACTCAGCTCTCTATTTCGTACAACAGATTACCTCTGTAAAAACTTATAACAGTAAAAATAATCTATCATATTCTAATTTTAAAAAGCTATGTGTCATAAGATTATAATTTTTCCCTAGTCTTCTGTTTTAAGTACTGCCATAAATGCCTCTTGAGGTATTTCAACAGTACCAATTTGTCTCATTCTCTTCTTTCCTTCTTTTTGTTTCTCTAAAAGCTTTTTCTTTCTTGATATATCTCCGCCGTAGCATTTAGCTAAAACGTCTTTTCTCAATGCTTTAACTGTTTCTCTGGCTATTACTTTTGCTCCCACTGCTGCCTGTATTGGAATTTCGAACATCTGTCTTGGAATAATTTCTTTAAGCTTTTCAGCTATAAATCTTCCTCTCATATAGGCTCTTTCTTGAGGCACTATCATTGAAAGAGCATCTACTACATCTCCATTTAAAAGTATATCTAGCTTAACTAGTTCAGCCTGTTTATATCCTATTAATTCATAATCTAGGGAAGCATATCCCCTACTTCTTGATTTTAATGCATCAAAGAAATCATAGATTATCTCATTAAGGGGTATTTCATAATTTAAAGATACTCTAGTAGTATCTAGATACTGCATGTCTTTAAATGTTCCCCTTCTATTTTGGGCCAAGTCCATTATTGGACCTACATAATCTGAAGGAGCAATTATAGAGCATTTTACCATAGGCTCTTCCATACTTTCTATCTCTGAAGGCTCTGGAAGATTTGTAGGGTTAGTAATCTCTAAAAGCTCTCCATCAGTTTTAGTTATTCTATATATAACAGATGGTGCTGTAGTAATAATTTCTAGATTAAATTCTCTTTCTATTCTCTCTTGCATTATATCCATATGAAGAAGACCTAAGAAACCACATCTAAAACCAAATCCTAAAGCAATGGATGTTTCAGGTTCAAAGGATAAGGCTGCATCGTTTAATTGAAGTTTTTCTAAAGTTTCCTTTAATTCCTCATATTTTGCTCCATCCACTGGGTAAATACCACTGAATACCATTGGCACTGCTGGTCTATATCCTGCAAGTGGTTCATCTGCTGGTCTAGAAGCTTCGGTAATAGTGTCTCCCACACGAGCATCTCTTACATTCTTTATTGATGCTGTTAAATATCCAACATCTCCTGCTTTTAATTCATCAACTTTCATATATTGAGGTACGAATACACCAACTTCAACAACCTCATAAATCTTTTCTGTAGCCATTAATTTAATTTTAGTACCAGCTTTAACGGTACCTTCCTTAATTCTCAAATGACAAACTACACCTCTATAGCTATCATAATAGGAGTCAAATATTAAGGCTTTCAATGGCCCCTCCTCGTCACCTTCTGGTGCTGGAACTTTCTCTACAATAGCTTCTAAAACATCTTCTATGTTTAATCCTGTTTTAGCTGAAATCATTGGAGCATCTCCTGCTTCAATACCTATAATATCTTCAATTTCCTTTTTAATTTCATCTGGTCTAGCACTAGGAAGATCTATCTTATTTATTACAGGTACTATTTCCAAGTCATTATCTAATGCAAGGTAACAGTTAGCAAGGGTTTGTGCTTGTATTCCTTGGGTTGAGTCTACCACCAGTATTGCCCCTTCACATGCCGCAAGACTTCTAGATACTTCGTAGTTAAAATCTACGTGCCCTGGGGTATCGATAAGATTTAATTCATACTCTTCCCCATCTTTTCTTTTATATATTAATCTAGCTGCCTTGGACTTTATTGTGATGCCTCTTTCTCTTTCTAAATCCATTGAATCTAGTATTTGTTGTTCCATTTCTCTTTTTGTAAGTGTTCCAGTGGTCTCAAGCAATCTATCTGCAAGCGTTGATTTACCGTGATCAATATGTGCTATAATTGAAAAGTTTCTAATATTTTTTTGTCTATTGCTCTGCATTAACTTTACCTCCATCGTAAAATAGTACAAACTAAATTATAGCATAAATTCCTAGGGAAGTGTCAATATCTTTTAAAGAGCTTAAAGACCTCTCCTCCCTTATCTTCTATGCCTTCCATACTGCTTTCTAACTTATCTTTGCTCCACTGAACAATTTGATTAAAGCTTTCATTTACACCATTTTGAAGATTATTAACAGCTTTCTTATTAAAATATACTATATAATTTTTAGTTTCTAAGGTTAAATCAAAGGGTCTCTCACTAAGATATACTTTAAAATTAGATTTATTTTTTATAAATTCAGGTAAAGCACTGCTAACTTTTAAAAATCCAAATAATACTATGAATAATGAAAGTATCATAACTATTACATATTTATTTTTTCTCAACAAAAACACCCCTTAATAGAATAAATATCTATTATAAGGGTGTCCTTTTGATATATTTTTATTCATTTTTTACCATTAAGCTGCTCTGCTATTATTCTTGCTATATATTTAGCAGAATTTTTTGCTTCATCTAAAGTGTTCTTGTGAGCCCCTACCTCTATTAAGACTACATTTTTGTTCTTATTTTGATGGAAATAACTTGTTCCAGATTCATAATAATATATGCCCCTACAAAAACCTGGATACAACTTATTGGACGTACTTATTAAATTATTTACTAAGGATAGATTGTTTTTATAGTTAGGACTTTTTCTAGCCATTACAAACATAATTTTAGCAACATCTTCTCCATTCATCTTTGTGGTGACAGCGTTTTTATTATCTACAGCATCTCTATGTAAATCTATTATAAGCTTAAAATCACCACCATATTGTTTTAGATATTTGTCTAAGGTTACTCCCGACCTTTGGTAGCTTTGAGTATATGCTGTGGCATCGTGGATAGTTTTATCATGAATGACAGATATGCCGTAATTTTCTTCAAGCTCACGCGTCAATTCATCTCCTACCGCTGCAATGCTCTTTGTTAAATCTAAACTATCCTTGCCTACAGGTCTAAAACTTTCTGTTGTGTGCGTATGATATATTAACACTTCAGGTTTTGATTTATTTAAGGTCTTTTTTAAATTTGGATCTTGCACTGTTACTGTTTTGTTAGGCAAGTCCAGTTTATTTTCTTCTTCTACGGATACAGTACTGTCATTTAATTTAAAAGGATTAAATACTATATTTATGGTACCCTCCTTATGTTCTTTTGTATTTGAATCTACTCCAATATAGGCCATCTCTCTTTTAACAAGATCTAGTGGATTCTTAATATCAATATTAAAAAATTCAAACACACTGCCTTTTAAAGATAACCTACTTTCAGCTATATCTTCTTCATTAAAGACTGTAGCTTTAACTAAAGGCATAGTATTGTTTAGTATTTTCACGTAAAAAAAATTTTCTCTTATTCCCTCAGTTCTAGAGTTTGCTTTAGTTACAAAAGGTAGCACAATAAAAAACACTAAAACTAATGTGAGCATAAAGGCTAAAATACTACTTTTATTTATCCCTCTATTATTTCTTTTATAATTAATAGTTTTTTCTGCTTGTTCTTTAATGTCCATAATACACCCCCTCATATGTAAAAGCAGGTTATATGTTAATCATTATATGAGGAGGTGAATATATATATGATAATTACATTATATAATTATTAATTTGTTTTAATTCCAATGCAGGTTGAAGAGCTATATTTATACCTGTAGAAATTATTTTTGATACACTATCTATAACGCTATCAACTTCCTTAGGAGTTACCATAAGATTTCCTACATAAGGGTTTAAAACCTCTTGTATCATCTTTTGTTTTTCATTTCTATCTAATGACCTTAGCATATCGTAAAATCCACTGCCTTTTGTAGCTTGATTCATTACTGCATCTAAAACCATATCTATGGTATCATTTGCAATTGTAACTGCATCTACTACCGTAGGAACTCCTATGGCTATTACTGGTATACCTAAGGCTCTTTCACTGATTTCCATTCTTTTATTTCCCACTCCTGAACCTGGAGATATTCCTGTATTTCCTATTTGTATGGTTCTATTTACCCTTTCTAGTCTTCTAGAGGCAAGAGCATCAATGCATATTATTAAATTAGGTTTTATTTTTTCAGTTACAGATTTTATTATCTCTCCTGTTTCTATTCCTGTAAGTCCTAAAACTCCTGGGGCCATAGCACATACAGGTCTTATTCCTTCATCTATTTGATCAGGTATAAGCTCTTTTAGATGTCTTGTAACCATTAATTTTTCAATTACCTTAGGGCCCAATGCGTCAGGAGTTATATTCCAATTTCCTAACCCTACTACCATAGCAGTCATATTTTCCTCTAAATTTATTAATGGAGATAAGGTTTTAGCTAGCACTCTGCTTATATCCTGCATGCCTTCTTCATCGTAGCCATTGATTTCTGGAATGTCTAATGTGATATATGTTCCTTTGGGTTTATTCATTGCTCGTTCTCCAGATTCATCTACTATTCTAACATTTGTTATTCTTATATCGCTCTCCGTATGTTCACTTACTTCTACACCAGGTATTTTTTCACTACTCTTCTCTTCATATAATTCTTTTGCTTCAACGGCTAAATCTGTTCTAACACTCATCATTTGCCTTCTTCCTTTCTTTTATCCTATTTTAAATATAGTTTTTCCATTATTCCACATTCATATTCTTATTAAAATATAGATAAAAATCCACTTGAAGTGGACTAAAATAAATGTTATAATAACCTTTGTTAATAATTTGGACTGATCCGCAGATTTCCCCAAAAACTGCTGATACCCTATTAATATTACAAGGGGGTGAAAAGACATGGCAAATATCAAATCAGCTAAGAAAAGAATAAAAGTTATTGAAACAAAAACTTTAAGAAACAGAATGGTAAAATCATCTTTAAAGACAACTATAAAGAAGTTTTTAACTGCTGTTGCTGGTGGTAACCTTGAAGACGCTAAAGCTGAATACAAGGCTTCAGCAAAAGCTTTAGATATGGCTGCTTCAAAAGGAGTTATACATAAGAACAAAGCAGCAAGAGTTAAATCAAGATTATCAGCAAAATTAAATGGTTTAAACGCATAAAAAATAACCGGTGTATCCACCGGTTTTTTGCTTTTTATACACACTATTCACATTTGATCCTTATGAGCCCATAGTCTCAATTAACAAAAGCTCCATTTGAGTTTTCCTGTCTAAAGAGGAACTCTTTATGTTTTTTTCCCATTTCAAACAAATATCTAGGGCTTCTACCAATTTAGATGTGGTAAATTTTTTACTTTGATTTATTAACTTTTCACATACAAAAGAAGGAAGTTTTATATCTGAGCATATCTGCTCTCTACTCATTCTTTTTTCTAGAGAATATTTAATTCTATATAATAATTTAAATTGCCTTTCAATCATAAATAAAATCTCATTAGCCTTATCTCCCTTATGCATCAACTCATTTAAGGAATTTATAGCTTCTTTTACTTTCTTATCTCCAATTAAATCCACTAAATCAAAAATATCATCATCTTCTTTTTTATTTAAAAGAAGATATATATCCTCCTTTGTTATGTCTCTATCTATAGTATAACAATATAGCTTTTCCGCTTCATTTTCTACTACCCCCATATCGCTAGGCAATAGAGAACAAAATAATTTTAGCTCTACGTTTCCAATGTCTTTTCCCTTGCTTTGAAATATACTTTTTACCTTGCCTTCTAATTCTCTTCCATATATTTTATCGCTTTTTACTACAGTAGCTTTTCCTTCTAAGGATAAAATTTTACGACTTGGCTTCTCTCTTTTATCTTTAAAAATATAGTAAACTATTAATGTGCAAGTTGGTGGAATGTTTTTTAAATAATCCTTAAATTCATTATACATACTCTTTTTATTACCATCTTCTTTTTCTCCTAAGAAATTAGCTCTATATATTAAAACAATTTTCTTTTCACTCATAAAAGGTAATGTTTCACAAGCGTTTATGACAGGGTCGAGACTTACTAAATTATCCCCGTCAAACTTAACAAAATTTAAATCCACAAAATTTTCAGCTAGTACCTTTTTTTCCAATAATTTTATTTTATCTTTTATGGCTTCCTCATCTAAACCACAAAATACATAACAATTATCTATAGTTCCTTTTTTAATTTTATCTTCAAATTGAGATAAATTAATCATTTCTTATCTCCTCCATTTAATAACCCTTCCAAAAATTATTTTATACCAATAATCCCTTTCCTTTTCTGGAATCACTAAAAAGGTTTTATTTTTCCTACTTAATTTTATACTTGATACCTCATTTTCTTCAAACAAAATATTTGTTTTATAATTTCTTATATAAATGTAATCACTATCTTTTACATCTGTTATTACTCTAGTGGCATTGAAGTTTTCTTTTATTTTTATAACTTCCTTCCCCTTTTGTAAATCATAGTTACATACCATAACACATTCATTATTATACCTTATTATAGCCCCATTTACATATTGATTATCGATAAAATAAACTGAAGGAAATAATGAATATGTATTTATAAATATTAATAAAAAAGACATGAGAGGTAACGCTTTAAATTTTACTACTCCTCTCTTAATCATTATATAACTAAAATACACTATCATAAAGTATATACCTTCATACCAACCTAAATATGAGAATGGCGGACATATCTTTATAAGTAAATAAGAAGTATATTCTACAATGTAACTTAAATAATAAAGTACATAAGAAATAATCTTAAATAAAAAATCAATTTTAGTAGTAAGTATTGAAAGGTTGCCTAGTATGACTATTAAAGAAAATATAGGAACTAAAAACACGTTTCCTAAAAGAAAACCTAAGCTAAAATTCTTTATGGTAAATGCTATATATGGTAAAGTAAAGATTTGAGAACTTAAAGTTATACTCAAGGTATCCCTTAATTTTTCTGGTATAGATTTGAGGGTAGATTTAATATTACCGTAATGCAATATTATACCTAATGTAGCCAAAAAGGATAATGAAAATCCCATTTCCATAAAAGAATAGGGTTTTCCAAATAAAATTACCAAAAATGCAGTTGCTAGTGCGGAAATGCCATCGTAATTTTTATACACTTTATCTGAAAAAGATAGTATTAGTATCATAATAAAAGCTCTTAATGTGGAATATTTAAACCCAGTAAAAATTACATATAACATAATAAATATTAATGCTAGTTTAAATCCTAAAATCATATGTACAAATTTATACACTATAGAAATGTGAAACCCGGATACACTAACGGCATGGATTACTCCTAGTTTTTGAAGTTTATATTTTTCTATATTATCCATTAAACTTACATCACCAAAACATAAAGACGTAACTAGTGCTAATTTATCTTTATCTAGATACTTTTCTAATTTTTTTATAACCTTTCTTTTTCTTTCTGCAAACTTATATATTAAATCTCCTTTTTTATTTTTATATTTATGTATTTCATAACTCCCTATTATCCCTTTATCGTAATTAATATCTTTCTTATACTCTCCCTTTGCCATTATGCTTAAGCCTTCTGTAAGTCCCTCTATTTCCCCTTTGATAATTACCCTTCGCCCTTTTACATTGCCAATAATATAATTTTCCCTATGATCTACGATTCTAATTCTTTCTTCCTTTTTAGGTGAGTAATTAAAATAACTATTAAATCTAAAGACACCACATAAAAAGAATGCTAACATAATAACAAAAAAGGTTTTGTCTTCATATATAAAAATTATGTATAAAAAAGATGCAGCTATTACTGCACCTATATAAATATTGCTTATATAACATATGGATGAAAGGCAGCCTATGAAAAAAGCTACTGCATAAAAAACTATATGTTTTTTCATTAATTTAAATCCTTTAATTGAACTGTTATTTTAACTCTATGAATATCTTCGTTTACATAAAAATCTCGAACTTCCGGAATAACCTTTTCCCCTCTATTCTCAAAGTACTTTTCAGCTAGACTTTGAGCAGAGTCCAAAGATAATGTATTATATTTTGAAACATACTCTTCCTTTGGTAAATCTAAAAATACAGTATCACTTCCTATAACTATGGTTTCAAATATATTTTCAAACATAGTTACTGCACCTCCATATTATTATTCTATCCAATACTATGGAGTTTAAACTATATATTAGATTTTGTTAAAATTATAAAGTATATTAATTGCACTGCTACATTAAATATATAACATAGCTTACTTTTTAAAGTATGTTTTTTGTTAAAAGTTATTGGTAATAGGGCTAAACATAAATTTAAAATTAAAAATGATATTTTTCCATTTAAGTACAAACTGCTTAAGGATATACCTGCTATGAATACTGCTTTAAATATAGATTTAAAAATAATGCCTTTAAATATATCTTTCCCTATAGACTCTGAGTTATATTCTTCTTCATTTTTATAGTTTAAAGCTATGCCTATTGAAGATATTATTATAGTAATCACGTTTACCCAAAGAATATTAAAGGTATTTAATATATATTCTAATCCTAATAGCTTAGAAGCTACGTTAGTAATAACCACCACTAAAGAACATAGAAAAGTATATATTATAATATTTATTAGAGAATTAATGATTTTTCTTGAAGAAATTATGATATTTAATAAACTCTCATAGTTCCTTTCTTTTACTACCACATCAGATAATTTATTTACTATGTTTGTCCCATTAAGAGCTATACCGACTTTTGAGATTCTTAAATATGGCAAATCAGTAATCCTTCTTCCCGTCATCATGGTATTTTGACCAATCTCTTTATAATAATTACCTATCTTAGTTTTATGTTTAGATTCTAGTTTTGAAAATATAGATACCCTACCTATTATCTTTTCTAAATCCTCCTCTGGCATGTTATCCATTTCAACTGCTGACAATACTTTTGTAACCCTGTTAAGTATACCAACTTCTTTTCCAAAAGACTCTGCCACTAATTTATTATCTTCTGTAAATATGATAGGGTGAATGTTTAATTCTCGTCCTTTTTTTATTACATTTGAAATTTCATTTAAAGGTGAGTTATAGAATCCTATTAACCCTGCAAATACTAAATTACTTTCTAAATTTTCATTAACGCTTGGCTCATAACTATAATTTCTATATCCGAATGCTACTACATTCAGTCCCATACTGGACATTTGAATACCTGCATACTTAATTTTTTTAATATCTTCTTCAGTAATGTCTTTTTCCCGTCCATCTTTCATTAAATGAGTACATCTATTTAAAAGAGAATTTACTGTTCCTTTAACGTTAGCTCTATAATTATCATCTATTTTGTTAATTGTACTCATGAGCCTTCTCTCTTTATCAAAAGGAATAGTCAAAATTCTATTTTCCATCGCTTCTAGCTGAAATCTATCTATATTATTTTCACGAATAAATTTTACTAACCCTATTTCAGTTATGTCATTTTTTGAATTTATATATTCACCATTAAAAAGTCTTGTATCATTACATAGCATTCCAATATGTATCACTCTATTTAATGTATTAAGCTCTTCACTTAATTCTATCAAGTCAAAATCTTCTAAATTGATGAGATTATCATCTACATAAATACTTTTAACATGAGCATAATTCTCTGAAAATACTCCTACTTTCTCCTCACATATTATGTTTGTCTTTGATAGCTTGTCCATAACAGATAAGTTTTTTATTACTATATCTTTTTTATTAAAATCTTTTATTATAAAATACGATATTATTTCTATTGATATAAAAATGCTAAAGGGAATAAAGGCAGTAGGTGCCCATGCAAAGCTAAAAAACCCATCTACTACATCACCTTTTAATATATATAACTGAATAAATGCTATACAAGCAGAAATTATGATAGATATCGAAGCAAATGAGTTCAATATACCGTGAAGCTTTTTATTTATCATGTTTCCTTCTTCATTATTTTCTACAACCAATCCAATTATATTAGCTATTTCACTTCCCATCCCTGTGGCAATAACTATTCCTTTACCGCTTCCTTCTATTATAGCTGAAGATTTAAATAAAATATTTCTTACTTCTGTTAAAGGGAGCTCCTTGTCTTCGATTTTTGTGCTGTATTTTTCTACTAAATATCCTTCTCCTGTTACAGCTCCTTCTTTTACTTTAATATTATCCCCTTCTATTAACCTTATATCTGCAGGAACAATATCTCCATCATTTAATATAACGATATCACCAATCACTAAATCTCTAGCATCTATCTTTACAGTAACCCCGTTTCTTATTACCATAGCCTCGGATGATTGAAGTTTTTGTAATTCTTTAATTTCCTTTTCTCGTTTACTCTCCTCGAAGGAAATTAAAATAATATTCAACATTAAAATACCAAATAAAGCTATAGCCTCACTAGCTTGACCTATATAATAATATATCCCTATTATTAATAACATATATAGCAGCCAAAAGTTCTTAAACTGTAAAAGCATAATATATAAAATATTATTTCCTTTAGGAATTTCTATCATATTTTTCCCATAACTTTCTTGTAATTTTTCTACTTTCTCTTTTGTTAAACCTTTATTAGCATCGCTATTAAGTTGCTCTACAACTTCATTCCAACTTAAATTGTACCATTCAGTCATAAGTCTTACCTCCAAGTAATTAAAAATTGCAATGCAACTTTTGAGTTAAGAGTGAAAAGTGAAGAGTACAGGACAGAATTCTCTTGAGAGAATTCTTAAATCTTATAATTTAGAAATTTCTAAAGAAATTTCATCCATTACTCTTCATTCTTAACTTTTAATTCTTCACTCTAAAAAATTATTTCGCAATTTCCCTATAGTATTTCAATTGTTACTTCATCTACAATAGCATCAGTATTATTCTCTATGAAATTCATTACCTTTTGTATTACATCATTTGCATGTCTTACTTTATTACTTACACATACTACTCCTAATACTATTGATTGGTGTAAATCTTGATCTTCAATTTCTGCTATAGATACATTAAATTTATTTTTTACCTTTGTAGTTAAACTTTGAACGATCATCCTTTTTTCTTTTAATGAATGTACCCAATTAGCTCTTAAGCAAATTACTCCAGTCCCTATAATCATTCTTATTCTCCTATCAAATTAATTTACACTTATTATTTCCAAAGGATTTTATTATATAAATCTAAATATTCATTTGCAGAACTCTTCTTACTTTGATCACAATAGCATTTTAAATCTTCTTTTAATCCATAAAATTTCTTTTAATCTACTAATCTCGATATATTACTATTATCGGTATATTCTTATCAATAGTTAAGTTTTAATTTCTTTATCAAAAGATTAATATAAATATATAAATAAATATATATATTTATTTATATATCTTTATTTTAGGCTTTTAGTTTATATTACAAAAATGTCCAGCTACTGTAACGTATTTTTAAGGTATTCTTAAGCTTTAATATATACAAATTTAATAAGTATGTATTAAAATAATAGAAAGTGTAATAATAAACATAGGAGGCAGAAATGGAAAAAGTTAAAAATAATGTTTTTCATTTATTATCCCTGGTTTCTATACCAATAATTAACGTATTCTATGCTCTATTGAATAACTCTAATAGAGGCGTTTATACTATAATTACTGAGGTGGATAGAAATATTCCCTTTGTTAAAGAATTTATAGTTCCTTATGTAATTTGGTATCCTTTTATTTTTCTTACCTTATTTTATTTATGCGTTAAAGATTTAAAAATATATTATAGAACATTGATAAGTTTAAATTTAGGTTTAATTATCTGCTATATTATTTACTTTATTTTTCAGACCACAGTTCCTAGACCTATGCTGTACGGAGATGATTTATTCACTAAATTAACTGGAATCATTTACTATTTTGATAAGCCTTTTAATTGTTTTCCAAGTATACATGTACTAACTTGTTATTTAATGACTAAAGGTATAAGTTTTGAAGATAATCTTTTCATAAAGTTTTCAGTGAATATAGTATCAATTATAATTATACTTTCAACACTTTTCGTTAAACAACATGTAGTTTTAGATTTAGTATCCGCAATATTAGTAGGAGAGTTTGTCTTCTATCTAGTAGGTAGGTTAAATTTTAAAAGACCTTTTGTTTCAGATACCGAATAAGGAGTATTAGATAATTCTATACTCCTTATTTTTATCATTGTATTATATCATTTTGCAATGTATTTTACATAAATTGTATTTACTTCATATTCTTTTTATTGCTATCATGCTTTTTCATTTCATCAACATGTATTATGTCAGCATTAGCACTTTTCTTACTTCCTTTTTTAGCTTGCTTTTTATCTTCCTTATGCATAGATTATATCTCCTTTCTATAATTCGGATAAATTAAAAAAAAATCCCCAAATTGGGGAAAATAAATAGGTTATCATAATAGTATTATTACCAATTTTATAAATATTATTTATAAAAATAAAAAAACCTCGAATAATCAAGGTTTTTACTTATAGATAATGTAAATATTGTTTTGAGCATACAATAACTTTTCTATTTTTAACATATTAGGCTTAAAATAAAATATATTATTAATAATTTCGGGTTTTATTATATTATAATATTTCTTTATAAATAAAATTCTATCAATTACTTCTTCTTTTGTATAATCTTCTTTACCTTCATCTTTAAAACTTATTAAAGACAATAGCACTAATAATCTTTTAATATTTTTTTCACATTTTATGTATAGCTCTTCGTTGATTGCAATAGTTCCTAGATTTTTCAATATTGAAAAATCTATTTTAAAGCTTTCTTCTAGAAGGTTTAAATGATCATATCCTTCTCTTAAGATTTCATTTAAAAAAATCTCCCCCTTCTCTAGGTGAGCCTGAGCCATTGGACTCCCTCCTTTTAATCATTATACAATCCTCCTAACTATATTCTACGTAAAGATAAGATTTCCTTTAATAAAACAATTACTAACTATTATCATTATCATATAAATGCAAATAAATGCAAAAGTTACCTTTAAAACGTAAAATGCTAGGAATTTTAAATAATCCCTAGCATTTTATTCGCTTAATACTTCTATGTTTTTACATCTATATTATAGGCTTAGCCATCTTAATTATTCTCTCACCTAAAATGTTTCTATTAAATACTTTTTTATATTTTATTTTTTCATAAAACTCTGATGTTTCCTCATCTTTAGCAATCAAAACACATCTTTCACAATGGTTTTCTTTTGCTAACCTCTCTGCATAATTCATAAGAGCTTTACCGAAGCCTAACCCTCTTACTTTTTCATTAGTAGCAATATTAGCAACATAAAGGTCACCTTTGTTACATTCCCCTACTAAATTATATTTTACATCTTCAATTAAGAATCTAATTTTTTTAACAAATCCTTTTAATGATTTAAGTATTATTTTTTCAGTTCTCACATTTAGTTTATTAAAATCTTCATAAGGTATCGTTATTATTATTCCTGCTACCTCACCATTATACTCCATAACCTTTGTATAATTTAATGAATATCTTGAGTCTGACATTTCTACAAGTTTTTTTATTATTTTTATATTATCCTTTTTAGACTTTCCTCCCCAGACATGTTCCTGGTCATTTTCCGTGCTGTAAATAAGTTCTGCTACTTCATTAACGTCTTTTTTTTGAGCATTTCTTATGCTCTTACTACCCATGCTTTCTAAGCCTCCCCAAAAATATAACAAGCATATTTAATCACATGTAATTCAGTACATTTGTATACTAGTTTTAAATATTTCTTATACTATTATTATACATTCCCTTAGTCTTTTATATAATGCCATAAAGACCTATATTCAATGTACAAAATACATTATATCTGTTTAACTATTTAATTTAATAATAGAAATTAAGTACCTAGATTTGCACCTAATATTTTTATACTTATTAAATACATTATCTTATATCTAATTTATCTTTTAATTTTTCAAAGGTTTTTTCTCCAATTCTATCGATATTTTTCATTTCATCAATAGAATTAAATCCCCTGTTTGTTTCTCTATATTCAATTATCTTTTGTGCTGTTACTTCGCCTATCCCAGGGATGGATTTTAATTCTTCTTTTGAAGCCTCATTTATATTGACCTTTTTTTCTTGATTAATGTTGTTGCTTCTTTTAGATCCATCATTATTTTCGGAAGCTCTCTCATACACAAATATATAATCCTCATCTCTCAATTTTTTTGCCAAATTAAGTTTGTCTTTATCTGCATTATTTGTAAATCCACCTGCTATTTTAATTACATCCTCTATCCTACTATCACCTTTTAATTTGTATACACCTGGATTTATTACTTCTCCATTTACATAAATAGTTATATCACTATCCTGAAACTCCTCTTTATTTTCAATAAATATGTCTTCAGTTTTCTCATTATAGACATTATCTTTGAAATACCCTATGATCATAAAACATAAAAATAAAATCAGAATTGCGGTGGAACCTATTATTTTCTTCTTATTTTTCACAATTAATACCTCCTAAGGTAATATTATTTTAAATTATTGACAAATTTATTAATTAATATCGCAGTTTTGAAAGATTTTTGATATAATTGTTTTTAAGCAAAACTAAGGAGGATATCATGAGAAAGGTACATAATTTACTTATATTTATTTTAATTATTTCTATAATTTTAAATTCCAAAATGGTTAGTGCAAAAAGTAATCCACCTAGTGTTTCTGCTGATGGAGCTATTTTAATGGATGCTACTACAGGAGAAATTTTATTTCAGAAAAATATGGATAAGCCCTATCCCCCTGCCTCTACCACTAAAATTATGACCGCTTTATTAACCTTAGAGAATACTAAACTTGATGATGTAGTTACCGTTGGGAAAAAACCTCCTTTTGCAGATGGTAGCAAGATATATATTTTTGAAGGTGAGCAAATAACAGTTAGCAATTTACTTTATGCTCTTCTTTTAGAGTCTGCAAATGATGCTGCTGAAGCTTTGGCCGAACATATCAGTGGTTCTGTTGAAGAGTTTGCTAAGCTTATGAATGAACGTGCAAAAGAATTAGGATGTGAAAATACTAATTTTGTAAATCCTAATGGACTTTATGATGACAAACATCGAACATCTGCTAAAGACTTAGCTCTAATGATGAGAGAGTTAGTTAAACACCCTGAGTATATAGAAATATCTACATCTTTATCATACAAAATAGCCCCTACAAATAAATCTAAAGCGGCAAGACCTTTATGGAATAAGAATAAATTAGTTCAACAATATTCAACTTATTATTATGATGGAATAGAAGGTGGAAAAACTGGCTACACCGTTCAATCTGAGCATTCTTACGTAGCTAGTGCACAAAGAAATAATCAGAGGCTTATTGTTTCCTTTATTTATGATAAAAATAAGACCTATTTCCCCGATGCTATAAAATTATTCGACTATGGATTTAATAATTATCAACTAGTTAAAATGTTTTCAAAAGATGAGGTTGTTACCGAATATAATGAAAAGGATTTAAATGTAAAGTTGCTGGCTTCTGAAGACTTTTATTATATAAAAGAAAAAGATGCTGATGAAAAAGCTGTATTTAATTTAGAAAATAAAGATTTAAGCCGTGCATCCTTTAAAAAAAGTGATAATATAATAAATGCTACAATCTCATTCAATGACAAAAATATCGGAACTCTAAAACTTTTAAGTGATTCAGACCATATAATAAAAGAAAATACTACAACTAAAGTAATATCAAAAATAAATTCAAATGTAGTTGCTATAGCGTCCTTATTATTATCAATCATAATAATAGCTTTAGTAATTATATATAGAAAAAATAAATTAAGAAAAATCTTTTAATTACTTTTAAATAAAAAAGAGCTAACATTAGCTCTTTTTTAGTTCTTTTATTAATTTTTCTATATCCTCTGGTAATCCACATTCTAAACTTATAACTTCTCCAGTCCTTGGATGTGGAAAGGATAATTTATATGCATGAAGCGCTTGTCTATTAATAAGTGACTCATCATCATATTCTTCTCCATAAAGTGAGTCACCATATAAAGTATTTCCTAAATGGCTTAAATGAACTCTTATTTGATGAGTTCTTCCCGTTTCTAGTAATACTTGAACCAAGCTTCCATCAGCATATTCTTCTATAACCTTATAATGAGTAATGCTCCTTTGCCCTCTATCGTCTATAATTCTTTTTATACTTTCTCCGCCCGTTCTATAAATAGGGAGATCTATGGTCCCTTCTTCTGGAGTAAGTTTATTATGGGCCACTGCTAAATACCACTTTTTAAAACTATCTTCTCCCATATCCCTTGCTAAAGACATATGTGCAAATTGATTTTTTGCAACTAATATTAATCCCGAAGTATCCATATCTAATCTACTAACTAATCTAACTATACAATTCTGTCCACTACTTTTAAAGTAATACAACAAACCATTAGCTAAAGTTCCATTAGGATAACTTTTAGTGGGATGAACAACCATTCCATATTTTTTGTTAATTACAATTATATCTTCATCTTCATATACTATATCCAAGTCCATCTTTTCTGGTTCAATATTTTGTTCTTCATCCTTTTGGATAGAAATATCAATAGAGTCACCACTTTTAAGTTTATAATTTAATTTTACGATTTCTCCATTTACCTTTATCCTATCTTCCCTAATAGCACCTCTGATAAGTCTAGAAGATAATTTTAAATGAAATTTTAGATACTCTTTTAGAGGCATTTCTTCGTCTTTTTCAAATAGAAAATTTAATTTACTACTCATAATAAACTCCTTCTATCTATTTAGTGTAATCTTCCCCTAATAGTACCGTTATATTATAATCCCCTTCTTTATAATTACTGCTTTCTGTCTTATCTATTTTGAAATCTTTTTTTATATCATTAATTAAACTTTTATCTACACCTTTAATAATAATTTTAGATTTTTCTCTTTTATCTCCATTTCCTATAGAAATATTAGTATATCCTTTGCTTTTTAAACTAGATGAATAGTCTGATGCTAAACCATTTTTAGCAGTACAATTTAAAACCTGTATTTTTATCTTTTCTCTTTGTATTTGAGTCTCTTTAGTTATTCCTTTTATAGAATTAACTAAATCCTTGTTGGCTTTCTCATCATACAAGAAATAAGATATATTTCCTACATATCTAGCTTCCCCTTCTAATGTAGCCATATCCATATTATCTTTGTTTACCTTCATGAATAGATAACCATATTTAATTATTTCATCTGGTTTCATATTAGTCTCTACATATTTAGGTAAGGTAGACATAATAGACGGCATTTTAGTAATAATAGCCGGACTCTTAAATTTGTCTATAACCTTATTTACAAACATCTGTTGATTTTTAATTCTTCCTAAATCTCCATCTGCTAGTCCTGTTCCATCATTATTCTGTCTCCATCTAAAGAACTCCTCTGCCTTCTTACCATCTAAATGAACTACTTCTCCCTTTTTAAATCTTATATGTAAATCTTGGCTATCATCATCATAGTACATGTTTTGCTCAATTTTCATTTCTACTCCACCTATACTATCAATGACTTTTCTAAAACCTTCATAGTCCAATTTAGCATAATAATGTATATCTATGCCTAATAAATTTTCTACAGAGTCTATTGAATATTTAGGTCCACCTATGGCATGGGCAGCATTAATCTTTTGAACCTTCCCATTTATTTGCACTCTAGTATCCCTTGGTATTGATATTATACTTAATTTTTCAGCTTTAGGATTATAACTCGCTAACATCATAGTATCTGTTCTTTTAGGTTCATCTTTACTGGATGTTCCTCCGATATCCACGCCCATTACCAATATGTTTACAGGTTCCTTATTTGAAGTTTCTTTTTTTTCTACGTTGGCTAATTCATTCCCTATTTTTGAATTATTACTAAAGCTCAATAAATAGAAATATAGAAAGCTAGATGCAAAGGTTATAATAAATAGTATTGTCAGCAATACTATTAATTTTCTTCCACCTTTTTTCTTCTTTCTTTTATTGCTTTTTTTACTACTATTATCCCCTTTTTTCTTATTAACCATTTTATTCACCTACAGTTTTTATAATATAATTCCTTCCCTCTACAGTATTAATGTGTAACATTTGTCCTCTTTCTATTATATATTTTATGGTTGAATCGAAAGATTTAATCATGGCCTTATCTATATTTTTATAGGATAATTCTCTTATTTCTTCTACTCCTGCGTATTTTCTTAAAGGTTCTATATAATCCGCAAGATATATAATTTTCTCTAATAATGTCATATTTTTTTTACCAGTAGTATGATAAGCTACTGCATTAAATATTTCTCTATCTTTAATTCCCATGGTATCTCTAGCAATTATCGCTCCTGCTAATCCATGTAGTAATTGAGGACTTTTTTCACAGACTTCATTTACCTTATACCCATTTTTCTTAACAATATTAATTAGCTCATGAGCACTGAATCCTTTAGCGCAATCATGAACTAATCCTGCAATAGCTGCCTTATTTTCATCTATGCCAAAATGTTTGGCCATGTTTTTAGAAGTATCTCTCACTCTTAAACTATGTTGATATCTTTTATTATCCAAGTTCTCTTTTAAAAAGGCCTCTATACGCTCCTCACTCCACATCCAAATCAACTCCTAGACACAATATAAAAAGTTCTGCACACCTTATAAAAAAGTTATATATATAACTTTAACTCTTTTATAGTATTGTATACTCCCTCAGGTAAAAAATATCTTATATTTCTTTTCTCTCTTACAGCTTTTCTAATTTCTGTAGAGGATATCTCCAATAAAGGTATATCTAGAAATATTATTTCCTCATTATGTTTACTTTCTAATCTTTCTTTTTGTTGTAATATTTTTTCTTTGTCATACCCAGGCCTATTAAATACGATGAGCTTACACATTTTCATAATCTCATCCATATTTCTCCATGTATCGAATTCCATTAAACAATCCACTCCTGTTAAAAAATACCACATGACTTTAGGATAATTGTGCTTAAAAAAATTCAAGGTTTCATAAGTATAACTAACATTTTTTTTCGCTATTTCATAATCATTTATTTCAAATTTTTCTTCTTCTCTAATAGCCATTTTAACCATTTCATATCTAATCCTAGAATCCGCTATATCTTTTCCATACTTGTGTGGTGGATTTCCTGATGGCACAAAAATTATTTTATCTAAGTTTAACCTATATAAAGCTTCATAGGCTATATGAAGATGACCATTATGTATGGGATCAAAAGTTCCTCCAAATATAGCTTTTCTCTCCATATTACAACTAACCCCTTATATACCGTTATGGTAATTGTATTTTTGGTTTTTTACTTGATCTTCTATAAACAACTAGCTTATTTCCTATTGCTTGAACTCCTTCACAATTTAACTCTTCACAAATCATATCTGAGGCTTCTCTTGCAGTTAATCCACTATTGTTTAATACAGAAATTTTGATTATTTCCCTGGCTTCTAGAGCTGAATCTACCTGTTTTATAAAATTCTCCTCTATTCCGCCCTTTCCTACTTGAAAAATAGGATCTAAGGTATTAGCTAATGATCTTAAATAGCCTCTTTGTTTTCCAGTTATCATTCTCATCCTCCTAAATATATCGATTGTTATAGTACAAAATCAAATTCAAAGTCTTTAAATCTTACTGTGTCTCCATCTTCTATTCCCATCTCTAACAATTCATCCATAATACCTTTATTTTTTAATACAGTATGGAAATATCGTAATCCATCTGGGTCATTGACATTAACACTTTGAAGAAGTCTATCCGCGAAACTTCCTTCTATAACATAAGCATCTTCTTCTTTTCTTATTTCATAGGTAAATCTCTTTTCTTCTGCAACATACATATCCTTTTCTTCTAATTCTAAATCTATTACAGGTATAGTTGATAAAATTCTAGCTGATTCTTTAATTAACTCTTTTAATCCTTGATTGGTTCCTGCAGATATTTTAAATACTTGTTTATATCCTAATTTTTCAACTTTTCTTTTGAAATCTTCAAATATTTCATCATCTAAAAGAATATCGCTCTTATTTGCAGCTATTATTTGAGGCCTATCCCATAGCTTTACACTATATTTTTTTAATTCTTCATTTATTTTTAAGAAATCTTCATAAGGATCTCTACCTTCTATTCCTGATATATCTACTACATGAATCAGCAATCTTGTTCTTTCTATATGTCTTAAGAAGTCCAGTCCTAAGCCCACTCCTTCAGCTGCTCCTTCAATAATACCAGGTATATCTGCCATAACAAAAGGCTCTATTCCTTGCTGTGATACAACTCCTAAATTTGGACTTAATGTTGTAAAATGATAGTTGGCAATCTTAGGTTTAGCATTAGTAACAATGGATAATAGCGTTGATTTTCCAACATTAGGGAAACCTATTAGTCCTACATCTGCAAGAAGCTTCAGTTCTAATACTATGCTTCTCTCTTCTCCTGGCATACCAGGTTCAGCAAAGTTAGGACTTTGTCTTGTGGGAGTAGTAAACCTTACGTTTCCTTTTCCCCCTTTTCCTCCTTTAGCCACTACATATTTATCTCCTGCATGAGATAAATCTGCCATTATCTTACCTGAAGCCTCGTCTTTAACTACAGTTCCCATTGGAACTTTTATTAATAGCTTCGCACCATCCTTACCAAAACATTTCGAGCCTGTGCCATCTCCTCCTCTTTCAGATACATACTTTCTCTTATATGTAAAATCTAAAAGAGTAGTCATGTCAGGTTCTACAACTAATACTACATCTCCGCCTTTTCCGCCATCTCCTCCATCTGGTCCTCCCAACGGAACATATTTTTCCCTTCTAAAGGATATGGCGCCGTTGCCTCCGTTTCCTGATTTAACAAATATTTTTGCTCTGTCTATAAACAAATTCTTCACCTCTTAATCTACTTTTTAATTTCTTATCAATACAATTCTATAAGCAATATTATCTCCATAAATACATCTGTATACTGAAATTCCTTCTATTTCTATGCTTAATTTTTCCCAGCTCTCCATCCAGTTCATTTCATCAATTAATTCTTCATTATTGGCTATAAAAAGACTCTGCCCTATTTTATCTTCAAAAAAATATATATGTACTAAATTTAATTCACTTTTTTCTATTTCATCAAATATATTATTTACTAAATTTATTTTTTTATCGCACTCTATTTCAAATGGTGGTTTAGAAAAATTAGATATTTCTATATTTATATTTACATCAACTTTTCTTCTTAGTATTCTTTTTATATTTTCTTCTAAGCTATAGGCTAAATAAATATCTCCTAAGTTATATATTTCACTTATACTTTCATTATGTATACTTAGTTTTTTTATACTTTCCCTTGCTTTATCTTCCTTTCCCATCTGAAGATAACCATATATAATTTGAAGATCATTCATAAAATCGTGCCTTTGTTTTCTCAATAATTCTATAGTCTTCTCAAAATCCCCCATAGTTCTCCCCCGATATATAAATTTTAAAAAAGCACCCTAAACCAGGGTGCTTTACATTATTCAGCTGCTACTACAACTTCTTCTATTCCTAATGGATAAACAGAAGCTCTTTTTTTGTTTTTACCAACTCTTTCATATCTAACTATACCATCCACTTTAGCGAACAAAGTGTCATCTCCACCTCTGCCAACATTGTTTCCTGGATGAATTTTTGTTCCTCTTTGTCTTACCAATATATTACCTGCTAAAACAAATTGGCCATCTGAAGACTTAACTCCAAGTCTTTTAGATTCACTGTCTCTTCCGTTCTTTGAGCTACCTACACCTTTTTTTGTAGCAAATAACTGAAGGTTCATTAGTAACATACTACTCCACCTCCTCTACTAAAATCTTTATATATTCACCGTAACTTTTTTCTACACTTTTTAATCCAAGTAACATAGTCTCCATTAAACATTGGCATTTATGTATTTGCAATGAATCCTTGTCTTCTAAACTTAAGCTTAGAAAACCGTCTTCTGTGTTTATATCCGCATCTACTTTACAAATTTCAGTAATGCCATTGGCAATAGTTAAAGATATAGCTGAAATAGCACAACAAACTAAATCATATCCTTCTTCTACTGAATTTGCATGTCCTTTGATATTAAATGAAACTATATTATCTCTTTTCTTTTTAAATACTGCCTTAATCATAAATATTATGCATTAATTTTTTCTATTTGAAGTTTAGTGTATGGCTGTCTATGTCCTTGTTTCTTTCTATAAGCTTTCTTTCTCTTATATTTGAAAACAACAACTTTTTTGCCTTTTCCTTGGTTTACAACTTTAGCAGTAACTTTAGCTCCTTCAACTACTGGTTTTCCAACAACGAATTCTCCATTTTCTTTGCTTACAGCAAGAACATTGTCTAATTCTATTGCAGAATCAACCTCAGCTTCTAACTTTTCAACGTAAATTACGTCTCCTTCGGAAACTTTGTACTGTTTTCCTCCAGTCAAAACTATAGCGTACATAAAAACACCTCCTGTAACCAGTCTCGCCATTTAAGGTACATAGATACTATGTTTTCAACCTTTTCTGTGCGGTCTACAAAAGCCATTTTAACATATATGGCTAGCTTTGTAAAGTTTTTTAACCGTAAATCTTATACATTTTTAAGTTTTCCAATTGATTAGAAAATAATAGAGGTTCCACTTTATAATACTCTTCTCCATTAAAGAAATTTAAATAAACTTCTAAGTCTAAAGCTTCTATTTCCTTAATAAATGAAATAATATCTTCTTTCACATGCTTTTCATATACAGTATTTAATTCTATATAAATATGCTTAATATTGTTGCTTTCTTTTATTCTTTCTATTTCATTTTTTATTAGTAGATTTATATAAGAAAGCTTTAATCTCTTCCCCCTACCCTTACAGCAACTACAAGGTTCATCCATATATTCCTCTATTAGCTTTCCTACTCTCTTCCTAGCAATCTGAACTAAGTTTAACTCTGTAAAAGGATATATAACCGTCTTGATTTTATCTTCTATAAAGCCGTCTTTTAATTTATTTAATACTTTTTCCTTGTCTTCTTCATCCTTCATATCTATAAAATCTACAAGTATTATCCCACTTAGATTTCTTAACCTAACTTGATTAGCTATCTCTTCAGCTGCCTGAACATTAGTGATAAAAGCAGTTTTCCTCATGGATTCACCTTTAGTGTTTTTACCTGAATTAACATCAATTGTATACATAGCTTCAGTTTTTTCAATTATTATATATCCACCACAATTCAATTGCACTTTGTTATTTCTAAGTTTCAGTATTTCATTTTCTATGCCGTAATACTGAAATAATCCTATTTCTTCATTATGAAGTTCTAAAAAAACATTAGCATCCTTGGCGTTAGTTATATAAGCCTTTATCTCTTCATGATCCTCAATATTATTAGCATATACTTTTGTGGTCTCTTCATCTAATTTATCCCTTAAAATCCTACCTAATATTCCTCCTGCTTTATAGAGCAATCCAGGTTTTAAAGAATATTTCACTTTTCTATCTATGTCTTCAAAGATTTTATAAAGGTAGGATATTTCTTCATTTATAACATCTACGGGAACCTTAGAGGCATTAGTCCTTATCATAAGCCCTATTCCCTTTGGCTTATCTAATCCATGTTTAATATATGCTATTAAATCTTCATCAGTTATTTTTTTAGAGAAAGTTACCTCATTATCTAGGGTATTTAAAACACAATATCTTCCTGGAACGGATACTGCAGTTGTAACCTTAGGTCCTTTTTTCCCTATAGCTTCCTTAACTACTTCTACTAAAATCTCGTCGCCCTTTTTAATTGTGGTGTTTTTAAACTTTCTATCTATATACATGTAACAATTTTCTTTATGTCCTATATCAATAAAGGCACACTTAATGCCGGGAATTATATTCTTTACTATTCCCTTATATATTTCCCCTGGGAATGGCTCCCTTGAATCCTCTTCAATATAGCACTCTTTTAATTTGTTATTTCTTTTTATTGCTATTCTCAATATAGAACCATTTCGTTCTACAAATATCTCTTTCAAATTCAACACCCCTAGTCAAATTAGAGTATTACATCTTCCCTAGACACTCATCAAGTGGAAAAAGTTCATTGTCTAATCTTCCATACATTTCTTCTCTTTCGATTAAGACAAAAGCATCTTTATTTCCATTGCTAGTATTCTCTAAAATAAATTTACTTAAAATATCTGCTGATAAATTTTCCCTGCTTCCACAACTAACCAATACATTCATAGACAATACATCTTCTCCAATTTTATACTGGATTTTTTTAAGCATTGGCTTTATGTCTATTTCCTTTTCTCCACTTTTACCCTTTTTTATAACCTTCCACTCTTGCATATCGAATATTTTCTTTATTTCTTCTTCTAAATGCTCTGTATTATCATATTTTATTCCTATAGCGTAAGTAGCTCCATCCACAGCTGCCATAGATTGTGGTATCTTTTTCCCGTTTTCTCTCTCTTTATTTAGTTTTACTACATTAATAAATTTTACACCAGAAGGAGAGTTTTCATCCAACTTTTCTTTAATATACATTGGTTCTAAATCTTCACTAAGATTTATATCCATGTACTCTCCTTTAGAAAACATTCCTACTGAAAGAGGTTGAGCTAAAGATATATTCATATGAGGATTAAATCCTTTTGAGTATTCAATAGGAAGATTCGCTCTTTTAATTATCTTTTGAAGAGTTCTCATTAGATCTAAATGGGAAATAAACTTTATATTACTTTCTTTTGTGAATTTAACTAAATAACGCATTCTCAAAGCACTTCCCTTCTAGATTAATATCTGCACCACAACCAGTACAGCCCTCTCTGCAATCTGGAGTTATTACTCCTGATTTTGCTCTTTCATTTTCTTTCATAAGATATTTTTTATTTACCCCTATGTCTATAAAATCCCAAGGCAATATTTCTTCATAGTTTCTTTTTCTATATGCATAAAAACTAGGATCAACTTTGCAATTTTCAAAAGCATTCATCCAATTATTATAATCAAAATACTCAGACCATCCATCAAATTTCGCTCCATTTTTCCATGCCTCTATGAGTACATCGCATACTCTTCTATCCCCTCTAGCAAAGACAGCTTCCATAAAGCTTACTTTAGATGCATGATAGTTGAAAGATATAGCCCTACTCTTTATATTATCCTTTATAGCGTAAACTCTTTCCATTACTTCCTCTTCTTTTAATTGAGGCTCCCATTGAAATGGAGTGAATGGCTTAGGTACAAATATTGATGCACTAGATGTTACCTTTAACCCTTTTTTTCTTTTATCCTTAGGTATTTTGTAATATTCATCTACTACTTTTTCTGAAGTTGTAGCAATACCTATAGCATCTTCAATAGTTTCATAAGGAAGGCCTATCATAAAATAAAGTTTTATAGTGGACCATCCTGATTCAAAGGCACTCCTTGTAGCATTTAATAAATTCTCCTCAGTTACACCCTTATTTATAACATCTCTCATTCTTTGAGTTCCAGCCTCAGGTGCAAAGGTTAACCCAGTTTTTCTAACCTTTTGTATTTCATTTATTAAATCAACAAAAAATGAGTCTATTCTCAATGAAGGAAGAGATACTCCTACTTTTTCATGTTGATGTTTTTCTATCAAAGAGTTTATCAATCCTCTTATATCTGAGTAGTCGCAAATACTTAATGAAGTTAGTGATATTTCATTATAACCTGTGCTTTTAAGAAGTTGTTCTCCTAACTCCATTAACTTATCCTTTGTCTTTTCTCTTATTGGCCTATAAATCATTCCAGCCTGACAAAATCTACACCCTCTTGTGCACCCTCTAAAAGTTTCTAAATTGATTCTGTCATGAACAATTTCAGTATAGGGAACTATCAATTTATCCGGATAAGCAACTTCATTAAAATTATTAACTATTCTTTTTTGAACTTTCTTTGGTGCATGTTCATATAAAGGTGTAAACTCCTTTATAGTACCATCTTCATTATAATTTACCTCATATAAAGAAGGCACATATATACCTTTAATTTTACATGCCTCTTTTAAAAATTCACTCTTAGATTTTCCTTTAAACTCTTTATAAAGGTCTAATAATTCATGTAAAACTTCTTCCCCTTCTCCTAGAACAAATATATCTGCTATATCATAAAGAGGTTCAGGGTTATATGCACAAGGGCCGCCGCATATTACAAGAGGCTCATCTTCTCCTCTCTCTGAAGCTCTTACATTAATTCCACCCATATCTAACATGTTTAATATATTTGTATAACTCATTTCATATTGAAGGGTAAATCCTACAAAATCAAAATCCTTTATGGAATCTTTACTTTCTAATCCGTATAAAGGAACATTGTTTTCTCTCATAAGTTTCTCCATATCTGGCCATGGAGCAAATACCCTTTCACAATAAGTATCTTTTCTTTCATTTAACACATAATAAAGTATTTTCATTCCTAGATGTGACATTCCTACCTCATAAACATCTGGAAAACAAAATGCAAATCTTATATCAATATTTTCTTTATCTTTTTTATATGAATTAAATTCTTCTCCTATATATCTAACTGGTTTCTCTACTTTAAAGAGAATATCATCAGGAATTAAGTTCATCAATATACCTCCTCTTAGGTTCTTATTTTTATATAATACCATATTAACTTTGAAATTGAAAATAATTTTCCCTATGTAAAAAAGAATAACTAGTGAGTATACTAGTTATTCTTTTTAGGTACCTTATCCATAATTTTTATCTTGTATATCCATTAATTCTTCTAAAGTTATATTGCCATATATTTTTAATCCCTCTATAATTTCTTGTTCAAATATTAGATCCATCACTTTCATCTCATCATTCAATACATAAAATATATTATATTTATTTTTTTCTACTATACTTAAAATACTTACCAAGGTCTTTTTGTAATTGACAGAAATACTTCTATTTTCAATATATCCCCTTTTTAAAAATTTATTTTTCTTTTTAATAATATCCCCCATAATTATATATGTTATCCTTTCTCGTTCTTTTATAGAAGAAATAATAATAAATAAAGCTATAAGTCCTAAACTCATGTTACTCTTCCCTGCAAAAAATAAAAAAAGGTAAATAAATATTAAAAATATACCTAAAATCAAACTAATATAAACCGTAATCAAATTTGCTCTTTTATAAATATATTTATAATTCAACATTCCTCTTATTATTCTTCCCCCATCCAAGGGATAGGCTGGAATTAAATTAAACAACCCTATAATTAAATTACATTCATATAATAATAAATATATATTTAAAGGTTTAAGGCTAAATAGCATATAAAATACCGCTGCCAAAATTAAGTTGACCAAAGGTGCGGACAGAGATATAATCAGCTCCTCTTTGGTTGAAGCTTCATCTATATCTCTTAACTTTAAAACTGTCCCTACAGGTAAAATTTCTATTTGAAAACCTGCAAATCCAAAATATCTAGCAACTAAGTAATGTACACCTTCATGCAAAATTACTATAAGAAGTGAAATCAAAAATTTTTTTTGATACCCTATATAAAACAATATTAATAAATATGGAATGAAGTATTTATTTACTTTTATCAAGTCATTTTCCCATCCTATTTGATTGATAAGTAATTTTCAGGATTTCTACTTTCACTCATAAAAAGAAGCTCAAAGTGAAGATGCTCTCCTGTAACCTTTCCTGTCTTTCCGCTCTTTCCAATTACTTCTCCTTTAATAACAGTTCCATCTTTTTTTACATCTATGGAGCTTAGATGAGCGTATTTTGTTTCTATTCCTTCTCCGTGATCAATTAATATATAATTGCCTAGCTCTGGATCCTCTCCACAATCCTTAATTCTACCATTGTAAGCTGCCTTTACTTCTGTACCTTCTTTAGCACTTATATCCACCCCATAATGAAATTTGCTTTTGTTATCTATGGGGTCTATCCTATATCCATAACCTGAAGTTACAGCGCCATTGACAGGTAACGCAAACTCCTCTCCTATTTTTTGATTCATAGTCTTTTTACCTGTTATTTTACTCTTTGCACTTTCAATGATATTGGTTGTTCTTTCTTCTAGTTCTTTGTAGTTAAACTTTTTTATATTTAAATATAAAGAGGACACATCTATATTTTTATTTACTATTTCTTTAGAATAATTGTATACAAGCTGGGTTTTGGGAGTAACTACTACTTTGCACACAAGAACTAAAAAGAATAACATAGTAGCTCCAGATAAATCTCTAATTATCCTTCTGCTTATGTAATTTGAGACAATATTGTCATTCCTACCTTTACTCGAATAATAGTTATTTACCTCTTTTCTCTTCTTCAGATTTCTATAATACTCTTCATATTGTGAATTATAACTCCCCATGTTTCTTCCCCCTTAAATAAAAATACAATATATAAAATATATATTGAGATTAATTTTTAAATATTACTATTATTTAGTTGGAAGCTAGTTAATCGAAAGTTATTAATTAATAATTGAGAATTTAGGAATTTCCAAATTATAAAATAAAAGAATTCCCAACCAAGGGAATTCTCTCCTTTACTCTTCACTTTTAACTCTTCACTCAACTCTCAACTCTCAATTCTTAAAAGTTGTGTGCTTTTAATGCTTTAACAAACACCTCAGCAGAACCTAAATTTGTTGCTAATGGAACACAATGCAAATCACATAATCTCACAAGAGCAGTTACATCTGGTTCATGAGGTTGTGCAGTTAATGGATCTCTTAAAAATATTATAAAATCCATCTTACCTTCTGCCACACGTGCTCCAATTTGTTGATCTCCTCCCAGTGGTCCTGATAGAAATTTATGAACCTTTAACCCAGTATTTTCCTCTATCAATCTTCCTGTTGTACCTGTTCCAAAAAGCTGATGCTCCATAAATACTTCTTTGTACCTTCTTACAAAATCAATCATATCTTCTTTTTTCTTATCGTGAGCTATTAAAGCTATGTTCATAATGATTCCCCCTAGAAATTTATTTTTTTCCTTCTCATTCCCACATTTAAAATAAGAGCAACAGACATAAAAGCTGTGGTAAGAGAACTTCCCCCATAACTCATAAAAGGCAATGTAATACCCGAAATAGGCATAACTCCAATAGTCATACCAATATTTTGAAGTATAGAAAATATAAAAGTAGAAGCAACACCAATACATATCATAGATCCAAAGATATCCTTCGATGATCTCGCTATATTTATAAATTTATATAATAATATTCCATACAAAGCTAGCAGAACAATTGCCCCTATAAATCCCCACTCCTCTCCCACAACGGAGAAGATAAAATCCGTATGAACTTCTGGTATAAAACCTCCTGCTACTTGAGTTCCTTTAGTAAATCCCTTACCAAACATTCCTCCAGAACCTATTCCTATTTGAGATTGTGTAAGCTGAAGGTTTGCACCTAACTCATCAGCTGCAGGGTCTATTAATGAAATCAATCTTACCTTCCAATAATCATGCATTAAAGGCGAATTCCATACTGCAGCAATCAATATTACTATTCCAACTATTCCTCCACCTATAACTTTTAAATCTAATCCTGCTGCAAAAAATATACCCAACACTATAAAAAAACATACCATAGTCATTCCCATATCAGGTTGAATAACTATTAGTAGCATCGGTATAATTGCATACATAGACAACTTTAAAAAGTTCTTTAAATTATTTATATTTCCCTCCATATCATGAAGTTCTTTTGCTAGCATTAATACCAATGCTAATTTAGCAAGCTCCGAGGGCTGTCCTATAGTTACTGATCCTATTTTCATCCATGATCCAGCTCCATTGACAGTTGACTTAAATATTGTATCATTTAAAAATAGCAGTATTACGCTAAACCAATAAATGATTTTAACATATCCTTGAATAACAGAGTAATCTATCAATAAAATAAAATACGTCACAGCTAATCCTAAACATATCCAAACTATTTGAGATTTAAATACTGCAATTCCTGCCCAAGTTTTCGTAGCACTATATATATTTAATGCTCCAAAAACAGCTATAACTAAAACCAGGAATATTAATCCAAAATCTAATTCTTTTAATAATTTTTTATTGATTTTCAATTTGTCGAACATTGTAAAATTCCCTCCAATATCAAGTGGTTCTTAGCTTCAGATGGAGTTTCCTTATAAGAAATATCTACTTATAGCTGAAGCTTATAAGAACTTATTCATGAGCTTAACAGTTCTTATATCCTTCTGATGGTTAACTATCTAATAAATATGATTATATCAATGTGCATCAAAAAAAGCTATGCATAAATTTATACATAGCTTTTAAAATTATCTTCTTTTCAACATTTTTTTTATAGGAATATTTGCAACTAATGCTGGAGAATTACCTTCTTCTTCATCAGAAGTAGTCATAGTTATTTCTAATTCATCTTTATCAATTTCAACATATTTGGATATTACACTCATTATTTCTTCCTTAATATTATCTAAAAGTTCAGGAGAAACTGTTGCTCTATCGTGGATTAATATTAATTGCAATCTCTCCTTAGCCGTGTCTTTTGAAGATTTCTTTGTGAAAAACCCCATAAAATCCATTAATATCACCTCTATTTAATTCCGAAGAGTTTTTTTAATGAATATAAAAATCCACCTTCATTGCTATCCATGTTTAAAAATGAAACTTCTTCCCCTATAATTCTTCTAGCTATATTGTTAAAAGCTTTTCCTGATACAGCTTTATCATTTAAAACTATAGGTTCCCCTTTATTAGTTGAAATTGTGATATTTTTATCATCTGGAACAATGCCTATTAATTTTATTGCCAAACTGTCCAATATATCATTAACATCTAACATATCTCCGTTTTTAACCATGTCTGAATTGATTCTATTTACAATAAGTTGAGGATCCTCTACTCCCTTAGCCTCTAACTTTCCTATTACTCTATCTGCATCTCTAACAGACGTAACTTCTGGATTAACAACAACTAAAGCTCTATCAGCACCTATTATAGCATTTTCAAAGCCTTGTTCTATACCAGCGGGACAATCAATTAATACATAGTCAAAATCTTCTTTTAACTCACTAATAACTTCTAACATCTGTTCCTTTGATATATCATCTTTATCTCTAGTTTGAGCTGTTGGAAGTAAGAATAAGTTAGGAAATCTCTTATCCTTAATAAGTGCTTGCTTTAATTTACAATTTTCATCTATTACATCCATTAAAGTAAACACTATTCTATTCTCAAGTCCCATCAATACATCTAAGTTTCTTAATCCAGTATCTCCATCTACTACTACCACCTTTTTATCCATAGATGCTAAGGCTGTACCTATGTTTGCAGTAGTGGTTGTCTTACCAACTCCACCTTTACCTGATGTTATTACTATAGCTTGTCCCATATAATTTTCCCTCCGTTATATAAATTTGTTTGGTAAATAAGGTTCTACAACTATGGTGTTTCCTTTTATTTTAGCTACTTCAGGATATTGAGGTTTAATATTCTCTTCTGGGGCCCTTGTAGCTATCCCTCCAATTTGAAGTATCTGCGGCTGCAAAGTAAATGCTGCAACTATTGACTTTTCATTGCCACCCACTCCTGCATGAACATAACCTCTTAGAACACCGAGAACGATTATATTCCCACCTGCATATATTTCAGCACCAGAATTAACATCACCAACTATTACTATATTGCCCGAATAGTTAATGACCTGCCCACTTCTTATAGTCCTTCTTATAAACTTAGTTCTACCTTCATATATACCCGAAAAAACTTTATTATTTTTATCCTCTACATTTTCGAAGATACAATCTTTAATTAAAATTTCGTCAAAAAGTATATCTCTAAGCCTTCTTAATTCTTTATCATTTATGTATTGTAATTCCGTTGTAATTTTTAAAGTGCAACCTTTATAAAACACCTTACCTTTAGATAATCTTTCAATTAAAGATTCGAGCATTTCGTCAAAATCTTTAAATTTATTCATGTTTATTACTGCATTTATTCCTTCTTTGTTTCCTTTTATTATTATACTGTCATCTAACATAATTTTACCCCTCCAAAGCAGGTATAAGTTTATATTTCAACAAATATTGCCTAATTCCTTCTAAATTATCATATTCTTTTTAAAAAAGGCATATACAATTTTGTATATGCCTTTTTAAATTTAATCTATATGCTGAAAATTGTAATTTTGCTTTGTCAATTCCTCTTTAAAGTAAGCTTCATACATTGCTTTTGCAACGGGATTAACAGATCCACCGTGTCCACCGTCAAATATTATTACACAAACAGCAATTTGAGGGTTATCATAAGGAGCATATCCTATATAAACACCGGAAGAAGTTCTTCCTACTTTTTCTTGAACTCCTCCTTCTCTAAAAGTAGAGGAACCAGTTTTACCTGCTGTAACTATAGGGAAATCTCTAAATGCTGATGCACCTGTACCTTCATCATAGGATGAAACGGCGTGCATACCTTCCCTTACTACTCTAAGGGTTTCTGGCTTAAGATCTATTTTATCCATTACCTCTGGTTTATATTCTTGAATAGTATTGCCTTCAGCATCTAAAAATTTATCTACAAGATGTAATTTATATCTTGTTCCTCCATTAGCTATCATTGCTGAAAAATTAGCTAATTGAAGTGGTGTAAAATAATTAGAACCTTGCCCTATAGAAGCATTATATACGTTACCTGGTCTTAAAGCTTCTTCTTCAACTGCATATACAAACTTATAAACTTTGCTCATAGCAGCTGATATATCTCCATCAGTAAATTTTTTCGCACTCATAGTAGGGGATTTTTGAATCAATTCCTTTAACATAGCTTTTACCGTATCAGAGAAGTTAGGTACATCTCTATATCTCATGTGTTTTATTATAGTATCGTATATTTTTTTCTTTAAATCTTTTACTTCTTGGCTATCCGTATCGTTAGCTCTTAAATCTATGCCTTCGTAATCATTTGTACCTTTCACTTTTCTTAATTGAAGCAATTCATCATATAAGGACCATATATATATATTAGATGCTTTATTTTTTTCAGATTGAACATTAAATACCTGACCAAACAATTCCGGTATTTCTATTCCTGTTGATGGCTTTTCAACATCATGTGGAGCACCTAATCCAAACTTCCATGCATATTCAGCTAAAGTATCCAAACCTTTTTCATATAACCTATCTCCAACTTCAAAGAAGAAATAGTTGTTTGAATATGCTAAAGCTTCCACCGCGTTTAAGCTACCTTTACTTGAATAATTCCAGCTCCTACCTTGATATCCATGCTTAGTATAAACTAAATTATCATATATAGTTTCATTAGGTCCCAGCAATCCTTCTTCTAATCCCGCTATAGCTGTTAATGGCTTAAAAGTAGATCCCGGTGCTATAAAAGATGACGTTGCATAGTTAAAGAAAGGCTTAGGAAAAATATCATATTCATCTTTTCTTGCTCCACTCTCTTTATTTTGAATAGGGAACAACTCATCTACAGTTACACTAAGACTTCTTTTTGCTATATAATCCTTGGCAAAAGCTTCATAATCCGGATTAAAAAGACTTTGATACAGTTCACTTGTCAATTTTCCAGGCATGGAAAAAATATTTGGATCAAATCCAGGGTTACTAACTAAAGCTAATATACCTCCAGTGTTCACATCAATAGCCACTGCGGCACCCCTTGTAGCATTTGACGTATTAACTCCATCATAACTTACATTTGGGTTATCTCTTAAATTTTGCATAGTCTTTTCTAGAGCATCCTCAGCTGCCTTTTGAACATTATTGTCAATAGTAAGCTGCATAGTTTGCCCAGGATATGGTTCTTTTCTAAATAATTCCTCAATAATTCTTCCTTGTCTATTTAATTTTACAATTCTTCCGCCTTTAGAACCTTTTAATCTATCCTCAAAAACCGCTTCTAACCCTGAAACTCCAACATAATCTGAACTTATATCATAACCCTTATCTTTATATTGGTCTGGATTATTAATCTTAGAAATGTATCCTAAGAAAGCTGATCCTAATTTACCATTAGGGTAGTATCTTACGGGTTGAGTTATAACATCTATACCACTAAGATCATTTAATCTCTCCAAAAATATAAAAGCAGTATCCCTTTTAATATTACTTTCTATTACTACAGGTTTATATCCACTAAAACTCTGCATCGTCATAGTATCCTTTATTATAAGATACTTTCTCTGTTTCTCTAAAGGATATTCCATTTTATCTATTCCATATTCACTGATAATGCCCTCTAAAATTTCTTTCTTTTTATTAGATTTAGCATTTTTATACTTATCTAGTTTGTCTTTAAATTCTGTAGTTGATTTTATGTTAAATCTACTTACTATTATTGGATAAGTTTCCTCTGGAGTAATTACGTATTGTTCTAATAAATTTTTAAAATCTTCTTTAGGATAAATTTTATACTTTTCTACTAACAGCTTATATGTTTGTTCTGGAGTTATTTTTAACAACTCTTCATTAACTGCTTTTATCTCTTCCTCTGTAAAATTATCCTTTTTGTCTGGAAATATTTTTTTTTGAATAGCTTCATTTAATCCTCTATCTCTTTTAAATCTAATCTCCAATGTTTTTCTAGCTTCTACATCGTTAGTCTTAAACTCAAACCTATAAGGATTTATTTTTAACTCAAGTTCATCTTGAATTTTCTCACCATTACTGTCTAACAAATTAAATACCTTATCCATGGTTTCAAAAAAATACTTTTTATTATCACTTGTTTCATTATATACCAATATATAGCTTTGAATATTTGTTGCTAATATGGAGCCATTTTTATCTATTATAGGTCCTCTTGGTGCTGCATCAGGAACTTCCGTTATAGCTGTACGACTTGCTCTTTCTTTATATTGTTCACTATCTTTTATCTGAAGAATTCCTAATTTAAAAATCAGAATGGAATATATCACAGCAATTATCAAAAAAAAGGCTGTGAATCTATTGAGTTTTTTCTTCTTATCCTTCATAATTCACCATTCCTTTAAAACTTCCATTTTTTCTTCATGTAATCCTTACTACATAATTTAAATACAAATTTATACATTATAATTGAAACTAACATATTATATAGGGAATTAAAAAGTATATTTCTTAAAGGCATATTTACATTAACAGTATATAACAATACAAACACTAGTATACCCTTAAAAATACTCAGCAAAAAGCTAGTTGCTACTGGAATTAACAGCTTTTCTTTAAATATACTGATTCCAACATAACCTGCTATTGCACAGCTCAACATGTTAACCAATGCATTTATCCCTAAAACATTTGAAAAATAAACGTCCTGCAGCAATCCTGCAAAAACACCTAGCCATAACCCTTCCCAACTTTCATTTATAATTGAATAACTCACTATAAATACAAACAAGAGGCTAGGACTAAATCCTTTAACAGCAAGAAAAGGTATAATTGAATTATCTCCTATGAAAAGGATAAGGACTATAGAAAATAAAGTTAATATCTTTCTCATACCCATCACCTTATATTCAATTTATTCTTAGGAACTACTACTAAAACCTCTTCTAACTTAGAAAAGTCTACAAAAGGTTGTATAATAGCATTTTTCATAACCTTACCTTTGTCCTCTTCAACATCTACTACATGACCTATTCTAATACCTTTTGGATATAATCCTGTGCCTGATGTCAATATAGAATCTCCTGTTTTAATCTCAGATTCCAAGGGAAGGTAATAAAGTTTTGCTAACTTTTTATTTCTACCATCTTTATAACCTTTAGTTACCCCTACACTCTCCCTAGTAGTTTGTACTATACTAGTAACGGCTATATTTTCATTGGATAAGGTTTGAACTATTGCCCAATTATCTCCTACCGAACCTATTTGTCCAACCAATCCATCTTTTGTCATTACAGCCATTTGTTTTTCAATTCCATCTTTCTTACCTTTATTAATAGTAAACTCCTCCAAAAAGTTTCCTCCGCTTCTTCCTATAATGTCACAACCTATATAGTCATATTCGGAATTCTGCTCTTTGAAATTCAACATTCCTTTAAGTCTTTCATTTTCTGCCTTTAATACATCGTAATCTTTTTCTTTACTCTCTAATTCAATATTTCTCTGTCTTAACTCTTCATTTTCTTTTTTAACATCAGAAAAACTAGTGACAAATTCCGTAAAATTTTTCACCTTCATATTGGCCTTATAAAAAAATCCTTGGACAGGATTAATTGCTACCCCCACACCGTTCTCAACAAAAGATACTTTTTGCCTCTTAGAGCTATACCCGATTAAAACTAAAAATGTAACTGACAGCACAATTATAACTACTGCCAGTTTATTTTTCAAAAATCCCATATTTATCTTTATCTTTTTCTTTTACTATCTATTAATTTATCTAAAGTATCTAATGCTTTTCCTGCTCCTATGGCAACACAATCTATAGAAGCATCTGCTATATGAACTGGCATATGGGTTTCTTGATTAATAAGTATATCTAATCCTTTTAATGTAGCTCCTCCACCAGCGAGCATTATACCTTTATCCATTATATCTGAAGCTAATTCTGGTGGTGTCTTCTCTAAAGTGCTTTTTATAGCCTCTATAATAGAGACTACAGGTTCTGCTAGAGCCCCTCTTATCTCCTCTTCAGTTATATCTATAACTTTAGGTAATCCAGTTATTAAATCTCTACCTCTTATCTGCATTGAATTATTTTCTCCAGTGTCATATGCAGACCCTAACTCAATCTTTACATTTTCAGCTGTTCTTTCCCCAACCATTAAATTAAAGTTCTTTTTTATATAGCTTATTATTGCTTGATCAAACTCATCTCCTGCAATCCTTAAAGATTTACTGGTTACTATTCCACCTAAAGAAATAATTGCAACTTCAGTAGTTCCTCCACCAATATCTACAATCATACTTCCTGTAGGTTCATTAACTGGAAGCCCTGCTCCAATAGCTGCTGCCATAGGTTCTTCCATAAGCAATACTTCCCTTGCTCCTGCTTGCTTCGTCGCTGCATCTATTGCTCTTTTTTCAACCTCAGTAACTCCTGATGGAAAACATACAATTATTCTAGGACTAGTAAAAGCACTTTTAGAGCTTACTTTCTCAATAAATTTTTTTAACATAGTTTGAGTAACGTCGAAATCTGCAATTACTCCATCCCTTAAAGGTCTTATAGCTATTATATTACCAGGAGTTCTTCCTATCATCTGCTTAGCTTCTTCACCAACTGCCAATACCCTTTTTGTGTCGCTATTTATTGCAACAACAGAAGGTTCTCTTAAAACTACTCCTTTTCCCTTTACATATATTAATGTATTTGCTGTTCCTAAGTCTATTCCCATATCTTTAGATATTCCAAACAATGCCATCTATGATTTCTCCTTTCAATCACACCATACCTTTTTCTTTTAAACTTATATAAACTCCGTCACCAATTATTATATGATCCAATAGGCCTATACCTATCATATTACCACAGTCCACTATCCTTTTTGTAATGTTAATATCTTCCTTACTTGGCATAGGATCACCAGACGGATGATTATGACAAATAATTATTGATGAGCTATTATTTTTTATCGCTTCACAAAATATTTCTCTTGGATGTACAATGGAACTATTTAAACTCCCTATAAATATATCTTTAACCTTTATAACACCATTTTTAGTGTTTAACATTATTACTTTAAGATATTCTTGTTTTAAATACCTCATCTCTTCCATGACTAAAAAAGCTGCATCCTGAGGTTTAGTTATTTGGTAATTATCTCCTGACTTAAAAGACTTGAATCTTTTGAAGAGTTCAGATAAAGCTAAAAGTTGACATAACTTAGCTTCTCCAATACCGTCGATTTGCATTAATTCTTCTCTAGATAATTCTAAAATACCATTTAAGCCTTTAGATATCTCCATTATATTTCCACATAAACTTAAAACATTTTCATTTTTACTACCTGTTCTTAAAATAATTGCCAATAATTCCACATTAGAAAGACTTTCACATCCATATCTAAGTAATCTCTCTCTCGGTCTTTCATTGATAGGTAAATCCCTTAGTTTTAAATTGTTTTTCATTAAATTTAACTACTCCTTTTAAAGATTTACCCCCATCTCCTTTAACATTTTATATAGACTATTTAGAGGAAGACCTACAACATTATAATAACATCCATTTATTCTTTCTACAAAAACTCCTCCATAGCCTTGAATTCCATAAGCACCAGCTTTGTCAAAAGGTTCCTTACTTTCTATGTATTTTTCTATAAGGTCATCTGAAAGATTAGAAAATTTAACTTCTGTACATACATAATCTGTCATTATAGAATTATTTTCTTTATTATAGATAAATATACCTGAGTAAACCAAATGAACATTTCCGCTTAATTCTTTAAGCATGGAAAAAGCTTCTTTTTGATTTTTAGGCTTACCTAATACTTTACCATTGAAGAACACTACTGTATCACAAGCAATAATTAATGAATTTTTATCTTCGATATTTGAAGCTACATTCATTCCTTTTCCTTTGGCTAATTCTATGACATAATTTCCACAATCTCCATCAAACCCTATGTTATCTTCATCAAATTGACTCACGATAACTTCAAAGTCACATAATATTCTTTTTAATAATTCTCTTCTTCTTTCTGAAGCTGACGCTAAAATAATTCTCATTTTTGCACTTCCTATATCGTTTTTTAGTAATTATTGCCATATTATTAAAAATTATATCTTTTACCTTTTATAGTTTATCATTTATATAATTTATTAACAAGTATGTATAATATAATGTTAATAAATTTTTTATAAAGTTAAAAATTAGCCCATCATTTATTAAATGATGGGCTAACATAATTAATTAAATTTTTTCAGATAATTATACACAAATATATAGTTTTCTTCTAAATTATCTTTGCTAATTTGCTCTGGTAAGGAATTTACCTTACTTTTAATTTCCTTTAATTTATCTATATTTTTGCTGTTAGCATCTATATCATTTAACGAATTAACCCATTCTTTTAACTGCTTTGTTTGAATATGTTTTACGTTTTTCTCTGATAATTTATTTAATATTTGTAAATAAGCATTAGCTATTTGAGCTATTTCAAAATCACATGTGTCATTATATTTTATTTCAAATACTAATCTAGAATTTTCTATTTTATTCTTTGTCAATTCATCCATTACTTTCTTACTTTCTTCTTCACTATATACGCCTAAAATTACTCTTTTAAGCTCTCCTTCATTTACTATAAATGAATTTCCAAAGGAAGATAATTTGTTTTTTGTCTCTTTAGCATATTCCTCATTTTTAAACATCCCACCTTGAACAGCTGCGTACTTTACAACTTCACCTTTAACAAAATTCACTTCCTTGGCATTTTTAGGTTCTTTTTCTTTTTCAGACTCTCCTTTTGTTATATTTATCTCTTCTTTTTTACCATCTATACTGCTATTAATACTTTCTTTTAATGGAGTTTTAAACAAAAATCCTATAACTAGCAATAAACATAGTATTAATAAAAATAATAAAATAAAGGAGAAAAATTTATCTTTTCTTTTTCTTTTAAGATCATATCTTGTATACTTTATTTTTATCACCCCGTTTTAAAAATACTTCTTATTAAATACTATTAATTAAGGGGCAATTTTATGATAAAAACATAATAAAAAACAAATAAGCCCGACAGACGAATCTGTCGGGCAATAATTATCTAAATATTCTTCTAGCTCCTGCATACCTTTGAGTATAGTAGCTTCCTGAAAGTTCGCTTATAGTAACTTTTTTACTTCCTGAAGAGGCATGTATAAATTGTCCTCCTCCTATATACATTCCCACATGGGATATACTTCCATCTGTATTAAAGAAAACTAAATCACCAGCAATCAATTCACTTTTTTTAACTGGTTGTCCTACTTCATACTGTGATCCTGTATAGTGACCTAAGCTTACTCCAAATGCGGAATAAACATACTGCGTAAATCCAGAACAATCAAAAGCTGATGGTCCTGCTGCTCCCCACACGTAAGGTCTCCCTAAGAAATTGTATGAGTATGATACTATATCACTTCTTCCACCTCTACTATATGACTTTGAAGCATTGGCTGATTTAGAGCTATTTTCATCATTTCTCTTTGGAACTATAATCACCTTATCTGTTTTTACTGTAGCTGATCTTACTTCCATACCTTTACTATTCAAATCAATTGACGCATCTGCCTTAACAAAATCGCATTTTAACACAGTAAAACCTACTAAAAAAAGACAAAATACTAAAATTGAGCTTAGCTTTCGCTTTGAAGAGTTCATTTTTTATCCACCTTTCTTGCTTCCGAAGTTAGCTGACGGGTTCGGGCAAAGGTTACCCTACTTAGCCTAAATTATATTACTAAGATTAACCCCCAATTATTGGTTCCTCCGTACTTAAGAAAAACTTAAGATTCAGCACTACTTTCATTATAATTGAAATCTAAATATAAAGTCAAGAATATTTAACAAATTTTTAATAATTACATGTTTCTTCGCATAACTTTTTCAATTTAAATACGTATATATAAAGTAAAATCCAATTATTGGATAAAAAGGGGTATTAAATTAATACCCTAATTCTTTGCCAACTATTATAACCTTAATTCTTCCCTTAGTTTTTTGCCTTTTTAAAACTACATAATCACTACATATCCTATCATCTATATTACAATCCGTACAGTAGCCAACCTTTGCACAAGGAGTATTTTTGTTAAGTCTTTTAGCATTTATTGGAGCTGCCAATCTTTTTACTCTGTCTTCAGCTTCTTTTAAATCCTTTACTATTTTATTCATTCCTGTTATGACAATAACTTGATCAGGGCCAAACATCATGGCTGCTACTCTATTCCCATTTCCATCAATATTGTATAACTCTCCTCCTTCTGTTAATGCATTTGTGCTACAAATATAGGTATCTGCATAAAATGTATCTTTGTATAATTTCTTAATATCTGCTGGTGTTAAGTGCTCATCATATCTGTCTAAAAACTTGTAATCGCCATTTCTTAAAAGGTCAATAATTCCAGTTTGGAATAAAGTCATAGACCCGCCAACTGAAACAGTTGATTTTTCTTTTAACAATTCTTTAAGCTTCTCCCTTAACTCAGATTCATCTTTTACAAAGTATCCATCCATATTGTTTCTTTTTAATGCTTCAATAGTTTTTCCTACCTTCTTTTCTAGATACCATAAGAGATTCTTATCCATCCTATCCCCTCCAAAATTATTTTTTCAAAATTAACATATCCATTTGTTTACCATTTATGTCATAATAATTTTTAGAACTCCGTATAATTTTATAACCATTCTTCTTTAAAAAATTTATAGTTTTAGGGTTTTCTACAATTGTAGTGTATAAATTTGCAACTCCATATTCTCTAATCAAATATTTATTTAACTCGTTTATTATATTACTTCCTATTCCTAAATTCCTATATCTGTAATCTAACATTATGCACCATACCCATGCTTCTGTCGGGTTTTTAAATTCTATTCTACCTTTAATTATACCTATCAACTTTCCATCATGTTGAATTTTTACAAAAAATTCATTTTCACTTATATAATACTCTAAAAATCTATCATGCAACTTGTCTATCTCTATCGGATATATATCTCCTTCATAAAATTCGCACTGTTCATAAAGCCAATGTTGAATAATCTCCTCGTCTTCTTTTTGAATATTCAAAATATTTATATCCTGCAAATCAAATTCTATGTCCAACATAGCTTTCACCTCATTCCTTACTATTTTTATTCTACAAATAAAAATAAATTCCTTTTTTACTTTAATTAATTTAAAAAAGGTTTTTGAACTTGCTTCAAAAACCTTTAATGATACATTTAAACTACTAAATACCCTGTATATTTAGTATATTTTCTATCTCTTTTTCATCTTCTCCTGGATAAGATACATCCCCTATGAGGCTCCATTTCTCTATATGTACAACGGACTGACCTGGAAGCAATTTTCTTAAAGGTGATAGAGTTTCCATTTCTACCATGTATTCATTTGTATAAGTTTCATAGGATACCCCAAAATCAGGATAATTTTCTTTAGATAGATGCTCGTGCTTTTTTATGAATAGATTATTATGATTGAAATAAGCTCCCCATCCCTCTTCATTTGAAATTCCTAGTTTAAATGGATCCTTTTTATTTTTATTTTGTTTTAGAAATATATACTTTTCTCCCCAATATACACGCTCATCATTCATCTTTGAATAGGGCCATAGTGCTATAACTCTGTTAGGAAGTAAATTTGTCTCCCTTTTAGGCTGCGGAATCACTTCAACACCTCCGTGAGCCATAACTGTAATAGCCCAGGCAGATAACTCTATAGCCCAAGCATTTTTATTAGTTAATCTATGTGAAACCTCTACTTCTGTTCCTTTACATTTCAAAGATATTTCAATCTCTTTTTTTATTTGTGTCCAAGGTTCTTCTATTTCCAATGTTATTGAGTCGCCATTTCTATTCCATTTTACTGGCTTGTTATCCGGAATGTAAGTTCTTGGATTATCTTCTGGACTATGCCATAACCTATGTCCTCCCATCAAACTCCAAGTATCCCCTAAAACATGCATAGTTGTTGGAATATCCTCACAAAATTCATTTTCTCCATCTATAAATCCATATCTTATAATCCTAGGACCTTTATCTATAGTAATATATAATTCTATTTCACCATTGCTCATTTTTACACAGTTGCCAAAACTTTTGTAGACTACTTCTTCGATTATTATGTCCTTCATAAAATCATCTCCTTAGTTAAGATCAACAAAACTTATGGGCGAATATAAGCCCAGCCATTCATTTGTTTTCTTGCTAATTCTCCTACACCTGAAGATACTATAAGTATTTGTTCTATTAAGTCCTCACTCTTAATTTCCATAGCATTTAATGAGTTTTTACAAGCAACTATTTTAACCCTAGAGGAAATTAATTCATTTAATATATTATGATATTTAAACTCCTCTTTTCTTAATTCCTCCACTGCTCCACCATTTACAACCATCTCTACATAAGTATTTTCTTCACCTAAATCATTCAATAAATTTTTTATATTTCTAAAAGCTAAGTCTAGCTTTTCTTTTTCATCTACATGAAAAAGGACTTTGCTTATTTGATTTTTTCCCCACTCATCTTTGATTAAAGAGAAGATAAACTCATCCCAAAATCTCCCTTTATAGAAGCCTTTGCCTCTCAATAAACCTTCCTTCTTAAATGCTAATTTATATAGTAGCTTTGAAGATTTTTCATTATCCTTTGCAACATAAGCCTCAATTCTATTGAGATCGAGCTTTTCAAAACCATAATCAATTATAGCTTTTAAAGCCTCTTCCATATATCCATTTCCCCAATATTCTCTTCCTATTTCATACCCTATTTCACCTGTGGTCATGCCATCTTCTAGTCCACTATTGTATCCACAACTTCCTATTATAGTGTGGTTTTCTTTACTATATATTCCCCAACGAATTGCTTTCCCTTGGTTATAAAGATTATTTAATAAATTTATCATTTTTTTCGTTTCATTAATATCTGTAAAGTTATCTATGTCCATAAATTCTGTTACCTTTTCATCAGACCAGTATTTATACAAAGCTTCTGCATTGCTTTCATCTATGCTTTCTAATGTTAATCTTTCAGTTTCAAGCTTTGGAAACACATCCATATTATTTTCCATAAAATATACTCCCCTTTTCCTTTCAAGTAAACTTCCATATAATTATACTACAAAGTCTTAATTATATGCTCATTTAAAAGTTTGTACCAATTTGTTACCAATTTGTTACTTCAAATTAGTTATTTTGTAACCTCTTTCATTGGAAAATATAGTATATTTAAAACATAAATTAAACGTATTTTTAATGGAGGTAATTATCATGAATAAATTATTAATAGCTACACTCACTGGAATGTTGTCCATAAATACTTATACCCCTGCTCTTGCAAATAATTTAGTAGATAAATCCCCGCTAAAAAGCTCACAGATTCAAACAATGGCAAAAGCTATTGAAAATAATACTAAAATATCTACAAAAGAATTAAAAGAAAGCAACACTTTGATGAACGTAAATATTAAAATCCCTGTAATTTCATTATCAAAACACAAAGATATTGAAGCAAAATTAAATAAAGAAATTGAAAAGGACATATTAGATTTTAAAGAGAACATAAAAAAATCTGCCCTTGAAAGTAAAAAAGAAAAAACCCTTATGAATCCATACGAAGTTTCCGTAAATTATGAAGTTCATTATAATAAAAACAACCTATTAAGCCTTACAATTTCCTACTATTCACATACCGGTGGGGCTCATGGTATGACTAATAAAAAAACTTTTAATATAGATACAAAAACAGGCACTAATGCATCATTAAAGGATTTATTTAACCCTGGTGAGGATTACAAAGAAATAATAAATACCGTAGTACGAGAAAAAATTCAAGAAAACCCTTCAGAATACTATGAAGAAATAAGCAGATATTTTAAAGGAATTCTACAGGATCAACCTTTTTATATAACAGAAGATAGTGTAGTAGTTTATTTTGATCTTTATGAAATTGCTCCTTACGCTGGAGGCTTTAAAGAATTTAAAATACCATTTAAATCTTTTAAAAATGGTATTAATTTAGATTTGCAATTAAAAAAAGATAGCCCTTTAATATATACAGATTTAATAAAGGAGTATGAGACAGGGTTTAAAAGCGATATTAGAATTCCCGTTATAACTGGATTAAAAGATAAAAATATACAGGAAGACTTAAATAAACTATTAAAAAATGATGCATTAAAGTTTAATAATTCGTTAAAAAAAGAGGGAATAGATTTCGCAAAAGAATCTAAACAAATGGGTTTCAATATTATAGATTATGCAGCTGATACAGATTATACAATATATTTAGTTGATGATAAGATTTTAAGCCTTACAGTTTTATATAACCAATATACAGGTGGAGCTCACGGTAATTATAATGTTACTCCCTATAATATTGATTTAACTACTGGTAAGGAATTATATTTAAAAGATATATTTAAAAGTGGAGTAGATTATAAAAAAATTATAAATGCTGAGGTAAATAAACTGATAAAAGAAAGAAATAAAGATAATGCAAACTGCTCTATTCTTGGTTTTGATGGTATAAAAGAAGATCAAAGTTTTTATATAGAAAAAGATAGATTGGTTATTTATTTCCAGCCTTATGAAATTGCTCCTTATGCATTAGGCGTAGTAAAATTTGAAATACCTTATTCTTTAATTAAAAATTATATAAGCATCTAATAAAATCCTTATCACACCTATAAAAACAATCAATTTTAGTTGAATAATTCCATAAAAAAAGCATGTATTTAATTTACATGCTTTTATGTTCTTTTTGAAGAAAATATTTCATTGGTTAATGCAAGTCCAAATTCTCCAATAGCTCTCCTATCTTCTTCATTTCCAATATATATAACAGGAATATTATATTTTTTACACAATCTATTAACTATTTTAATATTAGCTATAAGTTCATTATGAGCTAAAAATCTCTCCTTGTCCAAATCCGTCATATACTCTCTAAATTCATCTCCATCTTTATAATATTTAGAAACTATGCTCCCTCCTTCTAATGTATTTACCTTTTTAACAAATTCTCCAGCTGATGAAATTAAATCCTCCAATACTTCGATGCAGTCTAAATCCTCTGAATTAGATATCTTATCAGCAACTTCTCTTATTTTCTCAATCATAATACCTTTTCTTCCCTTTTAGAAATATTGTTTATATATATTATTAAATGTTATCCATATATATTCATATTTAATAAAAAAAGCTTAGGCATTATTAAGTACCTAAGCTCTTTGATTATGTTAACTTAATCCTAATTCTTTACGTTTTTTCTCTATATGATCTACATATATTTGAACTGTTTTTTCTGCATCCATTTCAACTACTACTTTTCCTAGGCCAAGAGTTTCAGTAGTTTCAGTAAGAGTTTTCACTACTACATCACTTCCTGTTATTGAAGGAACTGGAGCTACGTGCACTAACCAACCTAAAGCTACTGCAGTACAAGCATCTGCTACTGCCTTCTGCTCTAAGTATTCAGGTGCTCCAATTACTAAAGGCAATTTATTTGTATCTACATTCAATTCGTCAGCAATTTCCTTTGCTGTATGAGTCATTTTTCCTATATCTACACAAGCACCGTAAGATAACACTGGTGATATTCCTAAACTCTTACATACAGCTTTTAATCCCTCTCCACATTCATCAGCAGCTTTTGGATTAGTAAGACCAGTATATTCCATTACGCTAGATGTACATCCTCCAGATAATACTATTATATTATTTTTAATTAAGCCTTGAGTGATTTTAAATATATTACTTCCACCTTGACCATATCTAGCAGTAGTACATCCTACAATAGTAGCTATACCTCTGATGTTTCCATTTACTATTTGCTCTATTAAAGGTTTAAAGCTTCCACCTAATGCTTTTTTAACTGACTCAGTACTGAATCCTACAGTACATTCTGATACATATGGTGGAATATATACTTTCCTATTTTCTGATTTACGCTGCTTAAAGCCTTCAAGTGCTTTTTCTAGTGCTTTTTCTGCTTGTTCTTTCATTTTTTCAGGAACGAAATCTAAGGTTTCGGTTCCTTGAAGTTTAATTACTGGATGAGTACTCAATAACTTAGTTCCAAATCTCTTTGCAAAAATAGGCATTGTAGCTACAGTACAGTTATAATCAAACATAAATAAATCTATTACACCAGTAGCTAATAAATATTCTTGTGACAACCATTCTCCTTCTTGACCGCCATAGCCCTTTTGATTATGGGTACCTTCATAGTTTATAAGCTGTTGTCCTTCACATACATGACCTAATATTTGAATGCCTTCAGCACCTACAGCTTTAGCCTTTTGCTGCCACTCATCTGTTGAAGCTAAGTCGATAGCAACATGAGCAAGTAATGGCATATGACCATTTGTAACTACATTTATCATATTTTCCTTTAGTAATCCCATGTTTTGTTTCTTTTTAGCTATTTCTTGAGTTCCCATAAGTATTTCTTGAATAATATCTAATAAAAATAGTCCCTGGTACTCATTAGCTATACCTAATCTTACACTATTTAATAGAAACTCTACTGGATCTGATGTGAAGTTAGTCATACATCTAGTTTGAGCATAAGCTACTTCACTATATCCTCCGCCTGGGAATAAACCAAGCTGTCTCCACAAATCTTTACGTTTTGTAGGAGCAAAAGCTTCAACTGTTTTAGATGGTATATGATAAGGAGCATGAATATCATTCATAACCCAATCAGCGAATTCTATGGCTAGCTTTTCAATTGGCTTATTTGCATCAAGACCTGCCATATCGGCGTATTTTTTAAGCTTTTCCGCATCTCTAATTTTCAATCCACTTTCAGGATGCTCTCCTGCTGCTTTTAATGTACGAGCAGCTTGATGACAGTGGAATATATTCGCTGAAGTTCCTATGGTAACATGTCTATACATGAAGTTTCTAGCCACCATAGTATGCGCATCAACACCACAGGTTCCTCTTGGTACTTTTTCATTTATACGACAGGGTCCATTTGCGCACAGTTGGCAGGACAATCCTTCTATACAAAACTTACATTGTATAGGCTGTTGTTGTGAAAATCTATCAAATACATTAGTCAAACCTGCATCGTGTACAACCTTGTACATTTCCCTCATAGCCGGATCAATTATTACGTTTAACGGATATCCATCTTTTCCTTGTTCTTTTTTCACATGCTCTCTTTGCCACTTATGTACTTCTTCCATAGAAGAAAAATCCGCTGAATTACTGTAGTTTACATTAATCTTTTCATGCAAATCATTGTGTTCATTAGGATCGTTAGTATCTTTTACTTTAGATCCTAGAGTTTCTTTAGCACCGCTCATTCTTTTCGCACTTTCTTCGTATGAGCTTTTAATATCTTTATCAGACATAAAAAAACCTCCTGTAAAGTTTATTACAAAATAGTTTTACCAGAAGGTTTTTCTATTATTCTATTTATCCATATTTTTATAACCCTTTACAGCTATTTCTAAGGCTTCTACTATTTTAGGGTCATATTTTTTCCCAGATTGTAGCTTTATCTCTTCTAAGGCTAACTTTTTATCCTGATTTTTAATATAGTCCTCTAAAACACATATTATTCTAGATAATAAGGGGATCTCTTCTCCCTTTAATCCCTGTGGGTAACCTTCCCCATTATAATATTCATGGTGACATAATATGTCTTCTGCAATATAAGCAAAATCTGGAATACAAGATGCTATTCTATATCCTGTTTCACAATGTCTTTTAATTATCTCCATCTCTATTTCATTAAAACCTCCCTCTTTTTCTAATAATTTTTCCGGCATAGCAATTAATCCTATATTATATATAGTTGATAATGTTAATAGGGCATCCATTTCTTCTTTACTTAAATTTAAATGCTCACCTATTTTCAAAGATAGATCCTTTACCATAGCTAAGTCTTCTTCTTTATTTTGAGATTTTTTATTGAGTATTTCAGTTAAATAATTAGTTATTTTCTTTTTTAATTCTTTACTTCCTAGTAATTTATTATTGTACATTCTCTCTTCAGCTTTTTTATATACATCAGCAATACTTTCTTCATTGTTATTTTTCGTTGATACTCCTAAGGAAATATTAGGTTGTATAGTCCAACCTACTTCTCTCTTACACATCTCTTTGATCTTTTCTACTATCTTAAGCCCTCTTTCCTCTGTTACCTTAGGCAGCATTATTACAAATTCATCTCCCCCTGTTCTAGCAACTATATCTTCTTCTCTACAGCACTTTTTAAGTATTTTAGCTACATTCTTTATCAATTTATCGCCCTCATCATGACCGAAGGCATCGTTAACTAACTTTAAACAATCCACATCTCCCATTATTATGGTTAGGGGTAGCTGCCTTTTAGTATCTAATCTTCTCATTTCCTCTTCTAAAAAAGCCCTGTTGTATAACCCTGTTAAATTATCATGAAAGCAAAGATAAGCTACCTTTTGGAAAGCTCTTTTTCTTTCCGTAATATCCGTATGGGTGCAAATCATCCTATTTGGACTTCCATTATTATCCCATCCTACTATTCTCCCTCTAGTCAAATATTCTCTATAATATCCATTTTTACATTTTAACCTATGCTCTATCCTCAAAATATCACTTTCACCATTGAAATGTTTTTGAAGACTGTCATAAAATAAATTTAAATCTTCTGTGGCAATTAAATTTATAAAGGACTGAAAATCCTTTGATATTTCATTTTCCTCATAACCTAACATGTGTAAAAATGTATTAGAAAATATAACTTCATTGCTTTTAATATTCCAGTCCCAAACCCCATCTCCATTGCTTTCAATAGCAAATTTCCATCTTTCCTCTTTTTCTTTAAGTTCTTTTTCCAGGTTCTGTCTCATTAAAAATGAGCTTAAATAATTTGCATATAGTTCAAATATACTGCTATCGAATATAGGCTTATATTTTGGCATAAATATTATAAGTTCTCCTAAAATATTTTTCCTCTCTTTAACTGTTACACTACAACAATAATCAACATTTATCTTATCTTTTATATCATGTATTTTATCTTCACTAACTATGTCACTTAAAAACTCTCCAATAGTATAAAATCTAACATTTCCCTCTTCTTTCAGCAATTTATTTATTCTTTTATCTAGAGGAAAATTTTTTCCTAGTAACCTACATCCTATAATGTTATGAAATTCTTTTAAATCATTATCTAGTCCTTGTAAAGATTTAAATTTAAAGCTCTTATTATTTTTATCATACATAATAAGAGCCACTATTTTTCCTTCAGATAATTTTAATATATCCTTACAAATAATGTTATAATCTATATTTCCAAAGGGAAACTGTAGATACCTAACCAAACTATCAGATAATTTATTAATTTTATTCCAAGTTTTTTTCGTACCTGTTATATCTATTAATGTCATAGCAAAATAGTTCTTTTTATCACTGTAAATAAATACTGAAAACCACTTGTCAATACCTTGCCAGTATTCATCAAACCTAGCCATTCCCCCATTTAAAGCTATATTTCCGTAAATATAAATAGAGGACAGATCTCCCCCTTTATACTTCTTTAATACTTCACTTCCTTTTTTATTCATTATATTTTCTCTACTTACTTCTAAAATATTTATAAACTTATCATTCACTTCTTCAAAAGTAAAATCTATTGGTACGGAATTATCATCCAAAATAATCTTGCTATATATGAATCCATCAAACATATTTTCCATGACTTCACTATATTTATTATTAACACCCCTATCCCCAATCATCTATAATTTACACTCCTTTTACTATAATACTTTTGTTGTTTCTATAAATTATATGTAGGATTAAAGAATAAAAATACTAAAATTTAATATTGATTTATGCTTTGATATATTATATAATACGACTTAACACATTGATGTTTTGAAAGGTAGTAGTAAACAATCCTTCATTTTAAGAGAGCCGATGGATGGTGAGAATCGGCATTGAAGCTTGTTGAATCCGACCTGGAGCTGTATAGGGGTAACAACCTATGCCGGTTAAAAACCGTTATCATGCAAAGGCTACTTGCAAGTAGCAAAATTAAGGTGGTACCACGTGGCTATCCCCCGTCCTTAGATTATTCTAATGGGCGGGTTTTTTTATTTTAATTTTATTTTATTTGATAGGAGGTTTTCTATATGGAAAAGTTATTAATGACACCAGGACCAACTAACGTTCCTGAGCGAGTATTAAACAAGATGAATGAAAAAATGATTCATCATAGGACATCTGAATATAGTAATTTATTTAGAGAATTTAACGAAAGATTAAAATTTGTTTTTCAAACTTCAAATAATGTTTTAACATTCCCATCCGCTGGTACAGGTGCTTTAGAAGCCTCTATAGCTAACTGCTTTAGTACTGGTGATAGGATTTTAGCCGTATCAATTGGTGATTTTGGCGACAGATTTATACAAATAGCAAAAATATATGGATTAATAGTTGATGAAATAAAAGTTCCTTGGGGGAGAGCTGTCTCTCTTGAGGAAATTAAAAATAACTTAAAAGATTATCATAAAGGTCTTATTATTACTCATAATGAAACTTCTACAGGAGCAGTTAATCCTATAAAAGAAATAGGAGAATATTTAAAAGATAAAAATATTCTTTACATTGTAGACGCAGTAAGCTCCCTTGGAGGAATAGATATCAAAATGGACGAATGGAATATAGATGTGTTAATAACAGCATCTCAAAAGGCTTTGATGTCTCCTCCTGGTCTATCTTTTGTAGGTGTGAGCAAAAAAGCTTTTGAGTATTGCAAGGCTTCAAATATACCTAAATTCTATTTTGATTTCTTAAATGCTAACAAATATTTAGAAAAAGATGATCCTCAAAACCCTTATACTCCTGCAGTCTCTCTTATATCAGCTGCTAATGAAGCTTTAACTATGATAGAGGAAGAGGGCTTAAATAACGTATTTTTAAGACATAAAATGCTAGCAGATAAATTCAGAGAAGAAGTGAAAAGTATGGGATTAAAAATCTTTACTGATGAAAGCGCACTTTCCAATACTATTACCGCTATTTCCTTTGAAAATGCTAGCGATATAAAAAATAGATTAGAAAAAGAATACAATATTATAGTTGCCGGAGGACAAGGAACTGCAAAAGGAAAAATGATAAGAGTAGGTCACATGGGATGTATAAACGAAGAGATGATATATAGAACTTTAAATGCAATTAAAGAGATAATATAAAATACTATAGGGGGTATTCGTTGTGGAAATAAATAAAGTTTTAATAATTGATAAAATAGATAATATGGGAATAGAATTGTTGCAAAATCAGCAAGATTTCCAAGTTGACGTAAAAATAGGTATAGAAAGAGAAGAACTATTAAATATAATAAATAATTATCAAGGACTCATAATACGAAGTGATGCAAAAGTAGACAGTGAACTAATGGATAGAGCCCTTAATTTGAAAATTGTAGGTAGAGCTGGAAATGGAGTAGATAATATTGATATTCCTGAGGCTACAAAAAGAGGTATTATAGTAGCTAATACTCCTGATAGCAATAGCATTTCAGCTTGCGAATTGACCATAGGACTTTTACTTTCCACCTCAAGAAATATAGCTAGATCAGATAAGTTTTTAAAAGATGGAAACTGGGATAGGGATAGCTTCATGGGAAACGAGTTATTCAACAAAACTCTAGGAATTATAGGCCTTGGCAGAATTGGAGCTCTTGTTGCTACAAGAATGAATGCCTTTGGTATGAAAGTTATTGCCTATGATCCATACATTTCAGATGAGAGATTTGAAAGATATAATGTGGAAAAGAAAAATGCCTTAGAAGAGTTATTAAAAGAATCAGACTATATAACTATCCATACACCAAGAACAGAAGAAACTATAGGTATCATCGGCGAAAAGGAAGTAGCTCTTATGAAAGATGGAGTTAGAATTGTAAATGCTGCCAGAGGAAAACTAATGGAAGAAAAAGCTCTATGCAATGGACTTGCCAGTGGTAAAATTGCCAGCGTAGGCTTAGATGTTCACGATAAAGAACCTAGATACAGTGCAGAATTATATAACTTCCCTAATGTAGTAGTTACTCCTCATATAGGTGCCACTACTGTGGAAGCTCAGCAAAATGTTGGACTAACAGTAGCTCGACAGGTACTTTATGGCATAAAAGGTGAAATTGTACCTAATGCTGTTAATCTTCCTCTAATACACAGGGATGAATTAAAAGTTTTAAAACCTTATATTGATTTAATGGAATCTCTAGGGAAAATATATTATCAAGTAAACAAAGAAGTAATAAAGTTTGTGGATATAACCTATTGGGGAGAAATAGGTTGTCAGGATACTGAAATGGCTACCATAGCTTTTATTAAAGGATTACTGCAGCCGATAATGGATGACAGAGTTAATTATATTAATGCTCTAGTAAAAGCAAAAGAAAGTGGCATAGGTATAACCTGTGAAAATTTCTGTGAGCACTATAATAGCTATTCAAACTTAATAAGAATTAAAATTACAAATGATGCGGGAAAGGAATTTACCCTATCAGGAACACTATCTAATAAAGGCGATGGAAAATTAGTTGAAATACTTGGCTATGAGGTTGATGTGAACCCAACAAATTATATGCTAATATTACAAAACAGAGATGTTCCTGGAGTTATAGGTCAAGTTGGTACCTTCATAGGAGAAGAAAACGTGAACGTTGCAACTATGCAAGTTGGCAGAAAGCTAAAAGGGGATAAAGCTCTTATGATATTAAATATAGACGATAGAATATCAAAAACTGCTCTAAATAAACTCACATCTTCTGATAATATTTTGTGGGCAAAAGTTGTTGAAATTTAACTTTAAAAGTTAAATTAGTGAAAAATTAAGAATGAAGAGCGAAAAATAGAGGATGAATTTCTGCAAGAAATTCTAATATCATCATGATTACAAGAATTCTCTACCCAGAATTCTATCCTTGATTTTTCACTTTTAAATTTTCATTTTTCATTAAAAAGGGGTGTATAAAAATGCTGAAAAAAATTGGTTATGCTGCCACAGTTGGAGAAGAAAATATTTATAAAACCATAGACTTTGCACAGGAAAATACCATGTCTGCTGTGGAAATAAATTTAAATGTTCCTATATACTTTCCTGAGAACTTTTCTATGGAAGAAAGGGCTAAAATAAAAAAACATGCCGAAGATAAAGGAATAACTTTATCCATGCATGCCCCTGAAGATATAACTCTGCTTCAACTTCAAAGTAGCATTAGAGAAGCTACCTTAAATAGATTGAAGGAAATAATAGATTTTGGAATACACATTGGGGGTAGAGCCTTGACTCTCCATGTAGGTCCTTCTGTATGTTTTACCTTAGTGGATAGGAAGAGTTATATGGAGGAATTTCATAAAGAAGAGTATAAAAAAATATTAAAGAATTCCTTAATAGAATTAATTAATCACACCGGTAATAAATTAATGATTTGTGTTGAAAACTCTGGGAGATTTACAGAAAACTTAATTCAAGAAACCCTTCAAGAGTTGCTAGATACAACCTCACTCTCTCTAACTTGGGACATAGGTCATTCCTATGAAAATAAATATAACGAAGTGGATTTCTTTATTAAAAATATTGATAAAATAAGAACCTGCCATGTGCATGATAACAACGGTAAAAGTGACCATCAAATCGTAGGCACAGGTAACTTAGACTTTAAAAAACATTTTTCATTGATGGAGGGCAAGGATATTGTATATATCATAGAAGTTAGACCGAGAGAAAATGCAGTAAAATCCCTGAAAAAATTACAAAGTAATTTTTGTTAATTACAATATATTCTAAATATTCTAAGATTCATACCAATTTAACTGAATTTTCAAGGTATTAAGAGGCTATATATCTTATTAAGCTTAAACAAAGCTTTACTCTCGCTCTTATATATCATAACTAGTATATAATGGAACTAAATACAACTATCATACATAATCATACATAATCATACATAAAGGAGAGAGAAATATGAAAATTGTTGATGTTCCATTCTGTACAATTAATTGGAGTGAAGTAGAAACTACAGAACACCCTGGTATAACTGGAAAGGCAATATGGAGAACTTTTGAACAGGGAAATATCCGTGTTCGTATGGTTGAATATACTCCTGGGTATTTAGCAGACCATTGGTGCAGCCGTGGCCACGTACTGCTTGTGTTAGAAGGAGAATTAGAAACGGAATTAGAGGATGGAAGAAAATTTACCCTTAAAGCTGGTACAAGCTATCAAGTTGCTGATGGTATAAATCCACATCGTTCCTCTACTAAAAATGGTGCTAAACTTTTTATAGTTGATTAAAATAATTTTATACTTATAATGAAGAAACCCAGAATTATTCAAATATAATTCTGGGTTTCTTCATTATATAATTATATAGACTAATAACATAGATTTTTATAAACTAATCTCCCAAGAGCTATTTCCATTTACTAAAAATGAATGTAAGCTTCTCAATCCACATTCCACCATATCGCTAACTGCTTGATCTGTATAGAATGCACAATGAGGAGTTAATATTACATTAGGTAAGCCCTTTAATATAGCTAATCCATCATGATTTATAGCTTTAAATCTACAATCACTATGGAATATGCCTAATTCATTTTCTATAACATCCAGTCCCGCTCCCCCGATTTTTCCATTCTTTAATCCATCTATAAGATCAAATGTGTCTATTAATTCTCCACGAGCTGTGTTGATTATCTTTACTCCATCCTTCATTTTTGCAATGGTTTCTTTATTTATTAAATGATAGTTGCTTTCAAATAATGGAGCATGCAATGTAATAATATCCGCTTTTCCTAATAATGTATCCAAATCTACATACTCTACATACTTCTTCATTTCTTCGTTTGGATATAGATCATAAGCAAGTATTTTACAGCCAAACCCACTGAAGTTTTTTATAACAGTCTGTCCTATACGACCTGTGCCAATAACTCCAATTGTCTGGTTGCGAAATTCATTTCCCATTAATCCGCCTAATGTATAGTCATGTCCTTGGCCTCTTTTTATTGATTCTATTACCCTACGATTTAACATTAATGCAAGCATTGTTGCAAAATCTGCCACTGAATTTGGAGAGTATGTTGCATTACTTACCCTTATTCCTAGTTCCTTAGCCGCATTTAGATCTATATTATTATAACCAGCGCTTCTTGAAGCTAAGTATTTAACTCCACATTTGCTTAGTTTCTCTAAAACTTCTCTTTTAGCATTACAATTACCTAATATTGCAACAGCTTCTATTCCTTCTGCTAAATGTGCATTTTCAGGTGATAAACATTCCTTTACATAAGTAACATCTAAATTTAGTTCCTTTGAGAACTTCTCAAAAGCTAAAGTTTCATCTGGTCTATATGCATATGCAATAATTTTCATCTTACTTCTCCTCCGTATTATTTAAATTCTATTAAGTAATCCTCTTCCTTAACAATTTTCAATACATTTATAAATACATATTTAAATACAAAACTTAATATAAGTGGTACTACTATGAACATCATTACTGTCGCTATTAGATTTCCTGTACTATATCCAGTAATATTTAAATGATTTATTGGCCCTATAAGTCCACTAACACCAAATCCAGCACTCATTGGTGTACCTTGTATCTTTTGTAATCCACCTAAAGCTCCAACTACTGCCGCATTTGCAATTATAGGCAACATCATTGTTGGTTTCTTAACAAAGTTCGCCATTTGCATCTTTGGTGAGCCCAATATATGAGCCAATGAAGTTCCCAATCCATTTACATTAAATCCAGCTACTGCAAGTCCAAAACCAGCAGCACATATTCCAAGGTTTGCAGTTCCTGAACCAATTCCAGCTAACGAAATAGCCATTGCAACACCAACGGTAGATACTGGTGAAACTATCAATACTGCAAAAGTAACAGCTGTAAGTATTCCCATTAGTACTGGTTGTAGTGTCGTAAACGCTGCGACCATATTTCCTAAATATTTTGTTATTGAAGATACATATGGAAGTATTTGTAGTCCTGTAAATCCTATAAGAGTAATAACAACTGTTGGAACGCAAAGCATTGTATAAGCCTTTAATTTATCCCCTATATATAATATCAATAATACCGCCAATGCCGCTGTTATTCCAGCATTTATTACATCGCCCATTCCAGCAAATTGAATAACATTATCCTTTATTTTTAGAGCTCCAGAACCTATCATTGTAGTTATTGCTAGAGTTCCTGATTGTATAGGAGACATCTTAAATTGCATAGCTATACAAAGTCCCATTACAATAGCCAATAAATTGCTAGCCATCTTTGTAATTTCCACTATAGCATTTATATTAAGAGCCTTACCTAATTCTCCTAACAAAGCGGAAGGTATTAGTGCAACTACAATACCAATGCTCATACCTGTAAGAATTTTGCTAATAAACTCCTTAGCATTAATTTTGTTTTCTGACATGATTTATTCACTCCTTAAATCAATTATTAATTTTTTAACAATTTCACTTTAATCTGTACCCTAAGGTCATTGTCAACAACAATTTTTTCAATAATAAAAGGATGAGATATTATCTCACCCTTATTTGAATTTCAGATATCATATCTTCTACTGATTTTGTAAAAGTATAATCAATCATGCAATATTCATATATATCACTTATAACTTCATATCCATTTTCTTTTATCCAATTTAAAAGATATTTAACTGCATCTTCATTATAATATCCGCCATCTTTATACATACAAATATACTTTCCTTCTTGAAGGATTGTTTCTTCTTTAATGTGATATTTATCAGGAATGCTTATAAATGATCCTACATTATACTTAAATCCAGACTCAATTCCTTCTTTTAAGTATATGGTGCCATACTCCTTATGAGAAAATAAGTTTAATTCTTGAAGATGTCTTAACGCTCTTCTATAGGTCAGCATTATCTCTTCCTCATTAGCCTCTTCTTCACACTTTAAGTAAAAAATTTTTCTCTCTGTAAATATCTTAACGGATGGTTTATATAAATCCTTTTTATCTAGATATTTTGTGCGTTTATAAAAGTTCAATAAATGCTCAATGCTATTGTGCATCTCTTGGAGTTCTTCAATTTCTTTAACTATTTCATTATCTTTAGAGCTTAAGGCATCTATTATTAAATCATGCTCTCTATTATCTAAAAGATGTTTTATTTCCATTAAAGAAAAACCAATTTTCTTCAAATATACAATTTGTTTTAATATGGGAAGTTCTTTCATATCATAATATCTATAGTTATTCACTTCATCAACATACTGGGGTTTAAAAAGTCCAATTTTATCGTAATATATTAGAGTTTTTTTAGATATATTATGCATCTTTGCAACTTCATTAATTTTATATTTTTTATGTTCCACAGCTCTTCCTCCAAACCATGCCCTTAGTTCATTCTTTTTTAGATAAATATTGTTACTCTATAGATTTTTCTATTAACTCCCACACTTCTTCATCACTTTTATCATTGATAAATCTATATCCATTACCATCTACTGCTGTGTCCAACTGACATACTGGAGAATATTCACAATATCTACAAGGAGTAGAGGAATCACTCTTTTTATAAGGTTTTATACTTATGTTACCTTCTAACATTTCCTCACATAAATTAACTATCATATCCCTCACATATTTTCTTAGCATTTGAAATTGCTCCTTAGTCGCCGCAGAAGAGCTCTTAGCTATAGTACCATCCTTATTTATTCTTACAGGTAAAATATCTGAAGAACCTTTTAGATTTTTATCCATAGCTCCTATTATTTCAGCATCTGCCAATATTAATCCATTCATCTTCAACTCTTTTATTATTTTATTTTCTATTTCTTCTTCACTTATGTCTCCTTTAGTTTTTATTATTGGGTCATCCAATTTAAAATATAACATAGCTGCTGGAAAAGCATTATCTCCGTACTTTTTCTCAATTTCATTTAAAAGAGCATCAAGGTACACCAGTAGCTGTATCTGTAAACCATAGTAAACATCAGATAATTTAAACTCTTTACTTCCTGATTTATAATCAATAATTCTTATATATGTTCCTTCTTTACCCTTTAAATCATCTATTCTATCTACTCTACCGATTAAGTTTACAGTTTCCCCTGAACTTAATTCTATAGATATAGGGGGCAAATCACCATTAAATCCGAAGGACAATTCATAATCTAATGGCTTAAATTCCCCTTTCTTTATCTGTTTTCCTATGATAGACACAGCTCTAGTTAATATTCTTTTTACTGTATTGCCCATATATTCATACCTTGGAGAGCTTTTAAATATAGTACCTGGCATCTCTTCAATTTTTTCATCTACAATATTAGATACAATTCCACTGCACAGCTCACTGCTTACATCTTCCCACTGAATTTCTTTGTCCTCCATATAATATGAGAAATCTTCAAGAACTTCATGCATTAGAGTACCAATGCCTGGAGTTGTAAGTTTATATATTTTTCGTTCTTTTGCCTTTATTCCATACTTTATAAAATAAGCAAAGGGACATTCTGAATATTTTTCAAGCCTAGATACACTGATATTCATTTTTGAACCATATAGTTTTCTAGCTTTTTTAGTATCTAATATCTCCGCTTCATTATTATGAGAAAATCCTCCTAATATATTAGTTAATTTATCCTTCCAATCATGATTTTCAACATACCAGCTATATACACTTAGCCAAAGAGGATCAATCTCTAAATTATCATCTTTTCTTAAATTAACAATCAGTTCATTAAAGGTAGCCTTTGGTGTAGTAACTTTAGCAATATTTTCTTCTATATTATCTCTTTTTATAATATCGCTAGTTTCTATAATATTGGGGAAAATTCTTTTAATCCTAGAGACAACAATAGAGGGCCTTAAGGATTTTCCTTCATGGTCTGCTATAGGATAACTTATCCTTAAATAATGGCTCATAGTAGTCATGGTTATATAGGTTGTAAATTGTTCTTCAAAGGCTTTACTCTTAGTATCCTTAGCTAACTCTATGCCACTGTTATATAAACTTTCTCTATCCATATCTGTTAAAATACCCTCGGTGGATATAACCCCTGGGAACACACCATCATTAACACCAATAATATAGAGGGCTTTTATTTGGTGACTTCTAAGTCTTTGAATGCTACTTACTAAAAGTTGATCTAGAGATGGAGGTATTAATCCTAACTCATATTGTTCAAATCCACTTTTAAGCAACTTCCCAAAAACATCTATGGTTATCTCTTCTTCCTTTAGTACCTCTACAATTTGGTCCATTAAGTCTATTATTATATTCCATATTTGATTATATTCACTTACTCTATCTAGTTGATTTTCTTCTTTAAATTTGACTATCCATTCCTCAATTTTTTTATTTACGTTCATAACATTTAAGAAGTCATATAGAGCTTTACTCATTTCTTTAGCCCCTTTACTTCCCTTTAAGCTTTTATGAAATTCTATCAATGGAGTAGTTACTTCTTCTTTTAAAGAATTAATAAAATTTAAATCCTCTTTTTCTTCTTCAGAGATTTCCTCTTCTTTACTGAATCCATATCTTATCCTATATTGCCAGCTATCGATTTCAGTCCATTTCTTACCCCTTATTCCATTTGCTAAAACATAATTCTCTAAAACATCAATTTCTTCTTCTTTCAAATCTGAAAGTCCTGTCTTTAAATATCTAAAAACAGATTCATAGCTCCATCCCTTTGCAAATATCTCTATAGATGATAGTACAAATACCACAAGAGGGTTGCTATTAATTTCAAGTTTTTTATCTATGAAATACGGAATTTCATATTGAGAAAACACCGCTCTGACTAAATTCTCATAGCCCTCCAAATCTCCTGTTATAACCGCAATATCTTTATATCTATATCCTTTTTCTCTAACTAATTTTAAAATATTTCTAGCTGTATCTTCAATTTCTGTATACTTGTTTAACGCTCTGAATAAAGTTATGTCTTTTGTGTCCTCTCTATATTCTTTATAAGGAAAGGCATATAAATTTTTTTCTAAATGAATTAATTCTTTTTTCTCCTTAAATCTATAACAAGGTGAACAGTTTAATGCTAAAGGTTTCTCATATTTTATATTGTTTTCTTCTATTATATTTAAAAACTTCTCTTCAGTATTTTTACTAGGATAAAATAAATCTAGGTTATCTATTGGAGAGGTTCCTTCCAATGCATCAGTACTTAAAGTTACATTTACCCTTTTTGCCTTACAAAGTATTTTTTCTAATATCTTATATTCTTGAGGAGTAAAGTCAAAAAATTCATCAATCCAAACTTCTGCATTATTAAATAAATTAGACTTATCTAGTTTATCTACTAATATAGTTAAATCATCATCGGTATCTATGTATTTGTTATGTAAATTTTCTTCAAATCTTAAATATATATGACCTAAATCTTCAATTTTACTTTTAAGAGTATTTTCCATTATACCCTCTGAAGACTCAAGTAAACTTTCTGGAGTAATACTATATCTCTTAAATTCAGTTATAAGATCAGACATAGTAGAAATAAATCCATCTCTTTTAGAGGTATTTTTAAATACTTTTAGCTCATCACCTAAATCATTTATTATTTTATATATGAGTATACTCTTCCCTGAATCTTTAATGTGTCTATGAGTAATTCCCCCCACCTCATTAAACACTTTATAAGCTAATCTTTTGAAGCTAAGAACCTGTGCTTTATTTATATTCTCTTCTCCAAGAAAATCCAATAAATTCTTTTCACTTTGAAAGGAAAATTGTTCTGGTACAAGAAGAATTTTTGTAGTATCTTCTCCCTTTTCAATCTTTCTTTTTATATCCTGTAGGCAATAATAACTTTTACCACTGCCAGACCTTCCATAAATAAATCTTAAACTCATGTTAAATTCCACCTTATAAGTAATGTTATTATTATTGTAACCTAATTTATTTTGAAAAAACAGTGGTACTACTTTTTTCATTGGAGGGCTGAAATTCAATGAAGAGTTAAAATGAAAATTGAAGATTATAGATATTACATAAAACATTTATGAGTTTCAACAAATATAAAAATGCTATGCAATGCTTCTTATGTTGATTCGCTGCAATAAGAACTTCTAGAATTTCTAAATTTTGCTCAAATGCATAATCCACATTACATAGCATTTTAAATTTTACACATGAAATTATAAATATAAGTATTTGAGAGAAAAATTGGTTACATCCTATGTTAAGGTTCAACTTTAGGCTCTGGAAGCCGCATGAACGCTGCGTTTTTCGCCCCTAATCGCGCGACTTTTGCCCTCTTGACTTTCCCTGCCTTTGCTATTTATCGCGGCTGCTGAAAAGGAAAAACGACGGCTTTGATTTTACTTCAAAACCGCCGTCAAGCTATTTGCATTTAGTTAAGCACATGAAAATCTTGCCGCCGAACAACGGTTTTTTTATTATCCGCTTGGCGGTACGCTGTGCATTTCATAGCCATTCTTAGTTCTTATTTCTGCTGAACAGGAATCCAAATCTCGCTGTAATATTTTTCGTCCTGCACACCTTTTTCATACTCGGCAGGATCACTATACATTTCAATATTGTAACCCGCCGCAATCTCATAGTCCTTACTGTTGGGTAACCATTCCGAGAAAATCTTCTTGTGAACATCTTGCAAAGAATGAGAACCTGCACCTCTGCAAGCAAAAACAGCCCATGTGTGCTTAGGAATAACCCTTGTGATAAAACCCTCAGCAATTTCCTTGATTGGGTTGTAGTTATCCGCAATCAGATATTCAAACTCATTGCCGCCTATATTTTCATCAATGGATACACCGTACACACTGCAAACAATATCGCTTTTCCCTGTTTGATAATACTCCGTCCACAATTTCGGAACTTCTGTTGCCGCTTCATCATACTTGAATACCTTTGATACACCGATAATGGTAAACGCGTCTTTTTTTACGATTTTGTAATCCATAGTATAACCTCCTTCTAATGTAAGTTTGATTTTTAGCGAAGCAAAAGATTTTATCATTGTTTCGCCTTTTCGTACAGAAGTTGGAGTTTCACCATGAAACCGAGTAAAAGCTTTTGTAAAGCTATCGGGTGAATCGTAGCCGTATTTGAGTGCAATATCAATAATTTTTCTGTCAGTGGAAACAAGCTCGCTGCCGGCAAGCGTAAGCCTACGTTTCTTAATATACTCCCCAACCGTAAAACCGCAAAGCATAGCAAATCCTTTTTGAAAATAGAACGATGATACCATTGCCTGTTTTGCAATATCTTCGATTGTGAGTTCTTCGGTGATATTGTCCTCAATATAGCTGATTGCTTTACTAATACATTCAGTCCACTCCATGCTCAACACCTCCTGTCTGTACCTATATCTTACGATTTTCAAAGGGGCTTTTCCCGATTTTTAGTGTTTAGTTTTGTCTGTTAGCCGAATGATAGCAATAAACTTCCTGCAAATATGGAAAGACAGACTGCAAGTGGTTGTGTATACCCCAACGTTGCTTATGTAGCCTTACTTTATTACTAATGCTATTATTTCCGCAATCTCTCATAGGCGATTTGAATATCGCCTTGCTCCAACAATTCTTTATAGATTGCGATATAGTCATTTAGGTTTTTATCCATAGTTGCGCCGTCCTCAATTATGTATTATATCACACCACTCAATTTACATGGAAACAGTAAAAATCACGCTGCGAACAATTTTGTTTGCAGCGTGATTTTTCTATATAAAGTTTGGCATTTTCGCTGTGTTCGTTGTTGTAGGAAGTGAAAGAGAATTTATTGTGTGTTATCGAAAAAACCGGACGTTTCAGCTGGGATATTGAATGAAAAAGATTTATGCCGACTTTGCCAAAATCCAAGTTTTCACCGTAGTAGTTAATAGATGAAATTCCTCCAGGAATTTCTAAATTAAAAAATTTAAGAATTCCCACACCGGGAATTCTCTCCTTTACTCTTCATTTTTAACTTTTAACTCTTAACTATTTATTTATTCTCAATCTCAAATAATTTATATGAAAAGTCCATAGTAATTCCATCTTCAAATACTATTACATTGCTAAATTCCACAAGTCCTCTTCCTTCTTTAAATAGCTTTGTTTCTTTGTAAGTTTTATCCGGATATCCCTCTACTCCTTTAATAATAGTTTCTGTTTTTATTATTCTTTTTCCATCCTTGTCTTTAGAAACTTCTATTATAGCAGTTTCAGCTTTATAATTTTTCCCTTTTAATTCTACTTCATCTTGCCACTTATTTTCCTTTTCTAATGGTAGTTTTAATATTGTAGATTTTTCAATAGCTCCTTGATTCTTTTTAATTTCTCCGTTCTTTTGCACTTCTTTTACAGATTCATTGTCTATGGTATATTCTTTTGCAAATTGTAATTTATCTCCACTAGCTTCTTCTCCCTCTTCAGCTAACTTTATAATATTTCCGTTTAAATTAATAACTAAAGTTTCTTTACTTCCAGAAACCTTATCAATCTTTACTACCTCACTATATTCTGCGGTGCCACTGTAATGCATCTCAAACATATCTTCTTTAGAAAAAAAAGCTGCTAATTCTTTATTATATTCTTTGCCATTTTTATCTTCATTAATTTCTGCTTTTACGTTATTCTCTTGTGAGGAAGAAATATTATTATTTTTTCCACAACCAGTAAATGAAAATATTATAGTAATTGCAGATATTACTAATATAATCTTTTTTAATCCCTTATTCATAATAGTTCTCCTCTTAATATTTTGCTTAATTACATGTTACCACAATTAACCATAGTATAGATTACATTGAATTTACGAATATATTACAAAATAGTTACAAAATAGTTACAAAGCAATTACAAAATAGTCACAAAATAATTTTCACAATTCTATCACAATCTCCTCATAGTTTAATCAAAATTATGCCTTATCATGTATTCATAGATAAAAAATTATTTAGGAGGATTTTATTATGAAAAGAAGAAATATTATAACAACATTAGCTTTAACATTGGCTTTAGGGGTAGGAGCTACTGCTTATGCTGCTACAGCATCACCTAGAAATACAAATCCATTAAATACCACTAACGACACTACATCATCCTTCAGAAGAATGGGAGGAATGATGGGCACTGGTGGTTATGATATGATGACATCAATGTTGAAAAATAAATTAAACATGAGTGATAAAGAAATTGAAGATGCGCTTAATTCTGGAAAACATATGTGGGAAATAGCAGAAGAAAAAGGAATGAGCAATGAAGAGTTTAGAAATGCCATGCTTGAAGAAAGAACAAAAGCTATTGACGGAGCAGTGAGTAGTGGAGAAATCACCAAAGAAGAAGGCGAAAGATTTAAAGAAGACTTAAAAAACAACATAGAAAATTGCATAGGCGTCGGCTCAGGATCAGGAAACGGTTTTAGTGGAATGATGAGAAGAGGTAGAGGCGGCAGAGGATGCGGTTCAAATTTCAACTAAAATTATAATGTACAAAAACAAAAGAGGCTAAATTGCCTCTTTTTTATTTCCCAAGTCTCGGAAACATTATATTATTTTCTAAATGAATGTGAGTAAATAAATCTAATTCAATTTCTTCAAGTTTGTCATAAGTGTATTTATAAGTGTTACATCCGTCCTTTGGAACTTCATAATTATGAGTAATTTTTCTTAATTCCTTTAGTATGTCTCCTGCTCCAGTATGCTCAGCTTCAAGTTCTTCTATTATTTTTACTGCCTTATTCAAAGCTTCTTTTGAACCTTCATTTTCATATTTTTTAATTAGTGGGAATACTATTTCCTCTTCTTTTATTAAGTGCTCCTCTAATTCCATTTTTAAATTATGAAATAACTTATATACCTTACTTAATTCAGGATGGTTTTCTCCATGTACTCTTAATATTTTTGTAGTCAATTCACTTACTATTGGAAGTTCTTCATTTAAAAATCCATGATGCTTATTTACAATATAGTCTATCAAATCATTGTAGCTTGTATTTAACCAATCCACTTCTTCCTTTATAAGAGAATCAATCTCCTCATATTCATCATGAAGATCTTTTAAAACTTCCTCTTCATTTAAATTGTTTTCTTTTATTGCATCTATTAAAGGTCTATTCCCTCCGCAACAAAAATCAATACCATACCTTCTAAATACATCCATAGCTTTTGGAAACTTAACAACTATATCTCCTATTTTATGTGAACTTTTAAAAACTTTATTCATTATTCATACCTCCATAAATTTATATTTTATGCCTTCATTATAGCCAGTATAGGAAAACTAATATGTGATTAGAATCAATTTTAAAATTGATTCTAATCACATATTGTATGGAAAATCAGTTGTATCATTTAATTAAACAAAAACAAATTTTAGAAGAGGTGTTAACATGAAAAATAATTTACTTTTAAAAGATAATATATATTGGATTGGAAAAATTGATGATAAAAAGGTTCCCTTTCATAGGCTCATTCTAGAAAAAGGCACTACCTATAACTCTTATTTGTTAAAAACTGAAAAACCAACTATTATAGATACAGTTGATATAATGTATTCTAGAGAGTTTGTAGAAAATCTCAAAGAACATATTAATCTAGAAGACTTGAAGTATATAGTAATTAATCATGTGGAGCCTGATCACGCAGGAGCCTTGCCAGCTTTACTAAATAAAGCCCCAAATGCTGCTATTGTAACTAATGCAAAGGCTCAGAAATTATTAAATGGAATGTTTAAATTTTATGATAAAAATTATTTAATAGTTAAGGATGGGGATAGCTTAAATATAGGAGGAAAAACTCTAAAGTTCTTTGAAACTCCTTATCTTCATACTGAAGAAACTATGATAACTTATGCTCTAGAAGATAAAATTTTATTTCCTTGTGATATATTTAGTTCTCATATAGCTACTTATGATTTGTTTAACGACTTATCAAAAGATGATATAGATGAAGATTTTAAGACTTATTACAAACTTATTATGAGCCCTCATAGAAACTATGTTAAAGACATGATAGGTAAAATTAAGAACTTAGAAATACAAATAATAGCCCCTTCTCATGGTTTTATAATTAGAAAAGATGTTGAGAAATATATTAAATTATATGACGGCATGAGTGACATTCCTACTGAAAATCTAAGTAAAAAAGCATTGATATTATATAACTCCATGACTGGAAATACTAGAAAGATTGGCGGAAATATAAGTGAAGGTTTAAGAGGTTTAAATATAGATACCACAGTGTTAAATTTAAAATCTTTGTCCTTTGAGGAAATTAAAGAAAAGGTTATAGAATCAGATTTAATCCTTATAGGAAGTTCCACAAAATATGGAGATATGATAGGCAATACAGAAGAAATACTTAAAGAGATAATAAAATTAGATTTATCAGAGAAATACTTAGCTGCCTTTGGTTCTTATGGCTGGAGTGGAGAGGCTATTGAAATAATAAATGACTATTTAAAAAAGAGCAATGGTAAAGCATTAGATACATCTTATATAATAAAAGTTACTAGTGATAATTCAATAAAACTTCCTTTAAGAATTAGATTTTATAATGACAACGAAGGAAAAAATCTATCTATAAAAACTGGTAGAATACTAGGAGAATTTTTATTAAAATAATTGGATATTCAAAAATATAACAAATTGGTTTCTCAAGAATAGATTTCTACGAAGATAATTTAGTTCCACAAACAAATAGATAAGCACGTAGTGAAGCCGCTCTAGAAAAAGTCGCTATTTCACAGCATGCTTATCTATTTTGTATTTTGCAAATATGTCTTCAGAATTAGATTGTGACAAATTATCTTTTCAAATTTTATAATTTAGAAATTCCTAAAGAAATTTCATCCATAACCCTTTAATCTTCACTCTTAATTTTCAACTCCATAGGTGTACACTTAAATTAAGTTCTTCAGATACTCTATATCTTTTATGATAATTTTCTTATTGCCTACTACATTTATTACTCCCGCTTCTTCCATGGCTGAGAGAGTTCTGCTCACCGTCTCTCTAGTTATACCAGCGAAGTTACCCATATCCTCTCTATTAATAGGCAAATCTATAATTATATCTTCATCATGCTTTGTTCCGAAATTCTCTATAAGATTTAGTAACAGATTTCCTACTCTAGTTTCGATATCCTTTGTACTAAGCATTTGAACTAAATTTTCTAGGTTTACCACTCTATCGTGAACCTTTTCTAGTATTTTAAGAGTTATACTAGGATTGTTTATTAAAATATTATCAAAATCTCCCTTGCTTAAAGTACAAATCGAAGTATATTCTAGAGCCTCACCGTTAAATTCAAATTTTCCTCTCTTCAAAAGATTCAATTCTCCTATGGAATCTCCCTCTGAAAGCAGGTAAAGTATTTGTTCCTTACCTTCCTTCGTATATTTAAATACCTTTATCTTTCCTTTATTTACGATATAAAGCCTATCCCATAAGTCATCTTCAAAAAAGATGCTTTCTCCCTTTTTATATCTTCTGGTAACAATTAATTTTGATATTTCTTTAAACTGCTCTTCTCCGAGAGTTGAAAATATAAATACTTTCGATGCACAGTACTTTTCGTGGCAACCACAACTACAAGTTGAGCATATTGGTTTGTTGTTTTCTTTCATAGGTTATAAATCACCTTCCTCTAATTAAAGATGCCTCTTCTCCTATTATTTTTATCCCTTCTTCTATTTCTTCTGGGGAGTTTCTTGAGAAACCGATTCTTAAGGTGCTCTCTCCTCCACCATCTGTATAAAATATATCCCCTGGAGTAAATATTACTCCTCTTTTTAAGCACCTATCTAAAAGCACTCTTGCATCTACATCCTTTAGCTTAACAAATATATGCAGTCCTCCATTTCCAAGTACATATTCATTTGGAATATAGGTTTCTGAAAGGCTTTTAGCTAATTCATATTTCTCTTTATAAATATTCCTAGCCTTTTTTACGTACTTTTCAAAAGAGCCACTATTCATATATTCATACAATATAGCCTGATCTAGAAAGGAAGTGTGTATATTTTTACTTCTTTTTACACTTTCAAAAATATCTATCAATTCCTTATCTGCAAATATCCACCCTATTCTCATGCCTGGAAATAGTATTTTTGATAGACTTCCAATATAAATAACTGAGTTCTCCTCACCACTTATGGCAGCCAGTGGAGCTATATGAGTACCTAGATATTGTAATTCCTCATTAAATCCATCTTCAACTATTGGAATCTTATGCTCTTTTAATTTATTGTAGAGCCTTTCTCTTCCTTCAAAAGGCATAACCATACCCGTAGGATTATGATAGGAAGGTATTATATAGGCTAATTTTATATCATTATTTAATTTTTCATCCAAATTATCTAAATCTATACCATTTTCATTTATATCTAAACCTATAATATCTAATCCATACAATCTCATCAATTTAATTGCAGTATTATGGGTTGGATTTTCACACAATATCTTGTCACCTTCACTGGTTAAAGAAGATAATACTATATCAAATCCTTCTGTGAATCCATTGGTAATTAGTATTTCTTTATCCTTTGTGTTAACTCCCTTTTCTTCCATATAATTCATTAAATACTCAATAAGATATTGATATCCTCTTGCATAACCGTAATTTAATATTTTTTCTCCTTCAAGAGCGACTCTATTTAAAAAAGCCCTTTTTAGTTCTTCAACATCAAATAAACTTTCATCAGGAGCTATACTTCTAAATGAAATCATTCCTCTTTTATATAATTGCTCATGCTTCATTATATCTAATTCTTCGGCTTTTTTTCCAAACTCATTTATCTTTTCATTCCAATTTATATGCCACTCTTTATTCTTATTAATATCAACCTTAGATACAAAGGTTCCCTTCCCCTTTTCAGTATAAACAAGAAAACTATCTTCAAGCATTTCGTAGACTTTTATTATGGTATTTCTGCTCACTTTCATAATTGTAGCCATTTCTCTTGTGGAAGGAAGCTTGCTACCACCTGGTAACATTCCATTTTCAATCATTTCCTTTATATAGCTATATATTTGACCATAGGCTGTTTCTCCTTGCTCTAATTTTATATTATGAAACATATACTCACCTCAAAGCTAATCACTTTTTCAAAGATGATTCTATTATCCTATCTAATAATTCACTAAAACTTAATCCAAAAGCTTTAGCACTTTTTGGAAAAAGACTATTTTTAGTCATACCCGGTAAAGTGTTTATTTCTAATACGTACACATCATCTTCTCTTATAATCATATCAATTCTAGCATAAACACTCAACTTAAAACTGTTCCAACATATCTTACAAGCTTTCTCCACTTTGCTATATAGCTCTTTTGAAAGCTCAATTGGTTTTTCTTCAGCACCGCCATCATCATACTTTGAAGAGTAATCAAAGAACTCCTTCTCATGTTTAATAGATAGTATAGGTAGTAATTCACCATCTAACATACAGCAAGTTATCTCTTCCCCATTTATATATTCTTCTACCATTACTTCTTCATCATACTTTAATGCTTCTTTCACAGCATCCATTAATTCTTCTCTATTATAAACTAAAGCAATTCCTATACTAGATCCTCCGCTATTAGGTTTAACAATCAGTGGGAAACCCATTTTATCTACTTCTTGAAAATCTATTTCCTCAACTTTTTTTATCATAACCCACTTAGGAGTCTTTATTCTATCTGCTATAAATACTTTTTTACAAGTATTTTTATCCATACAAAGAGCACTTGATAATACTCCTGACCCAGAGTAAGGCACATCCATGCTCTCTAAAATAGCCTGAACTTTACCATCTTCTCCAAAGCTACCGTGGAGAGCTATAAAAGCAAACTCTAAACACTTAACTCCATCAATCAATTCATATTTAGTATTTATAGGAATAGGCAAAACCTCATATTTATCCTTATCTAAACTATCAATAATATGCTTTCCTGTTAGGTATGATATTTCTGTTTCTGAGGAAATTCCTCCCATAACTACACCGATTTGCATATAAAAAACCTCCTAACATACTATATCAATTATATTCTATTCATTTAACTCTAAAAATGAAAGAACCACCTCCTCTCTAATTTGAAAGTGCAGTGGCTCAACATAAGCTTTTGTTGATTTTTTTAAAATGGGGCAATATAATTTATTAAGAGATTTAGTGGAGGTTATAATATGTTAAGTTTTTCAAAGGTTTCTTATAAAAGCGATGATAAAGCTATACTTAAAAATATAGATATACATATAGAAAAAGGAGATTATATTTCCATAGTAGGCCACTCTGGTAGCGGAAAAAGCACATTCTTAAAATTATGCAATAATTTGATAAGCCCTAGTGGTGGAAATATATCATATAAAGGAAAAGACATATTAAGTTATAATCCAATTGAGCTTAGAAAAGAGATTAACTATTGTTTTCAGACTCCTTATTTATTTGGAAATAAAGTAATAGATAATTTATCCTTTCCTTATGAGATAAGAAATAAAGGCCTAGATATAAAAAGAATAGAGTGCTTATGTGATTCATTCAATTTACATAAAAAAATATTAGACGAAAAGATAACAAATCTTTCTGGTGGTGAAAAGCAGAGGGTGGCTCTAATGAGAAGCTTAATTTTCCCATCAAATATACTACTTCTTGACGAAATAACTTCAGCTTTAGATAGTGAAAACACCCTTATAATTGAAAATATCATCTGTAAATTAAACGAAGAAGGTATTACTATTCTATGGATAACTCATAACAAAGAACAAAGTATTAAATATGCAAATAAGCTCTTAACAATAGAAGATGGAAGCATAAAGTCCTTGGAGGTGTTAAAATGAATACTACCGTTGCTATGAATACCTATTCTTTATTATTTAGCTCCTGTTTAATAATTATATCTTTATTTTTTTCCTATAAAGAAAAATTAGATTTAGAAAAAGAAACTTTGGTTGGTGTAATAAGAGCAATTATCCAGCTTGCCTTGATTGGATACCTGTTAGATTTAATATTTAGCTTTAAAAGCCCTATTTATACCTCATTATTACTTCTATTCATGATAGTAAATGCTTCTTATAATGCAGGTAAAAGAGGAAATGGAATAAAGTCCAAATATATAATCTCCTTTGTTTCTATAGCATCAGGTACTTCTATAACTTTAATAATACTAGTGCTAGCTGGAAGTATAAAATACGAACCTAACCAAGTAATTCCAGTAGGTGGCATGATAATTAGTAACGCAATGATAGCTATAGGACTTTGTTACAAGCAACTTTTATCCAACTTTAAAAGTAAAAGAGATGAGATAGAGATAAAACTATCCTTAGGAGCTGACATAAAAACATCTTCTGTAGAAATTATAAGAGATTCTATAAAAACAGGAATGCTTCCTATGATAGATTCAATGAAAACTTTAGGTATAGTTTCCTTGCCTGGAATGATGACAGGGTTGATATTGGCAGGTACTTCCCCAGCACAGGCTATAAAGTATCAATTAATGGTTACATTTATGATACTATCTACCACTTCTATCTCCTCCTACTTAGCATGTTATTTAGGATATAAAGGGTTTTTTAATGAACGAAAACAGCTTCTTTAGTTGAAATTTTTAAATATAAATATAATAAAAAGTAAGTATATAGTGATATTACTATATACTTATAATTTTACTTTTCAAGGTGTACAGTTTCTATCTTTCAAGCTGTATATTTTTTAATTTTCTATATAAAGACATTCTTGATATTCCTAGTTTCTTTGCAGCTTCTGTCTTATTAAAATTGCAAGATTTCAGAGTTTCAATTATCAACTTTTCTTCTGTCTTATAAACAGCATCTGTTAATGAATTATTATCTATAGATATTTTAATGTTTTCAGGTACTTCTTCAGAATTGCTTTCTTGAAAATCTAAGTCATCCATTATATATTGTGGTATATTTTTTATTTCTACAATATCATCTAAAGCATTCACAACACTACTTGTAACTACATTTTTTAATTCTCTTATATTGCCTGGCCATTTATGCAATAAAAATACTTCTATAACATTCTTATTAAATTTTTTACATATATTAAAATCTTGATATAATTCTGTATTAAAGTGTTCAATTAATAGTTTTATGTCCTCTTTTCTTTCTCTAAGTGGTGGAATATTAAGATTTAATACATTTAATCTATAAAATAAATCCGAACGAAATTTCCCGTCCTTTACCATCTCCATTATATTACAATTAGTGGCAGCAATAACTCTTACATCCACATTAATTATTTTATTACTTCCTATCTTTTGTATTTCATTTTCTTGTAGCACCCTTAAGAGCTTTGCTTGCATATCCAATGGGAGATCGCCTATTTCATCTAAAAAAATAGTTCCCCCATTAGCTATTTCAAATTTACCCACCCTACCAGATTTATTAGCTCCAGTAAAAGAACCTTCCTCATACCCGAAAAGTTCTGATTCAATTAGGGTTTTAGGAATTGATGCACAATTAATACTGACAAAAGGCCCTTCCTTTCTATTGCTATGATTATGTATTGAGTGAGCAAACAATTCCTTTCCCGTTCCGCTTTCTCCAGTGATAAGAACGGTAAAATCCGTTTTAGCATATTTTTCTGCTCTTAACTTACAGCTATTCCCCTCTGAAGATTGAGTAAATATATCTTCAAAGGTATATTTAGCTTTATAAACGTCTACTGCTCTACTCTTTTTATGAGGGTTAAGTTTATTTATTAAATTGCTTTCCATAGCTAAATCATAGAGGTAGTTTAAATCATCTATCAATATAATACCTATTCCACCAATAATCTTTTGCCCATAGAATATTGGTAATCTATGAACTATAACTTCACGGCCATCTTTAAATCTATGTTTTTGCCCTATCTCTGCCCTACCAGTTTTAACTACTATAGGAAGTCTAACAAAAGGATCTATTTCCGTTATATGCTTCCCTATTACATCTTCAAGTTCAAGTCCTAAGTAGTTAAGAAAAGCTTTATTCATAAATATTTCATTACAATCTGAATCAACAAAGTTTATTGGTATAGGCATTTGATTAAAAATTAAAGAAATGGTGGAAACGAAAAGATTTTTAAATTCTTCTTCCGTAAGCTTTGTATCTATTATTTCACTCATATAATCACCCCACTTATTACTTCAGTATATTCTCTTTTATTGTATAATTTTCCTTTAAAATGATGTGAATGTAACAGATTTTTTACAATCTATGCTAACCAATGATACATATGTAAACTTCAAATACCGTATCAATATGTTACGAATTCAAAATATTTAGATATTAAATAAGTGTTATGCACTGTGGTTTAAGACTATATTAAAGTTTTTACACATTGGCATATATTTTGCTTTTATATATTGTGAAAATGAAATATGTAATAAAATTTAAACTTTATTAAATTAACTATATTAATATTAGGAGGTTGCATTATGTTAGTAAGAGAATTTGAATGGCTTGGGGATATAATAGGAAATCGAGCAAAACTAAGTCCTGATAAAGAGGCAATTTTAGATTTAGATAATAACATTACTTATACTTTTAAAGACTTAAATCACCGCGCTAACAGACTAGCCAATTTTATGTCGGAACAATGTGGTATAAAAAAGGGTGATAGGGTAGCCTTTATATCCAGAAATAGAATAGAAATGTTTGATGGCGTGTTTGCATGTGGTAAATTAGGAGCAATATTTGTACCTTATAATTTAAGACTTTCATCTGAAGAACTTACACTTCTTATGAATGCAGAAGAACCTAATGTATTATTCTTTGAAGACTTATTTTCACCTATAGTAGAACAACTAAAAGATAACATTACTACTATAAACAAATATATTACTCTCCATAACACTGACAATAGTTTCAATAGCCTCAATACTTCTAATTATAATAACATGAGCTATGAAGATTTAATGATGTATGAAAATACTACTCCTGTGAGATGTAGGGATTTAAATTTAGAAGATATCTATCTGCTAATACATACAGGAGGTACTACTGGACTACCAAAGGGCGCAATGATCTCCCATAGAGCTGTTCTTTTTAATGCCATAAACAATATTACAGATTGGGGATTATCCCCCATGGACAAGGTTCACCTGTTGCTTCCATTATTCCATACTGGGGGATGGAACATTCTTACTTTGGGATTACTTTTAGCTGGTGGACAACTTTTAATAAATAAAGATTTTGATCCAAAGCTTTCGTTAAAAGTTATAAATGATTACAAGACAAATTATGTCTTTGGAGCTGCAACTATATTTAGAATGATGTATGAAGAACCTGAGTTCAATACAACAAACTGGTCATCAGTTAAATGGGTAATGTCTGGTGCTGCACCTACCCCTATTCAAGTTATGGAGAAGTTTTGGGCAAAGGGTGTTAAAATCTGTGCTGGCTATGGATTAACTGAAGGAGGACCTATGAATCTTGGCACTCCAATTAATTTTATTGATTTCGATAAAATCAAAGAAAAACATGCTTCCGTTGGAAAACCCTTTTACTTTACAACTGCAAAAATAGTAGATGATAATGACCAGGAGCTTGAATCGGGTAGCACTGGTGAATTAATATTTACAGGTCCTCAGATATTTTCTGGATACTGGAAAAATGAAGAGGAAACTAAAAAGACTTTACAGAACGGCTGGGTATATACAGGTGATATGGCAAGAATGGATGATGAAGGATTTATATATATTGTAGGTAGAAAGAAAAATATATATATAAGCGGAGGAGAAAATGTATTCCCTGCTGAAATTGAAAGAGTTCTCTACCAAATGAATGAAATACACGAATGTTGTGTTATAGGTGTGCCAGACGAAAAATGGGGTGAAGTTGGAAAGGCAGTAATATCTTTAAAAAAGGATATGAATTTAGAGAAAAAAGACGTTATAGCATTTTTAAATAACAAGCTTGCCAAATATAAAGTACCAAAGTATGTAACTTTTGTCCATGAAGTTCCCAAAAATTCTGTTGGCAAAATAGTTTCACAAGATGTGATAAACAAATATGGAAAAGCTGAAGACTAATTTGAAATTAAAAGAAGGGAGTAGATTGGATATGAAAAGTTTTTTAAATATACCCATCGGTATTAGGAGTATTGGAGTTTATTATCCTGAAAAAATAGAAACCTATAGAGAAATTTCTAAACTAAGCGGAATTCCCGAAGATGTAATAAAAAATAAATTTGGAATAGAATCAAAACATAAAGCAGCAAATGATGAAACTGTATCCCATATGTGTGCAAAAGCAGCCTTAGATTGTATAGAAGATGTGATAAATCCTGAAGATATAGATCTCATAATATATCATGGTAGTGAATATAAAGATTATTATCTCTATAATTGTGCCGCTCACATACAGCATAAAATAGGCGCAGTAAATGCTAAAACCTTTGAAGTCCATAATTTATGTTCCTCTGGAGCATTATGTTTGCAGCTTGCTAAAAGCCTTATGATCACTCAATCTGATATAAAAAATGTATTATTAGTGGTTGGAACAAAAGAATCTGATCTAATTGATTATAGAAATCCAAGAGCAAGATTTATGTTTAACTTTGGTGATGGTGCAGCAGCATGCCTTATAACAAAAGGATATGAAAAAAATCAAATATTAGAATCTCACCTCATAACTGATGGTTCTTTTGCTGATAGCGTTGCAGTTTACGATGTAGGAAATGCAAACTACAACAATGTTTCATTTATAACTAAAGATTTCATGTTAGCAGAAGAAGAAAAGAAAAAAGGAAATTGCGTAGGTTATTTAGGATTAGATGTAGCAGATCCTCAAGATATGAAAGAAAGGCTTGATCCTATTTCTTTATCTAACTTTTGTAAGGTAATAGGAACCGCCGCTGAAAAAAGTGGATATAAAAAAAATGAAATTGATTTTCTAGCCCCTATTTTCATGAAGAATTCAATATTAAATCTAATATTAAAGGAATTTGATATGGTAGAAGAACAATCTTTTATTCTTAATAATTTTGGTCATGTGCAATCTGCAGATGCTTACATCTCAGTTTATGAAGCATTAAAACTTGGAAGAATTAAAGATGGAGATTTAGTTATTATGCTAGGGTCAGGAACCGGATATTCTTGGGCTGCCACCGCTGTTAGATGGGGATGATGATAAATAAGGAAGTGTTAAATCACTTCCTTATTTACTATTTCATTTTCACCAAAAACTTAATAATATCTTCTCTAAATCTTTGGAATTATATACTGTAATATTATCTCTCCATTCCCTGGGAAATAAATTTTTATAAGCATTACTTATAAATCTATCATCTATTAGTAAAATAGCTCCTCTATCCTCTTCTGTTCTTATAACCCTTCCCCCAGCTTGAAGAACCTTATTCATTCCTGGATATACATAAGAATATTCATATCCAGTTCCCTTACTACTATTAAAGTAGTTCATTATTATATCTCTCTCAAAACATATCTGTGGAAGCCCTACTCCTACAATTATTGCTCCTGATAATCTTTCTCCCTTTAGGTCTATCCCTTCTGAAAACACTCCTCCAAGAACCGTAAAGGCAATCATTGTTTTCTCTGGATTCTCTTGAAATTTATTTAGAAATTCTTCCCTTTCTTTCTCATTCATTATTGAGTTTTGAGAAATTATATCTATTTCGTCATCATATTCTCTGAATTTTTCAAGCACCTTTTCCATATAAGTATAGGAAGGAAAAAACACTAAATAATTTCCTTTTTTAGTTCCCATAAAAACTTTAATATACTCTACAATTTTATCTACACTAATATCTCTATGCTTATATCTAGTAGATATATTTCCTGCAATAATTATCTTTCTTTTACTAGGATCAAAAGGAGATGGGATTCTAACTATATAATCTTCCTTATCTCCTCCTAATACATCCATAAAATAATTTATTGGAGTTAATGTAGCAGAGAAAAAAACTCCAGTTTTTCCTCTCTCTATACCCTCTCTTAAAAGCTTAGATGGGTCTAAACAAAACAAGGTCAATACTATATCCCTTCCTTGTTTTTTTGAAAAAACTATGAAGTTTTCATCATATAGTTCGCTTATTCTTATAAAAGCTAAACAGTCAAAGTATAATTTTAAAATATGCTCATATTCTTCTGAGTTATCCCTAATCTTTAACCACTTTTCCATTTCTTCCACTGTACTTCTTATCATGGAAGCTATCTCTAAAGGATCTTCCTTTAATATTAAATACCCCTTCTCATCACATTTTTTTCCTAGTTCTAAAAAGTATGAGTTGATTTTATCTAATTTTTTATATAATTTTTTCCCAACTTCATTTGTAATCTTTTTCCCTTTAAGAAAATCCTCTTTATTTAATGAGGCAGAGAACATATCTCTCCCCCTGTCTACTAAATTATGTGCTTCATCGATTAAAAATACGAAATCTTCTTTCTTGCCATCAAAAAACCTTTTTAAATATACCCTAGGATCAAATACATAATTATAATCACATATAATCATATCTGCCCATAAAGACACATCTAAAGAAAATTCAAAAGGGCAAACCTTATGCTTTTCAGCATAAAGCTGAATATTTTCTCTATCTATTAAATCTTCATTTTTTAATATATCTAATATGGCCTCATTTACCCTATCATAATGGCCCTTAGCATATTCACACTGTTCTCTATTACATATAGTTTTTTCTTTAAAACAAATTTTATCTTTCGCTGTAATAGCTATGGTTTTTAGAGATAATCCCTTTTCATTCATTAATTCAATACCTTCTAAAGCTACAGAAGAGGTTATATTTTTAGCTGTTAAATAAAATATCTTATGCGCCAAGCCTTCACCCATGGCTTTTATAGTAGGAAATATTGTGGATATGGTTTTACCTACTCCTGTGGGTGCCTGCAGAAAAATATTCTTTTTATTTTGTATGGTTCTATATACAGCTACTGCTAACTCTCTTTGACCTTTTCTGTATTCATTAAAGGGAAAAGATAATGCTTTTATACTAGAGTCCCTTAATTGGCTCCATTCTTTTTCAAATTGAATCCACACATAGTATTTATCTAGTAAATCATTAAAAAATTCTTCCAATTCTATCAAGGAGTATTCTTCAATTATAGTTTTTATCTCCTTTGTTTCTACATTACAATAGGTAAGCTGAACCTTTAAACTCTCTAGGTCATTTTCCTTTCCATATATGTATGCATAACATTTTGCCTGGGCCATATGAAGCGGGTTGTAATTTTCTTCTATGCTTTCTAAATCCCTTGTGGTACTCTTAATCTCATCGATTATTGTTTCTCCCTCTTCTTCAATAATTCCATCGGCTCTTCCTTCCACACTTATAAGTGCATCTTCATAAGCGAAGGTATATTTTAAAGAAACCTCCGCTCTATAGTTTTCCCCTTTATTCTTTTGTATTTTTTGGTGAACCCTAGTTCCTTCTAGAGCTCTACTATTTCCTATAAAAGTAGAATCTATATCACCAGATCTCATTATAAATTCTACTAAATTTCTTACTGAAATCTTAAATTCTTTACTCATAATCATCAGCCTTTTATTAAAATTAGTTCTATTATATCATATCAAGTGATTCTTAGCTTCAGATGGAGTTTGCTTAAATCGGATAAAAAATATTCTCCTATCTATTTAGATGGGAGAATGTTTTTGTAAGTATCTATATGTTTTACTGAAGCTAACCATTTATCTATGTTATCCTTAGAAAATCTATGCTCACCATCTACTAAAACGTAAGGTATTTTAGATTCTTTATCCTCCAATATTTCCCAAAGTTTGTATATAGAAATATTTAAATACTCTGCCAGTTCATATCTAGACATAACATCTTTAGTCATCTTTTCTTTTGTCATGTATTCATCGACTTTTCTTCCCTGTCCATTTAATGAATTACTTACTCTATTTACATCATTTTGCGTACGCATTACCTCAATATTTAAATCAGATAAACTATTTGCCATGTTATCTCTAAAGTTTAGAACTAAATTTATAGTGTAGATATTTAAGACTATGGAAAACCCCAACAAACAATATATTATTTTTTCTTTCATATCTTTAATATCCATCATATTATCCTCCAAATCCCAATATATTACATTTTATTATAACATATATAACTTATAATTACTTATTATTTTATATATCCATAATATTAACTATACTTTATTCATTAATTCCTAATCGTTTTTATTTATTGCGTAAAATATTAATTAACATTATAGGAACGGATATATCGGATGTGTCAAAAAATATATTTTATCTAATCATAAATAATAATGTATTCATTCCAAATATCGGTCTTCTGTTGATTGTTATTTTAGCCTTTAGATTTATAAAGTTAAAAAGACATGCAGTGTGATATTGCATGTCTTTTTTATATGTAATATTTTATTCCCCATTGATTATAGTGCATTCTCCTCTTTCAATACCTTTGCATCTCTAGCTATATAAAAAATATTAACTACAGCAACTATTCCACAGCTAAAAAATAGTATTCCACCGAATCCATTCATTGATAATATATAATTTCTATGAAGGAAAATAAATATAATAATTAACATATTATAAATGCTTTTCAATATTCTATAATAGTGTTTTCTACATCCATCCTTAAAATATATATCTCTAACAAGACACTCAACTGTAACCGTGGTAATTAAGGCAAATAAGAGAAATAAAAGTAAGTTTACCACAATATATTCCCCCTTGCTTCATTTTATAACTACATTATAAAGAATATATCTTACCATAACCTTATTAAAATCTTAACTTTTACTTAAAAAATTTGAATTCATGTTTTATAATTATATTTTTAAAATTTATGATATTATCTACATTATGATTTTTTTCTTTTATATGAAACTTAAAAGGATTTTCATTATCAATTGATAACGGTATTCAGTAAAAATATTCCATAATAATTTTAAATAAACGTTGTCATTTTCAGCATCGTTGCATATAATATAATTAAAGTTTAAATATCATATTATTATCAATTGAGAGGTGTTGAAATGGAGAATGTAAAAATAGGAACCAGAGCTTCTTGGATTTCTATAGGAATAAACCTAGTATTATCATTATTTAAATTTGCCGGAGCTATACTAGGTAAAAGTACAGCAATGCTTGCAGACGCAGTTCATAGTTTAGCTGATATAGTTACAACCTTAGTAGTTATTATAGGCTTGAAAGTGTCCAATAAAGAGGCAGATGAAAATCATCCCTACGGTCATGAGAAATTCGAATCTATATTTACTAAAATCATTAGTTTATTACTTATACTTACAGGGGTTTCAATAGGATATAAAGGAGTGATAGATTCAATAAGAGGAAACCTAAGCTCACCTGGAAAAATAGCTTTAATTGCCGCAGCTACTTCTATAATAGTAAAGGAGTGTCTATATTGGTACACTTTAATGATTGCTAGAAAAATTAAAAGCACATCTATGGAAGCAGATGCATGGCACCATAGATCTGATGCCATCTCGTCCATAGCTACTTTCCTAGGAATATTAGGTGCTCGCATGGGCTTTAAAATATTAGACCCTATAGCAGCAATATTAGTTTGTATAATTATCGTTAAAGTAGGAGTAGAATACTACCTAAAAGCTGTTAAAGAATTAGTGGATCATACTGCAAGCAATGATATAATGGATAGAATAAGAGAACTCAGCTCAGATATAGAGGGAGTTATTAAAGTTAATAGTTTAAAAACACGAATATTTGGAAATAAAATCTATGCTGATGTAGGGATATGTGTAGATAAAAGTATTTCCATAGAGCAAGGACATAAGATCGCGGAGTTAGTTCATAATACCATAGAAAGTAATATGGAAAATATAAAACATTGTTCTGTATATATACTACCTAGCTAAATAGAGCAGGATTAAATCCTACTCTATTTTAATTACTTAACTATTTAATTTTGTAATAACATGATTCATATTATGAGCCAAATGTTTCATTATACTTATACCCTCACTATCTTCATTAGCATTTACACTTCCCGAAGTCCCCGCTGTACCTACTGTCCAATAGTTAGAGCCCGTTATTATAAAATCATTGACAGTAGCCAAAGTGACAACTGAGCTAGAGCAAAAGTTTGGCCTGTTTTCCTTGCTACAGTAATTGGAGCAAAGACTTTATTTGAAAATAGCATTTGCCCCCACTGATATTTACCATCCTCTGTTTTTAAATTATTACTTACCCAACGTCCCGAAAATCCAGCTCTGTCTAGTAGAGCCTTTAGCCTTGGAGTTATTGACCCATTATAAACGGGAGAACCCACAATTATTCCATGAGCTTGTGCCATTTCATCAAATATTTCATGAAAATCATCTTCAATTACACACCTTTTATTCTCTATGCACTTATAGCAACCTTCACACTGACCTATGTTTTTATCCCTAAGCCTAATTAATTCTACTTCAAAACCATTTTCCTTTAAATCATTTAATACTAAATTAATATAAAATTCTGTATTTCCTATTCTTGGACTTCCACAAATTCCAATAACCTTCATAAATATTATCCTCCTTATAGATCAATTACTGCTTCTACCCTCTTGTCTAAGTCATTTCCTGTAGCTCCATTTGTGAACAAGGAAACTAAGAAAGTTACAAGCATAGAAGCTGTTATTACATTAACATACCACGGAAGGCCCCCTGGCCACTTAAAGCTAGTACTATTTAAATATAAGGAAAGTACATTTAATACTAATGCAGTTATCAATCCTGCGTATACTCCTTGGCTACTAGCCCTTTTCCAAAGTAGCCCTGTTATAAACACTGGGAATGTAGCAGACATCAACGTTCCCCAGCCGAAAGTTCCAAGTATGGCCACTGCTTCTCCACTAGTTAAAGCAAATATAATGGATAATATACCAATAATAAAGGTTGCAATTCTTGATAGGGCAATTTGTTTTTTAGGTTCAATTTTCTTACCTAAAGCATTTGGTATATCCCTTGAAATTATGGTAGCAGATAGTGTTAAAAACATACTGGCAGTTGACATAGAGGCTGCTAGCACCGCTGCATATACAAATAATTGAGCATATACTCCAACATAGTCAGCTACAGCAAATATTGAATTATCACCATTAGTTAATGGAGGTATGGAGCCATTTCCTACTAAATATAAAGCAGTATATCCCATAGTTACAGCAAATAATCCCACCACCATATGGCCAAGTGCCGCGTATAAACCTAATTTTGGCATATCTTTAGGGTTCTTAAGCGCATACATTCTTGTTAAAACTTGCGGTTGCCCCATGGTTCCTAATATAGGTATAAACATCCAGGTTAAAGCTATGGACCCTGGTAATGTTCCCCAAGCGTTCATAGCTTCAGGAATAAATTGTTTTGTTACTTCTTTACCATCCACCATCCCCGTTACTTTCCCAGCAGTTGATACTACTTCTACAACTTCTTTAAATCCACCTGTAATTGAAAAGAATGCAAATATCATTATTATGCCAGCTACTACCATTATCAGCCCTTGAAATGCTTGAGTTAATACTCCTCCAACTTCACCACTTATAGCTGTATATGCTGTAAGTATTCCAAATATGAATAAACCAGCAACCATAGGTTTCCAACCTAGTAGGTGAGCAAAAAGAGCTGAACAGGCACTAATTTGTGATGCTAAATATGCTATAGAACCTATGAATAATATTATTGAAAGTGTTATTTTTATACCATTATGGCCATTATATCTTAAGTCCGATATATCTCCCAGAGTTGCAATTGGTGCAATTTCAGCCATAGCTCTGATTTTTTTACCTATAGCAATATAGGCCATAGAAAAAGCCGAAGAGGATAACATCCATAAAGTCATAGTATTTCCAAAGGAGTAAATAGTACCAGGTACCCCTACTATGGCAAAGGCACTTTCAACTGCCGCTAAAGTAGATAAGCTTACCACCAACGGACCAAAGAGAGCCGTTCCTCCAAAAAAGGACTGAGGATCTGAAGCCTTATCCCTAGAAGCTAAGCCAATTACAAAAGAAATGACTATCATTACTAATGAGAAACCAACAATTAAATATTTAACTCCCGCTGACATTTAACATTCCTCCTTTAGAGAATTTAAAGACTCAATCTTATCTTTAAAATTATTCCAATCCTCATCTGATAACCAAAGATCAGCAAATATTGTCAGCCCTAAAGTTAAAGTCAACATTCCTCCTATCCAATAAGTCAGTATGGTAAATGCAAAAGAAGGGTGGAATCCCAAAATTGTAAAGTCAGGCATCTTCCCCGCAAAAATATCTGCATAATATTTTGATAGAAAGAATCCCCCAGCCCATAAAATTGACCAGGAAAGCAGGGTTGTCACAAAAAATTTCATATTTAATTTTCCATTTTTAGCTGCCCCTAGCATCATGTAAAGAAGCATTAATATTACGCTGGCAATTAAACTTACAAACCACTGTCCTTTCCATGCACATAAGGTAATTAATACCCAAAGTCCTGTAATAACTAGCATGATTCCAGTTTTTTTATTACCTAATTCCATGATAAACCTCCTCGTTAAAACACTTAAACTTTAACTATTATTAAAGCAATTGCCGTGCCAAGAGAGTATTTTGCAGTATACATTTCTCACGAGGAATAGTGTATATGTTTTTTTCAATAATTTTCCGACTTTTCAATATATATTAATTTATAGCTTTTTAATTTTGTAAGTTAAAATAATTTTTATGCTGTAACACATGTGATACAGTATAAATTTACATGTTACAAAAATCATATAAATTTATATCAATGTAACATATAAGAGGAGTAGGTTATAAAAAACCTACTCCAAATAATCCAATGCCACTTGAGCATAACTAGCTGCTCCTAGCGGTAATGCATCCTCATCTATATTAAAAAAATTAGAATGATGTGAGTAACAACATTTTTTCTCTTCATTTCTTCCTCCTAGGAACAATAATGCTCCTGGAACTTTTTCAGCATATTCAGAGAAGTCCTCTGAACCCATAACCTTTTCCATAGGTATAAGATTTTCCAATCCCATAACTTTAGCTAGTGATTTTTCTACAAACTTTACAGTATTTTCATCATTAATAGTTGGACTGCAGATACAATCATAGGTAAATTCATATTCACATCCATACGCTTCACAAGTGCTCTTAATCATATCTTCCATCCACTTTGGCAATGCTTCTCTAGTCTCTTTTGTAAAAGCTCTGTTCATACCTATAATTTCAGCTTTTCCTGGAACTACATTAAATCGCTCTCCTGCATTGATATTACCAACGTTTATTACTATAGGATTTCTTATATCATTTACTCTTGTAACAATTGTGTGAAGCCCATTTAAAACAGCAGTCATACAAGTAATAGCATCTACTCCTTGCCATGGTGAAGATCCATGACAAGATTTCCCCTTTATAATCAACTTCCACCTATCTCCTGATGCCATCATAGGTCCCGACTGGATATTGCCTTGACCTACAGGAACATCAGACCATATATGCATTCCAAAAACCATATCTACCTTAGGATTTTCCAATACCCCTCCCTCTATCATCTTTTTAGCACCACCAGCTACTTCCTCTGCCGGTTGAAATATAAACTTAATTGTTCCATTTATCTCTTCTTTCATTTCTGATAGTATTTTGGCAGCACCTAATAACATAGAAGCATGAGCATCATGCCCACAAGCATGCATCATACCAGGTATTTTAGAACTATAAGGTAGTCCAGTTTCTTCATTAACGGATAGAGCATCTATATCAGCTCTTAAAGCAACTACTTTTCCATCTTTCTTACCTTTAAGAATTCCCAATACCCCTGTTTCACATGGGTTCTGAACTTTAATACCCATTTTTTCTAATTCTTCTCTTATTCTTTTAGATGTTCTAAATTCACTAAAAGAAGGTTCTGGGTGCATATGAAAATCCCTTCTTATATCTACCATCCAATCATAATATTTTTTAGCTAACTCTAATGTTTTCATAAATAAATCCCCCTTTTATTAATATATTTTAATGTACAGTTATGCATTACTAAAGCAAAATACTAAAAAATTAAAGCATGTTTACCATTATTCCAGCTAAAACTACAGATGCTATAGTTACTGTTACAAAACCTGCTATAAGCATCTTAGGTAAAATTTCATTTAGAATATACTGCTTTTCTTCTTCAGTCTTTCCTTCTGCATTGGCAACCTCTTGAGATATAATGAAAGTGCCCGGAAAACCGAATAAAGCGGTAATACCTATAGCTAATGACATTTCCTTACTTAACCCTAGAGCTTTCCCCAAAGGAATACTTGATAAAGCTATACCTATTGTTCCTAAAGTTAAGCTTACCACTAAAGGCCACAATAATTTAGTTACCATTTCCGGGGTTGCATTTACTAAATTTGCAAATATAACTGTAAGTATACTTCCCATAGCTATCCCAAAAGAATTAGATTTCGTGAGGATATCTCCTTCTAGAAAACCTATTTCCTTTAAGAGAACTCCCATAATTAAACATACTACGTACTTGTTTACAACACCGTTAGTTAGGGCAGCTAACTTAGAGCTAAGAACAGCTGCTAATCCTAATTTTGCTAGCATTATAGACGACGTTTGCAGTCCCTTTGGGAAATCAGGAAATATCTTATATTTAGACTTTTTCTCCTCCTCTACTTTAACTGCAGCTATCTCTCTTTCTGATATATTATATTCTTCAGTTTTAAATTTATTTGCAATTCTTTTAGCCTCTTTGCTTAAACATATAGAGGCAATTGGATATCCAAAAAAACCTTGTACAACAACCAAAAGAGTGGTAAATACCATAATAGTTTCCAACCCCTTTGCCTTAGCTACTTCCCCCATCATTATTCCAGCAACCACTCCACCTGCTATAGGTGGTGCTGCCGCTATAGAATATTCTCTTCCAAGAATAGGTGTACCCGCAATATAAACAAAAACTGCTATACCTACAATTGCACCTGAAGCAATAACTACTGTTTTCCACTGTTCCTTAAGTTCTTTAATACTCATAAGTGTCCCCATATGAGTTATTAAAATTGCTATAACTATGGATCCTAATGGTAATAATATAGAATCATCGAAAATGGTCTTAGGAAGCCCCACCCAAAAACCAACCAACAATATAGTTGAAGACACAAACATCGTTGAAAAAATAGCCTTGGTCTTAGAAGATATAAAATCTCCAACACCAAAAATGATAAATAATACCGTGAATGCTAATAGCCCATCCATTTAAAAGCCCCCTTTTAATTTCGTCCTGTAAATAAATTATATTATTTACATATAATAACTAAATTTCTTTTTATAAAAAAGCCCCTATATGCTATGTTTATTAAGCATATAGAGACATTTTGTTTTAAACAATTTCCCCAGCTAGGTTACTGTAGATGTTATCACACTCAATAAAAATTTGTCAACCATTTGAGAGAAATATTTCAAAAAATTTATTTTTTTACTTTTATGAAATATTTATTGCATATTTTCCAATTTACTTTCATCTTCTACTACTTTCAATTCCTTCAATAAATAAAAATATAAATCATTTAACCTTCAAAAATCTCTATATGTCTGGAATCATGAGACATATAGAGATTTAATATAATTCTTAAAATCCTATAAAATTAATATTAATTTATATATCACGAAAATATTTTTATCAGTGTACTAGCTATAATTAAAATCATCGCACCACCTATTCTAGAAGATATTTGTGCAAAAGGCATGAGTCCCATTCTTTTAGCCGATGATAAAACAGCAACATCTCCTGTCCCACCCATATTAGCCATACATAATCCTGCTGTAATTGCAGATTCTATTGGATAGAATCCTACTAATCTTCCTGCTAATCCAGCTCCTAATGCAGCTCCCAATACTGTAACTATAACTAATATTAAGTATTGACCACTAAATGCTGCAATAACTTGACCTAAATCTGTATAAGCTACTCCTATACCAACCAATAAAGCCGAAGTAAAATTAGTAACTATGAACTGATACCACTGAGCCGCTGCCAATTCATATTTTCTAGGAATTAGTCCTAGTATTTTAGCTGCAGCCACGGACAAAATCATCCAGGCATATTGATGTATTCCTGGTATGAACTTAGCTATAATAGATCCTAAACAGAAAAATGTAAGTGCAATTAAAAGTCCATTTCCCATTATGCCAAGATCTAGTTCAAATGCTTCCTCCTCTTCTTTAACTTCTTCTACAGTACTATCTATTAACATATTCCCATTTCCTGTTAATTTAGGTTTTCCCTTTCCTACTTTATCTAAAATTCCTGCTAATACTATGGAAAATGCATTTCCTAATGCAACGGCTGGTACCATAACTGAAAGCATTTGAGCTGGATCCACATTGAATCCTGAGCCAAAAATCTTAGAAAGAGGAACAGCTCCTGCTCCCATGCCTCCTCCTATTATAGGGATTCCAATATAAAATATTGCTTTAGTTGCACCATATCCCATTAATGCACCTGCAATACCAACAAATAATAATGAAAAAACAACACAACCTAAAATTGCTGGAATATACCTTACAGAAGCCTTTATTAATAATTTCCTATTCATTCCAAGTATGCTACCTGTTATCAAAGCTGCAATATAGAAATCCAAGAAACCTTCTTTAGTCATAAAACTTGTAATAATATCTATTGTGTCTTTAGGAAAAACTTTGTAGGTAACCAAGGCAGCTGATGCAAATATTACAACTATAGGCCCTCCTCCCAAGTAATCCTTTACAATAGGAAGATGATCTCCTATTAAATTTAGTACTGCTCCAACTATCATCATCACAGCAAGAGCGCCAATCATGCCTTTTGGCAATACATTAAAATAAGCTGATGCTAAAACAATAATTGCTAAAATAAAAAACATAGGTATAGACAACCCCATAATTTTGTAGTCTTTCTTTTGAACTACTTTTTCATCTTTACTTGACACTACGCTATTATTAGCCATTTTATAATCCCCCATTTCATTAAATTTTAATTCTACGATGATTCATATAACTATATTATAGAATATTATGAATATTAAAAATATATTTTGGTTATATATTACATTTTGGTCTTTTATTTAACTTAGTTAAAAAATGTTCAAAGTTTTTTAATTAAATAGATTTTAATAAAAGTTAAGAACTAATTATAGGTTTAACAAATAAAAAATGCTCTGCAATGCTTCTTATGCTGTCTCGCTACAATAAGAACTTCTAAAATTTATCTTATAAAAATCCCTAATGCTGACAAACCCCCTTCGGTCAGACATGTACAGCATCTTAACGGTATTCTTCTAAAATAAATTAAGAATTTCTAGCTTTTGCTCAAATGCATAGTGCACATTACATAGCATTTTTTTAGTTTTAAACATGAAATTATAAAAATAAGTATTTAAAAAATCAATTTGTTACAATTATATACTTGAAAATAGACGTGTAAAACATACAGAAACTGAGGTATATAGTGGGAGGAGCGTCTTTTTTGAAGTGACGTCACTATGTACCTCAGTTCTTATTTCTGATATATAAATATACTTGTGAGAATTTATAATTGTTAACCAATCTTATATAGCTTAATTTAGAAAGTATCTTTGTAAAAAACAAAAGAGATAAGCATGTAATGAAATAGCGACTTTTTCTTGGAGCGGCTTCACTGCATGCTTAGCTCTCTATTTGAAGAACTATGCTCTTCACTCTGTAAAATCTCCTCCCAATTTTTCTAAAGTGTCTCCTGTAACCCTATATACCGTCCATTCATCCATAGGTATAGCTCCCATGCTTTTATAAAAGTCAATGGATGGCTTATTCCAATCTAAGCACGACCATTCTAATCTTCCACAATCTCTTTCAATAGCTAATTTTCCTAAAAATGAAAGCATGGTTTTGCCAAAACCTTTCCCCCTCATTTCAGGTCTTATATATAAATCTTCTAAATAAATACCCGGCTTACCAATAAAAGTAGAGAAATTGTGAAAAAATAACGCGAACCCCACTGGAATTCCTTCATATTCTCCAATAATTACTTCTGCAGCCTTTCTTATAAAAAGAGATTCTTTTAATGTTTCTTCTGTAGCAACCATTTCATTAGACAACTCTTCATATTCTGCCAACCCATTAATAAAATTTAAAATTAATTTAGTATCTTCTTCTTTAGCAAATCTGATCTTAAAATCCTCCATACTCTTCCTCCTCGTAAAAATAAAATTACCAACTAAATCTAGTATAACCTTTTTGTAACATATTGCATAATATATAATGTAGCTTTTAAAAGGAGAGTATTTATGTTTATTGATGATTTCGACTGCAATTATGATCTAGGTATGAATTTTGGAGATGATTTCCGTTCTGTAGAGGACCGCTGCCCTTATTGCGCATATTATCGCCAACAATTCCAACCATTCCCTCCTGGACGTCCACCATCTGGTCCTGGAGGAGGCCCTGGCGGAGGCGGAGCCCCTGGCGGCCCACCACCTTCATTTACTCCAAGCCAGCCACAATTTCAAGCATTCGCAGTGGATCCTGGTGCTATAAGACCTTGTCTCCGCAGATTTACTTTTATATGGCCTAGGAGAGGAAGAGGTTTCTGGGCCTGGCCTACTTTTGTAGGTCCTAGATCAGTTTCTGGCTTCAGATGGACCGGATCCAGATGGGTATTCTTTGGAATGGATCTTAGACAAATAAGTCAATTTACATGCTTTTAAAAAAGGAAGGGGTTTCCCTTCCTTTTTTTAATTAAGTATTATCATATAATTTACACTAAATAAAAAATATATTGACAAGCTTTAAAAATAAGCATAGAATAGTTACAAGTCAATTTTGGGACTTATGTAGTAGAATGGTAGAACATTATAGCAGTATGGTAGCAAATTAGAGTAATAGTTTGATAGATTTAATGTAGTATTTGTAAGATTAATTAAAAATTAAATATTATTGTATGTAGTAGATTTTAATTATGTAAAATGGTAGTTTTGTAGGAGATATTAAAATAAGTCTATGTTTTTTTGTTATATAACTCTCCTATAGGAGAGTTTTTTATTTTGTAAAAACTATAAATATTTTGGAGGATGGTAGTATGGTAGTAAAAAGACTAAAAATCGCTTTTGCAGTGTTATTAACTGCGTCTATTTTAGGAGGATGTACAAATCCAAATAAAACACATTCAAATGGTAACAAGGAGATTAAAATCGGTATTTCACAGCTGATTGAGCATCCGGGACTAGATGCCACAAGAGAAGGATTTATTGATGGGTTAAAATCAAAAGGATTTGAAGAAGGTAAAAATATAAAAATCGATCTTCAAAATGCCCAAGGAGATATTCCCACAACACAAACTATAGCACAAAGATTTGTATCTCAAAAAATGGATATGATAATGGCTATAGCAACGCCTGCAGCTCAAGCAGCCTACAACACAACAAAAGATATACCAATTTTAGTAACAGCAGTTACAGATCCAGTGGAGGCTGGCCTTGTTAAATCTATAAAAGAGCCTGGAACAAATGTTACAGGTACCTCAGATAATATTTCTATTGATAAACAATTTGAACTTCTAAAGGAAATTTTACCCAATGCTAAAAGGGTAGGTATTTTATATAATACTAGTGAAAATAATTCAGAAATCCAAGTAAATAATGCTAAAAGTGTAGCACCTAAATTTGGTTTAGAGATTGTAACTGCAGGAATCACTAATGTAAATGATGTACCACAAGCACTAAATTCTTTGATTGGAAAAATTGATGTGCTATACACTCCTACAGATAATATAGTAGCGTCATCCATGCCATTAATTTCTAGCCAATGTTTTAAAAGCAATATCCCAGTAATAGGTGCAGAAAAAGCTCATGTTATGTCTGGAGCATTAGCAACTAATGGTATTGATTACTACAAACTTGGTTTCCAAACAGGGCTTATAGCTGTTGATATAATTAACGGAGAAGAACCTAAGGACATTCCTATAGTAACCTTAGATGAAATGCAGCTAATAATTAATACCGATGCCGCTAAAAAGCTAAATATCGATATTCCTAGTGAGTTAGATAGTAAGGGTGAAAAGGTTACAGGAGGTGTTAATTAGATGAGTATATTGATAAATATACTAGAACAAGGATTAATATTTTCCATAATGGCCGTTGGAGTTTATATAACCTATAGAATTTTAGATTTTCCTGATCTTTCAGTAGATGGAACCTTTCCGCTAGGTGCCTCTGTTACCGCAATGTGCCTTATAAATGCTATAAATCCTTTTGCAACTTGTTTATTAGCTTTTATATCAGGAGGTATAGGAGGAGCTATAACAGGATTGTTCCATGTAAAATTGAAGATAACTAACCTTATGTCTGGTATTCTTGTGATGATAGCACTTTATTCAATAAATTTGAGGATAATGGGGAAATCCAATATTCCTCTATTTGGAATTGATACTATTTTCACACCAGTTTCCAGACCTATAATTATAATAGTTATTTTCGCATTAGCTTCAAAGATTATATTAGATTTATTCTTGAAAACTAAATTGGGTTTTGTTCTTAGAGCTACAGGAGATAATGAACAGTTAGTGACTTCTTTAGGAGTTAACAAGGATATGGTTAAAGTGCTAGGACTTATAATTTCTAATGGATTAGTGGCTTTATCAGGATCCATAATGGCACAATATCAAGGATTTGCGGATGTAGGTATGGGAACTGGTATTGTAGTAACGGGACTTGCTACTGTTATAATTGGCGAATCAATATTTAAAAGAATTAATATAGTAAAAGGAACTACTATGGCTATATTAGGTTCAGTTATATATAAATCTATAATAGGTATTGCCTTAGAACTAGGTCTTCAGCCTACAGATTTAAAACTTATAACTGTAATTATAGTAGTTATAGCATTATCCTTAAATAATAAAAAATTTAATTTTAAACTTAGAAAAAAAGTTACAGTCGGGGGTGGGGCTCTTGTTGCAGATAAATAATTTATGTAAGACTTTTAATAATAATACAGTAAATGAAAAAGTTATATTTGATAAATTTAATCTTAATGTAAAGAAAGAAGATTTTATAACTATAATAGGAAGTAACGGAGCAGGAAAATCCACTCTTTTAAATATAATATCAGGAGTAATAGAACTAGATAATGGTAGTATTATTTTAGATAATAAAGATATATCTACAATGCCTGAGCACAAACGTTCAAAAATTATAGGAAGAGTATTTCAAAACCCGTCATCAGGAGTTGCCCCTAATATGACAATTCTAGAAAATATGTCTATGGCACATAATAAAGGAAATAGATTTAATTTAACTAATGGATTGTCTAAAAAAAATATAGTTTTTTTTCAAGAAATGCTATGTAAATTAGATCTAGGCCTTGAAGATAAAATGAATATTAAGGTAGGATCATTATCTGGTGGACAACGACAAGCTCTTTCATTGCTTATGGCTGTAATGAGCAAACCTGAAATATTGCTTTTAGATGAACATACAGCAGCATTGGATCCTAAAACCTCTGAAAAAATTAATGAGATTACTGGAGAAATTATAAAAGAACATAAAACTACAGCTTTAATGGTAACTCATAATTTAAATCATGCAATAAGTATGGGAAATAGATTGATAATGATGCATCAGGGAAATATAGTTTTAGATATACGTGAAGAAAAGAAAAAAGCATTAACAGTAAATAAATTGCTTTCACATTTTGATAATCTTCAAACTAAAGAATCATTAAGTGATCGAGTTTTATTTGGTTAATATAAAACAAGGAGTAGAAGGGAGTACCTTTTACTCCTTATTTTTTTAATTTTAATAAATGCATATATAAGGTGAAAAACTTAATTAAATAGAGCAATATATAAATATTTCATAGATTAAAGTTTTAATCTATTTCTCTTTAGGGTTTCAATTATTCAAATAAGTATATATACTTAATTACAAAGGATGAAATTTTTCGTGATCAAGTGATTCTTAGCTTCAGATGGAGTTTGCTTAAAAGGAATACTTGCTCCAACTAAAGCTTAGAAGAACTTATCCAGGGACGTAGCATCCGTTATGCACAGCATAAGAAC